>CANIBP010000050.1 GCA_947466075.1 Verrucomicrobiaceae bacterium
GTCATCGCGCACAATGCCATCGCCTTTTTCCATGACGGCATCGGCATTGACACGCACGGCTCGCCGGATGCCGACCCGGCTGATTGGGCCGTCGCCATCGACATCTACAACAACGACATCCACCTCAGCGCGGATGATTTCATCGAGGCCGACGGCGGCGTGCATAACATCCGCGTCTTTCGCAATCGCGGCGTGAATGCCGCGCACGCCGGACTCAGCGGCCAGCCCATCTTCGGTGGACCGGCCTATTACTTCCGCAATGTGCTCTACAACATCGGACTGAACTCGCCCTTCAAGTTCAACGCCCGCGCGGCCGGTCTGCTCGTCTATCACAACACCGCCATCGGCGACCTGCTCATGCCCGACCCGTTCAGCAACGCGCATTTCCGCAACAACCTGTTCATCGGCTCCGACCGCCCCGGCAGACCGCTCGTCTCGATGATGAACGTCACCGCCTACTCGACCTACGACCACAACGGCTATCGCCCCAATCGCGGCATCGCAGCCAACTACCGCTGGGCCGCACCGCCGGACAGCCAGCTCCGCCACGACGCGCTGACCATGAAGGAACATGGCCGCGAGTTCCGCACGCTCGCCGAATGGTCACACGCAACGGGCCACGAGTCGCACGGCATCGAACTCGACTACGATGCTTTCACCAATCTCGCCGCTCCCGACCCCGACCCGATGAAAATCTCACACGCCACCGACCTGAACTTCGCGTTGCGGCCCGGCCGCAAAGCCGTGGATGCCGGCACCCTCCTCCCGACCATCAACGACGACTTCACCGGCAACGCGCCCGACCTCGGTGCCCTCGAACTCGGCCAGCCCGCGCCCGTCTATGGCCCGCGCTGGCTGAAGCCCGGAGACATTTTTTGCCGCTGATTCCATGAAGACCGCCACGACAACGCCACTGCCAGGCATCAAACTCTTCGACCTCACCGGACGCACCGCACTCATCACCGGCGGCTCGAAAGGGCTCGGCCTTGCGATGGCAGCGGGCCTCGCCTCAGCGGGTGCGGACGTGATGCTCGTGAGCCGCCACGCTGATGAAGCACAAGCTGCCGCTGCGACCCTCGTGCGCGATTTTGGCCACACAGCCATCGGCCACGCTTCCGATGTGACATCGCCTGAGCAGGTGGATGCGATGCTCGCCGCCGCCGAGCGCGCGCTGGGCAAGGTGGACATCCTCATCAACAGCGCGGGCATCAACATTCGCGGCCCCATCGCGGAACTCACGCCGGAGCAGTTCGCGCAGGTGATGAACGTGAACGTCACCGGCACCTGGCTCGCCTGCCGCGCGGTGCTACCGGGAATGCACGCGCGCAAATGGGGCCGCATCATCAACCTCGCCAGCGCGCTCGGACTCGTGGGCCTCGCGCAGCGGACGCCTTACACCGCGAGCAAGGGGGCTGTCGTGCAGTTGACGCGCTCGCTCGCACTCGAAACCGCTGCCGCCGGTATCACCGTCAACGCCATCTGCCCCGGTCCGTTTCTGACCGAGATGAACGAAGCCATCGCACACACAGCGGAATTCCAGCAGTCGCTCGTCGGTGCCACCGCCATGAAACGCCTGGGACGCCTCGACGAAATCCAAGGTGCCGCGCTCTATCTCGCCAGCGATGCCGCCAGTTACGTCACCGGCGCGATGCTCGCCGTGGACGGTGGCTGGACCGCGCAATGATTCTCAACATCCCCCTGAACACCATGAAGACCAATCCACTTCTCCTATGGGCGCTCGCCGCCATCACCCTGCACGCGGCTTTCCCCGGCAAAGCGGCGGAAACGTATCTCGTCGTCGGAGCGGGCGGGCAGCGGATGTTTGCCAGCGACGGACTCGCTTGGGAGAAACACACTTCCTGGGGCATTCCGGGGCACGACCAGAACGATTTGAATGTCGCCACGTTCTTCAAAGGCGCGGCGTTTGTCGGCGGCGGATATTCCACGGCCCGGCTTACGGCCACGCGCGATGGCGCGACGTGGAGCGAAGGCGCCCTGCCCAAAGGCGGCCCCATCTTCGGTCTCGAAGTGCTGGGCGACACGCTCTACGCAATCACCTTGCGCGGCCATGTTTTCAAGACCACCGATGGCGAGAACTTCACGCCAGTGGGCGAGGCCCAGATGCCGACAAAGACGCATTGGATTCGCAGCACCGCAGCTGGCAACGGCATCATCGTCGGCTCGGGCGATTTCGGTCCCGCGCTGGCGTTCGACCCGAAAACGGGAAAAATCACCATCACGCAAATGGCCGGGCAGACGGAAAAAAAGGCCACCTTGCGACGCGTCGCGTTTGGTGGCGGCATGTTTGTCGTCGGCGGGCAGGACGGCCTCCTCGCAGCCAGCAAGGATGGTGTGACCTGGCAGAACAACGAAGCGCACCCGGAGCGCGGTGACATCGCCTCGGTGGTGTGGACGGGCAAACAATTCGTGGCGTCATCCGCGAACGGCACTTTGCTTTCCACTGATGGGGTGACGTGGCAGCCCTCCGCCGAGAAAGTGCCACGGGTGCTCCGGCGCGTGGGTGCGTGGATTTACGGCTGGTCGTGGCCGCCGTATCAGATTCAGCGCAGCAAGGATGGTCTGCGCTGGGAGCCGGTGCCGAACGAAAAGAAGCACGGTGCGCACAACATCGCCTTTGGTGACCTCGCGGGGGCAGGCGCACCACCGAAGCTGCCGCAGAAGAAGTAGGCCATTGAGCAGGACGTAAACACCAAACCTCTGAGCACCCAACCCAACAGCCAATGGAAAACGCTCCCCAGCACACCTCTGCGTCCGTCCAAACTCTGCGGTTGCTCCTGCTTTCCCTGCTCGCGCTCACCGCCAGCTTGTCAAAGGCTGCGGACAGCCAGCCGTTCCTCGAGCAGCATTGCTACGACTGCCACGACGCGGAAACGAAGAAGGGCGGTCTCGACCTTGCAACGCTCCAGACGGACTTCGCCAATCCCAAAGTCTTCGCGGCCTGGGTGCGCGTGCATGACCGCGTGGCGGCGGGCGAGATGCCGCCGCCGAAACGCCAGCAGCGGCCCGACGCGCAGGTGGTGAAGGCGTTCACCGATGCGCTCGAGGGCCAGCTCCACGATTTCGTCGCCGCGCGCCAGTCCGCGACGGGCCGGGTCGTGGCGCGCAGACTGACGCGGGAGGAATACGAGCGCACGCTGCACGAGTTGCTCGGCGTCCGCATCCCGCTGGCTGAATTGCTGCCGGAGGATGTGAAGACGGGCGGGTTCCACCGCATCGCTGATGGGCAGCCGCTTTCGCCGGTGCTGCTGGAGCGTTATCTCGAGGCGGCGGACGCGGCGTTGGAGACGGCCTTTGACCTCGCGCTGCATCCGCCTGAGCCGTCTTCGCGGAGCTTCGACGTGGCGGCGCTCGCGCAATCGAGTCCGTGGTTTTACGGCGGGCCGCCGGATGCGCGCGAAGGTTACGCGGCCATCTGGAATTATTTCGTGGCGGACCAGGGTGGTGGGAAATTTTACGGACGCCTGCCCGCGACCACGGTCCGTGAGACGGGCTGGCAGCGCATCACCCTCCGCGCCCGCGCGCTGCATCCGCGTGAGGGCCATGTCTGGGCCGCGCTGCATGGCGGCGGCTGCGATACGGCCACGCCGCAGTTGCACTGGATTGGCTGGCTCGACGCCACGCCGGAGCCGCGGCAGTTCGTCTTTGAAGCCTGGATGCATCGCGGCGACATGCTGCGGCTGCGCCCGGTGGACAACACCTCCGCGTGGAAGGGCCGCGTGCGCGAGGGCGACCGGCTGGTGCTCCCCGGCGGACGCACGCCGGAAGACGCGAGCATCCCCGGCGTCGCGGTCGAGTGGCTGCGCGTGGAGCGGTTGGCGGACGGACTCCCGGCGGAGGAAGTGCGCCGCCGGTTGTTCGGAGCTTCGGGCGTCGCGCCGGGCGATGAGCCTTCGCTCGAAGCACTCGTGCGCGACTTCGCGGAATGCGCCTTCCGGCGTCCGGTGGTGGGCGCCGACCTCGCGCCGCAGCTCGCGCTGGCCCGCGAGGCCTTGCGCTCGGGCGAGAGCGCCACGGCGGCGCTGCGCACCGCGTATCTCGGCATCCTCACCTCGCCGCGCTTCATTTTCCTCCAGGAAAAAATCGGCGCGCTCGACGACCACGCGCTCGCTGCGCGGCTCAGCTACTTCCTGTGGAGCCTGCCGCCGGATGCGGAGTTGAGCCGGCTCGCCGCCGCGAGCCGCTTGCGCGAGCCGGAAGTGCTGCGCGCCCAGACCGACCGTCTGCTCGACGACCCGCGCTCGCGGAATTTCATCGAGAGCTTCACCGCGCAATGGCTCGACCTCGACAAGATTGATTTCACCGCGCCTGACGCCGTGCTGTATCCCGAGTTCGATGAAATCCTGAAGCATTCGATGCTCGGCGAGACGCGCGCCTTTTTCCGCGAACTCCTCGCGCACGACTTGAGCACGGCGCATCTCGTGCGCTCGGATTTCACGATGCTGAATGGGCGGCTGGCCAGACACTACGGCCTCCCCGGCCCGGGCGGGCTGGCCTTCGAGCGCGTCGCGCTGCCCGCCGCCTCGATGCGTGGCGGCCTCGTCACGCAGGGCAGTGTGCTCAAAGTCACGGCGAACGGCACCACCACTTCGCCCGTGCTGCGCGGCGTGTGGCTGCTGGAGCGCATCCTCGGCCAGCACGTCCCGCCGCCGCCCGCCGATGTGCCCGCCGTGGAGCCGGACATTCGCGGCGCGAAAACCATCCGCGAACAACTCGACGCGCATCGTCACATGGAAAGCTGCGCCGCGTGCCATCGCCACATCGACCCGCCGGGCTTTGCGCTGGAGAGCTTCGACCCCATCGGTGGCTCGCGCGCCCACTACCGCAAAGTGACCGGCGAAGGCCGCAAGACGAAGTGGGTGGACGGCCTGGCTGTGGACGCCAGCGGCACCACTGCGGGCGGCGCGGCGTTCCGCGACATCCGCGAGTTTCGCGCCGCGCTGCTGGAGAAGCCGGAGCAAATCACCCGCGCCCTCGCGGAACAACTCATCGCCTACGCCACGGGCGCGGGCATCAGCTTCGCCGACCGCCGCGAGGTGGCGCGCATCACCGCGCAAGTATCCGGTCAGGGTCACGGCGTCCGTTCGTTGATTCATGCGGTCGTGCAATCCGCGCTTTTCCAAAACAAGTGACACCATGAAGCCCTTCCATTTTACCACGCGCCGCGCACTTCCCCGCCGCGCCTTCCTGCGCGGCCTCGGCGTCACGCTCACACTGCCGTGGCTGGAGGCGATGCGGCCCGCTTTTGCCGCGGCCGACAAATCCGCGCCGCGCCGCTTCGTCAGCGTCGTTCACGGCCTCGGCTTTCACGCGCCGGATTTCATCCCCGCGCAGACCGGCCTGGACTACGAGGCGCCGCTGTATCTGCGGACGCTGGCGGATTTGCGCGCGCGCTTCACCGTCCTCTCCGGCCTCTCGCATCCCGAAGTCGGCGGCGGCCACAACTCGGAGTCCAGCTTCCTCACCGCCGCGCCTTACAGCGGCACGGCGGCGTATCGCAACACGCAATCGCTCGACCAGCTCATGGCGGAACGCCTCGGCGCGGAGACGCGCTTCGCCTCGCTCGTGCTCTCGGCGAATCACCTCGCCACCAGCTACACGCCGAGTGGTGCGATGATTCCGCCGGAGCAGTCGCCGTCGAAACTGTTCGCCAAACTTTTCGTCACCGGCACGGCGGACGAGCAGCGCGCCCAGCTCCGCCGCGCGCGGGCGGGGCGCAGCGTGCTCGATGCCGTGGCGGAGGACACCCGCCGCCTCCAGCGCGACCTCGGCCCCGGCGACCGCGATAAACTCGAGGCCTGGCTCACCAATGTCCGCGCCGTCGAGCAGCGCCTCGCCACCGGCGAAAGCTGGGCCGCGAAACCGAAACCGCACGTCGGCGTGCCGCCCCCGCGCGACATTGCGGACGTGGCCGACCTCGCCGGGCGCGAGCGCGCGATGCTCGAAGTCATGGCGCTCGCCTTGCAGACGGATTCCACGCGCTTCATCACGCTGCATCTCCAGGGCGGCGCCGGCGTGCCGCCCATTCCCGGCGTGGCCGAGGGCCATCACAACCTCAGCCATCACGGCCTCGACGACGGCAAAATCGCGCAACTCCGGCTCATCGAAGCCGCGCTCATCGCCGCCGTCGGCGATTTCCTCCGCCGCCTGCGCGACACCGCCGAGGGCGGCGTGAGCGTGCTCGACCACACCACTGTGCTGCTCGGGAGCAATCTCGGCAACGCCAGCAATCACGACACGAAAAACCTGCCCATCCTCGTGGCCGGCGGCGGCTTCAAACACGCCGGCCACCTCGCCTTCGACCGCGCCCGCAACGAGCCGCTGGCGAATCTCTACGTCAGCATCCTCCAGCGGACGGGCCTGGAGCAGCAGCGCTTTGCCAGCAGCACCGGCACGCTGCGCGGGCTCGCGGCGGGCTCACTTTGAGACATTCCCAACGACCACACTCTCTGACTATGAAAACACTCCATCGACCATCCTCATGGGTGCTCAACCTGCGTGACGGCAGCGTGGCCGTCATCGGCCAGTAGCCATTCCAAGTTCACCACCTCATAGCCAACATCTTCATGAACGCACCTCTTTCCTCCTTTGAAAATCATCTGCCTCGCCGGGTCATCACCGGACGCGGCGCGAGCGAATCGCTGTCGGGACTCTGTCAGGCCAACGCATGGCAGCGGGTCTTCCTCGTCAGCGACGCGGGTGTGGCGGGTGCGGGGCTGACGCAGAAGGTTTCGCAACCTTTGCTCGATGCGCACCTGCTCGCGGATGCTTTCGCCGAGGTGCCGCCGGAGCCGCCGATTGATGTGGTGGACACCATCGCGGAGCGCATTAAGGCCAGCGGCGCGGATGTCGTCATCGCGCTCGGCGGCGGCAGTGTGATGGATGCGGCCAAGGTGGCGGCGCTGTGTGCGCGGCATGGGAAGACGGCGCGCGAGTTCCTCGGCATTCGGAAAGCGGGCGCACGCGGGTTGCCGACCGTGCTCATTCCCACCACGGCAGGCACCGGCTCGGAGGCGACGTTTGTGGCCATCCTCACGGACGCGGCGACGGGAAACAAAGTCGGCGTCGTGGACCCGTGCATCCTCGCGGACATCGCCATCGTGGACCCCGCGCTCACGGATGGACTGCCTGCGCACGTGACCGCCGCCGCGGGCATGGATGCGCTGGTTCACGCGGTGGAAGCGTTCATCGCGAAGAATGCGACGCCCATCGCGCGCGGCCTCGCGCTGGAGGCGGCGCGGCACATCGGGCGTTCGCTGGAGGTCGTGTGTCGCGAGCCACAAAACACCGCCGCGCGCGATGGCATGGCCATAGGCTCGCATCTCGCGGGCATGGCCTTCGCGAATGCCTCGTGCTGCGCGGTGCATGCGCTGGCGCTCCCGCTCGGCGGTCGCTTTCACATCGCGCATGGCGTCATCACCGGCTGTTTTGCGGGCGAAATGATGCGACACAATGCGCCCGTGTGCGCGGCGGATTTCGCGGAGTTCAGCGCGGCGCTCGGCTGGGGCGCGCTGTCGCCGGATGCGTTCGCAGACAAGCTGGACGCTATCGCGGACAACATCGGTCTTCGCGTCGCTTTGCGAAAAACAATCGTGCCTGCCGATGTCATCCCCGCCATGGCCGCCGATGCCGTGGCGAACCGCCGCCTCATGGACCCGAACCCACGCGAGGTCAGCGTTGAAGATGCGGCACGCATTTATCAAACAGTTCTTACCATCTCCGCATGAGTGCTTCTTCTTCTCAAATCGCCGCACTCGCCGGTGACGGCATCGGCCCGGAGGTGATGCGTGAAGCCGTCAATGTGCTGCGTGCCGTGGAGCAAAGATTCTCACTCGCGCTGACCATCACCGAGGCTCCGGTGGGCTGGGCGGGCATCGACAGCACGGGTCATGCGCTCTCGCCAGAGGTGATGAACTTGTGCAAAAAGAGCGACGCCATCCTTTTCGGCTCCGTGGGACTGCCGGATCGCGATGGCACGGTGCCCAAGGAGCAGCGCCCCGAGCGTGCCGCGCTGCTGCGGCTACGGCAGGAGTTTGATCTGTATGCGAATCTCCGCCCGGTGCGGCTGTATCCGCAGCTCGCCCATGCCTGCCCGCTGAAAGCGGAGCGCATCGCCGATGGAGTGGACATGCTCGTGGTGCGTGAGCTGACGGGCGGCCTTTACTTTGGCCAGCCCAAAGAGACCACCCAACTCGCGGACGGCCAGCGCCGTGCGGTGGACTCGATGGTTTATACGACGAGCGAGATCGAACGCATCGCCCGCGTGGCTTTTCATGAAGCCCGGGCACGCCGCCGGCATGTGACCAGCGTGGACAAGGCGAACGTGCTCGAATCCAGCGTGCTCTGGCGTGAAGTGGTGACTCAGGTGGCGCGGGATTTCCCAGATGTGACGCTGGAGCACATGCTGGCGGACAATACGGCCATGCAGATGCTGCTGCGTCCCTCGCGCTTCGACGTGCTGCTGTGTGAAAACACCTTTGGCGACTTGCTCAGCGATGAAGCCGCCGCGCTGGCGGGTTCGCTCGGCATGTTGCCCAGCGCCAGCCTCGGCGTGGGAGGAAAGGCGGGGCGTTCGTTTGGTCTCTACGAGCCTGCCGGAGGCACCGCGCCAGACATCGCGGGCAAGGGCATCGCCAACCCCATAGCCCAAATCCTCTCCGCCGCGCTGCTGTTGCGGCACAGTCTCGGTTTCGCTGATGCCGCCGATGCCGTCGAGCGCGCCGTGGCGGATGCCATCGCCGCCGGTTGCCGCACCGGGGACATCCGCGCAGCCAGTGATGCGCCGGCCCTCAGCACCAGTGAGATGGGCCAAGCCATCGTCACCCACCTCCTCCACTCATGAGCATTAAAACACTTCCCGATTTTTGGTTCGAGCCGCGTCCATGGATGGACGGCCAATGGCATCCCGGCGGCGAAACCGTCACCGTCCGAAATCCCGCCACGGCGGAGAAAATCGCCGAGGTCTCGCGTGCGGATGCTGCGACCGTCACGCTCGCCATCGAGGGCGCGGTGAAGGCGCAGCGCGAGTGGCGCGAGATTTCCGCTGTGGAGCGCGGTCTGGTTTTGAAACGCACCGCCGCGCTGCTCCTCGCGCGCAAGGATGAGTTCGCCCGATTGCTCACCGCCGAGCAGGGCAAGCCGTATGCGCAGGCGGCGGGCGAGGTGGAGTATGCGGCGAGTTTCTTCCAGTGGTTCGGCGAGGAGGCGCGGCGCGTGTATGGCCGCATCGCCGCGCATCCAGAGGCAGGGCGCGAGTTTTTCATCGAGCACAAACCGGCGGGCGTCGCGGGGCTCATCACACCGTGGAATTTCCCGCTGGCGCAGGGCGCAAAGAAAGTCGCCGCCGCGCTCGCCGCCGGTTGCAGCGCGGTTTGGAAACCGGCGGAACTCACGCCGCTCATCGCGCTCGCCATCGGCCCGCTCATGCGCGAGGCGGGGCTGCCGGATGGCGTGCTGCAAATCGTGCCGGGGCGCGGCTCCGTGGTCGGCCGCGTGCTCGCGGAGCATCCGGCGGTGCGTGTGCTCAGCCTCACCGGCTCCACTGCCACGGGCAGCGCTCTCATGATTGCCGCCGCGCCGGGCATCAAGCGCCTCTCGCTCGAACTCGGCGGCAATGCGCCGTTCATCGTGCTGCCGGATGCGGACCTCGATTTCGTCGCCGAGCAACTCACGCGCTTGAAGCTGCTCGTCTCCGGCCAGGTCTGCGTGACCGCGAATCGCGTCTTTGTCCACGCCGATGCGGAAGCCGCGCTCGCGGAAAAACTCGCGGTCAAAATCAGCGACGCGCGCCTCGGCAACGGACTCGCCGATGGCATCGACGCCGGCCCGCTCATTCATCGTCAGGCATGCACGGAAGTCGGCGCGCTCGTCGAGCAAGCGGTGGCCACGGGCGCGCGCATCGTTTGCGAAAATCGCAGCTACGAGAGCGATGCAACCTCGCGCGACGGCAGCTTTTTCCCGCCCACCGTGCTCACCGGCGTGCGCGATGACATGCGTGTGGCGCGCGACGAAATCTTCGGCCCCGTCATCCCGCTGCTGCGCTACACCAGCGTCACCGACGCCGTGCGCCGCGCGAACGAAACGCCCTACGGTCTCGCGTCGTATGTGTATGGCCGCGACCTCGCGCAATGCCGCGCCGTGGCCTCCGCCATCGAAGCCGGCATCGTCGGCGTGAACGAATGGCGGCCGCTCAAGGCCGAGATTCCCTTTGGCGGCATCAAGCAGAGTGGCATCGGCGCTGAAGGCGGCGAGGAAGGCCTCCGCGAGTTCCTCGAAACGCAGGTCATCTCCATGCCGAAACCCGTCATCGCCTCATGAAAATCCGCTCCGAAAATTGGTGGAACGACCCGTCGAATCCGGGCATGACCGCGCTCTATCTGGAGCGCTTTCTAAACTACGGCCTCACGCCGGGCGAGCTGCAAAGCGGGCGGCCCGTCATCGGCATCGCGCAGTCGGCGAATGATCTCGCGCCGTGCAATCGTGCGCATTTGCAGACGGTGACGCGGCTGTGCGATGGCGTGCGCGACGCGGGCGGCGTGCCGTTTGTGTTCCCCATGCATCCGCTCCAGGAATCCGTGCGGCGGCCCACGGCGGCGCTGGACCGGAACCTCGCCTACCTCGGCCTCGTCGAGGTGCTGCATGGCTATCCGCTCGATGGCGTCATCTTCACCACGGGCTGCGACAAGACCACGCCCGCCGCGCTGATGGCGGCGGCGACGACGGACCTGCCCGCGCTCATCTTCAATGGCGGGCCGATGCTCAACAGCTTCCTCGATGGCGAGCTCGCCGGTGCGGGCACCATCATTTGGGAAGCACGGCGCAGACTCGGCGCGGGCGAGATTGATGAGAAGAAGTTCATGGACCTCCTCGCTGCCTCCTCGCCGAGCGCGGGTCATTGCAATGTGATGGGCACCGCGCTCTCGATGAACTGCCTCGCGGAGGCGATGGGCATGGCCTTGCCGGGCAGCGCGAGCATTCCTGCACCGTATCGCGAGCGCGGGCAGATGGCGCACGCGGCGGGGAAGCGCATTGTCGAAATGGTGCGCGAGGATTTGCGGCCGTCGAAGGTCATCACGCGCACGGCGCTGCTCAATGCCATCCGCGTGAACACCGCACTCGGCGGCAGCACAAACTGCCCGCCGCACCTGCTCGCCATCGCACGGCACGCAGGCGTGGAGTTGGACATCAAGGACTGGGAGGCACACGGCTACGACCTGCCGCTGCTCGTCAACCTCCAGCCTGCGGGCCAGCATCTCGCCGAGGATTTTCACCGCGCCGGTGGCCTGCCCGCTGTGATGAAGGAGTTGCTGCGGCACTGCCTGCTCGATGGCGAAGCCTTCACCATCACGGGCCAAAGCACCGCCGCGAATGTGGCTGCTGCGCCCGCGCCGGACGGCGAAATCATCCGCACCGTCGGGTCGCCGCTGCGCACGCAGGCGGGCTTTCTCGTGCTCTCGGGGAATCTCTTTGAAGCCGCGCTCATCAAGACCAGCGTCATCAGCGCGGACTTCCGCCGCCGTTATCTCAGCAAGCCCGGCGATGAGGACGCCTTCGAATGCAAAGCCGTGGTTTTCGACGGACCGGAGGATTACCACGCGCGGCTCAACGACCCCGCGCTCGCGATGGATGCGGACACCATGCTTGTCATCCGCGGCACCGGCACGCTCGGTTTTCCCGGCAGTGGCGAGGTCGTCAATATGCAACCGCCCGATGTGCTGCTGCGCGCCGGCATCAAGGAACTGCCCACGCTCGGCGACGGTCGCCAGAGCGGCACCTCCGCGAGTCCCTCCATCCTCAATGCCTCGCCCGAAGCCTACGCGGGCGGCGGTCTCGCCCGCTTGCGCACCGGCGACCTCGTGCGCGTGGATTTGAAAATCCGTCGTGTCGATGCGCTCGTGCCCGAAGACGAATGGAACACGCGCGACACGACCGCCTTCGACACACCACCGCCGAATGCCACGCCGTGGCAGCAGCTTTACCGCAGCCACGTCAGCCAGCTCCACACCGGCGCGTGCCTCGACTTCGCCTGCGAATACCGCGCCGTCTGCGCCACGGTGCCGCGGCACAATCATTGAGGAAAATCCGAAACTCGAAATCCGAATCATGCGCCTGCAAAACCAAGTCATCCTCATCACCGGCAGCACCACCGGCATCGGAGCGGCCATGGCGCGGCGCTTCGTCACGGAAGGTGCGCGCGTCATCCTGCACGGACGCGACATCACTCGCGGCGAGGCCTTGCGCGAGGAACTCGGTGCGGAGAATGCCGCTTTCATCGCTGGCGACCTCGCCGATGAAAATCATCCCGCGCAACTCGCCGCCGCCGCGTTGGAGTGCTTTGGAAAAATCGACGCGCTGGTGAACAACGCCGCGCTCGCCACGCGTGCGCACATCGCTGACACCGACACTGCGTTCTTCGACCGCGTGGTCGCCGTGAATCTCCGCGCGCCCTTCATGCTCATCCGCGCCTTGCTGCCCGCCTTGAAGAGAACCCAAGGCTGCGTGCTGAACATCGGCAGCGTCCTCGCGCACTGCGGGCAGTCGAATCTCGTCGCCTACTCCGTCAGCAAAGGCGGCCTCATGACCCTCACCCGCAACCTCGCCGACACGCTCGGCGCCGACCGCGTGCGCGTGAACCAGATGAACGTCGGCTGGACGCTCACCGACAACGAATACCAGACCAAACTCGGCGATGGCCTGCGGCCCGACTGGCCGGAAACACTGCCGCCCTACGCGGTGCCATCCGGCAGCCTGCTCATGCCCGAAGACATCGCCGAAGCCGCGCTCTACTGGGTCAGCCCCGCCAGCCGCCCCATCAGCGGCACCGTCTTCGATGCGGAGCAATACCCGATGATTGGCCGCATCCCGAATCAAGAAAATCAAGAGGAAGAAATGGCAATGGAACGGGTGGCAAAGGAACCAAACGGCACTGCGCATTTCATTCCCCTGCCACATATTCCCCTGCCGCGAAAAGTGGCCAACCGCACACCATGAACACCCCCGCCTTCAGCCTCGCCAACAAGACCGCCGTCATCACTGGCGGCGCGTCCGGCATCGGACTCGCCATCGCCAGGCGCTTCGCCGCGCACGGAGCCGCCGTCGAAATCCTCGACCTCCAACAAGACGCGCTCGACACCGCCGTGACCGAACTCCGCGCCGCCGGCCACAGCGCGCACGGCGAGAGTTGCGATGTCAGCGACCCCGCTTCGGTGGACGCCGCCTTCACCCGCATCCTCACGCGGCACGAGCGCCTGCACATCCTCGTGAACAACGCCGGCATTGCCCATGTCGGCAACGCGCTCACGACCACGCCCGACGACTTCGCCCGCATCCAGCGCGTGAATGTGAATGGCGTGGCGCATTGCACCCAGGCCGCGCTGCGCCACATGACCGCCCGTCCCGGCGGCGGCGTCATCCTGAATCTCGCCAGCACGGTCGCGCAGATGGCCATCGCCGACCGCTTCGCCTACTCCGCCAGCAAAGGCGCGGTGCTCGCCATGACCTACTCCATCGCGAAGGACTTCCTCGCCCACGGCATCCGCTGCAACGCCATCCTCCCCGGACGCATCCACACGCCTTTCGTGGATGGCTTCATCGCCAAAAACTATCCCGGCCGCGAGGCGGAGATGTTCGACAAACTCAGCCTCACCCAACCCATCGGCCGCATGGGCCAGCCCGATGAAGTCGCCACCGCCGCGCTGTTTCTGTGCAGCGACGAAGCCAGCTTCATCACCGGCAGCGCCTACCCCGTGGACGGCGGCACACTCACGCTGCGGTGAGCGATGTCATAAAATCCGTCTTCATTCGTTTCTCAATCAAGCCCCAACCAACCCATTCCATGAAACACCTTCTCAGAGCCTTCCTCCTGTCCCTCCCGCTACTCGGAAATGCTGCCGAGTTGAATCTCCCGCTGCATCCCGACGAAGCGAAAATCATCCAGGGCATCGCAGCCACGGAGGGCGTTGAAGTCGTGCTCGGGTCAAAGCCGGGGTTTTCGGCCAGAGGCGCGGCGGACACGCTCGTCGGCCTCGGCGTAGCGAAGAACGACATCGCCTCGGTGACGGTTCAGTCCAAAGAGCGGGAAGCCGTCGCCTTCACCGTCACGCATGACAAGGCCGGTCATGTGCTCGCCATCACCGGCAATGGTCCGTGGCTGCGCAACAGCACGCTGCGCTCGTTCAAGGCACTGCCGGAGCTGCGCGTCATCCGCATGGACCACAATGGCTTCGTCGGCAAAGACCCGCGCATCCCGGAGTTCGATGGCAGCGGGTTCGATGCGCTCACGGACTCGAAGCTCGCGGACATCAAAATCGGCCTCAGCTTTTCCGACAAAGGGATGGAGCAATGCGCGAGAATCAAAGCGCTGCGCAGTTTTTCTGTCGCTCATTCGCAGGCCACCGGGGCGGGCATCGCGTTCTTCGCCGGGCATCCGGGGCTGACGAGTTTTTCCATCAGTGAGATGGCCAAACCGAGCGTCACCGAGAAGGCATTGGGAGCCATCGCGAAGATTCCGAATCTGACGCGGGTTGGCTTGGGCGAGTGCTATGTGACGTATGCAGGCGGGTTCGCGCTCCTCGCGCCGTTCAAGGGCAAGCTCACCGAAATCAACCTCAGCATGTGCGTGGCGGCGCAGGCGGACTTGGACAAACTGAAGGCCGACCATCCGCAGGCGAACATCGTCACGACACCGCTGGCCGAGATTCCGAAGCGACACATCTTCGTGGCGATGAGCCTCGCCAAACAGGTGCCGCCGGACCTCGCGGCTCCGCTGAATGCCGCCATCGAACTGGTCCGCAAAAAGTAATCCGTCATCGTCATGCGCCTTGCCCCGATTCTCATTCTTCTGGTCTTCGCCCAAGGGCTCCATGCGGTGCCGGATTTCGAGCGCGAGGTGCGCCCGTTTTTGAAACAGCACTGCTACACCTGCCACGATGCGAAGAAGGCGAAGGCGGGCTTTCGCGTTGATGAGTTGGGCACGGATTTCCTCAGCGGCAAGACGGCGGACGACTGGCACGAGGTCATCAATCAAATCAACAGCGGCGAGATGCCGCCGAAGAAAGAGCCGAGGCCGGATGCGAAGGCGGCCTTTGCCGTCGTGGAGTGGGTGGGCGCGAATCTGAAGAACGCGGAGCGCGAGGCACGCATGGCGGGCGGGCGCATTCTGATGCGGCGGCTGAACCGGCAGGAGTATGCGAACACGGTGGGCGACCTGTTCCGGCTCGACCCGAATTTTGTCGAGAAGCTGAAACGTGAGCTGCCTGCCGACGGGAAAGCGGAGGGCTTCGACCGCATCGGCAGCGCGCTGTTTTTCGACCAGACGCAGATGCTCGGTTATCTCGACTGGGCCGGGCAGATTGCCAGCGAGGCGGTGCAGAGCGCACCGCCGAAGGCGGAGACCTATGTCTATGAGGCCGAGAAGCACCTGAACAGAAACGAAGGCCCTACCACGGAAGTGGCGCAGGCAAATGCGCATCAGATTCCCCTCGGCCCCACGTTCTACGACAAGAAAGCCACTGGCATCGAGATGTGGGGCGGCCACGGCGGCAAACCCGATGAAGATAAGACGTGGGCGATGGTGCCGCATGGACCGCGCCCCGACCTGACAAAGCTGGTCACGCAGGACGGCTACTATCGCGTGCGCGTTCATGCCGGGGCCTCGCCCGGTGCGCGGGGCACTCCGGTGGTGATGCGCCTCACCTACGCCACCGGCACGCCGCTGGAGAGCATCCATGACATCACCATCGAGGGGACTTTGGAGAAACCAGGTGTGGCGGAAACGTTGCTGTTCCTGCGGGCCGGGCAGCCGGACCAGCAGAAGCCCTTGGTGCCGACTTGGAACGGCATCAACAATCTGCGCGTCAACAATCCAGAGTGGGGCAACGTCCATCTGCGATGGCTGGTGGTGCAGGGCAAAATCTCAAAGGCTGTGGCCGCGCGTGACGATGCCGAAGCCACGCGACTCAGGGCCGAGCGCGAGCAGGTGCTCAAGGACTTGGATGCCTTCACCGGGCCGAAGTGGATTCCGCATCCGACGCACAACGCGGCCACCGCACCGCGCCTCTTTCTCGACAAAATCGAGGTGGAAGGTCCGCTGCCGAAAGAATGGCCGCCAGCGAGCCACAAGGCGCTCGGCCTCGATGACAAGACGCCGCAGGATGAAAACGGACTGCGCTCGGTGTTCGCATCGCTGCTGCCGAGAGCGTATCGTCGGCCCGTCGAAAAAGCGGAAGTGGATAAGCTCGTGCGCAGCGCCGCTGGTGCGATGCAGCGCGACAAGATGCCCTTTCCCGATGCGCTCCGACTTGGCCTGCAAACGATGCTTTGCTCACCGGGCTTTGTTTTCATCCAGGAGCCACAACCGCGTGCCGCTGCCGCCACCAAGGGCACGCGTCCACTGAACGACCACGAACTCGCGAGCCGCCTCTCCTATTTCCTCTGGAGCAGCCTGCCGGATGACACTCTACTCGCGCTCGCAGCCAAAGGCACACTGAAGCAGCCCGCGACGCTCCGCGCCGAGGTCTCGCGCATGTTGGCGGATGCGAGGAGCGGGCGTTTCGTCGAGAACTTCGCCGGTCAGTGGCTCGATGTGGAGCAGTTCGGCAGCGTCGAGCCAGCGAAGGAATACAAGAGCTATGACAACGCGCTCAAGACCGCGAGCCGCGAGGAACCGTTGGCATTTTTCCAGCAAGTGCTCGCGGAGAATCTGCCGGTCGCGAGCTTCCTCGACTCCCACTTCCTCGTCATCAACGAACGCCTCGCACGGCACTACGGCATCGAGGGCGTGAGCGGCGAAGCATTTCAAAAAGTCGCACTTAAGCCGGAGCATCATCGTGGCGGCGTGCTCGGCATGGCCGGGCTGCTGACCCTGCTGGCCGATGGCACCCGCACGTTGCCCGTGCGTCGTGGCGCGTGGGTCTTGGAGAAGCTGCTCAACGACCCGTCACCGCCTCCGCCGCCCAATGCGGGCGACATCCAGCCGAACACCGCCGGGAAGAACCTCAGCGTGCGCGAGCGACTCCAATTGCACCGCAACGAGCCGAACTGCGCGAGCTGCCACGCCAAGCTCGACCCCTACGGCCTCGCGCTGGAAAACTACGACGCCATCGGTGCGTGGCGCGAGCGGCAGAACGGCGAAGGCATGGGAGGAGCGAGGGCACCGGTCATCGACGCCAGCGGCGCGCTCAAATCCGGGCGCGAGTTCAAAGACCTCCACGGCTACAAAGCCGGATTGATGGCCGAGCAGGACAAGTTCATCCGCGCCTTCACGGAAAAACTGCTCACCTACTCACTCGGTCGCCCCGTGGGCTACGTGGACAATGCCACCATCGAAACCATCCTGAAATCCGAGCCGCGCCTGCAATCGCTCGTGCAAGCCGTCGTCGCCTCCGAACCCTTTCAAACCAAGTAACCACCATGAACATCCTCAAACACCGCTCCATCGACCGCCGCACATTCCTGCGCGGCACCGGCGTCTCGCTCGCGCTGCCCTGGCTCGAATCCATGTCCTCGCTGGCACGCGCGGCATCGACGGCGGGCGGTATCGCGGAGAGCGAGCGTCCGAAACGCGCCCTCTTCACCATGTGGGGCCTCGGCATGAACGGACGCGATTTCACGCCCGCGAACACGGGCCGCGATTGGAATGTCACGCCCATTTTGAAACCCGTGTCGCATCTGCGCGATGACTTCACCCTCATCAGTGGCCTCAAACTCACGCACTCCGGCGGCCACGGCGGTGACCGCACTTTTTTGACCGGCACCGCCACGCACAGTGCCAACGCAAAACTCCGCATCTCCGCCGACCAGGAACTCGCCGAGGCCGTCGGCAAAGCCACGCGTTTCTCCAGCCTCGTGCTCGGCGTGCATCGCGGCACCGGCTTTGGCAGCGGCACCATTGACAAAACACTCGCCTGGACCCGCGGCGGCACACCCATCCCGGCGGAGAACCGCCCGCACATCCTTTTCGACAAACTCTTCCGCGCGGAAAGCCCCGACGAAGTCGCCGCCCGCAAGGTCGGCGCTGGCCGCACCGGCAGCGTGCTCGATGCCGTGCGCGACGAGGCCAAGAGCCTGCAAAACCGCCTCGGCAAAGACGACCTCGCCAAACTCGAAGAATACTTCACCTCCATCCGCGACGTGGAGCAGAGCATCGCCACCGACCTCGCCTGGCTCGACAAGCCGAAGCCGCAGGTCGCGCCGCTGGATTTCGGCAAGAACGTCCAGGCCCTCGACCCCGAACTGCAAAACAAGACCAACTTCGACTACCGCCGCTACCAGCGCCTGATGTTCGACGTCATCACGCTGGCACTCCAGACCGACAGCACGCGCGTCATCAACTACTATGCGCGCCGCGACCTCAACGACGGAACCTATTGCTACGCCTACAAAGGCTGCCCCTACGGCTACCACGAGATGACCCACCACGGCGAAGACCCCGACAAGCTCAAGTGGCTCACCACCGTGGACACTTGGTATATGGAGGACTGGGCTTACTTCATCGAAAAGCTCAAGAGCGTGAAGGAAGGCGATGGCAGCCTGCTCGACCACACCATGCTCGTCTGGGGCAGCAGCGGCGGCACCGTGAACGCACACAACAACACCGAACTGCCCACCATGCTCGTGGGCGGCCACAAAATCGGCATCAAGCACCAGGGCCATCTCCAGCAGAAAGACACCCGCCTCGGCAACCTCTGGCAGACGATGTTCGGCGTCATGGGCGTGAAAGTGCCCGACCATTTTCAAGGCGGCGAAGCGGACGGCATCATTAAGGAGATCGTGTGATGAATATGAACTTCGACCCCATTGCCGCCAAAGGATGCCCGCACCGATTCAGTGCGCTGCGGCAGTCATCCGCCGCGCTGCTTGCGTTCCTATTTTTTCTTGGGGCCGCGCAGGCAGCCGAACGTCCGAACATTGTCATCTTCCTGGCCGACGACCTCGGCTACGGCAGCGTGGGGTATCAAGGCGGCAAATCGAAGACGCCCACGCTGGACACGCTCGCGAAGGAGGCCGTGCGGTTCACGGATTTCTACACTGGCTCGTGCAACTGCTCGCCATCGCGCGCGTCGCTGCTTACCGGACGCAGTGCGACCCGGGTGGGCATCTACAACTGGCGTCCGGGTCGCAGTCCGATGGCGCTGCGCGGCAGCGAAGTGACCCTCGCGGAGTTGTTGCGCGGCGCGGGTTACCGGACCGGGGTGTTCGGCAAATGGCATCTGGGTGAGGTCATGCCTCATGAAAGCGTGCTCACACCCGCAGACCATGGATTTGAGCATTCGTTCGTCACCGACCTCAACGCCGCGCCCAGCCATCGCAACCCGGCCAACTTTATCCGCAATGGTGCCGCGGTCGGAGAATGCCAGGGCTACTCATGCCAGCTCGTCGTTGACGAAGCGCTGCGGGTGCTGGAGACGCTCAAGCCCGGCGAATCGTTCTTTCATTACATCCCTTTACACGAGCCACACGTGCCTCTCGCCTCACCCGAGGAATTGGTGAAAGGCTACCCGGGCGCCACGAAAGAGGAGGCGGTCTATTACGCCAATGTCGAAAACATCGACCGCGCCATCGGGCGTTATCTTGCGGCCCTGAAGACGCGCGGGCTGTCGGGCAACACGTTGGTCTTGTTTGCCTCCGACAACGGCCCGACGGGGCCCGGCAGCAGCAGCGGCGGACTCCGCGGGCAGAAGGAGACACTCTACGATGGCGGCATCAAGGTGCCTGCCTTGCTCGCCTGGCCATCGAGAATTCCGAAACCTTGCACCATCAGCGAGCCGGTGGCCTTGGTGGACGTGATGCCAACCATATGCGAGGCCGCTGGCGTCGCCGCCCCCGCCGACCGTGTGTTGGACGGCATGAGTTTTCTGCCGCTGCTCACCGGCGGCAAATTCACGCGCGCCAAACCACTGTTCTGGTTTTACTTCAATCGCGACCCCGGTGCCGCCCTTCGCTCCGGGGATTGGAACCTCGTCGCCCGCACCACCGGCTTCCAACCCGCAGGCCACAACTTCACGCCGGAGATGATGGAACTCGTCCGCAGCCGCACCTTCGACACCTTCGAGTTGTTCAATCTCAAAGCCGACCCCGGCCAGCGGAATGACCTTGCCACCCAGCATCCAGAAAAACTGGCGGAACTCAAAAAGCAGCTCCTCGACTCCCTCGACTCTGCCCGCGCGGAAGGCCCCGACTGGCGGGTGGCCAGATAGTGGCTGTCTAATCGTCCAACTGCCGAACTTTAATCCATCGCACGAATGTTTGATCGCTCCTCATTCTCATCCATGAAACCACTGCCACTGCTCCTCGCTTCCGCCATCTTCTCGTTCACTACATTCGGGGCGGAGGAATCTCCCGAGGACGCGAAGATTCGCGCCTCCATCCCGCTTGGCGGTGACTTCAAACCGAACCCGAAAGTCGGTGCCTTCGTCGTCGTGGGACATGGAGCGCGCATCATCACGTCGAAGGACGACGGCAAGACGTGGAAGCAGGCCTTCTTCGCCGCGCCGGGCGCTGATCACGGCCCGTGGGCCACGAAATCCGTCGCCTACACCAATGGCGTCTTCGCCGTGCCGGTGGCCTGGGGAGGACCGACGATTTATCTGGCCTCGGACGATGCTGTGAACTGGCGTCATCTGACCAGCGGCGCAACCAAGCTGCCACAAAGCAATGGCGACCCTCGCTTGATGACTAGCTTCACCTGGGGCCTGGCAGGTGGCAAGGGTGCCTTTGTCTCCAGCGGCTACATGACCTTCAGTGCCACAGCCGACCTCGGGAAAACATTCAAGACTTTCGGCATCTGGGGCGCGTTCAAGGACGACCCACGCGGCAAGCTCAGCACGCATCACATCGGCGCGGTGTATTGCGGCGACGCGAGCGGACGCTTCCTCGCGCTGGGTGACAATCGCGGCGACTCTGGCCCCAAGTTCGGCCATCTCCTCGCCAGCGATGATCTCGGCAAGACCTGGAAATGGCTCGCACCGAAAGGGCTCGACGCCACCACCGGTCGCGGCGCGTTGACATCCAACGGCAAGCTGCTCGTCATGACCGACCCCATCGCCGCGAACGCGTGGACGAGCGCCGATGCCGGTGAGACGTGGGACGGCCCGCACGCCACCGGCACGGAGCGTGCCGCGCTTAGTTTCGTGAATGGCGAGTTCTGGCTCTGTGGAAAAAAATCCCGTGCCAGCACCGACGGCAAGACCTGGCGCGATCTCCCCGCCGCCGTGCCCGATGGCAAAATCATCGCCAGCGACAAAGGCACGCTCATCAGCATCCACCCGAGTCGCACAAATATCCAGCGCAGCACCGATGGCGGCAAAACATGGCAGGAAGTGTTTCATTACGTTGCTCCCGACATCAAAGGCGGCGCTCAAGGCCTGAGTGCCGGCGCATTCGGCCTCGTGGCACCGTGATCAGGCAGCACTCATGACGTTTTCCTTCCGATGAAACCCATTGCTCTGACATTCCTCCTCATGGCGTCCTTCGCGGATGCGGCGGTGCCCGCTCCAGTGAGCGGCTTCATGCAGACCTACTGCATCGACTGCCACGGGCCGAAGAAGCAGAAGGGCGACTTCCGCGTGGATGAGTTGAAGGTTTCCACCACGTCGGCGGATGCGGAGAACTGGCAACTCGTGCTGGACAATCTGCACCTCGGCGAGATGCCGCCAGAGAAAGCGAAACAACCAAAGCCCGCCGAAGTGGAGCCGGTGACGGCGTGGATTCAGTCAGAGCTTTCCCGCGCTGCGAGTGTGCTCAAGGGAACCGGCGGCGAGGTGGTGCTGCGGCGGGTGAACCGCGCCGAATACAAGAACACCATCGCGGACCTGTTCGATGTCCATGGCGATTTCACGGCTGGTTTCCCTGACGACACGCTCGACCACGGCTTCGACAACAACGGCGCGGCGCTCATGCTCTCGGCCGCGCAAGTGCAGGAATACATGAAGGCGGCGGAGTTTGTCCTCACCCGCGCCATCGTCCCGGCCAAGCGGCCCGAGACGGTGAGCAAGACCATGACTCTTCATGAGGGCAATCGCAGAGCCATCGAACTCACCCGCAAGGACCTCGAGAACCGTCTGGCCAACTTCGACAAACTCGGGCCCGTCGAGCAGAAGCACACCCTGCAGATACAGGCCAAGGCGAAAGACGACCCCGCCTATGGCTATCGTTTCCCCGTGCGTGAAAACGGCATACTGCGCCCCCCGAAACCCGACGACGGCCCGCAGCTCGACGCCGTGATGACCGTGCAGCAGTATTTCAGCGGTGAGCCCCAATTAGGCCTTCCCGGGCGCGAGGCCGGCTGGTATCGGGTGAAAGCGGTGGCCTATGCGCTGAAGAACGACGGCAAGCCCGCGCGGCTGAAGTTCACCGTCAACGAGGGTTATTCAGGCAAGCTGCCGAAAGCGGAAAGCGTCTTCGCCTTCACCGACGAGCAGCCGCGCGAGGTCGAGGCCCGCTACTACCTGGAGCCGGGCGACCGCGTGGTGTTCACCATCATGGATGGCGCGCCGCACAGCGAGAACCGGGCGATGATTGACCAGCCCGGCCCGTTCATCGCCATCCGCTCCTTCACCATCGAGGGACCGATTTATGAGACGTGGCCGCCGCCGGGCCATCGCACGCTGTTTGGCGACATCGACCCCGCCAATCCCACGCCGGAGAAAGTAGCCGCCATCGTCGCGCACCTCGCGCCGAAGCTCTTTCGCCGCCCCGTCACGCCTGCGACCGTCGCCAAGTATCGGGCGCTGTTCGAGAAGTTCACGCAAACGATGACCCCCGACGAGGCGCTGCGCGGCACGTTGGCCACGATGATGGTCTCGTCGCGATTCCTTTACCGGGAGGAGCCGCCCGACCGGCTCGATGCTCACGCCATCGCCTCACGCATGTCGTTTTTCCTCTGGCGCTCCACGCCGGATGACGCGCTGCTCGCCGCCGCCGCCGATGGCAGTCTTCTCGACCCCGCAAAGCGCCGCGCCCAGGCACAGCGCATGATGGCCGATGCACGAGCGGAGCGTTTCCTGAAGGACTTCACCGGACAATGGCTGCGCGTGCGCGAGGTCGGTGTCATGCGCGCGGATGCAAATCTCTACCCCGAATACGACCTCGAACTGGAGGCCGCCATGCGCGGCGAGACGGAACATTTCATCACCGAGATGTTCGAGCGCGACCTGCCTCTGGCGCAGCTCATTGATTCGGACTGGACGATGCTCAATGAACGCCTCGCACGTCACTACAGCATCGCGGGCGTGCTCGGGCCGGACTTCCGCCGCGTGAGTCTCGATAAAACAAAAACGGTGCGCGGCGGACTGCTCACCCAGGCCAGCATCCACGCTGTCACGTCCAACGGCAGCACCACCTCGCCCGTCGCGCGCGGCGTGTGGGTGCTGGAGAAATTTCTCGGCACACCGGCTCCGCCACCGCCGCCGGATGTGCCGCCCATCGAGCCGGATATTCGCGGAGCCACCACCATCAAGGAGCAGCTCGCCAAACACCGCGACATCGCCGCCTGCGCCTCCTGCCACAAAAAAATCGACCCGCTCGGCTTTGCGCTGGAGAGCTTTGATGTCATCGGCGGCTGGCGTGAAAAATACCGCGCCCTCAGCGAGCCAACGCCCAAAGCACGCGCCAAGCTCATCGACGGCCAGGCCGTCAATCCTGCCGATGAATGGGCGGGCGTGGGCCGATTCAGCAGCTTCCAGGAGTTCCGTGAACTGGTGAAGAAGCGTGAAGACCTCGTCATCCAAAACCTCACGCACAAGCTCGCCACCTTCGCCCTCGGTCGTCATCCCGGCTTCGCCGACCGCGCACCGCTGCAAGCCATCGCCGCCAAATCGCGCAAGGACCAGAGCGGCATGAGCACCCTCGTCCTCGACCTCGTCTCCAGCCCCGTCTTCACCCAACCCTGATTCTTGCACCGCCTTATGAACCCGAACCTCGCTCTCTCCACCCGTCGCCATTTCCTGCGCGGCGTCGGCATCACGCTCAGTCTCCCGTGGCTGGAGTCGCTCGGCGGCATCCTGCACGCCGCCGACGTGGAAAAGGAGCCGCGCCGCCTGCTCCTCGTCTGTTTGCCGCTCGGCATCTTTCGCGATGCCCTCATCCCGAAGCAGGCCGGCAACGGCTACGAGGCCACCGAGTATCTCACCGCGCTCCAGGACTTCCGCGACCAGTTCACCGTCATCTCCGGCCTCGAACATCCAGGCGTTGGCGGTGGTCATGCCTCGCAGCCGCGCATCTTCACCGGCGTCCCTTCTGCCGAGCGCAACCGCCGCTCGCTCGACCAGCATGTCGCCGCCAGACTCGGCCAGCACACGCGCTTCGACACGCTCACGCTCAGCGCCGGGGCCAATGACTTCAGTTGGACCGACAGCGGCAGCATGGTGCCAGCCGAGAAAAACGTCGCCGATGCCTTCGCGAAACTTTTCGCCGAAGAAGGCGCGACCAACAAAACCAAAGTCCTGCGTGAAATCGGACGCGGCAGAAGCATCCTCGACTTCGTGCTCGACGAGGCCAGCGACCTCCGTCCGCGCCTCTCCAAGCGCGACCAGGACAAGCTGGAGGAATACTTCGAGTCCGTCCGCGCCACCGAAAAGCGCCTCGTGAAGTCCGAGGAGTGGATGCACACGCCGAAGCCCCAGGTTGGCGTCAAAGCACCCGCGCCCTTCGCGCCGGACGAAATCATCACCAACATGCGCAACGTCTGCGACCTCACTTACCTCGCCTTCAAGACCGACTCCACACGCGTCATCACCTTCGGCTATTTCCGCCAGGACACTGTCGCCGTGCCCGGCGTCAAAGTCGGCTACCACAACCTCTCCCACCACGGCCAGGACGAAGGCAACATCGCCCAGCTCAAGCGCGTCGAACGCGCCTTCTTCGACGAGCTGAAAACGCTGCTCACCAACCTCAAGAACGCCAAAGAAGGCGACTCCAACCTGCTCGCCCGCACCACCATCGTCATCACCTCGAATCTCGGCAGCGGCTCCAGCCACAGCAACAAAGACCTCCCCGTCCTCCTCGCCGGAGGCCGCTTCCAACACGGGCAGCACCTCGCCCTCGCACCCGGCACCGTCCCGCTGAGCAATCTCTACCTCAGCGTCCTGCACCAGCTCGGCATGGACGACAAGTCCTTCGGCACCTCCACCGGGACGCTGAAGGGGTTGGAACTAACATAATCCGCTTTTGATGCCCCGCGCCCTGTTCATCGGCTTTGTCTTTCTAGCGGTCTGTTCCGTCCTCGCGGCGGAGCCGTTTCGCGCGTCTGAATTCGATCAAAAGGTGCTGCCGATGGTCGAGCGCTACTGCCTCGGCTGCCACGACGCCGCCACCGCCGAGGGTGACTTCGATCTGGAGTCTTTCCTCACGCCCGCTGCGATGCTCGCGAATCGCAAACCTTGGGAAAAAGTGGTCAAGCAGCTCAAGGCCGATGCGATGCCGCCGGATGGCAAGAAGCGGCCCGCCGGTGCCCAGCGCGACGAAGTCATCGCGTGGCTGGAGCGGGCGCTCATTCATGTGGATCCCTCCAAGCCGGTGCCGCCGGGCCGTGTCACCGCGAGGCGGCTCAATCGCACCGAATACAACCACACCATCCGCGACCTTTTCGGCGTGTCGCTGAAACTCGCGGACGAGTTCGCCGGGGACGATGTGGGCTACGGCTTCGACAACATCGGCGATGTGCTCAGCATCTCGCCACTGCGCATGGAGCAGTATCTCAACGCCGCCGAGCAACTCACCGCCATCCTGCTCGGCAAGACGGACGCGCCGCCTTACGACGAGTTCAGCGAGGCCGTCTTTTTCCAGTTCAACAAGAAGCCCCGCAACGCGAGCGACCGCGGCTGGGAAGTCGTGCCGGAGGGACAACTCTGGCTCGACTTCGAGCTGCCCGCGCCCGGTGAGTATGAGATCAAACTCTACGCCTGGGGCGTGGAGAAGCCGGAGGAAAAGGACCGGAGCAACAACGAGCGCTGGCTGGAAAAGGACTATCCGCTCGACCCGAAAGCCCGCCCCGTGGTCGAGGCGACCTTGCTGTGCGACGACCAACTCATCGGCCACGTCCCAGTGCAGCCCGGCAATGGCACCACCGCCAGTCGCCAGATTTACACGCTGCGATTCACCGCGCAGGCGGGCGTGCACACCATCCGCGTGCATCATCGCTTCCCGCGCGAGTTCACACCGGAGCAAATCGCCGCGCATTTGGAAAAGCCGCTGCTCGCTCCGCGTCTCGGTGTGCGGCGTGTGGCCTTGCGCGGGCCGTTGCAATTTGGCGCGGCGAAACTGGCTCCAGCGCACGAGGCCTTGCTGAAAACGCGGCCCGCTTCCGGCCTCAGCGAAAGCGCGGCGGCGGAGAAAATCCTCCGCGCCATCGGCGACCGCGCCTTTCGTCGGCCTTTGAAAGCGGATGAGCTGAAGGACCTGCTGCGCTTCGTCGAAACGAGGCGAGGTGCGGGCGATGACTTCGAGCGCGCCGTCGAACTCGCCGTGCAGACCATGCTCGTCTCGCCGAAGTTCTTGTTCCGCCTCGACAACGTCGAACTCCCGCCGGGGAAGGACGACATCGCTCCGCTGGGCGACTACGCGCTGGCCTCGCGGCTCTCGTATTTTCTCACTGCATCCATGCCGGATGACACGCTGCTCGACCTCGCCGCCAAAGGCACGCTGCACGAGCAGCAGACTCTCGTGGCCCAGGTGGAGCGCCTTCTCGTCGAGCCGCGAGGGGCCGCGTTCACCGAGGCGTTCTTCGGCCAATGGCTGGGCCTGCGCAAAGTGCCGGAGGTCATGATGGACCGCGGGACATTCAAGACCTTCAGCACGGAGTTGAAGGACGACTTGCGCCGAGAGACCACGATGTTCGTCGAGTCCATCGTGCGGGAGAACCGGCCCGCGCTGGAGTTGCTGACCGCCGACTATTCATTTCTCAACGGACGACTCGCCACCTTCTACGGCATCCCGGGCATTGATCGCAAAGCGGAGTTTCAGCGCGTTTCGCTGCAAGGCACTCCGCGCCAGGGAGTGCTCACGCACGGCAGCCTGCTGATGCTCACCTCGTATCCGAACCGCACCTCGCCCACGCGTCGTGGCGCTTGGATTCTCGAAACCATCCTCGGCGAAGAACCGCCGCCGCCACCGCCGAACGTCCCCGAACTCGAACAAACCCGCGCCGCCGCGCCAAATCTGAGCCTGCGCGAGCAACTCGTGCAGCATCGCGTCAATCCGACCTGCGTCTCCTGCCACCGCACGATGGACGCCATCGGCTTTGGCTTGGAAAACTTCGACGGCATCGGCAAATGGCGGGACCAGGACCAGGGGCGGCCCATTGATGCCAGTGGCGATTTGCCGGGCGGCAAAGCCTTCAAGTCACCGCAGGAACTGATCGGCATCCTTGCCCGCCGCGACGAAGATTTCGTCCGGCATCTCAGCGGCAAGCTCCTCACCTTTGCGCTCGGACGCGGCGTCGAATACTACGACCGCGTGGCGCTGGATGAAATCGTCCGCAAAACCAAGCCGGGCGGCTTTCGCTTCCGTGACCTCGTGCGCGAGGTCGCCCTGAGCCGTCCGTTTCTTTTCACGCAAACTCAAAGTCACGACTCACAGCCATGAACTATCGCTCCACATCACGACGCACCTTCTTGCGCGGCCTCGGTGCCACGATGGGCCTGCCCTTCCTCGAATCCCTCCACGCGGCGACTGCGTCGGCAAAGCCACCGCTGCGCTTCGGCTGGATTTTCTTTCCCAACGGCATGGTGCGCGACTTTTGGACGCCAAAGGGCGAGGGCCGCGATTTCCAGTTCAACCAGACCAACGCCGCGCTCGCTCCCGTGCGCGACCACGTCACGCTCATCGGCAATCTGGCCCATGACAAGGCTCGCGAGAATGGCGACGGCGGCGGTGCCCATGCTCGCAATGGTGCGACTTATCTCACCGCCGTGCAGGCGAAGAAAACCGGCGGCAAGGACATCCACACTGGCATTTCCATCGACCAAGTCATCGCCAACCAACTCGGCCAGCACACGCGCCTGCCCTCGCTGGAGCTCGGCACAGAGCCGAGCCGCAAAGAGGGCCGCTGCGACTCCGGCTACAGTTGCATCTACATGTCGAACATCTCCTGGCGCAGCGCTACGCAGCCCAGCGGCATCGAGATCAATCCACGCCGCGCCTTTGACCGCCTTTTCGGAGCCAGCGGCAGCGAGGGCGAACGTTTCCGCGCCCGATCCGCCGCGCGACAGAGCGTGCTCGACTTCGTCGCCGACGACGCGAAGCGCCTCCAGCGGCAGGTCAGCGGCAGCGACCGCCGCAAACTCGACGAGTATTTTGAAAGTGTCCGCGCTGTGGAAAAACAGATCGATCAAATGGCCAGCCTGCCGCCCATCGAAGTGCCAGGCACCAGCCGTCCCGAGGCCGACCCCGCCGACACCGTGAAGCGCATCCGCCTCATGTATGACCTCATGGCATTGGCCTATCAAACCGATGCCACGCGCGTCATCACCTTCATGACGGCCAATGCGCAGACCAACCGCGTCTATGACCACCTCGGCATCACCTCCGGCCATCATCAGCTCACCCACAGCAACGGCCAGGACGCCGAGATTCAAAAGATCGACCGCTTCATGACCGAGGAGTTCGCCCGCTTTGTCGGCAGACTGCAAAGCATCCCCGAGGGCGACGGCACGCTGCTCGACAACTGCCTCATCACCTTCGGCAGCGCCATGGGTGATGGCCGCAAGCACGACCACGGCGACCTGCCCTGCGTCGTGGCTGGTCACGCCGGTGGCGCCCTCACCGGCGGCCGCTACCTGCGCATGAAGGACGAGACGCCCATGGCGAATCTCTTCGTCACCACCGCCCAACTCGCCGGAACCAAACTCGACCGCTTCGGCGACAGCACTGGCGCACTCGCGCTCGGGTGAGCGAACCATCTCCCCGTCATGAGGAGGTCCTCCGATTTCTGTTCCAAGGTAATTGATTCATCTGTCATCCAAAGTAATTGATTCATCTGTCATCGCCACGCACCCCTTCAGTCGGCGTCGGCCCATCCCAACATCACTTCTTCCGTCATGAGCCAGAACAAGAACTTCACTCGTCGCGCTTTTGCGCAGGCATCGCTCGCCGGCTGCGCGGGCCTGGTCGCGCTACCGGGTGCCAACGGCGAGCCCGCCTCTGCGCCTGCCACCAGTTCTGAAACGGACGCCACGCTTCAGGGGAATGCCAATTCCCAGGTGGACTTCCTTGATCGGCGCTGGGTCGAGCACACCTATTTTCTCACCCGCAAGGTGTATCAGCCGGAGCGGGTTTCGCCGGAACCGGTCATTCCCGACACGAGTCGCGGTCCGATCAGCGTGGCGGAGAAAAAGTCGGACGGCCCCGCGCGCGAACGGGAGGACGAGGGCACTCCGCGCGTGCTGGCGGCACGAGCCAAGGATCCGGGCTGGGGAGCCAGTCCGGCTTCGGCGATGGGAACGGTGCTGCCGACCAAGGATGGTTTGGTGATGTATTATGCCTCGCCGCTCCGGAAGGAAAACCCGAACGGCTCGCTCATCGGCTACGACAAGGTCATTCGCTATGCCGTGTCGGCTGACGGGCGCCATTTTGAACAACCGGTGCTGGATTTGTGCGAGTTCAGGGGCTCCCGTCGCAACAACATCGTCATCGGCATGAATCAGGTGGACGCCCGCGGGGTGCCTTTGAGCGGGGCGACCGGCTGCTCCGGCTTCTCCATCCTCGATGCCACCCTCCAGCCCGTGCCGCATGCCCGCGGGCGCTACACGGCGCTCTTTGGGACCAGCGTGCCGAAACGCGGCGGCGGGCTTTCCCTGGCCTGGTCCGACGACGGCCTGCACTGGAACGCCTACCCGGAGAATCCGCTCACGCCCGCGAGCGACACGTTCTGCAATTTTCACTACGACCCGCGCACCCAGCGCTATGCCATCTACATCCGGCCCACATCCCGGCCGGACGGTCGCCGGGCCGGGCCGGCGGGCGTGCGCTCGCTCCTGTCGCGGATCGAGAGCACCGACCTGATCCATTGGGACAATGAGCGGGTCGTGTTCGACACCGACGAGGCCGACGCACCGGCGCAGGGCACGGTCAGCGCGAGCCGCAAAGACAGCCTGACGGAAGTGCCGCGCGGCCGCGATCTCGTTTGCTATGGGATGACGGTGACGCCGCACCAGAATGGGTTCATCGGCCTGGCTCAGATCTATGACACGACGAATGGTCATATGTGGGTCGAACTCGCGCACAGCTACGACGGCGTGGACTGGCGCCGGGAACCGCGGCGGGAGCCCCTGATACCGCTCGGCCCCGCCGGCGCGTGGGACAGCGGCATGGTCGGTTACGTCGCGGCCGGAAGCCCGGCCGCAATCGGTGACGACTGGTTCATTTACTACACGGGAAACAACTGGACCCACCATTTCGACGTCACGGCCCTGCCGGAGCGCGGACGCATGTGGCAGATCGGCGGCGTCCGGCTGAAACGGGGCCGGCTCGTCGGCTACACGACCGGTGGTGCCGGAGCGGAGCCTTCGCGCATCGCGCCGGGCCGAACCGTGCCGACGGCATGGGCGACTCGAGGCGAATTACTGACACGACCCTTCACCTTCAACGCCACCGAGATCCAGCTCAATGCCGATGCCGGTCGCGGCCGGATCATCGCCGAAATCTGCGATGCCAATGGCAAGTCACTCCCTGGCTACAGTCAGGATCAGGCAGTGGCAATGCAGCAGCAGGACGGCGTTCGATTGCCCCTGACCTTCGGCGCTGGTGCCAAGGTCTCCAGCCTGCGTGGCAAAACCATCCGGCTCCGACTGCACCTGGAGTCGGCCGCGGTGTTCGGGATGTCCTTTGCTTAGGATTCGGTGACCGACCGCCGTTTTGAAAATCACTCTGTCTTCACGCCAGCCAGTTCCCATCGTGACCCTCATGAAACCCCGCTCCGCCATCTCCTTTCTGCTCTGCAACCTTGTCTGGCTCGTTGCGGCCCCCACGACAGCCCGGGCCACCCATGAAGGAAAACTGCAAATTGTCCTGCTCGGTGACAGCACGACCGAGGGCAGCATTCCGCGCAAGGTCGCGCCGCAGGGGCCGCACTTGGAAAACGTGATCGAGCAATTGCTCGCCGCCGAAGGTGACCTGCCGCCCTGCAAAGTGATCAACCTCGGCCTGAGCGGGGAATTCATCCGGCGGCTGATCGACTCGGGGCGCTACGACAAGGTCGCATCGAAACTGCCCGGCGTGGATTATGTCTTCATCCGCTACGGTCCGAACGATGTGGCAAAGCGCGATGACTTCGACAACAACTACCCCAAGGACTTTCGCGAACTGATTGCCCGCCTGCGCCACGATCATCCCGCCGCCACGCTTATTCCGATGACGGCGATCCCTCTCAACACCGATCTCGATGCAGACGCGCCCAACGCCAAGCGGATGAACGATCTGGTCCGGCAGGTCGCGGCCGAGGAGAAACTGACGCTCTTCGACATTTACCCCCGCTATGCGCAGGAACAGGCGAAAGGGCCGAACATGCTCAACTACCGCCGTTTCCCGCTCGGGAAGATCCCGGCGAAGTTTCACGACTTCGTGAAGCCGTTTGTCATGCCGGGCCGGAATCCGCCCGGCGTTCAGGCCGACCCCGCCATCGCCGAACGGAATGGGCCGATGGTCGTTGTCCTCGACAATCGGCTCGATGCGCACTTCGGCGATCTCCCGGGCTGGTTTGGCGATCGCCATCCGAATCTCGCCGGCTATCATGTCATCGGCGACGAGACGGCGAAATTCCTCGCGCCGCTCATCCGGACGAAGTTTGGCCAGGTGAAACCGGCCGCGGCAACTCCGCCACCGCCTGAAGTCGCCAGTGCGGATCGGGCGGACCGCTACGCCTTGGAGCATTACCTGACCGACATCGCGGAAGAACACTGGAGCGCCCGCCGCACGAAGCTCGCGAATCTGAAAAGCGCCGCGGATGTCACCGCGCGGGCCAGCTACATTCGCGCGGAGTTCATCAAGGCTATCGGCGGGTTTCCGGAAACGCGCACCCCGTTGAACGCGCGCATCACCGGCACGCTCGTGCGCGATGGCTATAAGATCGAGAAACTGATCTACGAGAGCCTGCCCGGCTTCTTTGTCACCGCCAACGTTTACGTCCCCACCTCCACGCCCGGCCCCTTTCCGGCGATTCTCGGCACGAGTGGCCATGCCGCGGTCGGCAAAGCGCTGCCGGCTTATCAAACCGCGTTCATCGCCTTGGCGAAGCGGGGCCACCTCGTCCTGGCCTACGATCCGCCGGTGCAGGGGGAGCGGATGGAGTATCTGAAATCGCCCACCGGCAAGCCGCGGGCGCTGGGGCACATCACCCCGGGTTTGCAGTGCCTTCTCACGGGAGGTTCCGTGGCCCGGTATTTCCTGTGGGACGGCATGCGGGCAGTCGATTACCTGCTCACCCGCAGCGATGTGGATCCGAAGCGTTTGGGTGCGGCTGGCAACTCGGGTGGCGGCACGCAGTCGGCGTTTCTCGGTGTCGTGGAACCGCGACTGGCCGCCGTCGCGCCGTCGTGCTACTGGACGTCTTGGGAAAAACTCTGGACCCTGCCGGCCTCGGGCCCGCAGGACTCGGAGCAGGTCGTGCCCAATTTTATCCAGAACGGATTGGGCTTTTCCGATCTGGCGATCGCGTTTGCCCCCAAGCCGATCCTGATGCTCACCGCCACCCGAGATTTCTTCCCTGTCGAGGGTGCCCGCGATTCGCATGAGCAGGCCAAGCCCGCCTTTGCCCTCCTGGGCGCGGCGGACAAGCTCGGCTATTTCGAACACGACGATGCGCACGGCTGGTCCCAACCACGCCGCGAAGCAACCTGCCGGTGGTTCGATCAATGGTTTTTCGGCCGCAACGATCCGGTGACCGAACCGGCGGACATCAAGCCGGAGGACGCGGCCACCCTGCAATGCACCACAACCGGCGACGTCGTCACCGACCTGCAAAGCAAGACCGTGCAGATGCTCAATCAAGATCTGGCAGAACGCCTGCTCGCGAAACGCACGATCAAACAGGCCGACAACGCCTCGCACGCCCGCGAAATCGTGGCGGCACGCCTCGGCATGAAACTCCAACGGTCGGCACCGACGGCCACGGTGGTTCAGCGTGGACCACTCTCCGGTTATGCCCATGAGAAAATCGCGCTCGTGCCCGAAATCGGAATCAACCTTGAAGTGGATCTCTTCCTTCCGCCGCGCCCGGCCAAATCGCGGGGCGCGGTGATACTGGCTCGCGAGCGGACCGGGGTGGATGAACCGGCATTGGATTTGGAAGCGAAGGCGTGGGTTGACGCCGGCCATGTCGTCGCCATCACACCGTTGCGCGGAACCTTGGTCATGCCGGAAAAGGCCGACGGTTTTTGGCAGGAGCGCTACCGCACCGCCATGCGGGCGATCCTGATCGGCAAGACCATGCCCGGGATGCGCGTGCAGGATCTGCTCGCGATCTATGATTATGTTTCGTCCCGCCCCGAGTTGGGCGAAGGCGTTGTCGTCGTCGGCCGCCGCAACCTCGGAGTGGTCGCGCTCTACGCTGCGGCGCTCGAACCGAAGATCAGCCGGGTGGTCTTGGACCAATCCCTCCTCTCCTACATGGAAATCGTCCGGGCGAAGCAGTATCCGGAGACGGTCTCGGATCTGATCGTGCCGGGAGTCCTCCTCGACTTCGACTTGCCCGATCTCGCCGACCTGGCTGGAGCCGGTCGGGTCGTGCTGGCCAATCCACTCTCCGCTGCGGGCACGCCCGTGCCCCTGGCGGCGGCCACCGCCGCGTTCGGCAAAAACGCGCGCGTGGTCGTCGATCCATCGATCGCCCTCTCGAAGTTGATGGAATAGCGCAAAAGAATTCCTTTCACATCGGCCGAAACTTCTACTGGTGCTTCCGGTTCGCCGGAGGCCTCGCCTTTGTCAGAAAACGCCTTCTCCTTCGTCCTTCATTGATGCGCCAGTTCATCGCTCTCATCTTCCTGTCCATCGTCTCCGCGGCATCCGCCGCGCCTCCCAACATCATCGTCCTGCTCGCCGATGATCTCGGGTGGGCCGACCTCTCCTGTTATGGCAGCACGTTTCACGAGTCGCCCCATCTGGACAAACTCGCCGCGCAAGGCATGCGCTTCACGCAGGCCTATTCGAGCAGTCCGTATTGCTCGCCATCGCGCGCGGCCATCATGACGGGGCGGCATCCGGCGCGGGTGAAGATCACCGATTACATCCCCAGCAATGGTAAGAGCGGCAAGCTCCTGCCCGCCGAGATGAAGATGGAACTGCCACTGGAGGAGGTGACCATCGCCGAGGTGCTGCGCGATGCGGGTTACGCGACGTGGCATGTGGGCAAGTGGCACCTCGGCGAACGGGGCTTTTTGCCGGAGGACCAGGGTTTCCAGACAAATATCGCCGGCAATCACAGCGGTGCTCCCGCGAGCTTTTTCTGGCCCTATGGACACGACAAGCCGGAGGCTGCCAAACGTTACCACGGCAGTCCCGTGCCCGGTCTCGTCGAAGGCGGGCAGAAGGGCGAGCATCTTTGTGACCGCCTCACCAGCGAGGCAATCAAGCTCATCGAGCAGCGCAAATCTGGCCAGCCGTTCTTTCTCTATCTGCCATTCTATGACGTGCACACGCCCATCATGGCGAAGCCGGGTTTGGTTGAGAAATACCGCGCCAAGGCACGCCGCCTTGGCATTCCTGTCGAGGCCGAGTTTGTCCAGGAGGGCACGCAGGCTCATGGCACGCCCGTCGGCGAGGCGAATGGCGACCGCCCGAAGAACCAGACCATCGGAGTGACACGAGTGCGGCAAAACGACCCGACTTATGCTGCGATGATAGAGACGATGGATACCAACATCGGCCGTCTCATGGAGAAGCTCGACGAACTCGGCATCGCCGACAACACATTGGTTCTCTTCACCAGCGACAACGGCGGTCACCACATCACCTCCAACGCGCCGCTGCGTGGCGGCAAAGGCTGGCTTTACGAAGGCGGCGTGCGCGAGCCGTGGATCGTCAAATGGCCCGGCGTCACCAAGCCCGGCAGCGTCTGCGATGAGCCCGTGATGAACACCGACATCCTTCCCACTGTGCTGGAGGCCTGCGGCCTTCCCGCCAAGCCCGACCAGCACAAGGACGGCGTCAGCTTTGCCTCGCTGCTCCGCGGTGATGCCAAACCGTTGCATGACGCCCTCTTCTGGCACTTCCCGCACTACGGCAATCACGGCAGCGGCCCGTGCAGCAGCGTGCGCATCGGCGATTGGAAGCTCATCCACTGGATCGAGGACGACAGCGTGGAGTTGTTCAACATCACCACTGACCTGGGCGAAAAGACCGATGTCGCCGCGCAACATCCCAACCGCGTCAAAGACCTCCGCGCCCGACTCGAAGCCTGGCGCAAAGAAACCGGAGCCAACATGCCATGTCCCAAACCATGACCACAAATTGAACCGCAGAGGATGGACGAATCGCAAAGATGTTTTGAACCAATCCGAATCCACCCTCTGCGTCCGTCCCCTCTCTGCGGTTCATCCATTCTCCTCACCTTCACCATGCGCCCGTTCCTCATCATCCTCAGTCTCTTGATTGTCTCCGCGGTTTCAGCCGCGCCTTTCCGCCCCAATCTCATCTTCATCCTCTCCGACGACCTTGGGCAGGGCGACCTCGGGTGTTACGGCAACGCCAACATCCAGACGCCGAACCTCGACCGCATGGCGCGGGAGGGGACGCGCTTCACGCAGGCTTACTGCGGCACACCCATCTGCGCACCGAGCCGCACGGTGTTGATGACCGGTCTGCACACCGGCCACACACCCGTGCGGGGCAATCGCGAGATCCAACCCGAAGGACAGCATCCGCTCCCGGCTGAGACAGTGACGGTGGCGGAGATCCTGAAAGGCGCCGGTTACGCGACCGCGGCGGTAGGCAAGTGGGGCATGGGCATGTTCGACACCACGGGCAGCCCGCTCAAGCAGGGCTTCGATCATTTCTTCGGCTACAACTGCCAGCGCCATGCGCACAGTTACTTTCCGACTTACCTCTATCGCGACGACCAGCGCTTCGAGCTGCCCGGCAATGATGGCAAGAATCAGCGCGGCACTTACGCGCAGAATCTCATCGCCGACGCGGCGCTGAAGTTCGTGCGCGACCACAAAGACGGTCCGTTCTTTCTCTACTACCCCGTCACGCTGCCGCATGGAAAACACGAGATCGACGACCTCGGCATCTACGCGGACAAACCCTGGCCGCAGGAGCAAAAGGCGTATGCCGCGCAGGTCACACGCCTCGACCGCGACGTGGGCCGTCTGCTCGATTTACTCAAGGAACTCGGCCTCGAGGACAAGACGCTTGTCATGTTCAGCGGCGACAACGGACACATCCCGCAGAGCCTGCCACTGCTCCCCGGCAACGGGCCGAGGCTGCGCGGCACCAAGGCCACGATGTATGAAGGCGGCCTGCGCCAGGCGAGCATCGCGCGCTGGCCGGGGCAGATTCCCGCCGGTCGCGTGAGCGATGAACCGTGGGCGTCCTGGGACTTCCTGCCCACCGCCACCGAACTCGCCGGAGCCACGTTGCCGCAGGGTTTCCAGCCCGATGGCCTCTCGCTCGTCAGCTTCCTCAAAGGAGGCCCATCACCGCAGCGCGACTATTTCTACTGGGAGCTTCACCAAGGAACAACACGCCCCACACCGCTGAGCGCCGTGCGTTTTGGCAAATGGAAGGCGCTGCGTGAAAGCCCCGTCGCGCCCATCGAACTTTACGACCTCGCTACCGATTCTGCGGAGGCGAACGACCTCGCCGCCAAGAACCCCGAAGTCGTCGCCAAGGCCGAAGCCTTGATGAAGCAAGCGCATCGCGACGATCCGAATTGGAAAGTCCGCACTGCCGCAGCTTCTCCCGCAAAGAAGAAGCCATGAAACGCATCGTCGCGATCCTGCTCCTCCTCCCCTTACTCACCACCGCATCCTTCCACGAAGCAGCACGGGCTCTCCTACACGCAACGAAACCATGAACGAAACCACACCACTTCCCGGCATCAAACTTTTCGACCTCACCGGGCGCACCGCGCTCATCACCGGCGGTTCGAAGGGCCTCGGCCACGCGATGGCCGCCGGACTCGCTTCCGCTGGCGCTGATGTGATGCTAGTGAGCCGTCACCTCGACGAAGCGCAGGCCGCCGCCGCAAACATCGCACACGACTTTGGCCGCAAGGCCATCGGCCGCGCTGCGGATGTGACTTCACCCGAGCAGGTGGACGCCATGCTCGCCGCCGCCGAGCGCGAACTGGGCAAAGTGGACATCCTCATCAACAGCGCGGGCATCAACATCCGCGCTCCCATCGCGGAACTGACGCCGGAGCAGTTCGATGAGGTGATGCGCGTGAATGTGCGCGGCACCTGGCTTTGCTGCCGCGCCGTGCTCGCCGGAATGCGGGCGCGGAAATGGGGCCGCATCATCAATCTGGGCAGTGCCCTCGGACTCATCGGACTCGCGGGCCGAACGCCTTACACCGCGAGCAAGGGTGCAGTCATCCAGATGACACGCACGCTCGCGCTCGAAACCGCCGCTGATGGCATCACCGCGAACGCCATCTGCCCCGGTCCGTTTCTGACCGAGATGAACACAGCCATCGCCGACAGCGAGGACGGGCAGAAATTCGTCATCGGTGCCACTGCGTTGAAGCGCTGGGCGCGCCTCGAAGAAATCCAGGGCGCGGCCATTTACCTCGCCAGCGAAGCCGCCAGCTACGTCACCGGAGCCACTCTCACCGTGGATGGCGGCTGGACCGCGCAGTGAGTGCCTATTGCAGTCAGAAACCACGCCCTCCTTCGTCCTTCATGATGCGCCAGCTCATCTCCCTCATCTTCCTGTTCATAGTCTCTGCGGCATCCGCCGTGCCGCCGAACATCCTCCTCATCATGGTGGACGACATGGGCTACTCCGACCTCGGTTGCTACGGCGGCGAGGTGCGCACTCCGACGCTTGATGCGCTGGCGGCGGGTGGTGTGAGGTTGGCGCGGTTTTACAATTGCGCTCAGTGCTGCCCCTCGCGTGCTTCGCTCATGAGCGGGCTGTATCCGCATCAGGCCGGCGTCGGCGACATGAACGAACAGGGCGCGGCGAATGAGCTGTGGCGGCGCATCGGCTCGGCGGCTTATCTTGGCTTCAAGAAAGAGGGCGTCGTGACCTTGCCGGAGGCGCTGCGCGAGGCGGGCTATCAGACTTTCATGGTTGGGAAATGGCATCTTGGTCAGGACGAGGCCTGCTGGCCGGGCCAGCGCGGCTTTGAGCGTCATTTCGCGCTCATCGGCGGAGCTTGCGAGCAGTTCACCGGTTTCCGCTCCTGGCAAAAGAAGGGTCCCATCACCAAGTTCGTGCACAACGGCCAGAAGGTCGAAAAACTCCCGCCGGACTTCTACACGACGGACTCCTTCACCGACCACACGCTGCGTTTCATCGAGGAATCCGACTCCGCGCAGCCATGGTTCGGCTATCTGGCCTTCACCGCGCCGCATTGGCCGCTCCAGGCGCACGAGAGCGATGTGGCGAAGTATGCGGAAACGTATCGCGCCGGACCCGATGCCATCCGCCAGCGACGTTTCGAGCGATTGAAGCAAATCGGCTTCATTCCCGAATCCGCGCGATTGCCCCAGCTCGACGCCGAGATCACCGACGAAGCCTGGAACGCGAAAAAGGAACGCAACGAGCAATGGATGCGCAACTACGCGGCGATGATCGACCGCGTGGACCAAAACCTCACCCGCATCGTCGAGACGCTGCGCCAACGCGGCCAGTTCGACAACACGCTCATCCTCTTTCTCAGCGACAACGGCTCCGATGAAGTGCGCGGCCCGCTCTGGGGCCAGGTGTGCAACACACCCTTCCGCAAGTTCAAGGTCTGGGTGCATGATGGCGGCATCGCCTCGCCCTTCATCGCGCATTGGCCCGCAGGCATCCCGGCCTCGCAGCGCGGCAAAATCGTGACCGGCCCCGCGCACATCATGGACGTGTTCCCAACCTGCCTCGCCGCCGCGAAACATCCCCGCACCTTTGCCGGACATGCCGTTCAGCCACTCGAAGGCACAAGTCTCCTGCCTGCGTTGCGCGGTGAACTCCCCACGCTGCCGATGGATCGCCCGCTGTTCTGGGAACGCATGGGCAACGAAGCCATGCGCCTGGGCCACTGGAAACTCGTGCGTGGCTACGGTCCCGCATCAGCCAACGGCGGCATCGCCACCACCGGCCCGCGCACCGGAGCCTGGGAACTCTATGACACCTCCACCGACCCCGGCGAAACCCACGATCTCGCCGCAAATCAGCCCGAGCGTGTGAAGATCATGCAAAGCCAGTTCGAGGCATGGGCCCAACGCATCGGCGTGGTGCCACGTGAGCAAATCGTGAGAGCTATGAAGAAGGGTGAGGAATGATCGCACCCTGAACATTTCACTCACCCTTTGATACGCCCCATGGCCGAATGGGAGGCGGTGATGCCGCTGATGCGGTTGCGGAACTCATAGACATCGGCGCGGTAGAGTGTCGTTTCGTGCCAGAGCGGCTGACTATCATTGGCGAAACCGGTGGCCACGATTTCGAAGCAGGCGGTGCCGACGGGAATCTGCAAATGGGCAGCCTGCGCTTTGGAGGCATTCACCGCATGAATCACTTCTTCCGCGCCGCTGATTTCAAGGCCGCATTTTTCCGTCCAGCAGCCGTAGAGGGAGCTTTTGGCATCGGTGCGCGTCATCTTCGGGCACAGGCTGGCCACGATGTGCCGCCGCTCATAGATCACCGGCTTGCCGTCGGCCAGGCGGATGCGCTCCATGTAGATGAGCATGTCGTCGGCATGAACCTTGAGGCTCTGGGCGATGGCCCGTGGTGCATCGGCAGCCGTGAGCTTGCGGAATTCGAGCAGCGTCGTGCCCGGCTTCTTGCCTGCGGCCAAAGCCTTGTCCGTGAAGCTCACAAGCCGCTCGAGGTCGTAATCGAGCACGCTCTCCCGCACAAAAGTGCCTGCGCCGCGCCGCACCTCCAGCAAGCCCTGCGAGACGAGGCTGCTCAGCGCCTTATTGGCTGTCGGTCGGCTGGTTTTGAAGCGTTCGGCGATGTCGCGCTCGGTGAGGAACTGGGTGCCAGGCGCGAAGTCGCCACCACGGATGAGGGAGCGGAGTTCTTCGATGAGGTGCTGGTGAAAAGTGCCGTTCGCGGACATGCGCCCAGCTTGGGACGGGAAAAGAGCTTTGACAAGTGGCTAAGCCTATTTATAGCCTGGCTTAGCCAATTCAATGAACGCAACCCGTCACAGTCATCACTCCGCCCTCGTTGTCATGGGCGTCAGCGGTGCCGGGAAATCGCTCATCGGGCCGCTCCTGGCGGAAAGGCTCGGCGCGGCTTTTGAGGACGCGGATGATCATCATTTGCCGGAAAATCGCGCGAAACTCGCGGCAGGCATTCCTTTGACCGATGAGGACCGGCGACCGTGGTATGCCGCGCTGCGGCAGGTCATCATTGCGCATCGAGCAGCTGGCAAAAGGCTCGTTCTGGCCTGTTCCGCGCTGCATTCCGGCCTGCGGGCCTGGTTGCGTGGGGATGATGACGAAAGCGCCATCTGCTGCATCCTCCTCGAAAGTCCTCGTGGCGCTCTGAAAGCTCGTTTGGAAGCACGCAGCGGCCATTTCATGCCTGCGACGCTTTTGGACAGCCAGCTAGCCACTCTCGAAATCACTCCCGACCTCTTCTGCGTGAGCAATGACCGCGAACCGCAGGCCGTTGTGCAATCCATCCTCCAACACATCTCATGAAAGCAACCCACTACATCCACGGAGCACGCGTCGAAGCGGGTTCCCGCCCCCTCTCGCCGCTGACCTCACCGGTCGATGGCACAGCGCTCGGCACAGTCACGGCGGCTGATTCCGCTGTGGTCGATCAAGCCGTGCAATCCGCCCGGAAGGCCTTCCAAAGCTGGGGCGCCGTGCCGGTGAAGGAGCGCGTGCAGGTGCTCTACAAGTTCAAGACCCTGGTGGAAAAGAACATCGGTGAACTTGCCAAACAGGTGACTGCCGAGAATGGCAAGACCACCGCTGAATCCGCCGCCGGCATCGCACGCGGCATCGAGATCGTCGAATATGCCGCCAGCCTGCCGCAGCTTTTTGCGGGCGAGATTCTGGAGGTCAGCACGGGCGTGGACTGCTACACGCGCCGCTTTCCTCTCGGGGTCGTCGCGGGCATCACGCCCTTCAATTTTCCCGCCATGGTGCCGATGTGGATGTTCCCCATGGCCATCGCCTGCGGCAACAGCTTCATTTTGAAGCCGAGCGAGCAGGTGCCTTTCACGCCGCTCATGCTCGCTGAGTTGCTGAAGGAAGCGGGGCTCCCCGATGGGGTCTTCAACATCGTGCAGGGCGACCGCGAAACCGTGGAAGCCGTGCTCGATCATCCCGGCATCACCGCCGCCGCTTTTGTCGGTTCTACGGCGGTCGCAAAAGCTGTGTATGATCGCGGAGTCGCGGCCAACAAGCGCATGCTGACCCTCGGCGGTGCCAAAAATCATCTCGTCGTCGTGCCCGATGCCGATCCGGTCATCACGGCGAAAAATGTCGTCTCCAGCGCCGTCGGATGCGCCGGACAGCGCTGCATGGCGGCGAGCGTGTTGATCGCCGTCGGCGACTGCGATCACATCATCGACGCGATTGAGCAGGAGATGCGCAGCCTGGCTTGCGGAAAAGAAGTCGGAGCCATCATCAGTGCCAAAGCCAAAGAACGCATCGAAGGCTACATCACCCGCGCCGCCGAGCGTGGAGCCAAAGTGATTCTTGATGGTCGTGGGCAACAGAGGGCTGGCCACTACGTTGCGCCCACGCTCATCGACGGCATTACTCGCGAGGACGAATGTGCCAATGACGAGATTTTCGGCCCAGTGCTGAGTATCTTGCGCGTGAAGACGCTCGAGGAAGCCATCGCCATTGAGAACGCGAACCCCTACGGCAACGCCGCCTGCATCTACACCACCAGCGGTGCCACGGCCCGCTACTTCGAGATGAAGGCCGAGGCCGGCATGATCGGCGTGAACATCGGTGTACCCGTGCCACGCGATCCCTTCGGCTTCGGCGGCTGGAATGCCAGCAAGTTCGGCCCCGGCGACATCACTGGAAAAGATGCCATCGGCTTCTGGACAAAGACCAAGAAGGTCACCGCCAAGTGGACTGCCAAATCAGCCAACTGGATGTCGTAACATGAAAGCAGCCACCTACTTCGGAAAAGAAGACCTTCGCGTCATCGAACACCTCACTCCCTCTCTCGACGAGGGAGAAGTGCTCCTTCAAATCCATGCCTGCTCCGTCTGCGGCACGGATCTGCGCACCTACCGCCATGGCGACAAGAAAATCATCCCGCCGCGCATCCTCGGTCACGAGTTTTGCGCCACCGTGGTCGAGTCACGAGCGCCGGATGCCAATGTCAAAGTCGGTGACCGCGTGGTGATGTATATCGTCATCGTGCATGAGCGGGATCGTTATGTGGAAATGGGGCGTGAGAATCTCACATCACATCGCACGACGATGAGCTACCACCATGACGGTGCCTTCGCACCCTTCATGAAGGTGCCCGCCATTGCCGTGCAACAGAACAACCTCTTCAAGGTCACCTCCGACATTTCGAACGAGCACATGTCGCTCGCGGAGCCACTCGGCTGCTGCATGAACGCGCATTCGCGGCTCGGCATCGGCTTGAAGGACACCGTGGCCGTCATCGGCGCAGGACCCATCGGCATGATGCACGCTGCGCTGGCCCGCTTGCAGGGAGCGCAGAAGGTCATTGTGCTCGACAACAATCCCGCGCGCCTCGAAATGGCGAAGCGCTTCGACATCGACGCCGCGCTGCTTGTGCAGGCGGACGGCTCGCATCGTGAACAGGTGCGCGAACTCACCGACGGCTTCGGCACCGATGTCACTATCGTCGCCGTCAGCGCCGCGCCCGCGCAGAATGACGCGCTAGAAATCGCCGCGAAGGCAGGCCGCGTGAACTTTTTCGCCGGCCTTCCGAAGTCGAACCCCATTGCCCCGCTCGATGTGAATCACATCCATTACAAGGAACTCGTCATCAGCGGTAGCTACTCGGAGAAGAAATCAGATTTTCAGGCCAGCTTCGCCCTGCTGCACAGCGGACGTTTCCCTGCGGAGAAGTTTATCACCCACACGCTCCCGCTGGAGCGCATCAACGAAGCCTTCCCGCTCATGGAAAGCGGCGCAGCACTAAAGGTCTGCATCCTGCCCGGCACCTGATCCATAACCATCATGCTATTATCTCCTGAACAAACCCGCGCCCTCTATCAGCATGCCGCCACCGCAGGCTACGCCGTGCTCGCAGTCAATGCGGACAGCCCTGCCGCCATCGTGGACTGCCTCATCGCGGCTGGTGCGTGCGATGCGCCCATCATTGTAGAAACCAGTCTCTGGCAACTGACGGGGCACAGCTTTGGCGTGGGCGATCCCTGCTTGGGCATTGACCGCTTCCTCGCCGAACTGCACACGCTGGCTGCGTGCGAGCGCTTTCGCGATGTGCCGGTCATTTACCACACCGACCACATCAAAGGACCTGCCACAGTCAGCATCCTGACCCACGCCATGCGAAAAAGGGCCTCCAGCATCTCGCTCGACTCGTCCAGCATGAGTGCGGAGGAAAACATCGCCACGATGATCCGCCTGGGTGAGATCGCCGCGCAGGAAAAACTGCCGCTCACGCTCGAAATGGAAGCCGGTGTCGATGATGGCGTCACGCCGCTGGAGGAGACACGCACGCTCTTTGGTGAAGTCGAAAAGCGAATGCCGGGGCATCTCGCTCTTTGGGCACCGGGTGTTGGCACGAAGCACGGTTTGGGCAATGACCTCGGCGGATTCAATCCCGACGCGATCCGCGCTCATCGCGATCTCGCATCGGAACTGGCCGGTCGGCCCATTGGCATCGCCCTTCACGGCTCCTCCGGCCTCACCGAAGCACAACTGGCCGCCGGTGTGGCAGCGGGCGTGGCAAAGGTGAACTGGTCCTCCGAGTCTCTACTGATCCGCTCGGAAGCCGCCGCGGCCTTCTTTGATCAAAATCGCGAGCGACTCCGCCAAACGCATCCCGACTTCAAAGCCACCGCCATGGACAATGGCCTGCAGCAGAGCATCTCCGCCGCTTATGTGCCTAAAGTGATGGCGCGAATCGAATCGCTCGGTGGTCGCGGGCGGGCCGCTGACTTCCTGAAAACTCTGGCATGATGCCGATGAACTCTCCCTCGCGCATTCTCCTCACCGGTGCGGCAGGCATCGTCGGCACCGCACTGCGCCCAATCCTGCGCACACGCCATGACAGCGTGCTGCTCACCGACATCACGGAGATCAGAGACCTTGCCACCAACGAGCGTTTTCACCAGGCGGATCTGCAAGACCTGGGATGTTTGGAAATACTTTGCGGCCAGGTGGATGCGATCATTCATCTCGGAGGCATGGTCGGCGCGCACTACCGATTCGAGGACGTGCTCGGCCCGAACATCGTCGGCACGCATCACCTCTTCGAAGCGGCGGTGCGTCAGGGCGTGCGACGCGTGGTCTATGCCAGCAGCCATCATGTCATCGGTTTTTCCCCGCTCGGCTCCTTTCTCGACCACCGCACCGCCCCACGACCGAATGGCGAGTATGCGCTGAGCAAGGCATTCGGTGAGGCCGCAGCATCCTACTACGCGGACAACTTTGGCCTGGAGGTCCTCAGCATCCGCATCGGCTACATCGGCGATGACATCTCCAAGGAGCGCCGCATTCACACCTGGGTCAGTGCTCGTGATCTCGCGCAGTTGATCCACATCGGCCTCACGCACCCCGACATCCGTCACGAGATCGTCTATGGCGTCTCCGAGGTGCCCGCGCCCTTTTTTGACAATCAAAACGCCACCCGTCTCGGCTATGTGCCACAGGACCGGTCGCTCGATCACGTGAAGTCGCCCGATCTTCTCCACTATCAACCCGACCTCACCACCATCGAAGAAGGTGTCGTTGGCGGCGGCTTCGCCCGCGCAGGTTTCGCGGGCGATCCGGCCAAAGTGCTCGCGAGACGGTGAGTCTTGCTCTTTCTCATGTCAGACTTTGGACCATTGTTCGTCCTTCTTCTAACCACTATGAACCGCCGCACCTTCCTCCAAAAGTCCACGCTAGCTACCGCTGGCACTTTCACCGCCAAGTCCTACTCCCAAATCGCCGGGGCCAACGAACGCGTGCGCGTCGGCATCATCGGCTTCGGCCTCATCGGGCGCATTCATACGCGCAGCTTTCACGGGCTGAAGGAATCGCAGGTCGTGGCGGTGTCGGATTGCTTTAAGCCGCGCATGGATGCCTGCGTGGAGCTGGTCGGTGGTGATTGCGCGAAGATCCCCGACTTCCGCAAGATGCTGGAACGCAAGGATGTCGATGCTGTCGTGGTGAACACCGGCGACCACTGGCATGCGCTGCAAATGATGCTGGCCTGCGACGCGGGCAAGGATGTGTATCTCGAAAAGCCGCTCCACCTTTTCGTCCGCGAGGGCGAGTGGATGCAAAAGGTCGCCGCGCGGACGAATCGCGTTGTGCAAGTCGGCACGCAGCAGCGAAGCGCGGCCCATTATCACAAGGCGAAGGAACTCCTGCGCGGCGGTGCCATCGGCGACATCGTCAGCGTGCAGTGCAATTTCTTCCGCAACGTCATGCCCGGCATCGGCAACCCGCCGGATGGCGATGCGCCCGCCGACCTCGACTGGGACATGCTGCTGGGGCCCGCGCCGCAGCGACGCTACAATGCGAACCGCGCGCTGTATCACTTCCGCTGGTTCTGGGACTACAGCGGCGGCCAGATGACGAACCTCGGCCATCACTCGCTCGACATCGTGCATTGGATCTTTGATATCAAAGCTCCGAAGGCCGTCAGCAGCAGCGGCGGACGCCTTTTCCTCAAGGACAACGGCGAGGTGCCCGACACGCAGGACGCCATCATCGAGTATCCGAAGTTCAACACCATCGTGCAGTTCCGCGAATGCGCCGCCGGTGCCGGAGCGAGCAGCATGGGCGCGCTCACCTTCATGGGCACGAAGGGCACCATGACGCTCGGACGCGATGGCTTTGAAATCCTGCCCGACAAGAAAATCGACCCAACCAATTCGTATGCGAACATCATCGGCGGACATCCCGTCGGCGGCCCGCAGCCCGTCCCAGAGCCCGAAGGTGACTTCTGGTGCGAAAAAGCCGAGGACAAGAGTGGCGATTGGAAAGGGATGTATGTCGAGCACGCCAAGAACTTCCTCGACTGCGTGAAGAGCCGCAAAACGCCCAATTCCGACCTCGCCAGCAGCCACTGGGTCAGCACCACCTGCCATCTCGCCAACATCAGCGCCCGCACTGGCCGCAAAGTCGTGTGGGATGCCGCCGCCAACGACATCGCCAGTGACAAAGACGCCAGCGCCATGCTTCAGCGCCCCTATCGCGCCCCGTGGGATGCGGAACTCAAAGCCGTGCTCGCATGAACCGCCGCCATTTTCTCGCCACTGCCGCCACGTTGGCAGCCGCTCGTTCGTTTTTGCACGCCGCAGGCGCAGCGACGAGCCGCCTCGGCATCTGCACGTTCTCTTGCCATCAACGCTGGAAACTCACCCAGCCGACCAATGCCGCCGACTTCTATCGCTACGCCCGCGAACTCGGCGCGGAGGGCGTGCAGTCGCCGCTGCGAGGCTGCGAGCCGAAAACGATCCGCGATCTCGTGGAGCAGACCGGCGGCTATTACGAGGGCGAGCTGCGTCTTCCAAAGACGGAGAGCGATCTTGCGGCCTTTGAGACCGAAGTCCGCCAAACACGCGAGGCGGGCGCTTTCGTTGCACGTGCCGTTTTCACGAATGGACGGCGCTACGAGGCCTTTCCGACCTTGGCGGACTTCCGTGCCTTCCACGAGCAAGCGCAGCAAACACTGGCGCTCATCGAGCCCGTTTTAAAAAAGCACCGCCTGAAGCTCGCCATCGAAAATCACAAGGATCACACCACGGAGGAGCTGGTCGGCATGATGAAGGTTATCAGCAGCGAGTGGATCGGCGTGCTGGTGGACACCGGCAACAACCTCGCCCTTCTGGAAGAGCCCCACGCGGTCGTCGAAGCTCTCGCGTCCTTCGCCCTCAGCGTGCACCTCAAAGACATGGCCGTGCAGTCTAGCGACGACGGCTTTCTGCTCAGCGAAGTGCCGCTCGGCACCGGTATGCTCGACCTGCCGCGCATGATTGCCGCACTGCGCAAAGCCAATCCCGCGCTCGTCATCAATCTCGAAATGGCCACCCGCGATCCTCTGCGCATCCCGTGCCTCACCGACGTTTACTTCACCACTTTCCCCGAGCGCAAAGCCACGCATCTCGATGCCGCGATGAAGCTCGTGAAGGCAAATCCTCCCAAACAGCAACCACCCGCCGTGAGCGGCAAACCGATCGCCCAAGTCCTCGCCGAAGAAGAAGCCAACAACCGCCAGGGTCTCGATTGGATGAACAAGAGATGCCGCGCGTGATTGCGGCACCTTCCCATGGGTTACTCGGGTGAAGCCACGCACCAAGCCCAACCTCTAGTCAACGACTCCATCAGTTCCACCTCCGATCATGAACACAACCTCACTCCTCCTGCTCCCCCAGACAGCTTCAGTCCCGCATCGGCTTTCGATAGGCTGACGGTGCTTTTCCAAAGCACTTCTTGAAAACCCGTGTGAAGTAGAAGGGACTGGTGAAGCCGCACTCCTCGGCGATGTCTTGAATGGAGCGGGCGGTTTGTTCCAAGAGGCGGGCGGCATGCTAGAGGCGGCGTTCGTTGAGCCATTCCATGGGGCGTTGGCCGGTTTCGCGTTTGAAGATGCGACCGAAGTAGATGGTCTTCATGCCAGCGGCTTTGGCCCAATCGTACAGCATGATGACCTCACCAAGCCATTCGTTGGCCCAGCGCTGGGCGTGCAGGCTGCGGTCGATGCTGCTAACGGCTTCCGAGGTTGCATCGCCGGTCTGCACGAAGTGCTGCGCCGCCAGGGGCTCTTGGAAGGCATCTGGTGCCTCGATGAACGCGAAACGCTCATCCCAGGCCAACTCGCTGAAATTGACCGCGTCTATCGCACCTACCCGCATCTCCACAACGACGACTTCGTGACCGCTCATCGCGATGTGTGGCTGAGATCATAACCGCACCACTCCACCCAAACAATGAAACTTACACTTACCCTCATTGCCCTCATCCTCGCTCCGCTGTCCTCGTTACATGCCGCAGACACCCGCTACGCATCGGACTGGGCCAGCACTGCTCCGAAGCGAGTGGTTAAGCACACGGAGCCGAGTGGTGAATCGCTGGTGAAAGCTGTCGCGGCAATCCAACCTGGCGACCAACTCGTCATCGCCGCAAGCACCTACAGCCTAGAGCGGATGTAGGACATCGGCCTTAGTGGCACGATGGAGGCTCCGATCTGGATCGTGGCCGACGTGGGCGCAAAAGTGGTCATCATGCGTCCGGATGACAAGCAGAACGTGCTCAACATTGGCCAGAACGCGCCCGTGCATCATCTTTGTCTGTGCGGCGTGGGTGAGGCGGGCGCTTATCCGACATCGATGGCTTTGATTCGCAAATGGATCCCGCTCACGGGTCGCGCCGCGTGGCTATGCGGTGGTGGCGCTAATACAACTCATCACACAGCCTCGCGGTCCCGCAACTTCCACCCGTCGTCAAAAGCGATGAGCTCTGAGTTCGTTGCGCAACGAACTCAGCCAAGAATCTTGTCGGACAAAGACGTGTGCCGCATTTCGCGGCGGCGGAGCTTGACCACAGGTGGTGCCCATCCCTCTGGCGGATTGATTGCAAACCACGCCTTCGCATCCTGCTCAGTCACCAGTTCACGGTAGTGCTTGAAGATGATGTCAGGTGAGTTGCCAGCTTCGAGAGCGACCTTGGCTGCATCCTTAACAACGGCGAGACGGTAGCTGATGTAGGAGTGGCGCAGCGCATTCCGAGGCCACTCCATGCCAAGCTTTTCAGCGAGCTTGGTGAGATCAGGCGCAACCTTGCCAACCACCTTGCCCTCTCGTGGTAACGGCTCAATCCATGCCGCCAGATTATCACTGATCGGCACGATTCGCCGCGACGCTGTCTTGGCCTGATCGGCCCTCAACATGATGATTCGCCGGTCCAGATCTACCGCCTTCCAGTCCAAACGCTTGATCTCAGCCATGCGCAGCCCGGCAAATCCGCCAATGGCCAGAAGCGCCAACTCTACCGACGAAGCTGCGGCAAGAAGCTTGGTCATCTCCGCTGGTTGGAAGATTTCCGTCTTCGTCTCCCCCTCCTTGGCAATGGGCACCAGTTCTGCCGCGGTGGCTTCCGATTGCGGCAAGTAGCCGCGTGACTTGGCGAAAGAGAAGAACACCTTGATGCAGCGGTGCAGAGAATTGCGAGTCACCGGAGTGTGATTGAGGCTGCGAAGCCACCGATCAATGTCACCAGACTTGAGGGTCAAAATCTCGCCAGGAAAGGCGGCTGCAAAGCGCTTCACACTTCCAGATAGTTGGAACCGATAGATGCGGCTCAGATTGTCTTCCGCCTTGGCCTTCACAAACTCATCAATCAGGTCCGGCACTTTCACCCCGAGTTGCACGCCCCGATTGCGCCGTACGAACTCCTGGATGGCTGCCATCAGTGGCACGTCACCGAGCAACTCTCGGCAGCGAGCGTATTCCTCCACCGCAGCCACCAGCGGCATTTTGAACGGAGCCACAAGGCGTTCAGCCGCGAGATGATTTTCCCGCTGGGCAGAAGTCAGGTCGTTGTTGGAGGATTTACCTTCCTGAATCTTGCGGGCCATCAACTGAGCCTCAGCCTTGGCCTTTTCAAGACTGCCGAAGTTTCGCCGCACGCGCCTGCCGTTCATGTGATAAGCCACGGTGTAGCAATCCCATCTGCGGACA
>CANIBP010000051.1 GCA_947466075.1 Verrucomicrobiaceae bacterium
CCCGTTACGTCCTGATCGACGCGAACCGCGCGCCAAAAAACGAAGGCCGAAGTCCTATCAATTACTAACTGCCCCGCGCCACAAGTTCCAAGAAATCCCCCATCGTGAACGCTACCGTGCTGCTGCTTAACCGAGTGCCATTCGGGCCAGCCCTAGAATGGCTTTCTTTATTTGACGCGCATTCTGCCAGCGCTTAGGAACTCTTTCTGTCTTCCCTCACACTTTCTATGCACGTGCGTTCCCTCCTTCGCTGCTCTTTTGCCGCCGCCCTCTTCAGTCTCGCCGCCTCGGCGGTCAACGCGCAGCAATTGCCGCTCGACCACCCCTGCGCCGCTTTGGTGAAAAAATACCTCGCTGCCGTGGTGCAGCAGGACTGGAAGACTGCATCACACATGTTGGTGTCCGCTTCCTTGGAGCGTCGTCAGCGTGAGACTGTCGGCATTATCAAATCCGCTCCCACCATGACCGATGAGGAGACCATGCTCGCTGGCTACAATGTCAAAGGCGTGGGTGATCTGGAAAAGATGACTCCCCAGGAGTTTTATCAGATTGACCGCGAAGCCTGGCACAAAAAACTCAAACTCACGCCTGAAGCGACCAAGCGTAAGCAAGAGACGCTCAAAATTATCGTTCTCGGTCTCGTCGAAGAAAAGGACAAGGGTTATGTCCACGCCACCGTGCGCACATCGCAAGAAACACTCACGGATAAGATCGAGGAATTGTTCCTCATTTCTTTTGTCCCAGACCCTGCTGATTCGAAGAACTATCTCATCTCGCCCGAGATGAAGGATCGTCCGGTCATCACACCGCTGGATGGTGCTGCTCCGAAGGATGCTCCCAAGAGCAAGTAAGCTCACAGCATCGTCCGCAGTTCGGCTAAACGAACCTTGCCCAGTTCGCTGCGCGGAATCATCGGCACAGCCATGATTTGCTCCAGCTGCTCAAGCGTACGCAGTTCTTGATTGAGCGAAGCCAGCAGATTTTTGGCAATCGTTGGTGACATGCCGCTGACTGCCAGTACCAGCCTTGCCTCCTTGCGTGCATCTGGCACATCGCAGACCACTGCCTCGCATTCGTGCAGACCCATTTGCAACATCTGCGCCTCGATACGCACTTGGATTGCTCCCAAAGACACCAGTTCACCCAAAATTTTCACCGTTCCGGCCTCTCGGCCCGTGAAGCGCAATAGCCGACGTGTGCCATGAGTCCATAACTCGACTCGATCCCGTGTGCGTAGCCCTAGTTTAGTTGAAATCGGCTGCCAGTGCCATTTTCCGGCTTCCTCGCTCGCATAACCTTTCGCCAGTGCTTCTCCTCGCACTGTGAGCACACCTTCGTCATTGATACGCAAATCCCAAATCGGCAGCACTTCCATTTCGCCGCCATCCTCCAGCGTTTGTGACGCAATTTGCGACGCTGTTTCGGTCATGCCGTATGTGCGTCGCACCGGCCAACCGAGTCGCTTGGCCGCTTGCTCCACCTCCGAACTCATTGCTCCGCCGCCGACGAGCACCACGCGTAGCGACTGCGGAGCACGCAACTGAGCCGCGGCCAGATCAAACACCTGCGTCGGCACCAGTGATGTCAGTGTGGCCCCGACATCAACACATCTCTGCACAAAGGCTGCTGCAAGCCATTTCCCTTCCAGCCTAGTCACCTGGTTCCCGCCTGCAAAGGCACGCGTCAGAACGCCAAATCCACCCACATGATGGATGGGGAGTGCCAGCAGCCAGTGATCGCGCTCGTTGATGTCAAAATGTCTATTCACCGCACGGGCGGAGACCAGCAGGCTCTCTTTGGTCAATCCCACCCATTTGCGCTTGCCCTCGGAGCCACTTGTCTGGAAAAAGCACCAGTCCTTCGCCTTCAGCTCATGCAACGCAAATTCAGCCAGCGAGCCGCCTTCCTCGGTATGATCAGAATGCCCGATCCACACGCTGCCATCGCTCCAAAACGCAGGCTCGATCATCATAGCAGTCTCCATGGCAATGCTTCCAAGACTCCGCCGAACCCTAGGCCACCACCGCTGCGGTCGGCCTCTAAAAAACCGCCGCGTGATTGTACTCGTTCAAAGAACTCGTCCTTCTCGAATAAGTGCTCCGTGCATAGCCCACAAAAGTCGAGCGCATGTCCCTCGGACATTGCTATCGCAGCTTCATAAGCCGCAAACATCTGCCCCAGCGCATGATCCATGGCCGAAGTAATCACCAGCGGCATTTCTGGATGCTGCGCCGCTACCGTGCGCCAGTCGCGCCGGGCAGGCTTCACTACGACCGCATCAAATCCGTGTGTTCCATTCTTCCAGCCCTTATCGAGAGCTAGCCTCAGGCCCCACCGCTGCCGCACCGCCTCCCATGTGTCTGCATCATAAGGAAAAGGATCCTCCACAAAATCGAGTGCACGGTAAACACGCAGCGGCATGAATTCGACGAACTTCTCAAACGTTAGGTGGTCCAGCACGCCATTGAAATCCACCCGAAGTCGCACGCCCTGTGCTTCAAACCGCTTCGCACAGCCTTCCAGAAAGCGAATCGTCTCCCCGTAGTTTGCGTAGCCCTTCGCCTTGATGGCCGGCCAGCCTTCGTCCATCACACGCTGCATCTGCGGCTCTGTATCGGTCGCAAAACTCCATGAGTAATGGCTGCGCGGAATCTCCAGCCCTTCAAACAAGCTTACGCCCGCACGTCTTGCCGCGCCGTCGATTTCCGCGCAGCGCAGCGCCATCGCCGTCACCGAAGTCGTCACGCCTTCGCTAAGCAATCGAAGCTGATCCTCCACCGGTGCATCACCGAACTCCGGCCACGGATGCACGCAGCCGAACCCGTCATTCACACGGATCAACGCTCCCGCAAACACCCGCCGCTGCGATGCCGCATTAAGCGCCACGCCGCTTCGCAGTAGGTATTCGTGAATGTAAATCGCCTCGCTCACTGCATCACATCTTTCGCTTTGACGATTCCCCAGCACATCAGCGCGGCAAAGGCCAGCAATTGCATGCCGCTCAACGCCAGTAGCCTGTTATGACCCCGGCTTGGTGGCTCAACAATCACCCGCCAGGCCACGAACAAACCGATTGGCAACGTCACCAGCGGCAGCGTGAAGGCACGCTCCCAGCCCTGCGTGAACCAGTATGTTCCCGCTGCATGCGCCGCCACGATCAACAGCACGATCTCCGTCTTCGCAAAACCAACGCCCAGCCGCACCGCCAGCGTCTTCTTGCCCGTCTGCCGATCCTCGTTCACATCGCGTAGATTGTTGATCGCAATCAAGACGGTGCTTAGACAGCCGATTTGAAACCCGGCGACCACCGCCGCCTCATACCACTCGCCCGTCTGCACAAACGCCGTGCCTGTCACTGCCACGAGACCAAAAAACAAAATCACAAACAGCTCTCCCAACCCGCGATACGCCAGCGGCACTCGTCCACCGGTATAGCCAAAGCAAAAATACAGCGATGGAATGCCGATGAACAAAATCGGCAGTCCCCGTGCTTCAAACAATGGCACCGCCAGCAGTGTCGCCATCATCAGCATCAACCACGCCGCGATTTTCACCGTGCCTGCATCCGCACGTCCTGCCGCCGTGATGCGTCGCGGCCCGATCCGCGCCTGCGTGTCCGCACCTTTGATCGAATCGAGCGCGTCATTGAAAAAGTTCGTCGCAATCTGCAAAGCGCCACAACTCCCCAACGTGCAAAGCGCTAGCGTCCAATCGAGCTTTCCTGAGATCTTCTCCGCCAGCGCACAACCTACTGCTACAGGCGCAATCGCCGCCCCGAGCGTTTTCGGGCGTGCTGCGGCGATCCAATCGAAAAGTGAAGCCATGCGGAGAGAAATGTTAAACCACAGAAGTCACAGAGAAGCACAAAGTTTAGAATCTCAAACATCTGTGTTCCTCCTTGCCCTCTGTGGTGAAGAATTACTTCGGCATCTCCACCTGCCCGTTCGACATCAAGTAAGCGATCAGGTTCTTCACGTTCTCATCGCCCAGCGCCGCTAGCAGCCCTTCCGGCATCAGCGACACCGGCAGTTGCTCCTGCTTCACGATCTGCGTGCGCTCAATGGTCAGCCGCTCCGCCGGTGTCTGCACCACCAGTGTGCGTTCCGTCTGCTCGGGGATCACTCCGGTGATCGTGCGGCCGTCCTTGAGATTGAGCACGCTTACACGGTAGTCCGCAGGCACCACGGCGCTCGGGTCCAGGATGTTTTCGAGGAGGTATTTCAGGTTGTGACGGTCGCTGCCGGTCAGTTCGGGAGCAATGGCTCCGCCTTGGCCGTACAGCTTGTGGCAGGCGCTGCATGCCGCCATGAAGATCATGCGGCCCTTTGACGCATCCGCTTTCGCCAGCGTTTCTTGGTTCAGCAACGCTTCAAACTTCGTGAACTCGGCCTTCTTCGCCTCCGGCGTGTCGCGAATCTCGCCCCAGGATTCCGTGAGCAGCCTAGTGAGTGATTCATCGCCCAAATTGCGAATCTGCCGTGCCTGGAACGGCGAAATGGCCGCTGCGGGCACCTTCTTTGCTTTCAGTGCTTCGAGCAACGCCTTCGCATATGATGGACGCGATGACAGCGTCGCAATCGTCGCCGCCTGCATCTCCTGGCTGCGCTCCGGCCACGGCTGGAGCATCGCCTTCGGGATGTTGGGATCATCATACGCCGCCAGCGCACTCCGCGCCGCCGTGCCGAGCACCTTGTCATTGACCAGTCCACGAATCACCGGCAGCAGCTCCGGCTTCGCACTCCGCGTCAGGCTCGCCAACGCACTCCGCCGTGCATTCGCATCGCATTCCGCATCTTTTACAATGACGATCAGTTCTTCCGCCGCACGTCCGCTGCCGAAGACCACGGAGAGCTGCTGTGTGACCGGACCGGGGACCGAACTCACCAGTTCATCCCAGCCCTTCGGCTTCTTGGCCGAACTCCAGCCTTCCAGGCCCGCTGCCAGCCCGCTGAGCACATCGTTGCGCAGTTCCGGCTGCTTCAGCATCAGCGCCACCAGTCCATCCACCGCCGCCGGCTGTTTTTCGATCTCCTCCGCCAGCCGCCGTGCCACCAGCCGCCGCACCGTCGGAATCTTCGCACTCGCGATCAACTCCAGCGCCTTCTCTGGAGCCGCCGCCACCGCTGGCTCGATACCATACCAGATCATGAGCGGCTGCTGACGGTCGTTCGCGTCTTCGGTGTGCTTTGCGAGCGCCGTCGCGATGGGCCAGCGGGATTCGAAGGGAAGGCGCTGCATTTGTGATGCTACCGTTAGGCGGACAATTCCCGATGGATCTTTGGCAAACATTTGACATGCCCCAGACAACAAAGGCGCGCCTGATTCACTCAGTTCGCGGAGTGCTTGTGCCTTCTCACTTTCGGTTGGGTGCTGATTTTTCGTGATATTTAGGGGTGTTACTCGCTTTTCGAAGGTGATTTGCCGTGCGCTTCGGCTCCACCAGTTGTTCGGAGACTCCAACAACTTCAGCAACTCCTCATTCTTCATCGCTGCCAAGTCGATCGGCACCGCCTTCTTCGGCTCCCCATACACGATCTTGTAAATCCGACCGCTCGTCCGATGCACGCCATCGCTGTCGTGGCACTCGCCGCTGTCGCTCCAGTCGGACACGATGACGTTGCCGTCAGGGCAGGTGAGGAGGTCGATGCCGCGGAACCACTTGTCCTTGGCCTTCATGAAGTCGGGCGCGTGCTTGCCGACGTAGCCGCAGCCCAGGCGCTCCAGTTTGTCAACGTTGATGCGGTTGCCGTGCAGATTGCAGGTCAGCACCGCACCGTGGTATTCCTTCGGCCAGGTGCCGCCTTGATAGATCAGCATGCCCACATGCGCGTGGCCGCCGCCAAGTTCCAGCGTCTTGCCGCTGATGCCCTTGCGGATGTCGCTCCACTTTTCCGCGCCGGTGTCCCAATGAAAATGATCCGCCGTCTGCTCAATGACTTCATACACATGCGGATTCAAATGCGTGCCGAACATGCGGCGGAAATACGCGCCTGGAATCACATGCCAGAGATGGCCGATGACCGTGTTAATCATGAACAACTCGCCTTCGGCATTCCAATCATGCCCCCAGGAGTTCGTGCCGCCATGCGCCACCACCTCAAACACCTTCCGCGTCGGATGATAGCGCCAGATCGCGCAGTTCAGCTTCGTGCGCTGGTCCTGCGGTGTGCCCGGAGCACCGACGCTCGATGTGTCCGTGATGCCATGGCGGCCATACAGCCACCCATCCGGCCCCCAGCGCAGGCCGTTGACGATGTTGTGGCCGATGGTCTTCACATTGAAGCCGTCGAGCAACACTTCTGGCTCGCCATCTGGCACGTCGTCGCCATTCTTGTCGGCGATGAAGCTCAGCGTGCCGTTGTGCAGCACCCACACGCCGCCGTAGCCAATCTCCACGCTCGTGAGGTAGCTGCCACCCTCCCAGAAGACCTTTCGCCCGTCGTGTTTCCCATCTCCGTCCTTGTCTTCGAGAATGATGATGCGATCCCGCAGCTTCGTGTCCCAACGCTGCGGATTCTCCGCATACGTGTAATTCTCCGCCACCCACAGCCGCCCCTTCGTGTCCCAGCTCATCGCAATCGGCTGCCGCACATCCGGCTCTGCCGCGAAGACGACACACTTGAACCCTGGCGGCAGTTCCATGCTGGCCGCTGCCTCTTCGGCGGACATTGGTTCACCTTTTTCGGTGTTGAACGGAATGGGAAAATCAGCGGCGCTGAGAGCCGAGGCCGCGAGCAGGAGCGTGAGAAAAGTCGGGAGATGCATGGTTAGGGCTGACTCTTTGCGAGGAGGAAAAAATGGCAATGTGGAAAGTAGGATGGTAAAATAAAATCATCGAAGCTGTTGAAAAGATGGCATTCATGCCATACAAATGCCAGCATGAAATTGACCATGCACATTGATGACGCCTTGTTGAAGCGGGTAATGAGCGCCCACGACATCTCCAGCAAGACCAAGGCCGTTGACTTCGCCTTACGGGAAGTGGATCGGCGGGCCACGTTGAAAAGATTGGCGGAAACCAATCTCGGTTTGACTGAGAAGGAAATTTTGAGCGCCTTTGATGACCGCTACAATGTCATCGAGCTGCGTGTAGCCGAAACGCCGGGCGCATCTGCCAAAGCCACCGCTGAACGCAAACCCGTGACCTATGCAAAAAAGCCCCGTTCTCGTCGATAGCAGCTTCTACATCGGCATGACGCGGCAGGGGAAGAATCCGCTGCCGCTGCTCACTTATCTCGCCGTGGATCGCGATCTCGCGACCTGCGGCGTGATCCGGGCCGAAGTGGGACGCGGCATCCGCATTCCGAAAGTGCGCGAGGCCTTCCATGGCTTTTGGGATGTGATGATTAATGTCCAGACGGACGACAAGCTCTGGCGGCATGCTGAAGACCTTGCCTGGAAGCTGGACCGCAGTGGCAAAATCTTACCGCTCACGGACATCGTGATCGCCTGCTGTGCCATGCGGCTGAACGCCACCATCCTCACGCATGACCATCATTTTTTGGAGATTCCTGGCATCCATGTCGCCATGAGTGGAGCCGACTTGTGATGCATGGAAGTGCTCGCGTGGTTCGTTTCCTGCATCACCATCTCCCATGCGACTGATCATCCTCTTTCTTATCAGCCTGACGCTTGTGCAGGCGAACGCGGCGTCGAAATCGAAGCCGCCGGTCAAATCACCAACGCCCGCTGCTCGCACCGCTGCCGATCTCGCCGAGACGATTCGTCCCTCGCTCGTTAAAATCACCCAGCTCGGCCGTGAAGGCACCGACGGCATCGGTTCTGGCTTCATTGTGAGCGAGGATGGTCTCATCGCCACAAATCTGCATGTCATCGGCGAAGCACGCCGCATTCAGATCGAGATGCACGACGGCAAAACCCACGTCGTCACCGCCATCCACGCCAGCGACACGCATCTCGACCTTGCCCTGCTCAAAATCGACGCCAAGGGCCTCAAGCCGCTCCCGCTCGGCGATTCTGCGAAAGTCCGCCAGGGCGATCCCATCGTCGCCATGGGCGCACCCGAAGGCCTCGGCTTCAGCATCGTGCAAGGCGTGCTTTCCGCCACGCGTGACATCGACGGCCAGGACATGCTGCAAGTCGCCGTCCCCATCGAAAAAGGCAACAGCGGCGGCCCCTTGCTCGACATGCAGGGCCGCGTGCTTGGCATCCTCACGCTCAAATCCTTGAAGACCGACAACCTCGGCTTCGCCATGCCGGTGAACCTGCTCAAAACGCTCATCGAAAAACCCAACCCTGTTCCCATGTCACGCTGGCTCACCATTGGTGTGCTGAATTCCAAACTGTGGAAGACGCACCTCGGCGCGCAATGGACGCAGCACGCTGGCGTCATCAAATCCGAGTTCTCCGGTGCAGGCTTCGGCGGTCGTGCGCTGTGCCTCTCCACGCAAAAAGTGCCCGAACAAACTTTCGAAATCGCCACCACCGTGCGTCTCGATGACGAATCCGGTGCCGCCGGTCTCGCCTTCTGCGCCGATGGCGGCGACAAACACTACGGCTTCTATCCCTCCGGCGGCAAACTGCGCCTCACGCGCTTCGACGGGCCCGATGTTTATTCCTGGACGATCCTCGCCGATGTCCCGAGTGACGCATATAAACCGGGCGAAGCGAATACGCTGCGTGTCCGTGTCGAGCCCGATCGCATCATCTGCTTCGTGAACGGCAAACAAGTCATTGAGAGCGACGACAGCGGCCTGCGCGGCGGTTCCGCCGGTCTATGCAAATTCAGAACCACCGTAGCCGAGTTCCGCAGCTTCCGCATCGGCACGGATCTCGCGGAAAAGCCGCTGCAACCCGAAGTCGCCTCCAAGCTGCGCTCCAAGGTCGAGGAATTTATCGCCGACGCATCCACCACCGACCAAACGCTAGACAACCTCCTCGACAATCCCGCCGCCTCACGCCGTGTGCTCGTCGAGCAGCGCCGCAAACTTGAACAGGAGGCCACCAAGATTCGTGAACTCGAACGCGAGTTGCATCGTCGTGCGATGACCAAGGAAATCCTTGCCGAACTCGCCAAACCCGAGCCCGAGATCAATCTGCTGCGCTGCGCGCTGCTGCTGGCACGCCACGACAACCCGGAGATCGAGGTCGCCTCCTACCTCGCGAGCTTCAAAGCCATGGTAGCCGATCTCAAAGACGATCCCGAAATCAAGAAAGGCACCATCCCCGCCGTGAAACGTCTGAACCGCTACTTCTTTGAAGAGAACGGCTTTCACGGCAGCCGCCACGATTACGGCAGCCGCTCCAACAGTTACATCAACGAAGTGATCGATGATCGCGAAGGTCTGCCCATCACGCTGAGCGTGCTCTATGTCGAACTCGCCTCCGCTCTCGGTGTGCAGGGTGTGTTTGGTGTGCCGCTGCCCGGCAAGTTCATGGTTGGTTATCGCGACGGTCCTGAAGGCGAGCTTCAGCTCGTCGATGTCTTTGAACACGGCAAACTCCTCACCGTTGAGCAGGCCGCGCTTGATCTCACGGACAACGGCCAGTTCCCCGAAGGTTCCCTCGATCCCACCACGAAACAAACCATCGTGCTCCGCATGCTGCGCAATCTTATGGGCGCTGCGTTTGATGACACACGTTCTGTGCGCGAATCACTGCCCTACTTGAACCTTGTTCTCGCAATCGACCCCAAATCCGCCGCTGAGCGCCTCACTCGCGCACAAATGCGCCAGCGCATTGGCGAAAAAACCGGTGCACGTGAGGACATAAGCTGGCTCATCGAAAACTTTCCAGAAGATGGGCCACCTGAACTCATGCAACAGCTCGATCGCTGGATGCAGTCGCTTAACTAAGACGCCGCTGCCCTAGAAGACAATATACACTCGCTGAATAAGCACCGGATTCGTTTCATGCAAGAACTCGCGGCTGCTTGCTCATTTTCACTGCTGATCTAGCATGCCGCGATGCTGAAACACCTCCTCTTGATCTGCGCACTCGTGCTCACAGCCTCCGCTCAGGACACCGGACCGGCCAAGGACGATCCTTCCGTGCCCAAGGATCGCGACACCATTCTGCGCATCCAAATTTTCCTCGATAAAAACTTCTTCGGCCCCGGCAAGCTCGACGGCGCTCTCGGCGAGTTCACCTACAAGGCCGTGGTGAACTACAACTACGCCCACGGCCATCGCGATCTCTACAACTGGATCTATGTGCAGGAGGCCGCCGAGGCCGAAACGCCCGTCACTTATGCCGCCTTCAAGATTCAACCAGTGCTCCTCAAGTATGTGAACCCTGATTTGCCGGAGGATTATGAAGAAGCTTCGCAGTTTCCCTTCATGGCCTATCGCAGTCTGGTAGAACTCATCGCCGAACGCTTTCACACCGACGAAAGCTTCCTCGCTGTCATCAATCCGAAGAAGAATCTGACCGCGCTCAAGGCTGGTGACATCATCGTCGTGCCGAACGTGAAATCCTTCCGCATCGAGGAGGTGAAGCCGATGCAGAGCTTCAAGGAGGACGCGACGCTCAGCACGCACACCATCGTGGTCGATACCACGGAACGCATGGCGGCGGTTTACAGCGCCAAGGAGATGATGCTCGCCGCGTTTCCGATCACCCCCGGCAAGCCGCAGTTCATCCCGGTGGGCACCTGGAAGGTGCAGACCATGATGCACACGCCCAGCTTCCGTTACGACAAGCAATTCCTCGAGGAAGGAGTCCGTGGTGAGGAAGCCTTCCAGATACCACCTGGTCCCAACAGTCCGATCGGTGTCATCTGGTGCGGTCTCAGCAAATCCGGTATCGGTCTGCATGGCACTGCCATGCCACGCACCATTGGACGCACCCGCAGCGCCGGCTGCGTGCGCTTTGCGAACTGGGACGCCATCCGTCTGCCGCAGCTTATCCGGCCAGGATCGCGGGTCATTGTGCGTTAATCTCCCGCCATGCCTCGCATTCTCATCGCCGGACTGTTTCACGAAACCCACACCTTTCTCGATGGCGTCACGCCGTTGAGTGATTTTCAAATCCGCCGTGGCGATGACATGCTCGCCTGCAAAGGCGACAGTTCACCACTCGGCGGCGTGCTCGAACTCGCCGATGAGTTTGGTTGGGAAATGGTGCCTGCCGCCGACTATCGCGCGCAACCTTCCGCTATCGTCACGGATGAAGTCATCGAGTCCTTCTGGAATGATGTTGCTCCCGTGGCGAAGCATGGCGGCTACGATGCCATCTACCTCGTGCTGCATGGCGCGATGGTTACGCAGAGCTTTCCTGATGTGGAAGGCGAAGTGCTGCAGCGCCTGCGTGCGATCACAAGCGTCCCCATTTTCGGCGTCTTCGATCTGCACGCCAATTTTTCACCGCGAATGGCCGCGCTGGCTGATTGTCTCGTCGGTTATCGCGAAAATCCGCACACGGATGCCCGCGACGCCGGATTGATTGCTGCTCGTCTGCTCAACCGCTGTCTCACCACCGGCCAACGTCCGCACATGCAGTTTCAACAGCCCGGCATCGTCTGGCCACCCACAGGAACGGGGACGGCCAACGATCCCATGCGCTCCCTCGAAGCGATGGCGCGGCAATTTGAGGGCGAAAACGAGTCGCTCTGGTCCATGAGCATCGTTGCGGGCTTCAGTTTTGCCGACACACCCGATACCGGCGTCAGCTTCGTCGCCTGCACGACGGCTGATGCCACGCCACAGCTCAACGCTCTCGAAAAATGTGCCCACGAACTTCGCCACCTCGGCGAAATCACCGATCCGCCAGTCGATGACGTGCTCGCCTCGCTCAAACCACTGCCCGCGGGCCTCACGGTGCTCGTCGAACCTTCCGACAACATCGGTGGTGGCGCTCCTGGTGATGGCACCGGCCTGCTGCGTGCTTTGATTCGTCATCGCATCGAAAATGCCGCCGTCTGCATCAATGATCCGCAATCGGTTCGCGAAATCGAATCCGGCGCACGTCACGTTGCGCTTGGCGGCAAAGGCAGCCGCCTTGATGCCGGACCGCTCGAACTCGATGTCGAACTCGTCGCGCTCAACGACGGTCGTTTTGAACTTGAAGATAAAAACAGCCACCTCGCCAGCATGTGCGGCGATGTGTTCGACATGGGTCGCTGTGCTGTCGTGAAACACGCTGGTATCGCGATCCTCATCACCAGCATCAAGACGCCGCCCTTCGATCTCGGCCAATGGCGTAGCCAGGGCGTCGATCCGACACAGTTGTCCGTTATTGGTGTCAAAGCCGCCGTCGCGCATCGCCGCGCTTACGACAAAATCGCCGCTCGCATGCTGTGGCTGGACACGCCGGGACCGTGCAGTAGCCGTCTGGGCATGCGTGGCAAAATCACCCCAAGATGATGTTCAGTTCAGCGTCATGCCGCGTGACACCACGCCGCCATGAACACGCACGATCCTCGCCAGCCGCTGCCGCCGAATTATCAAATCCCACCGGGCTGGGAACGATTTCAACCGCCGGTGTTGGTGGAGCCGCAAGTTCAAGCCGTCGTGGTGGAAGAACCACCGCCGGTGCAACCCAAGCAACCAGTCTGGTTGCGATTATGGCGGCAAATCGGTGGCGGGTCACTGGCGTTGAGCATTGGAGTTCATGTGGCGCTGCTGTTGCTGGCAGGCGTGATCTTCGTTGGCTCTCAGGTGATGAAACCGGTGCCTGATTTCATTCCGGCTGGCAGGAATGAGGCTGCGGAGAATGCTTCGCGTGAGCTGGAACATCGTGTGAGCATAAATCGGCAAGCGTCACTGGCACGTCGTGTGCCGATGACTCGCATTGCAGTGGAGGGGCCGACAGATGTGTCTCTGCCAGCGGGGGAAGCGCAGGTTTTACCGGAATCAACTTCAGGCATGCCGATGATGGGAGGGGCGGTAACACTATCCAGTGAGTTGATGGGTTCAGGACCGAAGAACTGGGTTGTGCAGCCACCGCAGATGTACGTATCGCGTTGCTCAGGGCAAAGCCGTCTCGAAAAACTGCGGCAGAATGGCGGGACGCCGGAATGTGAACTGGCGGTGTCGCGTTCGCTGGAATGGTTGAAGTCGCAGCAGAACAAGGATGGCTCATGGGGACGTGCGAACAAGTCGGCGATGACCGGATTGTCACTGCTGTGCTTTCTGGGGCGCTGTGAGACGCCGGAATCGTTGTTCTACGGCGACAACGTACGAAACGGCATGCTCTACCTCGTTGAAATCGCGCGGAAGAATCCGCATGGCATCCTATCGGAGACGCCACAGGTGAATTCGGCGACGTATGAGCATGGGATCGCAACGTATGCGTTGGGTGAGATGTATTCGTTCTATCGTCTCGGTAAGAACAGCCTGCCGGGGTTGCGGGACACGTTTGAGAAGGGCGTGCAGATCATCATCGAGCAGCAGAACAGGCGTGGCGCGTGGAGTTATGGCGGCAAGGACGCTGGAATGCCACATGCTTACAACAAGGACAGCGGTGGCGAGGATTTGTCGGTCACGGGCTGGCAGTTCCAAGCGCTCAAGGCGGCGAAGCACTCGGGGTTGAAGATCGCGGGACTCGATGAGGCGATCAAACATTGCTGCGAGTATCTGGAAACGAAGCAGACGAAAGATGGCGGCTTCGGCAAAACGAATCGTGACGAGCATTACAACCAATGGAGCCTCACCGGCTGTGGTGTCCTGGGCCTGCAAACGCTGGCGAAAAACAAAGCAACGAACGTGAAAAGGGGTATTCGCTTCCTGCGCGAGTTCCTCACCGATGAGCCACTCGACTGGGGCCGAAACTGCAATCTCTACTGCTGGTATTACTACACACAGGCGTTCTTCCAGCAGGGCGGCGACGACTGGAAGTTCTACAACCAGCAGTTCCTGCCGCAGGTGCTTGGTGCGCAGCAGGCGGATGGCTCCTTTAAACGTGGCAGGCCAAACTGGCCTGCAGGAGATGCGGCGGATGCCATCTACCGCCAGTGCCTCTGCACGCTGCAACTTGAAGTCTATTACCGCTATCTCAAGGTCGCGGATCGCGAGGAGGAGTCGATCTTCGAGAAGTGAATCACTTCGCGCCGTGCTTGTCCTTGAGATGCTGCACGGTTTCGTCGGCGGTGTCGGCTTGGATCATGACGAGATCGCCGGGTTGGGCGGACTGCAAGGCGAGATCGACGGCTTTGAGGTGGCCGAGGATTTGTTCGATGCGTTTCGTGCGAGAGGCGTTTTCGAGGCCACGGGCGAGGAGCTTCATGATTTCGCCGGATTCGCGTCCGCGGACGTAATCGCCTTCAAAAAGCCAAGCTTCGTCGAATTCGGTGCCGAGCGTGCGGCCTTGCTCAATGATGTCGCTGTCGCGGCGGTCTCCGGCGGAGGTATAGACGACGAGGCGGCGCGTGTTGGTGAACTGGCGCAGACCGTCGAGCAGGGCGCGGAGGGCATCGACGTTGTGGCCGTAATCGACGATGACGGTGATGCTGTTGAGATCGAGGACATTGAAGCGGCCAGCGTTTTGATCCATGCTGGGGATGAAACTGCGTGCGCCTTGGCGAATGAGATCGTCGTTGATGCCGAGCGCCCAAGTGGCGGCGATTGAGGCGAGGGTGTTTTCGACCTGAAAGCCGATTTTGCCGCCGTGGGTGAGAGGAATCTCACTCAAGGGCATGAAGACATCTTCACGCGGGCCTTCGGCGCGGATGATGTGACCGTCGCGGGTGAAGATGGCGCGCTCGCCTTTGATGCGATGACGCACGATGACAGCGTTTTCGCCGTCGAGGGCGAAGAAGATCGTACGACGTGGATAGGTTTCGGCCATTTTCACCACGAGTGGATCGGCGGCATTGAGCACAGCGGTGCCGGTGGCGGGCACGGCGGCGACGATGCACTGCTTCACTTCGGCAAGCTGCTCGGGTGTGTCGATATCGTTAATGCCTAAGTGGTCGCCACAACCGATGTTGGTGACGACGGCGACATCACAGTGGTCGAAAGCGAGTCCTTCGCGCAAAATGCCGCCACGGGCGGTTTCAAGCACGGCGGCATCGCATAGGGGGAAGGATAGAATACTGCGGGCACTTTTTGGCCCGCTGCAATCACCACTGTCGATCATACGGTTGCCAACATAAACGCCATCCGTGCTAGTGAGGCCGACACGCCAACCGGTTTGACTCAGCAGATGCGCGATGAAACGTGTGGTCGTCGTTTTGCCGTTCACACCGGTCACAGCGACGATGGGAATGCGGCCACAGCAATCCGGGTCAAACATGGTGTCGATGACCGCCTTGCCGACGGGACGAGGTTCGCCTTCGGAGGGATACAAATGCATGCGCAGCCCTGGGCGGGCATTTAGCTCAATGATGACGCCGTTGCGCGGGCTGAGTGGCTGCGTGATGTCGGGCGCGATCATATCGATGCCGCAAATGTCGAGTCCGACGGTCTGTGCGGCTTCAACGGCGGCGGCGCAAATGGTGGGATGCACCTCAGCGGTGCAATCGACGGCGGTGCCGCCGGTGCTGAGATTGGCATTGCGGCGGATGAGGACCATACGGCCTTTTTCGGGGATCGAATCGGACGTGACATCCTGTTCAGCAAGAACAGCCAGCGCAACAGCATCAATGCGGATCCTGCTCAAGGCCGCCGCGTGATCGGCAGCACGGCGCGGATCGCGATTTTTCTCTGCAATGAGTTCCTGGATCGTGTGCTCGCCATCGCCAATCACATGTGCGGGATGGCGGCGGGATGCGGCGATAAGCTCGCGGCCAATGACGAGCACGCGGTAGTCTTCGCCTTCAGCAAATTGCTCCACCAGCACCGAATCGCTCTCGGCAAAGGCGGCGGCGTAAGCGGTGGTGATCTGCTCGCGGGTGTAGAGATTCAACGCGACACCACGGCCTTGATTGCCATCAAGCGGCTTTACCACGACGGGCAGGCCGATCTCATTCGCGGCAGCCCAGGCATCGTCGGCAGATTTGACCGGACGGCCTTGTGGCACAGGCAATCCAACCTCGATTAGGAGGCGGCGCGTCAGATCTTTGTCCTGCACGATGTCTTCCGCGATGGCGCTGGTCAGGCTGGTGGCAGCAGCGAGAATTTTCTTTTGTTTCACACCCCAGCCAAGTTGGACCAAACTGCCTTCGGTGAGGCGTTTCACAGGAATGCCACGCAGGCGCGCAGCATCCACCATCGCCCTTGTGCTGGGGCCGAGGCAGACATCTTGAGCTAGATCCCGCAATTCCAAAATGGCCGCATTCACGTCAAAAACTTGCCCCCAGAGAGCTGAATCAATCAATTGCCTTGCTAGTTGAAAGGCTGCACGCGCCACAGCCTCCTCATCATACTGCATGATGATGCGCAGCACGCGCGGCTCGGCGGTGGGCAACACTTTGGCAAAACTGACTTGTAAATCCGTGCGGCTCTGGAGATGGAGCGTGATGATTTGAAGCAAATTCGCCAGAGTCCCAGTGTCTGGATCACCGGACTCTCTCACAGGTATTTCCAAGGCTGGAAGCCAGGAAACGAGCCAGTCCTTCCAGTTGGCCACTACATCGGTGAGTTCGGGGAATTCCATCCGACATTCCAGCACGGTGTCACGAGCCCAAAGATTGGGTCCGCGCAGGGCGTGGATTTTGCGGACTTTTGTAGAGCGAATTTCGCTGGATGGAGCTGAGGAAGACAAGCAGAGGAGGACGCGATGCGGAAATGCCCGTTGCTGGACGGACGGTCAAGGGAAAGATAGCGCAGGAACGAAGAGGGACGCTTTCTCTTACATCTGAAATCAACTCAGGCCGCCAGATTGACAAGAACTGCATTCACCGGACTGTCCACAGTCGTCTTCCACCTCACTTTGCCCCACGCGTCCCCCAACGAAAATCCCGAAACCCTGCTCCAGAATGCCGAAAAGCGACTGGTTACTGGTGAGCGCATCATCGCGCGGTTGTTCACAGACCTAGACTGGAACCTGCACTTTCACGCCGGTCTCATTGTATTGACCAATCTACGGCTGCTTCATGTTGAGCTGGCTCAGTTTCAAGCGTGGAAGCTTGAGGAGGTGCAGGATTTGACCCTGGAGGAAATGGGAGCCACGGCGGCGATCCATTTGATGCAAGCTGACTCGAGTGTTTGGCATTGGCGGATCACAGTTGGACATGTGCGTGAGGTGGAGGCCTTTCTGGCAAAGCTTAAGGAACAGCGCGGCACGGTGACTTCGGAAACTGAGGCAGCGGTGGATGAGGAAGACGTTTTCTCGGTCGAAGAACCAGAGACGAAGACCTCCACCGGCCAGCCGCTGGTCCGGCTCTTCAAGTTTTCCAGCAAATGGTACAAGCTGATGTTGTTGGGGTTCGTCCTGACCGTTGCTAGCACGGCTTCTGGCTTGATTGGCCCGTGGCTGACGATGTCACTGGTCGATGAGGTGCTGATCCCACTGCAAACTGCCACGAGCGACGTGCTCATCGGGCGCGTGTATCATTTCGTGTTGATGCTGGCTGGTGCAGCCGTTCTCACATGGCTGCTACAGTGGGCGACGACTTACGTCATCTCACGCGTGGCGGAGCGAGTCACTAGCCATATGCGGCGTGCCACTTTTGAGCATCTGCAAAAGCTCTCACTGACCTATTTTAACAAAAAGCGCACTGGTGATCTGATCTCACGCATCGGCTCGGACACGGACAACATCTCGCTATTCATCTCAGTCAATTTCATCGACTTCGCCTGCGATGTGATGACGATTCTTTTTACAGCGGTGATTCTATTCTCGCTCAATCCGATGCTCGCGCTCGCAGCGATCGGGCCGCTGCCCATCGTGGCCTGGCTGGTGCAATGGGTGCGCAGCCACCTACGCGGCGGTTTTGCGGCTGCCAGTCGTGCCTGGAGTGCGATGAATAGCGTGCTCTCTGATACGATCCCAGGTGTGCGTGTCGTCAAAGCCTTTGCTCAAGAGCAGCGTGAGATCGACCGCTTCCGCGAGCAGGATCAGCAGATCTTTGACACCAATGATCGCGTGAATCGCACTTGGTCCTTCTTTGAGCCAACGATCAGCCTGCTCACTGACATCGGTCTGCTCGTCATCTGGGGTGCTGGCGCATGGAGCGTCGCGTATGAGCACACCACCGTCGGTGTGCTGACGGGTTTTGTTCTCTATGTCGGCAGATTCTACGGCAAGCTCGACTCCATGAGCCGCTTCGTGGCCTCTGCGCAGCGGGCTGCTTCCAGTGCACACCGCATCTTTGATATCCTGGATGTGAAGCCCGACATGCCAATCACTTCCGGCATGCTCAAGGTCGGCCGGTTGAGTGGCGCGATCGAATTCCGCGGCATTAAATTCCGCCATGGCTCGCGCCAAATCATTCGAGGCATCGATTTGAAGATCGCACCCGGTGAAATGATCGGCCTCGTCGGTCCCAGCGGTGCGGGTAAGACGACGCTGGTCAATCTCGCCTGCCGTTTCTTTGATGTGAGCGAAGGAGCCGTGCTGGTGGATGGCCACGACTTACGTGAGATCGATGTGGTCGATTATCGGCGGAATCTGGGCCTCGTGTTGCAGGAGCCGTATTTGTTCTTTGGCACCATCGCTGAAAACATCGCTTATGGGAAACCTGACGCGACACGGACGGAGATCATCGCTGCTGCGAAGGCGGCACGTGCGCATGATTTCATTTTGAAACTCACGGATGCCTATGACTCGATGGTCGGTGAGCGCGGTCAGCAACTCTCTGGCGGGGAACGCCAGCGCATCAGCATCGCGCGTGCCTTACTTGTTAATCCAGCCATCTTGATCCTCGATGAAGCGACTTCCTCAGTGGACACCGAAACAGAGCGTGAGATCCAGGCCGCGCTCGATCATCTCGTCAAAGGCCGCACCACCATCGCCATTGCTCATCGTCTGGGCACCTTGTGCAAGGCCAACCGACTCGTCGTCGTCGATAACGGTGTCATCAGTGAAATTGGCACGCATGAAGATCTCATGAACCGCAGCGGCACCTATGCGCGGCTGCATCAAGCCATGGTGGAGGTGAACCAAGCATGATCGATCTCATCTCCATCCTTCAGCAGCCCGACGTGCGACCCATAAGGCTCTTTCCACTGACTGATCCAGAGCGTTGGGTCGCTATACTCGATTCAAAAGGCCAAGAAGTCGCCTGCATCGAAGATCCGGCCACGCTGGATGCCACGCAACGTGCTGCACTCGATGCAGCGCTGGCCAAGCGTCATTTTGTGCCCGTCATTCGCCGCATCTTGATGATCACACGCGCGCCAGACGGTCACGATTGGCTCGTCGAAACCGATCGCGGCACCACAACCTTTCGCATTGAGACCGATGAGAGTATCCAGAGCCTCGGCTCTGGGCGCATCGTGATCATCGATAAATTGGGCACTCGTTATCTCGTGCCAAAAATCACCGACCTAGACCGCGACAGCCGTCGCAAACTTGAACGCTATTACTGACCATCTATGAACCTCGTCTTCTGTCTGGTCAGCCTTCTCGGTGCCTTTCTGCTCTTCCAAGTGCAGCCTGTCATCAGTAAATTCATCCTACCATGGTTTGGTGGTAGTCCCGGTGTCTGGACGACCTGCATGCTGTTTTTTCAGGTGGTGCTGTTTGGTGGTTACAGCTACGCCCATTTATTGGCGAAGTGCAGGCCACGCACGCAGGCATGGGTGCATGGATGTGCGCTTCTCATCGCGGTGTTGCTCCTACCTATCGTTCCAGATGTGACGCTGAAGCCCACGGGAGCTGAAGAACCTGTCACGCGTATTTTGATGTTGCTCGCATTGACGGTCGGTTTTCCCTATCTGGTGCTCTCGGCTACCAGTCCGCTGCTCCAGGTATGGTTTTCGCATTTGTATCCGCAGCGCAGCCCATGGCGGCTGTATTCGCTCTCCAATATCGGCTCCCTTACCGCGCTGCTGAGTTATCCCGTGCTCATTGAACCGCGTTGGGACGTGGTGACGCAGGCGCAGGTGTGGTCCGGTGTTTTCGTTGCCTTTGTGCTGCTCATGGCTGTCTGCGCTTTTAGCAACCGAACGCGTCCTGATGAGATCACGCCCGAGGGAGATCCGCATCCGCATGCAGAAACACATGCCGTAAAACCCACCTGGATGCGGCGGGCGCTTTGGTTGCTGCTACCAGGTTTCGCTTCACTGCTATTGCTCGGCACGACCAACTATGTCTGTCAGGACGTTGCCGTGATTCCATTTTTATGGGTGGCGCCTCTGAGCTTGTATCTGATTTCATTCATCATCTGCTTTGATCATCCACGTTGGTATAAGCGTAGCGCCTGGGCACTGCCAGCGATGGCGCTGCTGTTCTTTGGCTCAGCCATGTATGAGTTTGAGCATTGGTCGCCAGACTTTGTGACCGAACTGGTCGTCCTATTGGCTGCTATGTTCGCGGCATGCATGGTGTGTCATGGTGAACTCGCGCTGCTGAAGCCTAACACGAAATATCTCACCGAGTACTACCTGCTGATGTCGGCTGGTGGAGCGCTCGGTGGGCTGATCGTGAGTATTGTTGCTCCGCTGGTGTTTGACACCTATTTGGAATGGTCCTTGGCACTGATTGTAGGCTTTGCGCTTGCCGCATGGGCCGCTTTCGCGGGTATGCCTGCAGTGATGCGCAGACGGCCTTGGCAGGTCGCCTGGGGGTTGTTGGCGCTGGTTGGACTCATCTACTTGGCTAAGTGGGAATTCACCTTTGACGAGAAAAAGGAACTCCATCGTGACTTCTACGGCATGCTTTCCATCTCTGAGTATCAAGATGAGAACACTGGCGAAACGTTTCGTTCCTTTATCCACGGTAGCGTCAAGCATGGTCGGCAAAACATGACGCTGGAGCATCGCCGAGATCCACTGACCTATTACTCGCATCCATCAGCCATCGGTCGTGCTTTAGACACGCTAAAAACCAAGCCTGATGCGCGCATCGGCGTCATTGGCATGGGCGCGGGAACCGTCGCCTGCTACGCTGAAAAAGGACAGACTTATCGCTTCTATGAGATCAATCCCAACGCTGAGCGGTTAGCCCTGAAGTGGTTTACCTTCATTCCAGACATGCAGGCACGCGGGGGGATATACGAGCCCGTTATTGGCGACGCTCGCCTCTCGCTTGAGCATGAAAAGCCGCAAAACTTCGACGTGATGTTATTGGACGCCTTCAGTGGAGATTCCGTGCCTGTGCACCTGCTCACACGTGAAGCTTTTGATCTCTATTTACGCCATCTCAAGCCGGACGGCATCATTGCCGTGCATATCACCAATTACTCGCTCAACCTCGCTCCCGTGGTGGAGCGTATCGCTCGCGAGATCGGCCTGCAAAGCATTCGCTTGGCCAATGATAAGGATGAGAAAGGCTGCTATCCTACGGATTATGTGCTGCTGACGCGCAACGCCGCCTTCATTCAAGCAAACCCGCCTGTCGTGCCAGCGAACGCCCATGCCATTGACGTGCCGCTGTGGACTGATCACCGGCACAACTTGTTTCAGATTCTCGATAACCGCTGATCGTATGCAACGCCTGTCTTCACTCGATGTATATCGTGGAATCGTGATGTTCCTCGTCGGCATGCGACTCATGGAATTAGACGAGGTGGCCCTCAGTTTTCCCGATAGTGCCATTTGGAGGTTTATCGGTTTTCACTCATCACACGTCGCTTGGGTTGGTTGTTCGCTCAATGACCTGATTCATCCTTCTTTTGCCTTTCTAACGGGTGCGGCATTGGTTTTCTCTGTCTCATCGCGAGTCAATAAAGGGCAATCCAAACGAAGCCTCACGCTGCATGCCTTATGGCGCGCTGTAGCTCTGATTTTCATTGGCATCTACATCCGCAGTCTGGATCGGGACATGACAAACTGGACCTTCGATGAAACGCTGACTCAGACTGGCCTTGGTTACATGCTGGTGTTTGCACTAGCCTTCTGTGGTACCAAAACACGTGTTCTCACCTGCGTCGCATTGCTTGTGGTGCATTGGCTCATTTTCGTCCTTTACCCAATTTTGCCACCGCATGCCGATCCGAGTGCCTTCAATGTGCCCGAGGATTGGAATCTTGATTTTACCGGTTTTTTTGCTCACTGGAATCACAACCGCAATGCGGGCTGGGCCTTTGATCTTTGGCTGCTCAATCACTTTCCACGCCTATCGCCCTACGTTGGCTATTTTGGCGGCTATACGACGATCAACGTCCTCTCCACGATTCCGACAATGATTCTCGGCTTGATGGCTGGAACTTGGCTCAAGCAAATTGCCCAACCGACGAAGCACTTATTCATTGCTGGCGCAGCTAGCGTTGCTGTTAGCTTTGCCATGCACTTTGGCGGCATTTGCCCGATTGTGAAGCATCTGTGGACGCCTTCGTGGGCTCTTTTCAGTGGCGGTTGCAGTTTCCTTATTCTCACGGCGCTTTACTACATTGTTGATGTGCGTCAGTGCAGGCGATGGACGTTTCCTTTCGTCGCTGTTGGCATGAACTCTCTGGCGTTTTACCTGATGCGCCATGCACTCGAATATCCTTTGGCCGATTTCCTCAAGCGGCACTTTGGAATCGGTTTTTTCCGAATTCTTGGCGACCCTTTCGAGCCTGCGCTGATCGGAGCTTGCAGCCTGCTTATTATTTGGCTCGTCGTATTCTGGATGTATCGCAGGAAAATCTTTCTCAGGCTTTAACACCCTGCCGAATGAGTTCTCACCATAGCCGCATGCCGCTGATCGATGCCTTTCGCGCCATCGCTGCTTTGTTTATTCTGCTGCACCACTTTGTTTCCTATTTTCCAATATCAGACACGGTATGGGACGAGTTTCCTGTGACCTTTGAATGGTTCTGCGACTACGGAAGCATGGCTGTTCAGGTATTTCTCGTCATCGGTGGCTTTCTCGCCGCGCGAACATTGTCAGCGCCGAACATGTCGCCTCTACCGTTGATCTGGAAGCGCTATGTCCGGCTGGTTGTGCCATATCTTGCGGCGATTTGTCTGTCCATTCTGGCAGTGCTGGTTGCTGGCCCATGGCTCAATCATTGGGCCATACCCGAGCGGCCCACTGGTTCCCAATTGATGGCACACGTCTTCTTGCTGCAGAATATACTTGGCTTTGACTCCCTTTCGGCTGGGGTGTGGTACGTTGCTATCGACTTCCAGCTTTTCGCTGCAACGTCCATATTACTGTGGATTGGTCGCGGGCGCTTTGTCGGCCCGACACTCGTGCTCATCGTTGCTGTAGCCTCTCTGTTCTGCTTCAATTTGAACGATGAGTGGGACGACTTGGCCGTTTATTTCTTTGGCTCCTATGGCCTAGGTTCAGCCGCCTGGTGGGCTTCGAATCGAGAACGTAATCCGATATGGCTGGCACTGATCCCAGTGGTGGCAGCATCAGCAATGGCGGTTGAATTTCGTGGCCGCTTGGTCATCGCTCTAGCTATTGCGCTCACTTTGGGAATCAGCCGTCGCACCGGTTGTTTAGAGAGGGGTTCATCGTTCAAAACACTCGCCTTCCTCGGAAGGATCTCCTATTCGCTCTTTTTGGTTCATTTTCCGATTCTACTGCTAACGAACGTCTTCTACGCCATGCTTGGTCTTTCATCTTTCGTCTCCGCGATGGTGGGACTGCTGCTGGCGTTCATCGCGAGCATAGGTTTTGCGGTGTTGTTCCATCACAGCATCGAAAGCCCCGCTGCCCATCGACGAATCACCGGTTTACTGAGTTCGCTTTTGGTGAAATTCAGGCCAACGGCACGTTAGTCACCTTCAGGATGCCACAGTCAGGTGCTCTGACAAACTTAGCGGTCTCCCGCGTAGCGTCCATGCAGCCGCCTTCTGCAAATACTTCAACCGGGTCGCGTATTTGTAGCATGCGCTGATAAATTTTATCACAGGCTTCTTTGTTAGCCAATGTCTGCGCCACCAGTTGCTCCACCTTGGTTTCATCCATCTGCAACTCACCCTGATCATCTGTGAAAGTTGCATCGCGCCAGTGGTAGATCTCGATGCACTTGGTCAGCACGGTGAAGGGTTGGCCTAGCTTCCAAAAATTGGAAAATCGGCCGCTACCGAGGTAAACCACCCAGGAACCTTCATATCCAGTCACCTCCATTGAATGCGAGTCTGGATTGCGGAACCAAACTCGATCTCCAGGAACATAATAATGAATGGGTAACGGCTGCTGTAGGCTGCCAAGTTCATTCAAGAAGGCATCTTGGAAATCATCCGCTGTGAGCGCCTCTCTTTCCCACTGCGATTGCATTTTGCGGAGTAAATCAGGGTGACTCTCGCGGGCCTCCTCGGCAATGGAAAGCAGAAGCACGTACTCAGTGGCTCGGTAGCAGGAAAACGAATACAACTGTCCACTCGACTCTGGCTGACATGCTTTCTTGAGTGAGTCAATCAGCGCGCTGCCAGGGATTAGGACGAAGCCACTATCCTCCGAATAACGCCAGCAATCCGTCGGTCGTTCGACGGCGGTCGTGTGAAAGTTTAAGCAAGTGTGAGTCGCATTACGAACGATATTCCGGCGGATGCGCACAGCAGAGATCAATTCACCCGCGCTTGGATATTCCAACAGTATCGGGCTGTTCAGAAGAGTCAGCCAGATCTCACGCATCAGATCATCTTCATGGGTGTCGCATTGAAGTTTGAGCAAATGGGCAAGGTTAAAGGTATCAAAATCGGGCATCCATTCTTGAGCTACCTTGTCAGCCAGAAACAGATGGAGAGAATCACTTCGATGACTGCAAACGACTTCCATCTCAATTTCCAAACGCGCCCACTCTGCGTGCAAGAGTGTCTGATTGGTTCCCAATGATTCATTTGCGCAAGAAACCCTGATTCCTCTTGATGGCTCAAATGAAAGTATCGACATGAATGATTTAAGGGTTCCTTTTGGTAGCAGAATTACCAAGGGAACAGGCATGTCCGACATTGGTTAACGCAAATGGAACGCACGATTCCTGCCATTGTTGCGCCCTTCTTGTGGGAGAATACTGAGACGGACCAATTAAGGAGGTTTACTCAAAACTCCGCAGACCATCCGCCATCTCCTCATCCCCGAGTCCATGCGCCCAAGCGGCCCCGATGGCGGCGAGAATATTGTCGATCTGGAAAGCAAAGTGGCCGGTGTGCGGCATACCGATGTCACCGAGCTTGATCAGACAACGCTCCGTCGCGCCTTCCGCTAGGTAAATGGCTTCGTCTTTCACATAGACGCCGTTTCCGCCCTGTTTGCGATGCTCTGTGAGCACGGCGTTCTCCGCATCGTGAGAGAAGAATAGCACGCTGCCTTTGCTAAACTCTGCCATGCCCGCAACGTGCGCATCGGTGGCATTCAGCACCGCCGTGCCGCCTGGTAGCACCACATCCACCACGCAGCGTTTCACCTTGGTCATCTGCTCCAGGGTCTCCATGTAGCCCAACCCGAGATGATCCGTGCCCACATTGAGCACCACGCCGATTTGGCATTGATCATAGCCCATGCCTTCAAGGATGATGGATTCGGCACTGGTCTCGCAGATCGCAACCTCAGTCCAAGGATGCAGCAGCACTCCCTGAGAGCCAAAAAGACGGTCTCCTTGTTTCGACTCAGCATGACGCTCACCGAACTGCAAACCATCGCTATGACAGACGCCGAGAAACTTGCCCGCCGCTTTCAGTAAATGAGCCAGAAGCCGTGTGGTGGTTGTTTTGCCGTGCGTTCCCGTGATGCCGATGACTGGAATGCGACCATTGCCATCTGGAAACAGCATGTTGATAATGGCCTCGCCGACAGGACGAACTTTGCCCACAGCAGGCTTCAAATGCATCAGCAGGCCGGGGCTGGCGTTGATTTCAACAATGGCACCGCATTGAGTCTCTAATGGCTTGGAAATGTCTTCACAGACGACATCCACTCCACAAATGTCGAGTCCTGCCACCTTGGCCGCTGTCACCACATGGTCACGCACACTTGGGTGCACTTCATCGGTGATATCGATGGCCCAATTGGCAAATCGAGCTACCAACACACGCTCGCCGTCATGTGGCACGGAATCTGGCTGGTAGCCTTGGTTTTGAAGGTCGGTGAGGATCACGGGGTCCCACTTAACGGTATCAATTTTATCCCAAGGGCACGTTTCAAGTTCACCACGACGTGGATCGGTGTTCAACTGCGACTCAATGAGTTGCACCACCGTGCTCTCACCATCTCCCACGACAATCGCAGGGTCGCCACGGCTAGCGGCGACCATGTCGCTGCCGACGACGAGCAAGCGATGATCCACGCCGGGAATGAAGCGCTCCACCATCACACCCGTGCCTTCTTTGAGAGCCTGCGGAAAGGCTTCCACGACTTGCTCACGCGTATTGAGATCGATGAACACGCCACGGCCATGATTCGCATCTGTCGGCTTCACCACCACGGGCAGGCCCACATCTTCAGCGGCATCCCACGCATCATCGGGGTCGTTCACGATGCGGCCTTCAGGCACCGGCACACCGGCCTGCTTGAGAAACGTGCGCGTCAGTTCTTTATTCTGCGCGATGTATTCTGCGATGGCCCCCGTGCGGTCTGTTTCCGCCGTCCAGATACGGCGTTGTTTCACACCCTGGCCGAGTTGAATGAGGCTGCGGCCCTCCTGAAGCCTGCGCCAGGGAATGCCTCGCTCCTTTGCTGCATCCACGATCGCTTTCGTGCTAGGTCCGAGCGCATTGCGATCCACCACATCCTGCAAACGAATGACCTCTGCTGCCACATCAAAGGTTCCGCCTGAATAAGCCGCCAGCAGCAGTTCACGCGCACTCCGCAGACACTCTTGAACCACGACTTCATCAAGATAGCGCACGATCACTTTGTAGAGACCTTCCACACACGTCTCCCGCGCCTTGCCAAAGCCAAGCTCATGCCCGGCCATTGTCTGCAGTTCCAGCGTCACATGCTCCAGGATGTGCGCAGGATAGGTTCCGCGATCCAATCGCTGAAAAAAACCACCACGCTCACCGACGCTGCAGCGATGTTCAATCATACCCGGCAGCCACGTCTTCAGGCGCTCATTGAATCCGGGAATCTCTTCTGAAGACGCATCCTTCAAGCTTCCCAAGTCCACCCAAGCCTCCAACACGGGATAATTTGCCCAAATATTTGGGCCGCGCAGGAGATGAATTTCACGGATGTCGAGGTCAGGCATGCGTGGCGAGATTACGCGTCCACGTATGACTGGCAAGGGGTCGCCGTGCGGAAATCGCGATGAAAGTCAAAAAAAGGACCGGGGCAGATCACTCGATCTGCCCCGGTCTTTTTGAGTGAGTACCAACAGCCATGCAGGAACCACTATCTGAAATTTTCGATCTGCAGCCTCATGCTGCTCTAATGATGTAGTGTAAGATTCGCACAGATCGAAAACGATGTGTCAGACAGATGTAAAACTTTGGCAACGATGATGAAACTTCAGCTGGAATGCTCCTCGTTAGTTTTGGCATGGTTACCTCGCTGCTTCTGTAAAAGTACCATACCCATCAGCACAACCACCACGAGATTGATGAGCAGCGCGGATACATGAACGATCGAGGCCTTGGCATGGATCTCGTAAATCTCTAACGGCAGGTAGATGCAACCGCCCACTAATGCTAGCCACTCCGCCCAAGTTTTCTGACGCCAGAGGCCATAAGCCTCCACGAATCGGATGGCGGAATATAGAGCTGCCATGCCAGCCATGAAGCACAATCGGCGGTCATTCATCGACGCAACAAGATCTAGGAAAATGCGCGGATATTTCTTTGCTGGATTTAGATGCAGATGCGCCACCACCTCGCTACCCAAGGCAGGTAGGTCCCGGTGCAGCAGTCCCAGCAGCCCAAACCCCACCAGCAACACGATAGCCCCCTTTGTCGCTTCGATGGCGGCGACTATATCGAGACTCTTGCGCAGACCGGATGATGTCATTTTTCGATCATGTAGCCTTGCCTATGCTCCAACAACCCGAAACCCGGTGCATTGGTGCAAGGATAAGTTTATGCGGTCACGAGATCGTCATTTTCTTCTCGTTGATCTTGGCCTACAAAATGTCTCTCCAAAGACCATATTGCCCTAAACCTATGCCCCGTTGGATCACTTTTATTATCGCCATCCTTTGTCTTCTAACCCTCACAGGCTGCGAAACTCCCGTTCAGCGGGTGCAGAGGGTGAAGGATGAGCGCCTGCTAAAGGTCAAACGGCCTGCCATGGCGGAGAAGATCATAGAAGACGTCGTGGAACTGCCCGAGGACGAAAAACCTAGCATGTGGGACATCGCCCAGACGTTTCCTGCCTATGACTGGTCCATCAATGCCTTTCATCGCGATGGACTAACCAAGGAGGAGGACGATCACTTTTTGCTCGAAGGCGATCATTCACAGCCTCCAGTCGAAATCAAGCAGACCTCGGTGAAGCCACCGTTGAAGGTCGAACTAGCCATTGGACCTATTAATGATGGCTTTGGGTTTCGTAAACCTAAGCTGCACTACAGTTTCAAGCGCATCGATGGCGGCTGGAAGCGGTTGAAATGGAACGTGACCTACCACGGTCCTTCGAAAGGCGACGGAGAAGAGGAACCTCCACTCAGCGAAGAAGAGAACCGCGAAAAGATCGAAAAAATCACCGGGAAACCCTAGGTGGACGAAACTGAGGCGGCTACTCCCCAGTCTTGATGTGTGGAATCATGTTTCCTGGGTGAATCGTAGCTTGCGATTACTTCCTGCTTCACCTGAAGCAATCTCACGCCATCATGCGTGAATGACTCGCGAAGACGCCGCCACTATTTTTGAACGCATCGCCCTGCTGCTAGAATTGAAGGGAGAAAACACCTTCAAGGTCCGCGCTTACCGCACAGGAGCCGAGATTGTCGAAAGTTTCAGTGGAGACATCATGAAACTCGCTACCGAGAACCAACTCACGGGTATCAAGGGCCTCGGCGAAGCGCTGCGTGATAAACTTCACGAAATGGCCGCAACCGGAAAGCTGGAGTTCTATGAAAAGCTCAAAGCTGAGTTCCCTGACACTTTGTTTGAGCTGTTCGACGTACAGGGTCTCGGGCCAAAGAAAGTGGCTGCTTTGCATGCCGAACTTGGTGTGTCTTCCATCGCTGATTTGAAGCGTGCCTGCGAAAGCGGCGAGGCGGCTAAGCTTTCAGGCTTTGGGGGCAAGACGGTGGAGAAAATCCTCGAAAGCATCGCATTTCGTGAGCAGCACGCTTCTGAATTCAGGCAGGATCAGGTTTATCCTTTGGTGCAGCAGATCCTCGAAACGTTGCGTGAGCATCCCGATGTCTCACATGCTGAAGTTTGCGGCAGTTTTCGTCGCGGTAAGGAGACTGTGCATGATCTCGATTTCCTCGTTGCCACCAAGCATCCTGATCAAGTCATCGCAGCCTTCGTAGAACTGCCTCTAGTCGCCGATGTGATCGCCAAAGGGCCGACCAAGGCCAGCGTGCATGTTACCAACGGCGTGCAGTGCGATCTGCGTGCGGTTTCAAACAAGGAGTTTCCCTTCGCGCTGGCCTACTTCACCGGTAGCAAGGAACACAATGTCGCCATCCGCCAGCGCGCGCTTAATCGTGGCTGTTCACTGAACGAATATGCTTTCACTTCTGTGCCCGATCATGCCGATGCACCGGTGATTCCACCGATTCACGATGAGGCGGACCTTTATCGTGCTTTGGATCTCGACTTCATTGATCCTGAGCTGCGTGAAAATACTGGTGAGATCGACGCTGCCGAGCACGGCGTGCTACCGCGCCTTATCCAGCTCGAAAATCTGCGCGGCGTCTTTCACAACCACACCACTGCCAGCGATGGTGGTGCCACGTTGCGTGAAATGGCTACTGCTGCACACGATCTGGGCCTGCAATACCTTGGCATTGCCGATCATAGCAAATCCTCCTTTCAGGCTAATGGGCTCGATGAAAAGCGGCTACTCGGACAGATTGAGGATATCAGAGGACTCAACGCCGAGTTCGACGATTTACGCATCTTTGCCGGCAGTGAAGTGGACATTCTCAAAGACGGCAGTCTCGACTTTAGCGACGAAATCATGAGTCAACTCGATTACGTCGTCGCCTCGGTGCACAATGTCTTCAATCTGCCCGAGGCCGAAATGACGAAGCGCATCATTCGCGCCATCGAAAATCCGTATGTCACCATGCTTGGCCATCTCACGGGCCGTTTGCTGCTGCAGCGGCCAGCGTATCACGTCAACGTCGCTGCTGTGATCGATGCCGCTGCCGAAACAGGCACCATTATAGAACTTAACGCCAGCGCATGGCGGCTTGATATGGATTGGCGTTGGTGGAAGCTCGCGAAAGAGAAGGGCGTCAAATGCAGCATCAATCCCGATGCGCACAGCACTCAAGGACTGCAAGCCGTGATCTACGGGGTCCGAGCAGCCCGTAAAGGCTGGCTCACTCGCAAGGATGTCATCAACTGCCTGCCGCTCGCCGAGGTGGAGGAGGTATTGAAAGCGAAACGCTCTCGCTGACGTCAAGAGGGCGCTGAGCTACAAGGTTCTAAAATCGATGAGGAATTTCATCAAAGGTGGCTGCTAGAAACCGTGTTGTAGGATGGGGTATAGCGACTGTCGGGAGTGAAAATCTTAAAATCGCAAAAAAGATTTGCCGAATCTATTGATTTGAGAGATTATTTAAGTTATCTAAATAATCAATAAGTCCCCCGCTTGCCATGAAAAGGATCCTATTTAGCGCTCTAAGCCTAAGCGTTGCCCTTTGCCACAGTGTTCTTGGCCAAGGGGCACCGCCTCCTGGTTATGGAGTCATGGGGGTGCCGCCTCCAGGTTATGGCACGCCACCTCCCAGTGTCCCAGCCTATCCTAACTCATTGCCGCCTCCCACGGTTTCCGCTGGCGTGACTGCGCCGCCGCCTTATGCAGACCCTTACGCCTCGGTGCCGCCACCGGGGCAAATGTCATCATACACGCCGCAGGGAACAGGGGCTTATACAGCAGCACCTCCAACGGCCGCTTATGGCGCACCTGTTGGAGGCAAGACTGGGCCCAGCTTGGTGAACTTTAACAATTTAGAGGCCTATTATCGTTATGTGGATCCCAAGCTACCGGGCTTGAAAGGAGCCAGCACTATTGGTGCGACTCTCACCGTTGCTTTGTTTAACCCACTCTATCTAAAGTTTGGTGCCAATTGGGGCAGCGGTTCCGGTGGCGGCATTGCCGGTGAGGCCAATGCGGATTATGACTTTGCTAGCATCCAGGCTGGCGCAGGCTTTCACACGTCGCTTATTACTAATCGTCTGACCTTTGTTGCAGAGGCAGGTATGGTTTATGCCAGTTTGAAGGCCAGAGACACCTCGGTGAGTTTCAGCGATGGTTCGATTTATGTCCGGCCGGCATTGCGGTTCACCCCATGGGATTTTGTCGAATTGCAGGCGGGTGTGACTGTTAGCAGCGCTGATAAATATGATAGCAAGATGCTCGATCTCTCCAGCTACTTCCGGGTGTTGCCTATGTTAGACATTGGCATTGGTGCGGACTTTGGCGACACGACAAGGGCATTCCGTACGGCATTGCGTTTGCGCTGGTGATAGCCAGCGGCTTTATGCTTTTTTGGTGCACTTTGGCTTACGGCGCTCAGGAAAGCAAGTGCGGCAGATTTCACAGATCGTACCGTCGCACCCACCCGCGGAACAGTGTTCACGGCCGTAATAGATGAACTGAAGATGCAAACGGTTCCAAGACTCCTCTGGAAAAAGTCGCTTTAGGTCGCGTTCGGTCTGCAGCACGGATTTCCCGGTGCTCAAACTCCAGCGCTGGGCTAAGCGATGAATATGCGTGTCCACTGGGAAGGACGGCACGCCGAAAGCCTGCGCCATCACCACTTGCGCGGTCTTGTGGCCGACTCCGGGTAGTTCTTCCAAAGCTTCGAGTGAGGCCGGTACCAGTCCTTCGTGATTGAGCAACAGCAGGCGTGAAAGTTCTTTGATAGCCTTGGCTTTCTGCGGTCCAAGGCCACATGGCCGCACGATAGCTTCGATCTTTTCAAGCGGCGCGGCTGCCAACATGGCGGGGGTTCTGCCTAGTTCGAACAATCGCGGTGTCACCAGATTGACCCGCACATCGGTACATTGTGCTGATAACAAGACGGCCACCAAAAGTGTGAACGTATCCGAGTGATTGAGCGGGATCGGTGGCCGGGGATACAACTCCCCCAATCGCTTCAGAATATGGGTAGCGCGCTCTTGCTTGGTCACCGTTCTGTAACTGGTACCGAGACCTAAGAGCTAACTTCGATCCGCTCAACCATGCGGCGGATGTGAGAAAAGCGGGTGCGATCTTTCATGATGGAAAGACTCTTCGAGAACGATCCCCATTTGATCACACGAATGTTCACGTTCCGAACGCCCCATGCCTTCATGGTGGCCTTGTCCGGTTTGTAGAGATCGATCGTGTTGGTGCCTACCAATGCAGAGCCATAGTCATCGACCTGATAGACATAGGGCAATCCTTCAATCTGGAAAATCGTACCTACTGGATAAACGGACCAATCGGCGGCGGCACTACGCACATTGCCATACTTGAGGTTTGTCCCCACCGCAGTCCTTGCGCCATAGATGATGTGGTCAGATTCACCGTGTGTATAGGCCGTAGTGCGGACCGAAGTGATGCGCGTGCCGCTCTTGCCTAATCCCGATGAGCAGGAGGCAAGCATGCAGGCGGTAAAGCCGAGAAGAAGGAGTGTGGTGTGGCGCATTGTTATTAACAATATGCTAATTGTTAACTTTCCTTTTAGACCCTTTATTGTGGGGTAATCCCCCATTGAAATCAATCTTTGATTTCAAGCTCGCATCTTTTGGGTGCTCAATGCGCAAACATCTCCCAGCTGAAGAAGTCCACAAACCAGCGAACAAGCCCTGCGGTTAGTTCAATTCGTGCTCGCTGTCTTCGCCGGTCCGGCCATTTTCAGCACCTTCACTAACTTTTTGGCAAACTCCTCAGGGGAGCAGCCACCCTCCTGCTGATCGATGGTCTTACCGCTGGCGTTTAAAAATAACAGGTGTGGGACTGACTCCAGCTTGTGACTTTCAAAAAGTTTGCCGTTAGCTTCGACATCAATGTCGAGGTAGGCCCAGTTGAACTGGTCGTGGAAAGGCTTCACCGCAGCGCTGGGATAGACCTCTTTCTTCATTTCCTGGCAGGGACCGCACCACGAGGCGGAAAAGACCATGATCGTGGGCTTGCCGTTTGCTTGGGCGGTGGCCAGCACTGAATCGGCGTTGGTGGCAAACTTCGGGCTGCCAGCAGGAAAATCGGAGGCTTGAAGACACACCGTCAAAGCGACGGTTGCGAGGATGAGCAGGGTGGTTTTCATGATGAAGATGATAGGGAGTTGTCGGTAATAACGCTGCGATAGCGGTCATAAGACGCACGAGTGCGGCGGATATTCCAGCAAGCTCCAAATTTGTCGATTCATGGCTTCGGTGGGAGCGATCGTAGTTCCCTTGCCATGACTTGGAGTCGCCTGACGCACGTCCACAAGCCACCGCAGAAAATCATCGTCAATGCGATCAAAATGCCAGAGCGCTCGCTCCCAGTCAGATGCTGGATCATCTCGATCAGCGCCCCGCCGCAAATCACCGCCATGCGATGCTGCTTGGCCATCGGGCCGCGAAAATCATGCTTTCCGGTCAAGGAATCGCCCAGTACTCGTAGGTAGGCCGTCCACACCGCGACGATGGCGCAGCACCAGCCCAACGGAATCACATGAAACAGCTTCACCACGCCCGGATCACCCGCGCCGCTGTAGCCTGCACCCACCATAATCAGCACATCAGCGACGCGATCCGGCGCATCGTTGTAAATGGCTCCCACCGGCGATCCTTTCCCGCCTTCCACCGCCACCATGCCGTCCATCAGATTGCAAACCAGCCGCAGTTGAATGCAAGCGATGGCACCCAGCCACGCGGCCAGAATACCCGCAGTGCTGGCTTGATCTCCAGCCACCAGAAAGCAGGCCATTGCTCCTCCGGCAAACAACACGCTCAACAACGAGATGGCATTTGGTGTTACTCCCGCCTGCGCCAGCCAGCCTGACAAAGCATGTGCCCAAAGCGTATCGCGCGACTTCAGCACGCGGCGCGAAGCCAGATGTTCCTCGGGGACACTCATGCCTGTTGCAGGTGATCAACGTGCCGTTGCTGCCCAGCGCACCACGCGACCACTGGAAAATTCCACCACGCCAGCCGTGTAGGGGATGTACATCACCGAAGGTCCGCCGCCCATGTATGGGTAGCCGCCCATGCCGTAGGGACCCCAGCCACCGTAGCCAAAGCCGCCCATGCCAAAGCCCATGCTCATATTCATCGTCCGCACTGGACGCTGGCCGACGTACGTCCAGCTTTCCGTCTCGCGTCCACGATTGGTGCCTGCGGTGACACTGTCAGGCCGTCCCCACGCCAGAAAGACCGCATCGCGGGTCATCCCTTCGCGAATCACTCCACTGTTGACCAGTTGTCGGTCACGCGTGCTCAGGTTGGCGTAGAGCTGTGGATTCCGCTGAATGCGCGTCTGTGGGGTAGAGGAGGCGCATTGCACCAGCGGTAGGGCAGCCAGTAGGCCCAGAGAAAAGCGGAGGATGGACGGTGTTTTTATAGCGGTTGGGATGATTGGTTCAGCTGCGGCACAAAGTCGCGCATGCTAATGACGTGCAACTTCGCCACTTCGTTCATTGGCGGGCAAAGAAAAGCGGCGCAGCCACAGCCAGAGGCCCGCAATTAGCAGTGTTCCCACAAACCACCATGGCCAGTATGTCAGCGCCGTGGCAAACACCCTTGGATCATCCGCCTTCAATCCCAGATGGCCTCCCACCCAGCCCGTCTGCCAGCCGAACAGCAGCGTCAGGAGCCCATAGGCCAGGTTCATGCTCAATCCGCGAAAGCTCAGTGCCGTCGCACGCTGCTCCGAGTCCACGATCTCATTGAGATAATGCGACAGGAAGAACCCCAGAAAGCGCATGCTCATGAACAGCGGCACCACCAGCACGATCCCCGTCCAGCCCTGCTGCGGATGCGCCGCCGCCATCAGCCCACCGAACACCGCCACGCCCAGCCACGTGAAATTCTGCCGCGCACTCATCACCTGCGTGCTCTTCTCCATCCAGCTTGCCATCACCAACCCCAGCAGCGACACCCCCGTGCCGATCACGCCATACCAGCCCTCCTCGATCCCCACGAGGCGATAAAAATTGCTCGCCACCGTCAGGAACAGGCGGATCACACTGTCAAACACCAGCCCGAACACGATCAGCGCAAACGCCGCCTTCGTGCGCCAGATCCAGCCGCCCGTTTTCAGGATGGAGGCCCATGTCTCGCGGATACTCTGCATCACCGCCAGCGCCGGGGCAGGGGAGCGCTGCTCCGTCATCCGCAGCGTCACCAGCAGACAGGCCAAAGCCGTGCCCAGGCACAGCAGCAGCGGCAGCTTCATCGCCACACTCTTCGCCACCGTTATGTCCAGGCCGATGCCATGCAGCACGCTCGTCAGCGTGTGGTGATCATACACCACCGATCCCGTGATCGATGACACCACAAAGCCCAGCGCCATCCCTCGGCTCAGCTTCGCCATCACCTGCGGCCACAGCGTCGTGCGTTCACCTGCGGGCAGCGAATCATACGCCAGCGCCTCGTCCGCACCGCTCGCGCAGGCCTCCGCCGCGCCACTCAGCACACGGTTGATCACAAACAGCCACAGCACCACGTCATGCTGGCCCACCGGCATCGCGCACAGCACTCCCATTTCCAACACCATCAGCACCCCCGCCGCCACCACCAGCGGCCGGCGGCCAAAGCGATCCGCCAGCGCCCCCGACGGCACCTCCAGCACCACGCTCGTCAGCGCCCACACCACATTCAGCGCCGCAAACTCCCCGATGCTCAGCCCTAGATCGAGAAACAAGATCGTGAACACCGGATAGTAGAACCGGCAGTTGAACAGAATGCGAAACCAGACAAACAAGCGCGCGTTGAGATGCTCAGACATGCCTCTCTCTTACGCTCGCAACGTCGGCTTGGGCAACAACGCTCTGTCTTGGGGAGATGTTACGAGTTGGGTGTGATGGGCTCCAGGCTTCACCCCTCTTGCCTTTTGCCTCCTGCCTGTTCCCTTTTGCCTATTCCCTTCTACCTCGCTCCTCCGCAAGTCGCCTAGGCATGACGAGAACGAAAACAGCGCGACGTTCTGATTACGGCTTGTAACCTCAAGATATCCCACTAAAGGGCACACGCTTAGTCGGCAGAGGGCTGGCATTTACAGTTCCGGGCGCACTCCTGCCGCCCAGTTCAGAGCTGAACACGAACTCAGAGTCAGCTCAGGACACTCCCCCCATCACCGGGGAGGCTTGTGCTGGCCTTGGGTTTCCCTCAAACGCGCTCAATCACTCCTCCAGACCACTGCCTATGAAGACACGCACCGCCTCCCTCAGCCCGCTGCCACCACGCCCGCGCTTTCGCGCCATCAACCTGCTCACCTGCGCCGCCTTGCTCGCGGCTCAGCTAACGCTGCTGCCGAACTCCGCCCAGGCGGATATCACCGTCACAGGACAGGAAACCGGTGGCAATGTGGTGCTTTCCTACTCGGGGAACGTTGATCTGACGGGCTTCTTTCCGATGTTCACCATTGGAGCCGGTAATTTTATTTGGCCTGCATCGGGTTTCTTTATTTCCAATCCGACCGAACCAGCTGTTGTGGATCTTTACACGATGGGGCCCATTTCGTCCCCTTTTGGCGCAGGTCCAGGCACGACTGCCACCTCGTCTTCCGGTGATTGTTTCGCCATTGCCTCGGGTGCTGGTCAATTAGCTGTGCCATTAGGTTACATCTCCGGGGCGTCTCTTGCAGGCACCATGACCTTTGATGGTGCCACCTTTGCCAGCCTCGGAATTGGCAGCGGTACCTCCACGTTCGCCATCACTCCGAATTTTAACTTCATTCTCATTTTTGGCCCTCCGCCCGAGCAGCTCTCCGCCACGCAAACCGGCCTGCCGATGGCCAATGCCCAAGGCCAGGCGCTGATCAATGGCAACAACACGGCTACCAACGACGTCAACAACCACCTCTTCAACCTCATGGCTGGCGATGGCGAGGAAGCCGCCAATGACAGCCTCACCGCCTCTCTTGATGACGGCGTCGTCGTCGGTCAGGGCGACGGTGATCCCGACGCGAAGAACCCCATCGCCAAGCGTGTGCCACGCTCCCGCCAGTGGGAAGTCTTCACCACCGTGAACTACGGCAACGTCAAACTCAGCGCCGTCGGCGGTCAGGCCGGCGTGCAGGTCGATAGCTGGGCACCCGGCGTCGGCATCGAGCGCCATCTCTCCCGTGGCCTCGCCGTCGGCTTCGCGGTGAGCTTCCTCCACAGCGATCAGGGCTACACCGGCGGCCTCGGCAGCGTGCGGCTCGAAGGCCCAGCGCTCTCCGCCTACCTCACCTTCGTGCGCAAGAACTACTGGAGCAGCCTGCTCTACAGCTTCGGTACCTACGACCTCGACTCCACCCGCAATCCCGGCTTCGCCTTCCCGCAGGCCTTCGGCAGCACCCGCACCTACACCAACGCCGTGCAGTACAACACCGGCTGGAACTTCCGCTTCCAAAACAACACGCTCGTCACCGGTCCCTTCGCGGGCATCGACTACCTGCATGGCACGGTGGACTCTTACAGCGAAACCGGCGGCGGCCTCGCAGCCCTGAGCTACGGCAAGCAGACCTACCAGTCCCTCGTTAGCCGCATTGGCTGGTCAGTGTCCAAGAAGCTCAAGAGCCGCTTCGGCGCCATCACCCCGCAGGCCCGCCTGAGCTACGAGCGGCAGAACCTCAAGAACAACGGCACCAGCGTGAGTTTGATCAACGCCCCCTTCACCGCCACCGGCGGCAATCAAACCCCTGGCCAGGACTACCTCGTCGCCGGAGCCGGCGTGAACTTCCAGCTCACCGACCAGTTCAACCTGCTGCTCAGCTATCAAGGCCAGTTCTTCCGCCAGGACATGCAGGCCCACTTCGGTGCCGTGCGCTTCAGCTACAGCTTTCTAAGCAAGACCCGTTCTTGCTCCCCGCCAGGCGGTGCCGCAGGGCACCGCCTTTTTCATGCTCCTGCCTTCTGCCTTCTGCCTGTTCCCTTTCTACGCGCTCCCGCCACACCTCCGACGCAGGGAAGGGGCGGGAGGCAATTCGTGACAGCCGTGGGGAAAGGCTGGATGCTGAATGGGAATCCGTTAACTCTGTGATCTCCTGTGAGATTCCCAGATTGCTACAGGAGGTAAGGGAGGAAACGGAGAGGGGATGAGCCGCCAGAAACGAAAGACTTCAAAAAAGCCGGATTGAATCTTTTCCTTGTTAACTTTTTGCGGCTAGCCTTCCGTACTCTGGAGCTTAGTTGTCTCCCGCCTGCATCGCAGCTGCGAAGCACTGCGGGCAGGCTTTTATCTCCTGTGAAAATTCCGGATGGGGATAGGAGGCAGAAGGCAACGCCCATCCGAACTTCGTGGCTCATTCCCTAACTCTTAGCAGGGGGCTATTCGAGCGGCTGGCCACAGTGAGGGCAGGTGGCTACCACGGTGAAGGACTTCATCGGGACCATCTTCCCACAGTGTCCGCAGGGCCGCCCCTTGCGCTGGGTCATCCAGAAAATTTCTTCGACGATATAGGCCACTCCGAGAAGCAGTGCCATCACCAATCCGGCATACCACTTCGGAGACAGCTCGGGTGCCGTTTTCATCAACTGCAGCGCCAAGAGAACCAGCGGCAAGCAGATGACGTGCTTCCAAAGTCGATAATGCTTATTCATCGTCAGTTTAGTTGCGTCACAAAGCGTCGCGGCCCCAAGCTCAGCGGAGGTAGAAGAACACGCCGACCCCAAGTGCCGTTATAACAGCGCCAGATGCAGCGATCAGAGTCTGGCGTTTCACATGAGGCGTCGCCTTCCGATAAACGCCAACTGTCATCAAGATGCCATACAAGGTGATGCCGATGTAAACCGGCAAGGCGAAGGAGCTGTTGGGAAAAAGGCTCGCCATCAGGATGATGGCGAATGAGGGAAGGATGTAGTGCATGGATTTCTACGGTTGAGCTTGAGGGAGAGATGAAAAGCTAAGCTTCGCCACTCGGGAATACGTCATGACTCGTTCCATGGTTGAACCAGCTTTGGTAGGCCGTCCATAATCTTCGTCGATTCAAATCTGACATTGTTGCCACTCAGGAAGAGTTCCATGGGTTCCATGGATTGCTCAGTTTGAGAAAGCGCACTAGACCGGATCTCATCAGGAGCAAATGGCCGAAAAAGCCCGCAAGAAAAAAGAACAGATGACTCCGAAAGGAGTCCAAAATAAGCACGATGATATTGAAGGCAATACTTCGGTTCACATCCTGCACCAACCAAAATCTAGAACCGATCATGAAGGAGATTGCTGCATGTAGCAGGACTCCGGAAAACATGACGGTGGCTCGCAGGCTATCCAAGGCATAAATGCGCTGTGTTTCTGCGGGTATAATCAATTAGTGATAAATAATAAAAGAAACGAACTGAGGGCTCTCCTACGGATTCCCCCACGCCTTCAATCCCGTCACTGGCAGTAACGCATCGGCTGCGGCACGCCATTCCGGCGTTCCGGCTTTCTTGAAGAGATCGTAGATTAGCTTCTTGCTGTGCGGATCAGCGACGGAGTTCGGTGCATTACGCCACAATCCCAGTCGCAGACCACCCTCGTGAGCGTGATCGACGTGACGGTGGTAAATGAAGGCGTCCACCGTGGGCAGATTTTGAATTTTCTCCCATGCGTAGGCGTAAGCCGCCGCTTGGAGCTTTTCTCCCTCGGGATTGAGCAGGGTTTGGAAACCTTGCTCGCTCAAGATGATGTGGCGCGGCTTGCCTTCAAAGAGGAGTTCTGACTTGGCGAGATGCTGCGCTAGGACTTGGAGATTTTTGAAGGTGACCTTGTTGGTCTTATCGTCGGTGGTGATGGTTTTGTCCGCCCAAGCACGCGGATTGTTCAGGTCTTCGGGGTAGGGGTGCCAGGCGACGTTCCAATCGAAGTCGCCGCGCTCGCGCACAAGACGTGCGAAGGTGTCGAGGAAGTCGCGGCCCGGCGTGGCTTCCTGTGCGCTGACGTTGTGCATGCTGCTGGCCCAGTGATGATCAAACGAGACATAAGTGCGCGCATGCTGCGAATGCTTGCGGATCGCCGTGTGCGCGATGCGGTAAGCCTTTTCATAATCGCTGGCGGCCGTTTCGAGTGAAACAAGGCCCATGTTATTCCAGAGGAAGTGCGAATTGACCTCATTGCCGATGATCCAGCCCCAAACGCGGCCATGCTCAGGATGCGCATCGCTCCAGCGCTCCGCCAGCAGGCCGATGGCGGCTTCGAGAAAGCGATTCGTCGTGTTGAAGCCGCCCACGCTGAACTTGTAGTCCTTTCGATGCCCGGGATGCAGCGCGATGGCATCGCGCACCGGGTCTTTGGACGGATAAACCAGCAGGATCGTGTAAACGAGCACTCCCCGGTCCGAGAGCGGTTTGATCTGGCGGTCGAGCGAGGTCAGGTAGTTCTGATTGAAAACGAACTCGCCCGTTTCCGGCTTCGATTTCATGTCCAGCAGCGCCGTGAGGTTGATGTTGATGCCCGCATGATGAATGCCGAGCGCCAGGGCATCATCGACCATCTGCACCTGCAGCCCCTTCTGATTCGGCGGCGTGGGAAAGGGATCGGTGTTTTGGGCGCTGGCAAAACCAGCGAAAGCGAGGCAAAGAAGATGACGCATGAGTGAAGCCCCACCCCATCCACCCACACCCGCTACCGAGCAACCTCAACCTGCTTGCGAACGCTGCGGCAAACTGGGCGCGTCGAAATTCGGCGATGAATTCATCTGCGATGACTGCTATGCGGCCTGCGGGTCGTGTTGTGCGGGTGATGACGAGTGACCAGACGGCTTCACAGAATGAGAATTAAAGCCCGCAACATGGGATGAGACGCATCTCATTCGCTGCGTAGTCTGCGGCATGTCCCTCGAATCCTTCTTCCAGCCGCGCAGCATTGCCTTGATCGGAGCCACGGAGCGTGAGGGCAGTGTGGGGCGGGCGATTTGGGAGAATTTGCGTGGGGTTGGCGGCAAGGTGTTTCCGGTGAATGCGAAGCGGGCGGAGGTTCTTGGCGTGAAGGCGTTTCCAAACATCGCGGCTCTGCCGGAGGTGCCGGAGCTGGTGATCATCGTGACGCCAGCGGCGACGGTGCCGCAGATCGTTGAAGAAGCGGGTGCAGCGGGTGTGAAGGCGGTGGTGGTGATTTCGGCGGGGTTCAAGGAAACCGGTGCGGAGGGCGCGGAACTGGAGAGACGCGTGCTCGAAGCGGCGAAACGGCATGGTGTGCGCGTGATTGGGCCGAATTGCCTCGGGCTGATGAATCCGCATGCGGGCTTGAACGCGACGTTTGCCAGCAGTATGGCGCGTCCGGGTCGTGTGGCATTCCTGAGCCAGAGCGGGGCGCTGTGCACGGCGATTCTCGACTGGAGTCATGATCAGCATGTGGGCTTCAGCGCGTTTGTTTCGACCGGGGCGATGACGGATGTGGGCTGGGGCGATTTGATCCGGCATTTTGGCAATGATCCGCACACGGAGAGCATCGTAATGTACATGGAGTCGGTCGGTGGCGATGCGGCGGCGTTTCTGGAAGCGGCGCGTGAGGTGGCGGCGCATAAGCCGATCGTGGTGATCAAGGTCGGGCGCACGGCCGAGGCGTCGAAGGCTGCGGCTTCGCACACCGGCGCGATGACCGGCAGCGATGCCGTGCTGGACGCGGCGCTGCGGCAAAGCGGCGTGCTGCGCGTGGACACGGTGGAGGAGCTGTTCGACATGGCGGAGGTGCTTTCCAAACAACCGCTGCCTGCGGGACCGCGTCTGGCCATCGTGACGAATGCCGGTGGTCCTGGCGCGCTGGCGACGGACGCTTTGGTGCTCGGTGGTGGTGAACTAGCGGAGCTTGCGGACGACACGCTGAAGGCGCTGAACGAGGTGCTGCCCGCGCATTGGAGTCATCACAATCCAGTGGATGTGCTGGGCGATGCGGATGCCGATCGTTTTGCCACAGCGCTGCGCATCGTGAAAAATGACGCGAGCGTGGATGGCGTGCTGGCCGTGCTGACGCCGCAGGCGATGACGAATCCGACGGCGATTGCGCGTGAGGTGTTGAAGATCGCGCAGGAGAACGGCAAGCCGCTGCTGGCGAGCTGGATGGGCGCGCAGAGCGTGAATGAGGGCCGCGCCATCTTGAACGCGGCGGGAATTCCGACGTATGATTATCCCGATGAAGCGGCGCAGGCCTTTGTGCGCATGCGTGAGCGGCGCTTACGGTTGTTCTGGCTCACGGAATCCCTCGCCGCCCATGCGGAGGATGTGGAAGAGCTGCCTTCGGTGATTGGTGATATGATTGATGCTGTGCTGAAGAGCGGACGCACCCTGTTGACTGAGTTGGAGGCCAAGCAGGTACTGTTTGCTGCCGGGATTCCGATTGTGGAGACACACGCGGCTTATGACGAAGACGCAGCGGTTTCTGCGGCGGAGGCGCTGGGTTTTCCGGTGGTGGCGAAGCTGCTATCGCCGACGATCACGCACAAAAGCGACTGCGGCGGCGTGCAGCTCAATCTGATGAACGCCGATGCGGTGCGGTACGCATGGCGCTTGATTCGCGACAACGTGACGAAGCTGCATGGCGCTGCGGCCTTTGAAGGCGTGACGGTGCAACGCATGGTGACACGCAAGGGCACCGAACTGATCCTCGGGGCGAGCACGGACGCGCAGTTTGGACCCGTGCTGCTGTTTGGAGCCGGTGGTACGCTGGTGGAGGTATTTCAAGATCGTGCGCTGGTTTTGCCCCCGTTGAATCACGCACTGGCACGCCGCTGGATCGAGCAGACGAAGATCTCCAAGGTGCTGCGCGGCGTGCGCGGCCAGCCTGCGGTGGGTTTGGCGGCGTTGGATGAAGTGTTGGTGAAATTTGCGCGTCTCGTGCAGCATGAGCGGCGCATCGTGGAGCTGGACATCAATCCGCTGCTGGCATCGCCGGAGGGCATCGTTGCGCTGGATGCGCGGATCGTGGTGCGGGGCGGCGAGTTGCAGTCGCCGTCTTGATTGGCGATTGAAAATCGCCACCCCGAATTGCCATTTGCGCGAAGGGCTTCGGGCGATAGGATGGCGGACCCGAATCCCTCATGAAAACCGCCTCGATCCTCCTCTGCGCCGCTGTCATTGCCCTCGCCTCCACTTCCTGCGGGAAGCACACCTGGAAAGAAACCCAGGTGCTGCATGAAGGCATGCACAAGGCGCACGACGCAGGCCACGGTGATGCGCATGCCGCTGAAGGCGAGCACGGCAAGAAGGAAGAGGCGAAGCACTAATCGCTGCGCATGCGTCGCTACGCTGTTATCGGGCTGCTGGTGCTGGTGATCGTGGGGACCAGTTGTGTGATGCTGCGGACGTGCTGGGCGCGTCTGGCGCGCTCGATTCCGTCGGTCGGCGGCAAAGACTGACTACGATCCAAATCGGCGACGACAAAGGCGTCCCTGATCCCCTGCCGCAGCCCAAGTCCAAAACTCAAATCCAACCATGAACCTCACGACGCTCACTCTACTTATTTCGCTTGGCTGCGTTCCCCTTGCCATCAGTGCCGATGTACCTTCACCTACCTCCTCTGGCCTTTTCCTCGATCTCGACGCCGACAAGGGTGTTGAAGTCGAAGACGGCAATCGAGTGAAGGCATGGCGCAATCAAGTCGCTGGCAACGCCGCTGGAGTCTTCGAGAAGCGCGATGAAGGACGCAAGGTGCCAGGATCAGGTCGCCCGACCTTGCGACCCAAGGTCGCCGAGATTGGCGATCACAACACGCTCATTTTTGAAGCGCAGGAGCTGATCAATCTCGATGAAGACGCCTTCGACCATTGCATCCAAGGCACTGGCTACACTTGGTTCTCCGTGATGTGCGCCTATGACCAGATCAAGGGTAAGCCGGACGTGAACTCCTTCTTCGGCAACCTCAAGAACGCCGCCAGCTACGAAGGCTTCTGGGCCTGCATGGCCGACGACAATCGCGTCTGGATGGGTACCCGAGGCTGGCCGGCCACGACAAAAGGCAAGCAGCCGCTGTGGAATGAAAAGAACCCGCAAGTGGTGACTCCGACTCCCTTGCAGGTAAAGAAGTTCTACGTCGTCGCCGGTCGCATGGGCGCAGGCAAGGACATGGTGAATCTGGATCTCTACCTCAACTCCGCCCAGCCCGTGGATAGCAAGCCCGTACCCGTGAATCCCACCGCCAATCCCTCCAAGATGGCCATCGGTCAGGAGCGTGATGCAACGAAGCACCCAGGCTTGGAATCATTCAATGGAGAGATCGCCCGCTTCATGATCTTCGACCGCGCCCTCATGGATGCCGAGTTGGCTGAGTTGATCCGGTCACTGCAGTCTAGCTACAAACTCCAGTAAAGGAGACAGAGGAATGGGGGACAAAGGATCACTGCCTCGATCCGTCATGCCCCCCTGGTTCATGAGAAGACAAAAGATGGCCAGCGCAATAGCTCCTGCGGCAATCATGCCTTTTCCAAGGCATGCGCATCCCGCCATGCGATCAATGCGCCGTTCGTCAGTCATGGACGTATTTTACCCGACGATTGTTATAAATGTCGAGTTCGGAATGAAAGCCGACGACTCGTCGGCGCTCCCCATCAAACCACCAAGCCCGCCGCAGCGACGAGGGACTCTTCGTTGACGATCTTGCCTGCGAGGTCGGGTTTGCAGTCGCCTTTGAGTTCGTCGCGGAATTTCTTGATGAAGCTCTGGGTGGGCCAGGAGGCGGCTTCGCCGAAGGCGCAGATGGTTTTGCCTTCGATCTGATTGGCGACGGTCTCCAGCGTGTCCACGTCGTCGGGGCTGGCGTCACCGGCCACGATGCGGTCGCTGATCTTCTTCATCCACAGGCTGCCTTCGCGGCAGGGGGTGCACTGGCCGCAGGATTCGTGGGCGTAGAAGGCGTTCAGGTTGTTGATGACCCAGGTCATGCTGCGGCTGTCGTCCATGATGATGACGCCGCCGGATCCGGCCATGGTGCCGCACTGCGCCATGGTGTCGAAGTCCATGGGGATGTCCATGATGCCGATCTCGCGGCCGTCCTTGAGCTTGTACTTTTCATCGGCACGCAGCACTTTGGAGGAACTGCCGCCAGGGATGATGGCCTTCAATTTGCGTCCGGGTTTGAGGCCGCCGCAGAGCGTGTCGATGACCTCGCCCATGGTGACCTTGCCGACTTCGACTTCGTAGTAGCCGGGCTTCTGCACATCGCCGCTGACGCAGAGGATGCGGGTGCCGGTGTTGTTCGGCGTGCCGAGCTTGGCATACTCCGCGCCGCCCATCTCAAGGATGTGCTTCACGTGGCAGAGGGACTCGACGTTGTTCACGATGGTCGGGCTCATGTAGAGGCCGAGCGCGGCGGGGAAATACGGCGGCTTGATGCGCGGGTAGGGGCGCTTCCCTTCGAGGGACTCGATGAGGCCGGTTTCTTCACCGCAGATGTAGGCACCGGCACCGCGATGCACGAAGATTTCGCAGTCGAAGCCGGAGCCGAGGATGTTTTTGCCGAGGAAACCCTTCGCGTGGGCTTCAGCGATGGCCTTTTCGAGGATCTTGGCGGCGTGGGGGAATTCTTCGCGGATGTAGATGTAGGAGAGCTTCGCGCCCACGGCGAAGCAGGAGATGGTCATGCCCTCGATCAACTGATGAGGGTCCTGATGCATGATGTAGCGGTCCTTGAAGGTGCCGGGCTCGGATTCGTCGGCGTTGCAGATGAGATAGACCGGCTTGGTGTTCGTGGGCGGGATGAAGCCCCACTTCACGCCGGTGGGGAAACCTGCACCGCCACGGCCGCGGAGTCCGCTGGCTTTGACCTCGTTGGTGATGGCGCTGCGCTCCATCTTGAGAGCCTTCTTGAGCTGCTCGTAGCCGCCGTTCTCGATGTAACATTCAATGGACGGATTGTAGCCGACGCGGTCGATGTTTTTGAAGATGAGGCGCTTCTCGCGCGCATGCGGTTCTTTGCCGGGGAGATACTGGACGGGGGAGGCCATGAGTCGCAGTATTCCAGTGTGAATAAGCGCGGCAACTGGGATTTGTGAAAAAATTCACAAGGGCAGGGGACGCGATGAGGAATGAATGCCCTTAGGTTAGCTAATCCAGAGTAATGGCAAGGGAATGGGGGCAAGGGAATACAAGCCAAGTGAGCTGTTAGGCATTCCTCTGCCCCCATTCCTTTGCCAATAAATCGCCCAGCTTAACGATGTGGAATGGTGAATGACAGATGGCAGGGATGAAAGCTCTGCGGGCTGAGCGGTGTAGTTTGAGGGTGAATTTACCGGCTCTGAGAATGGGATCGAAGGTGCTGCTGATGCTACTGGCATCGGCGGGGATGGTGCTGGCGAAGAAGGACGAAGGGCCGAAGCCGGTGCCGTGGTCGTTTGCACCGCTCAAGCGTGTGGCCTTGCCGAAGGTGAAAGACAAGGTGTGGCCGAAGACGCGGATCGACTACTTCATTCTGGCAAAGATGGAGGCGGCTGGGATGAAGCCCGCGCCACGAGCCGAAGAGCGTGTGTTGCAGCGCCGACTGGCATTTGATCTCATAGGGTTGCCGCCGACGGAGCAGGCGGCGGCAGACTGGAGCCGTGCCGTGGATGAAACGCTGCGCAATCCGCACTACGGCGAGCGCTGGGCGCGGCACTGGCTGGATCTGGCGCGTTACACGGACATCACGCCGGACTGGCTGGATTCGACGAAGTTCTCGTATCTGTATCGCGACTGGGTGGTGCAGGCCTTGAACGAAGACATGCCGTATGACCGCTTCGTGGTGCGGCAACTTGCCACGGACTTCCTGCCGGAGTGCAGGCCGCAGGATCGCGTGGCGCTGGGGTTCATCGGCTTGAGCCCGACCTACTTCAAAGAGCTGCAACTGCCGCCGGAGATCATCAAGACGACGGTCGCCGACGAATGGGAAGAACACGTGGATGCCATCGGGCGCACCTTCCTCGGCCTCACGCTGGCCTGTGCGCGTTGTCATGATCACAAATCCGATCCGATCACGGCGCAGGACTACTATGCGCTCGCCGGTGTGTTCGCCTCCGTGAAGCTCTCCGAGCTGCCGACGATGAGCGATGAGTTCTGGAAGCCGGTGCAAAAGGCGCGGCTGCAAGTCGCGGCGATGGAGAAGCAGATGGCCGACTTGAAGAAAAAGAAGCCGAAGGATCTGGCGGAGCAGGCAAAGAGAATCGAAGCGGTCATCGCGTCGATCAAGGCCGCGACGCCGCACTACAACATGGAGATGGCGAATGCCGTCGAGGAGGCTGCGCTCTTCGTGGTGAACAAGGAAAAAGAGCACGGCACAAAGCTCGACTACAAGATGGGCATGGCCCGCGATCTCGAACTGATGAAGCGCGGCAATCCGAATGATCTCGGCGAGGCCGTGCCGCGTCGTTTCCTCTCCGCGTTTCCGTCCAAGAGCGGCCTGCCGCGCAAATTCACCAGTGGCAGCGGTCGCCTGGAGCTGGCGCAGGCCATCGTGGAAGACGCCGCTCCACTGACTGCACGCGTCATCGTGAATCGCGTGTGGAAGCATCACTTCGGCCGCGGCTTGGTCGATACACCGAGCGAGTTCGGCAATCTCGGCGAAGCACCAACGCATCCCGAGCTGCTCGATGACCTAGCCGGACGCTTCATGGAGCACGGCTGGTCGTTGAAGTGGCTGCATCGCGAGATCTTGAACTCGGCCACGTGGCAGCAGAGCAGCTTGGCGGCGGAATCCGAGAAGCGTGATCCCGAGAACAAGCTCTATGGCCGTATGCTGCGCCGTCGCCTCGATTGGGAATCGTGGCGCGATGCCATCCTCGCCGCCACGGGGCAGATCGATCTCAAGATGGGCGGTCAGGCGTCCGCCATCAGCGATGCGAAGAACCTGCGCCGCTCGCTTTACGGTGCCTCGGATCGTCAGGACATGGACCCGATGCTGCGCATTCATGACGTGCCCGATCCCGGTGCGCATAATCCTTGGCGCATGGAGACCATCACGCCCTTGCAGGGGCTCTTCGCGTTGAATTCACCCTTCATGCTCGAACAGGGGGCCATCCTAGGCCGTTGGGCGATGAATCACAACGTGGACGAAATCTATGCACGTTTATTTGGCCGCGCACCAAGTGAGCATGAGGCCGAGGTGGCGAAAGCGTTCATCCATGGACGCGAGCAGGACGCTGCCGCATGGTCGCAGTATGCGCAGGCGCTGCTGGCGGGGAACGAGATGCTGTTTGTGGATTGAGAGGGGCGATTAGCCGATCTTTTTCAACCACAGAGTCCAATCCGAGGCTCAGTCCCTGCCAAGTCATATACACCGTTGACTTTGATGCGGAACGAAATGCGCTCACCTACACCATGGCAAACAGCGCAGTGGACTCCTTCGGAGTTTGGCGGCACAGCCTGACGTCAGGGAAGTCGGATCAAATCGTTCCGGTCCGGGATCAATGCCGCGGCGCTCTGCGGTGCGCGCTCGACTCCTGCGGCAATCGCGTGTTTTGGACCCGCAATGATCGGGACAACAAGCTCGACGGGATCTGGGCGATGGACCTCACCGAATCGGGCACCCCAAAGCAGATCGTGCAGAGCCCTGGAACCTACCCATTTGAAATCGAATGCAGGCGGACCTGGACCGGCACCAGCCAGCTTTTCTGGGCTGACATCACCCTCGGTGCGATTGTCAAAGCGAACGCTGATGGTAGCGGGAAAGCTATCGCGAAAGATGTCCGCGAATGGAAACATGGATCAACTGAGCCGCCTCGGGAGGGACTGGCAGAAATACAGCATTTCGCACAGCCCCCCCCCCCCAACTGAGGGGGGATGGAGAAATGGGGTGCGCAATGCTTCATTGAAGTTCACATTCAATTCTTTAACACACCAAACCACGCTCATGTACGGACTCGTCAACAAAGCCATCGAAGAACTCGTCGTCACCAATTTTGGGGAGGACAAATGGGAGCTGATCAAAAAGAAGGCGGGTGTGGAGGTGGATGTCTTTGTGAGCAATGAGGCTTACCCGGATGACATGACGTATGACCTCGTCGGCGCGGCCTCTGAGGTGCTAGGCGCTTCGGCTAGCACCATCCTGATCGCTTTAGGCGAGCATTGGATCCTCCAGACGGCGGCCAATAGCTACGGTTCCATGATGAAGGCCGGCGGTGCCTCGTTGAAGGAATTCCTCATCAATCTGCCCAACTTTCACACCCGCGTGCAGATGATCTATCCGAAACTCCAGCCGCCGCGCTTCGAGTGCTCGGACATCGGAGAAAGCTCGATGCATCTGCATTACTTCACGCATCGCTCGGGGCTCGCCGACTTTGTTGTTGGGCTGGTTCATGGGCTTGGAAAACTCTACTCCACTCCGGCTACAGCCAAAGTGCTCACCACAAAGGCCGATGGGGCGGATCACGATGTGTTTGAGGTTTCCTGGACTACCGTCGCATGAATCTACGTGCCGACAGCTCCAGCGTCATCAGCAGCCTGCCCACGCGGGAGTTTCTCCGTGCGTTCCCGTTCTACTTTGTGTGGAATGATCAGGATTTGATTCTGGAGGTTGGCCCATCGCTGCCAAAGTTCTGCCCGCAGGCCGTTCCCGGAGCGCGGTTGCAGGATATTTTCATCTCAAAGCGACCTGATATAAAACGCGGATCAAAAGTGTAGCGGATCGCGGATCAAAAGTGAGTCACCTCTAAGCGATTGAACAGGTGTTGGGCATGTTCGTCAAGGCTGTGATGAGCTTCGTGCCTGCCTCGATCCTGAGAGGAGGCTGGAGCGGAGCGGAA
>CANIBP010000052.1:0-44404 GCA_947466075.1 Verrucomicrobiaceae bacterium
ATTGGCAACCGGTCTTGAGCACATGACGGATCGCATCGAGACAAGCTCTCGCTGAGTTTGGATCACGCCATCGGCCACGCCTGGCATCCGCCGGGTAAATGAGCGGCTTCAAAAGTTCCCTTTCTACATCACTCAAGTCTGTGTCGTAACCTGCTGGCCGGTAGGTTGTCGCTGCCATCCACCATCCTGCATCAGCTCTTTTCACTCGCTACATTCTTTTGCCGGATAGGCTCTCAGGACTGATCGCATCGGCCCAGATTTGGTAACCGGCGGCGGAGAGGTGTAGGAAGTCGGGCATGATTTCCTTGGTGAGAGCGCCATCGGGCTGCGGAAACTTGGGGCCAATGTCGAGGAAGATGATGTTCTTGCTGTCGTCGAGTTTGGCGATGATGGCGTTCACCTGCTTGAGCTTCTCGTTGGCGGCACCGAGCTTGCCCGTTGGTTTGTCGCCACGCGGGAAGACGGCGAGCAGGAGGATTTTCGCCTGCGGCTGCTTGGCGCGAACAGTTTCGACGATGGCGGTGACTCCCTTGGCGATGCCTTCGGCGGGATCCTGACCGGAGTTGTTCGTACCGATCATGATTACGACCGCCTTTGGCTTGATGCCGTCGAGTTCGCCATTCTGAATGCGCCACAGCACATGCTGCGTGCGATCGCCGCCGATGCCGAAGTTGGCGGGCGCGTAAGCACCGAAGGCTTTGTCCCAGATTTCTTTTTTGGAACCCCAGCCGGCGGTGATCGAGTCTCCCAAGAACACAAGCTGTGCTTTACCTTCCTTCGCGATACCGACAAAACGTTCATGCGACATCGCGAATCCTGCGTTCACCTTGCCATCGGGGCCAAACTTCTGGGCGGCAACATCTGGTGGCTGCGGTGGCATGACGACCGCAGGGGCGGCTGGTTTGACCGCAGGAGCCGGCGTTTGCGCCTGAACGGCGGCGGTGATGAACAGGAAGGTGACGAGTGCGGTTGGGATGAATTTCATGCGCGCTGATTCTGACTGGCGGATATCGAAGAGGCAATGCAAAAAACGCGGAGCCAGTTTCCTGGCTCCGCGTGAGGCGAACAGTGAATTGAATTCAGGACTTAGTTCTTTTGCAACGGTGCCGTTTCCGCACCCGCTGGCACTTTGTCTGCCGCAACGATCTTCCACACCGCACCGCGTGCTTCTTGATATGGATCGGTCTTGCCGCCGTAGCCAGCAGTGCCGTTGCAGAGGTAGAGCGCGCCGTCTTCGCCTTCGCCGCCGCCGGTGGGGCGCAGCGGCGTGTCGAGGTCGAGGAGTTCCTGCATTTGCCAGGCACCCGCGCCGTCGCGTTGCAGGCCCCAGACTTTGCCGGAACCCCAGTCAGCCACGAAGCACACGCCATCCATGCTCGGATAGTCTTTGCCGCGATAGACACCGACGCCGATGACGCAGTTGCCCTGATCAACGTGGCTGTATTCTGCGACGGGCAGTTTGCCGATCTGCGCCCAGTTGTCGGGATTCACACTGGTTTCGGTGCCGTCGGGATTCTTCTTCAAGATCTGCGGGAAAGGATGGCTGCCGCACATGGCTTTCCAGCCGTAGTTGATGCCGCCTTTGCAGCCCGCAGGCTCGACGTTGATTTCTTCCCAGTGATTCTGGCCGATGTCATAGACGTAGAACTCGCCGGTCTTGCTGTCGAAGCTCATCGTCCATGGATTGCGGATGCCGTAGCTCCAGATTTCAGGTTTCGCTTTCGGCTGAATCTTTGAGAACGCTTCTTCGCTGATGCCGAACAACGTCATTTGCTGCAAGGGCGTGATGAAGGGATTGTCCTTCGGAATGCCGTAGCCTTTTTCGGTGGTGCGTGTGTTCACGTCGATGCGCAGCACTTTGCCGAGCGTGGTGCTGAGATCCTGGCCGGCATTGAGCACGTCGCCTTCCCAGCCGCCGTCACCGCTGCCGATGTAAAGATAGCCATCGGGACCAAAGCATATCTCGCCGCCGTTGTGATTGCAATACGGGCGCTCAAGCTGCATCACGACGCGGGCGCTGTCAGGATCGGCCTGATCAGGATTGCTGGCCTTCACCTTGTATTCGACGATGAAGCCGTCGCCGTTGAACCACATGTCGGAGTAGTGGATGTAGAACAGGCCGTTCTCCTTGAACTTCGGATGAAATTCGAGGTCGTAGAGCCCTTGTTCGAGGAAAGAACTCACGGTCTTGTCCTTGATGTCGAGGAACGGGCGCTTCAGCACCTTGCCGTCCTTAACAATTTTCACCACACCTGGCCGTTCACAGATGAACACGCGGCCCGTGCCGTCTTTCGGACAGGCCACATGCACTGGCTCGACGAGATCGTCAGCGACCTTCACGAGTTGGATGGCGACTGGCTTCGGCAGCTTGCCGCCGGGTTGCACGGGTTTCGGATCTTCGGCACGGGAGAGTGCAGGCAGGGCCAGCAGGCCGAGCGCGAGTGAGAGAGTGTGGTTCAATTTCATGTGGGTTGGGTAAAGCAAGAATCGCGAGGTTATGCAACTGTCGAAATTCAGGCAAGCATGAAATCGCCGCCACTGACGGACTATTTCAGCCGATGCATGGCATTTTGAGATTTTGTCATGAGCGGATGTTCTTGAATGCACGTCATCAGACCTCAAACAAAGCAAGGCAGGATGTCATGGAACCTTGTCGGAATGCGCGCCGGTTAGGTATCAGGCCATGGTTTGGCGTGCGATGAATCGCATTTCGCACAACCATGGACCCAAGATGAAAGTCTGCTGGATTTAAGAACCTGCTACCACTTCTTCTTGAAGCCGCCGCCGCCACCACCGCTGCCGAAGCCGGGCTTTTTGAAGCCGCCACCGCCACCATAGGGACGTTTGCCGCCGCCGAAACCGCCGCGATCTTCACGATCACCACCGCCGTAGCCGCTGCCAGCATCTGCACGGCGTGGTCCTTCATCGCCACCGTAACCGGGGCTGGGGCCTTCGCCTTCGCGTTTGAGGTGAGGTTTGTCGCCATAGGCGGGTTTGCCACCGTAGCCTTTGAAGCCACCGGGTTTGCTGAAACCGCCACCGCCACCGCCTTGGTAACCGCTGCCGGAGCCGCCACCTTTGTAGCCACCGCCGCCACCGAAGCCGCCTTTGTTAAATCCACCACCGCCGCCGTAGCCGGGCTTCTTCACGAAGCCACCGCCACCGCCGAAGCGCTTCTGGCGTATGCCGCTGATGTCATCGGGACGATCGGCGTGGTCCATGCGGACGTCACGTCCACGCAGTTGCGCACCTTTGACGCCTTCGAGGACGGACTCGACCACATCGCCTGGCACTTCAACAAAGCTACATTTCTCCAGCACGTCGATGGCACCAATGCTGCCGGGGTTGAGGTCTTGAATGGTGTTGTAGAGCATGCCGGCGATGTCCTGCGGACGCACCTGATCCATGCCGCCGACGTTGATGAACAGACGCACCATGCCAGAGCGAGGGCCTTTTTGGACGTAGCTGGTCTGCTTCTTGGGCAGCGGGCGCTCTTCGTCGGAGGAGTCGTATTCGTTGTCGAACTTGGCAGGGGCAGGTCGTGGTGCTGCGGCAGTCGCAGGAGCGGCGGCCTGATGATTGGTTGGGCCGGAGTCTTCGTCAGTTGCGGCAACTGTCTCTGATGGGACGGATGTTTCGGCGGATGCCGTAGATGAAGGCGCGGCCTCAGAAGACACGGTGGCAGCAACGGGAGCTGACGCAGGAGAAGCGGAAGGAACGGGAGTAGGCGTGCGCGCTGGAGGAGCTGGACGGGCTTGGAATTCGCGTTGTGGGGTATCTTTGCGCTTCGGTGCACGATCTTCCATGATCTGCTCAGCTTCGCGAACTTGATTCTTCATGAGGAGGTCCATGAGCGCGCTGGCAATCTCGGTGGCAGTAAAGCCAGCATCAAGGAGACGCTGAATGCTGTGCTCATGCGAGGTGTAGCTGCTGGCTTCGAGCACGGCTTTGACCTTCTCGAAGGTCTTATCGACACGCGTGGCTTCAAGATCTTCCTGCGAAGGGACTGAAGCACGATCAATGCGGATATTGATGAAGCGCTGGATGCGCTGCATAAGGTAAATTTCACGACCAGCTACGAGGCTCACAGCCTTGCCTTTGCGTCCAGCACGGCCAGTGCGGCCGATGCGGTGGACGTAGTCCTCAGCGTCGTAGGGCAGCTCAAGATTAACGATGAGATCGATGTCGTTCACGTCGATACCGCGTGCGGCCACATCGGTGGCACAAAGGACTTCGACAGCACCGCTGCGGAAGTTGCGCATGACGCGTTCACGCATCGTTTGATTGATGTCACCATGCAGGCGGTCAGCGGCATAGCCACGGGCGACGAGGGCGTCGGTGGCGTCATCGACGGCACGCTTGGTGTTGGCGAAGACGATGGTGAGGCGCGGGGCCTCGATGTCGATCACGCGGCAGAGTACTTCGGTTTTGGAGCGACCATGCACTTCATAGTAGCGCTGCTCCACGGTAGGAACGGTGAGCGCCTTCTGCTGAATGGTGATGGTGGCAGCGTTGCGCGTGTAATTTTCGACGAGGCGGCGGATGCGCGGCTCGAAGGTGGCGGAGAAGAAGATCGTCTGGCGTTCTTCGGGCACGGCGGCCATGAGGCGATCAATGTCGTCGCTGAAACCCATATCGAGCATCTCATCAGCTTCATCGAAGACGAGCATCTTCAAGCCGTCGAGCTTGATCAAGCCGCGCTCCATGAAGTCAAGAATACGTCCAGGGGTGCCGACGACGATCTGCGAGCCGCTTTGCAAGGCACGAATCTGACGGTCATACGAAGCACCGCCGTAAACGGGCGTGGCGCGGATGTCTTTGAAGGTGGCGAGCTTGTGGATCTCCGCACAGACCTGCATGGCCAGTTCGCGGGTGGGGCAGAGGATGAGTGCCTGCACATTGCGCTGAGTGGGATCGACGCGTTGGACCACGGGAATGCCGAAGGCCATGGTCTTGCCGGAGCCGGTTTGGGACTGTCCAACGACATCGCGTCCGGTAAGCGCCACGGGAATGGCTTCGGCCTGGATGGGCGAGGGTTGCTCGAATCCGAGTGATTTGACGGCGTCGAGAAGCTCGGGCGCGATTCCCAGTTCAGGGAAGGTGTGTTTGTCCATAATGCGGTTCCCCTGAATTTAGAGGGCGGTCATACTCCCACCGATGGGGGATATAGCAAGGTCTTTGATCGAAGCTGGGTTTGCAGGAAAAAAGCCTGCTAAGAGGATGGACGATCTGCAAAAGACTTCATAGAATGACGTTTCAATCACCCAACCTCAACCGGGCCAACCACCCAATCATGTCCACAGCCACTGCTGCTACTCCCTCGTCGTCTCCCACCACGACCCTGCGCAACGCCGTCATCCGCCTCGCAGGCAACTCGCAAGATGGCATTCAATCCATCGGCGGTTTCCTTGCCCGTCTCGCTGGCCGCACGGCTCAGGAAGTGATGACCTATATGACGATCCCGTCCACGATTTCGGGCGGGCCTTCGATTTTCCAGGTGCATCTCGGTTCCGGTGAGGTCTTGCATGAAGGTGATGAAGCGGACGTGCTCGTGGCTTTTTACAAGCACAGCTACGAAAGCCACATTTCCGCACTTCGTGATGGCGGTATTTGCTTTTACGACACCGCAGACATGGGGCCGGAGGACGTCAAGCATGAGCGCGGTATCGTCCACATTAGCGTTCCGTTCACCTCAGCGACTGTCGAAGCCGTGGGCGGCTCCACACGTGATCGTGGCAAAAACATGTTCGTGCTCGGTATGGTGACTGCCGTGTTTAATTTGGACAAAGAGAAGCTTGTTGGCATCGTCAGCCGTCAGTTCGGCAAAAAAGACGAAAGCGTGTTGCGCAACGCACTGCTGGCCTTTGACGCCGGATTTGCTTATCAGGTCGGTGATATTGAAAAATTTGCGTTTGTTCCTGGTGAAGCGACCAGCGGTCATCGCATCAGCGCCGATGGCAATCAGATGCTCACCATGGGGCTTATCGCCGCCGGCGTGCGTTATGGTGCGGCCTATCCCATTACGCCGTGGTCGTCGATCTTGGAAACGCTGCGTGTCGAACTGCCCAAATACGGCGGCATTTATGTGCAGGCGGAAGATGAACTCGCTGCTGTCAGCATGACCATCGGTGCCGCCTTTGCCGGCCATCTCGCCATCACCGGCAGTTCCGGCCCCGGCCTATCTTTGAAAATGGAAGCACTCGGTTACGCCAGCATGGCCGAACTGCCACTCATCTGCGTCAATGTGCAACGCGGTGGCCCTTCCACCGGTCTGCCGACCAGTGTGGAGCAGTCTGACCTCATGCAAGCCATCTACGGCAGTCACGGTGATACGCCGCGCATCGTGGTGGCTCCGCAGGATGTCGAAGATTGCTTCTACATCGCCTTGGAGGCCTGCAAGCTGGCGAAGAAATATTCCTGCCCGGTCATCATCCTCAGCGATCAGGCCCTTAGTAGCCGCATCGAGGCCTTCGAAGAGCCTGATCTCGACAAACATTGGGTCGAGCCCGAACTCGACCTCTCCACGCGTCCCGAAGGCTTCAAACCCTATCCATTGGACTCCATCACACGCCACGCACCTCCCGGATCGAAGATGGCAGGCGGCAAATACCCCGTCTCCACCGGTCTTGAGCATGACGAAATGGGTCACCCCAGCGGCAGCCCGAAGATGCACACCTTGATGACCGCGAAGCGTCGCAACAAACTCGTCCAGCTCGCCAAAGAACTGCCGCTGCCTGAAATTCACGGTGATCAAACCGGCGACGTTCTCGTCATCGGCTGGGGCAGCACCTACGGCCCGATTAAAGAGAGTGTCGATCGTCTCCGCCTCGAAGGCCACAAGGCCGGTGCTTTGCACCTGCGCCACCTGCATCCGATGCCCGATGGTCTTGACGGCCTGTTCAAGAAATTCAAACACGTCGTCTGCGTCGAGATGAACGACTCCGGCCTCTACGGCTATGGTCAGCTCGCCACACTGCTGCGTGCCAGTCTTGCCGATCCGCGCATCAAATCCGTCTGCAAAACTGACGGCCTTGCCTTCCGTATCCGCGAAATCGTCACCGGCGTTGAAAAAATCATGACCGCCTAGGCCTGACTCTCATTCCATCTGTCTCCAACCTTCAATTTCAAAACATCATGTCCACCGCCATCGCTCCTGCATCTGCAGCGCCTCTTGTTGATCCGAACAAGCTCACGAAAAAAGCTCTCACTGCCGACCATCCAACATGGTGCCCCGGCTGCGGCGACTTCGCTGTGCTGAACATCTTTTACCGAGTGCTGGAGAAGCTCCAGTATCCGCATGAAAACATCGTCTGCGTCGCCGGCATCGGCTGCTCCAGCCGTTTCCCGTATTTCATGAACACGCACGGCATCCATTTCATTCATGGCCGTGCCCTGCCGCTTGCCACCGGCATCTCGCTGAGCCGTCCGGATGTGCATGTCTTCGTCTTCGGCGGTGACGGCGACGGTTTCTCCATCGGCGGCAATCACCTCAACCACGCCGCCCGCAAAAACATCAAGCTCACCTACGTCATCATGGATAACTTCGTCTATGGCCTGACCAAGAAGCAGACCAGCCCTACCAGCCCCATCGGTTTCAAGAGCAAGACCGACCCCACTGGCAGCATCGACCGTCCGATCAATCCGATGAAGCAGCTCCTCGCCAGCGGTGCCACCTTCATCGCCCGCACGCATGCCGCGCAGGTGAAGCACATGGAAGAAGTCTTCACTCGTGCGATCCTGCATGACGGCTTCAGCGTCGTCGAATGCCTCAGCGAGTGCGTCATGTTCTACGCTGGTGCCTTTGATGACAGTTGGCCGAAAAAAGGCGGCACCTGGGAAACCATCGACGAAACACAGCACGATGTGACCGACGACCAAGCCGCCTTCAAGCTCGCCGAAAATCTCGCCCCCGGAAAATTCGGCGTCTATTATCAGGTCAACCGCCCCACCAAGAACGCTCTCGAACAGAAGTGGATCGACGATACGCGCTCCAAGCTCGGTGATGTCAGCCAGAAGGACATCCTCAAGAAGCGCTTCGAGGCGATGCGCTGATTCTATGGAGCGCCGACGAATCGTCGGCATCATCAGATTGCTTGAATGCCGACGATTCGTCGGCTCTCCATAACAATGCGCATCCACACGCTCGATCTTCATTTTCAAGGCATCCCCGGCCTCATCGCCTCCTACCTCGTAGAGAGCGGCGGCGAGTTCGCTTTAATCGAAACGGGACCGGGATCGACGCTGAAAACGCTACGTGATGGGATTTGTGCCGTTGGCGTGGATGAATCCGCCATCAAGAAGGTTTTCGTCACGCACATCCATCTCGATCATGCCGGAGCCGCCGGATGGTTCGCGCAAAACGGTGCCACGATTTACTGCCATCCGAACGCCACTCGTCATTTGATTGACCCTTCAAAGCTTATCGACAGCGCTCGCATGGTCTATGGCGATCAAATGGACTCACTCTGGGGCGAGATGCTCACTGCACCCGCCGAACGTGTCATTGCTCTGCAAGACAACGAGCGCGTGAAGCTTGGCGACATTGAGATCATTGCGTGGGACACGCCCGGTCATGCACGGCATCATCACGCATTTGTCATCGGAGACGAGTGTTTCACCGGCGATGTGGCAGGCATGCGCCTTGAAGGCAGTCACTATCTCTCTGTCACCGCCGCTCCGCCGCAATTTGATCCCATTGCGTATGTGCAATCGGTGGATCGGCTCATCGCTGCGAACTTCAAGACACTCTACCTCACCCATTTCGGTTCGGTGAGCGATGCGGAATGGCATCTCGCGAACTATCGTCAGCGCGTCATCGATGTTCATGAACGCGTTGCGGCCGGTTTTCGTGAAGGTATCAGCGTTGAGGAGAATCGTCGGCTTTATGCTGCCGCAGAGCATCAGATTGCCAAACAAGCCGGAGTTAGCGAGGAGCTCTGGCTGAAAGGTGAAGGAGCCAACGTCACCGCGATGTGCGCCGACGGCGTGCGATTGTTTTGCGAGAAAGGGCGCTAAGCTGGACCTTTCGGCCCACCACGAGCAGGATGATGAGCACGACAACGCGAATCAGCCACCAGCGCTGGTCGTTAGAAGGTTGGGGGCTTTCAGGTTGCTGTTGCTTGAGCTTCTTTTCGGCCTCCTGCACGAATGGATCATCGGCAAAACCAGTGTCATAGGTGTACTCCGGCTCCTGTGAGGTGAATGGAACCTCTTCAATCTTGCCGTCCTGCTCAAACATGCCGCGGATCGTCTGCATCGGTCCCGTTTGTTCGAAAATCTCGAATGCGATCCAGAAATCCTCCAACAAACGGTCTTCTACCGGCACCACGAAGGTCACATCCACATTTCGTGCCGCATACTCGAACTCCGTCATTGGTGGCGTCACGCGCGCATTCGGCCAGAGGTATTCAAACTTCGCCCGCGTGCCCAGAGCAGCCTTCTGCTGATTGATGTCGAGCCGGATGTGTGAATTCAAATACTCCACCACCACCAGCTGCGCTCCATCCAACTCCGCCATGCTGAGCTTCCAGTCGCCATCCAAGTCCATCCGCACAAATCGCGTCAGCGTCAGGATATTGAACGTGAATCTTGCTTCCAACTGATGCGGCGTCGGCCGCATGCGCATCTCGCTTTGATCGGCAGGATGAGCGTGGGCGGGCTTGAAGGAAAAAATGACGAACGAGAGCGCCAGAAGGCGTTTCTTCCACTCATTCGTCATTCGCCATTCGTGCTTCGTCATTCCGACTTAATCCACATGGGCGACACCCACACAAGCTCTCCGTTGGTTTGTTCGCCGCGGAAGTAATAGTAGCTGGTTTTGCCTTTCTCGGGCTTCGGATCGGTCCAGCTCAACGACACTTCTTTTTCCTTCGGTGCGTTCATGGGGGTCTCGACGTTGTCTTTGATGAGCGTGACTTTCTCAAAGGGCATGGTGCCGGTGAGCTTCAGCGTGATCGTGGGGGTGCCTTTGACGGTGAATTCGTCGCCCATCATGTGCTCGGTGCCGTCGGCGGCTTTGCAGCGGCTGTCGGCGATGATGTTGTCCGTTGCGCCGTAAGTATGACGCTTGCGCATGGCATTGATGATGCCTTCGCGGCTCGTATCCTCGGCATAAACCATGGCGTAGCTGATGTGCGTGCTGCCGTGGTCGCTGCTGCTCTGAAAGCTGAACTTGTAGCCTTTGGCGAAGGCGTCCGACACCCAACCGCCGGGCTCCCAGCCGCCGATGGCGTCGTTCTCGGTGGGGCATCGCGGGCAGCCGGGGTATTCGTAGTTCTGGCGGGCACCTTGATAAATTTCGACCATTGGTTCGAACTCGCCGCCCCAGTTCCGCCAGTCGGTGCCCATGTTGCCGACGCTGGTGTGGCTGGCGCAGACGCCGCCGAATTGCTTGAGGTATTTATAGAGCATGAGTGTGTCTGGCGCTGGCTCATGCACGCGACGATCACTGATGGGCAGGCGCGGAAGCGTGCGCACGCCGCGTTGAGCGAAGACGACATTGCGATGTCCTTCGGGATAACTCACGCTGCGTTCGTAGCTGAACATCGGCGTGAAGTTTCCGGGCAACATGAAGGCATCTGTGGTCTTCTGCGTGAGCCACCAGGTGTACTCGCGGCCATTGCCGTTATCGTGATCGCCACAGCCGAGCCAGTCCATGGATGCGGCATCGACGGCGTAGCGCCACATGTCCTCCAGCGGGCCGTCGCCGCCGCCGTCTCCGCTGATCTCGGTGTGGCGATGGAATTCTCCGCGCAAGATGCGCAGTTCTTTGCCCGCGACATTCGCACGATAACCGCGAACGCCTGCAACCTCAGCGCGCTCAGCCTGGGTGCGCTTGCTGAGCGGAGCGTCGGCACTTGGCAGCACTGCGAGCGGCTTCAGCGCGGCTGCTTTGATATCGCCGCTGAGAATGAGGCGGCTGAAATAGACATCGTTGTCGAAGGGGTCCTTGCTCGAATCCAGTGCGGCGTTGCCGCCTTTGCCGCCGGGTGTCTTTGAGCGGTTAAACTCCGCCATGCGGTCCATGCGGTGATCGCTGCTATGCGCGATGAAGATCGCTTTTCCGCCAGTGGCCACGGCGGGGAGGTTGTAGAGCAAATTGTCCGTGTGCGGGATGGTGATGGGCCCTACCCACTCGCCGCCATCGAGATAAGCCGCCACGCTGCCCCACGTGCTTCCCACGGGGCCGCGGAAGCTGTTCAGCCGTGTGCGGGCGATGACCCAGATGCGGCCATCGGCATCGCATAGCAGGCGACCGAGGTTGTTGTAAGTCTGCGGGCCGGTGTCCTCTGCGTGTGCTCCGGGAGCGCCTTTGCGCTGTGCGGGTTGCAGGAAGGCCACACCATCGGGTTCCTCGGGATTTTTCGGCGGCGCGGGCGCTTGATCGTCCGCAGCGGCCTTCTTTTTACCTTTGCCCTTTCCTTTGCCTTTGGCCACCGCACCGGGCAGCGCATCGGCCACATCGGCAGCGGGTTCCATGAACTGACCATCCTTGAGCACCACCAGACCGATGGAGCGGTTCTTGTACAATCCAATGCCGTCACTGCCATCGTATGCGCCCCAATCCTTGCCCCATGTCGGTCCGCTGCGTTCAAAGGCAATCCACACTGCGCCTGCTTTGTCGAAGGTGATCGATGCACGGGCCTCGTAATCGGCCGTGGTGGCCACTGGAGCCGCTTTGCCGTCGCTGAAGCTCATCCACACATCGTAGTCACCTTTGGCATAAGTGTCCCACGCGATGGCGAAACGGCTCTCATGTGCCGCGATGGCTGGATTCCAGCAATTGCCCGCGTTTGGCGAGATCGTCTTCGTATCGCCCCATGCGCCGTTTTGCAGCGAGCGTGTGCGGATCACGAATTTGTCGCCATCAGCCGCCATCCACGCTGCCATGACCGTTCCATCGGCCGCCGTGGCTGCGACTGGGCAAAGATCGTTTCCTTTCGAGTCCGCGACCTTCTCGACCGCGCCAAGAGCACCGCCGGTGAAATGCCGCGCGAGGATGTCGAAGTTCCCGTCGATGCGCTCGCTCCACACGATCCAGGCACCGCCTTTGCCATCGGGTGTGACGGCGGATTTGTAGATATCGCGACCCGTCTCCGTCACCGCGAGGCGTTCCTCGTTCCATGTGTTGCCTTTGCGTGCGTGAAGCCAGAGCTGGTCGCCGCCTGCAGGCTTGTTGAGATAAGATAGATCCGTTGGCTCAGTGGCCCAGGTCTTCGCACGCTCATCGCGGTCAATACCCGGCGTGAAGCTCTGATAGACGAGGAAGCCCGTGCCATCCGTACCCATCGCCAGGGCAGGGAAGTCGTCATCCGTACGCTCCGGCGACATCTTGCGCAGTGTGAAAGCCGTCTCTTGTGCCGCCATACGTCCATCCATGAGCGGCAGCACTTCACCGCGCTTCAAATCGCTTACTTTGAAGCTCACCTTGCCCGGTGCGGTGGTGAGTTCGACGACGCTTTCGGGCGTCACGTCCTTCAACTTCACATAAACACCGTTCTCAAAGATCGGACCGACTTCTTTCGCGGCTCCTAGTTTCTTCGGATTGTTGCCACGACCTTTCACCGCACCCTGTGGCGTGCGCGTGCTGGCCTTCCAACCGGTTTTGCCTACCACCGCATCTTTTTGCTCAAACCGATACCCGCTGATCTCCTGCACCTCACCCGGCGTGACGGTGATGCTGCCGTCCCAGACGGTTGATCCGGCATCGCCGAGGCCGAATTGGATCAAAACACCCACATCCTCCGCGCTAGCGAGGGTGGTGGACAGGAGGAGGGAGAATAAGAGACGTTTCATAGGCTGGAGTGCGGTTGAACGAAGGGATTCTGGCAATCTCGCCTCAATTTGTGAAGAAGATTGTTTGCAGGGCGGGAGCATGCTTGATTTCCGTTATGGCAACCGCGCATCCACAAAACGTCAGCATCTTTGGCCTCGGCTATGTCGGGGCCGTTACGGCTGGCTGCCTTGCGGAACTTGGCCATCACATCATTGGTGCCGATGTGCAGCAGGCGAAGGTGGATGCCTTCAAGTCGGGTATTTCGCCGATCATTGAGCCTGAACTCGAGTCCTTGCTGCAAACCGCGAAGCGCGAGGGTCGCCTCGAAGCCACCACGGATGCCTCAGCAGCCGTCAAAGCTTCGCAGGTCAGCATCATCTGCGTCGGCACGCCCTCACAGGCCGCAGGCCGGCTCAATCTCGACTTCGTGCGCAAAGTTTCCGCGCAGATTGCTGCGGCGATTCGTGAGAAGAATCAGCCGCACACGATTCTATTTCGCAGTACGATGCTGCCTGGCAGCACGCGGGTGATTGTGCGCGAGTTCTTCGCCGATCTCATCGAATCCGGCCTGCTGCACGTCTATTACTGCCCCGAATTCCTGCGCGAAGGCACCGCTGTGCGTGATTTCCGTGATCCATCACTCGCCGCAGTTGGCACGCACGATGGCAAAGCACCTGCCACGAGCGAAGCACTCGATCTGCTCGGCCAGAACGCGCAAATCCTCGAATGGGAAGGCGCGGAGCTGCTCAAATACTCCTGCAACTACTTACATGCTCTCAAGGTCGGCTTTGCTAACGAGATTGGCCGCATGGCGAAGCATCTCGGTGTCGATGGTGCTCGCGTGATGGATGTGGTCTGTCACGACGAGCGGCTGAACATCTCGCGCTACTACATGAAACCCGGCAATCCGTTTGGCGGCTCTTGTTTGCCGAAGGACGTGAATGCGCTCAGCGGCCTCGCACGCATCGAAGGCGTGAATTTGCCGCTGCTTGATCATGTCATCGCCTCGAATCAAGCGCACCTCGACGCATTGCTGGATCAAATCACGAGCAAGGATGCTCGGCGAGTCGGCTTGCTCGGACTCGCCTTCAAAGCCGATACCGATGACATGCGCGGCAGCGCCATGGTAGCCATCGCCGAGACGTTGCTCGGACGTGGTTACCAGCTTCGCATTTTCGATCCCTCGATCAATCTCACGCGCCTCATCGGTGCCAATGAAGCCGAAATCCAACGCCGCATGCCGCATCTAGCGCAGTTGCTCTGCGCGACGGCAGAAGAGGTGGTGCGCGACAGTGATGTGGTCATCGCTTCGCAGAAATGTGTGGATGCCGAATCTTTACGCAGCGTGGCCGAGGCAGGGAAGTGCGTGATTGATGTGAATGGCTGGCCGGAGCTCAAGGCACTGCCTTGGAGCTACGAGGGCATCTGCTGGTGAGACGAAGTGCAATCAGCGCCTTGCGTGCCGCGTGTGTCTCGACATCATCCGCAGACCATGCCGACCACCTACCACATCGTTCCCACTGAAGCCCACAACGCACTCGTCCGCGCTGCTTATCAGCACCGTGGCTACACACAGGCAGAAGCCGCTGATGGCGCACGTTTTTGCGAGATGGCTTCCGCGCATGGCATCCGCACGCACAACGCCATCAAGGCGCTGCATCTGGATCATCTGTTTGGCAGCGCTACCGGTGGCTGCAAACCGGGTGCGGAGATCGAAGTGATCAAAAAGCCCTTCGCAGCCAGCGAAGCCTGGGACGGCAAGCTCAAGCTCGGTCAAAGCGTGGCCTTCAGCGCCATGGAACGCTGCATGGAGATGGCAGACAAATACGGCATCGGCCAGGTCAGCGTCGATAACGCCTTCCACTACCTCTGGGGCGGCGGTTACGTCATGGATGCGGCCAAGAAGGGTTACATCGCCTACACCAACTGCACCTCCACGCTCGGCGAAGTGGTGCCCTTCGGTGGTAAGTTCCCTGTGCTCGGCACGAACCCACATTCCTGGGGGCTGCCGACGCAGGACGCTTGCGGATTCCCCATTGTGATCGATTGGGCCACTTCCACCGTCGCCATGGGCCGCGTGCAGCAGCTCAAGCGCGAAGGCAAGCCGCTGCCTCCCGGTGCTGCGGTTGATAAAGAAGGTAAACCGACCACCGACGCGAATGAAGCGGCTTGGTTGCTGCCTTTCGGCGCGCACAAAGGCTACGGCCTCTCCCTGCTCATCGAAGTCATGGGTGGCATGATCGGTGGCGGCATCCCCACGCTTCGCGGCGGCGGTGCGCATCCCGACATCAAATCCAAGCCCTTCCCAGCAGGTGAGAAGCGCACCAGCAGCTTCTACTTCCAAGTCATCCATCCTGATGCCATCAGCACCGGTCTGTTCTCCAACGGCCGCAACTTCAACGAGAACATCAAGGCGGTGATCGACGACATCCTCGGCCACGGCAACGAGAACTGCATGCTCCCCGGCCAACCCGAGGCGCAAAACGCCGCGCACACGGCCAAAGCGGGCGGCCTGCTCTTCAGCACCGCCGAAGTCGAAGCGCTCAACGAGATCGCCGATGAAGTCGGTTCGGCACGTTTCGACGTGGCGGCGTTGGGCACCTATGATGTGCCGTGAGTCTTCTGAGACTGCCGATGGCGGTTGGTTTCTCAACCGCCCGAGGCCTCAATAAATCATCGCATTCTCCGGCGCGGTCGTTTCTTCGACCTTGGTGGCTTCGATGATGGGGACGGTTTGATCGCCTTCCTTTTTGTAGTTCATCTTGCCAGTGACTTTCACCCAGGTCATGTCCTTGAACTCGGGGGCCTTCTTGCCGAAATCGACGGGCACGGAATACGGGCGTGCATCGGCGGCGCAGCATTGGACGAGCATGCGGAAGATGCGCAGGCGGTGACCGTCGGCGTTATTGACCTTTTCCGGCAGGATCTGCGCCACGGTTTCGACCATTTGGCCGGTGATGACTTTCTGTACTTCGACATCGCCGCCGGTGTAGTAGAGCTCGGGCACTTCGAGGATGAAGTTGCCGTCCTTGCTCTGCGGCACCTGGGCTTTGAGGTCTTCGAGGGTGAAGGAGCCGTAGCTCTTCGAAGCCTGCGCAGGCTTGGGGAGGTCCTTCTCGTTCACCTTCTTGGCCCCGTCAGCCATGGCAGCCGAGGCGGCGTTGACTCCGGGAGGCGGTGGCGTGGCAGGTTTGTCCGAAGTGACGTTCGCCGGGGGCAGGGGCGCGGAGACGGCAGGTGGCGTATCGACAACCTTGGCCACTGTCTTCGGTTTGTTTTGCAGCGAGAACTGCTCCGCACGCGAAGTGTCGGTATAGTTTGGATCGTAGAGACCCTTGTTCACGATGGCGTTCGGGCTATAGCGGTCCGGTGAGGACAATGCGGCCCATGACAACGGTGCAGCAAGAATCAGCAGCACGGCGATGCGACCCGGCCAGGAGCTTTCATCGAGAATGCCGTGCGCATGGCCTTCGTGGCTGTGTGCGTGACCATGATCATGCGTGTGGCCGTGATCGTGACCGCAGCCGCCTGCTTTCTTCGCGTGATCATGACCGCAGTCTTTGTGTTCATCGTGAGAATGGTCATGTCCGCAACTTTCGTCATGAACGTGGTCGTGATCACAAGCAGCGCCATGCTCGTGTTTGTGTTCATGACCGTGGTCATGGTCAAAGGCACCGTGTTTGTGGGAATGATCGTGGCCGCAGTCCTTGTGAACATGGTCGTCGTGACCATGATCATGGCCTTCACAGCCGGGATCTTCCGCGCCCATGGTCAGCAGATTGAACAAGCCCAGCACGGCCAGACCGATGCCTGAGACGAGCACCATCGGGCGGAAGATGCCATCCGGCGGCAGGTAGTTCACCAGCCGACCGCTGATGTAGAAGTAAAGCAGCACGCCGCCCCACAGCAGGAGCATGGCGACACTGAGAAGATGAACGAGGGTGCGGGTTCCACTCATGGCGATTTAGGGTTTGATGTAGAGACTTTGAATGAGCTGCATCCACGGCCCGGAGAGCAGGCCGATGAGGATGAAGAGACCGATCAGCAGAGATACGACGACCTTGCGCTGGAAGACGCTGGAGTACATGAACAGGAGCTTGATGTCCATCATCGGGCCGAAGACCAGGAAGGCCAGCTTTGCGGCCATCGAGAAGGCGGTCATCGGCGCGGCAATGAAGGCGTCCGAGGTGCTGCACAGCGACAGCACGATGGCCAATCCCATGAGGGAAGGAATGGCCAGCCAGTCGTTGCCCGCGACGGTGTTCAGCAGGGACTGGTTGATCTGCGTGTTGAAGGCGGACGTGATGGCGACGCCGATGGCGAAGTACATCGCCGTGTCGAGGAAGTCGCGCATGGCGCTGCGCATCGCGTGGACCAGCTTGCCGTTGAAGCCGACAGCAGGCGCATGCGTGTGGCCGTCATCGGCGGCAGCTTCGGCGATCTTGTTCGCGATGCTATGCCGCAGCACCTGGCCCGGCTTGAAGCGCAGCACGATGAGGCCCACGATCACCGCCACGAGGTAGCCCAGCGACAGTCGCGCAATCGTCATCGTCGCATTTCCTGCCGTGGCGAAGGATAGGCCGGTGAACTCCTTGAACGCCGTCAGCGTGCTGATCGCCACGATGGGGTTCATGATCGGTGCGGAAAGCATGTAGGTCACCGCGCAGGACAGCGGCAGACCTTTCTGCACGAGCCGCCGGATCACCGGCACCACCGCGCACTCGCACACCGGAAAGACCAGCCCGAGGAACCCGGCGATCAGCGTGGCCAGCACCTTGCTTTTAGGCAGCACGCGATCCAGCAGCTTCGCCGGCAGGAAGGCGTCAATGATGCCCGAAAAGATCGTGCCGATGAGAATGTAGGGCGCGCCTTCGAAGACGATGCTCAGGAAGGCCATGAGGATGTCCCCCATACGGCTGGGTGCGGGCAGGTCGGCGAGAAAAATCATGCGTGGTGGTGGGTCTGTGCTAAACGCTCCGAAAGAGCGGTTTCAAGCGATAAACATCGGCAGCGGCGGCGGAATGTCGAGCCGAACGAAGTGAACCGTAGGTGGCCGATGGTAAACAGGCTGCCGCAGGCAGCCCGGAGGGAAGCGCAGCGCATCAAGGCGAGAATGAGATTGCCTTTGGGTGGCGGTTTTGATGGAATCACCAAATGAATGAGCCGCCGAGAAAGCGCTGGGGATGCTTGCAGTGGGGGATCGTGCTCGGAGTCGCCCTTTTGTTCGTTTCGCTGAATATCCCCATATTCAATGTGACTGCAAAAATAGGCGGTCAATCAAAGGCAATAGTGAACTGCAAGATGATCATTCTTTGCTTGAAACAGTACTCCAAGGATGCTGACTCAGCTTATCCCGATGGGAAGCATCCAGAACTCAAGTCGGCCAATCAGGTGTTTCGGGAGCTTTTCAAAGAGGAAATCATTACGGTTGAGCGCATCTTTGGTTGTCCCCTCAGCAAGTTCAATCCTGACAATGACATTGGGCGTTCGCCCAATTACGAGAAAGCTCTGATGCCTGGGGAATGTCACTGGATGCTGTTGAAGAATCAAACCGAAGTATCTCATCCCAGAACACCCATTGTCATCGAAAACAGTCTCAACGCATCGTGGCCGCCTAAATGGGATGTTTCGAAACCATCCGAGTCATGGTGGTCTAGTAATGCCAATCAGAAGAAGGGCAGATCATGGAATGGACGGCGGATCATCATCGGTCGCAACGACGGTTCGGTGGCTGTGGAGAAACTCCGCGAAGACGGCACCCTGGACTGGCATTCCCCGTCGAATCTCGACGAGCACGGCAAAAGCTGGATCGACTACCTGACACCCGAGCAGGTCACGAAGCTTGAATACTGGGACATCGAGGAGAAGTAGCTCCTTCTATATAGTATCAAGCCGCCGCTATGGCGACCGTGAGATCTCCTTGCCAGTGCCGTCGAGGATTTTCACGGATACACCTTCGCCCATCTGATCGCGGACCTTCTGCACGAGCGTCTTGGCCTTTTTGGGCGTGATGCGGCTCTTCTTTTTGGCGGTGGTGACGAGAACCATGGCTTTGGGGTCGATCATGGTTTGCACCTGGAGATCAGGTTTGGCTTGGCGTGCGATTTCAGCCGCTGCCTGCCAGCGCTCGGCTGCTTGTCGGTCCTGCTCCAGCTTTCCCATCAGGCTCTTCTCCGTGGCCAGTTGTTTCGCTGTCGCCAACCGGTCCTTTTCCAACTTCTCCATCGCCACTTTTTCAGCGGTGAGTCTGTCCTTCACCATTTTCTCCGCGTTCTCCGCCGCCAGTCGCTCCTGCTCCAACTTCGCACTGGCCAACTGCTCGATCTCCGTCTTTTCCGAGGTCTGCTCCTGATTCATCTGCTGCGTCGCGGTGCCGACGAGAAAGATAAAACCCGCGATGATGATGATCAGGCCGAGGCGGTTGAAACTCATGGGACGATCCTAGCAGCCGCATTGGCACAATCAAGAAGGGCGGATGATGGGGCCGTCTGAGGCCGCGCAAGTCGCTCCAATCTCGACGCATTGTGCCTGAGTTGCGCATCCGTGGGCGTGCGTTGCGATGGCCTATGAGAAGGCGGTGATGCTGCGTTAATGGGGTAACGCGCATCCACTCCAACCTGATTGCACCCATGAAAACGATTCTTGCCCCACTCCTCCTCTCTCTGGCCATGACCGCCACCGTGTTCGCTGGCTGGCCGATCAATGATGAATGCCCAGTGGACCATAAGGCCTCACGTCCCATCTACCGCGTGAAAACCAATGACGGCATGGTGTCTTTCTGCTGCACGGACTGCATGGAGAAATTCTCCAAGTCGCCCGGTTCCTACCCGGTGAAAAAGAAGGAAGGCGCGAAGTAACTTCGATCTCCGATTCGAGAGGCTGGTGCTGCAAGCCATCGCTGGCCTCGAACATCACTCCGCGCCGCTGGGTGTGGCGCGCATCTTTTGAAACGGCACGCTTTCGCAGACGGCGAGGATGATGTCTTGAAAGCGATTGTCAGCGGCTTTTGCCCGGCGCTGGATTTCCTGCACGGCGGGTTTGTCTGAGTATTCAAGGCCGCGGCCCAGCGCATAGGTCAGGAGGTTTTCGGCGAGGTTTTTCACAAACTGGTCACTCATGTCATGGACGAGCACGGTGCGCAGATCAGCGAAGTTCGCAAAGGTCTGACCGCGCACGAGAGCGCCGGAGGCGTCGATGGGCTGCTTCTTCTCCTGATCACGCCAACGGCCAATGGCATCGTAGTTTTCAAAAGCGAAACCCATGGGGTCGAGATAGGCGTGGCAGCCCGCACAGGAAGGATTGCTGCGATGCTCGGCGAACTGCTGGCGCAGGGTGAGTTTGGATGACTTGGCTTTTTGCTCATCCAACGGTGGGACTCCGGCAGGTGCGGGTGGTGGTGGAGTGCCGAGGATGTTTTCCAGCAGATACTTGCCGCGTTTCACCGGAGAAGTGCGCGTGGGACTGGAGGTGAGGGCGAGAATGCCACCCTGAGTGAGAATGCCACCGCGTGGGGTGCCTTGCAGCGAGACCTTTTGATACTTGTCACCCTTCACGCCATTGATGCCATAGAAGCGGGCAAGTTTTTCATTGAGGAATGTGTAGTCGGCGTTGAGGAACTCGATGACGTTCCGGTTCTCGTAGAGGATGTGACTGAAGAACATCTGCGACTCCTTTTTCATCACAGAGCCGATCCCGCCTTTCCAATCCGGGAAGACACGATCATTGGGAGAGATGAGGTCGATGTCGCGCAGTTGCAGCCACTGACCGGCAAAGTCGTCGGTGAGACTGGAGGCCCGCCAGTCGCCGATCATGCGCTTCACTTCAGCGGCGAAGTTTTTGCGCAGTTCGCCTTTGGCTGCGAGTTGCAGCAGTCGCTCATCCGGCGGTGCTGACCAGAGGAAATAGGACAGGCGTGAGGCGAGGCTGTATTCGTCGATGAAGGCCGTGCCGTTGGTAATCTCGCCTACCGGTTGCGGCGCACCGCGAAAGAGAAACGCCTGCGACATCAGCATACCGCGTAGCACATAGCCGAGTGCATCAAGCGGCGGCAGACCTTCCTTGACGCCGAGATCGGCAATGCCGCGCCACTTGGTCTTCTCATCACTATGCAGCGGGCGGCGGAACAGGCGTGTGCCGAGTTTTTCGACCAAGGCGGGAATGCTGGCGGAGTCGATTCCTCCGGGTTGATCCACCGGGCCTTCAATCGTGAGAGCATGCAGCCAAAAGTTGCGGTCCTGCTGATTTTTCTCGTCGTAAAAGTCATTCAGGAACCACACCTTGATCTCGTGTTTTCCTGCGGGCAATTCGGCCTCCGTTTTAAACCACTGGGGAGCTTGGTCCTTCGCTGTGATGGAGAATGAACCCGTTTTTTTACCAGCAACGTCCACATCAAACTTGGCTGGTTCATTGCCTGCCTGCTGAGCGCCCGCTTTGATGGTAAGGCGGTATTTGCCGGGCTTTTCGATCTCAACGAGGTGCTTCACGTAGCCATCACTGGCCAGGAAGATCGTGCCGGTGTCACGGCTAGCGGCCACGCCTGGACCGCTTTCGAAATCTTCACCACTGAGCTTAACTGCAGGCAGGCCCGCCGGCTTGCCATCCAGCAGCCATTGCACCAGTCGCGTGCCACGTGGCGGCAGCAGAGCGTAGGGGCCTTCGACGTCGATCTTATCGAGGGCAAGGTTGCGATCACGTTTGTCGGGATCAGGGTTTTGTGGATCGCTGAAATCATTCACGAAACGTACCACGATCTTGTGGTCGCCGCCTTTGAGCGTGACTTCCTGGCTGATCGTCTGCCACGGGCCTTTCTCACCACGATAGCGGGCGGTCACGTCAAAGGTGCCGAGTTCCTTGTCATCCACACGCAGGGCCATTTGGGCTGCATCTGGGCCTGCTTGAGTGGCAGACACGCGAAACTTCAAGACATAGGTGCCACTGGCAGGCGCGGTGAACTTGGTGGCGGCATCGGCATTGCTGTGAAACCAGCGAATGCCTTCCCATTCCTTGGTATCGCCTTTCTGGTTCCAGAACTTTTTCGCGCCTAGTTCGAGATCCAACCGTTCAACGTCGGAAGTATCCAGCGCCTTGTCGGCCACAGCCTTCGCCGCACGGATGTATTTTTCCATCAGCAGTGGGGAGACGGTGAGTACATCACCGATGTTGTCATAGCCATAGCCAGTGTCGTCAGGCGGGAATTCATTGGCTGGACGCATGTCCACCATGAGCAAATCACGAATGGTGTTGTTGTATTCGGTGCGGTTCAGGCGGCGATAGGTGACGTGGCCGGGGTCGATCTTCTGCGGATCAAACCAGAACACAGTGTCATCAATCCACGCCACAATCTCATCACGCTCCGGCAGTGATGGCTTTTCTTTCTTCTTCTCCGGCGGCATCACATGCGTGACGAGTTGCTGGCGTGCGTGATCCCACAGAACTTTGTCAGCGATCAGCTTGGAATACTCGGGGTATTCATCGAGTGCGAAGTCGCCTTTATCTGAGCCGTCGCCATGACAGTCATAGCAAAATTTTTGCAGCAGCGGCAGGACGCGCTTCTGGTACGCTTCCTGTCCACGCTCAGCGGCAGTTAGCAGGGGAGAGATCGCGATGAACGCGAAGATGGTGCATCGAAGCATGGATAGAGATTTTCGGGGGTAGATACGATACGTTTGGAAAGTGGCGTGGATTTCGTCGAATCCAATTCGGATTGCGATAGAATTGCGGTTGCACTCAAGCACGGCTGAAGGAAGAAAAGGCTCCTAACCTCCCAATCCATGTCCAAATCCGCTCTCGATGCCGGCAAAGCTTTTCTCCAAGACAACGCCAAGAAAACTGGCGTCACCACGACAGCCAGTGGCCTGCAGTATGAAATCCTGCGCGAAGGCACCGGTGCGAGTCCGAAACTGAAGGACACCGTCGTCGTGAACTATCGTGGCACCGTGCTCAATGGCGTCGAATTCGACAGTTCCTACCTCGCTGGTCGCGAACCGGCGGAATTTCCACTCAAACGTGTCATTAAAGGCTGGCAGGAAGGCGTGCAACTGATGAAGGAAGGCGCAAAATTCCGCTTCTTCATCCCGTCAGAGCTGGCTTACGGCAAACGCGGTTCTGGAATCGATATCGGCGCGAATGAGGCGCTGATCTTTGAAGTGGAGTTGCTGAAAGTCTGGGATGACTAGACGCGATTCCTTTACGCACATGAATCAAATCGACCTCAAAGACAGAGTTGCCATCATCACGGGTGGCGCACGCGGAATCGGCTACGCCATCGCAGAACGCCTGCTGCAATCTGGCGCTCACGTGTGCCTATGGGACATGGATGCCGCGGCCCTCGCTACTGCGAAGGCCGAACTCTCGGCGCTTGGCAAAGTGCACACCGCCACGGTCGATGTCACGAACTTGGCATCGGTTGAAGCCGGAGCAGCATCTACGATCGGCGCTTTCGGTAAGATCGACATCCTCGTGAACAATGCGGGCATCGCTGGCACAAACGCGAAAACTTGGGAAACGGACCCGGTCGAATGGCAGCGTGTGATCGCGATCAACTTAAATGGTCCCTTCCACTGCTGCCACGCCGTGGTGCCGCACATGCTCAAGAACGGCTATGGCCGAATCGTCAACATCGCCTCCATCGCTGGCAAAGAAGGGAATCCCAACGCGGCACACTACAGCGCCTCAAAGGCAGGTGTCGTTGCGTTAACGAAGTCGTTGGGCAAGGAACTCGCTACCAGCAACATCATCGTCAATGCGGTGACACCTGCGGTGATCGAAACCGACATCTTGAAGCAACTCACGCAGCAGCACATCGATTACATGCTCTCGAAGATCCCCATGAACCGCTTTGGCAAGAAAGAGGAGGCCGCTGCACTTGTTGCGTGGCTCAGTTCGGAGGATTGCTCGTTCACCACCGGTGCTGTGTTTGATTTGTCCGGCGGCAGAGCGACCTATTGATCTTTTTGCCCTTCAATCCGCGTAATCAAGCTATGTCCTTGATCACCGAAGAAAATGCGAAGCCCGGAGCGCTCGACTGGCAGCTTACTCGCATGCGCCTCGACAAGAACGAGGGTATCCGCACCTCGTTCATCGAAGGCTACTGCTCACGGCAATCCGTCCGGGCAGGGGAAGCGCTCGACATCTTCGTTAGCACCAAGCCAGCAGCCCGCTTTAAGATCGAAATCTTCCGCACGGGCTATTACGGTGGTCGTGGTGCGCGGTTGATGACGGAACTCGGTCCCTTTGACGGCAAAGAACAGCCCGTGCCTGCGATCGGCGAGAAGCGATTGCGCGAATGCCGCTGGGAGAAGGCCACTACGCTCACGATTCCAGCAGACTGGGTCAGTGGTGTGTATCTCGGCAGACTCACGACCTTGCCAGCATCGAAGGACGAACCGTATTGGCAAAGCTACATCGTCTTCATCGTCACCGATGACCGCAAGGCCGACATCCTCCTGCAATGCAGCGACAATACCTGGCAGGCCTACAACCGCTGGCCGGACACGTTCTCGCTCTACGATGACGGTATCAGCCCCGGCATGGTGAGTCCGCCGGGCATCGACATCAGTTTCGACCGGCCTTACGGGAAATATCGCCAGATCTACGAGAACCCGCAGTCGGTTGGCAGTGGCGAATGGCTGTGCTTCGAGTTTCCGCTGGCCTACTGGCTGGAGCAGCACGGCTACGACGTGAGCTATTGCTCGAACAGTGACATGATCACGCCGGATCGGGGTTTGAAGTGCAAAGCGTGGATCAGTGTCGGTCACGATGAGTACTGGGATGTGCGGCAGTATCACAGCGCCATGGCGATGCGCGACGCAGGTGTGAGTCTGCTGTTTCTCTCTGGCAATTCCGTCTGCTGGGTCAGTCCGTTTCGCGAATCATCGAGTGGAGTGCCCAATCGCATTCTCACACGCGATGCGCCCTATGCGGGGCTCTCACGTCAGACAAAGTTTGATGACTTGAAACGCTTCGTGGGTCACACCACCGGACCTGACGAAGGTTTGCTCATGGGTGCGATCAATGTCATCCCCGTGAACGGTGGTGGCGATTGGGTATGTACCAAGCCAGAGCACTGGATGTTTGAAGGCACCGGCATGAAGCAGGGTGAAGCAGTGCCCGGCTTGATCGGTTGGGAGTATCACGGTGATCCAGCGAAGATCGACGGCCTTGAAGTCGTCGCCAATGGCACGGCCTGGCAGGGTGGTGTGAATCCACAGCAATGGACTGCGACCATCTATCCCGGACCGAAGAACAACTTCGTCTTCAATGCCGCCACCATCTGGTGGGCCCAGGGTATGAGCAAACCGCCCGGTCACATGCCCGTGTGGAGCCATTACTCACGTCCACATGGTCCCGATGGCCGCGTGCAACGCATCACGGCGAACTTGCTGAAGCGGGCACTTGGGTGAGTCGCCGCATCTTAATGATGCGCTGTAGATTTAGCGCAAAGTGCGCAGTTCAGCGCGCAGTTGCTCCACTTCCTCCAGCAGGCTGGTGAGCAGCTTCAAACCCGCGAGATTGAGTTCACAAGTCTCGCGTAAATGTTCGATGCGGCGCAGCGCACGGACGGTTTCGTCGTCGAAATCAGGACGAATGAGGCCGTGTTCCTGATACAGCACGATCGTCTGTGTGGAGACGCCGGTAATCTCGGCGAGAATCTCCAGTGTATAGGTTTGAGGTGTGGCGTCATTCATATCAGGCGCGTGGTTTGAAGGTGCTGGTGTTACGTAATTGCTCCCACAGGGCGCGTTCGGTGTCGTTGAGCGTGGTGGGCAGTACGACATTGATCGTGACGAAAAAATCGCCGCGCTCGCCGGTCTTGCCTTTCGGCAGGCCACGACCACGCACGCGAAGCTTCTGATGATTCTCTGCACCAGCAGGAATGCGCAGCTTGATGGAGCCATCGAGTGTGGGAACCACCACCTCCGAACCAAGTACTGCTTCCCATGGAGTGACATCGAGTTCGTGATGCACCTCTGTCTCGTGGGTGGTGAACTCGGGATGCGAGGCATGGCGCACGCGTAGGTAAAGATCTCCTGCCGCACCGCCGTTGCTACCGGGTTCTCCTTGGCCAGGCACGCGGATGCGGCGGCCATCGGTGGCACCCGGTGGAATGCGCACTTCAAACGAGTGAGTTTGCGCCGCGCCGGTCTGACGATTCACCGTTTGCAGCGAGATCGGACGCTGCGTGCCATGCATCGCTTCTTCCAGCGTGACGAGGATGTCTCCCTCAATGTCATGACCACGACGTGCACGACTTCTGCCTGCGCCGGTGGGAATGCCTTCGTCGAATCCTTGCGGAAAGCCGTAGCGGCTGCCACCGCTGAAGTATTGCTCGAAGAAATCGCTGAAACCCGTGCCGCCGAAGTGAACGTCTTGCTCATGGGCGGCGGAGGCCTGAGGTTCCTGCCAGTTGGCACCGAGCGTGTCATACTTTTTACGCTTCTCGGGATCACCGAGCACCTCGTTGGCTTCGTTGATCTCTTTGAAGTTCTCCTCAGCGGTCTTTTTATCCTTCGCGGTGTCAGGATGGTATTTGCGAGCCAGTTTGCGGAAAGCTTTCTTGATGTCGTCAGCGCTGGCATCGCGCGGAATTTCGAGCGTGGCGTAGTAGTCTTTGAAATGGGCGGGCATGACGTGAGTATGAACAGGCTGGGATAGAAATCAGCATGCTTCTCAACGAGCCGGTGTCGTTGCGATAGTGAGCGCATTCCTTGCGCCTAAGGGTGACTTCTATTAATTCAGCCTGTTTTCAGTCCTTAGACCATTCTGCAACAGCAGAACGACCCCAAGCTCAACAACCGCCCTCGCAAGCGCCTCGGCTATCAAACCCCAAACGAAGTTTACTACTCACGCCCAGATGTCGCACTTCAACGTTGATAGTATTCCTCCCATTCATAAAATTGCATTCTCCCAATCATTGTTGAATTCGCGTTTTAGAGTGTCAATGTGCCACCTCCCCTGCTCTCGAACGAGGGCATACCTGTAGCGCTCGCCACTGAGCACGGTCTCTCGCAGGGTCGTAACAAAAGCCCGCTTACGATCCTCACCCACCTCAGGGTGAAGAACGCATTCATGCGCCGGATCGTATTCGGTCGGTTTCTGAAATGAACCGTTCCGTCCGAACTTTCGCTCTTTGGGTGTGCAGTAAAGTGCGAATATGGCTGCCATATCGCTCAGAACGCCTGCCTGGTGTGAGGACGGATCATCGCTGTCCCGACATGCCCGTTGCGACTGCCACGCTCCTACTTCCCATCCATTCATGGCGGCCAGGAACGCTGACACCACAGAGGCCGGATCGTCGAAGTCGCAATGTGCCATCTCTACGCTCATAGTCTTTCGGGCCAACATTGAAGATCATTCACAGATCGTGAGGTTTGTCAGCAGCTTTATAGCTGACGCTTTGGTTGCCTGAGTGCGGGATTCCTCGTTCATGGGGGTCGATTTACCCTCCTATGCCGTACTCAGGCAACAAAATTGTCGGTTTACGCGCTGTGGGCGGATGTGGAAGGTGAAAATGATTCCCAAACCTGAACCCAAACTCGAAGAGCGTTGTGGCTGAAGCACGACGGCCCAAGAACGGAGGAGGCGTAAGCGCAATGGTGACAAGCCGTTTGATTGGGTCATCCCAGCAGGTCTGGATGAACCCACAAATGCCGCGATCTGAGAAACGGGATTCCCGTATCAACTTCGCTCCGCCTTGTGCTTCGCAAAGATCGCTAGGCAGCGATCCCGCTCGGTATGGTGATCGACCATGGGGAGGGGGTAGCCTTTCGCGAGAGGGAGGCCAGGCTTCGGAGGCTCATGCAATGGTGGGGCGGGGACATCGCGGAGTTCGGGCACCCATTGTTTGATGTATTGGCCCTCGGGATCGAAGCGGGCGCTTTGGAGCCAGGGATTTTGGATGCGGAAGTAAGGGGCGGCATCGGCGCCGGTGCCGGCGGACCATTGCCAGCCGCCGTTGTTGCTGGCGTTTTCGCCATCGACGAGCTGCTGCATGAAGAAGGCCTCGCCCATGCGCCAGTCGCAGTGCAGGTCTTTGGTGAGGAACATGGCGGTGATCATGCGCAGGCGGTTGTGCATGAGGCCGGTCTGTAAAAGCTGGCGCATGCCGGCATCGACGATGGGAAAGCCGGTGGTGCCGGTGGCCCAGCGCTGGAAGTCGGCATCGCTGCCAGGCCAGGGCATGCCGCGCCAGTCGGGATTGAACTCCTCGCCGAAGACGTTCGGGTAAAACCACAGGATGGCGAAGTAGAACTCCCGCCACGCGAGTTCTTTGATGTAGGTGCTGGCCTTTTCGATGTTGGCGCATCGCTGATACAGCTCGCGGATGCTGATGAGGCCGTAGCTCAGATCCTGGCTGAGCATGGAGGTCGTCTGGCCTGCCGGGGTATTGCGATTCGCGGTGTAGCCCTGCAAAATGCCGGTGTCGATGAAGTGCTTCATGCGATCGCGTGCTGCACGTTCACCGGCGGCGGGAATCTGCGCTGTGCAGGCGGGAAGCTGCCAATGCGCGAGCGTAGGCAGCGTCAAGCTCATGACTTTTTCATCGGCCTTCGGTCCTAGTGTGGTGATGCGGCCTTGGGGCGCGGTTTTGTTGAGTGCGAGCCAGTTCTTGGAATAGGGCGTGTAAACTCGGTAGGGTTGCGCATTGAGCGTGAGCACTTCCTCAGGTTCATGCAGAACGCTGTCTTTGTGTGCGTGGCACTCGATGCCGAGCCGCGTGCAGACTTCGCGCACCTTTGCTTCCATGGCGCGGCCGTAGGGATCATAGTCGCGATTGAAATAAACCGCGCTAGCCTGGGTTTCGCGGATGAGGCGCTCGATCTCGGCATCAGCACGGCCACAGCGGATGATGAGGCGGCTGCCGAGGGTTTCGAGGTTCTTGGCGAGGGAGGCGAGGTTACCGCAGAGGAACTGCTGCCGATTCGGGCCGGTCCACCCGTGCTGCTGTTTCCAATCGCTCAAAATATAGACTGGAATGACCTGATCGGCGGCTTTCGCGGCAGCTTGGAGCGCAGTATTGTCGGTGAGGCGGAGATCGCGGCGGAACCAATGGAGAACGGTGCGGGGCATGAAAAAGGGCAGGGGAGGGACAAGATACGGTCAGCCACCGGTAAAAGCCGAGGCTAAAATGGGTGGCATTGTCACGGATGTTCGTGATGAATATTCCATTGCGCTGCCGTTACTAGAAGTGCCATATCTTCCAACCTCACCCACTGAATCTCCTTATGCCTTCGTCAGCCCGCGATAACGATGAACCTAAGTCCTACACTGCCGCTTGGATTGCCGCGCTCTTGTTGATCGTCGCCTTCGTCATCGGTCTGCTGATTTACCCGCCGCTGTATGATGCGCCAAAGCATGAGCCGTCGAGTTTCACGCTATTCATCGGGCGCTTTCATCCCATCATCCTGCATTTGCCTGTCGGGGCGCTGGGTTTGCTGTGCCTGTTTGAACTGATCTGCTCCACCCGTCGTGGCGAGGAGAAATATGGCGAGGCTTCACTGCTCATCCTTGTGGTCGGAGCTGCTGGCGCGGTGATGGTGGTCATGGCGGGCATCATGCTCTCACGTGAAGGCGGCTATGTGGGAGGCAACTTCACGCTGCATCAGACGATGGGCATTCTCGGCACGGTAGGCGTCTTGCTAGCGCTGGTGGTGCGCATCGTGGCGATGGGTCGGGAGAGCATGGAACTGCTCAATGCTTATCGAGCACTCTACTTTATCAGCTTTGGCATCATGGGCCTCGGTGCGCATTTCGGCGGCAACATCAGCCACGGAAACAAATTCCTCACCGAGCATGCTCCTGCTTTCATCAAGGGACCGATGGTTGGTATGGAAAAGTGGATGCTCAGCTTTGTGGAGAAGCCGAAGGCCGAACCCGAACCGAAGCCAGAGCCAAAGGCGGAACCGAAAGCGGAACCCAAGGCCGAGCCGAGAACTGAACCTCCAACGACGCCGAACACGCCACCCACGCCTGCGCCAACACCCACCGCCGCTCCTGCCAGTGGCGAGAAGCTTGTCTTCCAACACGTCATTCTCCCGGTCCTCACCGCCAAATGCAACAAGTGTCACGGCGAGGAGAAGCAGAAGGGCGACCTTCGTCTCGACACCTTGGAGTGGGCCATGAAAGGAGGCAAAGAAGGAGCCGACAAGAACATCATCCCTGGCAAGCCTGACGACAGCATCACCATTCAATCCATCGTCTCCCCCATAGACGCCGACGAGCACATGCCACCCGAAGGCAAAGACCAGCTCACGCCCGAGGAAATCGCCCTGCTCAAGTGGTGGGTTCAGCAGGGAGCCAGCGGCACGCAGAAGGTCAGCGACGCCACATTCCCCGCCGAACTCAAAGCAACTGTTGATGGAATCCTGAAAGGCTAGTCCAACTTGCGCCTTTTGTTGCCTTGTTCTATTTCCGCCGAAAAACCGTCTCATGAAACCAACCCAACTCCTCCTCGCCCTGGCACTTGCCTTCACCGCACATGCCGCCGATGACAAAGCCGCCGCCGATCCCGCTGTTACTGCCGCGATGCAGAAAGTGAACGCCACCGGTGCCTCGCTGATGCCAATCGCCGCAGATGCGAAGACATTCCGCTTCACCGCGCTGAACGTCGCCAAGGAATTCGCCGATGCGGGCCTCGAACCTCTTGCGCCGATTGCCGATAAGATCGCCTCGCTCGACATTGCACGCAGCAAAGTCACGGATGGCGGCCTCAAAGCCATCGCGGGAATGAAGAACCTCAAGGAACTCCACCTCGAAGGCACCGCCATCGGCGATGCAGGTCTCGATCATCTCAAGGGCCTCGCTGAACTCGAATACATCAATCTTTACAACACCAAGGTCACGGATGCCGGGGTCGCCAAACTCGCCGGACTCGGCAAACTCAAGGCGATCTACCTCTGGCAGTCGGGTGTCACGAAGGCGGGCGTCGCCGCTTTGAAAGCCAAGCTGCCGAACGCGCACATCAACACAGGCTGGACCGCTGAAGATGATGCCAAGCCCGTCGCGGTGGTGTCCGCCGCACCTGCGGCTGCTCCGGCGAAACCGGCTGCAACTCCTGCACCTGCTACGGCCGCTGCCAAGCCGGCAGCAACGCCTCCTCCCGCCGCTGCACCTGCGGCAGGTGGCAAGCTCGATCCTGCGCTTGCTGCGAAGGCGGTCATTTATAAAGACATCGTCGCCTCGATCATGAGCGCGAAGTGCATTGCCTGCCACGGCTTGGAAAAGAAGAAGGGCAAACTTCAGCTTCACAACTTCGCCGCGATCATGAAAGGTGGCGGTGACGGCGCGAACACCGTGATTGCAAGCAAGGCGGCCGACAGCCTCATGCTCACCCGCATCAATCTACCCGCCGATGACGACGAGCACATGCCGCCGAGCGATGAGAAGCAGGTTACAAAAGAAGAACTCGCCATCTTGAAGTGGTGGATTGAAAGCGGTGCCTCTGAAACCGCCACCGTGGCCTCGGTCAAAGCGCCTGCTGATGTTGAAAGCGCGCTTGCTGTGATGCTTGCCAAAGGATTGCCGAAAGCGGACGCCGCTGTTGCCAAAGCCGCCAAGCCGAAGGCCAAGCCACTCACCGATGCGGAAAAGAAACAGGTCGTTGAGATTAGCGCCAAGATGCAGGCGCTCAATGCTTCGCTCATGCCGCTCGCACAGGACACGGAGCAGTTGCGCCTTGGCGTCATCAATGCCGCTGACAAATTTGGCGATAAAGAACTCGCCTTGCTTGCCCCGATCGCCACCCAAGTCGTTTGGGTCGATCTTGCCCGCAGCCAGATCACTGATGCCGCTGCTGACATACTCGCGAAGATGACCAATCTCGAACGCTTACACCTCGAGAACAGCAAAATCACTGACGCAGGCATCGCTAAACTTGGGGCGCTGCCAAATCTCGAATACCTCAACCTTTACGGCACCAAAACGACGGACGGCGGCATTGCCAAGCTTGCCGCAGCCAAGGGACTGAAAAAGCTGTTCGTCTGGCAGACCGGCGTCACGCAAAACGGTGCCAAAGCACTCGAAGCGCTGGTTCCCGGCCTCAAAGTGAACGTCGGCCTCACTGAGGCAGAGATTGCCAAACTCACCGCGCCTCCTCCTGCACCACCCGCACCGCCGCCCGCTCCTGCGAAGGCCGCGGATCCGAAAAAGGCCGATCCCAAAGCCGCCGCCGCTCCCGCGAAGCCTGCTGCCGCTGGTAGTGACGTCATTAAGACGATCATGAAAACCTATCACAAGCCTGAAGATGCTCTCTGCAAAAAAGTAAGCGGCGCCACCGCCACCGAAGCTGAACTCGGCACCCTGCTAAAAGCCTACCAAGATATGTGCGCCGCCACACCGCCAAAAGGTGACAAAGCCGCCTGGGTCACCAAATGTCAGGCTCTTATCGGCTCCGTGAAGAAGATACAAGCCAAGGACGCGACTGGCGTCGCAGCCTACAAGGCTGCCGTGAACTGCAAAGCCTGCCACACTGATCACAAGGGCGCATGATTCGCAGCACCGACGGTTCGTCGGCTTTTCTTGTTTTGGTGACGAATCGTCGCCCCTCCAATCTTTGCTGACGCGTATCTTCTTAGCGTTCACAAAGGATGCTGCTAAACATCCTGCCCCTCCATGCGTTCCACTTCGATGAAACTCCCCCTCACTTGCTGCGCCCTTATCGGCCTTCTCACCTCCTGTCACCGCTTGGAGGAACGTGAGGCCATCACCGAGACGCGTGAGATCTCTACCTACGCGGGTAAGCAACATGTCGATATCCCAAGTTCCACGCGCTTCTTTGATGATGCCAAAGAGAAGGAACAGGCACGCCCCAACTTTCGCGAACTCCTTACCTGGAAGGCGCCTGAAGGCTGGACCGAGTCCGCAACACCAGACCCCAGCGGCATGCGCATGCTCGATCTTCGTTTCGGTCCGAATCAAGAAGGTGAATGCTACATCTCTCTCATGCCCGGCCCCGCAGGCGGCCTAGAGGCGAACGTGAACCGCTGGCGCACGCAGATGGGCCAGACGCCTTACACAGCAGATGAAATATCCAAGCTCTCGAAAAAGCCCTTCTTCAATCGTGATGCAACCTTCGTGGCCTTTGATGGCGATTTCAAAGGCTTCGGTGCTGAACAAGCTAGAACGGGCTATCGCCTCCTCGGTCTGATCCACAGTGCCGAACAAGCCACCATCTTCGTCAAACTCACCGGCCCCAAGGCGCTCGTTGATCAAAATGCCGCCGCCTTCGACACCTTCTGCCAGTCCATTAAACCGAATTCGGCTTTGATGAAGCACGAGTAACAAGCACATCCAATATGATTTTCAAAATGCGTCCAAGTACAAAAATTCTCTTTGGTGCTTGGATCATTGTGGCTTCGATTAGCTTTCAGTTTTTAAGTATGTTTGGTGCATTAAAAGCACTGGGTAAGCTAGTCGGAAGAGACATTGAATCATTATGCTTTTCTCTTCAGTTATTTGTCCTCCCCTTCGTTTCGCTCATCGGTTTCATTTTCACCCTTATAGGTATGTACCAAGCAGCCAAGCTCGCGGAAAAAGCGATATCGTTATCAGCCTCTATACCGCAGTCACAATCTTCCAAATCAAATTGTGCCGACCAATAATTATTCTTTGAATCACATCGTGTCTGCGTCACCCAAACCTCTAGCGAAACTCTTCGCCTTCATCACCAGCTTCGGTCTTGCCACGTTCACGCTGAGCATGCTGCTGATCATCACGTTTCTCGGCACGCTGGAGCAAGCTGAGTTTGGTCTCGTGGCGAGCCAAGCGCGTTACTTTGAGTCCTTTTTTATCGACCGCATCGACATCGGTGCCTGCTGGCGTGCGCTGGCCTTTAATGCGTATTGGGACATCGGGAATGTCACCCTTCCGCTCTACATCGTGCCGGGCGGCTACACGCTGATGGCGATCCTGTTCGTGAATCTGTTCTGCGGCGGCATAGTGCGCATCCGTAAATCACCGAAGACGATTGGTATCATCATTTCGCATTTTGCCATCTTGGGAATGATCGCCGCTGGAGCCGTGAGCTACCATTTTGCCAAGGAGGGCAGTCTGAATCTGGTGGAAGGGCAGACGAACGATGAGTTTCAGAGCTTCCACGAACGCGTCATCGAGATTCAGAAGGTGCAGACGGATGCAACGGCGAAGCGCAGCGCCCTCGTGATCGGCGATAGCAAATACAAAGACCTCAGCGCCGGCAAGGGCCGCACCTTCACGCATGATAGCCTGCCGTTTGATTTGATGGTGACAAACTGGAAACAGAACGCACAGCCGAAGCGCGATGCCGAAGGCTCCCGCAGCGATGCGGTGGACGGCTATTTCATCCAGGAACTCAGCATGCTCGATGATGCTGGTGCAGCACACCCCGATGAACAGCTTGCGAGTGCCTGTGTCGTCATGGCGAAAGACAAGAACACCGGCGACGAACAGAAAGGCATCCTGTGGGAATTCGCCGCAGCGCCGCTGACGCTCACGTTCGGCAGTGACAAATACCTCGTCTCGCTCACGCATCGCAGCTACAAGTTGCCATTCGCGGTCCGTCTCGATCAAACCGAGCAAGAAAAACATCCCGGCACCGAACGTGCGCGGCGCTTCACCAGCAAGGTCACCAAGATCAATGGCAGCCATGAAGAGAAGCGTATCGTCACTATGAACGAACCGGTCCGCAGCGAAGGCTACGCCGTGTTCCAGCAAAGTTTCGATGATGGCGTGCGCAGCGGTAGCAACGTCAAGCAGTCTGGCTTCCAGATCGTTGAAAACCCTTCCGATCACTGGCCGCTGATCTCCTGCATCATCGTCGCAGAAGGCCTACTGCTGCATTTCCTGATGATGCTGGGCCGCTTCATCAAGGTAAATCCCTGGATCTTCGCACTGAGCTTGATCGGTGCCTTCAATGCGGCCTTTGCCCTCGCTATGTGGAAGCTGCTGTAACTCCCCAACTCACTGCACATCATGAAATCTCTCCGTTTCGCCTTTTTCTCGCTCTTAGCGATGTGCGGCCTCATCTCCGCCGCCGAACTGCCTCCGCTTGATTTATTTCGCGACAAGGAAGTCGTTGAAACCTTTGCTTCGATTCCGGTGCAGGAGTCTGGCCGCATCAAACCACTCGAAAATCTCGCCAGCTATCGCCTGCTACGTTTCCGTGCCCGCCGCAGTATCTGGCTGACAGAAAACGGGGAGATGGACGGCAAGCCGCTCATCGATCCTGCCACACAAAAGCCCATCACCAAAGAGGGCGAGAAGCCTGTCAAGCTCTCTGCCATCGAATGGCTGCTGATGAGCTGGTTCCGCCCCGACATTGCCAAAACTGTGCCGTTGTTTAAAGTCGATAACTCCTCCGCCATCACCGAACTCGGCCTCACCGCGAAAGCGAAGCGTGATCAATACAGTTTCCTCGAAATTGAACCGGCACGGCAGGCGATGATGGAGAAAATGAGCGAATATCGCGAGATTCCCGCGAAGAAACAGTCGCCAGAGCAGCGCATGATCGTCCAGCTCGCCGCGAACTTCCTGGACTACGAAATGATCACCAGTCACTTCGATTTCATTCGCTCCCCCTTTGGCGACAAGACCGAAGGACTGCCTGCAGGCATCGAGAAGCCGGTTCGCCTGTCAAAAAGCCTTAACGTCGTAGGTGCCATCATTCGGAGCGGTGGTCCACCGATGCAGATCCCGTGGTTCCGTGATTTCGGCAGAGGTGCGCTCGGTGCGATGATGAGCGGCAACCCTGAACAACAGCCCCGCTTTTTTCCACCCTCACTGAAGACCGAAAAGAAGTGGAGCGGTCCCGGCGAGATTTTGTTCCAAGCCATCAATGGCGACAAAGACGTCGATGCGGAGCAACTTGGCTGGTTGGCGATCTATGAAGACCTTTATCTTGCACTGCCAGATTCCGCGAAATTCAAATCAGCAGCGAAAGCCTTGCTCACCAAGATTCAAATTGCGGCAGCGGATCGTGGCGAGGGCCAGTCCATCGCTTTGGAACGTCATTCGATGCGGGCCGATTACTTCTTCTATGCGCAGTGGATCTTCCTCGTCGGCTTCGTTGCGGTGGCACTCACATGGATTTCGCCTGGTTCTCGGTTCGAGTCGATCACGAAGATTCTGTCGTGGCTACTGCTCATCTCGGCCACGGCACTCGCGGTCATCGGGGTAATCATTCGCTGCATCATCATGCAGCGTCCACCGATCACGACATTGTATGAAACGATCCTCTTTATCGGCTCTGCATGCGCCTTACTCGGTCTGATCGCCGAATGGCTCACTAAACGTGGACTGGGATTGCTTATTGCTGCCGTTGCCGGTGCCGCTTGCATGTTCCTGGCTATCCAGTTTGAGGCATCCGAAGCCAGTGACACACTGCAATTGCTCCAAGCCGTGCTGATCACGAATTTTTGGCTTTCCACCCATGTGCCAATGATCAATCTCGGATATGCCGCATGCATGGTGGCGGCGTTGATCTCGATGATTTACTTCATTCAGCGACTCTTCGGAAAAATCAAAAAGAACACCGATGATGGCCGTTTCCTGACCCGTGTCGCTTATGGCTTCATTGCGACAGGTTTGTTCCTCTCGCTCGTCGGCACTGTACTAGGCGGCATCTGGGCGAATTACAGTTGGGGCCGCTTCTGGGGCTGGGACCCGAAGGAAAACGGCGCCTTGATGATCGTGCTGATGTGTCTGGTCATCCTGCACGCACGCCTTGGCGGCTACATCCGCGAGATCGGCCTGCACTGCTGCAATCTGATACTTGGTTGCATCGTGATTTTCTCCTGGTTCGGCGTGAACCAGCTCGGCGTTGGCCTGCACGCCTACGGCTTCACCGACGGCATCTGGCCGAAGATTTACGCCTATTGGCTCAGCCAAGGAGTATTGCTGGTTTACGGGGTGTTCCTTTCGTTCCGCGAGCGCAAACCAAACGCGGCGGCGATTGCTATTAGCACCATTGAGAAAGCTCCCGCCAACTGAGCTTCGTCTGGTTAATCCGATTTTTTATAAGCGATGATGCCTTGGGCAATACCCTCTGCAATCTTCGCGCGGTATTCCCCGGTGAGCATGCGGGCGCGTTCGGTGGAATTGCTAACGAAGCCGCACTCAACAAGCACGGCAGGATTTTTCGTGGTGGCGCGAATGACGTGGAATCCGGCACTTTTGACGCCTCGATTGGTCATATCAGTGCGCTGCACGAGATAGGCCTGAATGTAGGCGGCTAGCATGTAGCTGGAGGAAAAGTGGTAGTAGGTCTCCGCACCGGCACCACTGCCACTGCGGTTGTAGTTATAATGAATGCTGACGAAAATCGCGTTGCGCTTGCTGTTTCCGAGTGCCGAACGGTCCTGAAGCGGGATGAATACATCTCTGCTGCGTGACATGATTACCTTGAGCCCCTGTTTTTTGAGCAACTGCTCCACTCGCCGTGCAGTGTCTAGCGCGAGGTGTTTTTCATACACATGCCCGATGGCGGCACCTCGATCATGAGCACCGTGTCCCGGATCTAGAATGACGGTGTCGAATGCCCGTGCTTGTGCTGTTAGAATCAGAACTGCCGCCGTAACCCCAAAAACGCCTTTGAGTAGGCGGCTGAAAGAGTGGTGAAAGCAGAAGGAATTTAGCATGTGATTCAAAACTGTGGCGGCATTTCGTACGCTCCGCGAACGCATCAATCACAAAATATGCGAAGAAGCAACGAGAGGGAAAAGATTTTTGCCTTAAACCGTAGTTGCGGCACAAAAAACCGCCGGGTGGTTCACACCCGGCGGTCCTAGTAGGATTACTGGTTCAAATCATTTATTGGTTACCCAGAGGTGAAGGGGGGAGACCGCCTGGTTGACCCAAGGGTGCTGGAGGCAGGCCGCCGGGTTGACCACCCAATGGTGCTGCTGGAGGGAGGCCACCGGGTTGGCCGAAGGGTGCAGGTGGTAGCCCACCAGCAGCCTGTCCAGGCTGGTTGGTGTAGCTTCCGCCCATCTGTGTGCCGCCCAAGACAATATTCAGGACACGTTGGGGAATGCCTTGCGAGGCTTGAGTGAAGGTATCCATGCCTCCAGCCATTGGTTTTGGCCCTACGGTTCCTCTTTTACCACTTAATGCTTCGACAGAAACACTGCCGTCATTACGACCAATAATGATCTTGCCGCCGGGCCAAGTGCGACCGGGCTTGATCTGGCCAGCTGCGTCTGCATTCCAATTTGGTGGCCAGCCGTTGCCGATTGGGTTTTCAAAGACGATGGGCATGTTGCCCTGAGTGGTATCAGTTTGACCACCGGTCATGGCCCAGTGGTTTTCTCCTGGCATCAGTGCGGAGCCAAAACCAGGCGCTACGCCAATGCTGTTATTGTCAATGGTGTTGTAGCCAGCCGGGCAGCCAAAGATGCGTTCATCAGAGACGATCTGTTCTTGAACCAGATATCTAAATGCATCGTTTGATGTGGCCGCAACGCCACCTGTCATCGGGTTTGCTACCGAATCAGGGTAGGAACTGTTGTTATCTTTTGCAAACTGCTTGAGCGAGAGGATCACCTGCTTGCAGTTGTTGACACCTTTCATCTGGTTGCCCTGGGTCTGAACCATGTTGAAGGCGGGCACGGCCAAGCTCGCGAGAATCGCGATGATCGTGATCACCACCAACAACTCGATCAGAGTGAAGGCGTGGTTGCGTTGTGTTTTCATAGTATGAGTATGTATATGGGTTGGTTATGATTTTATGTGGTCGCAAGGATTAACCTGCTTCCAAACCAATTAGACCCAACCAGCGGGTGAAAGGCGAGAAAAAAATTAAGCCAAAGCGATGAGGCTTACTTTGGCCTCCTGGCAGAGGTGAAACACCTCCGCTTGGCTTAGAATCAGCGTCATACCGGCCTCCACGGTGATCAGATCGACTCCAGCCGTTGCGGCCGTGCGAATGGTGTCGGGACCGACCACCGGCACGTCAAAGCGCATGTCTTGATTCGGCTTCGAGACCTTTACCATCGTCGCACCGCCACGTCCGAGGCCACCTCCGCGTTTTAAGGCTTCATTGGTGCCTTCAAAGGCCTCCACGGCTAACACGGTGCCGTTTTTGACGACCACCGTCTGTCCGATATCAAGTCGGCTGCTCTCCTTCGCGATCTTGAAGCCGTATTCAGCATCCTCTTGACGACGTTTCTTGATATGTGGCCCAGCTACGTGGCCAGGCCCGGGCATGAGATCTTCTAGAAAAGTTGTCGCGGGCAGCAGCGTGATGCCATCCTTCGCTAGTTCGTTCGCGATGCCGCCAAACAGTGTTTCCGCGTTACGCTGTTTCAGCTTTGCCATCATGATCAGCGTGCGGAAGTCTGGGCGCAGATCGAAGAGGTTCTTGGGAGCGATCTGGCCCACCATGACGGTCTGGGTGACACCTTGCTTCTTGAAAAACGAAATCATCTTCCCGAGTTGTCCCACGCGGAACCACTCGATGGCATCCACCATCCCCGCCAACTCCGGCTTGGTCTCATTCGTGAATGCCGCCGCGACGAGCTTCCTTACACCCGCTTTCCGCGCCGCAAGGACAAAGGTCTCCGGGTAAATGCCGTTTCCAGCGATGAGGGCAATGGTGTCGAGATTGGGGGCGCTCATCACAGTTTAAACTTCTCACACTGCCCCATGAACGCCCGTGGATTGTCCCAGGCGACACGTTGGATCATTTCTGTGTTCCAGCCGCGCTGACGCATGGCTTGCATGGTTTTCGGCACCGCCAGGGGATCACTGATGCCCCAGTCACAGGCGCTGTTCATCCAGATGCGCTCGGCGTGGCGGTGCTCCAGCATGTCTATGGCGCGGTGTGGGGTGCATTTGCTCTCAGGATAAAGCGTGATGCCAGCCCAGAAGCCGTGATCGAGCACATGATCAATGGTGTGCTCTTCGACGTGGTCGATAATGACACGCTCGGGCTTGATCTTGGGGAAGTTATTCAGCGCATCAACAATTAAGCGCGTGCCTTTGAGCTTGTCCTCAAGATGCGGCGTGTGGATGAGCACGAGTTGATCGTAGTCCTGCGCCACCTGCACATGTTGCTCGAAAATTTTCAGCTCGTTTCGGCTATTTTTGTTCAAACCGATCTCGCCAATGCCTAACACGCCCGGTTTGTCTATAAACTGCGGAATCAAAGCGATCACATCCTCGGCGAGCTTCAAATCCTCTGCTTCCTTTGGGTTGATGCAAAGCCAGCAGAAGTGTTTGATGCCGAATTTGGCCGCGCGTTTCGGCTCATACTCGGTGATCTGGCGGAAGTAGTCGTAGAAGCCGTCGGCACTGGCACGATCGAATCCCGCCCAGAAGGCAGGCTCGCAGATGGCCTGACAACCGGCGAGTGCCATGCGCTCGTAGTCGTCCGTCGTGCGGCTGACCATGTGACCGTGGGGTTCGATGTAATTCATGACGAACCCTCCTGGAATGCTCCAATGGCACCTTGCATCGTCGCTTTGGCGATGGGTTCGGTGCTTGGGTCACTGAAGCTGAGCAGCACGTCCTTTGCACGCTGCGGCTTGTCCTGTGAAAGCAGGGAGATGGCCTTTTTTAGCGCTTGGACGCGGAAGTCGCTCTCCTGGCCGGCTAGTTGCACGCGGTCGAGGAAAGCAGCGAGGTCGATGAGCTTTGAACGCGAGTCCATGAAGCCGAGATCGACCAGATTGATGTTGGTTGGTGGTGTCCAATCAGGCATGCCCTAAGATTACGCGGCGCATTCTCGCCCGCAACCGTTGGAATCGTTGCACCTGTCTTGCTCCATGCCATCATGAGCGCTCATGTCCGATCTGTCTTCCGATGAACTGCGCCGCTACGCCCGGCACCTCGCCATTCCCGAATTCGGGATCGAGGGGCAGCGCAAACTGAAGGCCGCGCGGGTGCTCTGCATTGGGGCAGGGGGACTGGGGTCGCCGATTACGATGTATCTCGCTGCCGCAGGCATCGGCGGCCTTGGGTTGGTCGATCCAGACACCGTCGAGATCACCAATCTCCAGCGTCAGATTCTTTTTGGGCAGAAAGATCTCGGGCGCAAGAAGCTCGATGTGGCTCGCGAGCGTCTGTTAGACATCAATCCGCACCTCGACGTGCAGATTTACCCCGAATTCTTCACCACCGCCAATGCCATGCGCATCGCTGCTGACTACGATGTCATCATCGACGGCACAGATAATTTTCCCACCCGCTATCTCAGCAACGACGTCGCCGTCTGGCTGCGCAAACCGAACGTCTATGGCAGCATCCTGCGCTTTGACGGCCAGGTGGGCGTCTTTGCGCCACATCTCGGTGCGCCCTGTTACCGCTGCATGTGCCCGCAACCACCACCACCCGGATTGGTGCCATCTTGTGCCGAAGGCGGTGTGCTCGGTGTGCTGCCGGGCCTCATCGGCGCCATGCAGGCATTGGAGGCCATCAAGCTCATCACCGGCATCGGCCAGCCCCTACTCGGCAAACTGCTGCACGTTGATACTCTCAGCATGCGCTTCCGCACGCTCACTCTGCGCCGCGATCCAGACTGCCCTGTCTGTGGCGACAAGCCCACCATCACCCAACCCATCGATTATGAAGGCTTTTGCGGCATTTCCAAGTCGCCAACATCAGCTTCCGACGTTCCCGCCATGACCGTTCACGAACTCAAAGAACTCCGCGATGCCGGAGATAACCATTTTCTCCTCGACGTGCGTGAGCCGCATGAGCAAACCATCGCGCGCATTGAGGGTGCGGTGTTGATTCCTCTCGGTGAACTGTACAACCGCACTCATGAGCTACCACGAGACCGGCGCATTCTCATCCACTGCAAAAGCGGTGGACGTAGCGCGCGCGCTGTTAGCAAACTGCGTGAACTTGGTTTCAATGACGTTTGGAACATCTCCGGTGGTATCATCGCTTGGGCGCGTGAGATTGACCCTACCATGGCGGAGTATTGATATGCACGAAGACTCTTGGCTCGAAGATTTCCTACCCTTGATGCGCTGTCCCGACACGCATCAACCGCTGCGACGTGCGACGGCTGAGGAATGCGCTAGATGGGGCGTCTCAGCGGCTTTGACGACGGAGGACGGCAGCCAGCAATTCCCCATCGATGCCGGTATTCCCATCTTGCTGCCCAGGGTCGCCCGGTGAGGGCGATTTTTGCAGCGCGGCGACAATAATCTGCTCGGCATGCGTGACTGGTAGTGAGTAATGGCCGTCGATTTCCGACCACACCGAAGTGGCAGCAGGGATGAGCGAAGCGAGGCGCTCGGTGTAACTCCAGGCAATATTGCGATCCTGTTTGCCGTGCCAGAAACGGATAGGGAAATTGATTTGGCTGATCTCGAATCCCCATTCGTTGAGGTAGATGTCGGCGTCTGCAATGACACTGCGCGGGCCGCGATCCAAGGCACCAAGTGTGGCATCGCGTACGACGTCATAGATGCCGGGCAGGCTAAGAATGCGCCGGTCTTCTTGTCCGAGCAGCTTCATTAGCCAGCGCAAAGGCACTTTCTGTGGCGAACCTTTGGCGATCAAACCGCCAAATCGCAGCACCGAGCCAAGGACCGTGGGTAGGTAATGCCGGAGTTGGATCATGACTCGGTAGAGCCAGAACATCTCGCGATCACCGAGAAATTTGAGCGGAGGTGCACCACAAATGATGGAGGCGGAGAGTAAACGTTTGGGGAGCATCAATGCCGTGACCAAAACATACGGGCCACCGCCGGACCAGCCGATGACGTGATAGTTGTCCGCACCAACATGGCTGGCGAGTTGAGTGAGCGCTTCAGGCCAATCGAAGAGCGTGCGGCCAGGTTGAAAATCCGAGAGGCCGATGCCGGGCCGATCCGGGCAGATAAGCCTCACACCGTGTTGTTTAGCTGCGGCGTCAAAGAGTGAACCTTGGATGCGTGATGACGGCCAGCCGTGAAATTAGAACGCTACTTCACCCCGTGGATCACCATACTCCGCATAACCGAGCTTGAGGCCGTTGGCGAGTGTGAGCGTGTGATCGGACATCTGAGGGCGCGGAGTGTGGAGTTTCAATGCACACCTTCAAGTGCTGTTTCACCCAGCAATACGTTGCTTTTCGGCACCTGACCACGACGCAGGCCGAATTGAGTGACCGCTTTGTCATGCAGATGCGCGACGGCTTCTTCAACAGAATCGGTCCACTTGATCAAATCGAGATCCTCTGCGCTGATCGTGGCCCCTTTGAGCATGTGGTCCATGAACTGGCGCATCTCCGGCCAGAAATCGCTGCCCATGATGACGATGGGAAAGCTCTTGAGTTTCTTGGTCTGAATCAGCGTCAGCGCTTCGAACATCTCATCCATCGTGCCAAATCCGCCTGGCATGATGATGAAGCCGTAGCTGTATTTGATGAGCAGCGTCTTGCGCACGAAGAAATGCTCCATGGTCACCCAGCGGTCGAGATAAGGATTGTGGCTTTGTTCAAAGGGCAGGCGGATGTTGCAGCCGACACTACGTCCTCCAGCATCTTTTGCGCCACGATTGGCTGCTTCCATGATTCCAGGTCCACCGCCGGTCAGCACAGTGAAACCCATCTTCGCAATCGCTGCTCCCATGTCGCGTGCCAGCTTGTAATAGCGATGGTCTTCACCGAAACGTGCCGACCCAAACACGGTGATACACGGGCCGACGAAATGCAGGCCACGAAAACCGATCATGAAATCTTTGGCCACGCTCCAGAGCAATTGCAGATCACGCAGGCGGCGGTTGGGTCCGCTGAGCAGTGCACGGTCTTCAAGCTGACTGCGAAAGTTTTCATCCGCACGGATTTCTGCCGGCGTGACGTGGGTGACGGGAGCGCTTGTCATGGTGGTACCGGGTTCGGGTTCCCGGTCGAGGAGTGGGGGAGCAGACATGGTTGTGATGCTTAGCTTGGAAGGTAGCGGATGTGATTTTGTTCATCGCAAGCAGGCCTGCGCAAGAAAAAGCCCGCAGGTTCTGTGGCGAACCTGCGGGCGTGGTGACTCAAAGTTCAGCGTGTATTAGGCAGCTTCCTGGGCCTGTTCTTCCTCGCGCTGCGAGTCGGAGCCATCACCGCGCGTGTTCGGCTTGGCACCGCTGAGCTGCAATGGACGGCCCATGAAATCTTTGTTGCTGAGTTCAGCAACGGCACGGCGCGCTTCATCCACACTGCCCATCGTCACAAAAGCAAAGCCCTTGGAGCGTTGAGTGCGGCTGTTGACCACGACTTCCGCATTGCGCACGGCACCGACGCCGTTGAACAGTTCGCACAGGTCGCTCTCGGTGGCATCATAAGAAAGATTGCCGACATAGAGACGATCAGTGGTGATATCTGCCGGATTGACTGCCGGTGGTGCTTCGCGACGTGGACGTGGTTCACGTTGCGGGCGTGGGTTGTCGTTCGTCGAACGCGGGGCAGAACCGCTGTTACGGTCCGCTTGCGGCCGGTTCTTGGGTTTCGATTTTCCAAGCAAGCCGAAGCTGATGATGCTTAGGAATTTTTGGAAGCCTGAAGGAGCAGCGCTGCGGCTTTCACGGCCACCTTCACGGGTGGGACGAGGGCCTTCAGGACGGGGGCCACGCGGGCGGTTGCGATTGCGGCGATTGCCGCCGTTGCCGTTGCGATTGGGATAGTCGGACATGGATGGAGCTAGCGTAGGGGTGGGTTGCGTGTTCGGGCCTACACTCTTT
>CANIBP010000053.1 GCA_947466075.1 Verrucomicrobiaceae bacterium
AGTTTCACCGCGTAGTTGTCGAGCCAGTTCACTTGGTCGCCGATGCGGCTGGGGTAGTAGGTTTGTCTTTTCATTTTGGATTTAGGTTTGGGTTGAGGAGAAAAATAGTCGGACGGCTGGTCCCAAGTGCCGCTGTCCCATTGGCCGTTATCCCAGTTCATGGAGTCGAGGTTCGGGGTTGAGGGGTCTGCAAAAGTGGGGCGATACCGCCGCGTGCGGGGTGGCCGGTCGCTCTCGCGGGGTGAATACCGCGCCGTTCGGTAGCGCTACCTTTTGTCGGGGTATTCATACCCATCGCGGCGGTAGCTCTACCCTGCCGCGCGGTAGCTCTACCTTTTCGTCCGGGGAACCTTCCCATTTCATTCGGGATGGATACCGCGCCGTTGGGTATGGCTACCATGGCTGCCGGGATGGCTACCGCACGGCGCGGGGTCGCTACCCTCAGCGCCGGTAGCGCTACCGTAGCGCCCGGTATCCCTACCATTCCGTGCGGGATGGGCGTTCTGAGCCGGAATAGCCCTCCCAAGGCCGAAAACACCGCTCCCAGAGGCAAAACGGCCTCACCCGTGAGCGGGAAGCGAGCTGGACTGGTGGAGAGGAGGAGCATGGCGGGCGTCGGGTGCGACGGCTGCTATTCCACCACAGCTCCCGGAAAAGCGTTAGTCGGACATCTCCGACGCCTTCGGCCCAGACTGATCTCTCCGTCTCCCAGTCTCCTAGTCTTCGTCAGCCTCCAGCACCGCCACGAACTCCTTCAGCGTCATCCCCAGCCCGTAGGCCATCCGCGCCGCCCAGAACAGCGTCGGCACGGTCTCCCCGTTCTCGATGTCACCGATCGTGTCCCGCGACACGCCGCAGTTCTTTTGCAACCCATAGCGGCTCACCTTTGCCGCCTCTCGGCACTCCTGCAAACAACGCGGCAACCTGCCGCACACGCGTGTGGCATACTCGAAAGCTTCGCGCTCCCGGTTGGAGGGCATGGCGTCTCATGAGCAGGCTTCCCGCCGTTCATTGTCCCCGAAAGCCCCACCTGGAACTCAGGAGAAAATGCCGCAGCGATCAGCGCGGATTGTGCCGGATCGGGGCTGGTTTTGGCAATGGTTTTTTTCGGGGGAAGTTGGCTTACGAAGGTAAAAATTGTGACAGCGGCTCGGAAGTGCTTCAACATGCGAGATGCCTGCGCTTGATCTCTTTGCGTTGGCCCCATCATCATGAGCCTAGTTAAATCCAAACAACGCGTCGCTGACCACGGGGAGGTTTTCACTCCTGCGTGGATGGTCGAGGCGATGCTCGACCTGGTGAAGGGTGAGACGGAGCGGATTGATTCGCGTTTTCTCGAACCAGCTTGTGGGGATGGCAATTTCCTCGTGGCAGTTCTTCGGCGCAAGCTCGCCGCTGTGGAACTCAAATACGGCAAGTCCGATTTCGAGCGCCGATATTTCGCGCTGCTCGCGCTCATGTGCATTTATGGAATCGAGCTGCTGTCAGACAACATTGCCGAGTGTCGCGGGAACCTGCTGGAGATCTTTGCCGAGTATTTGAACCTCGATCCGGCAGACGAGCTGTATCGCGCTGCGTTCTACGTGGTTTCGCAGAACCTTATCCACGGCGACGCCCTCACGATGCGGACCCAGGACGCACTGCCAATCACCTTCGCCGAGTGGGGCTACCTCGGAAAAGCCAAGTTCCAGCGGCGTGACTTCCGCCTCGACAACCTCACCCTTTTTGGCGGTGGTGACTCGCTCTTTGCTCAAAACGGCAAACATGAAATCTTCAAGCCGTCCAAGACCTACCCACCGTTGACGGTGGGTGAACTAGCCGCCCTCGCACAGGAGGCCACTGTATGAGCGGTCAAGCCAGCTTCACCTTACGCGCACGCAACCCGGACGTGCTGACATGCATTGCCAACCTCTCAAACGACGAGGTCTTCACCCCGCCGGAGTTTGCCAACCGGATGCTGGACACGCTGGCGGAGGCCTGGGCCGCCAACAATGGCGGCGCGGACATCTGGGCGGACAAGACAGTGAAGTTCCTGGACCCATGCACCAAATCAGGCGTATTCCTGCGGGAGATCACCAGCCGCCTCACGCGCGGGCTGGAGAAGCAGATTCCCAACTTGGAGAAGCGCGTGGATCACATTCTCACGAAGCAAGTATTTGGCATCGGCATCACGCTAATCACCAGTCTGCTGGCGCGGCGCAGTGTGTATTGCTCCCGTCACGCCAAGGGGAAGCACTCCATCGCCAAGTCCTTTGCGAATGAGGATGGGAATATCTGGTTCCAGCGGATCAAACACACCTGGGATGATGGCAGGTGCCGCTACTGTGGCGCACCCAAAGCAATCTTTGATCGCAAGGAAGGCCTCGAAAACCATGCCTATGCGTTAATTCACACAGACAACATCAAGACTCGGCTGGCCGAGCTATTTGGAAAGAATATGCAGTTCGACGTAATCATCGGAAACCCGCCCTATCAGATGACCGGAGGTGCTGGCGGCACAAGTGACTCCTCCATCTATCATCTCTTTGTGGAGCAGGCACTGAAACTGGACCCGCGCTTCCTTAGCATGATCCTACCATCACGGTGGCTCGCGGGCGGACGCGGTATGGACGAGTTTCGTCAATCAATGCTTGGTGATTGTCACATGCGCGAACTGGTGGACTATCCGGTGGCAAACGACGTGTTTCCTGGAGTAGAGATCAAGGCAGGGATTTGTTACTTCCTTTGGGACGCGGCGCATAAAGGAGACTGCAATGTGACATCCATTCGTAGCGGCGATGTCCAGGGGCCAATCGCCCGAAATCTCGGCGAATACGACGTTTTTGTCCGGGATGCGCGTGCCGTGTCCATCCTGCATAAAGTCCTGCATCGCGATGAACCGTCGATTAATTCAATCCTCACTAAAGACACGCCGTTTGGCTTGGCATCGAACTACGACGACTTCCATGACAAGGAGCGTTCTGGCTATGTGCCGCTTAACTACATCCGCACGATGAAACGGGGTGTCGGTTACGTTGCGCGAAAAAACATAACCAAGAACGCTCACCTGATTGATACATGGAAGGTTCTAGTTCCCAAGGCATACAATGGCGGCGACGGGTTGCCTCATCAAATCCTCGGTAAGCCCTTGATTGCTCCATCGCCGTCAGTCTGCACACAGTCGTTCTTGTTCTTTCATATTGGTTCCCGCAAGGCGGCGATGAGTCTTCAATCTTATTACACCACACGGTTCTTTCGCTTCATGGCTTCATTGCGAAAGATCACTCAAGACGCGCTAAACTCTACTTACACTTGGGTTCCAATGCAGACCTGGGACCGCACATGGACCGATGAAGAGCTTTTTGCCAAATACGGGATCACCCCGCAAGAGCAGACATACATCGAGTCGCAGGTCAGGCCGATGAACCTCGACGACAGCGGCGATGAATAAGACCATCGATCAAATCCTAGCACCCAAGCCGGAGGCCCGACCGCGCATCTATGCCTACTCCATCGCGGACAAGGCGCACGCGGCTCTGCTCAAGGTGGGGCAGACCACGCGTAACGTGAAACAGCGTGTCGGCGAGCAGCTCAAGACGGCGAACATCAAGAACTACACCATCGAGCTGGATGAGGCTGCCGAGCGCGACGACGGAACAACCTTCACGGACCACGACGTGCGTCTCGCCCTCATCAAGAAGGGCTTCGAGAACACCGAACTGGAATGGATGCGCTGCACGCTCAAGGATGTGAAAACTGTGCTCACCGAAGTGAGGACCGGGCAGCGCTTCACGGGAACGCACCATCTGACATTCCCAATGCGGCAGGAACAGGCGGATGCGGTGGACAAGACCTTCGACTACTACCGGTCCATCTGGGCGGAGAACAAGAAAGCCGTCCCGCGCTTCCTCTGGAATGCGAAGATGCGCTTTGGCAAGACCTTCACCGCCTACCAGCTCGCAAAGAAGCTCGTGGCCAAGCGGGTGCTGGTGCTGACCTTCAAGCCTGCTGTGGAGGATGCCTGGCAGACCGATCTGGAATCCCATGTGGACTTCGACGGTTGGCAATACATGTCACGCAGCTCCGGGAGTGACCCGACACAAGCCTCGCCGAAAAAGCCTCTGGTCTATTTCTGTTCCTTCCAAGACGTGCTGGGTCGTGACGAGGCAGGGAACATCAAGGCCAAGAACGAGTGGCTGCATGAACTGAACTGGGATTTGGTCGTCTTTGACGAATACCACTTCGGCGCATGGCGCGAGACGGCCAAGGAACTATTCGAGGGTGAAGAAGAAGCGGTGGCGAAGAAGGAACTCAAATACACCAAAGACCTGGAAGATGTGAACCAGGATTTGGGTGTGCTTTCGGAGAAGGAGGCGGAGTTTCTGCCCATCACCACCAAAGCCTACCTGTATCTCTCCGGCACACCGTTCAAGGCACTGGCGACGGGCGAGTTTATCTAGGAGCAGATTTTCAACTGGACCTACACCGACGAGCAGCGTGCCAAGGAAGCCTTTGCGCGGAAGAAGCCGGGCCAATGGAACCCTTATGGGGCACTGCCGCAGATGCGGCTGCTGACTTACCAAATGCCAGATGAACTGGTGGCCATCGCGAGTGCGGGGGAGTTCGACGAGTTTGATCTGAATGCCTTCTTCGAGGCCTCGGGCACGGGTGTCTTGGCGCAGTTCAAGCACAAGAGTGATGTGCAGAAGTGGCTGGACATCATCCGTGGCGGCTATGCCCCCAAGGCGGCAGAGTTTCTCAAGAGCGGCACGCGTCCACCCTTCCCCTATTCGGACGTGCGCCTGCTGCCCTATCTCCAGCACTCGTTCTGGTTCCTGCCCAACGTGGCGGCCTGCCACGCGATGGCGAACCTGCTGGCAGAGAAGCAAAACGTCTTCTGGCATGACTACGATGCGCTTGTCTCCGCCGGGACTGCGGCGGGCATTGGACTCGAAGCGCTGCCACCAGTTCGCAAGGCCATCGGCAGCGGCTTCGATACGAAGACGATCACACTCTCCTGCGGCAAACTCACCACTGGCGTCACCGTGCCGCAATGGTCTTCGATTTTGATGCTGCGTAATCTGAAGTCGCCGGAGACCTACTTTCAGGCGGCGTTTCGCGTTCAGTCGCCGTGGTCGATCAAGAACCCGAATGGCGACAACCCGAACGAGGAAGAAATCCTCAAGCCGGTTTGTTTCGTGTTCGACTTTGCGCCGACACGAGCGCTGCGGCAGCTCTCGGAATACGGCATCGGCCTTTCTCCCAATGAACCGAACCCGGAGAACGCGGTGAAAGACCTCGTGTCGTTCCTGCCGGTGCTGGCCTATGATGGCGCGAACATGACGCAGATCGACGCCGGGGGCATCCTCGACATCGCGATGGCTGGAACCTCGGCCACGCTGCTCGCCCGCAAATGGGAGAGCGCCCTGCTAGTGAACGTGGATAACGACACGCTGCGCCGCATCCTGGACAACGAAGAGGCAATGGCCGCTGTGGAACGTATCGAGGGCTGGCGCGCGCTCGGTGATAACATCATCGAAACGATCATCAACAAGAGTGACCGGATCAAAGAACTCAAAAACAAGGCGAAGGAGAAGAACCTGACGGCCAAGGAGAAGAAGGAGCTTTCGGACGAGGAGAAGGAGTTCAAATCCAAACGCAAGCTGGTGCAGGAAAAGCTGATCAAGTTCGCCACCCGCATTCCGGCGTTCATGTATCTGACCGACTTCCGCGAGAACACGCTGCAAGACGTCATCACGAAGATCGAGCCTGATCTTTTTCAGACAGTCACCGGACTAACGGTGAAGGACTTCCACTTGCTGGTGCGGCTGAAGGTCTTCAACACGGAGCAGATGAATCAGGCCGTGTTTGCATTCCGGCGCTATGAGGATGCCTCACTGCGATACACTGGCATCGAAAGCCATGTGGGGCTGTCGCACTACGGGCTTTACGACACAGTGGTGGCGAGGGAGTAAGATCCGAGACAAAGCCACCTTTGATCCTGCCGATGGATTGATGGTGTTCATTACTTGCCTCCCCCCAGCGCGGACATGACTCGCTTGCTGATTTCCTGGGTGAGCAACTGGTAGGCGGGTCCTTGCCAGTGGAAGTTGTCGCCTGCGGCGAGTTCGAGGTGTGAGGCCAGGAGGGCATAGGCGTCGATGACTTCGATGCCTTCGTCTTTCATCACTTGGCTCGACAGCGTGTTGAGCCGGATGACCACATCGTTCTTGTCACCGAGGCTGGTGACCGGTTTGTCTGGAGCAGATTTGGCGGCGGTGTGAGGCGTGGTGAGAAGATAGTAAATCTTCGCCTGTGGTGCGCCTTTTTTGAAGCAGCGCGTCAGCTTTTGCATGCGCTCTAGAACGACGGCATCGGAGACTTTGTCAGGCGTCCAACTCAGGGAGTGGAGGCCGTTGTTGAAGACAACCACGTCGAACTTGTAGCGCGCGGCCATCTCGGTGAGTGCGGCCTCGGGCACGTCACCGCCGACGAAATGCACGCAGTGAAACACATAGACTTTCTGCTTCAACATCTCCGGGATGAAGGAGCCGCTGTAGCCCATGGAGATGGAGTCGCCGTAGATGAGCACTTTCGGCCAATCGGGGTGGTCGAGCTTGGGAACATCAAGCGCCCAGCCTTTGCCCGCGACTGCGCCGCGTGGGAACTCGGGCTTGGACTCGCGCTTCGAGACATAGCTGAAGGAAGGACCGAACACTTTCACACCGCGAATCGTCACGGGCATGGTCTTCGACTTCGGGTTCGCGTTGCGGCCAATCCACATCGGTTCGCGATTGGGGATGAGTGCCATGAAGCAGGTCTTACACGGAATGTCGTCGAGATAGAACGTCGCGAGTCCTTTGCGGACTGCGATGGTGAGGGTGTAGGGCGTGTCGAGCTTTGGCTCCTGACGACCGTTCAGCGAGCCGCCAGTCATGAGGATGTTGTTCACCACGGAGTTGACCTGTCGTGAGTAATACGGGTTGTCGCGGTAGTTGAAGTTGAAGGAAAAGCCGTCGTCCTGCTCGCTCTGTTTTCGCATCGCGGTGAAGACCGCATCCTGCACCAGCGCATCGAGTGAAAGGGTGACCTGCACGGTGAAGTTCGCCTGATCGGGAAATGCCTCCGGTGGCACGGCGAACGCCGCGCCGTCGCGTAACTTGACCGCGCCGTTCACCTTCTCGACGGCTCCCGACCGTAGCGCGTGCGGAATCTCATTTCGCGCCAAATCCCACAGCGGCAAATCATCGGCAGCGGCGGAGGTGGCGGTGACGGATGCTGCGGCGCAGATGGCAAACGCGAATCGCAGGGAGGGAAGGAGGGCTTGGGTTGTCATGGTAGGGTTGAATTTTGAAAGCAGAGGAATGGGTGGCAGGGGAATGTTTTCGTTCTTATTCCTCTGCCACCCATTCCCCTGCCTGCTTTTCAGTTCACAAAGAGAAACTCGTTGCTGTTGATGAGCACGCGGCAGAGGGCGGCGAGGCCGTTCTTCTGCGCATACGCGGTGAAGTTGCGGAGTTCATCCGCCGTCGGCTCGCGCAGCAGGATGCGGCGGATGGCCTCGGCGGGCGTGGTGATTTGTTTGGCCAGTTCGCCGCTGAAGTGCAGGACGAAGCTGTTGTTGTAGAGCGCGAGGGATTGCAGCGAGGACGCGGAGAAGCTGCGGCTCGGGGCGAGCAGTCCGAGGTCGGGGAAGTCGAGCGTGTCCATGAAAGGGTCGGGAACACCGCGCCAAACGAAGCGGTAGATGCTGCGGCGGTGCTTCGGCAGCGCGGACCAGTCGTAGGCGGCGTAGTCGAGCGTGGGCGTGAGCTGCACGGGCGGACCGGTGATGAATTGCCGCTCGCTGGGACCGCCGACGCTGAGGTCGAGTTTGTCTGCGGCAGCGAGGACGAAGTCGCGGTAGCTGTCGGCGTCGAGTCGGAGGCGATTCATGCGCCAGAGCAGGCGGTTGTCGCCGTCGAGTTTCGCAGCGTCGTCGCGCTGCTCGCTGCTCTGGCGATAGGCGGCGCTGGTGACGATGAGGCGATGCAGATGCTTCAAAGAGCCGCCGCTGTCGCGCAGTTCGCACGCGAGCCAGTCGAGCAGTTCGGGATGCGAAGGCACGCCGCCCATGCGCCCGAAATCGCTCGGCGTATCGCAGATCCCGCGGCCGAAATGATAATGCCACACTCGGTTCGCGATGCTGCGCCAGGTGAGCGGGTTCTGCTCATCGGCAATCCAATCCGCAAGCGCGGCACGGCGCTCGGATTCATCGCCGGCGTGCGCCTTGGTGAAACGCGCGGGTAACACTTTCACGGCACTCAACGCGCCGCTCTCGGCTTCACCGATGGGCTTGTCGAACTCGCCGCGCTTTAAGATGTGCACGAGCTTGGGTTTGGCCACGGTGGTCGGCGTGCCTTTGCTCACAGCGAGCAGCACATCCGCCTTCTTGCCTGCAGCATAGACGAGCGCTGGCTCGGGCAGCTTTTGCATTTCATCGGCGGCACGCAGGCGCAATGCATGAGCAGCAAGCGCGAGGCGTTGCGGCTCGGTGCGTTTGTCGGCGGGAATAACGAGTGCGGCGGAAGCGAGCGCGGGTATCGCCGAAGCACGCGATGACGGTTCATCGGTCGCGGAGAGTTTGAAGCGGCCCACGAGATGCGACTGCGGCGCGAGTTGCTTCAGCGAAATGGTGAGCTTCGCGCCTGGCTTCAAGGTGAGTGGAGCACCGAGTTCGAACACCGCATGGTGCGACTGACCCACCGCCGGATGAATGCCCCAGCCCGTGGCCGGATTGCCATCAATCGCCGCCGGTGCCGCGTAGCTCGCCTGATTGAAGTCCGCCGTCGCGCGCGAAAATTTGAGCTTCACCGGCGACGCTGCTCCAGCATCGAAGACCTGCGCCTCAAACTCGCTCACCGTGAGATTGCCGTTGTCCTGTCTGCCCGGACCGTCCTTGGGCAATGACTTGTCCGCGATGACATCGAGCCGCAGAGCGGTGATGCTCGCGAGCGACGACGTGGCGGTGATGACATACGTGTCTTTCTCCGGCTTCGCGCCGCCGGAGATGATGACCTCGCCGCTGCGCGAGAGCGTCGCGCCCTCGGTGCTGATGAAGCTCTCGTATCCGAGCGTCGTCCATTTCACAGCCGGCCCCTGATGCTTCTCCCAATCGGCGACGAGCGCCTCATTCTCCGCCGTGAGCAGCACGGTCTTGTCCTGCGCCTCAGCCGCCGTGAGCAGAGACTGCCAGTGCTTCCGCTGCTGCGCGACCTTCGTGTCTTCGTCAAAAGGAATGTCGCCCTCAATGATGCCCGCGAAGACGGATTGCAGTGCGTAATAATCCTCCTGCGTGATGGGATCGAACTTGTGCGCGTGGCAGCGGGCGCAGTTCGCGGTGGTGCTGGTGAAGGCCGCCATCGTCTGCGTCACCAAGTCATCGCGGTCGAGGTAATCGAAGTTCGTCGGTGCCGTCTGAAACGCGCTGTGGTCAAAAACACCCGCGCCGAGAAATCCGAGCGCAGCGATGAGACGCGGCTCCTCAGGGAACAGACGGTCGGCGGCGAGTTGCTCGCGCACGAACCGCGGCCACGGCTTGTCGTTGTTCAGCGCCTCGATGACATAGTCGCGATACCGCCACGCATGGTCGCGCGGCAGGTCGTGACCGCAGCCGTGCGTCTCCGCAAAGTGGATCGTGTCCAGCCAATGCCGCGCCCAGCGCTCGCCATGGCGCGGTGAAGCGAGCAACCGGTCCACCAGATGCTCGTAGGCCTTCGGATCACTGTCCTTTTCAAACGCCTCCACCTCGGCAAGCGACGGCGGCAAGCCATGCAGATCGAAATACAACCGCCGGATTAACGTGCGCCGGTCCGCTTCCGGCGAAGGTGTCAGCTTCCGCTCCGCGAGCCGCGCCCGGATGAAGCGGTCCACCAGATGCTCGACCTTCGCGCCCGCGATGACTGGCAACGCAGGTTTCACCAGCGGCTTCAGCGACCACCAATCCGTGGCATTGGGCCGACTCTTCACGAGCACGCGCGGGTCCGGCGCGCCTTGCTTCACCCAGGCTTCCAGCAGCGCAATCTCCGCCGCCGGCAGCTTTTCCTTCGGCGGCATCTGATGCTCATCATCCGACCAGCGCACCATCTTGATGAGCAAGCTCTCCTCCGGCTTGCCCACGACGACAGCCGGCCCCGAGTCGCCGCCTTCCTCCCAGCCCGATTTGGAATCGAGCGTCAGCCCAGCCTTCATCTTCTTCTCATGCGAATGACATTCGTAGCAGCGTGTCTTCAATACCGGCAGAACCTTCGTCTCAAAGAACGCCGCGTCCTGCGCCCTCATCAACGAGGCGAAGCAGAACATGGCGATGAGAATAAAACGCATGGAGTGACATACGCGGGTTCTGGCTCTTCTCGGTCGCGCCAGAAGGTGGATTCCTTCCGCACGGTGTAGCGCACTTCCATTTCGGGCGTCTCGATGAGAGCGCCATCGCGATACAGCGACTCGACGGCGACGATCAACATGCCCGAGGTGAGTAGCGTGCGTTCTGGCGGATAGGCGGCGCGATTATTGATGATCGTGTCCTCGATGTGGTGGATGAGCGGGTTGAAGAAGTCGGCGGTCGTGGCACTGCTGCCGGGCATCGGCAGGAACATCTGGCAGGAGGTGATCTCGCCGGTTTCGCTGTTGAGGCCGGCGTAGTTAAAGTCGCGGATGCCGAGCATGAAGAGCGTGGTGCGGAAGCCGTCGCGGTGCTCGATGAAGTAGGCGTAGGCGTCTGGGAAGTTTTTCCGTGCCCAGTCGAAGCTAATGGCCTCCGATGGATAGCCCTCTTTGACGGGGAGAGTGTGGCTGCGACTCAGTGCGGCGAGGAGGAGGCGTTGTGTTTGCTTCAAACCAGCCGTGTGTGACCAAATCTTGTCACCGCGCAACGCCAGCACGCTCTTGATGCCGACTTCGCCGCCTTTGCGGCGCTCTGACATGCACTGGGCGGTTTCGAGGCCGTGGAAGTCGTATTTCTCGATGCCGCCGTAGCCGACGCAGACGCTTTCGCTCAGCGGCGTGCCCCACGGCAGGTCGATGGCGGGCAAACGTCGTGTCACGGGCAATGAGGAACCGGCGAGAAAAGGGAAGTCCAAACGTTTCGAGTCGGCAACCATCTCGACGCAGTGTTTCCAGTCGGTGGAGAGATGCTTGTCGTTGAAAACGGGCACGCTGCGTCCGCTCTCCTCGAAGACCTTGACCACTTCTTTGAAGAACTCGTAGCGCGGGTAAAGCGTCTGGCCCTTTTCATTCACAGGATAGTCTCCGTGCTCGCCGATGATGACGACACCATCGACAGCGAGTTTGCCAGTGCCCAGTGTGAGCGCTTGTGCAATGCTCTTGTGAATGGGGATGCCGTATCGCTTCGAACGGCCGCGGGCGAGGTCGTTGTCATTGAATTGATCAACGTAGAACGCGACGAGATCGACTTCCGGCTTCCTCCATTCACCCGCCCAAGCGTAGCCGAGTGCAAAACGGTCGATGAAATGCTGCGCGTGTGATTTCTCGAATACAGCCGTGGCAATGAGCGCGATCTTTTTGCGTACCGGGGCGGCTGCAGCGTTCGCTGCGGCGAAGGCTGTGGTGGTGAGGAGGAACGAGCGGCGTGTCATGGGCTGGGCGTGCTCGAATCAAAGTCGGGAGTCAGGTCGGATTCGGACGGCTGTTTATGCAATCAACTGCTCCACCACCTTCGCGCCCTGGTTGTCCGTGAGGCTCGCGGCGAGGCCGTTGCGCTTGTAGGTGAGCTTGGTGTGGTCGAGGCCGAAGAGCTTCAGCAGCGTGGCGTGATAATCGAAGTGCTTCACTTCGTCGATGACGGCCTTGTGGCCGAATTCGTCGGTTTCGCCATGGACGTGGCCTTTTTTGAAGCCGCCACCGGCCACCCACATGCTGAAGCCGTAGGTGTTGTGATCGCGGCCCCATTTCTCACGACCCGCGTCGTTTTGCAGCACCGGCAGGCGGCCCATCTCACCGCCCCAATGCACGACGGTGCTGTCGAGCAGGCCGCGTTGTTTGAGATCGATGAGCAGCGCGGCACTAGGCTGATCCGTGGCTGCGCAGTTGGCGGGCAATGCGGTGATGAGCGAACCGTGTTGATCCCATGACTGGCCCGAATTGAGCACCTGCACGTAACGCACGCCGCGCTCGACGAGACGACGCGCGATGATGCAGCGGGTGGCGTAGTCCTTGGTGATCGGATTATCGACGCCGTAGAGTTTTTTGACGTATTCAGGCTCCTTCGAGATGTCGAGCGCCTCCTTCGCCGCTGTCTGCATGTGTGCGGCGAGTTCGTAGCTGGCGATGCGCGCCTGCAAATCGAGTTCGCCCGGATGCTGCGCGAGATGATCTTCATTGAAGGCCTTCAAGAGCGCGAGCTGACGATCTTGCGGAGCACCCGCAAGCGATGGCGGTGGATCGAGATTCAAAATGCGCGGCTCCGTGGGACGAATGAGCGTGCCCTGATAAAGCGCAGGCAACCAGCCATTCGTGAAGTGCTCGCCGCTGAAGGTCGGCAGGCCACTCGGATGCGAGAGCACCATGTAGGCCGGCAATTCTTCCGTCTCGCTGCCAAGACCATAGGTGAGCCATGAACCCAGTGCCGGACGCCCTGCCGTGATGCGGCCTGCGTTCATGGCATAGAGCCCCTGCGCGTGATTGTTCACGCCTGAGGTCATCGAGCGGATCAGCGTGATCTCATCGACCACCTTGCTCAGATTTGGCAACAGCTCGCTGAGTTCCATGCCGCACTGTCCATGCTTCGCAAACTTCCACGGCGAGCCAAAGCACTTCGAGGAAGCTTGCGCGAGGTTGTCGTATTTGATCTCACCGGGGAACTTCTGCCCATCATACTTCGTCAGCATCGGCTTCGGATCAAAGAGATCCATCTGCGATGGTCCGCCCATCATGAACATCGAAATCATCGCCTTCGCCCGCGGCTCAAAGTGCGGCTTCTTCGGCGTCAGATCATATCGCATTTCACTAAAACTCTCCGGTTTCACAGGCGCAGCCAGCAAGCCATCACGCTCCAGCAACGAAGCAAGCGCCAGCGTGCCGAGGCTGTAGCCATTGGCATGGAGGAAGTGACGACGAGAGCAGAGTTTGGGGCGATTCATTCGACGTAGAGGAAACGGTTCGAGCTGCACAAGATCTGGCACAGGCTGGCCATGGCTTCTTGGGGCGGATTGGGGACGACGCCTTTGGCGTGTTGGATGTCGTGGTGGTATTGAGTCAGCGCTTTCGTCTGCTCATCGAGATAGGCGAGGCTGCGGGTGAGATCGGCTTCGGTGGCGGGTTTGCTGTAGAGGAGCTGCCAGGCTTGCTGGAGTTGCTTGCGCGGGTCATTCGGAGCGGCGGTTTGGAGGCGGACGGCGAGGCGGCGGGCGTTTTCGAGAACGAAGGTGTCGTTCATGAGCAGCAGTGATTGCGGGGCAACGGTGGTTTGTGCGCGCAGCTCGCAGTTGGGCGACATGGTGGGCGCATCAAAGGTATCGAGCACGGTGACGGGCTTGCTGCGGCGCACTTGCACGTAGATGGAGCGGCGGAAGTCGTCGGCTCCGGCGGGATCGACTTTGTTGAGGGTGATCGTGCCTTTGTCGATGCCGACGACCACACGGCCTTGGGGATCGCGACCGACACCGCTGGGTGCGCCGTAGCTGGTCTGCACCAGTGAACCGGTGATGGCGAGCATGGAGTCACGCAATGTCTCGGCATCCAGGCGATGCATTTTGAAGCGAGCGTAGAGTTTGTTTTCGGGATCGGTGTGCAGCGAAGCCTCACTCGTGGATGACTGGCGATACGCGGTGCTCAGCATGATGACGCGATGCAGCGATTTGAGCTTCCAGCCGCTTTGCATGAACTCATCCGCGAGCCAGTCGAGCAATTCGGGATGCGTTGGGCGCTCGCCTTGATGGCCGAAATCTCCGGGTGTGTTCACGATGCCGCGGCCCATGTGGTTTAACCAGAAACGATTCACCAAAACACGTGCGACGAGCGGATGCTGTCCACTGGTGAGCCACTCTGCATAAGCAAGACGACGGCCCGTGGAGCCTGTGGCCACGCTTGCTGGTTTGAAGGGCTCGATCTCGGGTTTGGCGATGATGCTCAGCTCACCCGGAGTCACGGCTTGCTTCGGCTGATCGTGATCGCCTCGATTGAAGAGCTTGGTTGCGGGCACTTGGCCTTTCACTTCCATGAGTGCCATCACAAAGCCTTCCAAGGGCTTCGTGGCGCGTAGTTTTGTGGCCTCAGCTACTTTAGCATCGACGATGTCCTGTTTCTTTTTGTCGTAGAGGTCGAGCGCGTAAGTCGCGAGTGCGGATGGATACTTTTTGATGAGCGCTTTCTGCTCCGCTGTCTGTTTTTCCTTCGGTGTGGCACGTGCGACGCGGAACGGAGCGCGCTCGGCCTCAGGCAGCTTGAGGATTTCGACTTCGAAAATCTCATCGAGGAATTTTTTGCTGATGGCTTGTGCCTCACGATTGATCTCGGCCGCTTTCTTCTCGATCTCGGCCGCCTTGGCGCGTTCTTCCGGCGAATACAGCGAGTAAAGCCGCTGCGCCGGCGCACGCCACGCTTCCCAGTTGTAGGCAGGATCAAAGATCGCACGCAGTCGATAGTAGTCGGCCTGTGTGATCGGATCATAGCGATGATCGTGACACTGCGCACAGGCCACCGTCATGCCCATGAGCGACGACGTCATGATCTTCATCTGCTCGGCGATGACTTGGTTCTTCGCGAGCTTTGGATCATCCACACCATCGCCCGTGCCATCCGGTGCCATGCGCAGGAATGCGGTGGCAGTGAGTTCATCGCGCCGCTTGGGATCGAGCACGGCTTGCTGATAATCGGCGTGCGTCGCACCTGCCAGTTCATCACCCGCAAGCTGCTCCCGGATGAACTCGCTCCATGGCTTGTCCTCATTCATCGAGCGGATCACATAGTCGCGATAACGCCACGCCTGCGGCCGCACCGAGTCCGCCTCGGAGTATCCATTCGAGTCCGCATAGCCGACAACGTCCAGCCAATGCCGCGCCCAGCGTTCGCTGTAGTTTTTTGAGGCTAGCAAGCGCTCCACGAGCTGTTCATAAGCCAGCGGCGACTTATCATTCAAGAACGTCTCCACTTCCTCGGGCGTCGGCAGCAGGCCGGTCAGATCGAGCGTCACACGCCGGATCAAAGTCCGCCGATCGGCCTCAGGCGCAAAATCGAGCCCCTTTTCACGCATCGCGTGCAGCAGAAACGCATCCACCGGCGTGCGCACTTTTTTGAAATCGACATCCGACGGCACTGCAGGCCGTTTGATCGACTGGAAGGCCCAATACTCGCGATCATCATCCGAGATCATCGGTCCCGGTGCCAGCACGAGCGGCTCCGCATTGGCCGTTATCGCTCCTTGTGCGATCCACTTCTCAAGAATCGCCAGTTCGGCCTCGGACACCTTCTTACCCTTCTCAGGCATCTCGCCGCTGCGGATCATCTCAACGAGCTTGCTCTTCGCCGGATCACCCGCGACGACGACCTTGTCCATGAAGCGCCGTAGCCGCAGATCGAGCTTGCCCTTCGGCTTCTCCTCCTCGCCATGGCAATGCGTGCAGTGCGCCTTCACGATGGGCCGCACGTCTTTTTCAAACGTGAGCATGGCTTCGTCTCCATGTGCAGTGACAGAGAGAGCAAAGAGAATGGCGGCAGAGAACAGCTTCATCGGGGGCTGCAAACCTACGCTTTGAAAGAGCCCTCTGTTGCCAAGGAAAGTATGGCCATGAGATCACGTTTGAGTCCGTGCCCGATGAAACAAACCTTCAGCATCCTCTCAGCGCTAAGCTTGCTGACCATGCCCACGATCCGCGCCATGGGCGCTGATTCGTTTTTCACCGAGGAAGTTTGGCCCAAAGTCGGTGCGCACTCGTGTCTAAAATGCCACAAGGACGGAGGTGATGCTGAGGACAGCAAATTCGTCCTCCAAGACCCAGCGCGCGATGCAACTCCGGGTCGCCATGTTTCGCTGATTCACAACCGCGCAGCTTTCTCACGCATGGCGAAGGCGGTGAAGGATGGGGAGTCGCGGTTGCTGCTCAAAGCCGCGGGAAAGCTCGATCACGAGGGTGAAGTGGTGCTGAAGCCGGATTCGACGGGTTATCGCATCCTGGATAAGTTTGTGCGTCAGCTCGACAGCGCGCAGCCACAAGCCGCCAAGGACGCGCCGCCCTTTTTTGATGGCATTTCGATGCTCGATGATCAGCGATTGCTCAGACGCGTGACTTTGTCACTCGCAGGACGCCTGCCGAGTGATGCGGAGCTGAAATCTCTCGGTAAACCCGATGCTTTGACCAAAGTGCTCGACGCGGTGATGAAGGAGGATGCGTTCTATGATCGGCTGCGTGAGGGCTTTAACGACATTTTTCTCACAGTCGGCATCGACGGCAATGCGGACGCGACGGTGCTCGCATACGAGCATTTTGAGAAGACGAAGCTCTGGTATCAGAAGTGGGAGTTCAAGGAAATCACCGACCCGAAAGAGCGCCAGCAGGCGAAGTATCGGATCGCACGCGAGTATCGCGAAGCACTGCTGGGTGAGCCGATGAAGCTCATCGAACACATTGTTCGCAGCGACCGACCGTTCACCGAGATCGTCACCGCTGACTACGCGATGATGACGCCCTACACCTCGCGCGGCTACGGCATGTTTGATGAAATCAAAGATCGATTCAAAGAAGTGAACGATCCCTTTGAATACATTCCCGTCCGGCTGAAAGCGCTCAAAGGACGCTCACGGCAGACTGATCAAGACAGCGAGACGGGCTTCTATCCACACGCGGGCGTGCTTGGCTCGTTTCAGTATCTCACGCGCTATCCGACGACTGAGACGAACCGCAATCGCCTGCGCGCCCGCATGTTCTATCAGCACTTTCTCGGTGTCGATGTGCTGGAGCTCGCTGCACGCGTTTCAGATGCCGCAGCGGCGACAGCAAAGTATAAAGTGCCGACGATGGAGGCCGCCGAGTGTGTTGTGTGCCACAAGACACTCGACCCCGTTGCCGGTCTATTTCAGGACTACTGGAAGTTCGCCGCCGAGGGCGTGTATGGGAAGCGCAAAGGTGGCTGGTTCACCGATATGTTCGGCGCTGGCTATGAAGGTGAGGACTTGGCTCCGCAGGAGCGTTGGCGTTCGCTGCAATGGCTGGGTGAGCGCACCGCGAAGGACCCGCGCTTTGCCGTGGCGATGGTGGAGCACGTATATTACATCGTCACGGGTCGCAAAGTGCTGCTACCGCCGAAAGACCTCGATGATCCTCTCTTCACCGCCCACCACCGCGCGCAGCAGGAGCAGCGTGCGTTGATTGAAACCATCGCGACGCGTTTTGCCAAAAACGGCTTCAACTTGAAGAACGTCTTCAAAGATTGGATCGCTTCGGATTTCTATCGCGCAGACGGGCTCACCAGCATCGCGATCAATCCGGCGCGTGAGGCTGAACTCGATGATCTATGCCTCGTTCGCATGCTCGCGCCGGAGCAAGTGGAGCGGAAACTCGTGGCGATCTTCGGCAAAGGCTGGGGACGCCTGCACAGCAACGATGGCGGACTCGGTATGCTCTACGGCGGCATCGACTCCAAGGAGGTCACCGAGCGCGCCGCCGATCCCAGCGGTGCGATGGGTGCGATCCAACGTCTGCTGTCCAACGATGTCGCCTGCAAAGCCACCGCGCTCGATTTCAGCCGACCCATCGCAGAACGCCTGCTGTTTCCGCATGTTGAGACCGATGTCGTGCCTGGAACCACCGAGAGCGACGCAAAAATCCGCCGCACCATCGGGCATCTGCATCAGCGCATTCTTGGCCGCGTTGAGGCATCGGAGATTGAACGAACATTTCAGCTCTTCTCGGGCATCGTCGCTGATGCAAATGAGCGCAAGGGCCTGGAGAAGCAGGAGAGTTATTACTGTCGTCCGGCACCTGACCAAAACCCCTCTCCCGATCCACACTACACCCTGCGCGCTTGGCGTGGCGTGGTGACTTATCTCCTCCGCCAGCACGACTTCCTCTACGAATGAGAGTGTCCCACATGAAGACTGCACTTGTTTTTGTCCTTAGTATGGCGCCACTCGCCCGCGCCGAGACTTTCGATAGTCATCCACCGATGCGGCCATTGCCACTGGCTCAGCAGACGCCTCTAGCAAATGGTGCGCATGTCGTGGATGCCACGCACGGCGATGATGCAAATCCTGGCACCGAAGTCGCACCGTGGAAAACCCTGAATCATGCGCTGACGCAAACCAAACACGGCGTCATTGCGCTGCGGGGAGGCGTTTTTTATACGCACAGCATTGTTACCGCCGTCGCGGGCAAAGAGACGCCGCTCATCATTCGCTCATGGCCCGGCGAACTCGTCATCCTCGACGGCGGCGAGCCTGAATTTGCAAGCTCTCCGGGCACGGCGTGGGAGCCATGCGCGGGCGGTGTGCGCGGCGAGTATCGCTCGGTGAAGGCGTATCCGCTCAGCAAACCGGCGGGCAGCGAGGAGGACGGCGACGGCGAAGTGCTCGTCATGGGGCGCTTCATCGATTCCATGATCCCGCTGCACGGCGCACGGTTTCGCGGCGATCTGCAATCCGACAACCCGTGGTGGAACATCAACTCGAAGTCCTCGGGCACCGCCTTTGTCTCCTGCGGCCCCGCTGTATGGCAGGACGGACGCAGCGGGCACATCCACTGCCGCCTCACACCAACCCAGCTGCCCGGTCTCGGCGCTGACAACTATCGAGGTATCACCGATGTACAGAAAACGCCGCTGTGCATCGCCACTGTCGCCTCCGGCTCGGTGCTCGAGCTGCAAGGCGCGCGGCATGTGATCCTGCAGGGCATCGTCATTCGCGGCAGCGCGGTGGCCACGCTGCTGATGGAAAACTGCGCCGACATCACGCTCGATAACGTGACCGTGTATGGCGGTGCGAAAGCGATTCAAATCAAGGACACCGCCGGATTCCGCATGGTCCACAGCGTCTGCCGCGGCGTGTCCGCGCCGTGGATGTATCGTGGCGCGCTAAAGTATCGCAGCGTCGAGGCGCGCTTGCTTTCCGCCACATCGTGGATGCCCACCGGCGTTGACTGCCGCGACTTCGAGATCGCCTACAGCGAGTTCACCGACAGTGAAGACGGCGTTTTTCTCGGCTGCGTGCGCGGCGTGCGCTTTCATCACAACCTCGTCGAAAACATGACTGACGACGGCACCTTCCTCACCGCTTCGACTGGCTGGGACGGCCACGTCGCGGGTGGCGATGTGAGGCTCTGGCAAAACCGCATCTCACGCTGTCTCACCAGCTTCGCGTTCGGCGTCGGTCATGGCAGACAGATCACGCTGCCTGATCGCGTGCAAACCGGCGACGGCTTGTGGATCACGCGCAATATATTCGATTTTCGCCGTCCAGTTCATTACCATTGGCCCAAGGACTCGCAGGACATTCAGGAGCCGTACTTTCGCGGACGCTTCGCGGGCGATCACGGCAGCCCCGCCTGGGAGCCGATGTGGGTCTATCACAACACCATCGTCGGCGGCCATGTGGAGCGCCCCGACTGGGGCAATCCCGGGCTTGGTGGCGCGATGGGCAAAGGCACAACGCGTCAGGTGCTCAACAACATTCTCTGCTCCGACATCGGCGAGCCAGGCATCACCGCGCCGAAGGAAATCGAGCGTTTCAATGCGCAAGGCAATGTGATCTGGTCCTTTGATCCCGCGAAGCAGGATGTCGCCGCCTGGAAATCCAAAATGGCGCGTGCCTCCGCCACTGCCGCCGCGACAAATCATCTGATCAATCCTGCGTTCACGAGCTATTCAAGCGATTGGAAGAGCGACGCTGATTTGACTCCGAATCTCAACGTGGAAGGCGTCGCGGTGCCGCAGGCATGGTTTGATCCGGTCAAAGGCAAAGGCATCGGCGCAGTTCCTGCCGGGGAGAAGCCGTGGCGCATCGGCGTGCAGGGCCGCATGGATGTGTTCGGACGCGCGGTCACGTCCGGTGGTGATGCGACTCCCGCATTCGAATGGAGCTTCGCCGCCGATCATCCCGATCACGGCCCGCGTGCCGACGCGCCGCGAGCGCTCAGCTTGCAGGGGTATCCTGCCTTCGATGCCCCCATTTACGACTACCTGCTGCGTCGCAGCGGAGCGATCGTCGAGAGTCACGAAAAGGAGTTCGTGCCGCTCACGCCCGCGCTGCTGAAAGACAAAAAGTGGATCGTCATCGACGGCAGCTTCACCCGCGCAAAGATGACGCCCGATTCCTTTGGCGAAACGGACATCGCGGCCTTGAGCACGTGGTTGGAAGCCGGCGGCACGCTCGTGCTCGGTCCGCAGCGCACCGATGTGTTCAAATTCGACGCTGGCAAAGCCTTCCTCGCCAAACATCTTGGCAGCCCGCCGCGCGCAAAGCCTGACGCATCGAAAATTCTGCAACCCAAGCACCCCTGGCTCGCTCACCTCAAAAGCGGCTCGCCGTCATGGCTGACCAAAGGCCAGCCCGTCTCCGTGGCGACAGGCGAGTCGATCATCGGCAGCGGCGCAAACTTTAGTTTGCTCTGGCAGACGAAGGTGGGCCGCGGTCGCATCATCTACATCGGCTGGAGCGTGGGGGGTCAGCTCACCGACAATCGACGCGGTGGAGCCGTCGAGTCAGACGCGGCGATGCTCGAACAAGTCGAGATGCTGCGACGCGTGCTCACGATAGATTGAACGAAAAACTCCTGTTAGAACCACCATGAGACGCGACTTCATCAAATGCTGCACACTCGCCGGACTCGGCCTTTCGATTCCACGAGCGCTCCGCTCTGCGTCGAAAGAGAATGTGGCCTACGAGGGCCCCTATTACGTCGTCTTCAATGCCTCCGGCGGCTGGGACACGACCTATTTGATGGACCCGAAAGGCATCAACGAAATCAACCGCCTCTACAAAGAAGGAGACATCCTCACGCATGGTCGGCACAAATTCGCGCCGAACGCGAAACACATCCAGGGCGGCATGAGCAATGAAGATTTTTATAAGGAGTTCGGCAGCGAGTTGCTCACGCTCAATGGTCTCGACTACTCGGTGAACAACCACTCTCCCGGCGCACGCTACATGGCCACCGGCAAGCTCGACAGCCTCGCGTATCCGACCTTTGCTGCACTCGTCGCCGCATGCAAAGGCCCTACGTGCCCGATTTCGTTTCTGACCTTCGGTAATTACTCGAACACGGGCAACGTCGTCGCCATGTCGCGCGTGCCGTATCCGCAATCGTTGCAGCGCATTGCCAATGCCGACTATGTCGAAGGCAACGTGCGTTCACCGTACCACGACGACTTTGCACTCGACCGCATCGAGCGTGCGCTGGAGGAGCAAAATGCCGCCCGCGCATCGCAAATCCGTCTTCCGCGTCAGGAGCGTGCCCAGAGCATGCTCTATGCTGCACAGGTCAATTCCAAGGCGCTGCAGCGCGTCACGCCCTACATTCCAAAGAGCATTCCCAAAGAACGACTTTCCCAGCAGGCCGAGATCGCGCTCGCATCGTTCAAAGCGGGCGTTTGTGTCTCCGCGAATCTTAGCATCGGCCAGTTTGACAGCCACGCGAACAACGATGTCGATCAAATGAAGCTCATTCCCGAGTTCTTGGCTGGCATCGCCTATTTCATCCGCCGTGCTGAGGAAATCAAGATTCGCGACAAGCTCGTCGTCATCATTCAAAGCGAAATGGGCCGCACGCCGGACTACAACAAAGGCAACGGCAAAGACCATTGGTCCGTCGGCTCCATCATGTTCATCGGCCCTGGCATCAAAGGTGACCGCCTCATCGGTGCCACCGATGAAAAACAACTCCACGTGCCACTCAATCCACAAACGCTCGTCACCGACAAAGAAAAAGGCATTCGCGTCCGCCCCGAGCATATCCATCACGCACTGCGTCAGTTTGCCGGCATCGCCGAGCATCCATTCAGTAAGAAATTCCCGCTCGGCGTGAAGGAGCCCGAGGTTTTGAAGGGATTGTGGGGCTGAAGCTTTACTCCACCACCTTGAGGACTTGCTCCTGCTTCTCCCACTCCACGGACGATACCCTTCATTGTCCCAGGAGATAACGCCAAGGTATCAACCAAGGCCAGACGATGACGATAGCGACGAACGAAATCGTAATGCCCCAAGGAATGCGTTGCCATTCGCGCCGCATCATCAGCGGCAGTGCATAAACGAGTAGCCATAGACTCTTATAGATGACCTGAAGGACAAGCACTGGGGCGAGACGCACGGGCTCCCAAATGCCAAGGAGTGAGAGCAGCATGATCCCGGTCCATAGTGACCCGACGAGCACTCGCCACCCTACACTGGACTCAAAGCAGCCTTGATCCGTGCGGAAGAGATTCAGCAACGTCGGAATCGCCACGGGCATGAGGATCACGAGGTTAGCGAGGTAGAGCAGTTGAATAGCTGTCATCGAGGCTTCATTGAGGAGAATTCGTTTCTACGCTCTTCCACCCGAGGTCGGATGTAAGACGCCATCACACCACCGCCACTTTCACCACCACCTTGAGGACCTGCTCCGGTTTCTCCCATTCGATACACGGCGCATGAGCATCCTGCGGCCACAAGATGGCGAAATGACCACCGCTCATATGCAGTGGCGTCACATCCGGGATCAACTTCCACAACGCGGCTTCTTTTTCCTCCGTGTAAGCCAGCATCTCCTCCTTCATCGCCGCCAGCGGTGCCCACAGGATGGTTTCACGACCGCTGTAGATGAACTGCACGTCGATGTATTTGCGATGTGCCTCAAACTTCGCCTTATCCATCGACTTCGTCTCGTAGGTCTGCACCAGCGCGAAACAATGATCGCCCTCAATATCGTGACGACCCAGCGCCTGCGTGCCATCGAAGTTGCGCAGCCAGGCAAAGGTCTTCGCAAAGCGTGAGTTCAGCGTTTCGTAGAGGGCGGCGTGGTCAAGGGTGTCGAGAATCATGAGGCTGATAGTTATCCACTCACTTCATGCGGATCAACTCAGCAATCGTCTCGCGCATCACCTTTTCCGATTCAGGTGCCGCAAAGGCCTGTGTCGGCTCATAGCCTCCTTCAGCAAAGGATTTCTCCAGCGGGATGTAGCCTGGCCCACCATCGCCATAGCTGGCAGTCGCCACAAAGCCACCGGGTCGCAGTTGCTGGGCAAAGAGCTGATACTCGATGAACGTCTCGCCCGGCAGATGCAGCAGACACACGTCATCGCCTAGGTGCAAACTCGTGAACTGAATCGGCACGCCCGCCGCGCTCTGGCGGATGAATCCCACACGAAACGCCGCGCTGATGCGCGTGGATGCTGTGGTCGCCGAATTCTCGATCACCTTGAGCATGCGTTCCTCCGGGAAGTCGGCGTTGGATTTCAGCACCACAGGACGCGCACGCCACTCGATCTTCGTCAGCGGCACACGCTTCATTTTCTGCTCGGACTTCACCATCGCCGCATGGATGTTTTCGCCCAACTGCACGCGGCTTTCCTTGCTCGCGTCATTGTATTTACCCGCCGCGATGTTGCCGCCGCAGCCGGTGAAATAGACGTGAGGCACACCATCGTCCTTGGTTCGTCGCTCACGTGCCGTCCCGACGAAATCAGACGTCACCATGCCGTCACCGTAGTAGCTCATCGGGTGCGTGGCGTAGTAATGCAGTGCCGCGAGCTTCTGCTCACCGTTCCAAAAGCTGATGGTCTTGAGCATCGGATCGATCGTGCCTTCCGGCAGCTCACGCAGCGCCGCATCCTTCGTCGAACTAAGTCGCATCTTCGCCACCTTGCCATCATCACCCATGATGCGCCGATTCGAAGCCACCTTCTCCACTGCCGCTTCACCATGTGCGATGTGCGTCACTGGCGACGGATTTTTCAGTGCCGCTTCAATACTTGCCGCCATGCCTGCCAGCGCCTTTTCCGCCCACTCGATATCGATGACACTCGGCGGCTTATCAAAGCCCGCTAGCAGCTTGTGCGCCGCCGCATCCGCCAACGGCGCGTTGTGCTGATGCAAACTCTGCACCGCCACGCGCTCCGACGTCGTCCCCGCCGCACGCGCCAGCACCTCACGCCAATGCACATGATCACCCGCACGAATCTCACACCAGTCCACCGCGCATAGCACCACCGGCTTGTCATCGCTCAAAATCACCACGCCCAATGCCTGCAACGGCTCACTCACGCCCACGACTGGCTTCACCAACCCACCACACAAAGGCGCACCAATCGGGGGCGTGACATCCGCGCGAAAGGTGGCGAGTCGAAGCGGTTGTCCGAGAGCTTGAAGGGTCAGTGCCAAGAGGAGGATCAGGAGCTTGTTCATCCCGATGAACTACGGGGCACGAGGAACAAGTTGATCACAATGGCCTAATGACGATCACCCCACCAAATCCCGGATCACGTGCCCATGCACATCAGTGAGACGGCGGTCGATGCCGTTGTGGCGCACGGTGAGTTTTTCGTGATCAATGCCGAGGAGGTGCATCATCGTTGCGTGAATGTCATAGCAGGTTGTCGGATTCGCACGATCGAGCGGCTTGTAGCCCCATTGATCGCTTTCGCCAGCAGTGACGCCGCCTTGAATGCCACCGCCGCAGAGCCAGTTGGTGAAGACGTAGGGGTTGTGGTCACGACCTTTGCCGCCTTGCGTGCTGGGCATGCGGCCGAACTCGGTGGTCCACAGAATGATCGTGTCATCGAGTAGGCCGCGTTGCTTCAAATCGAGGATCAATGCTGAAACAGCCTTCGCCATGCCCCAGGCGAGCGGACCGTGATCGCGCTCGACGTCCTCGTGGCTGTCCCAGTTGCGGCGCGGGAAGCCGTTGTCATTGCCGCTCCAGATCTGCACAAAACGCACGCCGCGTTCGAGCAAACGACGCGCGGCGAGGCACTTGCGGCCCATGTAGTCGGCCTCCTCCTCGGGATTGATCTCCGTGGGCCACACTTTGCGATGTTCCTGGATGCCGTACATCGTTTTCATCGCATCGGACTCCTTGCTGATGTCCAAAGCCTCTGGTGCGGCGAGTTGCATCTTCGCGGCGAGTTCGTAGCTCTTGATGCGCGAGTCGAGACGCGAGTCCTCCTCTCGCTGCTGCATGTGTTGGCGATTCAATTGCTCCAGCAACGCAAAACCCTCACGGTCTGACTTCGCAGAGATGTAGCGGCCCGACTTGTGCGGAAACAGATCGCTAATCGGTGTCTCCGCGCCGGGATAAATGATCGTCCCTGCATGCTGCGATGGCAAAAAGGCGCTGTCCCAGTTCTTCGGCCCATTGGAGGCAAAGCCGCGATGATCCGGCAGCACGACGAAGGTCGGCAGATTATCACTCAGCGATCCCAGCGCATAGCTCACCCAGCAGCCCATGCCTGGAAAGCCCGGCAGATTGAAGCCCGTGGCCTGCAGCAGGGTCCCTTGCGAATGCACACCCGTTTTTCCGACCATGTTGTGCACGAAAGCCATGTCATCCGCGCAGGCTCCGAGCGGTGCCACGGCCTCGCTGAGCATCCTGCCGCTCTTGCCATATGGTTTGAAATCCCACACCGGCTTCTTCCACGGTCCCAATCCATTTTGAAACGCCTCCACCGCCTCACCGAAGTTCGACTCCTCACCATGATGCTTGATCAGCGCTGGCTTGTAATCAAACAAATCCACATGCGACGCCGCACCGCCCATGAAGAGTTGCACCACACGCTTCGCCTTCGGCACTACGACCTGCGAGCGATGCGCTGTCTCTCCCGCTTGCAGCGAGGCAAACGCGAGCGCACCGAAACCTTGTCCGGTCGTCTGTAGAAGCTGGCGGCGAGTGAGCATAGCAGAACAGTAGGTACTCATACGTCGCTGACCAGCCATCCCTTGTCACGCATTCGCGCGAGTTCTAATAGGACGAGATTTGCACAGTCGCGCAGCCCTTCAAAAACGTTATGCTGCGTACATGTCTGCCTGGTCCCCGCTTCGCAACTCGGTCTATCGTGCCATGTGGCTGGGCAGCATTGGGTCAAACATCGGCACCACGATGAATGATACTGCGGCCGTCTGGACGATGACCACGATGACCAGTTCGCCCTTCCTCGTGTCGTTGATGCAGACGATGTCGAGCCTGCCGCTCTTCCTGCTGGCCTTACCCGCCGGAGCGCTGGCAGATCTGGTGGACCGTCGGCGGCTGATCTTGATCGCACAAACCGGTGCGCTGCTCACCGCCGTCGGCATGGCGCTCCTGGCATGGTACGGCGCTCTCACGCAGACCCTGCTGCTTCTAGCCACCTTTCAGCTCGGTGTCGCCGCAGCCTTCACCCTGCCCGCCTGGCAGGCCCTAATCCCGGAAGTGGTGGGCCGCGAGCAACTGTCCCCGGCGATCGCTCTCAATGGCGTGGGCTTCAACATCGCCCGCTCCCTCGGCCCCATCCTCGGCGGCCTCCTGCTCGCCGCGCTGGGCCCGGCACCGGTGTTTGCGCTCAATGCCCTGTCCTTTGTCGCCGTGATCGGTGTGATGTGCACGGGCAGCTACATCGCTACCCCACGCAGCGCTCAGCAGGAGCAGATGCTCGGCGCCATGGCAGCCGCAATCCGCTACGTGCGCCATGCCCGTGCCATGCAGGCCGTCCTCTGCCGTGGCGGCATCCACATGTTTGCCGCCGTGGCTCCTGTGGTACTGCTGCCCATCATCGTTCATTCACGGCAATGGACTGCCGCAGACTTCGGCATTCTCATGGGCTGCTACGGCGGCGGTGCCATCCTCATGGCCTTGGTGTGGCCGCCCAAACTGCGCGAGCGCTTCACCTTCGATCACGTGCTTTTCGGAGCCAGCGTGGTCTCCGCAGCCATGACGGCCATCCTCGCGCTGGTGCCTGGAAAGATTGCGGTGGGCCTCGTCCTCGTGGTCACCGGTGCGGCATGGATCAGCGGCATGAACACCTTCAGCGTCGCCTCCCAAAGCGTGTTCCCCAACTGGGTACGTGCCCGCAGCTCCGCCATTTATCTCGTCGTGATGCAGGGTGCCTTTGCCATCGGTGCCCTGACCTGGGGTCAGCTCACCAGCCATCTCAATGCGCCCATCACGCTTGGCATTGCCGCAGGCTGCCTGCTCATCAGCGCCCTGCTCGCACGTCTGCTGCCCATCAGTCATGTGGAAAATCTGGACCTCTCTCCTTCCGACCACATGCTGCCTCACAGCGCCATGACCACCGAGCCCGCCCCCAGCGACGGCCCCGTGCTCATCACCCTTGAGTATCACATCGATCCCCAAGACGCCCCGGCATTCCGCGCCGCCATGCTACAGCTGCGCGAGGTCCGCCTGCGCGACGGCGCATTCCGTTGCTCCCTCTTCGCAGACCTGGAAGACCCCACCCACTACCGTGAAACCTTTCTCGTCGGCTCCTGGGCCGAGCACCTGCGGCAGCACGAACGCGCCACCATGGAGGACCAGCGCACAGAGCTCGCCGTGCAGAGCTTTCACCGCGGTGCCGAACCGCCGCGTGTGAGACACTTGCTCATGGTGAATCTGCGGGATTTGAAGCCTTGATGCGGCAGTTCCTGTGCAAGGCATGCGATCCTGACGCGTGCTGCCCGCCGCCAGCGCTAGATAAATGCGAATTTATTTCTGCTGCCGGGATTCGTTCATGTGGCCACCTCTAAATCGCGAGTTACCACCACCCAACCATGACCAAGCTCATCCTCTTGCTCCTGCTGATTTCTGCATCTCTGCTGCACGCCGACCCGCAGATCTCTTCCTGGGTTGCAGGCGCCTCGACCAAATACGCACGTATTTTCACGAGCACCGCGAACCGCACTTCCGGCACGACAGTCACAACGTGGACGAACGGCACCCAGGCACAATCCTCCCCCGCTTATGCTGGAGTGAACGAGGTGAACACATCCGCAAGCTGGGTTTACATTCGCACGACAGGCCTTGGAGCCCATGTGATGGGGCCGTGGAATAATCCGAATTACCCGAAGAATCAGGCGCAGATCTGGCGGTTTCCGCGTGGTGCCGCAGGGGCGCAAACCGTGACCGGTCAATCCACGCTCACAGGCATGGGAGCGATCGGATATTTCGTTGACGGTGTAGCGGCCTACAATACGTCGGACGGCTTCTCCTACTCCACGACCAACAACGTTGACGGCACGCCAAACGGCACCGTGGGCACGGGTGATGGCATTTGGAATCGTGATGCCTTTGTCAATGAAGCTGGCTCCTTTGACTTCGCATTGGCTCACAATCAACCGAGCGGCGAATACCATTACCATGCCAATGCGATCACCGCGCGCTACTTGGTGGGAGACAACATCCTCTACAACAGCACGACCAAAAACTACGCGGAAAACACGGCCAACACGAACCTCCAGCATTCTCCGATCATCGGCTGGATGAAGGACGGCCTGCCGCTTTACGGGGCATATGGCTATGACGGCGGTAGCACCGGCGCAACGGCGGCGGCGACTGTGAACGGCGGTGCGGTGACAGTGGTGAACGTGACGGCGGGCGGGACGCTTTATCAATCCGTGCCGCTCGTCACCTTCAGCGGCGGCGGCGGCAGTGGTGCCGCAGCCACCGCCGTGGTGACCAATGGCGTCGTGACTGCAGTAAACATCACCAGCAGCGGCAGCGGCTATACGTCCGCACCGACGGTCAAGATCGGCGGAGTACGACGCATGATTTCCGGCTATCAACTCCGGGATGGGACGAATGGATCGACCAACCTCGACTCGGCGGGACGTGTCACGCTGCCCGTTTGGGCCGCAACTGCCCAAGGCCGCTCAGCCACGCTGACCTCCACGCAATACGGGCCCGCAACCAACTACACCACGACCGGCCTGACCTACACTCTGGGACATTACGCGGAAGATTACGCCTATCTGGGCGACTCTGCAGACTTCAGTGGCAATACTTATGTGCAGGCTTCGCGCAGCAATCCCAACGGTGTCTTTTACGACCTCAACAAATACAACGTGCGCTTCTGCGTGACGCCGGAGTATCCCAACGGCACCTGGGCCTACTTCGCCACGATCAAGGCGGACGGCACATCCTATTATCCCTACATGACCGGTCGCTTGTATTACGGCAATCCGACCGGCGGCAGCACAACCACCACGGTCATGTCAGCCGATGGCGCTACCACCCAGGTGCTCGCCGGTGCCAATGCAGCCGTCAATGTCAGCACGCCCACCGTTTCCGGCGGCACGGTCACTCTCACCTGGAGTTCGGTGGAAGGCGGCACCTACTCGGTGGATGCGTCACCGAATCAATCGACCTGGACGAATGAGAAAACCGGCCTCAGTCCCACGAATGTGCCTGCCGCGCCCACGGCGGGAAATCAAAGCGTCACCACCACCAACAGCTATACCACACTGGCTTCATCCGGCATTGAATACGCGCGCGTGAATCGTACTGCGCTCGCGACTTATGACAGCACGGGCCAGACCACCGCCACAGTCTCGCAAAGCACCATTAAACCCTATTCCGCTTCCGGCACGAACACACCTCCGACCATCAGTGCCATCGCCAGTCAGACCACTGCACAAAACAGCACACTGAGCTCGGTTTCATTCACCGTCGGGGATGCTGAGTCGAGCGCCGCCAGCCTCACGCTTGCTGGCGCTTCGGACAACACCGCTCTGGTGCCCATCACAAACATCGTCTTCGGTGGCAGCGGGGCGAATCGCAGCGTCACAATCACCCCGGTCACGAATCAAACCGGCAGCGCCACAATCACGATCACCGTGAGCGATGGCCTCGACACCACGAGCACTAGTTTCACCCTCACCGTCACATCCGCTGCGCCGGGCATCACTTCCATCGCCATCAATCCGGCGTCACCCATCAGCACTTCCAATGTGGTCGTCACCGCCAGCGTGACACCACCGTCAGCCCGGACGCTTTCCACGGTGCAACTCACCTACAACACCGGTGCGCAGTCGCTGAGCACAGTGTTCACCGAAACGATGACTGCCAGCGCGGTCTCGCCCTGGACCGGCACCAATGCCAACAATGCCTGGACCCTGAACTACACGCCAATCAATCCCTTTAGCATGACGACGGCGGCGAATAACGGCAGCGGCAATGCCAGCGGCCTGGAATGCAATAAGGCCACGCCAAACCTGACAGACTGCTACATCACCACGACCAACGCGATCAACGCCACCGGCTCTTCCGCCTACGTGGAGTTCTACGTCGCCACATCCAACTTGAGCGGCACCATGGGCTGGGATTTCCAAACCTCCATTGATGGCAACACCTGGACCACGCGCCTCAGTGAAACCAGCGGCTCCAACCACGTTTACCCCGGCACGCCGTATCACTACGATCTGAGCAGCGGCGAACGCGTGAGCTCACTAAAACTGCGCTTCCGTTTTGCCGGCTCCGGCGCAGGCACACCGCAGGCGAAGATCAGCCTGGACAACATTGTCGTCAAAGCTGCCACCATCAGCGCACCGGTGACGCTGACGATGTATGATGACGGCACCCACGGTGACGGCGCGACGGGAGATGGCACTTATGGCGCGACGATTCCCGCGCAGGCGCTCAACACTGTGGTGACTTACAGCATCACCGCCACCGACAACACCACTGCAAGCACCACAAGCGGTACTGGCACTTACACGGTGGGCACTGGTGCGCCAGCACTCTCCGTCACTCCATCCAGCAACTTCACCGCCAGCGGCCCCGCAGGAGGCACGTTCTCGCCAGCGAGCGCGACTTACACGCTCACAAACTCAGGCGCCGCACCGATGAGCTGGTCGGCCAGCAAAACGGCTAGCTGGCTCAACCTCGATTCTTCGGGCGGCACGCTAGCAGCAGGCGCTAACACCACGGTCATCGCGACCATCAACAGTGCCGCCAACAGCCTCGCAGCGGGCGGCTACAGCGACACGATCACATTCACCAACAATACCAACAGTATTGGCAGCACGACACGTACCGTCAGCCTCAGTGTTCTTTCCACGAACGCGAATCTCTCCGGCCTCACACTCGGCGGAGTCACTCTCTCCCCCACCTTTTCCAGCAGCACCACCAGCTACACCGCCACCGTTCCCAGCACGACCGCAGCCATCACGGTCACCCCCGCCGTGGCCGATGCCACGGCAAGCGTGAAGGTTAACACCGTAGCAGTTTCCTCAGGCTCGCCCAGCGGGTCGATAGCTCTTGCCACAGGCAGCGGCAACGTCATCAACACGGTTGTCACCGCCCAGGATGGCCTGACCACAAAGGCCTATGTCATCACGGTCACACGGCAAAGCGGTGCGCAAACCTGGCAGACCACCTGGTATGGCAGCACCGTCAGCAGCAATGCCGCCGAAACGGCCGACCCATACCACAAGGGCCTCACCAATCTGGCGGTTTACGCGTTCTTTGGTCCCGGCCAAAATCCCGCCACCGCTCTGGTCTCGCAGCTTCCTCAGCCCTCGCTCAACGGCGGGAATTACACCTTTAACTTTACCGAGCCAGCAGGGGTCAGCGGCGTCACCTACGGCGCGGAATGGAGCAGCACCCTGCTGTCCGGCTCATGGACCTCGATCACCGACACTGGCAGTGGCAGTGGCACCCAGCACATCTTCAGCGTGCCCGTCGGCAGCAGCACCAAGCTGTTCATGCGCTTGAATCTGTCGAGCCAGTAAACCTTATGTGAAGCGGCATCACCCTGCCCGGCGCATGCAACACGCAGCGACTTGACTGGCCGAAGACGTTTTTTCCATTACCTTCCAAAGTCATGCCCCTCTGTCGTTCCGCCTTTGTCATTCGTCAGTTCACGGCGGCTTTGCTCCTCGCCACCTCCGCCTTCTCCTCCACGCTGCGCCTCGAGGTCAGCCTGACTGCGGGAGACGCCCCTCTGCTACTTGACTCCCTCCGCTATGCCAATGCGGCGGGCGAAACCTTCTCCATCACGCGTTGCAGTTTCCTCCTCAGTGGTTTCGCCTTGCAGCAGGCCGACGGTACCTGGCTAGAAGTCCCAGGGCACATTGCCTGGCTGGACGCTGAACGACGTCGTCTTGACACATCGTTGCCAAACATTCCCGCAGGCAAGTACCAGGCTCTGCGCTTCCATCTCGGTCTGGACGCCGCCACCAATGCCGCCGCGCCTGCACAGTTTGCGTCCGAGCATCCGCTCAATCCAAACCTGAACGGCCTGCACTGGAGCTGGCAGGGCGGTTACATCTTTCTCGCGCTCGAAGGCAGCTTCCGTGCTGCGGGACAGTCCCCCGGCGGATTCTCCTACCACCTTGCCCGCGATCCCAATCGCACCGCGCTCACCTTCACGGGCGACTATGATCTCACCGCCGATGCCGGTGCCTCTTTCACGTTCGATCTGCACATGTTGTTAGCCGGCCCAAAGCCTCTCTCCTTCGCCAAAGACGGCCTCTCCACACACTCCCACGAAGGCGACCCCGTCGTGGCCGCGCTCAAAGCGAATCTCCCTGCGGCATTCACGCTGCACCAGATTTCCAGCAGCATTCCCGCGATCGCACGCCCCTCGCCCATCAAGCCGCTCTACCTGCCTGCCAAGCAGACGGCATACCGCTTCACGATGAGCCGCTACTTTCCCATCCCGCCGCTGCCACGGGACAATCCGCTGCTGGAAGAACGCGTCGCGCTTGGCGAGCGCCTGTTCAACGACACCTCTTTCTCACGCGACGGCACGCTCTCCTGTGCAAGTTGCCACACCCGCGCCACTGCTTTCACCGATCCGCGTCGTTTCAGCATCGGCGTCGAGGAACGCATCGGCACCCGCAACGGCATGCCGCTCTTCAATCTCGCGTGGAAGACGAGCTTCTTCTGGGATGGCCGGGCGCCCTCGCTGAGAGCCCAGGCTCTCATGCCTGTGCAGGACCACCTCGAAATGGATGAGAAGCTGGAGAACGTGGTCGCAAAACTGCAAAAGACCTCAAAAGCGGATTTCGCACGTGCCTTTGACAGCGATGCGGTCACGCCCGAGCGCATCGGCCTCGCCATCGAGAACTACTTGCTAACGCTGACCTCTTACGACTCGAAATTCGACCGGAGCATGCAGGGCAAGGATAAGCTTTCCGCCGAGGAGCAGCGTGGATTCGAGCTTTTCATGACTGAATACGAGCCGCGCATGGGTCAGCGTGGTGCCGACTGCTTCCACTGCCACGGAGGACCGCTTTTCACCGACCACCAGTTTCACAACAATGGCCTCAGCCCTGTCGAATCTGACACTGGACGCGAGCGCATCACCCAAAACGAGCGCGACCTCTACAAGTTCTCTACCCCCAGCCTGCGCAACATCGCCCTGACCGCTCCCTACATGCACGATGGTCGCTTTCAGACGCTCGAAGAAGTCATTGCTCACTACGATCACAATCTTCGCCGCAGCGACACGCTCGACCCCAATCTTGCCAAACACCCGTTGACGGGCATCCAGCTAAGCGTGGTAGATAAAGCCGCGCTTGTCGCCTTTTTGAAGACGCTGACGGACGAAAAATACACGAAGTGATGGTCGGCAATCGCGGATCACTTCACAATCATCCAAGGCAGCCAATAGGCCTGCGCCATCACCAACAGCCCCATAAGAAGCGCCAGCGCGACGCTGTGCCAGAAGACGCTTCGCAGCACGGTGCCTGCGTCAGGGCTGTCCGCGCGCCCGCCTGTCGCCACAGCGGCGACGACAATGCTCTGCGCGTCGATCATTTTTCCCATCACTCCGCCGCTGCTGTTCGCAGCAGCCATATGAATGGGGGATAAATGAAGTTGGTTAGCCGTGACTTGCTGGAGATTGCCAAACAGCACGTTCGATGAGGTGTCGCTGCCAGTGAGTGCGACACCGAGCCAGCCGATGATGGGTGAGAAAAAGGGAAACAACACGCCTGTCGAGGCCATCATGAGTCCCATCGTTGTGTCTGTGCCGCTGTAGCGAGTCACATAGCCCATCGCGAGCATCAGCGAGATCGTCAGCAAGGACACGCGCAGCTTCCAGATCGTCTGACCATAGACCCTAAGCAAACGCTTCGGCGACAGGCCCAGACATAGGCCCGCCAACATGCCGGAAAGTAGCGCCGCAGTGCCGGCGGTGCTGAGCGCGTTCAGCTTGAAGACGGCTTTCTCCAACTCGGGATGAATGACCACCGGCGGTACACGTTCAATGGCCTTGTGCAGCAGCGGCACTTCGATTTCCAGATTGAAGATCGCATTCAACTCTGCCTTCACCGCAGGAATGCCCCACACAAAAACAAACAACGTCAGAAATACCCACGGTATCCAAGCCTTCCATGCCTGAGGAGTGGCAGGCTCGGATGTCGGAATTACTTCGGCGGCTTCCTTCGGCTTCCACACTTTCATGAACAGCACGAGCGACGCCATCGCCACCACGGCGCTGACGATATCGACCAGCCAGGGGCCGTGATAATTGCTCATCAAAAACTGCATCACACCAAAACTCGCTCCAGTGACGAAGCAGGCTGGCCACACGCCAAGCATCCCACGCAGGCCGACCTGTGCTGCCACCAACCAGAACGGCACGAGGAATGAAAAAAACGGCAGTTGTCTGCCAACCATCGCGCTGAGCTTCATGAGATCGAGCCCCGTGATGTCCGCCATCGTCGTCAACGGAATGCCAAGCGAGCCAAAGGCCACCGGTGCCGTATTGCCGATGAGCGCTAGTTTCGCTGCTTCGAGCGGTTTGAAGCCGAGACCTATCATGAGCGCACCTGTGATCGCCACCGGCGCACCAAAGCCTGCCGCGCCTTCGATGAAAGCTCCGAAGCAAAACGCAATCATCAGTGCCTGTATGCGTCGATCCCCAGAGACACCCGCGATCTGTTTTTGCAGCACGGCGAACTGATTCGTCTCCACGCTCAGGTTATAGACGAACATCGCATTCAACACGATCCAGCCAATGGGGAAGAGGCCAAACACCGCGCCACTCACCGCCGCCATGCCGGCCAACTGCGTGGGCATTTGATAGACAAACACGGCGATCAGTGTCGCCGCCACGAGTCCCGCCAGTGCCGCAACATGCGCCCGCACATGCCAAAAGGCGAGGAGACCGAGTAATACGACCACCGGCAACGATGCCACGAGTGATGAAGAAATCAGATTGCCAAGGGGATCGTAGTTTTGGGACCAAGTCATGATGCTTTTGATGAATTTTTGTGGCTGGCACCACTCTTCCGTATGAAACCTCGCCCCAAGCCCAGGAGAAGAACATTAAACAGCAGCATGACTGACACTCCTTGCCAAGTTGTGCAGTCATACTTTGCCTCTCCAAGGTACATCAGCGGTCCTTTGCCCAGCCCTGGGCCGTAACCCAACATCGACATCCCACCGTATATCAGCGTCGCCAGAATTCCGCAGGTGGCAAAAAAGACAAATGTCCAGCCGGCCGCACGCGCCAGCAGCCTCAGCAAGAGACCCGGCAGCAGCTTGATGCGCAGCCAAGCGATGGCGCGTTGCTGCCGGACAGCGGGTGGAATGGTCTGCGTGCTCATTGTTTTGTTGGTTGATTTAAACAAAGTGCAGCGCATGACGCCAAACTTGCAACCACTCATCCTACTTCAATCCACAAAGCTGAACTCGTTTAGATTCAAAATGACGCGGCAGGTGTTTTCAAGGCCGTCGCGCTTCGCGTAATCGAGCAACGGGACGATTTCGTCGGCCTTGGGTTCACGCGAGAGTGCGAGGGTGAAGGCGCGTTTGGTTTGTGCTTCGAGACCTTGAGCTTCTTTCGTCACGCGCTCGGCAAAGTGCTTCGCCATGGCGACGGTGAGGCCGTTGTTCATCATGGCGAGGGCTTGGAGGGGGCTGAGGGACTCGTTGCGTTTCTCCACGCGCATGGAGGGGTCGGCGCAGTCCATGACGGTCATGAAGGGCTGCTGCTGGCTGCGCACGATGAAGCGGTAGATGCTGCGCCGCCATGACTTGGGGTCTTCGGGATCGTGCAGGGTGTATTCGTAGTGCGGGCTGTGCTGCGGCTTCTCGATGATGAAGTCCTGGAAGCTCGCGCCGCCCATGGTGAGGTCGAGTTTGCCACTGACGGCGAGGATGGAATCGCGAATGGATTCGGCATCGAGCTTGCGACGGTTTTGGTGGGAGAGGAAGACGTTGTTGGCATCGGATGGGACCAGTCCATCCGATCTCTGCCGATACGTCTCGCTCATCACGATGAGCTTGTGCAGCTTCTTGAAACTGCCGCCGAGATCATCGCGAAAAGTCAGCGCAAGCCAGTCGAGCATCTCAGGATGGCTGGGCTTGTTGCCCATGCGACCGAAGTCGTTGGCGGTATCGACCAAGCCTTTACCAAAGTGATGCTGCCACACGCGGTTCACAATGCTGCGCCAGGTCAGGGCATTATTTCTGTCAGTGACCCATTTGGCTAAAGCAGCCCGTCGGGCAGATTCGTCGGTGCTTTCGACTTTAAAAGGCAGGCCAAAGAGTTTGCCGATTTGCGTGATGCTTCCAGGGCTGACTTCTTGAGCGGGTTGCTTGATGTCGCCGCGTTTGAGCACCTGGATGATGCGGGGTGTGCCGTGTGTGCCTTTGAAGGCACCGCTGCCGTAGTGGACGGCTCCGGCATAGACTTTTTGCGGTGCGGGCAGTTGAGGCAGGGCATCGCGCTGCTTGCGGGCTTCGCGTAGTTTTGTCTTCGTGGCTTCATCGGCCTGCGCGAGCATAAGGGCGTCGCGTTCGCGGATGAGCTGCTGTTTGTCTTCGTCGGTGCGGCTTTCGGGAGCGATGCCGTCGGTGAGATTGGCTTTCCGCCAACGCGGCGCGGCCTCGATGCTGTCCAGCGAGGTCACGGATCGGCCCGCAGCGAGGTTGGGGCCGGTTTTGCTGTCATAGACCTCCATCTCGGCCAGCGCGAAGATGTAGTCATTGGCGCGTGGCGCGAGCTTCACGGCGGTGACGCGCACAAAGCGTCCCGTGACACCGTCATCGCCCGCCGTGCCGGTTTCGAAGGGCTTGAGGCCCGGATTGGCGAAGTCGTTCATGAAAGTGGCGTCATGCTTTCGCCACACAAGCGTGACGCCGGTTTTGAAAGTCGGATCATCACTGACTTCGATCTTGAATCGCGCCGGGAAGCCGAAACCTCCGCCGATCTTGCCAAAGTCATCGTAGCAGGGCTTCAGCACGATGCGATCGACCTGCACGCTCTTGCCCAGATCGACCTGCACCCACTTTACCGAGTCCTGCGTCGGCGAGATGGCACTGTGGTAGCCGAAGTCGGGTTTTGCGTTCGGATTCGCGCCTTTCTCGGCCGCGCCGTCGATGCGCTTGCTGAGCGCGGCGTAGGCTTCGCCGGCTTTTTTCTTCAAAGGCTCTTCAAGCGCGGCGATCTCGTCGGTGAGCTGCTTTTTCTGCTTTTGAAGCGCGGCGAACTTCTGCATCGAGGCGTCGTCGGGATAGTAATCAACGTCGGTGCGATCAATACCCGCGAAGACGGCCTGAAGTGAGTAGTAGTCCTCCTGCGAGATGGGATCGAACTTATGATAGTGGCACTGCGCACACTGCACGGTGAGGCTGCAAAAAGTGCCGATGGCGTTTTGCACCATGTCGTCGCGGTCCAGGTGACGAGCGATTTTGCCATCGAGCTTCGTCTCCGGCACTTCCGCGTGCCCAATGAGATCCCAAGGACCCGCTGAGATGAATCCGAGCGCGGTGATGCCATCGGTGGTGCCGGGATAGAGCACATCACCTGCGATCTGCTCTTCGATGAAGCGTGTGTAGGATTTGTCGTTGTTGAACGCGCGGATGACGTAGTCGCGGTAGGGCCAGGCATTCATGCGCGGCTTGTCTTTGTCATAGCCATGCGTTTCTCCGTAATGCACGAGGTCGAGCCAGTGGCGAGCCCAGCGCTCGCCATGGCGTGGGGATGCCAGCAAGTCGTCCACCAGCTTCTCATAGGGTAACGCGGTGTATTTCGTGATTTGCTCTGGTGTCGGCGGCAGTCCGGTGAGGTCAAAATAGAGGCGTCGGATCAAGGTGCGCACATCTGCTTGCGGCGCAGGCTTCAAGCCGTTCTCCGTGAGCTTCGAGTGAATGAACGTATCAATGTTTATTGTGCCCGCTTGTGCCTGGAGCGGTTTGAAGCTCCACCAGTCGAGTCTGTCTTCGACTTTGGCGATATCGACGCCATCCGGCCACACCGCACCTTCATCGATCCAACGCTTCAGCACGTCGATCTCCGCGCTGCTGAGTTTCGACTTCGGTGGCATCGTTGTTTTTTTATCCGCACCGCTGACGAAACGAAAAAGGGGACTCTCCGCACTTTTTCCCGCGATGATATTCGGCGCGTGATCTTCGCCTCCCGTCAACGCGATGGCTTTGATGTCGAGTCGGTAGTCGTTCTTCTGCTTCTTCGCGCTGTGGCACTCATAGCAGTGCTTTTCGAAGATGGGGCGCACCTCGCGGACGAAATCGACCGCCAAGGCGGGCGTGGAGCAGGCGATGATGAGGCAGAGATGGCGCATTGTCTCTCATACGGCATCAAAAGCCTCATTTCATGCCACGCGAGTGCGGGACAGCGTGATTCATTCGGCGTCGGCATCTTGCTGCCACTCAGATCGAGCCTATAGAGCGACATGCCTTTTACCTCGCTCGGTCTGTCAGCTCCACTTTTGAGTGCCGTTAACCAATATGTCACGCCAACGCCGGTGCAGTCGGCTGCTATCCCGGTGGTGCTGAAGGGTGGCGATGTGCTGGCGACGGCGCAGACGGGCTCGGGCAAGACGATGGCGTTTGTACTGCCGCTGCTGCAACGCTGGCTCGCGGCGCCTCTGGAGAAGCCGCGCAAAGTTCATACGCTGATTCTTGTGCCCACACGTGAACTCGCAGCGCAGGTCACAGAGACGGTCTTGCGCTGTGCGGTGCATCTGCCGGAGCGGATCAAAGTCGTGAGCGCGTTTGGCGGTGTCTCAATCAATCCACAGATGATGGCGCTGCGCGGTGGTGCGGACTTTGTGATCGCGACGCCGGGGCGCTTGCTCGATCTCGTGGATCACAACGCGCTGCATCTCAATCACGTCGCTGCGCTGGTGCTCGATGAGGCGGATCGAATGCTTGATCTGGGTTTTGCGGATGAGTTAGCCCGAGTGCTGGCTCTGTTACCAAAGCGTCGGCAGAACTTGCTCTTTTCCGCCACGTTCCCGGACGCCATTCAGTCCTTGGCTCAGAAGCTTCTGCACGAGCCCACGCGAATCGAGATCGAGACGGCACCCACGGAGATGCCCGTCATCGTGCAACGCGCCATCGAGGTGGATGAAGATCAGCGCACGCCATTGCTTCGCCATTTGATCAAGACGGAAGGCTGGAAGCGTGTGCTGGTCTTTGTGGCCAAGCAATACAGCGCCGAACACGTCGCCGATAAACTGCGGCGCCACGGCATCAGTGCCGTGGCGTTTCATGGTGATCTAAGCCAAGGCGCGCGCAGTCAAGCTTTGGCGGCTTTTAAAGACTCGCAAATCCATGTGCTCGTCGCTACGGATCTCGCAGGTCGCGGATTGGACATCGTGCAAATGCCGGTCGTGGTGAACTACGACCTGCCGCGCTCGGCGGTCGATTACACGCACCGCATTGGTCGCACGGGTCGCGCTGGGGAATCCGGCCTCGCTGTGAGCTTCATCACCGCAGCTGCTCACACGCATTTTTGCCTCATCGAAAAGCGCCACCATTTGACCATCACACGCGAGCACATCCCGGACTTCGAGCCTCAAGATGAAGCACCGCAACCATCCAGCGCCGGTGGCATCAAAGGCCGACGCAAGAGCAAGAAGGACAAGCTGCGTGAAGCCGCGGCGATGCAGTCATAGTCCTCAGTATTTCGGGAAGATGGCCGGGGTCGGGAAACGCTCTTCGAGGCTGTCGTTGAGGTACTCCTCGCGTGGAACTTGGACCGCAGGCCAGCTTGCTGGGCGGACGCGGACGATGCGGGTGGGGCGGATGCCTTCGATGATGAGATCGGTCTCGAAGCGGATCTGGATGCCGCTGCTGCCCAGAGGTGTGGGGCCGGGCAACTTGATGACGTCGAGGATGGGGCCTTTGGAGGCCATATGGGCGGGGCCGTAGCCTCCGTGGGTGTGCTTCAGGGTATTCGCGACCGGGTTCATCAGGGCGGGGGCATCCTTTTTGAAATCGGCGTAGAGAGATGGGTCCATGCCGCCGAAGAGGGTCGCCGTGATGGTGGCGCGACCGAACTTACCATACTCGACATTGTCAATCCACGCGGCCATCCAGCGGCTGCGGATGAAGGCTTTGTGCGTTTCGGTTTGTTGGTGAGCGGCGCGTTGAGTCGCGTCGTCGTCGAGCCAGATGTCCGAGATGTGGAAACGAGTGAAGATGCCGTCGGGTGTGGGTTTCCAAGTGATGCCGAGTTGGACGGCTTGGCCGCCGAGGGATTTCTTCCCTTCAGCGGGCCACTTGCCTTCGGTGATCAACTCCTCGATCTCGAGGCATTCGCGGCCACGCCAGACGCGGGTGGCGGCATCGAAGGTCAATTTTTCTTCGGTGGCTTTGGCGTCTCCGCCTTTCGTTGGCTCGAGGGTGGCGATGATCATGCCTGCGTGGTTTTTGATATCCACTTCCTTGAGCTTCCAGGTCAAACCCTCGCGCTGGCAATGGCTGGGCTCGTCTTCGAGGAGAATCACATGATTCTCGGCGGGGAAGATGCCTGCGCCGCGATTGTGATTGGCGTCCTGCTTCCCGCTATCGATTGGCAAGACCGGCACGGCGGAGGTCTTCGGGTCGGGTGGGAGAAAGGCGCGGACGTGCATCACGGTGCCGAGCGGGATGTCCCGCAGATCTGCCGGTGCGCCGTGATAACGAACGATGCCGTAAGGCAACATGGCGAAGGGGTGCGGGTCATTGCGGAAAAACATGCCCGATCCCTGCAGGCGAATGCTGCCGCGGCGGTTCGCATGATCGACGAAGATGAGTTCGCCCCGGTAGGAGTGCGCTTTTTCCAAAGATGGGAACTTTCCCGCTTCGGGGCGAAACACTTCGGTTCCTGGTTCTTGATTCTTTGTGCTTGGTGCTTCGTTGGCGGCGGTTGCGGGAGCAGCGCATGAAAGAGCGGCGATGAGCAGGAAGGAAAGTTTCAGCATGGCAAAAGGGAGTCGTCTTGTAAGACTAGACTTAACGCCTCTCAAGACCGGTTTGTTCATCACCCCCGAGTTCTCGGGGCCTCCAGAGTTCGACATGGAAAGCAGTCAAACCCGTAGTTTAGCTCCGTGGTCATCGCCAATGGTAGGTGATAGCTAAACTCCGTGTTGCAGAAAAAGCTCGGACATCGAATCGCCGCATTGCGGAAGAAACAGGGACTCACTCAGGAGGCTCTGGCGGAGGTGATTGGCTGCTCGGTCGAATTCATTAGTTTGGTCGAGCGTGGCGTGAATGCGCCTTCCGTGGCTGGACTCCAGGGCTTCGCTGATGCCCTGAAAGTGGAGGTTCGAGACCTGTTCACCTTTGACGGGAGGAAGTCACGATGAACGCCGCCTATCTATCCAAATTGAAAGACACCTTGCCTGGAGTCATCGCGACGCTGGAGCGGAAGGGAATCGAAGCACGGCATCTGGAATTCGGCGGCGAAGGCAGGCCGCCTGCGAAGAAAATTACGGTGCCAACGGATGCGCGTTCGGAGTTCCTGGCGAATCGAGCGATGGGTGATTGGGCGGAGCACAGCCTGTCCCTCGCGCTTCGTCCTGTATTCTCGGATTTGAAGGTCGTGCAGTATGGCAATACGGACCGAATCGCCGCAGGTCATCCTGACTTCAAGGCAAGGTATCTGGCCGGCATCGAAGAAACACGACGTTTCGGCAAGCGGCCCGACTTGCTGATCTTGCCAAGCCATGTTGCCGCGCCAGACGACATTTCAGAACTGAGCCACGCCGACAGTGACGCCTTCGTGAATCAAGCCCTTACGTCCATCGAAGTGCGTTCCAGCAAGTTCGAGGCACTGACCTACATGCGAGTGCGTCAGCAGCAGCGTGAGGCTGGGAACAAGACGGCTCGTGAGACGCCGAGTTTCACCGTGAAGGTGGAAGACCTCATCATCGTGTATCGCTGGTTGGAACGTTACGGCGTGGTGCAGAGCTACTGTCAGGTGTTCTTCGATTCGATCTTCGCCATCAACTTTCTCGACATCTTTTCCATCATCTCCAGCGGCTCAGGTTTTACCATAGAGACACCCGCCAAGAGCCAGGAGAAGGCAACGATCATGATACCGATCACTAGCGGCGCCAAGATCGGCACAGCCATGGAACTGCCTCGATTCGAGGCCGAGCACCGTGTCACTGAGCTGGGACGGCACGACGCTTTCGTGGTGCCGTGCGGCGGAGGTTTTTCGCTGGACGCGGAAGCGGCTCGGCGGGTGCTTCTGCCTGCTGTTTAGGTTCAGCAGCATTGATGACGGGCAAGGCCAGCATCTCTGCAACCATGCGGTCCATGATTCGGCGACGTTCGTCATCCGGCACTGACTCAAGCTCAATCAAGCGGGCGGTGAGCTGTTTTGCCTGCTCCGTCGTTTGCGTAGGCAACGTTGGGCAAGGCATGGCTTCCACATCCTTCGGCTCAAGCTTGTTCAAGCCGTCGCCATAGAAGCGGTTCACTTGCGAGAAGGCAATGCGGCCCCATGAGCTGTTCAGGAACAAAGCCACTAACGGCGCGAGGCTGGTCTGGCCGTTACGGGCATACAATCCATGAAAGCAAGTAAGGTTCTTCGCGCCCGAGGTGTTGAGGATAAACTTCACCGTCTCACGAGAAAAGACGGCCACCCACACATCAGCGACGGCACGGTTCTCAGGCTGATACCAAACAGGACGATGGCTTGGCAGATGCCGCTCATGAATCCCAAGCTCCTGACCCGCGCGAAGATAGGAGTCGAGTTCGGCCCCATTCGTTCGCGGACTGAGCAGGTAGCAGCGCCGATCCGAGTTCGCCAGTTGGGTCAGTTTGTGACGTGTGAAGACCATGCCATCGGCATGGGTCGCCTTCGTGACGCAAGGCTCGATGTGCTCCTGCGACAGCCGATGCTCGTGCAGAAGCGATTCGCTAAGGCAGAAGAAGTCGTTGGCTCCCGTCGCGATGCCTCGCCGACACTGAAAGTAATCGCCAATCTTCTGGGTCAGATGATGAACGTCTTTCGATGGCTCGTTCTCCAGCAAGACGTTCAGCCACTTCTCGCGTGGATTGAAGGTGCGCAGATCGTGAATGGTCCGAGTGGATGCCGTCACTAGTTCTCCAAGCAGCTCGCCAACGAAATCCACAACCGCTTCAAGCGACGATGCCTTGATCGCCTTGATGGGGCGATTCTTCGTGCCGCCCCGCTCCAGAAAAATGATCGAGCTGGTCGTCAGCGCATCGGCGAACAAATTCAACTCCGGTGCAAAGACGATCACACCCGCGGGACGCATCTCGTTGAGCAGTTGCTCTTTGATCTCCTCTCCGAAGTTCGCGTTCATGAATTCCGCTGGGAGCAGCACAGCCGCACGTCCACCGGGAGCTAAGTCGTCCCAAATCTTGAGCAGAAAGATCGCATACAAGTTCGTCAGCCGATCCAGTGGCACACCGAACCGCTCATCAAAGTAGCACCACTCAGCTTCCGAGTATTCAAGCCGCTGCGACTTCACATACGGTGGATTGGCAATAATGCCCGTGAACTGACCCGACTCGGCGAACAGGTAATCCGCAAGAATCAGCTTTGTGCCATGCGGTGCCGTGCGTTTTGCCTGCTGAAACGTGTCCTCATCCCGCTCCACGGCGACCATTTTGACGCCGTCACAAATGTCAGCACAAGCATGGAGCAAGTTTCCCAGCCCCGCCGCCGGATCGAGCACGATTTCCGGCTTGGCGGACATCACCCACCGGGCCATGAGCGTTGCTACGGCAGGCGGCGTCGGCACTTGGCCCAATCGCTTCGTCTCCCGCTGCCAGCGTTCGCTCGCAGCCACTTCGCGAGCAGATCCGGCAGCATACTCGACCCGTCCTGGGTCGAGATACAGCGAGAGAAATGTCTGGCCTTCTTCGAGCTTCATCATGGATTAGCTACACGGAGTTAAACTACGAGTCAAGGGGCGGCGCGGTTCCGTATGCTTTGATCGTAGCTTAGAGCCTATCGGGCAAAAGGTTGAACTGGCTGTAAAGAGGTGAGCCTCCGGGTCATGATGCCGATGAAAGCGAGATAGACGAAGGCTTCGTGGTGGCGTGGATTTTTCTCGTGACCACGGGTCAGTCGCCGTTGCTTCACCAGCCAGCCGAAGCTTCGTTCAATGACCCAGCGGCGTGGCAGCACGATGAAGCCTTTCTGATCTTCGAGCTTCTTGATGATGCCCAGGCCAAAGCTCGCCCCATGGCCGAAGAGCC
>CANIBP010000054.1 GCA_947466075.1 Verrucomicrobiaceae bacterium
CGAAGCCTTTGGCACTCACATCCCTGCCACCCGCGCCGCCGCCATCACCATGATCTTTGATTACATCACCACCTTTTATAACTCCAAACGCCTGCATTCATCCCTCGGCTACATGTCACCGCTGGACTTTGAAGCTTTCCTTAGCCTAAAACCCGCCAGGCCGGTTTATCCTGGCTAGATCAATTTGAGCGGGAACATGCAATCCGAGGCCACGAATATGTGGTGCTCAATAAAGGACCTGATTCATTCGAGGAATGAAGGCGTGTTTAAAGCAGATGAGGCATAAGTTTCAGACGCAGAAGGTAGAGCGCGGCTGAAAAGTCTGGCTAAGCCTACCAGGAAATAAAGTCGGCAGGGCTTTGTGATTAGATCCGCTCAGATGTCCACTTGGTCCATCTGAGCACAGGCTTGGGTTAGCCACAGCTTGAGGCGTTGACGGTCCACTAAGCCCAGCCCCGTATTATCACGTTCAGGGTGTCTGCCCATGGCGAACGGGGCGTTCGATGCATCGATCTTGTGCATCACATGATTCATCAATTGCCGTATAGAAACAAACTTGGCCCCAAGTTCCAGCGCACGTTGTTTTTCTGCAGACTTTTCGAAGAGGTCGAAGTTCTCCCCACGAACTTGGTTTTGCACAACGACATAACTTAGCCTAGATCCGAAGCGGTCAAAGAGACGCCGCAGCAGGTCTACAGAGTCCTTACCGCAGTCCATCACATGCCAGTAGCAGACTTTGTAGTCCATCGCTTCAACCATGTCGATCATATCGATCCCTTCCATCCACTTCACCAAGAGATGTTGTGTTTGGGCGGCCAGATCCACAACGATGCGTCCGCCTGGTGATTCGGAGGCCGTTTCGATGATTCTGTCCAAGTGGTCATGACGGTCCGCCAGCAACTGGGTGGACACCTCCGGGTAGTAGCGCAGCAGAGCGGCGTTCGAGCGGTCAGCATCAAACGCGCGAAAGGGCAGACCGCGCTCCTGCATGTAATGCACGAGGAGACGCGCCATCAGGGACTTACCCAGGCCACCTTTCTCCCCGCCCACCAGATGAATGCTGCTGCCGGTGCGACCTCCAGCCTCCTGCTCTTTGGTGTGTGGCACAGAGGATGTGTTACCAGCGGTGTGTGGCAGCAGAAGAACCTCAACAGCGTTCGCAATAGTATTCATTGTAAAAGTTAACAAGAAGCTTGCGGGTTATGCCAACCTAATCATTGCAAACAAATCGTTGAAAATGGGTTTTTACACTTAGGCGTCGGAAGGACTGTGGCAAAAGTAACCGAGCGCCCTTGCGCTGTCAGGTCAGAGGCTTGCGTATCAAGAGGCCAGACCCCTCACACCCCGCCTCCGCTCCACATCCAGGGCCAACTCGACCCGGCACCCTCAAAAGCAATTTCCTAGCAGTCTGCCACCCGCGCGCCGCCATCACCATGATCTTTGATTACATCACCACCTTTTATAACTCCAAACGCCTGCATTCATCCCTCGGCTACATGTCACCGCTGGACTTCGAAGCCTCCCTCAACTAACAACTCACCTGTCCGCTTTATCGAGGCAAGATCAATCGCTGGATGGTTCATCTTCGCAATCGTGCGCGCCTCGTTCTTGAAGCGCTCGACGAACTGCATGTCATCTTCACCGGCCTCGGGCGGGAGGATTTTGATGGCGACGATGCGATCCAGCGACTTCTGGCGGCCTTTATAAACCGCGCCCATGCCACCCTGACCGAGGATGCTCATCACCTCATACGCGGGCAGCATTTCCTGCAAATGCTCCGGCGTGGGCGGCTGCCAACGCAGATGGCTGCCACCGGTGGTGCGCTGATAATTCGTCGGCGTCGGTTGCGGGGCTGAGGGTTCGTCGGGCATGGGCTCAAGGAAAATTCATATGAGGCTAGCGCAGATGCCGAGCCTAAGGCGAGGAAAACTTGCAACCGCACCCTCAGCTGAATTGTGGCAAATTCGTGTCATACATAACCACGTCCCGCTTCACTCAGTGGGAAATGAATGGAACGCTCCATCGCCGACCAACTCGAAGCCTTGCATCCCGACGCCTTTGGCTGGGCAATGCATTGCTGTGCGAGCGATCATGCACGCGCCGAGGACGTGCTGCAAAACGCGTATCTCAAACTCGCGCTGGAGCGTGCCACACACGATGGGCGTTCCAGCTTCAAAACGTGGTGGTTCGGCGTGATCCGCTTCACGGCGCACGAGGAGTTTCGGCGGCTGCGCTACCGCGAATCACTTCTCGGCAAACTGCTGCTGCAACTCAACGGCGATGCACACGATCCGCGTCCATCACCGTCACGGAAGCTGGAGATGGACGAGCGCACGGCGGAACTGCGACGCTGTTTGCAGCAACTGCCCGCACGTCAGGCGGAGGTCTTGCACCTCGTGTTTTATCAAGATCTGACCATCAACGAAGCAGCGCAGATCATGGGTGTGGGCATCGGTTCCGCACGCCAGCACTACGAACGCGGCAAAGCGCGCCTGCGCACGCTGCTGCAACCCGATTCCCATCATGAATGAAGCACACGATCACGACCTGCGTGGCCACTTTGCGCAGCAGCGTCAATGTGACCGCGAACATGCGCCTGCGTGGCGACCGGAGCTGTTGAACCGTCCGCTGAAGCCGCAGCGCTCCTTCATGCGGTGGCTGCTAATGTCTTTGGCTACCGCGTGCGTGATCGCGATGGCGTTGTTCTTTGCCGCAGCGCCACCGCCTCAGTCCCCATTGAGCGAATTGCCACCGCTGCTCGATTCTCCGCCCGGAGAACTGTTTGCGAGCCTGCCACCATCCTTTACGGCGTTCGAAGCGCCTTCCGATTTCCTACTACCCACCCAACTCATCCCATGAAACACATCGTCACACTCTTATTGATCGCTACCGCAAGCCTGCACGCTGCTAACGTCGAGGACTGGCTAAAAAACGGCCTGCTCCATCCAGATTTACTCGCCTCCGTGCGCGACGAACTCGCGCTGACGGAAGACCAGCAGACCAAGCTCAACGCCCAACTCACTGAAGCCCGTCAAAAAGCTGAACCGCTGGAACAAGTCGTGAAAGAACAGCAAAAGGCGCTGAATCACCTGCTCAATGACACCACGACGTCCACCGAGGCTGCCAGCACCCAGCTCACGAAGCTGCTCGAAGCCGAAGCCGCGGTGAAGCAACTGCAGTTACGCACCTTGATCGGTGTGCGTGATGTGTTGACGCCAGAACAACTCGGCAAGGCCAAGAAACTCGGCCCGCCGAAGATGGCGGCGGCAAAAGGAACTTCTGAATCGGCCGTGATGGCGAAGGCAAATCAACTTCGTGCCGCCGTGGAAGCCCTTGGCGTGCCACCGACAGAGGCGATGAAGACACGCGGAGCTGAAATCGAAGCGCTGATCAAGAGCGGTGAGCTTGGCGCAGCCGACTTGGCGCTGGATAAGCTGATGGAGGACTCTCATTTCAAGGAGTTGGAGGCTGAGGCCGAGGTCGTAGATTTCTCGAAATTTGAGACCGGCAGCGCTGATCTCGAATCTCTGCGTCAGCGTTTCGAGGCGGTGCAGGAGGCTGGGCGTGAAGTCCTGTCTCTTCCACTGCTGCGGCAGATGATTCAGGCCAAGAAGACGTTTGAGGAGGCCAAGGAAGCCCAGAATGCCGAACTCGTAGGCCGCATCCTGACCTATGTGGAGGGCAAGCTGAAGAAGTAACCATGAAAACCTTCGCACTTTGGTCTCTTATGGCCGCATCAGTCTGGGCCGTCGATCTCTCGACGGATGAAGCGGAAGCGCGGTTGCGCATGGCTTTGCAGATCGCTCGTGAACACAACGATCGTGCTCTCGTCGCGAAAGTGGAAAAAGCGGGACGCGATTTCAAAGCGGGGCTTCCTGAAGACGCTGACAAGCGCCTGCGCGAGGTCGAGGCCGCCGTGGGCATCGATCCCGGCGGTTGGTCGATGGCTGGGCAGCCGTTGTTTCATCCAACCGCAGCGATGAAGGCGAAGCAGCCTGAGTTGAATACGAAACTCACCGCCGCGATGCAAAGTGATGATGCCGCGCAGGTGCGTGCGGCGACGCAGGAAATGCTGACCGTGCTCGGCGATCAAGCCGGCGTGCCGGACGGACGAAGGGCTGGTAAAAAAGCCGAGCCTTACCCAATGAGTGAAGTCGAGGCGACGAAGCTGTTTGTGGAGGCTTTGAAGGGCGAGGGACGGCGTGTGCGGCAACTCAGCGAGGGCAAGCCGCTGCCCGATCAGATGCTGCGGTTGTATGCGGATATCCTCAACGGCATGACAATCATCCGGCCATTCGTGGAGAAACATCAAGCTGATGCCGTGGCTGAAATCGACAAGCTGACGAATGGCGTGGCAAACATATTGACGACGTTGCAGCAGCCGGAAGGTCACTTCCCATTTCCCGATCTGCGCGGAAAGAACATTCGTTTCGGTGAAATGATCAACAAGCAGCTCAAAGCTGGCGCGGTGGTGGTCAAAGATGGCTGGCTGGTCACGGCGGACCCGGATGGCGGCTCACAGTTCGACACAGGAGTTTGCGGCACGGCGCTGCTGCTCGCGGGACAATTGAACGGCAACGAAACCTGGAAACAGGCTGGATTGAAGGCTGCAGACTGGGCGCTGACGCAGAAATGCTGCGCGAACTTCAATTACAACGCCTTCTCTGTCTCGCTGTTGGCGCAGGCGTTTCGCGTGTCCGGTGAATCGAAGTATCTCGACGGTGCACTCAAGAAGCTTCGGGTCGGCGTTGCCCCAGGTCAGGCGCCGAACGGCCGCTGGATGGATGCACACAATGCACGCACGGTTTACCACCAGATCATCCTGCGTGCTTTGGGCGATCTGGGCGCTGCCCTGCCTGCGGATCGAACCGCGGAACGTGCAGAGCTGGATGCGGTGGCCAAACCAGCCATCAAGGCGCTGCTGGATGAGTTTGAAGCCATGGGCCAGACGGTGGAGGCGCTGCCCGAATTGCAGACACTGGCGGCTGTTTATCCCGATGACGCACGTCTGAAAACCGCTGTCCAGGCGATGGCGGGCAGTATCATCGCCAAATGCACGGATGGTCAGCAGGTGAAGCTGGGTTCTGCAGTGGCGCAACTGGCGGCGGTGGTCCGGGTGAAACCGTAGAAAAGTTTCGTTTGCCTTTGCTGCTTTTCCGGCGATAAACCCGCTCAAGTCACCTGTTAAGGGTCAGGCTCAGTCGTTCATCAGGTGATATTGCATCCGTTGGTGTTCATATTACCGAAGGTTCGGGGCTGGTTCTGGCATGAAACAGAAGACTGCACCCAACAACGATATGAATACCAAGATGTACGTGGGCAATCTGCCCTTCGCCGCTCAAGAACAAGACATTCGTGAGCTGTTCTCCCAATACGGTGGTGTCACCGAAGTCTTCCTCCCGATGGATCGCGAAAGCGGCCGTCCGCGTGGATTTGCCTTCGTGACCATGGATTCCGCAGAAGCCATGAATGCCTCGATCAATGCACAAAACGGCCAAGAATTCATGGGCCGCAAGCTGGCCATCAATGAAGCCCGTCCGCGTGAAGAACGCCCGGCAGGTGGTGGTGGCGGCGGTGGTCGTGGCGGCTACGGTGGTGGCGGCGGCGGTGGTCGCGGCGGCTACGGTGGTGGCGGCGGTGGTGGCGGCGGTGGTGGTGGCGGCGGTGGCGGCGGTGGTCGCGGCGGCTACGGTGGTGGTGGCGGCGGCGGTGGCAAACGCGGTGGCGGCGGCTTTGACCGTGGCAGCCGTGGTGGCGACGGCGGCGGCGACGGCTGGTAATACTACCTTCGTTTGTTCCTTTTCTAGCCCGTGATGTGGCGAGCCGATTAAACCGGTTCCTGTGTCACGGGCTTTTCTGCGTTCACGAATAGCGCAAAGACGCCGGCGAGCACAAATGCTCCGGCGCAGAGCCAGACGCCTTCATGAAAATCGTTGTTGGCATCGTAGGACTTGAGCACGGCGGTGAACAACACGGGCATGATCGCGGCACCGAAGTTTCCCCACATGTTGCCCCAGCCAAAGAGCTGCGCTTGATGCTTGCCGCTGATGTCCTGCATGAAGGTCCACATTGCCGGCAGGCCGATGTCGGCAAAAAAAGCCACAAGGCCGAAGGCGATGGCCATGCCCCACGGCGAATCAGTCCACATGGCGAGCATGTAACACGCAGCGGCGGCAAATTTGGTCACGGACATCGGCAGCATGCGTCCCAACCGCTTGCCGTGGTGACGTGTGATGTAATCGGTCATTATGCCGCCCAACGGCAGCGCCACGATGCCAATGAACAGCGCGCCGGTCGTGATGATGCCAGTCATGCCTTCATTGAGGCGCATGACCTTTTTGAGATAGTCCGGTAGGGAAAGGATGAGAAAGGCCCAGCCGATGTTGGTGAAGAACTGCACCCCGTTGGCCATCCACAAATTACCGCTGCGGCAGGCCGCTCGAAGTGGAAAGCGCTTCGGTGGATCCTTCACGGGCTGAAAATCACCGCGGCCCTCCGCGAGCAGCATGATTTCTTCCGCGTTGCAGTTCGGATGCTGACGCGGATGCTCGCGGAACACCCGCCAGTAGCATAGCGCCACGAGGATGCCCACGAGGCCATACAGCCATCCCGCCCAGCGCCAGTCTCCCGCTTGTAGAATTACATAGGCCGTCAAAGCTGGAGCCAAGGCACCGCCGACACGCCCACCCCAAGAAATGAGGCTGCTGGCAAATCCGCGCGCCTCAATATGCGCCCAACGCGTGAGCAGGCCGCTGCTAGCCGGGTAATAACCCGCTTCCGCCAAACCACAGCCCAGTCGTGCCAGCAGCAAAGTCGTGAAGCCGAATGAAAAACTCGTCAGCGCCGTGAACAACGACCAAGTAGCGATGTAAATCGTGATCAACGCCCGTGTGCCGAAACGATCACTCAACCAGCCTGCCGGCACCTGCGCGAGCGCGTAGGCCCAGAAGAAGGCACCTTTGACCCAGTCGATCTGCCAGCCCTCGAGCTCGATGTGCTTGTGAAACGAATCTGACGAAACGATCTGCGCCAGGCAGATGCGGTCCAAATACATCAGGAAGGCCACCATCGTTGCCGTGGCAAGGATTTGATGGCGGACGATCGTGGGGCGGGCGGCGGTGGGCATCGTGAAGACAAGACGCTGGATTTTAACCAGCCCTAACAGGATTCCGGCTTGATGAACAGACCGAAGACGTGCATCACCCTATGGCGCAGGTAAAAACTCACGCATTGAATGCTCTTGCGCCCTGCCCACGTCTCACGAATCCTTCCCACATCATGACTGCCATCAAAAATCTCACCGCGCTGCTCGTGCTCAGCTTCCTCGCCTCCGGCGTGCTGGGCTGGTTCCTGTTTCAATCACGCTCAGATCTCACGGCCCTGCGCTCCGACCTGGAGCACCTCAAAGCTGAGCACATCGATGAACTAAAGAGCAAAGAGGCTGAGTTCCAGCGCACCCTCAGTGCTCAGGCTGATCAGCATCAGAAGATGATCACCGCGCTCAATGACGAGAACGAAAAGAAGATCGATGCCCTGCGCAAAGGCGAGCGCCAGCGCCTCGCCACCGCCGCGAAGGAGTTTGAAAACATCTTCGAGGGCAACAAGACCACGCTGCAATACATCGACCTGCTGGAGGACAAGGTGAAGGCTGGTCAAACGCTCTCAAAGGCCGAAGTGGAAAAACTCAGCATCATCACCACCGGTCTCGGTTACCTGAAGAAGCAATATCAGAAGCCCATGCAGGAGTTTCAGGAACTGGCGAACTACTTTGAAGCCCAGGCTTCGAAGCAGATCACGAAACCCAAAGGCGGCTTCTTCAAGCGCCTGTTCAGCTCCGACTTCCGCGAAGCCGAAAAAGAATACCTCCGCCAGGAAGGCGCCAAGGAAGCCTTCGAACAGGCGCAGGGCAAGTTCTCCACCACCTACATGCAGGCGCAGAAGGTCATGGGCTCCGTGAATCTCGATGCTGACGCGCAACTCCAGAAGCTGCACGCCTACATCGACGACAAGCAGCAGATGAACGCCGAAGACCTCAGTTCCTTCTTCGACAAGGCCCGCAAAGCCCTGCGTACGCATCAAGACGTGCTCGACTTCGAGCCAGATGCGCCGCTGCTGCCAGTGCCGAAGCCGCAGCCGTGATTTTGAGTATTCACAGCGCACTCATGACGCGATTCCCGAAAATAAGACGACTGATTAGCGCATCAGCGATTGTTGTGCCGTGTCTTATATTCTCCTCGTTCCTGTTATTTGCCAGTGGCTCGTATATCTTGAGCGTAGTTGTCGTCGTCTTGGCGTTCATATTATTCTTGGCCTTCCCTCCATTTATTGCTATCCGCCAGAGTTTGCCGCCAAATCCCGAAAATCATGTCACTGGCATTTGCCAATGGGTGCACTTCACTGCGAAGAATTTCGTTTTCTTCTGGGCGATCATCCAGCCTGAGTTCACCGCATTCCAAGTTCGGGTTATTCACGGTGGCGCGCTTTGGGATTGGAAGCTCATCGCGCCAATAGCCATTCTGACCGCTTACTACATTTATATTGGGATAAGGAGAGTTCCCCAGATTTCAGACAGAGCGATCTATTCGTATCTCACATCAAGCACATTTGAAGATCAGCACCAATCCCCGAAGCAATGAGCGACTGCACCAACGTTCTGGATTAGTCGTCAATCTCAAACTCTCCTACCTACCCACTTCCAACAACGTCGGCAGCTTGTTCAGCGGCGTGAATTCCACACTGCCGCCCGTCGCTGCCTTGGCCTGCGGGTTGCTTGATTTCAAATAGCGGAACAGTTCGCTGTCGGTGGTGAAGATCATCGTCGTGTCGCTGGTGATAAGCTTCTTGTAGGTTTCCATCGTCTTGAGGAACTCAAAGAGCTGTGCTGCTTCGGGCGTCTGATTGTAGGCCTTCGCGTAAATCTCCGTGGCCTTCGCGTCCGCCGTACCTTCGAGCTCTTGCACTTTGCGATATGCCTCGGATTCAATCGTGGCTAGGTCGCGCTCGCGTTCGCCATTAATGGTGGCCGCTGCCCCTTCGCCCTCGGCGCGGTGCAGCTTGGCGATCTGTTCACGCTCGCTGATCATGCGCAGGTGAATCGACTGGCTCACCGACGGATCGTAGTCGATGCGCTTGAAGCGCACGTCGAGCAGCTTGATGCCATAGCCCTCAACTTTGGGAATGGCGTTCCTGAGCACTTCAGCCTCGAGTTCCACTCGACCAAAATTGATCGGTGGCAGCACGCCGATGCGCGCATCGGCACTGGAAGGAGTGCTGCCGACGCTGGAACTGTTGTCCACATCACGCACCGCTTTGCGGTCCTTGGTCGTGCGCACCGCCTCGATGAAATCATGCTTGGCGATGACGATGCGCGTCTCGCTGGCCAAAATGTCATCAAGCCGTGACAAAGCACGACGTTCGTCGGTGAGTTGGCGGAAGAACACCAGTGGGTCGGCGATTTCCCAACGGCCAAACACATCCACCACGACGATGACCTTGTCCTTGGTGGTCATGGGAGTGGAGGCACCGTCCCACTCCAGCACGCGCTTGTCGATGCGGTTCACCGCTTGAATGAAGGGCGTTTTCCAGTGCAATCCGGCCGTTTTGACCGGCTCTCCGACCGGCTTGCCGAATTGGGTGACGACGACCTGCTCCGTTTCGTTCACGGTGTACAAGCCGGAACCGAGCACAATGCTCAGTGCGAGGAGAACAATTAGAGTGACAGTGGCTTTCATCGTGCTGCGGGTTTGGGCTGAGGTTGCGGAACTGCCTGACGCAGATTCATGAGTGGCAGGAACGAGGAGGCCTTTTCATCCAGGATGATCTTGCCCGGCACCTGCGCCAGCACCTCACTCATGGTTTCCAAATAGAGACGCTGTTTGGTAACCTCGGGTGCCTTGAGATATTCGGCCAAGACGGATTTGAAACGAGCGGCGTCGCCCTCCGCTTCATTGACGCGTTTGGCCACGTAGCCTTCGGCCGCTTTGATTTTTTGATCCGCCTCACCCTTGGCGCGAGGAATGATCTGATAATACTCACCGCTGGCTTTATTGATGGTGGATTCCTTCTCCTGCTTGGCTCGGTTCACATCGCTGAAGCTGGCCTGCACATCGGCGGGCGGGTTGATGTTGCCGAGTTGAATTTGATCAATACGCACCCCCATGCTCAGCGCGATCACCAGTTCACGCAGACGTTCCGCGCATTTGGTTTCCATCTCCTGGCGGCCAATGGTGAGCACTTCATCTACTGTTCGGTCACCCACCACCTCGCGCATCACTGCCTGCGAAAGATCACGGAGCGTAGGCAAAGGCTCGCGAAAATTAAACACATAGGCCACGGGATCGCTGATGTGATACTGCACCACCCATTCCACCAGCGCGGTGTTCAGATCGCCGGTGACCATGTTTTTCTCCTCCTCTTGGTCGCGATAATCTTGCGAGTATTGGTAGGGATTGGTGGCACCACGAGTTCCAAAGCCAAATTCAAGCTTCTGCTGACGCAGAATCTCCACCAGCGTGATCTGATCAATGCCCCATGGCAGTTTGATGTGCAGACCGGGGTCTTCCGTTTTCAAATAACCGCCAAACCGCTGCACCACTGCCACGGATTCTGCGGGAACTTGGTAGATGCCGGAGAATAGGCCGATGGCAATCATCAGCACGCCAAAGCCAATGAGAATGCGGCGTGGATCAAGCTTGATCTGCGGCGCATTCGGGAAGGGTCGTATGTCGCTCATGCCATGAGGCTACCGCAATCCAAGCGGCAAGCAACATGCGTGAAAGCTCACTTCTTTCCAAAGTCTGCCAAATATTGTTCCACAATCACCTTCAGCTCTGGCGGACGCGGCAGACCGATGGCCTCGGCGCGTGCGCCATCCACCTGCTGCGGCCAGTTATCTACGATGCCTTGAATGCGCGCGTCGAAGGCATCCACAATCGGCCCCAGCGTGATGCCACGCTCCGCCGCGACCTCTTGAATCACCTTCTCCGCGATCTGCGATGTCACTCGATGCGCCGGCAGCACATAAGCGCGATCTTTGCCGAGTTTGGTTTCATCGACTTCACTCAAAGCAATAAACGACTCGATCACCGTGCGATAACCCGTCATCGGATGCGGCTGCTCACGACGAATCGGCAGGTTGCAGACTTCGCCATTGAGCGGCTCACGAAACATCCCGCTCGCCCAGCTCGATGCAGCGGCGTTCGGTTTGCCAGGACGCACGATCACCGTCGGCAGGCGCACGCTGCGACCGTCAAAGTGGCCTTTGCGCGTGTGATCGTTCACCATCATCTCGCAGATCGCCTTCATCATGCCGTAGGTCGTCTGCGGGAGTTGCTTCGTGAGGTCGGACATCATCTGTGACATATCGATGCCGCCATAGCACGCCACACTGCTCGCAAACACGACACGCGGCCTGCCTCCCGCCGCTCTTGCTGCTTCAAACACGTTTCTGCCGCCATCCAAGTTCACACGCATCGCATCATCGAAGCGTTCCTCGCACTCACCGCTCACCATCGAGGCCAGGTGGAAGATCACATCGAACTTCGATCCCGTGGCGGCAAACACCGTCGCCCGGTCGCCAATGTCACCCTTCACGTGCTTAACTCGTGCATCCGTCGGCTCACCGCGAAAAAACGCATCCAGCAGCACCATTTCCGTGATCGGCTTGCCGCACCAGGTGTCGCGTTCCAGGAGCTTCTGTGCGAGTTGGGAGCCAAGAAAGCCGCCGCCGCCGGTAATGATGATTTTCATGCGTGTGTTGGGAAGGAGTTTGCCATCAGGCACTGCCTGATGTGAGTTCGCCGACATGAGCAAGCCACTCGCAGGACACAAGATCGGATTCGTCGGACTCGGCAACATGGGTCGGGCCAACGCACGCCATTTGCACGAGGCGGGAGCCGATGTCGTCGTCTGGAACCGAAGTGATGCTCCCGCCGAGGCCGCTGTGGCGCTTGGAATGCGTCGCGCCGCCTCGCTGCCCGATCTTGCCCGCGAAATCGGACCCGGCGTCATCTGCATCAACCTCACCATGACCGATGTCGTCGAAAACGTCGTCTTTGGCACTGGCGGCCTGATCGAAGGGCTGCACAAAGATGCCCTCATCATCGACTTCGGCACCACCGGCGTCCCCGAGACCAAAAAATGGGCCGAACGCGTGAATTGGGTCGATGCGCCCGTCTCCGGAGGTCAAGTCGGTGCCGAAGCCGCCACGCTCACCATCATGGCCGGCGGCAGTGACGCGAATTTTCAGCGCGCCTTGCCGATTTTCCAAGCCTGCGGCAAAAACATCACCCATCTCGGCCCCAGCGGGGCAGGGCAGGTGACCAAGCTCGCCAATCAGCTCATCGTCGCCCAAACTATCGACGCCGTGGCCCAGGCCCTGCGCATGGCTGAACTCTCCGGCGTCGATCCCGCCCTCGTCCGCAAAGCCCTTCTCGGCGGCTTCGCCGAAAGCCGCATTCTTGATCTTCATGGCGACCGCATGGTCCGCCGTGACTTCGCCCCCGGCGGCCGTGCCACCCTCCAGCTCAAAGACGTCCGCCTCATGTCCCAGCTCGCCGATTCTGTCGGCCTCGATTCACCCACGCTCAAGAACTCCCTCGCCCAATGGGAAAAATTCGTTCACGAAAAGGGCTTCGGCGATCTCGATCATAGCGGCTTGTTCCGCCTCTATGAGTGATCACGAATGCATCACCTGCCCGCCGTCGATGTTGATCGTCTGGCCGGTGATGTTCTTCGCGTGATCCGAGGCCAAAAACGTCGCCATCGCCGCATATTCGTCTGGCATCTGCCAGCGGCCGAGGTGGGAGACTTTCTTGATCTTCTCCGCTGCCCATTCGTCGAAGCTCTGGCGTTGGCTTTCAGGCAGTTTCTTCTGCCCGGCGGCCCAAATCGACTGGTTCAACTCCGTTTTCACCATGCCGGGGGCCAGCGCGTTCACACGAATGTTATGTGGACCGAGATCTTTGGCCGCGCATTGGGTGAAATTGATCAGCGCCGCCTTTGACGCGCTGTAAGGCGGATCGGTCTGCGACCCCATCTGCCCGGCTACGGAGACGAGAAACAGCATCGAGCCGCCGCCACGCTCGATAAGCTTCGGAGCAAACGCGTGCGCCACATTCACCGCGCCGATGAGGTTCACCTCCAGCACCCGCGCCCAGTCGGACGGTTCCAGATTCCAAAATGGAAAGCCAAACTTTCCGGAGCCAATCCCCACGCAGAACACGACGTGATCGACCGCCTCAAAGCCCGCCGCGAAGTTTTTCACTTCCTCATAACTTGTCACATCACCGGTCGTAATGAAGTCCGCTCCAGATTCGCGATCAAAGCCACGCACCGAGCAGCCCTCGGCCACAAAGCCATCTGCAATCGCCTGGCCAATGCCTCGGGCGGCTCCAAAAACAGCAATCGACTGACCTTCGAGATTCAATTTCATGCCTCAGTATGCGACAGTCTTCCTCATCATGCAAAAGACGGTGTTTAGTGCGCAGAAAAACTCTGCGGACTATCTTTCTGGGAAAGATCATGATCAGGCTTTTCGTAACTGGTCCTACCATTCGACCACATGACCGGCGCTTCTTTTGAATACATCCTCCGCTCACCCACTTTGGTGGAGAAGGTTTGTCAGCAGTTGGCTGCGATGCTGAGAGTTGATCCTGGGCATGAGGCAAAATTACCGGCTGAGCGGGAGCTGGCGGTGAAGCTCGGGGTGAGTCGGAATGTGTTGCGAGAGGCGACGAAGCGGCTGGAGCTTCAGGGGCTGCTGGAGATTCGGCAGGGTCAGGGGACGCGTGTGGTGGACCGTTTGCACAAGCCGATCTCGGCCTCGCTGGAGCTGCTGGTGCCCAAAGAAAAGGAGCGGATGCGGCAGCTTTTTCAGGTGCGCTACATGATCGAGCCTCACAATGCGCAGCGTGCAGCGCAGCATGCGACTCGTTCCCAGATGAAACGTATCGAAGCCGCTCACGACTGTCTGCTCGCAGCTTCCAATGCCGAAGCCTTGGTGGTGGCGGATATGGAGTTTCACCGTGCGATTGCCGATGCTTCAGGAAACCAAATCGCGAGGTTATTGCTGGAGTCGTTGGCGGAACTCCGTGAGGCGAGTCATGCCAAGGGCTATCGCGGACGCACAAGTGACCGAACTGAGGATGAGCACTTGGTGATTTTGACGGCGATTCGTGATCGGCAGAGTGAAGCGGCCAGACGGGCGATGGAGAAGCACCTGCTCCGCGCCAGCGAGGACCTTGGCTTCTCGGCACAAGACATCTCTGAATAACCCTTCCAATTCTATGAACGCATCACACTCCATGTCCCGTCGTCACCTGCTCCGCGTGGGAGTGGGCAGTTGCCTGAGCCTTTCGCTGGGGAGGTATCTGGAGTTGCAGGCGGCGGAAGGTCTGACGGCTCCCGTGGCGAAGGCGAAGTCGGTGATTCACATCTTTTTGCCGGGCGCGCTGGGGCAGCATGAGTCTTGGGACCCGAAGCCAGAAGCGGCGGCGGAGTATCGCGGGGAGTTCGGTGCCATCGGAACCAAGGTGCCGGGGATGCAACTTTGCGAGCTGCTGAAGAAGACGGCGGGTGTGGCGGACAAGCTGACGCTGCTGCGTGGGGTGTGGCACACGGAGTCCGCACATGAGCGCGGGCAGATGACGATGCTCACGGGCTGGCGGCCGAGTCCGGCGGTGATGTATCCGAGCATGGGCAGCATCGTGTCGCATGAGCTGGGGGCGCGGAAAAATCTCCCGCCATTTGTGACCATCCCGTCCACGCCGGCGCAGGCGGGCACGGGGTATTTGAGTCCGACGTTTGGCGCGTTCAGTGTCGGCGGCGACCCGAGTGCGCCGGGCTTTACGGTGCAGGACCTCGCGTTGCCGCCGGGCGTGGATGCGGCGCGGTTCGACACACGGCGTTCGTTGAAGGAAGTCGTCGATGCACATCACGCGCATCTGGCGCGCAGCGGGGCGGTGGAGCCGATGGGCAAGTTTTACCAGAATGCCTACTCGATGATTTCATCTCCAGCGGCGCGTGAGGCCTTTAATCTCAAGTCGGAACCGCAAGGGATGCGTGAGGCCTATGGGCAAAATCTCGCGGGGCAGGGCCTGCTGATGGCTCGGCGTCTGGTCAGTGCAGGCGTGCGTTTTGTGACCGTGTCGTATGGCTCGTGGGACCATCATCAAAATCTGAAGAAGGGTGTGAGCGACCAGTTACCGCAGTTTGACCAGGCGTATGCGGCACTCATCGCGGACCTCGCGGCGAGCGGCCTCCTTGATGAGACGCTGGTGCTGGTGTCCACGGACTTTGGCCGCACGCCGAAGATGAACAGTGCGGGGGGGCGAGACCACTGGGCGAAGTGCTTCAGCGTGGCGCTGGTGGGCGGCGGCGTGAAGCGCGGCCTCGTGCATGGCGTGTCGGACGCGACGGGCGCGGAGCCGATGGAGGGCGCGGTGGCCGCGGAAGACCTCGCGGCGACCATCTTCCATCTCATGGGCATCGCGCCGGAGAAAAAGCTGATGGCGATGGGCACGCGCCCGATTGCCATCAATGGCGGCAAGGTCGTGCAAGACATCCTCGCGTAAATCCCAACCCCTCGCGTTTGCTTGAAGCCTTGCCTCATTCCATTTTTCACCCTCGGCGCTCTCATGCTCGTCGCAGCCGCGTTCGGCGCGGAGACGGGCACGCCTATTTTGCTTGGCATCGAGCCGCCGTGTGCGCAGGCGGGCACGCGGAAGGAGGTGGTGTTGCGCGGGGTGCGACTGAGCGACATCGAGGAAGTGATGTGCCGCGACGCCGGAGTGCGCGTGCAGCGCATCGTTGAAAAGAAAATCATCCCAGGCCACGACAAGACGCCGGAGAAGGATGAGGTGCGCGTGGAGTTGGAATTCGCGGCGGATTTGCCGGTGGGAAATGTGGCGCTGCATGTGCGCACGCGCAGCGGGGTGTCCAATCCGCGCACGCTGCATGTGAACCGCTTCCCCATCGTCGCGGAGACCACGGCGACGGCAAAACGCGAGACCGCGCAACTCGTCCCGATGGACCGCACGGTGTGGGGGCACATCACCGGCGCGGAGACGGACTGGTATGCGGTGGACCTGGCGAAAGGTCAGCGGTGCAGCCTGGAGGTGCTGGCGTATCGCATCTCGCCCACGGACCTCGATGCGATGCTGCAAGTGTGGGGGCCGGACGGGCGGCTGTTTCAGGAAAAGGACACCTCGCAGCTCTACTATCACGACCCCGCGCTCAGCTTCATCGCGCCACAGGCCGGGCGTTACACCGTCGCGCTGCGCGACACGCTGAATGGCGCGCATCAAAACGACGCGCGCTATGGCATGGCCAGCGAATGCGTTTATGTGATGCACGTCGGCGATTATCCGCAGGCGGCGAGTCTCTTCCCGCTCGGCGGCATGACCGGGCAAGCCATCGAGGTGGAAATGCAGGGCGATGTGCGCGGCGTCATCCGGCAAAAAGTGAAGCTGCCCGCGCGGCCCACGTTCAACTTCGCGCCGATGAGCCGGGCCTACTATCCGGGCTGGATTTTCGACAAGCCGGACATCGTGCTGCCGCATGATGGCCACAGCCTGGGCACCGGGCCGCTTTTCATCATGGCGAGTCCGCAGCCAAGCATCCGCGAGGCTGCGGAGCACCGCACGCGGGAGTCGGCGCAGGTGCTGCCGCAGCCGCCGTTCGCAGTGGAGGGCCGCATTGAAAAAGCGGATGTGGACGACTGGTATCGCTTTCCTTTGCCGAAGGACAAAACCTGGCGCGTCGATGTCTTCGCACGTCGTCTGCGTTCGCCGATGGACCCGAAGCTCACGCTGTATCCCGCCGACAAAAACGCCACGCCGCAGGAGAACGATGACCGCTCACGCTTCGATATCGATTCGACGCTCATCGTCAAAGGCACGGGCGAGGAAGTCAGCGTGCGCGTCGCCGATACACGCGGCGAAGGCGGAAGCGATTTTGGTTATCGGCTCGTGGTGGATGAAGCGGTGCCGCAAGTGAACCTGACGACGGCTTCGGTGGAAGTGATGACGCTCCTGCCGCTCTTCAAAACCGGTCACACCATCAGCGTCCCGCGCGGAGGTCGCGGCCTGTTGCTTTTGGAAAAACAGGGCGATGAAACCGTGCCGCCGGGTCCGCTCGACATCCGCATCAACGGCCTGCCTGCCGGTGTGAAGGCGGACGTGACCAAACTGCCGCTGGCGAGCGGTCGCTATCCCGTCGTGCTCACTGCCGGGGCCGATGCGACGCTCGCGGGCAGCTTTGCCAAACCTGCTGGCAAGGCTCCGGCGAGTGACGGCACAGACGTGCCGTTCGAGCAGCGGCTCGGCATGGTTTACAGTCATCCCGGTCAGACCGCGTGGCACACGGAGCGCTTCTCTTCCGTGCCCGTCGCGGTGGTCGAGGCGCTGCCCTTTGCCATCGGCATCGCGCCCGTCGCCGGGGGCGTGCAGGTGGGCAAAAAGTGTCCCTTAAGCTCACCGTGACCCGCAGTCCGGGCGCAGCGCCGCAGCCTTTGACGGCCATGTTTCCCGTGCTGCCGCCGGGCGTGGTGCATGGCACGGTGGAGATTCCCGCCGACGCGACCGAGGCTTCCTTCGAACTCGAAATCCCCGCCGCCTGTCCGCCCGGTGAATGGCCGCTCGCCGTCGTCGTGTGTGACTCCGATGCCGCTCATCTGCACGACGGCAAGTGGCCCTACTATCACTCGAACAACCAGAACGAGGCCCTCGCGGTGAAAGGCCACCACTGGACCTGCGCGCCGCTGACTTACCTGCGCGTGCTGCCCGCCGCGAAGCCCTGACTTTTCCACCATCATGACAGCCCACGCTCTCATCATTCGCTCACTCGTCTTGCTCAGCGCACTCGCGCTGTCGCACGCCGCCAATGCCGACGCCTTGCGCATTTTCCCTGAGCACATCGACATTCATCCGCTCGCTGCCAGCCAGCGCGTGGTGGTCACGCTCACGGATGCTCGCGGGTTGACTAGCGATGTCACCGCCGGGGCGATGGTGACTTTGGAAAATGCGAGCCTCGCACGCTGGGAGTCGGGCACCCTCACGCCGCTGGCCTCGGGCAGCACGCAGCTAATGGTGAAGCACGCGGGACTCAGCGCTATGGCGGATGTGAAGGTCACGCGTGGTGCGGAGGCCGCTGCGCCGTCGTTTCAAAATGAAGTCGTGCCCGTGCTCATGCGCTACGGTTGCAGCGCGGGTTCGTGCCACGGTGCCACGCGCGGGAAGGATGGCTTTCGCCTTTCGCTCTTCGGCTATGACCCGGATGCCGACCACTTCCGGCTCACGCGCGAATTTGTGAATCGCCGCGTCAATGTCGCCCTGCCGGAGGACAGTCTGTTGCTGAAAAAGAGCGCGGGCACCGTGCCGCATGGCGGTGGGAAAAAGCTCACGCCTGACGATGCGAACTTCACCCTGCTGCGGGACTGGATTGCCGCAGGCGCACTGAAAGGCCCCGCCGACGAAGCGCACCTCAGCAGCGTGAGCGTGTTTCCCGCCGACCTCACGCTCGATGCCGCCGGGCAGAGTCATCGCCTCGTCGTCATGGGCAGCTTCACCGATGGTTCGCAGCGCGATGTCACGCGCCTCAGTATTTTGGAAAGCTCCGACGACTCCATCGCCAGCGTCACGCGTGAGGGCGTCGTCACCAGTCATCGGCGCGGCGAGGTCTTCATCTCCGTGCGTCTGCCCGCTTTCATCAGCGGCGTTCGCGTGGATGTCGTGCCCGGCCAGCAGCCGCCCGCCGCGCTCGCGCAGGGTTGGAACTTCATCGACGAAGCCGTCTATGCGCGCCTCTCGAAGCTGCGCATGACACCCGCCGAAGTGTGCAGCGACGACGACTTCGTCCGCCGCGTTTTCATCGACACCATCGGCCTGCTGCCCACCCTCACAGAATACGAGCAGTTTCAAAACGACACGCGCAGCGACAAACGCGCCCGGCTCGTGGACAGCCTGCTCGCGCGGCCCGAGTTCACCGACCTCTGGACCATGAAATGGGGCGAGCGGCTCCAGGCCCGCAGCATCGTTTCCGCCTCCGCTTCGCATCAAAAAGCCACCGTGCGCTACACTGCGTGGCTGCATCGCCAAATTGAAAACGAGACGCCGATGAACGAAGTCATTCATCGGCTCATCGCCGCGAAAGGCACCTGGATTGAAAACCCCGAGAGCAATTTCTACCGGGAACGCGACCCGAAGCTGCTCATGGAAAACATGTCGCAGCTCTTCCTCGGCGCGCGCATCCAGTGCGCCCAGTGTCACAACCATCCCTTCGACCGCTGGACCCAGAACGACTACTACGGCATGGTCGCATTCTTCGCCCGCACCCAGAAGAAGAGCTGCGAGGACATGATGGACGTGCTCGTCTATGAAGCGCCCAGCGGCGAGACCAGCCACCCCGTCACGCAGAAGCAAGTCGCGCCGAAATTCCTCGGCGGCGCACTCGCCACCACCGCCGAGCGCGAACGCCGCACCGTCCTCGCCGATTGGCTCACCGCGCCGGACAATCGCCTCGTCGCCCGCAACCTCGCCAACATCTACTGGTAGCACTTTTTCGGCGTCGGCATCATCGACCCCGTGGACGACGCCCGCGTCTCCAATCCGCCCTCGAACCCCGAGCTGCTCGATGCCCTCGCTGCGCGACTCGTCGCCGTGGATTTCAAACCCCGCGCCTTCATCCGCGACATCCTGCTCTCCCGCACCTACCAGCATTCGTCGATGGAAAACGAAACCAATCGCGCCGACACGCGCAACTTCTCCCACTCGTATCCGCGCCGCATCCTCGCCGAAGTGCTCTGGGACTGCCTCACGCAAGCCACCGGTTACTACGACGACGGCTTCTACTTCGAGCGCCCCGGCACCCGCGCCGTGCAAATCGGCGACGGCGGCATCACCACCACCTTCCTCTCCACCTTCGGCCGCTCCAAACGCGAAACGCCCTGCACCTGCGAGGTCAAATCGCAGCCCACCCTTTCGCAAGCGCTCAACCTCATCAACGGCACCAGCATCACCCACTGCATCGAGCGCGGCAAAAACCTCCCCGCCTGGACCGCGCAGGAAAAAGACCCGCAACAAGTCATCCGCAATCTCTACCTCACCAGCCTCTCCCGCCTGCCCTCCGAGAGCGAAACCACCGCCTTCACCGAAGTCCTCCGCACCCACGCCGGCGGCCCGAAAATCGCCATGCAAGACATCTTCTGGGCCGTGCTGAACTCCAACGAATTCATCTTCAATCACTGACCGCGCATGAGATTCGTCATCCGTCTCACCATCTTCACCTTGCTCATCACCGCGTCCGTGCACGCCGAGGAGCCGCGCAATTTTGAAGACCACATCCTGCCGCTGTTGCGCGAGCATTGCGCCAATTGCCACCGGCCCGGAAAGACGCGCGGCGGGCTTGATGTCACCACGATGGAGAAGCTGGAGAAAGGCGGCTCCGCAGGTCCGTCCGTCGTCGGCGGGCTCGCGGAAAACAGCCCGCTCTTCCGTGCCATCTCGCACATCGGCGACGAAGAACCGATGCCGCCGGAGCAGGACAAATTGCCGCCGCACATCCTCGCGGCGTTCAAGACGTGGATTGAAGGCGGACTCAAACCCAACGCCACTGGCAAGGCCCGCGAAACCCGCGCCGTGGTGCAGCTCACCGTCGATGCCGCCACGCTCGGTGCGCCGAAGACTGCGCCCGATTTCATCCGCAGCCTGCCGCCGCTCGCGAACGCACCGAAGCTCGTCCGCGCCCTGCCCGTCATGGCCCTCGCCGCAAATCCGTGGGCACCCGTCATCGCCGTCGGCGGACATCACGAAACCGTGCTCCACGACCTCGCCGACGGCCACCGCATCGGCGCGCTGCCTTTTGCCGAAGGCGAAGTGCGTGTGCTGCGCTTCAGCCGCAATGGTCAGGTGCTCCTCATCGGCGGCGGACGCCCCACCGCGTCGGGCAAAGTGCAGCTCATCGAACTCAAGACCGGCAAGCTCCTCACCACCGTCGGCGACGACTTCGATGTCGTCCTCGCCGCCGACCTCAGCCCCGACCAAAGCCTCGTCGCCACCGCCGGGCCCGAGAAGCTCGTGCGCGTCTATCGCGTCGCCGATGGCAGCCTCGTTTGGTCGATGAAGAAGCACGCCGATTTCATCACCAGCCTCGAATTTTCTCCCGACGGCAAACACCTCGCCAGCGCCGACCGCGCCGGCGGCATCTTCATCAGCGAAGCCACCACTGGCAAAAATCCACGCCTTCTCGCCGGTGCCACCGACGCCGTGAATCAGCTCGCCTGGCGCAGCGACGCCCGTTCGCTCGCCGCCGCTTGTGGCGATGGCCAGGCGCTCCTCTACGACCCCGCCACCGCCCGCCTCGTTGCCAAATGGCCCGCGCACGAAGGCGGCGTCCTCAGTATCGCCTACAGCCGCGAAGGCCGACTCCTCACCGGCGGCCACGACGCCACCGCCCGCCTCTGGGACGAAACCGGCAAACAAATCTCCCAGCTCAAAAACTGCGACACCGCCGCCTTCCGCGTCGCCTTCACCAGCACCCAGCACCCCGTCGTCGGCGACTGGTCTGGAACCGTCCGCGAATGGACGCCCGAGGGCAAAGAAGTCCGCAGCGTCTCCAACCACTCAGCATCACCTTGAAAGTGCTCTGGCTTTCGCACGAGTTCTCGAGGGTAGTGCAAGAAGACTTAACTTTGATAAGTAGGCCTCATACCAACATTACTAGATCGCCAATCTTCATCTCATGAAAACGTCCACCTCCGCTGGCTGCCACGGCTTCCGCCAAATGAACCTCCAGCGTCGTGAAGCAATGCGCATCGGCGTTTGTAGTGCGTTGGGGCTTAGCATGGCCGATTTACTCAAACATGAAGCACGGGCCATCGTTGAGCCGGGGTTTTTCAAGGAGGGGAAGGCGAAGAGCATCATCCATCTCAATCTGCCGGGCGGGATGTCGCAGCAGGAGTCGTGGGACCCGAAGCCGGAGGCGCCGTCGGAGTATCGTGGGGCGTTTGGTGTGGCGAAGACGAACACGGGCGAGGTCTTCAGCGATAACTTCTCACGTCTGGCCAAGGTGGCGGACAAGCTGACCATCGTGCGCTCAGTGGTGGGCAAGATCCCGGATCATCAGCAGGCGACGTATCATCTCTTCACCGGCTACACGCCAACGACGGTCATCGACTACCCGCAGATGGGCAGCGTGGTGTCGCATCTGTTTGGTTCACGGAAGGAATTGCCGCCATATGTGGCGGTCCCGTCGATGCGTGGCTTTGAAGGCGGCACTGGTTTCCTCAGTAGCAAATACGGACCGTTTCAGCTGAATGCCGATCCTGGGGCGAAGGGCGAGTTTCAGGTGCGTGACTTCAGCATTCCGAAAGACATCTCGATGCAGCAGTTCGAACGGCGAAAAGCAGCGCGTGACATCGTGGAGGCGCAGCTTCGCAAGCTGGATGCCGACATCGACAAGCTGAACACGATGGATGACTTCTACAAGAACGCCTACTCGCTGCTGACCTCCGATGCTGCGCGGAAAGCCTTTTCGCTGGCCGATGAAAATGACGCGATGCGTGAGCTTTATGGTCGCGGCTATGAGTTGAAGCAAAAGGCACCTGCAGCGGTCGGTGAGCGTTTATTGCTCGCGCGTCGTCTCGTGGAGGCTGGCGTGCGCTTCGTCAGCGTGAACTACGGCTCCTGGGACTCGCATGTGGACATCAAGGGCACCTGCACGGAGCACATGCCAGCGCTCGATCACGCGATCAGCGGCCTCATCACCGATCTCGATCAGCGTGGCATGCTCGACAGCACGCTCGTCATGGTCACCACCGAGTTTGGCCGCACGCCGAAGGTGAATACGAGCAATGGCCGCGACCACTGGGCTCGTGTGTATTCCATGCTGCTCGCGGGTGGCGGCATCACTCGTGGACAAATCTACGGCGCCTCCGACGCGACTGCCGCCGAGCCTGCACGTGACGAAGTGAAGCTCGAAGACTTCCTCGCCACGGTTTACAACCAGCTCGGTATCGACTCGAACCAGGAACTCTCCGCCTTCGGTGGCACGCGACCGATTGAGATCGTGAATGGCGGCAAAGTCGTGAAGGGAATCATCTCCTAGTCGTCATGCGCTCCCTTGCTGCTCTTATCGGTTCATCGTGTTTGCTCACCTCGGCTCTTGCAGGCCCGATGGTGCATCACATCGAGTTTGTCACGCCTCGCGCAGGTCAGCTTGGCACCACGGCCGAGGTCACGATTGAAGGTTCCTTCATCAAGGAGGCGAAAGAGGCCCTCTTTTATCGACCAGGTATCCGCTGTGTGGAGTTGAAGAGCCTGCCGTTGCTGCCTGAACCTCGCAGCACGATTCACGGCGGATTCATTGAGGGCAACGTGACAGCGACGTTCCAGATCGACGCCGATTGCCCGCTCGGACTGCATCCGTTCAAGCTGCGCACAGCCACGGAGCTGACCACGCTCAGCACTTTCGCCGTCACAAGTTTTCCCATCGTCAAAGAGACGCAGGAAGACCAAACGGTGCCGATGAACAGCGCCGTGCTCGGTCGCATGGACACGAATCAAGTCGGCGATGTCGATGTGTATCGCGTCACCGGACGTAAAGGCGAGCATCTGTCCGTGGAAGTCGATTCCGTGTGGCTCACTGAGAAGTTTTATGCTGGCTCCGAGTTCGATCTCACCGCCCGTATTCTCAATGCCAGCGGCAAAGAACTCGCTCGCAACGACGACAGCGCCCTGCATCTGCAAGACCCTGTTTTGAGCGCCATCCTGCCTGCCGATGGCGAATACCGCGTCGAGGTCAAACAGCGTATCTTCAACTCCGGCGGCAACTGCTACTACCTCGCGCACATTGGCTCGAATCATCGCCCGTTGGCCGTGTATCCCGCTGGTGGCATGAAAGGCGAAAAACTGGCCGCCATGCTACTTGGCGATGCCGCAGGCGATGAGGCCGTCCAAATCACGCTTCCGGCTCAAACGGGAGATTTTCACTTCAACGACACGATGCCATCGCCGCTGCTGATGCGTGTGAGTGAGTTCCCAAACGTGCTGGAAGCCAAAGACGCCGATGAAACTGCCGTCAGTGCTCTTCCCGCCGCTTTGAATGGCAAAATTGAAGCCGCAACCGATGCCGACAGCTTCCGTGTGAAAACCAAAGTGGGTGATCGCTGGCGTGTGCGTGTGTTTGCTCGCTCGCTCGGCACGCCACTCGATCCACGGCTCACGATTCGCAAAGCGGATGCTGAAAGCGATGACATCACCGCTGATGACTCGGTCCTCACAGATCGCGATCTGTGGGCCATGTCGCGGCAGATTCAGATGAAGGAACTCATGGACCCGGCGGTGATTTGGGAGCCGAAGACAGATGGCGATTATCTAATCAACATCACCGACATGCGCGGCCTTGGCGATCCGACTTCTGTTTACCGCATCGAGGTCGAGCCCGTGCGCGATGAGATCAACACCTTCATCCAAGCCCGCGTGATCGACATGGTCGAGTGTCCGCGCCTCACCAGCATCGCCGTGCCGCAGGGTGGTCGCTGGACGGTGAATGTGAACCTCATCGACGCCCCTGGAAGCCGCTACAAAGGTGAACTCGATCTCATGGTGAATGGTTTGCCCAAAGGCGTGCGCATGATCGCTCCGCGAGTGCTTGCGGGTCAGCGTCAGGTGCCCGTGCAGTTCATCGCCGAGGCTGACACGAAGCCACAGACCGCGCTCATCTCCATCACCTGCAAAGCCACCGATGGCACGCCGCTTCTCAGCCGACCGCAGCAGTCGTTTCCCTTCCTTGGCCACAGCGGTGGTCACGCATGGCACTCATTTGTCGTCCATGACTATGCTTTTGCCGTCACCGAGCCGACGCCTTATCAAATCGACGTCGAGCAGCCAACGATCCCGCTTTCCCAGAACGGCGAACTCACCCTACCGGTCAAAATCACGCGCAAGCCCGGCTTTGATGAAGCCATCGAGCATCAGTTTGACTGGGTGCCGCCCGGAGTTGAAGGCGAGCCCACGCTCACCATCCCTGCCGGAAAAAACGAAGGCACACTGCGCATCAGCGCCAGCACCTCGGCCGTGCCGGGCACCTATCGCCTCGCCATGACTGCCTCCACCACTGGCGGCTCATATTACCTCGGTGCAGGGCGCATCCGCGCATCGAGTGCGTTCATCGACATCACCGTCGCGCAACCTTACATCGCGCTGAAGAGTAATCCCACTGCTGTGCGTCGCGGTGAAATGGCGCAGGTCGTGTGGGATGTGGAGCACAAGAAGCCCTTTGAAGACAAAGCCGAAGCCACGCTCCTCGGTTTGCCAAAAGGCTTGAGCGTCATTGGCACGCCCAAGCTCAAATCAGGCGACAAGCAGCTCATCTTCGACATCGCCGCCACCAGCGAGGCGCTGCTCGGCCAATACAAAGAGCTGAGCTGCGAGATCACCGTCACCGAACACGGCCAACAAATCCGTCAACGAACCGGCAAAGGCATCCTGCGTGTCGATCCCGCGCTCGTCCAAACTTCCAGCACGTCCCGCTAATGTTCCGATCTCTGTTTGTTACCTTTTTGTTCGCCGCATCCGTCATCGCCGAGGAGGCTCCAAGTTTCCGCCGCGATGTGATGCCCATCTTGTTTCGTTCAGGTTGCAATCAAGGCACCTGCCATGGCTCGGCTCGTGGGAAGGATGGCTTCATGCTTTCGCTCTTCGGTTACGATGCCAAGGGCGACTACTACCGCATCACGCAGGAGATGGTGGGCCGTCGGGTGAATCTCGCGGCACCGGAGCAGAGTTTGATGCTGCTGAAGGCTACTGGCAAAGTTCCGCATACAGGCGGTGAGTTGTTCAAACCGGACACGAAGTATTACAAGACGTTGCTCGCCTGGATCGAAGCCGGAGCGCCGGATGATGCTGGCGCTGTGCCGCAGCCGGTCGAGATCACGTTGTCGCCAGACCGCATCGCGTTTGAAGGCGGCAAAGGAACGCAGAAGACCACGGTAACCGCTCGCTACTCCGATGGCTCGAAGCGCGATGTCACCGACCTCGCGCTCTTTGCCACGAACAATCCTGCAACGGCGAAGATCGACAAGAACGGTATCGTCTCCGCCTCTGGACGCGGCGACACGCATGTGTTTGCGCGTTTCAACCGCTTCACCATCGGCTCCGAAGTCATCGTGTTGCCACAGGACAAAAACTACGCATGGACGAATCCGTCAGCGAACAACTACATCGACGAGATCGTCCATGATCGGTTGCAAAAGCTGCGCCTGCTGCCCTCCGATGTCTGCGATGACGAAACCTTCATCCGTCGCCTTTACATTGACCTCACGGGCTCGTTGCCGACGACGAAAGAGTATCGCGAGTTCATGGCCGACGCGTCAAAGGACAAGCGCACGGCTTTGATCGACCAATTGCTGCAAAGCGATGGCTTCACGGACCTGTGGACCGATCTTTGGGCCGAAATGCTGCGCGTCAAAGGCGGCGGCTACGCGCCCAGCGCCACCGATGTGAAGGCCGCCGATGTCTATTATGAATGGATCCGCGAGCAGATCGCCAAGAACCGGCCGCTGAACGAGTTCGTGGCCGATCAGATCACCGGCACCGGCAGCAACCTCACCAACGGCCCTGCGAATCTTTACACGATGCTCGTGCATGACGTAAAAGTGACGCCGAAGAACCTCGCCGCCGATTTTTCGCAGCTCTTCACCGGCGTGCGCATTCAGTGCGCCGAGTGTCATAACCATCCCTTCGACCGCTGGACGCAAGACGACTACTACGGCTGGGTTAGCTTCTTCACCGGCATCCAGCGGAAGCTCGGAGTCGAGCCTCGTGAGTTCTATGTCTTCAATGATCTCTCTGCCGCGCCTGCGAAACATCTCGTCGATGAGCGCCCGATGCAGCCCACGGTGCTCGGTGGTGAAAGCAGCGTTCCGAAGGGCAAAGACCCACGTCAGGCTCTTGCCGCATGGCTCACGTCGCCGAAGAACGAGCTGTTCACCCGCAACCTCGCCAATCGCATGTGGGCGCATTTGATGGGGCGTGGCCTCGTCGAGCCGCTGGATGACATGCGCGTGAGCAATCCACCCACGAACGGCCCGCTGCTCGATGCTTTAGCGAAACACCTCGGCGACTCCGGCTTCAACCTGCGCGGCTTCATTCGAGACATCACGACCTCGCGCACCTACCAACTCTCCGCCAAGCCGAACAAGACGAATGCGGACGACACGCGTCAGTTCTCCCGCTCACAACTGCGCCGACTGCGTGCCGATGTGTTGCTCGATGCCATTGTGGAGGCCACGGACGGCCAGCGCGGCTTCACCTACTTCCCCAAAGGCACCAAGGCCATCCAGCATTACCCACGCAGCCCTGGCGACACAACGCGTCCGATGACAGGCGATCCATTCTTCGAGACCTTTGGCCGTGCGGGACGTGCCAGCGTCTGTGTCTGCGACACCAAGTTCGAGCCCACGCTGTCGCAAACCCTGCACATGGTGGCCGGTGACACCGTGCAGAGTCAGATCGGTGCCGGACAAGTCATTGAGAAGCACCTCAAGGCCGTCACACCGCCGGAAACGATCATCGAAGACCTCTACCTCCGCGCCTTGAGCCGCAAGCCGAAGCCGGATGAACTCAAGTCCCTGCTCGAACTCGTCGGCAGCGACACCAAAGACCGCAAACCCTACCAGGACATCTTCTGGAGCCTGCTCAACTCCACGGAGTTCATCTTCAATCATTGATCATGCGCTCGCTGCTTCTTTTCCCATTGCTGCTCACCTCAGCGGCCGCTGCTGATGCCGTCGTCACTTACGACGAGCACATCAAGCCCATCTTCCGCGAGCATTGCCTCAAATGTCACGGCGAAGATGAGCAGAAGGCCGATCTGAACCTCGCCAACTTCACCTCCGTGCTCAAAGGCGGCAGCGGCGACAAAGCCGTCATCGCAGGTCGCGCGAGCCAGAGTCTGCTCTTCCAAGCCATCACCGCCGAAGACGACTCCGAGCGCATGCCGCCAAAAAAAGCACCACTGCCCGCTCCACAGATCGAACTCATCCGCCAGTGGATCCAAGGCGGCCTGCGCGAGTCCTCCGCGAGCAAGTCCCTCGTCGCCGAGCGCGATACCAGCTTCAAACCTGCTGCCACGCTCAACTTCGACGGCCCACCGCCGATGCCCGAGTCACTGCCCACCTTCACACCACCGAAGCTCAAGCGCCCTCTGCCTATCATCGCCATGGCAGCGAGTCCACGCGCTCCGTTGATTGCCGTCGCAGGTCATGAGCACGTTCGTTTGGTCGATGCGAATACGCAGAAGGAACTCGGCGTACTCGCCTTTCCTGAAGGCCAGCCCAACGTCATCCGCTTCAGCCTCGACGGCCGTGTTTTGATGGTCGCAGGCGGCAAGCCCGTGCAGTCCGGCAGCGTCGTTCTGTTTGATATCAAAACCGGCAAACGCCTCACCACCATCGGCGATGAAACAGACGCCGCGCTCGCCGCTGATCTCAGTCCTGATCAGCAACTCGTCGCCCTCGGTGGTTCCGGCAAGGTCGTCAAAATCTATAACACCGCCGATGGCAAACTGCGCCACAAGCTCACCAAGCACACCGACTGGATCACCGCGCTCACCTTCAGCCCCGATGGCAAAAAGCTCGCTTCATCAGACCGCGCTGGGGGCATCCATCTTTGGGATGCCACAGGCGGCGGCATCCTTCTCTCCCTCGCCGAGCACAAAGCCGCCGTGCGTGCTCTGAGTTGGCGCAGCGACAGCCGCATGCTCGCCAGCGGCGGCGAAGACGGCCTCCTCATCTGGTGGGACGCCAAAGACGGCTGGCCCGCCATCACCAACACCAACGCACATCCGCCCGTGCGCCCCACCGGCTACTATGGCAAGCTCCCCAACGGCGTCCTCTCTGCCGCCTTCGGCCCCAACGGCGAACTCCTCACCGCCGGCCGCGACAAACAAGTGCGCCTCTGGGCCGCCAACGGCAGCGTTTTAAAGTCCTTTGCGAATGAGACTTCTCTGCCGCTGCAAACCAGCATTACCTTCGATGGTAAAGGACTGTTTGCCGGTGATGCTGCTGGCGCGGTGCGCTACTGGACGGCCGCGAACTGATCTTGGCTCAAACAAATGAATTATCAGAGGGCGACACGCCCCTGATGTTACTTGCCCGAAGTCTGCGCCCTAGAAGCTGCGACTGGTGCGTAGCTGGTCATGGACGACTGGGAAGCGCGGTAGTAGTTGCCGTCGCCCCAAGCGTAAGGATCATCAAAAGTGCCGTACATGGCGTAGTTGTCTGTGGGCATCGGCCAGATCGCGTAACCACTACCGTAACCGCCATAGCTGTCTGGACCGTAGGCGGTGAGATTGTAGCCATTGCCGACCACATGGCGGGACTGGGTGCAGGAGGCCATGGAAAGGGCGGCAAGAACCGATAGGAGGGACAGTGAGCGAGCGTGTTTCATTGGGTGGCGTTGATGAGGTGCGGGGACAGTTTTTTCGTATTGTTTGAGATGATGAGCCGCGACGGAGAAAAAAGCAATTCGATAACTCTGGAACTTGGAATCTTCCCCTCCGGTCTCACGTTTGAGTTACCCACCATGAAACCCATCGCCATCGCCCTGCTCGCCACGCTCAGCCTCTCTTTCGCCGCCGAACCTCCAGATACCACCGGCTGGAAGGATCTGTTTGTTGCCGATCTCTCTAATACCGTCGATCCCGCCGGTTGGGTCTTTGAAGGCATGGAACTCGTCGCCAAGACCCACGATACGCTGTGGACGAAGGACTCCTACGGCGACTTCATCCTAGATCTCGAATTCAAGGTGATCGCGGAATCGAATAGCGGCATCTTCCTCCGCTCTGGGGACATCAAGAATGTGCTCTCTGCTCTCGAAATCCAAGTCCACGACAGCGCCGATGGCAGCAAATACGGCATGGTCGCCGCGATTTATGATGCCATGCCGCCTAGCAAGAGCATGGCCAAGCCCGTGGGCGAGTGGAATCACTTCACCATCACCTGCAAAGGCCCGCTGGTCAGCGTGGTGTTCAACGGCGAGGAAGTCATCAATGCCAACCTCGATAACTGGCCCGAAGTTGGCAAAAATCCGGATGGTACGCCCAACAAGTTCAAGAAAGCCCTCAAAGATTTCGCCCGCAACGGCCCTATAGGACTACAAGGCCTCCACGGCAAAGCGCAGGCTCCGGTGTGGTATCGAAACGTGAAGATCAAAGTAATCGAGTAAAGAAGATTGGCTGATGATTTCCTCGGGACTGTAGCGTGCGTATCGAGATAGGCGGCGCTCAGCGGCAATCGCCTGAGCGCATTGCTTGTGCTTCACGCGCTCGCGTCTAGCATGCGTGAATCGTTTTCCGAGGAGTTTCTCTTGTTTCCCCACCTTCAAGCCTGGTTCCAACGTCTGCGTGATCTCACACGTCATGCGCAGACCATGCTGCAAACGGTCATTGTCGAAAGTGCGTTGGATCCCTTTCCACTGCGGCGGTCACTGCTTGGGTATGGGAAGCGCAGCTTCTTCGCCGATCTGCGTGCGGGTGTGACGGTGGCGATGCTTAGCATTCCGCAGGGCATGGCGTACGCGCTCATTGCCGGGTTACCGCTGCAATACGGCATCACTTGCTCGGCCATTGCTGCAATCGTCAGCCCGCTGCTGTCTTCGTCGCGGCACACCGTGTTTGGCCCCACCAATGCGACGGCGTTCATGGTGTTTTCCTACTTCGCGGCGTATCCCCATCTCGATCGTCTTGGCATGATGCCACTGCTCGTATTTCTGACAGCGGCGTTGCTCATCATGGGCGCGTTTCTGCGGGTGGCAGATCTCACGCAGTTCATCAGCCGGACCGTGGTGGTCGCTTATGTCACCGGAGCTTCCATTCTCATCACGGTGAACCAGCTTCCTGCGCTGCTGGGCATTCCTGCCGAGGCGCTGCAATCCAGCGGGCATCCCATCATCACATTTCCAGGACACGTTCAGCGCATTCTCACGCATCTGGGCCATTCCGAATGGCTGAGCATCGTTTTTCAGCGCTGACACTCGCTGGTTATTTCAGCATAAAGCGCTGGCTACCGCGCTGGCCGGCGTTTGCCACCACACTTATTGCAGTATCACTGCTCGCACTCATTCCGGCGGTGCTCGGCCAGCAAGTGCCGACATTCAGCAACGCCACCTTCAGTTGGAGTGAACTGCTGCCGCCCTTTCCTGATTTCATTTCCAGCAGCACGCTGCCCGACTTTAGCCGTCTGTTTGGACTCGCGCTTGCGCTCGCGTTCCTCGCCACGTTGGAAAACAGCGCTATGTCCAAGACGCTTGCGAGTCGTTCCAATCAACGCGTGGACCCCAATCAGGACATGCTCGCCCTCGGCGCGGCAAATCTCGCCTGCGCGTACCTCAGCGGCATGCCGGCTTCGTGCTCGCTGACACGCTCCGCCTTGAACTACACCTCTGGCGCACGCACAGGGCTCGCCAGCATGTGGAACGGCCTATGCTGCCTCATCGGTGCTTTGACGCTCGGCGCAGCTGTGGCTTACATCCCGCGTGCGGCGCTGGCCACGCTCGTCGTGTGCGTTGCGTTTTCGTTGTTCAACAAGCGCCAGATCAGCATCAGCTTGCATGCCACGCGTTCGGATGCGCTTGTGTTTGTCGTCACGCTCATCGCCACACTGATGTTGCCGCTCCATGTGGCGATCTTCGTCGGCATTGGTGTCTCCATCGTGCTGTATCTGCGCAAATCGAGTCGGCCATCGTTGGTGGAATACGAATTCAATGAGGAAGGCCTTCTCACTGAAGCACGGCAAGGCGGGCGCCAACATCCGGCGATTTCCATCGTGCATGTCGAAGGTGAATTGTTCTTTGGCTCTGCCGATCTGTTTCGCACGCAGATCCAGCGCTCATGCGTCGATCCCAATCTGCGTATCATTATCCTGCGGCTCAAGAACGCACGGCATCTTGATGCTACCTGCGCCATGGCCATTGAGGAACTGGTGCGTTTGCTGCGCGCCGACGGCCGCGATCTCATCATCAGCGGCGTGGTGAAGGATCTTTACCGTGTGTTGAAGGATTCCGGCCTCGTCGAAGTCGTCGGCAAGGACAACATCTTCCCTGCTAGTCCTACGAACCCGAACCTCGCAACGCGCAACGCCCTCATCCGTGCGCAGACGATCCTTGGTATTAAAGACGCTGACGTGCGCATCTATTACGATCCCTCGAAGCAGCCGAGCACGTAACCTGTTCCAATATGAAATGGTCTTTCCGCATTTTCACCTTCGCTGGCACCGAGGTGCGCATTCACGTCACGTTCTTTTTGCTGCTGCTCTTTGTCGCCAGCCAGAGTTTTCTCGGTGGCCACGGGATCACGGCAGCACTGGAGTCCACGCTGTTCATCCTCACGATGTTCACCTGTGTGTTGCTGCATGAGTTTGGCCATGTGCTGGCCGCACGCGGCTATGGCATTCGCACGCCGGCATCACCCTGCTGCCCATCGGCGGCGTGGCACGACTCGAGCGCATGCCACGCAAGCCCTCGCAGGAGTTTGTCGTCGCCATCTGTGGCCCGCTGGTCAATGTAATCATCGCAGCAGCGATCTATCTGGGACTTGGCATCAACGCAGAGTTCAATCCTGGCTACGATTTTCTCAAAGCTGGTCACTTCTTCGAGAAGCTCATGGTTTGGAATATTTTCATGGTGGCCTTCAATCTGATTCCCGCGTTTCCGATGGATGGCGGACGTGTGCTGCGCGCCGTGCTCGCCATGTTCATGGAATATGGCAAAGCCACACGCTTGGCTGCCTCACTAGGCCAAGGCATCGCCATGGTCGTGGTCATTCATATGCTGCTAACCTCCACGTTTCAGCCGATGCTGCTCTTGATTTGCTTCTTCATCTTCATGGCCGCTGGTCAGGAGGCTGCCAGTGTCACGCAGCAGGAGGCTACGCGGAATCTGCGTGTACGTGATGCCATGCTGACCGATTTCCACCGGCTGCCACCGCACGCCAGACTGCGCGATGGCGTCGAACTGCTGCTCGCTGGTGTGCAGCAGGATTTTCCAGTGCTCGATACGCATGGCGGCATGCAGGGCATGCTCACACGTCATGACCTCATTTCCGCTTTGGCCGAGAAAGGCCCCGATCATCCCGTGATCGACGTCATGCGCCCAAGTCCCGCTGCCACACACCCAGCCACCGATCTCACCCAGGCACTCGATGCTCTTAGCGCCTGCGGCTGTCCTGCTCTGCCTGTGATTGATCCGCTTAGCGGTGAACTCGTCGGCCTCCTCACCGCTGAAAATATCGGTGAGACGCTCATGGTGCGAGCTGCCTTGATGAAGGCGCGCGCTTGATTCATTCCGCCTTCGGCAAATTCACCGCAGGCAATGGCGCCACGATGTTCACCGGCCACGGTACAAACTTCTCGATAATGCCGGGAGCGAGTTCTTTTCCGGTCTCATAAGCACGGCGGAACATTTCGAGTTTGGCGTCGATGTTATCGACGTGGTGCAGCGCAATCGCCTCCGGTGTCTTCGGCAGCACCGGTGAGCCAAACTCATGCGTGCCATGATGCGCGGCGATGAGATGCAGCAGGTGCAGGCGCACGGTTTCAGATGCGGGCTCGAGCAAGGTCCATTCCGTTGCAGCGGATGAGTCCAGCATGTCCCGCCACATCTTGTTCACTAGTTCCAGACCCAGCGGAATGTGGCCGAGCATCTCGGCGGTGAGGTTGTAGGGCATGGTGAAGCCAGATTCGGCATACGCGTTCTCCCAGAGCTTGCCGCAATCATGAAATAGGACGCCAGCGATCATCAAATCGCGATTCAGATTGGGATAAACACCCGCAATCGCCAGCGCGCAGCGCATCATCTGCGCCACATGCTCCACCAGGCCGCCACGACGCGCGTGATGATTTTTCCGTGCGGCACCGGTTCTGCGGAAACGCTCGCCATGACGCTCCAGAAACGCGGAACAGAGTTTCAGCAGCCGTGGATCGCGAATCGACTCTACGAAGGCCACAATGTCAGCGTAATCGGCATGCTGGCGTCCGGCGAGTTCAGGATCACCCAGCAAGAGTGTGCTCGTTTCTTCCTCCGAAAGCGGGCGCATTTGCACCTGACGTGGTTCTAGGCCGTATTTGCCATCCACCCATTGTCCAGCGATCTGGATGAAGGTGTTGCGAGCAAGTTTGGCCGCATCGTGAAACAGCGGATTGTTGTCGAATACACGCCAGACGAACGCATCGCCTGCATCGACAAGTTTGACCTCGAAAAACGGACCACCGGAACTCGTGGTCTTCTCGATGCGAGATTCAACCTGCAGATGCAGCCGATAAGGCTGTGGCGTTTGATTGGCGACCTGCCGCAGTTGCGTGATCGAAATCAGGTCGAGATCGCTGACAAGTGTGTCTTCCATGCCACAAGCTTGACCGTGGGGCGGGTGCAACGTCAAGTGTGAAGGAGGTTTCTAGGCACAGGCCGTGTGCTGGTGCAGTTGCAGCAAGCAAGTCTTGCCAGGAAGCGTGGCTAGCATACAATCGGAATTATGAGCCTCACGGATTTCCCCGCTCTCGCACGCCTACCAAAAGGCCAACGCATGAAGCTTGCTGACGAGCTTTGGCAGTCCAGCGTGGACGACAGTGCCAAAGTTCCCGTCTGGCACCAGGAAACGCTGGATCAACGCTGGAACGAGTATCGCAGCGGCAAGGTGAAGCGCATCTCGCTCAAGGAACTTGAACGTCGTCTCGCCAAGCGGTGAAAAGCCAGCCCGTCGAGTTTCTGGAGCCGGTGGAGCATGATCTCCGCTATGCACGTGAGTTTTATGATTCGTGGAAGCTGAACGGCGCAGAAGATTGATTCGTGGAAGCTGAACGGCGCAGAAGATTTTCAGGAACGCTTTCGCGAGAGCGTTTCGTGGATCGAATGGAACCCCGACATGTTCTCAAGGCAGTATCGCAGCTTCCGTCGCGCCATCATCAGGCGATCTTATTTCGCGATTTACTATGTGATTGAGTCTGGAGTGACCACCGTTGTTGCCGTTCTCGACATGCGGCGTGAGCCGAAGTCTATCCAGACCCTGCTCAAAGGCAGGAAGTCGTGATTCTGTGCTTGGAATCCCACATGTCATCCGTGTAGGCTGCACGCATGACTCCTTCCAACCTCTCCCGCCGTCAGTTCGGAACTCTCGCCAGCGTCAGCGCCATCGCGGCGATGCTGCAATTGCAGATTGAAGCCGCCGACAAGGCCGCCGGAGGCAAGGTGCGGCACTCCGCGTGCAAGTGGTGCTACAAGGAGATCCCGCTGGAGGACTTCTGCATCGCCGCGAAGGAGATTGGCCTCGAATCTGTCGAACTGCTCGATCCAAAGGACTTTGCCACGGTGAAGAAGCACGGCCTGCACTGCGCGATGGTGAGCTATCCCACCATTGAAGGCCCTGGCGGCGTGAAGATCGGGCCGATTCCGAAAGGCTGGAACCGCAGCGAGCATCACGACTTGCTCGTGCAGGCTTATGAGCCGCTTTTGAAGGAGTCTGCCGAGAACGGGTTCAAACAAGTCATCTGCTTCAGCGGCAATCGCGACGGCATGAGCGATGATCAGGGCCTCGAAAACTGCGCCAAGGGCCTCCAGCGCCTGCTGCCGCTCTGCGAGAAGCTCGGCGTCACGTTGGTGATGGAGCTGCTCAACAGCAAGGTGAACCACCCCGACTACATGTGCGATCACAGCGCCTGGGGTGTCGCGCTGTGCAAAAAGCTCGGCTCACCGCACTTCAAGCTGCTCTACGACATCTACCACATGCAGATCATGGAAGGCGATGTCATCGCCACCATCCGCCGTGATCATGAGTTCTTCGCGCATTATCACACCGGCGGCGTGCCGGGACGTGCGGAGATCGACGAGACGCAGGAGCTGAATTATCCGGCTATCATCAAGGCGATTCAGGAGACGGGATACACTGGCTACCTCGGCCAGGAATTCATTCCGAAGCGCCCCGACAAGCTCGCCTCGCTCAAGCAAGGCGTGCAGATCTGCACGGTGGCTTGAAGAATTCGGTGTAAATGTACTGACTTACACAGGCACTAGCTTCTCCAATTCCTCCGTCGCCTTTTCCCACTCGCTGGTGAATTTTGGGATCTTGGTCTCGACGGCTTCCAGTTCGGCGCTGAGGACGCGGAACTGGGCGGCGTCGGCATACGTTGCTTCTTCCTGGAGGAGATTGACGATCTCGTGCTTGCGTTTGTCGAGCGTGGTGAGTTCCTGCTCGATTTTGAAAATGCGCAGATCGAGCTCCTTCTTGGCTTTGCTGTAGGCATTACGGGCATCGGCTTCGGCACGACGCTGCTGTTTGCTCTTTGGAGGCTCACGGACGGCAGGAGCGGCCCAATTGGTCGGCTGGGCGTTGTGCAGCGTGGCGGTCAAGGCTTCGCGGGCGGAGCCGGACTTGGTTTTATCGAGGTAGTATTGATAATCCCCCGCGTAGGGCGTGATGACACCGGCGCTGACGTGCAGGACCTGCTTGGCCATCTGGCGGATGAAGTGAACGTCATGGCTGATGAAGACGAGCGTGCCTTCGTATTGCTCCAACGCGCCGATGAGGGCGTCGATGCTGCCCATGTCGAGATGCGTCGTGGGCTCGTCCATGAGCAGGAAGTTCGGCGGATCGAGCAGCAGGCGCACGAGTACGAGTCGTGATTTTTCACCGCCGCTGAGGACGCCGACGGGCTTGAAGACATCGTCGCCGTGAAACAAGAACGAGCCTAGCAAGGTGCGGGACATGTTTTCACCGGGGCGACTCGGCAGGTCCATGGCGGACTCGAGCACGGTGTGACGCATGTTGAGCACATCGCCGCGATACTGGGCAAAGTAGCCGAGTTTGACGTTGTGACCGAGCTCGCAGGCACCGGCCTGCGGCGTGAGCGCGCCAGCGAGCAGTTTGAGCAGCGTCGATTTGCCCGCGCCGTTTGGGCCGACGAGCACGGTGCGCTCGCCGCGCTCCATTTCGAGATTGAGGCTGCTGTAAACGGGCTGCGTGCCATAAGCGAAATCAACGTCCTTCACGCGGATGACACGCTGGCCGCTGCGAATCGGCTGTGGGAAGCGGAACTTGACCGTCTTGGCATCGGCCACGGGCGCATCGACTTTTTCGATGCGGTCGATCATCTTCGCCTTGTCCTGCGCACGGGAGGCGAAGTTGGCCTTGGCTTTGAACTTGTCCACCCAGGCCTGCATCTTGGCGAGTTCGCGCTGCTGATTGTCGTAAGCGCCCTGCAACTGCTCGGCACGCGCGGCTTTCTCGCGCAGGTAATTGTCGTAGTTGCCGACGTAGCGGGTGATCTTGCTGTGGGCGATCTCAAGGATGCTGTTGGTAAGAGCGTTCAGGAACTCTCGGTCATGCGAGATCATGAGGATGGCGCCCGGATAGCCCTGGAGGTAATTTTGGAACCAGATGAGCGATTCGAGGTCGAGGTGGTTCGTCGGTTCGTCGAGCAGCAGCAGATCGGGTTCCTGCACGAGCAATCGCGCCAAATGCGCGCGCATCACCCAGCCGCCGCTGAGCGTGCGGGCGTTGCGCTCGAAATCAGATTCGCGAAACGCGAGGCCGCTAAGAATGCGCTTGGCTTTCGGCTCCACTTCCCAGCGGTGATCCTCGTCCACATGACCGGTCGCCAGTTCCAGCACGGTCACGTCTTCAATCGGCGCGCTCTCCTGCGGCAGGAAGCCGAAGCTGATGCCGCGCTCCATCACCACCTGACCATCATCCGGCGTGGTGTCCTGAAGCAGCAATGAAAAGAGCGTCGATTTGCCGGCTCCGTTTGGGCCGATCAGGCCGATTTTCTCGCCACGGTTGATGTGAAACGACACCTGGCTGAACAAGGTGCGACCGGCGTAGGCTTTGCTGACATTGGAAACGGAGAGCATGGGGAAAGGGGCGCGCACAGTGCCCTTGATTCGCACTATGTCGAGTGTGCAGGCTCTACACCTCAATCTGGGATCTGGCAGGAAAGCGTATAAAGCTGTCGATAGCGGGCGTTTGGCATCTCTGCATGCACACTTCTCGGCTTCTCATCGCATTATTCGGCTCGCTCGTGGCGGGCACCACCTTTTCAGCAGACTCCGCCACCCCGCTTCCCGGTTGGCATCAATTTCGTGGCCCGAATCGCGACGGCATCTCGACGGAGACGGGTTTGCTTAAGTCCTGGCCTGCGGAAGGACCCAAGTTGCTGTGGGAGATCAAAGGCGCGGGCGCAGGCATGGGATCGGTCACCGTGGGCAAAGGTCGCGTGTTTGTGGTGGGTAATCGCAAAGAAGGCGTTGCGCTGACGGCCTACGATCTGGCGACGCAAAAGGAAGTGTGGAGCACGGTGATCAGCGACAAGCGTGATCAGCCGAACGGTGCGCCGACTTTTGATGGCGAGCGGCTGTATGCGGTGAGCAAAGATGGCGTCCTGGCCTGCTGCGATGTCGAAAGCGGCGAGCTGATCTGGCGGAAGAGTTATACCGCCGACCTCGGTGGCCAAATCATGAGCGGTTGGGGTTACAGTGAATCTCCACTCGTCGATGGCGATCTCGTCATCGGCGTTCCGGGCGGCAATGAGAGCATTGTGGCAGCGATGGATAAGAAAACGGGCGCGGTGAAGTGGAAATCCGCTCTGCCAGCCGATGTCGGCTCCAAAGGCAAGGATGGCGCAGGCTACACCGGCGTGGTGATCTCGAATGGCGGCGGCGTGAAGCAGTACATCACTCTCGTGGGCCGCGGACTCGTCAGCGTGCGTGCCACCGATGGCAAAACGCTGTGGACTTACAATGCAGTGGCCAACGGCACCGCGAACATCCCCACGCCGCTCGTGTGGGATGATTATGTCTTCACCTCCTCCGGCTACGGCACCGGCGCGGCGCTGCTCCAGCTCAAGAAAGACGGCGATGGCGTATCTATGGAGGAGAAGTACTTCCTCAACGCGGCCACCTTCCAAAATCACCACGGCGGCATGGTGCGCATCGGCGACTACATTTACGCTGGCAGCGGTCACAACAACGGCATTCCTGTCTGCCTCGAATGGAAGACGGGCAAAATCGTGTGGGAGCAAAGCGAACGCCCCGGTCGTGAAAGCGCCGCAGTGATCAGCGCCGATGGCGAACTCTACTTCCGCTGGCAAGACGGCACCATGGGTCTGCTTGAAGCTTCCCCAACGGGCTACAAGCTCCTTGGCTCCTTCAAACTGCCCGCCGTGAAAGGCCCAAGCTGGCCGCACCCGAGCATTCATGACAAAAAACTCCTCGTGCGCGCTCAAGACCAGATCTTCTGCTACGATCTGGCGGCGAAGTGATGCTTCCCGATCCTCACATGGCAAAAGTGCTACTTGGCGCGGTGCGTTCTCTGTGAAAGCTTGCTGCTCCTTTAATATGAAATCACCAGTTCTTGTTCTATTGGCCTGCGCCGCTGTGTCTTTGCACGAGGCTGAGAATCTGTCGAAACCCATCGAAGCATTGCGTGCGGTGCAAAAAGAAGGACTGGGAAATGAGGCTGCAGGCAAGGCCTGGCAGGAGATCGTGAAGGCGGATGCCGCGAATCTGCCGGAAGTGCTGAAGGGCATGAACGGCGCGAATCCGCTGGCGGAGAATTGGCTGCGTGCGGCGGTGGGGGTGATCGCGGATGAGGCGCTGAAGGCCAAAAAGCTGCCGGTGGAGGCGCTCGTTTCGTTTTTGAAGGACACGAAGAACAGTCCGGGTGCGCGAGTGGTGGCGTTTGATCTAATCCATCGTGCGGATGTGAAGCTGGCGGAGGATTTGACGCCGACGCTACTAGAGGATCCGAGTTCGGATCTGCGTCGGCATCCGGTGGCGAAGCTGATCGAGGCGGGGAATGCGGCGCTGGAGAAGAAGGAGGCCGGCGCGGCGATTGCGGCTTATGGGAAGGGGCTGGGCGGGGCACGGGATGAGGATCAGATCAAGGAACTGGCGAAGAAGCTGCGTGATCTGGGTCAGAAGGTAGATTTACCGAAGCATTTTGGCTTTTTGATGAACTGGAAGATGATTGCGGCGTTCAGCAACGCGGATCGCTCAGGTTTCGACACAGTGTATCCGCCGGAGAAGGAACTGAAGTTTGACGCGACTTACGAGGGCAAGGTGAAGTCGGCGAAGTGGGTGGATTTCACGAGCGCTGATGAGTACGGCAAGATCGACTTTAACAAGCCTTTCGGCATGGAGAAGAGCGTGGTCGGCTATGCGGCGACGGATTTTTTCAGCACGGAGGATCGCGCGGCGGAGATCCGCATCGGCTGCAAGAACGGCTGGAAGGTGTGGCTGAACGGCGAATTGCTTTTTGCGCGGGATGAATATCATCGCGGCGCGAAGCTGGATCAGTACAAACTGCCGTGTCAGCTCAAGAAGGGGAAGAATACGCTGCTGGTGAAGTGCTGCCAAAACGAGCAGACGGAAAACTGGACCACGGAGTGGGAATTCCAACTGCGCGTCTGTGATGCAACGGGGACGGCGATTTTGGCGGCGAAGTAACTTCTTAACGCGATGATGATCATGAAAACGATTTCGATGTGTGTGTTGATGTGCCTTGCCGCAGGTCTGGCGAAGGCTGACTGGCTGCAATTTCGCGGTCCGAATGCGTCGGCGGTCTCGACGGAGGCGAAGGTGCCTGCGGAGGAGGTGAAGATCGCTTGGACGGCAGATCTGCCGGGTCGCGGGCTTTCGGCTCCGATTGTGGTGGGCGACAAGGTTTTCGTGACCTGTGCCAGCGGACCCGGGCAGGAGACGCTGCATGTGTTTTGCTTCAATGCAGCGGATGGATCGAAGCGCTGGGAACGTGCGATGCGTTCGACGGGGCGCACTATGACCCATCCGAAAACGAGTGTGGCTGCGCCGACGCCATGCAGTGATGGAGATCGCGTGTTTGCGCTCTATTCGTCGAATGACCTCTTCGCGTTCGATCTAGAGGGCAATTTGCTTTGGTTGCGTGGGCTGACGTTTGATTACGCGAATGCGAGCAACAGCCTCGGCATGTCGCAGTCGCCGGTGGTGGTGGATGGCACGCTGGTGGTGCAGAGCGAGAATGATAGCGAGTCCTTTGCCGCAGGCCTGGATGTGGCCACGGGACGCAATAAGTGGAAAATGGATCGCCCGAAGGCGGCGAATTGGTCGAGCGCGACGGTTTGGAAGGGCGCGGTGGCTTTGCAGTCGAGCAAGGGAATTCTAGCCGTAGAACCAGCAACGGGAAAGATGGTTTGGGATTACAGTGATGGCGCGAGCACGATTCCTTCGAGCGTGGTGACAGGCGAGGCGCTTTACGCTGTCTCTCACGGCATCACAGCGCTAGCGCCGGAAAAGGGTTCGGTGACGCAGATCTGGCGCAATGAGAAGCTGAATCCAGGCACGGCGAGTCCTCTGGTACTGGGCGAATACATTTACGTGGTCAATGGCGCAGGCGTGGTGATCAAAGCGAGCCTCAAGAATGGCGATGAACTTTGGAAGCTTCGTTTGAAGGGACCCTTCAGTGGTTCACCCGTGGCGGCTGGAAAGCACATTTATGCAGTGAATGAGCGCGGAATTTTCCAAGTGATTGATCCCGAAGCACCAGAGGGCAAGGTGACGCAGGAGATCGAACTCAAAGAGACGGTGCTGACAACACCAGCTATTTCAGGAGGCGCAATCTACGTGCGCAGCGACTCGAAGCTTTGGAAGCTGCAATGATGCCGATGCCTGACGATCCCACGCAGGAATCTGAGACTCTCGATATCTCAATCTCGAACGAGGTGGAGCAGGAGACGTCGCGTGCGTTGAATAAGGAGACGCGACAAGTACTCATGGCCGTGCTGTTGGTGGCGGCGTTCATGGCGCTAGCGCATTTGACACCGCTAAAGGCATGGATCACGAACGTGCAGACATGGAAGAGCCTAGTGCGTGACTTTGGCTGGGGTGCGCACGCGGTGTTTGTGGCAGCTTGTGCGCTGGTGGTGATGTTAGGCGTGCCCCGTTTACCGCTTTGTGCTGCAGCAGGCTTGATCTTCGGCTTTGGCGAAGGCTTGGGGCTTTCACTCATAGGATCGACGCTGGGTTCGTATGCTGCGTTTGTACTTTCGCGGCATGGGTTTCGACGTGCGGCAGAATCGCGTGCAGAGAAGTGGCCGTGGCTGAAGAAGTTACTCAAGAAACCTTCGATCATCCGGGTGTTCTGGGTGCGGCAATTGATGGTGCCGGGCCTTGTGCTGAATGTGCTGCTAGGAATGACGCCGGTGAGGCACAGCCGATTCATTCTTGGAACGATGCTTGGCTACCTACCGTTGAATGTTGCGTTCAGCCTAGTGGGTAGCGGCTTGGGTAAAGGCAGCCTCGCACACACACTCATGCAACTGCTTGCCGCGATGGCGGTGATCAACATTGCGGCGTGGCTGGTGTATCGCGTGATGAAGAAGCAGAGAAGCGCGTGATCATTCATGCGCTGTTGATGAATGAACCGCGAAGCGTGGCTTCTTGAGTTTATTCAACCGCCGCCTTCGAGCAGAATAAAACGAAGCGGAGATCGAAAATAGCCACTAACGCTGCGCGCCTTGTATCATAAGGGCTGTAGCCGCACGAGGCATGTTGGCCGGAAGCTGCAGACAAGGCTTCACGATAAAGATTTGAGCCGATGTCAACTCACGGAATGGCATGAAATTGAAAAAGTTTCACAACGAACTGAGGCTTTTGAATAAAAAACTTCAAAATGATGTTGCAGGGTCCCGGAGTTGTACTAATCTGCCCGTCCGCTAGCGAAAAACAGCGGCTGAAACAAGGAAGCGCGAGACGCATTTAGCAGCTCACACTTCCCGAAATTCAGAAACGATCTTTCAGAAAATAAGAAGCAATGTAGCTAGGCGAAAGCCAAGCAATGTTGTTAGAAAACAAAAGGCTAAATTGTGCGCTGCGCGAATAAGTGCGCAAGTGCCTGTGGTTTAAACAGGCACAGTCAATTTGGCTGGCTTGAAATAAAGCCAGCAAAAATTTTTGGAGAGTTTGATTCTGGCTCAGAACGAACGCTGGCGGCGTGGATAAGACATGCAAGTCGAACGGGATCATTGAGGTAGCAATATCGCGATGGTCTAGTGGCGAACGGGTGCGTAACACGTGGATACATTCCGGGAAGCGGGGGATAGCCCAGGGAAACTTGGATTAATACCGCATGTGGTCGAAAGACTAAAGGCAGGGAC
>CANIBP010000055.1 GCA_947466075.1 Verrucomicrobiaceae bacterium
AAAAGCGCATGAATCTCCTGATCACAGGCGGGGCTGGTTTCATCGGCTCGAACCTCATCCGGCATGTCATCGACAAGCCGGAAGTCGCTAGGCTGGTCAATCTCGACTGCCTCACTTATGCCGGGCATCTCGAAAACCTCGTCGGTATCCACGCTGTCCATCCACGTTACGTCTTCGAGAAGGTCGATCTCCGCGATAAAGACGAAGTCCTCCGCGTCATTCGTCAGCATGACATCACCCACGTCATGCACCTTGCCGCAGAAAGTCATGTGGACCGCAGCATCACCGGCCCCGGCGACTTCGTCACCACCAACATCAACGGCACCTTCCACCTCCTGGAGGCCTGCCGCGCCCATTGGTCTGATCCAGCATCAAGCATCCAGGATCGAGCCTCCAGGTTCCTTCACGTGAGCACTGACGAAGTTTTCGGCTCGCTTGGCGAAACGGGCTTCTTCACCGAAACAACGCCTTACGCCCCCAATTCGCCTTACTCGGCCTCCAAGGCCTCCAGTGACCTCCTCGTTCGCGCCTACCACCACACCTACGGTTTGCCGACAGTCATCACGAACTGCTCGAACAACTACGGCCCGTATCAATTCCCTGAGAAGCTGATCCCCGTCGTCATCCAGAGCATCCTCGCCCGCAAGCCGATCCCCGTTTACGGCGATGGCATGAACGTCCGCGACTGGCTTTATGTCGGCGACCACTGCGAAGCCCTCTGGACCGTGCTGACCAACGGCCAACTCGGCGAGACCTACAACATCGGCGGCCACAACGAGAAGGCGAACCTTCACCTCGTGCAGCTCATGTGCGATCTCATCGACGAGTTTCAGCCTGAAATCGGTGGAAACTCCCGCAGCCTCATCACCTTCGTCGCCGACCGCCCCGGTCATGATCGTCGTTATGCCATTGATGCCTCGAAAATCGACCGCGAACTCGGCTGGCGTCCCGCTCACACCTTTGAGACCGGTATTCGCGAAACCGTGAAGTGGTATCTGGAGAATCAGGCGTGGATCAGGTCCGTCACGCATTAATTAAGCCCCCCTGCATTGCAGCCCCTTTCTGACAACGACTGCGTGCCCCAAGCCGACGCGCTCGATTTCGAGGCCGAGCTTGCGGCGCATCCGCATGACGCCTGGTTCAAGCAGGTGTTTTCCCAAGTGCCAAACGCGCGGGCGCTCTTCCGCCAGCATCTGCCCGCCGAGATCGTCGTCGCCGTGGACTGGGACCAACTTTAGCTTCTCCCGGCCTCCTTTGTGCGCAGCACCCTTCAGCAGTCCCACTCAGACCTGCTGTTCAGCGTTCCGTCCGGTGCAGATTCCCTGCTGCTCTACCTGCTCTTCGAGCATCAGACCACCGTGGAGCCCGCCATGCCCCTGCGGCTGCTGGGCTACATGACCGAAATCTGGACCCGGCATGAAAAAGAGCGCGGCCTGCCGCTGCCGCCCATCCTGCCGCTCGTGCTGCACCAGGGGCCGGAGCGGTGGACGGTTTCCACCTCCTTTGAGAATCTTCTGGCGCAGGACGCCGCGCTCGCGGCGCATCTGCGGCCTTTCCAGCCTTCCTTCCGCCACCTGCTGCTCGACCTCACCCAGCACAAGCCCGCCACTGAGGAGCCTGACGAGACCCTGCGCATCGTCCTTCATCTGATGAAGCTCGCGCGGGACAAGCAGCGTCTGCTAGAGTTCTTCACCTGGCTGGATCAGACCACCCTGCACATCACCCATGACCTCTTCCGCTCCTGCCTGCTCTACGCCCTGCACAGCGACCAGAACATTGACTTCATGGACATCTACCACACCTTTCACCAGCGCAAAGAACTGCAAAACACCACCATGACCATCGCCCAAAAACTGAGAAACGAAGGCCATCAGAAAGGCCGCCAGGAAGGCCGCCAGGAAGGCCGCCAGGAAGGCCGCCAGGAAGGCCGCCAGGAAGGCCGCCAGGAAGGCGTCTGGATGGGACGCTTGCAGACGCTGCAGGAGATCATGGGCCTTGCTGTGGACACGGCTGAAACCCTGACCTTGTTCTCCATAGAGGAGTTGCGCCGCCGTTTTGAGGATCTCCAGGCGGAGTACAACTTGCGGCACAAGAACGGTGAACAACTGCCAGCCACCTTCAACAATCCATCCTCCGAAGCAGAGCTTCTGCGAAGGCTAAATCGTCAACAAGAGTAAACCGTGACCGGTGACGAGAACGCTTCGATCACCATCTTGATTGTCACGTTTTTCATAGAAACAGTGAAGCGCCCATTGGGAAGAAAAGCCCCCCAGGAGCGGGGACATCCTGTCCCCGTCAAACCGCGGACCTGAAACGGAGACTCAGCATCAAGGACGAGTAGGATCAACTGAGAACTGTTAACAGAGAAATGAGCACGGACGCCCTCACCTATCACTACGACTCCGCGCAGCCTACGCACATGCATGCCGTGTTTGTGCCGCCTGTGCTGGCTCGTTTGCAGGCGTTGCAGCCCACGCGGGTGCTTGATTTGGGCTGTGGGAACGGCAGCCTGTGCCGCGTGATTCGGGATGCCGGGATGCAGGTGGAAGGCTGCGACCCCAGCGAAGAGGGGGTTCAGCAGGCCAAGGCCGCCCATCCAGACATTCCTTTTGTCTGTCTCAGTGTCTATGACGATCCCCCGCCGGAATGGTTGGGTCAGTTTGATGTGATCGTTAGCACCGAGGTCGTCGAGCATTTGTACGATCCTCGCGCTCTGCCCAGTCTCGCGAAGCGCCTGCTCAAGCCCGGTGGCGTGGTGCTCGTCACCACCCCCTACCACGGTTATCTGAAAAATCTGGTCATCTCCCTGCTGAACCAGTGGGACCAGCACCACACTCCTTTTTGGCTGCATGGGCACATCAAGTTCTGGTCCCGCAAGACGCTTACGCAGTTGTTTGAGGACGACGCCTTCCAGTTTGTTTCATTCAAAGGCCTCGGGCGGCTGCCCTGGCTGTGGATGACCATGTTGCTGGAGTTCAAAAAACCTTAAACCAAACTCCGCAATCAGATCGCTAAAACAGCCCCGGTTTTCATCGCACATTCCGCTTCTTTCACACCTCAGACGGTGGTTCATGTTGTCCGGTCAGGTGGCGGGTGTCCAGATGATCATTCAGGGTATCAATGCCGTCACGGGCTTGATGATCGTTCGCTACATGGCCAAAGATGATTACGCCTGGTTCACGCTGGCGGCTTCGGTGCTCGCTACCTTGAACCTCCTCGGTGACGGCGGAGTCGGCACCGGACTCACGGCGATTGGAGGCCGTATTCACGATCAGCCGGGGCCGTTCGCACAGCTGCTGCAGCAGGGACTGAGGTTGTCGTTTCGCCTGACCATCGTCGGCTTCGTGCTTGCCGCACCTTTGTTCTACGGGCTTTACCTTCGGATTGGCGCCTCGTCTGGTTTCACGGTCACTGTTCTGCTACTTGCAGGATTCGCGGCGTGGCCTTCGGTCTCCACGGTGATGCTCAATGTGGCCAATAGGTTGCACGCCCGCGTGGGGGTCATTCAGATGGGAGATGTGACAGGTGCACTGGTACGGCTCGGAGCCACCACTGCGTTGTGGGCTGGGGGCTGGCTCTTGGTTCTCCCTACGTTGCTGGCCACAGTGCTCGCGGGATGGAGTCAGGCTATCCTGATTCGAGTTCGCAGTCGGCATTTCCTCCAGGCTCCGGCTGTCGATGTTTCATACCAATCAGAATTAGCTGGTTTCGTCCGCTCCTTATACGGCAATCACATCTTCTTCTGCCTTCAAGCACAGGTCGCGACGTGGATCATCAGCTGGCTGGCGGGTTCCTCTGAAGTGGCGGATCTGGGGGCACTCGCCCGGCTAGGTGTCCTGTTCGTTGCTATAACATCACCGATCAATTTCCTCGCCATCCCGGCGATCGCTCGCATTCGTGACCATGGCCTGCTCCGGCGGCGCATGGCTCTCGCTTTGGGTGGCGCGGTGGGCGTGGCCGTTCTCGTTGTGGCGGTGGCTTACTGGCAGCCTGCGCCTTTCCTTTGGCTGCTAGGTGGGAACTATGGTCATTTGGTCCTAGAGCTGCCGCTCGCTCTGGCAGCGCAGGGGTTGAACATGGTGGCCGCGCTGGCTTGGGGGCTTCTGCTGACACGCGGTTGGGTGCGTCATGCCTGGATCACGATCGTTACGACTTTGGTGGGGTTCGCCACCGGTGCTGCCCTGTTCCCGCTCGGCACGGTCGCGGGCATGCTGAAGTTTAATGCCGTGGCCGTTTTGCCGACGTTGATGCTTTGTCTGGCGATCATCGTGTTCAAGCTCGTCCGGACGGTTCCGGTGGATGCTCCATCCCATTAACAAGACTCGGACCCGAAGATTCATTTGCCATGTTTACGCCCCCTCCATCTAGCTGTGATGACCCAAATGTTCGTGAACGGCTGTCTCCAAACTGCAACGACCTAAACTACCTGCACCTCGTAGATCTTCTCCATGCGCTCCGATCAATAAACAAGACGGGTGTTACCACCGTGCTGGATCTCGGCTGCGGGGCATCGCCCTACCGGTTGTTGTTCCCTGGAACGGACTATCGTCGGGCGGATCTCGAAGGCACTCCGCACATCGACTACTCCTTGAGTTCGGCGGCGGCGATTCCATCAGATTTCTTTGATGTCGTGCTTTCAACCCAAGTCTTGGAACATGTTCGCGATCCGGAAGGATACCTGAAACTTGCCTTGCGTGTGCTCAAGCCGGGCGGACGCCTCGTGCTGACCACGCATGGCATGTTTGAGGAACACGCATGTCCAGAAGACTACTACAGGTGGACGGCTCTCGGCCTAGAGTATCTGGTCGTGCAGAGCGGCTACGAGAGCATGCGCACGTGGAAGGTGACAACGCAGCAGCGGGCCTCCGCGTTTTTGATCCTTCGCTATTTCGGCCTGCTGGGGTTGAAGCGGCGCACACTGATTGGGTTTGTCGCGGCGGTGCTTAACTGGTCAAGACGCTTCGTCTGCCCCATGCTGCACCGCTGGCTCGACCGACATGCGGCGGAATGTCAGATGGTCGACTCCAACATACCGGGACATGCGCTTTACGTAGCGCTGATGATCGAAGCGCGCAAACCGGGGGCACAGGCCTGATCCAGACATGCTTATGAACGAGCGGCTCATCTACGATGTTGGCATGCACAATGGCGATGACACCGCCTACTATCTCCATCGCGGTTACAACGCCATTGCCGTGGAGGCGGATCCCGATGCCGCCGCAGCCGGTAGAGAACGTTTTGCTAAGGCTGTCCAGGAGAGCCGACTGACCATCCTGAACGTCGCCATCGCCGAGCAGCGCGGCGAAGCGGAATTTTGGATTTGCGACCAGCTTCGTGTCTGGAATAGTTTCGACAAGAGTAACGCCTCCCGCAACGGCCTGCCATGCCATTCCGTCAAAGTTCAGACCGTGCCGCTGCGAGACCTGCTCGCTCAGCACGGCGTGCCCTACTACCTCAAACTGGACATTGAGGGACACGATCATATTGCGGCTGCTGACATATCCGCCGAGGACGCTCCAGAGTTTGTCTCCCTTGAGATCAATTCGGCGGACGATTTTTTTCTTCTGCGTTCCAAGGGATATCGACGCTTCAAGTGCATTCAGCAGGGGTATTTCACGCCCGTGCTCAGTCCGCATCTCTCCTTGGCATCTGTGCTGCATGTGGCCGTGAATCGGCTTAAATCAACGGTTCTGGCCAACCGACTTCGAGGCATGTACCGCTCGCTGCGACCACCTCGAGGCTCAGTGCAGCGCCTTGCAACGTGGACTTTTGCGCCGGGATCCTCCGGGCCTTTCGGCGATGAGACTCCGGGCGAATGGCTGCCGTTTGAGAATGTCCTTCACGCTTGGCTCAGCCAGCAACTAGGACACCAACTCGGCTATCGCACACGACCACCTGGAACCGAGGTCTGGTATGACTTGCATGCAACAAAATAAAAACTGAATTTCCTCAGCCTGATCATGTCACGATTTGCATTAATCCCGGCCCGACTGCAAAGTTTTGTGAGGTTGGCAAAATTCATCCACGTGAAGGATGCGGCGAAACTTGCAATGCTCGTCTTCGCTCCAACTGAAACGACGCAGGTTTTTGTCCGGCGCTGGACGTTGCCCGTTACAATTCGCCCTGGAACCTCAGACCTTGCGGTCTTCCATAAGATTCTCCTTGATCAAGAATATGCGCCGCCAGACCGATTGAATCCTCTGGCAATCTTGGATGCCGGCGCATACATCGGGCTCTCCTCGTTGTACTTCCATTTCTGCTTTCCAGACGCGACAATCATCGCTTTGGAACCAGACCCTGAGAACTTTCGGCTCCTAAAGAGCAACACGGAGCGCATCCCGAAGATCATCGCCATTAATTCAGCTCTCTGGAGCAGTTCCACACCACAAAAATTCACCGTCGAGTCAATGGCACCATGGGCATCGCGTGTGTCCGAAAGACCTGCGTCCGAAGTCAAATTGGTCAAGTGCATGACAATTGATGATGCCGACAAATTGTCGGAATGTAGAATCGACTTTATAAAGCTCGATATCGAGGGCGGGGAGGCCGAAGTGTTCAAAGATGTGCCCAGCAATCTGCTTGCTAGATTAAAAGCGATTGTGATCGAGTTCCACGAACGCTTCTTTCCCGGAAGTTCAGAGCCTTTTTTGAAGGCGGTGAATGCCATTAAACATCGCCGGTTTGAACAGGGCGAGAATTCCTGGTTCATCTTTGACCATTCAATGTCTTCAAATCCACCTCATTGAGTCTTCGCCTATCCATAATCATCTGCACCCTCAACCGCGAGGAGGTTCTCTGCAACACGCTGCGTAACGTCGTCACGCTGATACAGGGGCGGACAGACGCGGAGTTGATTGTCGTTGATCAAACACGAAGCCACGATCTGGCGACCGAGCGCTGCTTTGCGGAGCTTGCGGGAGCGTTCCAACTCCATCGCGCGGATTTTGCCAGCCTCACCCGCGCCCGAAATTACGGCATTCGCCATGCGCGAGGAGAGATCATCCTGTTTCTGGATGATGACGTCGAGCCATCTTCCAATCTGATCGATGAGCACCTTGCCTGTTACGCCAACCCCGATGTGTGGGGAGTGGGCGGCTGTACGTTGCTGCCAGGTAAAGGCAAGCTGTCCAAAACTGATTTTTCCCCGAGTGAGTTGCGTTCTCTGGAAGTCGAACGGACGCATCGCTTTGATTTGGATTGGCCGCGTACGATAGGGTGGGCTCCAGGCTGCAACATGTCGTTCCGACGCGAAAAGCTATTTGCCGTCGGAGGTTTCGACGAGGCGTTCTATGGAGTTGCAGTCGGCGAGGAAGCTGAGCTATGCTACCGCATCCGCCAAGCTGGGGGCATCATCCAATATTCGCCAGAGGCTGTACTTGTGCATTTGGTCAATCCGTCCGGCGGGTGTCGCGCTGCGACAGAAAACACGGAGCGAACGGCGCAACTGTTGGACAATCAGTATTATCATTTAAGCAGGATTGGCAGAACGGGATTCACACGGTGGAAAGCGCTGTTGAGCCAGTGCCGAACAATTGTCCTCAACCGCCGCACTCTGCGCGAAGGCACTTGGTTCGGGTGGGGGATTGCTTGTGGCGGTGGACTCTTGAGGGCGCTTCAAAATAAAGGTCGAAAGCCCCAGCTTGGTCTTATTGGCCCGGTTGAGACAGACCCAATGGCACCAACACTTGACGTATCCTACGCCTCCTAGGGCAAACCTATCCAGGCATTGCGCGGCTTTGGCGAAACTTTCCAATTGAACAAATACGCAGCAGCATGACCACAAAACGCCTCTACAACGCACTGAGATACCGAGGGTTGCTCCTGTTGATGCGCCTAGGCCATACCTTGCATCTTCCATCGAGTTGGTTTTCAGGAATCCGCCAACGAACCTTCTGCCGCTTTTACGCCGATAATGTCTGGGGATCCAATGAATCGGTGTCAGGACCAGGCTCGACCCTCGACGCCACGAAAAACATCCGTTCGGCCATTCCGGCTCTTTTTGCCGAATTGAAGATCAAGAGCATCCTTGACGCTCCTTGTGGAGATTTTCATTGGTTTCAACACCTGCTCCCAGACTTGGATATCAACTACTTGGGGGCTGATATCGTTCCTGAATTGATCGCGCGCAATAATGTGGCGTATGGAAGCAATCGTGTCGCCTTCAAGGTTCACGACATCGTCACCGAACCGCTTCCGAAAGTGGACCTTTGGTTCTGTCGCGACTGTCTGTTTCATCTGCCACTCAATGATGTCCGACAGGCGCTCGTCAATTTTATCAGATCGGGAATTCCCTACCTTCTGGTGACAAACCATCCGCTGCATAACGTGAATCATGAAATCATCCACGGCGAGTTCAGACCGCTGAATCTCCAGGCGGCACCATTCAATCTCCCAGCACCCCGCGTGCAGGTGCCGGACGATGACCTAAAAAACCTGGGGCAGGTGCTGGCACTGTGGGAGGCAAAAGACGTTGCCAGTGTATTAAAGCCATGACGAACCAGATGCGACCAACCAACCGATGAAAAGCAAACTGAAACAATGGATAGAGCGGCTATCGGGCTGCCGGATTTATCGCGACACTCTTCCTCATGGAACGGATCTGTTTAAGGACATGGCACGTGTCGTCCCTCCTGAAACTTGCAGAATCGTTTTCGACATCGGATCCCATCGCGGACAATCGATCGTGGACTACTTGAGCGCGTTTCCTCATGCGCAGATTCATGGCTTCGAGCCAAGCAATGAATCCTTTCAAGCACTTGAGGATATGTTTCGCTTGGAACCGCGCGTTCAGGTACATCGGACAGCCATCTCCAACAATGATGGTGAAGCTGTGCTTTATCTAAAGCCCGCAGACTCCACCCATTCGTTAATTCAAGAGACCAATTCGGTGGGAAGCGAACGCGTCAAAATCCTGACACTTGATTCAGTTTGCAGTGCTGGTGATCTTAGGCAGATCGACTTCTGCAAGATCGACACCGAAGGCAATGATCTCAATGTCTTGAGAGGAGCCACGGAGTTGCTTCGCCACCAACGCATTTCTTTTGTCCAAGTGGAAACATCGACAAGACAGGACGTGACCTACTTTTGCCGATTGCAGGAAATCGAGCAGTTCCTAGCAGGCTTCGGTTATGAACTTTTTGGATTCTACGACCAACAGCCTTGCTGGTCGGGGCGCCACAGTCTTTTATATTTTAATGCTGTTTTCATCAGCAGTGCATTGGTGGGTCCAATGCCTCCGATGTGATAGCACAATCCAAACATAGAATTCCCTTCGCTTTTGTGACTGCACCACGGATTCGAAAATGCGTCATTCTCATCGACGGACTGAATTCGCCCCATGGCACCGAAATGCTGGCCATGCTGGTGGCCAGTTCGCTTCGGAAACTCGCTTGGGAAGTTACGATTCACACCGGTCTTTATACGCGCAAGCGTTCAGCATGGGCTGCGTTGCTCAAAGCACATGGCATTAAAGTTCATCATCCTGGGTTTTGGTTCCTGAATCGCTTCTACCTGCCTTACAGGGTGGCGGTGCGGCGGTTTTGGAGTTGGTGCAAGAAACATCAGCCAGATGTGATCTGGTCCCCATCGAATGATATGTTGACCTGCCTGGCGCTCAAGGAGCGACCACTTAGTTCAGCGCCGTTCTTTGTTCATGATCCAAGCGAGGCTGCCAATTGCCCGAACTACCCGGACCTTTGGTATCAGGTCTGCAATCGCATTAGCGCCCTTTCAGTCCACGGTGAGAAGCAACGCGTGGGCGCAGTCACAGAGTACAATCTCACTTGTCCGGTCGAAGTCATCTATCCGGCGAGTTCACGGCCGGTCCAATTTAGCGGCTTGGGTGAAGTGGAAACAAAGATCCGATTTGGGCAGTTCGGACGAATGTTCAGCATGAAGGGCACATTGTTTGCCGTCGCCGCGTTCGCTCAAGTACTCTCACGGGGAATCGATGCCCAGCTACATTTCTTCGGGGACGGGCCTTTCCGTGCGGCCACGCAAGAACTGGCATCCAGTCTTGGCATCCAAGACCGGGTATTCATGCATGGCTCCTACGTCCACACTGACCTAGACCGTCTGGTTTCCACGATCGACGTGGGCATCATGCCTTCCATATACGAGGGCTTTGGGCTCGTCATGCTCGAATTGATGTCGAGGGGGCGTCCTGTGATTGCTTCGGATGTCGGGAGCAGCCGGGAGGTCCTCGAAAAACTGGATGCGGGCCTTGTTGTGCCACGCGCCGACACAGCTGCGCTGGCTGAAGCGATGCACATCATGGCCACCAACCCAGGGCGGCTGAGAGAGATGGGTGCCAATGCCGAAGCTGCATGGAAAATTCACTTCACTCCTGAAGCCATGACCGAGCGCTACATTTCTTTTTGGAAACACCATGGTGCTAACCTCTAAGTCGTCCTTTGCTTGGAACAATAACAACGAAGAAGGTGTCACTCTGAAAGCTCACTCAAGCAGCAACCTCCTACGCAAGTTGTATTGCTCATGATTCTTGAATCGTCGAGTCTAGTTCGCGCTTTATCAGCGTTTCCTGAGTCACCAGAAAAGCGTGTCTGCGGAATGTTGCGTAGCGGCGTAGGGCTATAATTTGCCCAGCTTCTATCACAAGGCTCACTATGGCTGATCTATTTCATGTCTGTCTAGTGTTAATCGAAAGCATTGGCAGTGCAGATGGAGGCGAATGATTTTCAACACGTTCAGCTACTTCATGCTATTCCTGTTTCCTGCGGCTGTCGTTTTTCGGCTTGTTCCGCAGACATGGAAAGCATGGGTCATTATTACCTCTGGCGCTGCTTTTTATGTATTCTTCTCAATCACTGCAGTAGGTGGTTTTTTAGGGGCTGTGTGTTTAGGCTTGTTCTTGTGGGAAGCGGTCTTCTCGCGTTTATACCATCCGGCGTCTCGCTGGTGCTGGATTGGAGTCATTCAGGCACTGATCATTCTTGTCGTTTTCAAGTACTGGAACTTTTTCTGCGCCCTGGTTGTCAGTCCTGATTCGCCCTGGCGTTGGACTGATGCTTTTCTGCCATTGGGCATTTCATTTTTCACCTTTGAATTCATACACTACGCCGTGGATCGGCGTGCGGGGAAAACCGAGGCCGGAACTTTCAGCGAATATCTCGCTTTTATTCTTTTCTTCCCGACGATGGTCGCCGGGCCGATCAAGCGCTTTCAGGATTTTCTCCCAACGCTCCGCTCACCATCGACGAAATGGGCTGCAGATTTTGAGCGCGGGACCACACGTATTCTCTGCGGCCTTGTAAAAAAGTTTGCCATCGCCGATGTGCTTACTGCGTTCACGATGCACCTGAATTCAACGGACATCAGTGCCGCCCAACGCTGGTTACTGCTTTTGTGGCTTCTGGCGTATGCCCTCCAGATCTATCTCGACTTTTCATCCTACTCGGACATTGCCATTGGTTCCGCGCGTCTTTTTGGTTTGAGCGTGAAGGAAAATTTCGACTGGCCATACTTATGCACGAACATCACGGAGTTCTGGCGCCATTGGCACATTTCATTAACCAAGTGGCTCACTGATTATATCTTTATCCCCCTCGGGGGTTCACGCGTCAGCCAGCCTCGTGTCTATGCAAATTTGCTGATGACCATGTTCATCAGCGGGTTGTGGCACGGGGCGGGCCTGAATTTTATTGTCTGGGGGCTGTGGCATGGAAGCGGGCTGGTGATCCATCGCGCTTGGTCACGTTCTCATTTAAACCCTAGTCCATCCCAGGCGAAGAAATTTGCATCGTGGCTGCTCACAATGACCTTTGTCTGCATCGGTTGGGCATTCTTCGTCATGGACCTGCCAACAGTGATGCTTTTCTTTCGCAGGCTTTTTATTCAGTGACATGACTACGATCATTCAATGGTGTGAATACCTAGGGGGCGTGACGGATACTCCTCCACGCGGTTTTCCCATGCACATTACTTGGTTGCTTTTTGGTTTCTGGTGGACGCTGTTGACGGCTCTTATCGCAATGTTCTGCGGACAGTCCTCAAAGTTCATCTACATAGACTTCTAAATTGAAGATGAATATCCGAAATTTGGCAGCAACGTTCGTGATCGCTCTGTTTGGGTTTTTCACACTTAATTTGGGTTTGGATTATGGGCTGCGCAACACCGTTCCCCACGTTCTTCAACGCCGTTTATTGAATCGTGTCACCGCCGATGTCGTCGCGATCGGAAACTCAGTTATCGCATCTGGTTTTGATGTTGCCGCATTTGACCGCGCTTCGGGAATGCATTCAATCAACGCGGGCCTCGGTGCTGCAGAGTTTGCGCAGCAATATGTAGCATGGAAACTGGTGACCAATGAGCGTACTGACATCAAGCAAGTCGTATTTGGGACTTTCGACTACTCGGTCACAAATACGAAACCCACAAAATGGACCACGTGGCACTCTAACAACGCTCTCCCATTTTATGCTGATCCGTCGTGGTCCATTCGATATGGCTGTGCCAGCCGGGCTGACGAGGTGGTTTATCTTCTGGCACGCCGTGTGCCACTTTTTACTGAGCGCGGTGGTCTATGGACAAAGGTTGAGACCCTTCGACGCTACCTTGGAGGCGTTGGTTTTCCTGCCGCGCAAATCAACCGATTTGGCCGAATTTCAGATTCCAAGCTTCTGCTTGAACAGAATACAGAGGTTTTTGAGCGTCTCGGCCGCTCGATCGTTGAAACTCGAGTGCCATTAGTAGATCCTGTTGCGGACCTCTTGAAAGAGGCGCAACAAAAAGGCATAGCCAGCTTTATGGTGCTGATGCCCTTGCCGGCCGATCGACGGAGTTTTTACGCGATGCCAGGATGGAAAGCTTACGTCGTCTATCTGCGCGAACTGCTCTCTCAAACCGGCACTCGTTTAATTGAGGCGACTGAATGGTCGGATTCGCGAGAGGACTTTGCCGACTTTGTACATCTATCGGAAATAGGCGCGGCTAAGTTTTCAACTCGACTCAGTGAGGCAATGCAGTGCGCCAAATGAGTGATCTGGCAGTCGTAACAATTCATGAGACCAGTTCACTTCCTCAACCAACCAGCATGAGTTGTCGCTGATTTGTCCCGTGCATCATGACGATGCTCGTGAAGACATGTCTAATATTACTCAATGGTAACATCTGATCCATTACGCCGGGTGCGCTTGCATGGCTATTCACCCTGGACGCCGGAACGTTTGGCGAGCCACGCCAGTGCCGGCCGCGATCTGGCAGAACTACCGGGTGATTTTGTGGTGACATGGGAGGAGCAGAAGGAGGGGAGCATGGTGCAGTGCCTGGCCTCTTCCGCCCTTTCGGCATTGCCCTATTTCCATGCACTTTCCGCCGATGGGCAATCATGGCACCATGGTGCCTCCGTGTTTGACTGTGTCAGAAGTGCTGGACGCTCATGGACATGGAATGATTCCGCCGTGATGAGCGTGGCGCTTCTCGGGCATACGGTAGGTGAGGAGACGTTGGATGATAACGTGATGCGTGTGCCTCCTTTGACGCAAATGCGTTTCAGCCAAGGGAAGCTCAAGACTGATTCCTCTGCATTCTGGCGGTGCCGTCCCTCAGGCAATACTGAGTCAAACCCAGTGGGGGCGATGATCACCACTTTGAAAGAGGTGATGCAGGAAATGAGTGCAGGGCGCGAAACCTGCGTTTCCTTGAGTGCGGGATATGACAGTCGCCTGCTGCTTGCGACGCTATTGAAACTGGGTCACCGCCCCGACCTAGCAACGATGGGATCACGCGATTCCACGGATGTTGTGGTGGCGTCCAAAATTGCGGCGGATTCAGGGTTGCCGCATCGGCGCGTGGATCTTGAACCGCAAGATTACCTGCGCCATGCACGGGAAATCGTGTCATTGACCGGCGGCAGCAAAACGGCCGACCACTGGCACACCTATCTGCTTGCGAAGGCCGCGGGTTTCTCCGGCAAGGCGATTCACTGGGCCGGTTCCAACGGCGAATTTATGCGCAGCTATTACTTCGACAAAGGGATTCTGGCCGGGGTTTCCAAGTGGCTGCCCTGGCCGCTCGCAGTCTGGTTCATGAGTTTGAAAAACAGTCCTGCCCGGCGGCTGCCTGTTCCTGAAGCCAGGGGCATCCTAGCCAGCCGTCCTCTCGCTCGTTCAGTGCTGCGGGGCCTAGCCCGTCATTTGAAGCACAAGCGTGGCTGGCTCAACAGCCTCGATCAATTCTATGCCACGCAGAGAGTTCGGCATTTCATCGGCAACGGCCTGGCCCTTTACAGCGGCTTCAACACCACGTGTTCTCCATTTCTGGATCAGCGCTTCTTACGTGCCGCCAGCAGCCTGCCAAGACATTGGAAGCTAAACTCGCGAATGCACCGGGCGCTGATCAAGAGTCTGGAACCTCGTCTGCTTGATTTCCCGGTAGCGGAGGATGGCATCAGCATGAAACATCTGGAGCGTTCCGCATATTGGATGCGTTCTCCTGCGGTCAAAGGCTACAGTGTCTTCAAGGCTGTTTTTACACAGGGAGATGGACGTGACATTCTCGCTGACAGCCCACATTTGGACCGCTTCCTCAACAGGGAAGCCCGCCTTTGGGTTGTCGATCAAGGTAAAGGCGGTATCGCCGGAACTCTATTATCGTTGCACTATGCAGCGGCATTGGCGGCAGGTTCGGCCTGACGGTTCAACCGACTGTAGGCTGTAGATAAGACCCCATTAGATGAGCGCCTCCCAGCGAATCGCCTACTTTCTTACCCATCCCATCCAGTATCAGTCGCCGCTGATACGTGCGTTGCGTGAGGGCGGGGTGGATGTGCAGGTGGTCTATGGGCCGATGGCGGTGGACTGGGCAGGGCACGATGAAGAACTGGGGCGTGATCAACCTTGGGACATTCCGCTGCTGGATGGGTATCCTTTTCAGATCCTGGAGTCGCCGTTCTGGTTTGGCCCGGCAGGCTTTTTGTGTCTGCGTTCGCGCATCAAACAACTGCTTGATGAAATGCGGCCGGCTGCGGTCTGGGTGCATGGCTGGGGAGATGTTTATTCGGTGGCTGCTTGGAACGCGGCCTGGCAGCTCGGTATTCCTGTGCTGCTGCGTGGTGAGTCACACCTGAAGTGCCTCAAGGGTGGTTTCGTCCGCCGCTGGCTGCACCGGCAGATTTTGACCAACTGCTTCGGTACGGTCTCCCGCTTTCTGGCGATCGGTTCGGCCAACCGGGCGTTTTATCTGTCCTACGGGGTTCCCGAGGAGAAGATCGTGGAGATGCCCTATGCCGTGGACAATGCGAGGTTCTCACGCACGGACGCGGCGATGCCAAGGGAAGTTCAGGAGTGGCGGGAGCGGCTGGGCATTGGCGCGACAGACTTGGTCATGGGTTTTTTTGGCAAGTTGAAGAAAGAGAAGCGGCCAGATCTGGCCATCCGCGCCGTGGCAGAGGTTGCCGCCGAACTTCCTGCTCACCAGCGGCCTTGGTTGATCTTGGTGGGAGACGGCCCGCTGCGCAGCCGCATGGAGAAACTGGCCCGGAAACTCTATCCCGAGCGCACCCGCTTTCTGGGCTTTCAAAACCAGTCGCACCTGCCTGCTCTCTACCGCTTGGTCGATCTGCTGCTGCTGCCCTCGGACTTCGAGCCCTGGGGCTTGGTGGTCAATGAAGCCATGTGCGCGGGCCGTCCGGCGGTGGTGAGTGATCGTGTTGGGTCGGCTGCTGATCTAGTGGCTGGCACGGGGCGGGTGGTCAAAAGCGGCTCCGTCGAGAGTCTGGTGAAAGCGCTGGCACCGCTGGTCCAGGACCGTGGTTTTCTTGAGGAGTCCGGCCAGCGAGCGGCGCAACGCATCAGGACGTGGTCGTTTCACGAAGACGCCGTTGGTTTGAAATCGGCGCTGGAAGATTTGCCAGCGGTGGAACTGCTCCCCCGTGCGGATGCATTACGAACGGGGGTGGTGCTTGCCTATCTGGGTGTGCATCAGGTGTTTCAGATGGGGGCCGCCGCCGCCGAGGCTGGCAGGCTGGAACATTTTTACTGCTCGCTCATCCGCTTTCCCGGACGCTGGGGAGAGCTTTTCGCACGCTGGCTGTTCGTTCCCTCTGCCATGCCATTGGGGGCCGAGGTGTTGCCGCCGGAACGTGTCAGCGAGAGGCCGTTGCCGCTGCTGGCCCAGCGCGTGGCGGAGCGTTGCGTAGCACCGCGCAAGGTCAGCCCGCTTTGGACCAACCGTTGGTTTGCCAGCCAGGTGGCTGGACAACTTCGCCACCACCCGCTGGCGGGAATCGTGGTCGGCGCCGAGACTTGCGCTTTTGAACTGTTCATGGCCGCCAAAAAGCTTGGCATGCGCTGTGTCATGGATTGCCATGGCATTCCGACCGGCTTCCTGCAGGAGGGCATCGAACGTGCGGCAGGCGAATTCGGGTTACGGGCTCCTCCCATGCTCGACAGTCCGGCGATGGCTGAACGCAAGCATCTGGAGCGTGAACTGGCGGATGTGTTGGTGCTGTGTTCCGAACTGCAACGAGAAATCTACCTTGCCGAAGGGTTGCCGGCAGAGCGGTTGCGGGTGGTGCCGCTGTGGGTGGATACGAATTTCTGGCACCCGACAGCAGAGCGGAAACAGCCGACATCAGACCGACCACTAAGAGTTCTGCACGCTGGTGCGGTGTCATTGACGAAGGGTATCCCTTACCTATTGGAAGCCTTGGATCAGGTGGAAGGGGCCGGTGTGGAGACGACTTTCGTGGGTCCCTTGGAAGCGGATATGAAACCTTTCCTCAAGAAACTGAAATCCCAGGTGCGTTGTCTGGCCTACTGCCCGCGACCGCAGTTGCGGGAGCTTTACTGGAGCCATGATGTGCTGGTGATGTCCTCGCTCGGGGATAGCTTCGGTTTTGTGGCGGTGGAGGCCATGGCCTGCGGCCTGCCCGTGATCGTCACGGACCGCTGCGGCGCGCCAGTGCCTGATCCCGCGTGGCGTGTGCCGGCCTTTTCATCCTCCGCCATCGCGGTACGGCTCAATCATTATCGCAACCAGCCAGACCTCTGCCTTGAGGATGGCCGCACGGCCTGCGCGTTTGCCGCACGCTGGACCAGCCAACGCTACCGTGACTCGATCCGCCAGATTTATGAGGAACTGATTCCCAGCCTTGCCGCATGACCCGCATTCTGCACATCGTGCCCCAAGTGCCGCCCGCCGTTTGCGGCATTGGCGATTATGCCTGGCTGCTGGCGCAGGCACTGCGTGACGAGCATGACATTCACAGCAGCTTATTGTCTGCCGGAACGAACTGGACAAAGCCGGAAGGTGTAGCCGAGTTTCCTCTCTACCGACTCCCGGAACTCACTACCCAGGCGCTGGTGAATTTTGTGATCGCACGTCCAGGAGAGTTTGATGCCCTCGTCCTGCACATGTCCTCCTATGGTTATCAAAAGCGTGGGGTGCCGATGTGGCTGGCGTCGGGCTGGCGGCAGTTGTCGCAGATGCCCCCCCGTCCTCGCCTGATCACCATGTTTCACGAGTTGTTTGCGTCGGGTTCTGCCAGCAGTTCCGCCTTCTGGTTAAAACCGCTGCAGCAGCACATTTTGCGAGTGATTGCACGCTCATCCGATGGCGTGCGCACCAATCGCGAGGCGTATGCAGTGTGGTTGCGAGGTGCCTCCGCTCGGAAGACCTCGCCCATCGTGGCGATGCCAGTGTTCTCCAATCTCGGCGAGCCTGCACATTTGCCACCGTGGAGCGAGCGTGAGCTCGCGATGGTTATGCTTGCTTGGGGAATTCACAGTGGCGAGGGCTTGGACGCGGTGCTGCGCAGGGCAACTTCATTGGGTAGTCGGCTCGGCATGAAGCGCCTGCACTTGATCGGCGGAAAGCCGGTCCAAGTGCCACAGGATTTGGATTTGGAGGTTGAGCATCATGGATTCATGAACGTGGCAGATTTCTCCGCGCTATTGGCTTCCTGCCGCCTAGCCTACACAGCCTATAGCCCCCAGCATTTTGGTAAGTCCGGGCTGATGGCTGCTTTCGCGGCGCACGGGTTGGCCGTCATTACTCAGGGGCGGGAACCGATACTCCCGGACGGTTTGAGGAGCGGCGTGAATGTAGTCCATGAATCAATGCTTCAAGCGGAAGCGGTGGTTGACCCGCTGGAATTGGAAAAGCTCGGCACTGCGTTGCGAGTTTGGTATGATGGCCATTCCTTGAAAAAAAACGCCACCAGTTATGTGGCGCAATTGCTGCAGCCGACTGCCCCATGTCCCCATTTTAATAAAAAATAATGCTCTTCCTATTTAGCCACCTCTGGAGGAATCGTGACCGACCCGCTTTTGGCGGGTGGGAATGGTTTCGCGCTTGGGCGAAGCGAGTCCAGCAACTGCCAAACCTCCTCAAACAAAGCTGGTTTCATTTCCGATTAAAACGTAGTGGGGCAAAAGTGGATGTCTCGGTCTTTTGTTCCGATGTCAGCTTGATCTCGGGGCAGTTGACCCAACTTTCCGTGGGTGAAAACAGTTTCGTGGGTCGCGCTGAATTTTCCGTGCATGCGCGCTTAACGATCGGGCGTTGTGTCTGCATCAACGACGGGGTGAAGATTCTGACTGCCAGCCACGATGTCTCCGACCCTCAATGGAGAATGCTCGCGAAGCCCATCGTGATTGAAGATTACGTCTGGATTGCAACGAACGCGCTGATCCTGCCGGGAGTGACTCTCGGGCGCGGCGCGGTGGTGGCTGCGGGATCGGTGGTGACGAAGGATGTGCCTCCCTCTGGGATTGTGGCTGGCAATCCGGCTCGTTTGCTGGAAAAATGCCGTGCCGAGACCTTGAATTATCAACCTGTGTACTCTCTGGCATTATTTCGGGCTTGGCACTCCTCGTCGGTCGCTTTGCCCGTCCTCCTACCTTGACTCACCCTGTTATGTTCTGGATCCTCAGCATTGTCAAACTGCCGCTCTCCACCCTGTTGATGCTCGGTGGTTTGGGCGCTCTGATCATCATCGCCTGGAGTTACACCTACTGGCGGGCGGCGGTGAAGGTGGCCTTTGTGGCGGTGCTGGTGGAAGGGGCCATCCGCAAGTGGTTTCTGCCCAGTGCAGAGGAGCTGGTTTATTTCCTCAAGGACGTGTTCCTGGTAGGTGCCTACCTAAAGTTCTACTTTGCGCCCGATCCTGAACTACGTGCCTACAGGCTGCGGGTGCCGGGCGGGATGTTTTTTTTGCTTTGCTGCGTTGTTGCCTTCAGCGCTATGAACCCGAACATCGGCTCAGCCCTGCTCGCTGCTTATGGGGTGAAGATCTACTTCATGTATGTGCCGCTAACCTTCATGATGCCTTACCTCTTCCGCAACCAGCAGGAAATGTTGCGGCAGATCACTTGGTATGCCTTGCTGGCCATTCCGATCTGTCTGCTGGGTTTTCTTCAGTATAAATCCGACAAGTTCAGCGTCATCAATACCTTTGCGGCTGGCATGAGCGAAACCGGTGCCACCGGATTTGGTGTCGGGGATCGAGTGCGTGTGACAGGAACCTTCTCTTACCTCACTGGGCATACGACCTTCGTCATCATTTTTTTTGCCCTCGCTTTCGCGCTGTTGTCCTTGCGAGAGACACGGTGGAAACCGGTCCTTCTCTTTGCCATGCTGCCCATGCTGGCTGGCAACGCTTTGATGGGGGGATCACGTGCTTCCGTGGTCACCATGGCGTTTGTGACGGTTGGATTCGCATTGGCTACTTTGTCTGGCAGTCTGGTTCCCCGGCGTGGTTTTGTGATGACACTGGTCTTCGGTGCGGTGCTGGCGGTCGGTGGGTCTGTTTATTTCTTTGCCGATGCACTTATTCATTGGGAGGCACGCTCTCAAACAGCGAATGACACTCTGACCAGTCGGACCATTGACCACCCCGTGGCGGCGCTGAAAGCCGCTTTCGAGGCTGGTGGTGCTTTTGGCTTCGGCATTGGCACGGCTCATCCCGCGACCTATGCCATCCGGAATAAGCTGGGAATCCTGCCCATGAAAGAGCGAGCGCCGCTTTTAGACAATGAGATTGGCCAGGTGCTAGGCGAACTCGGGGTGGCGGGGTTTCTCGCGTGGTATGGCCTGCGCCTGCTTTTGTTATGGCTGAATTGGAAGTCCTATTTAGCCTCTCCCCCAGGCATCATACGCACACTCTGTTTAGTCGTGGTTCTGATCGCCGGTCCCTTCCTGCTCATGTCGGTCGTGTACAATCACACCGCTAGTTTTTTCATTTTTGCCATCTCCGGTTTCGGATTGATCCCTTTGGTGGAGGCGACTGTGCAACGGCGCTTTGCTCCGCGTGGGCGCTCGCCTAGAGGAAGCCACCCTCATAATAGCTCGGCTTTGAGTGACAAAAGCGTTACCGGCAACAGGCTTGGAATGCGGCTTGGCCAGCATGGTCCAGATTCAACTTCATGAGTGACCCCGATACCTGTCAGGTAACGGCGATCGTACCTGCTTGTCGGCGTCTGGACAAACTTCAGAAAACGCTCAGGCAGATTCGTGGTTGCCAGCCCGCACCGGCGGAAATTCTGGTGCACGTAGATGGCGGTGATGCCGTGATCGTGGAGGCGGTAAAGGCGTTTGATCCAGGCATCAGCATTCTTGTTACCGACGCACTGCTGGGCCCGGGCGGATCGCGCAACCGGCTGATTGTCGAGGCAAGGCACGAACTGGTGGCCAACTTTGATGATGACTCGTTTCCGGCACAGGCGGACTACTTTGCCCGTGTGATGTTGTTGGCGGAGCGCTTTCCCGATGCCGCGATGTTCAGTGCGGCCAGCCACGCGCAGGAGTGGCAGTCGCTGCAGTTTCAACAGATCGCCCTGCCTTCCGGCTGTGGCAGTGTGTTTCGTAAAAGTTGGTTCCTGCGCACCCAAGGCTTTGTGCCCTTGCCGATCGCCTACAACATGGAGGAGGTGGACATTGGGCTGCAACTGCATGCCATCGGCGGGATGATCGTTCACGATCCGCTGCTGAGGGTGGTGCACGATCGTGTCCCGACTCTTAGCGTAGATGCGGTGACCAATGCCCAGGTGTTGGCGAATACTGCCTTGTTTGCCTACCTGCGTTTCCCTGCCTGGCTCTGGCCGGTGGGAGTCTGGAGCGTTTTTCGACGGGTGTTAATGCTTGTTCAGTGGGGTTGGACGGCGGGCCTACTGGATGGACTGCGCATGATTCCCGAATACCTGCAACGGCACAAGCAGCATCGGCGTGAAGTCACCAGTCCAAGTCTGCTCTCCTGGCTGCTGCTGAAACGCTGGCCGAAGAATCTGGGGGATGCACGTCTGCCTGCCTAATCCCGCTTTGGTAGGTTCCCAGAAGGATTGGCCGAAAGAATGGGAAAGACGTAAAAAAACCGGATGATTTAGAGTTCGCCCCGCCCTTCTTTTAGCTTTTTTCCTTTTTTCGGCTGACTCATCAGTGACTTTAATTAAGTAGAACGAATCATGTTCCGAGTACTGATGCATGCCTTGAGCGAGGGCGCTGCGGCGGCGGGTCTGGCAGCGGATGATGCCTCGGCCCGTCGGTTGCGTGCTGATTATTTATGGAGCCGCCTGCTACGTTTTGTTCGGCTGCCTGGCTACAATGCCGTTAGGTGTGTCCGTTTCCGTGATGGTCTACAGGTGAACTACCGTTTTAATCGCGGGGATATGCAGAGCCTGCGGGAAGTGCTGGTGGATGAAGTGTATGACTGCGACCTGCCATTCGCTCCTCATACTTTCTTGGACCTGGGGGCTAACATCGGCCTCGCCTCACTCTGGTTTTCCAACCGAATCCGACCCGATCCGACCCAATCCAACCGATCTGCTTTTCTGCTGGCGGTGGAACCCGTTCCCGAGAATGCGGCGGTGGCAGAGATGAATTTTCAGGACAACCACATCTCGGGTGAGGTGGTGCGGGCAGCGGTGGGGCAGCATGCGGGAGAAGCTTGGTTTGAAGCAAGGGCCGAATCAAACCTCGGACGGCTAGTAAACGAGGGTTCAACTCAGGCTGGCATGCGCGTGCCGGTTGTCGGCATTCGTGACTTGCTGGGTCGCTTTCCTGAGTGCCGGGTCGATCTGGTCAAGATGGACATCGAAGGTGGGGAGGAAGAGCTTCTGAGCCGCGACACAGGCTGGCTCGCGCAGGTGAAGGCGCTTATCGTGGAGTGGCATGATGACCGGGCAGATTCGCGCCCCCTCATCCGCAACGTTGAGTCCGCCGGATTTCAGCATCAGTTGATCAATACCAAATGTCAGGACAATTTGAGCCTGTTTCTCCGTAAAGACGCATGAACCGTTCGAGCGATAGTATCCACATCTGGGTTCCTGGCATTTGCGAGGGAGCGGGGGGCATTCAGGCCTTCTCTCGCGTCTATGTGCAGGCGGTCCGTGAGGCCTATCCGTGGGCGGACATTCGTGTTTTCATCAAGAATGACGCGCTGGCGGCGGATGATCCGCTTAACTGCGTGAGTGGTATCAAATACTATTCTGTCGCCAACTATCCTCTCGTATTGCGCACGCTGTTTCTGGTATTGTTTGGGCTGGTGATCGGACTCTGGCAGCGGCCGCAGTGTGCCGTGACAACGCACCTGCACTTCCTGCCGGCGCTGCGCATGCTGCACTGGCTGCGTGGTGTCAAGGTGATGAGCGTGCTGCATGGCATCGAAGCCTGGAATCAACGCAGTGGCCTGCGTGTCTGGGCTATGCGGGCGGCGGATCATTTGATGGCGGTGAGCCAGTTTACCCGGCAGGCAGTCATCCATTCCTATGGCATTGATCCGGCCAAAATTAGTGTGGTTCCGAACACGTTTGAGACGGAGCGGTTTAACATCGGACCCAAGCCAGAGTATTTGCTCAAACGCTATGGATTGAAGTCTGACCAGTTAGTGCTGCTGACGGTGAGTCGGCTGGCACTCTCTGAGCGTTACAAGGGGCATCGCCAAGTGCTGGCTGCGCTGAAAAAGATCCGGTCAGTGTTTCCGCAGGTGCGCTATGTGATTGTCGGGGACGGGGATGATCTGCCGAGTTTGCGCGCTGCTGCCACGTCACGTGGTCTGAACGAATGCGTGATTTTTGCCGGTCGGGTGGCTGGGGAGGAACTTCCAGATCATTACCGGCTGTGTGATGCCTTTGTGATGCCAAGCAGCAAGGAGGGTTTTGGCATTGTTTTTCTGGAGGCAATGGCGAGTGGCAAGCCGGTGGTGGCAGGCAAACTGGATGGATCGGTGGATGCACTGGACAAAGGCAGGCTGGGAAAACTGGTGGATCCTGCCGACACGAAGGAAATCGCAGACGTCCTCTGCGAAGTGCTTTCCAAACAGCCACCGGAAGCTCTGTGGCAAGATCCGGCGGCACTACGTGCTGCTGTCGTGGAGCAGTTTGGCTACACGCGCGTAAGCCGGTTGATGGCTGAAGATCTGGGCCAGGTTTTGGACCAAAAAGCAACACCGGCGAACACGCGCATGCGCGCGCCGAATCACGGTCTAGACCTCGCAGCTCCACGCATCGTGGTGCTGACACAATTGACTTCACCCTATCAGGTGGAGTTTTTTAATGCGCTCTCCATTGACCTCGATGGCCACTTGGAAGTGATTTATTTGACCCACCGTGACCGTAACCGTCAGTGGGAGAATTCGAGCATCACCCATAATCATCTGATCCTCTCCGAGACACCCCACATGCGAGATGACGCCATGGAGGCCATCCGTAGAGCTGATCTAGTGATCTTTAATTACTACACGGATTGGTTTGCGCAGAAGGCCATTCGTGAGAGGGCGCGGTTACGCAAGCCTTGGGTGTTTTGGGGTGAGCGCCCGGGATTTCACCAGACGGGCATTTTAGGCATCCTCTCCCGTCGTTTGCTGCTGCTGCCACTACATCGGAGTTCGACTCCGATCTGGGGTGTGGGGCGTTTCGGCATGGAGGGGTATCAGCGCGAGTTTGGTCGCACTCGCAGCTATCAAAACATTCCTTATTTCTCCGATCTGAAGCATTTCCAGGAAATCGAGCGCCATCATGCCAAAGAGCGTGTGTTTTTCTATTCCGGCTCGCTCTCCCATCGTAAAGGGGGCGATCTACTGGCTAAGGCGTTTGTGAAGATCGCCAGACGGCACCCGCAGGCACGTCTGGTTGTTCTTGGGACAGGCCACGATACGGAGCGTGAGATGCGCAACCTGTTGCATCACTGTGCTGATCGCGTGACTTGGTTGGGCTTTCAGCCGTGGGACAAGCTGCCAACGTATTATGCCATGGGCTCGATTTTTTGCTTCCCTTCTCGCTACGATGGTTGGGGGCTGGCTATGGTGGAAGCACTGGCTTCGGGAATGCCCGCCATTGGCACGGATCGCTGTGGGGCGGCGCTGGAGTTCTTATCTGATGGCAAGGCAGGCTGGATGATCGAGGCCGGCAACGAACAAGCGCTGGAACAGGCTATGGAGAAGGCGATTGCGCTGCCAGAGGTGGACTTTGCAGTCATGCAGGTGGCAGCACGTGCAGCAGCGGTCCACAATGACCTGCCGGAAGGTGTACACCGTTTCAAAGAAGCTATTCGGAATGTGTTGGCACATTCGATTGCGCGTATGCCGGGAATTCCAGACTCACTCACTCTAGTTTGATCTCATGTGTGGCATAGCTGGTATTCTCAAAGCAGAAGGTGCTGAGCAGGGAGAGCTGCGTGCCAAACTCGAGGAACTGGCTGCTGCCCTCAAGCATCGCGGGCCGGATGACCGTGGAACGTGGATCTCTCCCAACGGGATGGTTGGACTGGCTCATGTGCGCCTTGCGATTCTGGACCTTTCCCCGGCTGGACACCAGCCAATGCAAACCCCTGATGGCGCACTGCACATCACCTTCAATGGCGAGATTTACAACTTCCGTGAACTGCGCAGCGATTTGGCGCGGGACGGAGTTTCCTTCCGCACCAATACGGACACCGAGGTGCTGCTACGCCTCTACGAGCGTGACGGCACCGCGATGCTGGCAAAACTGCGCGGCATGTTTGCCTTCGCGATCTGGGATGAGCGGCAGCAGTGCTGTTTTCTGGCACGCGACCCGATGGGCATCAAACCGCTCTACTACACAATGCGGGGGGATTCCCTTGCTTTTGCTTCGGAGGTGCGGGCGCTTCAGATTGCCGGACTCGCTGGTCGCGACCTGGATGCCGCAGCCTTGATGAGCTATTTTCAAATGGGAACCGTTCAGGAGCCGCAGACACTTCTAACGGATGTTCATTGTCTGAATGCCGGAAACTACCTGCTCTGGAAAAAAGGGCGGCTGGCCAAGCGATGCTACTGGCGGGTGAAGTTTCAGCCCAATGAAATCGAACAAGAGCAGGCGGTGGCGGATGTTCGCAACGCGTTGCTCGACAGCGTGCGCGCGCATTTTGTCAGTGATGTTCCGGTGGGCATCTTTCTGAGCGGTGGGATTGACTCTACCGCGCTGGTAGCTCTGGCGAAGCATGTTGGTCATGATAATATAGCCACGTTCTCGATCGGGGTGGATGATGAAGCGCTCGACGAAAGCAGTGTGGCCCGGCGCACGGCGCAGCATTTTGGCACCCGACACAGCAACCTGACCTTAAACGCCGACCTAGGGCAGCAACTTTTCTCACGCTACCTGCAGGCCATGGACCAGCCGACCATCGACGGCCTCAATACCTATGCGGTTTCGTCCTTTGCGAGGGAAAATGGCATGAAGGTAGTGCTGTCTGGCCTAGGCGGTGATGAAATGTTTGCAGGCTATCGAAGCTTCGATGTCGTTCCCAGACTGCATGCCATGGCCAGAGCCGTTCATCAGGTGCCTCTGGCTGGCGACCTGGCAGGCTGGGCGCTGGAGAGAAATCCCTATTCGTTCAAGTTGCGGCGGATCGGTTCACTGCTGCGCTCCGAAGGCTCGATCAAAGATGCTTACCGTTCTTTCCGCAGCACTTTCTCGCTCTATGCGGCTCGGCTGATGACGGCTCAATACCTCCACTGTTCGCCGGGTGATCTTCCCGCTCAAGAAGAGGAGAGTTTTCCCCACATGGATTCACGTGATGCCGTCAGCACGTGCGAGATCACCCTCTACATGCGCAATCAGCTTCTTCGGGACAGCGACGTGATGAGTATGGCCCATGGTCTTGAACTGCGCGTGCCGTTGGTGGACCGCGTCTTTTTTGAACAGATCGCCCGGGTGCCTGCAAAGCTGCGCTTGCGTGCTGGGAAGCAGATGCTGCTCGATGCGGTTCCAGAAATCCCTGAATGGGTTAGGCACCAGACCAAGCGTGGCTTTGTGTTTCCCTTTGAAAAGTGGCTCAATCATGATTGGGGAGTCGCATTTACTGATGCGGGCCGCAAGTTGCCCTTTTCGAATCCATCTTGGTATATGCGCTGGGCGGTGGTTGCCCTAGACCACTGGCGTGAACGCCACGGCGTGAACTGACACATGCGCGCACTGCACATCATTCCCTCCCTTTCGCCGAGTTCTGGAGGTCCAAGCGTTGCGCTTCCAGCGATTGCGCATTCCTTGCAGTCGCAAGGCGTAGAGGTTCATGTCGTGACGACCGATGACGACGGCCCAGGGCGGCGCATGGTTGGTATTCCCCTTGAGCATGAGATGCCGCAGAATGGCGGGTGGACGGTGCGTTACTTTCCCAAGCAGGCCGAGTTCTACAAAGTCTCACTGCCACTTCGCCGCTGGCTGAGGACCCATGTGGCGGACTACGATATTGTACATGTTCATGCACTGTTTTCTTTTGCTAGTCTCGTCGGTGCACGTGCGGCATCCCGAAATCGGGTGCCGTATATTATCCGCCCGCTAGGCGTGTTGAATCGCTGGGGCATGGAGAACCGCAGGCGGTGGATCAAAGCGCTCTCCCTCCGAATGTTCGAATTGCCGCTGATGCGTCGTGCTAAAGCAATGCACTACACTAGCCGCATGGAGATGCTAGACAGCGCCCGCTTTCATCTGTCAAACCAACAGGTCGTCATTCCTATTGGCATCGATCTCAGTGCATTCGACAAGCTCCCTGATCGAAGGATTTTTTTCGACAAGCATCCCGAGGCTGCCTCCACACGAAACATACTATTCCTCTCACGGATTGATGAAAAGAAAGGGCTCGATCTTCTCATCAACGCGTTTTCAAGCATCGCGCCAGAACATCCTCAGGTGCGCCTCATCATCTGCGGCGACGGTGATCCCGCTTTGGTCACTTCCTTGAAACAACAGGCAGCATCGCTGGGTATCTCAAACAGCATCACTTGGACCGGATTCATCCAAGGGGAAACACGTCTGGCCGCGTATGCAGCAGCTGAGATATTTGTATTGCCTTCGCACTCTGAAAACTTCGGCATTGCGCTGCTGGAGGCCATGGCGGCTGGTCTCCCCTGCATCTCGACCGATCAAGTGGCGCTGGCTGTGGATGCCGTGCAAGAGCAGGCGGTTCTACTCAGCGCTCGTGACCCTATGGCCATTAAGGAGGCTATCCATTCCCTTCTTATGTCCGCAACTCAGCGGCAGGGCTTGTCTGTGGCCGCTCGTCGGCTAGCCCACCGTGATTATTCGCTTTCCGCCATGGGCACAGGTTTAAATCTACTTTACAGTGATATCGTCTGCCATGCAGCTTGAACAGATCACACCACTGATTCTTACCTGGAACGAGGATCCAAACCTACGCCGCTGTTTGGATCAATTGCGTTGGGCGGCGGAAGTCGTCATCGTCGATAGCGGCAGCACGGATGGGACCGCGCAGATCGCTGCCGAGTTTTCAAATGCGCGGCTTATCGTGCGTCCCTTTGATGATCATACCACGCAATGGAACTTCGGTGTCGATGCCACGAGGACGGATTGGGTGCTATCGCTTGATGCGGATTACATCCTTGGGGCCGGGTTCGAACAGGAACTTGCCGCCCTTTCACAGGAGCCGGGCAGCGATGCGTACTTTGCCGACTTCCGCTATCTGATTTACGGCAAGCCGCTACGCTCATGCCTTTATCCGCCGCGTGCGGTGCTCTTTTGCAAAGATCGTTGTCGTTACCAATCGGATGGACACACTCAGTTACTGCAGATTCCCGGCATCACTGGCTCGCTGATGACAAAAATCGACCATGATGACCGCAAGCCTTTAACGCGTTGGTTTACATCACAGGACAAGTATGCGCAGCTCGAAGCAGAGAAATTGATCGCGCTTAAATCTGCCGATCTCAGCCTTCAAGATCGCATTCGTCGCAGCATGATCCTCGGCCCGTTGGTGGTTTTTGCCTATACGCTACTTCTGCGCGGTGCCATTCTCGACGGCTGGCATGGCTGGTATTACACTTTCCAGCGCACTATCGCGGAGGTAATGCTTTCCCTCAGGCTTCTGGAACGACGATTAGTTAAAATTTCGAACCGTTGAATACTGCGAAGGTATGAAAAAAGCACTCATCACCGGCATCACTGGCCAGGACGGCTCCTATCTGGCCGAACTGCTGTTGAGCAAGGGGTATGAAGTCCATGGTGTCATCCGCCGTTCCTCAAGCTTCAACACGGGGCGCATCGACCACATCTACCAGGATCCTCATGTTGATAATGCGCGGCTCATTCTGCATTACGGCGATCTGGCAGACGCCGTGCAGATGGTGAAGCTGCTCTATGAGTTGCAGCCGGATGAAATCTACAATCTGGGGGCGCAGTCGCATGTGAAGGTGTCTTTCGACATTCCGGAGTACACCGGCGATGTGGATGGTCTGGGAGCTTTGCGCATTCTGGAGGCGATTCGGGAGGCTGGACTGGCGAAGAAGACGAAATTCTATCAGGCCTCATCCTCGGAAATGTTTGGCAAGGTGCAGGAGGTGCCGCAGACAGAGACGACACCGTTCTGGCCGCGCTCGCCTTATGGCTGTGCGAAGGTCTTCGCTTACTGGCTTACGGTGAATTATCGTGAGAGCTACGGTTTGCATGCTTCCAACGGCATTCTCTTTAACCACGAGAGTCCGCGACGTGGCGAAACCTTTGTGACGCGCAAAATTACCCGCGCAGCCACTCGCATCAAACTTGGCTTGCAAGACAAGCTGTATCTAGGGAATCTCGACGCGAAGCGCGACTGGGGCTTTGCCGGCGAGTATGTGGAAATGATGTGGCTGATGCTACAGCAGGAAAAGCCGGATGATTATGTGGTGGCGACGAACGAAACCCACAGCGTGCGTGAATTCTGCCAGGAGACCTTCGGCCTGTTGGGGCTAGAATGGGAGAAGTATGTGGCGCTTGATCCGCGGTATGAACGGCCAGCGGAAGTAGATCTACTCATTGGAAATCCCGAGAAAGCCCGTAAACAGCTCGGTTGGGAGCCACGGGTGCGATTCAAGGAACTGGTGAAAATCATGGTTGAAGCCGACCTGAAACTCGCGGAACACGAGGCGAGAGTAAAAAATCTTTGAAGCATGACAAAGCTGTTTATATCCGGTCACACAGGTATGGTGGGAAGCGCGCTGGTGCGGCGTTTCCAAAAAGTTGCGGGCGTTACTTTGGTGACACGCACTCGAAAAGAGCTCGATCTGGCCAATCAGGCTGCGGTGCAGGCATTTTATGACGAAGAAAAGCCGGATGCCGTGATTGTGGCTGCGGGCAAGGTGGGAGGCATTCATGCCAACAACACCTATCCGGCCGAGTTCCTCTTTGAGAACCTTGCCATCGCGACGAATTGCATCCACGGCGCTTGGAAGTCTGGGGTGAAACGTCTGCTGTTCCTTGGCAGCTCATGCATCTATCCGAAGCTTGCGCCGCAGCCGATGCATGAGGACAGTCTGTTGTCTTCTGCTCTGGAACCGACCAACGAGGCCTACGCCATTGCCAAGATCGCCGGGCTGAAGATGGCGGAGTATTATCGGAAGCAGTATGGCGTCATCTATCATGCTGCCATGCCGACGAATTTGTACGGACCGGGTGACAACTACCATCCGCAGAACTCACATGTGATGCCCGCACTCGTACGGCGGTTCCATGAAGCCAAGATGGCTGGTCAGGCAGAAGTAATGGCGTGGGGCACGGGGCGCCCGCAACGTGAGTTCATGCATGCGGATGACCTGGCTGATGCCTGCGCCTTCCTCATGCAATTGGAGAATCCACCGGACTTGGTCAACGTCGGGTTTGGCAGCGATGTCACCATTCGGGAACTCGTGGAGATGGTGGCGGGTGTGGTAGGATACAAGGGCCGCATCGTCTGGGACAAATCCAAGCCCGATGGAACACCGCGCAAGTTGCTGGATACGACACGCCTGAACAAACTCGGCTGGAGTCCTCGCATTCCGCTCACCGAGGGCCTCGCGCAGACCTACCAAGCGTTTTTGGAGGAGTCACGGTCCAATCGTTTGCGCGGTTGATGCGCCTGGCGCTGAAGACATGAAAGTTCTGCTCCTCAACCAGTGCTTCCGCCCGGATCACGTCGCTACAGCGCAGTATTTAACGGATTTGGCGCTGGCGCTGGTGAAAGCGGGCCATCAGGTCACGGTGGTGGCTTCGTGCAGGGGTTACGATGACCCTGCGGTGCATTATCTGGTGCGTGAAACGTGGCAGGGCATCGACATTCGCCGCATCTGGACGCCGGGACTCGGTAAGCAGGCCAAGTGGCGTCGTCTCATCGACTTCGGCACCTTCTGGCTGAATGCGGCGCGCATTCTGTTGTTTCTGCCCAGGCATGATGTGACGGTCTGCCTGACTTCGCCGCCGTTGATCTCGACGCTGGGCACCATCGCGGCAAAGCTTAAAGGTGGTGCAGTGGTACCGTGGGTAATGGATCTAAATCCCGATGAGGCGGTGGCGGCGGGATGGTTGAAAGCGGGCGGGATTGTCGAGCGCACGCTGACGCTAATCCAAAACTGGAGCTTCCGCCGCGCCTCGCGCATCATCGCACTGGACCGCTTCATGGCGGCGCGTTTGCAGGCCAAGGGAGTGCGTGCGGAGGTCATTCACACCGATGCGCCGTGGTCGCACGATCATGCGGTCAGTTACGAAACGACGGCGCGTGAGGCGTTTCGCGCAGAGCATGCACTCACAGGCAAGTTCATCGTCATGTATTCCGGCAACCACAGCCCGTGTCATCCGCTGGATGCCGTTTTAGCGGCGTCGGATGCAATGAAAGCCGACGGGCGCCTGCATTTCCTGTTTGTCGGCGGCGGCAGCGAGTTCAAGAAGGTGCAGGCTTTTGCGAAGGCGAAGGCGTTGAGCAACATCACCTGTCTGTCATATCAGCCGATGGAAAAGCTCTCAGGCTCGCTCTCGGCGGCAGATCTGCATCTCGTGGTGATGGGCGACCCTTTTGTGGGCATCGTGCATCCCTGCAAGATCTACAACATCCTCATGCTGGGCATTCCTTTCCTGTTCATCGGCCCGGATCAAAGTCACGGCGGCGATTTGGCGCGTTGTTTGGGCGATCCAACTCATGCGCGCATGGCGCACAATGGTGATGTGGCTGAAATTATGCGGCAGATTCGTGCGGCGATGCAGCTTGGTTCACGACCGGTGAATGAGGCAGCAAAAGCGTTGGGTGCGGAGTTTTCTCACACCGTGCTGTGTCCGCGGCTGGTCCACATCATCGAGCAGGCCGGAGCACGCGCTTGATTAGCTCATAGCTGGCGAAGCGTTCGATGTCGGGGAAATCGTGGTCGGAGTCGGGGTGGACGACTTGCAGATTTGACTCCGCCTGATGCAGTTTGAACAATGGCAGAGCTGCGTTCGCGATGCGGTCCACGCTCTGCCAGCGGAAGTTCGCATCCTTGAGCGGCGCATTCACAAAGACATGGCGCGGCGCGAGGCAGGCGATGAGTTCATAGTGATCCCATGGCACGTCCTGCGGATGGCCCAGATAGTTCTCCATGTGCAGCATGTAGCGCTCCTGCACGTAGCCTTTGATGTTGCCGCCGTAGTAGTCGAGCAGCGAGTCAAAGCCGCAACTTGAGACGATGACCTGGATGCGCTCATCGAACACGGCGGTGAAGATGGCGTTGTGTCCACCGAGGGAATGCCCAATCGCGGCGTAGCCATGCGAATGGTCCACGAACGGCAGCGAGTCGAGGTAATCGAGGCCGCGCAGGTTGTCCCAGATGGCCTTCATCGTGCCGCTGGGCAACTTGAGCGCCTTCAAATCCGGCTGGTAGTCCGCCAGTAGCGGATAACTCGGCGAGAGCGTGATGAAGCCGCGTTCTGCTAGTTCGGACGCATACTGTCTGTGCGGTTTGCCGCCGAGTCCGACGACGACCTTGAAGCCGATCTTGTTCTCGGTGGGGTGCAAGCAGAGCACCGCAGGTGTTTTAGTGCCATTCAGTGTTGTCTTTGGGATGCATAAATAAGCGGGCACCTTGCCGCCGGGTTGTGAGGTGTAGGTGATCAGCCGCCGCACATAGCTGCCGCAGTCGGCCTCTTCGATGATCTGTGGATCGAGTGCACAGCGCATCTCTGGGCCGGGCAGGGGGCCGGCGACCTGCTGAAAGCCCGCGCGCGCCTCTTTGCGGCGGCTTTCCCATTCGGCAGCGGTCATGGCGACTTTCTTCGTGCCATCCGTCGCATGGTATTCCAGCAGGTTCGTGCGGCTAAGACCGCGCAAGGGTGGAATTTCATCTGCGAGGACGGTAAGCGAGACAACAAGGGCAAGAAAAAAGCGGCGCATGCAGTGCATACGCCGCTTTGACCGAAAGTTTGTCCGCGTTGCTTAGTCGTCGCTGCGCTGACTGCCCAGCATTTGCATGACGTAGTAGAGGAAGGTGGCGAGCGCGCTGATGAATGCCGCGACATAGGTTAGCGCGGCGGCATCGAGCACCTTGCTCATCGCGGCGGTTTCCGCTCCGGGAGCGACGGCACCTGTCTGTGCCAGGATGCGTTTCGCGCGCGCGGTGGCGTCAAACTCCACCGGCAGGGTGATAAGCTGGAACACCATCACCACGCCAAAGCACAGAGCAAGGATCGGGATGGCAATTTTTGGTGCGACGTAGAGCAGGAACATGCCGACAAACGGAATGATGCTGCCAACGACGGTGGTGATGCCCACCGCTGCCATACGCCACTGCAGCGGCGCATAGAACTGCTGGTGCTGGAGGGCGTGGCCGCATTCATGCGCTGCCACGCCGAGCGCGGCGACGTTGGTGCCATGGAAGTTTTCTTCGCATAGGACCAGGGTCTTGTTGGTTGGATCATAATGATCGCTCAGCAGGCCCTGGGTGGACCGCACGGTGACATCGCGGATGCCATTGAGGTCGAGGATGCGTTGCGCGATCTCAGCGCCGCTCATGCCAGAGCTGGCTGGCACCTGGGAATAGCGAGCGTAGGCTCCTTTGACACGCCAGGAGGCAAAGAGGGATAGCGCCATCGTACCGAAGAATATGAGGAGGTAGAGAGGATCGATGTGATACATGGTTTTGAGTAGGTTTGTCCTTTGATACGCCGGAACTCTTGGAAGGGAAGCGTGCAGACATTGCAAATCAGCGCGCAGTTTGTCACACAAAAACCGGTGTTGCTTCCGGGTGTTTGCGATTAAATCACCCGCAGATGGAACCCCTCCCACCCACCGAATCACCCGCCATTGCCGCATCTACTGACACCATCCTCTGTCATGTCACGCCTTGGTATTTCCGCCGAATGGGCATGCTGGCTGGGCTACTGCTCGTCTTCGGGCTGGTATTTCTATACGATGGCGTGCGCGGCTATCCTCAGTCTGTCGCGTTGGCAAAGAAGAAAGAATGGTTCACGACGGAGTTCCTGCCCACGTTTGATGCGGCCAAGAAAGAAGGGCGGCTGGAGCAGTGGCTGGCTGATGCGAAGGCCAAGGGCCTGCCTACTGGCAGCGAGGGGGAACCGCCGCGCTGGGTCAGTTATGCTGCGCAGAACGGCTGGGCGGAAGATCCCAAACTCTACAGTGACCGAGAGATCGCGGAGCAATTCTGGTTTGGCTACGGCTGCTTGGCCGGGGCGGGAATCGTCGGCATCATCGTGCTGCTCAATCGCCGCAAAATGCTGCGCGGTGAAGCGGATCACTGGGTGACGTCTTCCGGTGTCACGATTCGTTATGCCGATGTTTTCCGCGTAGATAAACGCAAATGGGAACATAAAGGCTTGGCCTATGCGTGGTATCGTCCAGTGGGTGGCGCGGAAAAGTGCGCGGTGATCGACGACTTAAAGTTTGGCGGCGCCGACCAGATTCTCACACGTCTGCTAAGCCGTTTTAGCGGCGAGTTGATCGAAAAAATCAGCGAACCAGCCAATGTAGAACAGCAACCGGTGGAAACGCAGAAATGACGTTGCCTCCGCCTGCTTTAAAAAGCACGGATTTTCCCCTTGCCAAAGCAAAGGCAGCCGCTAAAGCTCCGCCCCATCTCACCCCCACCCATCTATGGCAGAAAACATCACAGAAAAAGTCAGAGACATCATCGTTGAACAACTCGGCGTGAACCCCGAGCAGGTCACTCAAGAAGCCAAATTCATCGAAGATCTCGGCGCCGACTCCCTCGACACCGTCGAGCTGGTGATGGCCTTCGAGGAAGAATTCGGTATCGACGTCCCCGATGAAGAGGCTGAAAAGCTTCAGTCCGTCGGCGACGTGGTCCGTTACGTCGAAGAAAACGCCGAGTAATCCACTCCGCACTCACTCCTTTCAAGAAGCCAGATGGTCATCCATCTGGCTTTTTTGTTGTCCTGCAGCGCGAATATTCGATCAACTCAGCCGGCCGCATTTTGTTGCTCTTCCCACCGTGCTAGTAACCAGAGCACGTCCGAAAGGCGATTGAGGAAGCGGATGATCTCCTCGTTGGGTAGATGATCCTGTGTCCCTTGCAGGTCGATAACACTGCGCTCTGCACGACGGCAAGCAACGCGGGCGAGATCAGCATAGGCACCACTCATCACCCCAGCCTCACCGGGAAGTGCCCAGCCTTTGAACTTCAAGGCACCACCGGCTTCGAGTTTAGCGACCCGCTCATCGAGCCAAGCGACATTGGTGGTCGAAATGCGGTCGGAGTGGGTTTCCGCGTAACGTGTTTCATCGCCAGGAGGGGTGGCAAGCTCGCCCATGAGGCCGATGAGCCAGCGCTGTACCTGAGGGACGATCTCTTGGGTTTCTTCACGTGCTGCAGTGATACGCAGCGGCCCAAGGGCGGCATTGAGTTCATCCACGGCTCCCAGAGCGTGAACACGAGGATGGGACTTGGCGAGACGGCAGCCGAAGAGTAAATCGGTTTGGCCTTGGTCTCCTTTGCGAGTGGCGATGGACATTGGGAAATGGGTGAATGAAGAATGGCGAAAGGGAATGGTGCCAATGGCATTACGTCTCACTCGTCGGGAAAGGCGCTTTTTGACGGTTCGCTAACGGGTGCCGTCACATTGGGAGCAGGAGATGGAATGACGGTCGTCGCGCCTTTTCGTTGTGCACGCACAGTCCAGCCTGTGATCAGTGCAAGCAGCAGGCAGGCAGCGAGTCGAGTGGAACGTGAATCTAGCATGAGGTAAAACTGCTTCAGCCGCCATTGGCTTGCCGATGGCGTTCCAGTTCACGGCTCGCGCGTTCCAGCCGGCGCTTTTCCTCTTCCGTGAGGCTATTGATGCCGTGCAGGCTGATTTTATCGAGCAGTGGATCGATCTCAGCCTCGATCAAAGATTCCACCGGATCCATCGTCCTGCCAACTGCCACCTTCGCCGGTTCCTGTTCCAGATCGACGGGACGCTGGCGCGCACGCGCCATGGCGGGCTGGCGGTTGGTTTGGGCTGTCTTGGGTTGCCACTGGCTGGCATAGGTCATCGGCCGTCCACCGTAGCCGAGACTACGCGCATAGAACCAGCCAAGGGCTGCACCGCCTAGATGGGCAAAGTAGGCGATCTGCATGCCCTCGGGCAGGATGTTGAACAAAAAACCCGCCAAACCGAAGGCGAGTTGGATGAGGAACAGCCCCTTGGCCAACGTCCATAACCGCATTCGGACGGGAATGATGAAGTAGATGAAGGCAGTGATCTCTTCCTCAGGCAGCACCACAGCAAGGGCCGTGAGCAGACCAAAGGCTGAGGCCGAGGCACCCACGAGTGGCGTGATGGTGTCGCCATGATAACCGTTCACGACCATCTCGGCGCTGGCACCAGCGATTCCTGAAAGCAGGTAGATCAGCACGAAGTGATAACTGCCAAAGCGCTGCTGCACGCCACTTCCGGCAAAGTAGAGCATGAGGACATTCAGTAGCAGGTGGCCCAGGCTGCCATGCACAAACATGTAGGTGATCAGCGTCCAGATTTTCCCCTGCGACAGCTCATGTACACTCACGCCGCCGAGTGGCAGGAGGTCACCAGTCAGGGGATGCCGGATGGAGCCGATCTCAAACACGAACTGCATCACGAACACCGCAATGTTTAGCGCGATGAAGCATTGCAACGCCGTGATGCCACGCAGGATCTGCGAGAACGAACGGTTGGGTGCTTCGCGCATGTAATCGCGGTCGTACAAGGCCATAGTTCGTGAATGTGCGCGCCAACGCGTCTTGCGCGAGGTTTTTTTCGCCCTCGACGGTGACAAGCCCGCCCTCGTCGGTTACGCTTTCACCATCGCATGAACTCGACCTCCGAATCCCTGCTTGCCGCCGTCTCTGGACGTGGGGCACAAGACGCCGCCAATCTTCTGGAACATGCTTCAAGCGAGGATGCTGCGAAAGTGCTTCAGCAATTGAACCCCATGGTCGCCCAGCAGGTGCTGGAGGAGATGGCGGAGTCAACCCGCACGATTACCCTCACCTTTGCCCCCAAAGACAAAGCCAAGCAGTGGATCAGCAATCGCGAGCACCCTGAAGACAGTGTCGGCTGGCTCATGGAGCCGCCAGTAGGCGTTTTCAGTCCCACGTTGAGTGTGTGCGACACGATCGAAGAGGTGCGCAAGCAGGCGAAAAAAGCCTTCATCACCTACGGCTACGTGACTGATGACAAACAAAAGTTGCTCGGCCTGCTCGTCATGCGCGATCTCATGCTCGCCGACCCGGACACCAAGCTTGCCGACGTCATGCTGCGCGATCCATTCACGCTCGATCCTGATTTGGAACTCACCGACGCGATGAAAATCGTCGTCAATAAGCACTACCCGGTCTATCCCGTGTGCAGCAAGCAGGGCGTGCTGCTCGGTCTCGTGCGAGGGCAGAGCTTATTCGAGGCCCGGGCCATCGAAATCAGTGCTCAGGCCGGCACGATGGTCGGTGTCGAAAAAGAAGAGCGTCTTTCCACGCCGATCATGCGCAGTCTGCGTTTCCGTCATCCGTGGTTGCAGATCAATCTACTCACCTGCTTCGTTGCTGCCGCCGTAGTCGGTTTTTTCCAGGGAACTCTCGATCGTTTGGTGCTGTTAGCCGTCTTTTTGCCAGTGCTGGCTGGTCAATCCGGCAACACCGGCTGTCAGGCGCTCGCGGTCGCCTTGCGTGGCCTTACGTTGGGGGATTTGAAATCAGGGGATGAACGCAAGCTCGTCGTCAAAGAAGGTCTGCTGGGTCTTTACAATGGCATGCTTGTGGGCATTTCCGCAGGCTTGGGCATGTGGGCCTATGCACGCATGAGCCACAATCCCAATCCATGGACACTGGCGGGTGTCGTTTGGATCGCCATGACCTTTAGCTGCGTCGTCAGTGGTCTGAGCGGGGCATTGATACCTCTGCTGCTGCGCAAAATCGGTGCCGATCCTGCCACTGCCTCCAGCATCTTCCTCACGACCGCCACGGATGTGATCAGCATGGGCACCTTCCTTGGTTTGGCGACTTTGTTGGTGCCATGATCGTGCTGGGTCGTGATGAATGGCATTCACTCATGCTGTCGCATCACGACCGTGTCGCTGCGCATGCAGACGCCTTCCTAGGCCGGCGCAGTTTAGGCACAAAGCATGCGGTGCATGATTTCCTCTTCACCTATTACAGCTTCGCGCCTTCAAAGCTCAAGCAATGGGTGCCACCTTTTGGCGTGAGCCTGGAGATCACGGCCATCGAACTTGAATCCTATCCTTGGCTCCAAACGAACCGCTTCATCCATGAAAACGGCCTGCTGCGTCTCGATGAAAGCCGTTTCATGCAGCGTGAGCGTGAATTCGCCGCGTGGGTTGCCATGCTGTGCACACGCATTCTTGGCAGGGCAGGGCGCTTTACCTGCTACGGCCTGAATGAGTGGGCCATGGTCTATCGACAGTCGGTGGAGCAAATGCGGCTGCAAGATTACACACTGCGTCTTCCCGCCGAGGAACTAGCCGCTTTTGTGAAATCGCAGTCTGTGTGCTGCTCGCACTACGATGCGTTCCGTTTCTTCACGCCTGAGGCACGTCCGCTGAATTCCTTGCGGCCCACACTCGACTCGCGACCCGATCTCGAACAAGCCGCCTGCCTGCATGCCAACATGGATTTGTACAAATGGTCGTCCAAACTCTGGCCTTGGACCGGTTCCGATCTCATCGGCGAATGCTTTCTCCTCGCGCTCGCAGGACGTGATCTCGACATGCGCGCCAGTCCTTATGACCTCAGCGCACTGGGCTATGAACCGGTGAAAATCGAAACAGCCGAAGGGCGTGCGCAGTATGAGTGCGAGCAGCGTGATCTGGCCGCGAAAGCGGCATTGCTGCGCCAGAAGCTGCTCAACTGCTGCGAGAGGCTTCAAACGATCGGCTTCGCCTCTGTCAATTCGTGATCTGCGGCTTTCGTCCGGGCCCTGGCGCTTCATCCAAGGCGGGCACCCCTTCCTCCGTGTCAGTCCACGATTGCCATCACGCCGCCATCCCACGGATGAAGGTCGCCACGAAATCCACCACGCGGTCATAGACGCGCTTCTTCGACGGGCCGCGCTCCATGACCTTCATCGGCTTCAGGATGATGTCGGCGATGTCGGGATCCGGCAGCGGTTCCTGGCCGGTATAGACGTAGCGGTCGATCACCTTCTTGAGCTTGTCGGCGTCGAGATCCTCCTCGGCTACGAGTTGATCAAAAGCAGTCACACGTTCCTTCTCCCAGAAGGCCTCGAAGCTGTCGGGAATCTCTGCCGCGCTTTCCACGTTGGGCAGATTGTCCTCGATGAACTTCTCGATGAGTTCCTTCTTGCTGCGCAGCTCGATGTCACCCGCTACGGAGTCGAGGATCAGCTTCCGAAGCGCCGTGGCTTCCGCCTCATCCGCGCCGTAGAGCTTGGCGAGCAGCGTGAGGATATACTGTACGTTGATCACGTCGCGGTGGATAAGTTCCAGCTCGAAGTCCACGTCGTTGAGGATGCTGGCCTTCTCCTTCAGGTTGTCCGTTTTGACCTTGTCGTAGAGGTCGAGGTAGGCGCTGCGGTAGTCGGCAAAGCGCTGCGCAGGGAGCGACAAATCCTCGTCGCTGAACTCCGAGAAGGACTCCAGGATGTTCCGCAGACGCATCAGCTCGCGGAAGATCTTCACGAACTGCATTTCCGCCTCCTCGTCTTTGAGATCGCGCACGCTCTTCACCGTCGGCGTCAGGGTGAGCAACTGCATCACCACCTCGTTAAACTTCGCCACGTAGTCCTCATACGGCGGCACAAAGATCTCCTCCTTCGTCTTCACATTCGAGAAGAGCGCGATGGCTTCGTCCGTGCGCGTCTTCAGGTTGCGGAAGACCACGATGTTACCCTGGCTCTTCACCTCGTTGAGGATGCGGTTGGTGCGGCTGTAGGCCTGCACCAAGCCGTGGTATCTCAGCGTCTTGTCCACGTAGAGCGTGTTCAGCGTCTTGCTGTCGAAGCCGGTGAGAAACATGTTCACCACCAGCAGGAGATCAATCTTCCGCTCTTTCACCTTCCGGGCGATGTCGCGATAGTAACCATAGAATAACTTGGAGTCCTTCGTCGAGAACGCCGTGCCGAACATCGCGTTGTAGTCGCTGATGAAGCCGTCCAGCTTCTCCCGTGTGTGTGGATTGCCACCTTCACCGCCCGTGATTTCACAGTCCTCATCCAGGATGCCGTTGGCGTCCTTGTCCTCCTCGTTGCTGGTGTAGCTGAAGATCGTCGCGACGCGCAGCTTGTGCTTCCCCTCCATCTTCCGTTTGGCAAACAGCTCGTAGTATTTGATGAGCACATCCACCGAGCTGACGCACATCATCGCGGTGAACTCCTTGTTCCGCGTCTTCACCGCATGGTGATCCAGCACGTAGTCGGCGATCTTTGCCAGACGGGTGTCATCCTCCATCAGCTCCTTGGTGTCGATCCCCTCCACCTCGATGTCCAGCTCCGTGGGACAGGTCGGCTTCTTCTTGTAACGGCCCACATACTCCACGGCGAATTTCAGCACGTTCTCGTCCTTGATCGCATCCGTGATCACATAGCTGTGCAGCTTCTTGTGGAAGAGTTCGACGGTCGTGTGCTTCTTCCCATCCTTCGCGACGGCGTTCTCAGCAAAGATCGGCGTGCCGGTGAAGCCGAACATCTGGTGATTGCTGAAGAAGCCGGTGATGCGCTTGTGCGTGTCGCCAAACTGGCTGCGGTGGCACTCGTCGAAGATGAAGATGATCTTCTCGTCCTTCAGCTTCGCCATTTGCTCCAGATGCTTCGTCTTGCTGATGGCGGCGTTCAGCTTTTGCAGGGTCGTCACGATCAGCTTTGTGCCATCAGTGAACTGCTGCACCAGCATCTTCGTGTCGTCGGTGCTGTCCACGCTGCCTTTGCTGAAGGCATTGAACTCACGAATGGTCTGATCATCCAAGTCCCGGCGGTCCACGCAGAAGACCACCTTATACACGCCCGGCAGGCCGGTGATGATCTGCGCGGCTTTGAAGGACGTCAGCGTCTTGCCGCTGCCTGTCGTGTGCCAGACGTAGCCATTCGGGTTCTCTGCGGGCGGGTTCTTCACCCGCTCCACCATCCGCTCAGCGGCATAGTATTGATACGGGCGCAGCACCATCAGGATCTTGTCGGTCTCATTGAGCACGATGTATTTGCCGATCATCGTCCCCACATGCTCCCGGTTCAGGAAGGCCGTGGTGAAGGCAGGCAGCTCGCGGATGGTCTTGTTATCCTCCGCCGCCCAGTAGAAGGTCTGCTTGAAGCTCTGCCGCCGCGCGTTGGCGTAATACTTCGTGTTCACCCCGTTCGAGATCACAAAGAGCTGCACGAAGTGGAACAGGCCCTGCGCGCTCCAGTAGCTGTGTTTCTGGTAACGCTGGATCTGGTTGAAGGCCTCCTTCATCTCCAGCCCGCGTCGCTTCAGCTCGATCTGCACCAGCGGCAGGCCGTTGACGAGGATCGTCACGTCGTAGCGGTTCTTGTAGCTGCCTTCGATGGCCACCTGTTGCGTGACTTGGTAGCGATTCCGCAGCGGATTCACCGAGTCGAAGAACTCCAGATAGACCGTTGTGCCGTCCTCCTTCGTCAGCTTCATCCGGTCCCGCAGGATGTGCGCCTTGGCAAAGACACCAGAGCTTTTGGTTAGATGGTTCAGCACCTTGATGAACTCTCCCGCCGTCAGTGTCATGCCGTTGAAGGCTTCCAGTTGCGCCTTCAGGTTCGCCAGCATCGTCGCCTCATCCGTCACCGCCACCTGCGTGTAACCCTGCCCGATGAGCTGGGCCACCAGCTCGTTTTCGAGCACTTGTTCGGCTTGGGTGAATGGGATGACAGCAGGCATTCAGACAGGCGGGTTGATCTTCTCCCACACCGTTTTTTGAAACCACCGGGGCATGGGGTCACATTTCAGTTCCAGTTCCCGTGCGTCGGTGATCTCCGCGACCCAGAGGCGGTCGGTGGCCTGGCGGGAGTTGTCGAAGAGATAGGCCCGGTTCGTGTGCTTCACAGCTTCCATCAGGAGGTTCAGGGACCGCGCATAGCGGCTCACGATCTTGTCTTCCGGCACGTCATGTCCTCCCAGGTTCACCCGGGCCTTCACCCGCGCCACATTGATTGCCGGGTCCTCTGTGGCGATGTAGTAGAGGTAGGTTCGGTAGCCCAGCGCCTGCGCCTGCTTGAGCAGCGCCACCTTGTCGGGGGACGACATCACCGTCTCAAAGGAAAAGGACACCCGCTTCTCCAAAAGCTTCTGCCGCAGGAAGTCAGCTGCCACCGAGGCAAAGTAGGCGTTCACGATGACCTCGAAAAAGTCCAGCTTCCCATCCGTGAAGCGCAGGCTGGCCGCCTCATCGTCCAGTTCGGCTTTCTGGAGCAGCGTCGAGTTGGCAAAGAAGGCGAGGATCTCCTCCCGCGTCGTCTCCACGCCGTAGTGGCTCACATCCAGAAAGCCGCGGTCTTCAATGTCCTTCTGGATCTCATCCGGGTTCAGATACACGCCCAGCAGCTTTTCCGGCACCACGCTCTTGATGGTGCTCTTGCCGGAGCCGTTCGGACCGGCGAACATGCGCAGACGGGGCACGCTCATGGCTCAGGGGATTCTCACTTTCGTGCCCACCGGCACGCTGAGCGGCTTCTCCAGCGGCTTCACTAGCGTCCGTGTCCCATCGGGAAAGGCTTGATACAGCCCGCCTTCGCCACTCACCAGCACCTTCTGTCCGCTGGCCAGCGCCTGTAGGTAAGCCACGCCCACCGCCGCGCCCGAGAGGCTGGGAATCTGCTGTTCCAGATAGTCGAGGGTTTGTTCAGAGTCCGTCATGAGAAAAAGATAATGAGGTTTTGGGAAATGAGAAGCCGCTCTTTGAGCGACACTAGACAAACATCTGCTGCAGCAGCCCTTGCTTGAAGGCTTGGGTGTGGGTGATCTGCTGGGCCACGCTTTCGATCTTCCGGTCGAGCGCGCTGAGGAAGTTGGCGATCTTGGTTTGTTCGGGGAGGGAGGGAATGGAAATGAGCATCTTCCGCATCTCCTTCCCACCAATCTCAAGGAAGGTTGAGATGCCACGGATAATTGGACCAAAAGTGGTTTAGTTAGCGAGGGCGAGATCGGCCTCGAAGTGGTTGGGAGTTCGGTAGTTGAGGGCGGAGTGGAGGCGTTGGGTGTTGTAGTAGCCGTCGATGAACGCGAAGATTTCGGCGCGG
>CANIBP010000056.1 GCA_947466075.1 Verrucomicrobiaceae bacterium
AACCCGTTACGTCCTGATCGACGCGAACCGCGCGCCAAAAAACGAAGGCCGAAGTCCTATCAATTACTAACTGCCCCGCGCCACAAGTTCCAAGAAATCCCCCATCGTGAACGCTACCGTGCTGCTGCTTAACCGAGTGCCATTCGGGCTAGACAATGTTCGATGGACCGCTGACGGTAGCGTGATCGCCGAGGAAGACGGTGAAGCCCACGGCAGGAGCCATGCGAAAATCAAAATGAAAAAGGATTTCATGATCGCATGTAACGACGCGCTCACTCCTAGTCCGTCGAGTTCATTTCCCTCAGCGTCTTCGGGGACAGCGGGGCTTCGGTGTGGAGGCCTTCGGTGCGTTTGTACCGTCCGCCGGGAGTGCCAATGGCGAAGACGGAATGCCAGTTGATGGCGTGGGCGGGATACTCCTTTTCCATGACCTCGACCTTGGCCCAGTTGGCAAGCACTTGAGCCTTGGCGGCGGAATCCTTTCCTTTGCTGGCTTCGAATTTTTGCATCGCTGCGCGTGTATCGACCACGAGCTTCGTGAACTCGAATCCGCATCGCGTGAAGTGCAGGCGGCGGCGATACCTTTCATCTGCAGAGGCCAGCTTACTGGCGGCGGCATCGAGATGGGTCTGCGCTTGGGCAAGTAAAGCCGGCGTGTATTTCTGCGGGAGACTAAAGACACGAGAGCTGCCCGGCTTTTCGGCGACGAACTCCATGCGCGTGCGTTCCAGCAGTTCCCAGTAGGCTTTCAAGTCGGCGGCGGCGGGACCGTAGGTGCGCTGGTAATAATCATTCATCAGCACCTGCACATCGACGCGGGGATTCCACGCGAGGTGCGCGAGCGCGTAGTAGTGCGGACCTTGATTCGCCCAGTGATACCAGAACATGTCGAAGTAGAGACCGATGCAGTGTCCGTCGGCGGCAAAGCGGAAGTCCTCGGCGGCCTGCGTGATGGCGATGTCGGGCATACCCCAAGTGAGACCGGCGGGATTGCCGAGATTCGGTCGCCACATCATGTGCGTGGCATTTTTGGCCCAATCCGCGTGCATCTTCATCGCCTTCTCGCGGTCGGCTGGGCTGCGTCCGGGAAAATTGCTCACGCTGGCGATGACGACGTTTGCATCCGGCACGGCGGCGATGGGCGCAGGCCGTGAGTAGCCGTAGGCCAGCAGTTGCACATACAGTTCCTTGTCCGGGTAACGCTTCTTCAGCATCCGCGCGAGCGTGTTGGCGAAGATGACCTGCCGGTCGCTCACCGCGGGGCGTTCTTCGGTCAGGTTCTTCCAGCGAAAGGGGAACTTCTCGGCTTCGGGTCGATCCTTGGCCTGACACTCCTTGCACACGCAATGGCCGAAACCGTAGCCGTCGTTCTCGCTCGCATTGAAAACGCGCAGCGTGGGATTCGCGCGCAGTTGCTCGTCCACCTCGTCCAGCCACTGGTCCCACACTTTGGGGTTAGATTCGCACATCTTCGTGTGCCGCGTCGTCGGATTCGGGCTGCGTGTGCCATCCGGTTGTAGTGCAAAAAAGTCGGGATTCGTCTTCGAGTATTTCTCCCACCAATCGCCAAAGCCGTGGCCGCCATCGAGTTCCATGGAGTCGAGCTGCACGCGCTGAAACCGTGACCATTCGAGGTCGGGACCTTCCTTGTGGTCGCCGAGGGCGATCTTGTTGAACAGCCCAGCCCGCGCTCGGATCTGCGGATGATAACGCCACTCCATCGGCGCGATGGCGATGCGCTCCCGTTTAATCACGTCCTCCTCGCCAGGCCAGAGCCAGCGCACGCCGAGTTGATTTTGCAGGAAGGTATAAACCGCGTTCGCCGTGCCATACTCCTGCTGCACGCCGGTCTTCTTGCTGAGCCGGCCTTCGCTTGTCATGTGCGCCGGGTCCCAGCGGTCGCGCCCGGCGATGACGAGATGCTTTTCATTCGCCGCGATGAGCGTCTCCTCGGGGTTTTTGAAATCGAAGTCCGTCTTTGGAAACAGCGTCTTCACCACCGGCTGAACGCCAATCCAGATAGCCCGCTCCGGTATCGCCTTCGGCTCGCCATCGATTACCTCCGGCTTCTGGCCGCTGATCTTTTCGATGTATTCCGCCAGCGTCACCGCCGCATCGCGAGTGCGCGGTGGGGCGTCTTTGAAAACGATGATCGGCGCCACTGCGGTGTCGTTGGCAACGAGGACAAAGTCCACAGCGTTGAGCGCCGCCAGCGGAGCGAGCAGCAGGGCAGCGAGAAAGTATTTCATGGTGCTGAATCCTTCTTCGCTGCCGGCGGTTCAGGCAACACCCACTTGAACTGCGCAAACAACACCTTGGTGATATCCGCGTCAGCTTTGGGTTTGATCTGAATTGCGGTGACGCCCTTCCAGATTGCGAGGCGTTTTTGATTCGTGGGGTTGAGGAGCTTGTTCGCGGGGATCAGCATTTCCTGCCAGTGATCTTCGGCGGCGGTGATCTCGATCTCGGTGGCAAAGTCACCCGAGGTGAGGATCAAGGCCTGCGGCTGGGTGCAGTAGAACTTGAAGCCGAGCTGTGCTTTTGGCGAAGTGGCTTTCCATTCCGGCTTTGATGTTAGCTCGGTGCCGGTGCCAAGCTTATTTTCGGTGCAGCGGAAGCCTTTGATGCCGCCGATGCCTTCGGTCTCCACGACGTTGCTCCAGGCTCCGAGGCCGCCGTCGCCGGTGTAGAGTGCGGGCGCGGTGTCTGTGGCTTTGGCGCTGCCGAGCTTGGACGGAATGGCGGCGTTGAAGTCGGTGGAGCGCACGACGGTCGTGTCGTAGATGATGTTGGCGTAGCCGAAGACGTAGTCGTTCACATTGAGCACGGGCATCTTGGCAATCCAAGTGTCACCTTGTTTCACCGGCGTGATGTCGCGCCAGTTGCGGTTCATGCACACGGGCTCCTTTTGCGCATAATACATCTCCACCTTTTGCACGCGCTCCGGCGATGCTGGTGTGACGCGCAACTCGGGCACACCGCCGGCATCGAGCTGGATCTCGGACTTGGGGTGCGCGGGCCAAAAGATGTCTTTGCCGAGGACATACTTCTCCAGCCACATCTTCGTGTCCTGATCGAGCTTGTCGGTGTTGTGATGCCCGCGCGCCTGCACGGCGAAGGACCACGGCACACCGGGCGCAAAGCGTTTGAAACTCTCCAGTCCGCGCTCGCCGCAGCCGTGGTGATCGTTTGAGCCGTTCAAATACAAGGTCGGCGCGGTGACGTATGGCACGTAGGCTTCCGGTGCCATGGTCGCAAGGAAGAGTTCCTCGCCTGGCGTCTTCGGCGGCTCGACGTAAGGGACCTGATACATCCACACCGCGTTGTTCCGCCAATACTCGATCCAGCCGATGCCAAAGTGCGGCACGATAGCCTTGAGCCGCGGGTCCGTCCCCAGCGCCCACATCAGCGTGCCGCCATACGAATAGCCAATCGCTCCCAAGCGCGTCTTATCCACCTCCCTCTGCTGCTCCAGATAACTCAGCGCCCGCCGCGCGACGGCGATCCAAACATAGTCAGCGGTCTGCCGCGGATCGTTGATGGACTTGCCATCCAGCGTCTTGTCATGAACCACGCCACCCGACGCGCGGTCGTGATTGGCGTAACTGAAGCGGTCCAAATACTTCGTGTAATGGCTGCGGTCGCCCGTCTTCCCGCAGTAATCGAACGACAGGCAAGCCCATCCATCCTTCACAAACGGCAGATTGACGATGGGCCAGCTCATCCACCCGCGCACATTCAGCAGCCCCGGCGCCTTCGTCACGCCTGCCTTGACGCTGTATTTGCAGTAAACCCGAACGTCTTCCCCCAGCACATAAGCGCTGATGTAAAACTCGCGATTGTAAATCCCATCCTTGGTCTCTTCCGAGATGATCTCCTCCTTGAAGTCACCCTTGTTCGGATCATAGTCCGCCCAGACTTGCTGAGGTGATCGCGGCACATCAGCAGCGGGTCTTGCGGGGGCTACTGACATGATGGCGAAGGCTGTGAGCAGGAGTATGTGGGGCATGATTCAGCTGTTGCTGTAGCTCATTGAACGGCACTGGGCAGTGGATTTGATCTCTCCGCGTAGCCAAAGCCGCTCTTCGCTGTTCGACGCAAGTCGCCGCTTGGCTGCGGGAATAGACAGGCTCGCCCATTCTCACGAACTCCGACTATTTCTTCGCCTTGGTCACCGGTTGTGAAATCTGATCTCCGATGCGATCCCGACCCACGGCGATATCGTCGATCCAGACGATGCGCTCGCCATCATCGTCAGGCGCCTTTCCCCAGTGACTGACCCAGCCGAAACTCATGCTCTCGAAGACGGCTGGGAACTCGATGCGCTCGAAATTTTTAGAGCCCGGGTGGACGGCCATGCCTTGTCGTTCGACCCCGTTTATGAAAAAGCGGTATGTTTTCGCGACGTTATCCATCTGCCATTCCACCAGCGTCCATTCTTCGACGAACTTGTCGGGCACCATCTTCCCGCCACCGTTAAACTCCTGTCGGCGATCCTGGAACATGCCGCTGTAGATGAAGTGATAGCCTCCATCCTTATGCACGCTCAGGTCCACCATGTTCCAAACCATGCGGTCATTGAGGGATGGAGTGCGGGCCTGGCCGAAGACAATGGTTGCATGAGCGGACTTCGGAGGCTTGCCCTGAATGCGGAAGAACAAGCGTCCCCAATATTGTCCGCCCAACGCGGCGAGTTCCTGGCCTGACTTTACAATGATGGACTGCGCTTTCGCAGCATCGAGCCGCAACGCCCGGGTGCCGCTATGCGCGCCACCCTCAGCCACCGCGATGGTCCCTTTCTTGGTGAATCCTTTGGGTATCTCGCCAGGCGCGGTGGATTCGAAGTCCTCGAAGAACGTCAGCTTCGCGGTTTTCAGCGGAACGATGGGCACATCGTCAGCGCTCTGTTTTGCCGGAGGCGCAGCAGCCACCGAAACGGCGAACGCCAAGCTGACGGTCAGAGATGTGAAGAGCTTACTCATTTTGCTTGGAGTTGGTTGAGTCAGTTCAATTTCAAACGATACGCCCCGCCGCTGTTGCCCGAGGTGTAGAGGAGGTTGTTCACGGGATCCCATGCGAAGTGACGCCATGAGCCGTTGATATGGTAGCCGCTTGCGCCGCCGGCCATGTCGGGAGCGACGAAGTAGTCGGTGACCTTTTGCCAGCTCTTCGCTGCGTCATGCGTGATGAAGTAACCATCCGGCGTCACGACCATCATGTCGGATTCGGTCTTGCCAAAGTAGGGTCCAGCGCTCGCGTCCTTCAGCGGCGTGCCGTGGAGCTTCCAATCGCGCCCGTTGTCCGTGGTGATGATGCCTTCCGTGGTCGCCCAGTAGAGTCGCTTGCCGTAGTGCACCGGATGATGAGCTATCACACGGTAGTTCGCCACCTTCGTCCACGTTTTGCCGAGATCCGTGCTCGTGAAAATTCCGTCCTCATCGAGATGCGCACTGAGGAGCGTCTGCGAATCGAACACGCCGAGCCGGAAGCCGCGACCTTTCTTGTTGGCCTCGTTGTTGCCGGTGTAGTTGTCGAGCTGCGTCCAGGTCGCGCCCGCGTCGGTGCTCACGCAGCGGCCAAAAGGCTCGTGGTTTGCGGCAAAGATCAGCTTCGGCTGCGGCGATGACCAATCCACATCACCGAAGTCAAAGGCGCGCCGGTGCTTCTCGACGCGCGACCAGTGCGCGCCGCCATCCAGCGTCAGGCCGCCCACGCCATCGATGGTGAATACCGCCATGCGCCCGTCGGCGGGCCACGGCTGGGAGAAAGAGCCAGTCATCTCAGCGCGCCCGGTGATCGCATTGTCACCGGCTTTCTCCCACGTCGCGCCGTGATCTTTGCTGACGAACATCCCTGGATCATGCGCCGTGAAATAGAGGAACACGCGTCCATCCCGCGGATCGAGCGCTAGGCCCTGCGAGCGCCGCATCCAGTTCCACGGTTTGCCGTTCTTGCCCATGTATTCCATGGCATCGAGCTTCTTGGTGAGTTCTTCGCTGATGTTGACCCAGGCAGGTGCGTCGGCGGCCTTGGCTGGAGACAACGTGCCGCTCAGACACTGGGAAAGTGAGATGAGCAGCGCGCAGAGGCGGCGCTTTGGATTTGGATTCGGGGAGTGTGTATTTTTCATCGGATGATTATCTGGATGGTCGTCGCCTCGTTCGCTCACACGAGTTCCTTCACGATGCCATTCGCCTCGCCGCCCTGGAAACTCGCGGGCACGGGCACGCCCATGCGATCGAACATGGTCTGCCACAGATTGCCGAGCATCGTGTCGTCTTTGATGAGGTGGCCCTGATGTTTCACGCCAAGGCGCGCGCCGCCGCAGAGGAGCGCGGGGAGGTGGTGATTGTGATGCGCGTTCAGCGTGCCGCCGCTGCTGCTGTAGGCCACGAGTGCGTGATCGAGCAAGGTGGCGTCGCCTTCCTTCACCGCCTTAAGGCGCGCGAGAAAATACGCCCATTCCTCCATGTAGAGCGTGTCGGATTTTGTGAGCCACTCGAGCTTCTTCGGGTCTTCGCCGTGATGCGTCATGTCGTGATAGCCGTAGGGATTGCCCATCGATTTCCACGAGCCGGTGCCGTCCTGCGCGTCCTTGCGCGCCATGTAGGAAATGACGCGCGTGCTGTCGGTCTGCAAGGCGAGCGCGATGACATCGAACATGAGGCGCTGGTAGCGGCGATAGTCGAACTCAGCCTTGCCGGACGGCTCGATGCTTTTGCCTTTGGAAAAATCCAGCGGCGCGACCTTCGGCTTGTCGGTGTGCAACCATTTCCTCTCTTCTGCCATTCGCTGCTCCACGTCGCGCACGCTGGTGAAGAATTCATCGAGCCGCGCCTGGTCGTCTTTGCCGAGTTTTGCGTTCAGTCGCTTCGCGTCTTCGAGCACGGCATCGAGCACGCCGTGCTGGCGACCGAAGCCCTGCTCGCGTGCGGCGATTTCTGCGGTGTTCTCGGTGCGGAACAGGCGGTCGAAGAGCACGTCGGGCCGGTTTTCCGCAGGCAGCGGATTGCCGCTCGGACTCCACGAGAGCGTGCTCACCTGGCCTTCGCCAAAGCCCGTGCCGCGCCGGACGCCGAGCGTGAGCACCGGAAAGCGCGTTGCCTTGCCGATGACCGCCGCGAGCTCCTGGTCGCACGAGACGCTGAATTTCGCGACGGGCTGGCGGATGTTGTTCGTGCCGGTGAGGAACGACGCGTCGCCGAAGTGCCCGCCGGAGTGATTCAGCTTCATCCCGCTGATGACGGTAAGGTTGCGCCGGTGCGCCGCGAGCGGCTGGAGAATAGGTGTGAGCGTGTAGTTCAGCCCCGCATCCTTTGGCGTGTAGTCGCGCCCATTCACGCCCATGCCCCAGTAAGTGAAGATGGCGCGCTTTGGTATCTCCTTCGAGCCGAAGCCACCCGCCGTGGATGCAGCCTTCGCGAGCGGCGACATCACTTCGAGCCACGGCAACGCGATGGTCGCGCCGACTCCGCGCAGGAAGGTGCGACGGCCAATGAGAAAATTGTTTCGCTGGATGTTCATGGTGTTTGCGGGGTTCGGGCTATTTGCTGCGGAACGGTTCGCTCAGCACGATGGCGGTGAGCAGCGATTGCATCTTGAAGCCATCGCGTTTGAGCGCGGCGGTGACGGCTTCGACGGCGGTGTGGTCGGTGTAGCCGACGGGGCGGGCGAGGGCGTAGGTCATGAGCTGCTGCGTGAAGGCGCGGGCGAACTTCTCCTTGTCGGCGAGGAGCGCGGATTTGTATTCGGGGAGCGAGTTGAATTTGCGGCCGTCCATGAATTCGCCCGCGGCGTTGATGGGCGGGGTGTTGCCGCCCTTGAAATTTTCGCCGTTCGCCCGCGTGCGCCATTCGCCGATGGCGTCGTAATTTTCCAGCGCGAGTCCGAATGGGTCGAGCTTCGCGTGGCAGGAGGCACAGGTTTCCTCGGTGCGATGTTTCTCCAATCGCTCGCGCACGGTTAGCTTGGCACCGGACGTGTTGGGTTGGATTTCACCGGCGTTGGCGGGCGGATTGCCGGGCGGGTCGTTGAACAATTTCGTGAGCACCCATGCGCCGCGCCGGATGGGCAGCGTGCGCGTGCCGTCGGCGAGCAGCGTCATGAGCCCGCTGAGGCCGAGCACGCCGCCGCGGTTGTTGCCCGGCTTCAGCGCCACGCGGTGGAATTCCGCGCCGCTCACGGCGTCGAGTCCGTAGTGCTTCGCGAGACGCTCATTCACCATCGCGAAGTCGGAGTCGAGCAGCGCGGTGATGGGCAAATCGCGCGCGACGATTTCGCCGAAGAACGCGAACGCCTCCTCGCGCTGCGCGGTTTCGAGTTCCTTGTCGTAGTTCTTGTATTCCTTCGCGGGCTGGATGTTCCCGAAGTCGCGCACGTCGAGCCACTGGCCGGCGAAATCCTCGGTGAAGCGCCGCGCCCGTTTATCCGCGAGCATCCGCTTCACCTGTGCGGCGAGCACGGCGGGCTGCGTGAGCTGGCGCTTCGCAGCGATGAGGAACAGCTCGTCGTCAGGGAACGAACTCCACAGGAAATACGAGAGCCGCGTAGCGAGTTCGAAGTCGTTCAGCGCGCGCGGGCCGACGGGCAGCGGCTCCTGCAAATAGAGGAACGCGGGCGAGCACAGCGCCGTCTCCAGCCCGAGCCGCATCGCCTCGCGGAACGGCTGCTTCGACTTCATCGCCTGCGACACCACGCGCAGCACGCGCTCGATTTCCCCTGCGTCCAGCGGACGCCGATACATGCGCGGGAGCAACTTCGTGAAAATTTCCCGCGCATACGATTCGTCGGCGCGCGTGTCGCCCGCGAAAAAAATCCGCTTGTGGCTCGCAGGCGGCCAGTCCTTCTGCACCGGCCCCTCGACCTCCACCGCGTCCATGAAAAGCCGCGGCAGCTTCGCGATGTCCATCTCGGGATTGAAGACATTCTCCGGCCCGTTGAACGCATCGAACGCCTTGTTCACTGCGTCCAGCGTGGACTGTGCAGAGGCAAGGTCGGGGGATTTCGCGCGCTTCGCCTGCTCCACAGCGCCAATCGCATTCGCGCGCTCCCTGCGCAATTTCGCCAGCGCCGGATTCACGATGACGGCCTGCGGCGTGTCGTTCCAACTGAGGACAATCCTGCGCTGCATGTCCGGGTCGCCCGCTTTCAGGAACAGCGTGAACTCCGTCACGCCCTGCTGTAACACCACCTCGCCGCGCACCTCGATGGGCAGCTTCTCCCCATACACATAGCGGATGCGGTTCGGCACGGTGCGCGAGCGGTTGTCCACCTTCGCGCGAATGCGGAAGCGATAGTAGCCGTCCTGCGCGACGAGCTTGTTCAGGGCGACATTTCCAATCATCGCGAACTCACGCTCCGGCCCGCCCGTGTAGGATTCGCCTTGGATGTATTCGACACCGTCCGCCTTCACCTCGTTCTTCGCAGCACCGAATGGAATCGGCTTCCCAGCGCCGATGATGGTGCGGCCCTTCTCAGGCGGCCCTTTGCGGCCGCTCTCCCACTCGAACACCTCCCGCTGTGCCGTCTGCGCCTGCGGCTCGACGATGGCCGCGCGGGAAATCATCTGCGCGGCGAGCAGATATTTTTCGAGCTGCGTCTGGTCGAGGAACAGCGCCGTGCTCACGCGGTCGAAGCCCTCGGCCTTGCCATCGCTCGGCAGCTCGGCCTCGATGTGTTCGAGAAAGTTGTCATCCAGCGCGAGCAAATCGCGCAGCGTGTGCAGATACTCCGAGCGGTTCAAACGGCGCATCAAATTGCGCCCGCCCGTGCTGCGCGCGACCTTCTCCGCATTGAGCAGTTCGCCGTTTATCCACGAGACAAACGCCTTCGCCTCCACCGCGCCGGGCCGCTTCTCCTTCTTCGGCGGCATCTCGCCCGTCGCCACGCGGTCGAGCACTTCCTTCCACACATCCGCATTTTTCCCCTGAAGAAAATCCGCACTCAACTCATCCAGTCGCAGCCCCGCCTTCGCTTTCTTCGCGTCGTGGCAACTGTAGCAGTGCTGCGAGAGGAAGGTTTTCACCTGTGGTGGCACCGCAGCTTTCGCCGTGGGCAGTGCAACGGCGAGAACGGTCAGCAGTGCAGAAATCGATCGCATGGCGAGCTTCATGTTGAACGCGGTTGGAACAAACGGCGGCTACTCCTTTGTCTTGGCTGCTGGCTGTGAGATTTGGTCGCCGATGCGGTCCTTCCCAACGGCGATGTCGTCGATATAAACGATGCACGCACCTTCGACCACGGGTGGTTTTCCCCAGTGATTCACCCAGCCAAAATGCATGCTCTCAAAAACGGCCGGGATTTCGGTGCGTTCAAAATTCTTTGTTCCCGGCTGCGCAGCGAAACGCTCCTTCCCATTCACATAGAAGCGGTAGGTCTGAGTCGCGTGATCCATATGCCATTCCACGAGCGTCCACTCTTCGACGAACTTTTCGGGGAGCGCCTTGCCGCCGCCATTGAACTCCCTGTGCGGGGTGCCTTGATACATGCCGCTGTAGAAGTAGTGGAACGCATTGTCTTTCTTCACGGACATGTCCGCGATGTTCCAGACCATGGGTTCGCCGGTCGCCTTGCTGCGCGCCTGGCCCCACATCATCGTGGCATGAGCGGGCGGGGGCGCAGGCAGTTGCACACGATAGAACAACCGACCCCAATGATGTCCGCCAAGCGCCGCGAGGTCCGGGCCTGACTTGATCAAATCCGAGATTCTCGCCGCAGCATTGAGGCGCAGAGCATGAGTTCCACTGTGAGCCACGCCTTCGGCAACCGCGATCTCCCCCTTCTTGGTGAAGCCTTTTGGGATGGTGCCAACTGCTGTGGATTCGAAGTCTTCGAAGATAGTCAGGCTAGCTGTCTTCAACGGGACAATTTGCGAATCGTCAGCGTTTTGCTTTGCCTTGGGTTCAGCTGCCGTTGTGAAAGCAGAAGCCATCCATAGGGAAGCTAATGCAGAGCAGAGGGGAGTCTTGCCTGCCCGGATTGCTTTGAACAGCGCGGTGTCGTTCCATCTTAAATGAGCGGTCATTTCTTATTGGGTTGAGTGTTTGAAGGCGTTTCCTGAAGCGGCCAGATGCGTTCATCGCTTCGCGTCTTGTGGAAAATCTCCTCCATCGCGCGGACAACGTCCGTGTTGGAGTCCGCAACATTCCGGGTCTCACCGGGGTCGGACTGGAGGTCGTATAGCTCGATCGGTTTGGAGGGCGCGAGACGCACGGCCTTCCAGTCTCTCTTGCGCACCGCCTGCTGCGATGCTCCCTCGTGAAATTCCCAATACAGATACTCATGAGCAGGCTGTGCCCGGCCCATGAGTTCGGGAACCAACGACAGGCCGTCAGTCTCCTTAGGCACCGCAAGCCCGGCGAGTTCGGCGAAAGTCGGCAGCATGTCCCAGAAGGCTGACGGATGGTCGGAGATGCGCCCGGCCTTGATATGTCCGGGCCAGCGCGCGAGCAGCGGCACACGGATGCCGCCTTCATACAAGTCGCGTTTGCCGCCGCGCAATGGCCCGCTGCTTTGGAAGAACTCGGGCTTCACTCCGCCTTCCCGGTGCGGGCCATTGTCGCTGCTGAATAGCACGAGCGTGCCGCCATCGATTTCCAACTTCTTCAGTTCCTCAAACAACGAACCAATGTCGGCGTCCATCCGCGAAATCACCGCTGCCTTGGCCTTCTCGACTGCGGGCCATGACTCCTCGTGGTAAGGACCGAAATGTGGGACTTCGATGCCGTGCGCCGCTCCCAGTTCCCTCGCCTCGTTATTAGCGTGCGGCACGGGGTAGCAGAGCATCAGAAAGAACGGACGGTCCTTTGCGCGGATGACTTGGAGTGCTTCCTGAGTGAACAAATCCGGCGCAAAGTCCGAGCGCTGCTCCGCATATCCGGTAAGTTCAGCCTGGCCATCCTTATAGTGCTCCACCGGGTGGCGCACCACGTTACGCAAAGGAACTTTCTCCGAATTGCGCCACAGAAACTCCGGATATGAGTTATGCGCGTGCCACATGCTGAGATAGCCAAAGAAAGAGTCGAATCCGCACCGTTGCGGATCGCCCGGCGGCGGCGGATGGCCGATTCCCCATTTGCCCACGCAAGCCGTGCGATAACCGGCAGACTTCAGCACCGATGCCAGCGTTGGCTCGCCATTTTTTAACAACCCGTCGCCGTTCCCGCGAATCGTGCCATGCCCGGTGTGCCGCCCGGTCAGGAGCGCACAGCGCGAAGGCGCACAGACGGTCGAGCCCGCGTAATGCTGGGTGAAGCGGAAGCCCTCAGCGGCCATGCGGTCGAGGTTCGGCGTCTTGATGCGTTTCTGTCCGTAGCATCCGAGGTCGCCATAGCCGAGGTCATCGCCCAGGATGAAAATGATATTTGGCTTGCCTACAGGCAGCGAGGCATCAGCAGCGGTAAACGCAGCCAGCAGCACGAATAGCAGGGCGGCAATGAAGGTCGCGAGAAGACGCGTGGGTCCAGTGTTTACACAAGATTTCATCGTGGTTCCAAGGCGATCTCCGTCAGCTCCAGTCCGGCGTCGGCTTCATAAGTGGTGATGGCTATGTAGTGAACGCCGCGCGGACCCGATGAGGTCGCGGGCGATTGCTCAAAGTCCGCGAGTCGTAATGTGATCTCGCCCCACTGCCCCGGTGGCAGATCACGCCACGCGGGCACCTCATGAAGTTGCAGCATCTGCGCGCCCGTCGGCTCATCCAGCGGACGCGCGCAGACGAAAATATGCAAAGCACTGCGTCGAGCGCGTCTCACCTTCAGACGCAGCACCGTGTCGTCCGTCAGCCGCGCCAGCGCTCCTGCGGGCGATGAGCGTGCATGAATGGTGCCGATGGTGTGGTTGGGCTGCTTGCTGCCGGGATAGCTCTCCAACACGGCTTGAACAAATCCATGAGTGCTGCCATCCGGCCCAGTCTCCGTCATCCATTCGCCGAGTCGCCACCCCTCAGGCAGTCCGCTGTCGAAACGCTGCGTCCATGACTCCGGCAGAGGCGCGCGCAGGCTTGCATTCATCTTCCCGTCCGGCAGCGAGGAGGCTGTCGCGCTCGAGTTCTTCGGCACATCCACCGAAGCGCCATCCGCAAGCCGCGTCATTTTCACCGTGCCCGACTGCACATCCAACCGAGTGCTGCCCGGTGCTGCTGCCACACTGAACACAGTGCCCAACACCTGCAGTTCTGCCGTGGTCGTGCGCACGATGAGTGGCTTGCCGGTGGGCTGTGATTTCACTTGTGCCGTGAAACCACCAGCCAGAACACGCAGCTTCTTTTGACCTGCGTCTTCAAAGCCCAGCTTCGCCTCGCCACTGAGCGCGACATCCGTGCCATCGTTAAACCTCAACACCGCAGTGCTCATCGGCGACTGAGTTTGCAGATCACCCGCAGGGAGTCGCATTCCCGCGTTTGCCACCACCATCTCAGTCTCCCCCTCCGCACGCGACCAAACCGTGCCTGAGACTTCCGCCAGCATGACCACCGCGGGCCCGACGGAATTTTGAACGACCGAATTCTTCCGCATGTCGCTCCGCCACCACCATGCGCCGCCTGCCAGCAGCGTCACGCACGCGGCAAGCGCAAGCACTGGCCGCACCCACAGGTGCAGCGGAGATCGCAAACTCACCGCATTCGCATCCCCACCGAGAATCGCCTCCGCATCGCAAGCCAGCCGCGCATGCAACTCGACGCGCCACAAGTATTCATCGCGCGCCGCCGTGTCCGTTCGCAGCAGCACATTCAACTCCTCCGCCTGCCGCTCCGACAAGCTGCCGTCGCACACCGCCGCCACCGCTTCATCAAATTCCGGCGATGGGAAATTCACGCCTCCACCTCCTGCGCGGTCGTCGTCCGCACACATTCCAGCAACGCCTGCCGGATGCGCTGCAACATTTTGTAAACCGCCTCCACACTCCCCCCCTGCGCCGCCGCGAGCGCCCCGATGCCCGTGCGATCGTAATAGTATCCGGTCACCAATCGCCGCTGCTCCTCCGGCAATTTCTCCACGCATTTCTCCAAAGCCGCCAGCCGGCGCTCCATCTCCGGCCGCAGCGCCTCACGCCGCTGCGTCAGTTCCTCCGCCAGCCCATGCTCCAGCAACCGCTGCCAGATGGCCCGCCGCTCCAGCCAGCGCCGTGTATGATGCTGCGCAAACCGACAAGCCCAAGGCGTGAACGGACGCGCCTCATCATACTCCGCGAACTTCTCCCACAACGCCGCCGCCGTCTGCTGCACAATATCCTCCGCATCCGCCAGACTCGGCACCATCGCCAGAACCGTCCGCCGCACCTCCCGCTCGCTCGCAAGAAACAGCCGCAAAAAGCGTGGCTGGTCGGGCGGTGATGGCGAATTCGGATTCATGCTGGTTTAAATCATCTTCCGTCGGGCTCGCGTTTTTGGACAAACAATTTGCGTTTCACTCTCCGGAATTACCGCAAACAGTATTTCAATACCCAATATTCCTCACCGCCGCTTCGCCCAGTCGCTCACGCAACTGCGTAAGATACAGGCTGGCGGGCGTCACGGGCTCGATTGCAGAGAAGAAGGATTCCTTGCTGTGTGTCTTATGCGGCTCGCCTTTGCAGCCGATGGTCAGATTCAAGGCTCCGGGCGGCATTTGGATTTGTAGATGTTTCACGGTGCCATTCCATACGATGCCCCAGCCGATGGCCCAGCCGTGACCGGAGCCGGAGCTTTGCCGGTTGATGAGATCGACCCGTCCGTCGGGGATGGTGCATGAGTCAATCAACAGGCCCGTGGACCAATGCATGTGCGGCTGGATGCTGCCCTCGCCCTCGAACGTGCAGTTGAGCACCACGTTCAACATCGCGGCCTGGTTCAGCGTGGCGACGTAGAAGCCGCCGAGTCCGTGCGAGCTGCAACGGTCCACGAGCACCTGCGAGCCGCGGATGGAAATATCCGCCGGATAGCCCGCGCCCTTTTCCACCGTGGAGTTGTGATAGGAGTGCGCGCCCGTGATGGTGATGCGTCGGCAGCCGCCCCACACTTGGACGTTGTTGAGCGTCTCGCGCATGACGATGTCTTTGACCCAGCAGTCCTCGCTATCGCCCTTGAGCGCGACGGAGATGTTCTTGCCCGCAGTCAGCGTGCCTTTGTGCGACGGCGAAACGATCTGCAGCGATTCGATGCCGCATTGGCTGAGGCGCTTCACGGCAGGCGTCTTGATCACCACCGCTGGTTCGTCGAGCAACTGGGCATCAATCGTGTCGGTGAGCGGCACGTCGAGCGTGAGGCAATTGCCTTCGATGGAGCGGATGCTGCGATGAATCGTGATCGTCGTATTATCCTTCATCCACGTCTGCGGGCTGTCTTCTTTGCCTTTCCGCTTCCTTACGAGGTCGGCCATGCCCATGAACTGAATCCACTTCGCCGTCCGCGCCCAACGGATGCGAATAGCATCGCCCGCCGCCAGCCCCTTCGCATCCTTCACGGAAAGAGTCAGCGTGCCCGCCGGCACATACGCATCTGCAATTGGAAACGTGTTCGCCGGGGTCTCCTTCGGAAACGAAAGCTCCGGACCCTCGATGATGAAAGCGGTATGCGGTTCGCCCGTCATCTCGATCAACGTCCCGTCCTTGCCTGATCCCGACCCGCGCACCACGACGCCGTCCTGCGTCAGCGTGATCTCTTTCGAGCAATGAAACGTCCCCGGCTTCAGCAACACCGCCCCACGAAATCCGTTCACCATAGGCAGCGCCGACACTTCACCAATCGACGCCTGAATCGCCGCCGTGTCATCACCGCCCGACGGCGCGACTTCCTTTTTCACCGGCAGCGTCGGCAGCGCGACCCCACCGCCCATGTAACCCGCGTGTGAAAAGTCCATGATGCGCTCACCCTTCGGCGTCTCTTTGTAGTCCAGCTTTCCTTTCGCACCCGTCGCGACCCATTGGCGGTCGAGCAGGTTGGTGTTGTCTGCGGAATGCGCGGCCAGCGGAGACAGCAGCAGGATGGCGAGGAACAATAGTTTCATGCGAGAATCTCCTTCGCCACCTTGCACGTCGTGTCAAAGCCGATGCCGTTGTGTTTGAGCTTGGCGAAGTCGAGTCCGCACATCCAGAGGATCGTGGCGTGGAGGTCGCGGACGTGGATGGGTTTTTCCACGGCGGTGAATCCCTGATCATCCGTCGCTCCGTAAGTGAAGCCGGGGCGCACGCCGCCGCCGGCCATCCACCAGGTGAAGGCGCTGCCGTTATGATTCATGTGGCCTGCGCCGCCGCGGCCCATTTCGCCACCCCAGACGATGAGCGTGCTGTCGAGCAGGCCGCGCTGTTTCAGATCGGTGATGAGACCGGCGAGCGGCTGGTCGCAGGCTTGCGCGAGATTCGGGATGAGGCCGCGCACTTGCGTGGGTGTGTGCGTGTCCCAATCGCCGACGCCGCCTTCGAGGTTCGGCACACTCATGCTGGGCACGACGACAAATCGCACGCCGCGCTCCACGAGCCGGCGCGCGAGCAGGAGCTTCGTGCCGCTGCTGCGCGTGGGCTGTGGATCGAGGCCGTAGAGTTTGCGGATGACGGGATCAGCGGTCTCCTTGGCAATGTCGAATGCCTCGGGCGCGGCCGTCTGCATGCGATGCGCGGCAAGGAAGGATTCGGTGCGCGAGTCCAGTTCTGCCACATGCGGATGCCGCGCGCTGAACCCCGCATTCAATGCGCCGAGTTCCGCCAGCCAGCGCGATTGCGCCGCATCGGCAAAGGGGCTGTCGAGATTGGCGATGGGGTGCTCCAGATCGCTGACGGCCTGTGCCTGCAGCGATGGCGGCAGCCCGCCCGCGCCGACGGAGCGCGCGCCGCCGTGCACCGAGCCATCGTCATGCGCCCACTTGTCGCCGAGGACACGGCCGGTGAGCAGGACGTGGCCGGGGAGGCTCGGGTTGCCGCTGCCGAGTCCATGCAGCACCCATGCACCGAGGCTCGCGCCGAGCTTGCTCGCAGCGGTGAAGATATGGATGCCGCCTTCATTGTGAGTGGCGAGCGCGCCGTAGCCGGAGCGGATGAGGCAGAGGTCATCGGCCACACTTTGGAGCCGGGGAAACAGATTGCTGATCTCCAGTCCCGACTGACCGGACTTCGTGAACGAAAACGGATACAGCGCGGGATCGGCCACGCTGCGCGGCTTGTCGAAGGTATGCGCCTGCGCGGGCCCGCCCTTGCAGTAGTAGAAGATGATGCTCTTCACCTTGCCGGGATGATGCAGCGGCAGCGATTTCACAGGGACGATCCGGTCATCGGCCCAAAGCGAACCCGTGGCGAGGATGCCCGGCGCGGCGGCGATGCGGGTGAGGAAGTGGCGGCGGGTGATCATGGCGTGTTATTCAAGGTAAAAGATTTCATTTCCGCACAGCAGCAGCGTGATGAACTCGCGGACTTCGTCGCTGAGTTGTGTCGCGCCCGTTTGCTGGCGACGGCGTTCGAGGAAGCGTTGCGCAAAATCGCGTTCGGAGTCCGTGGGTGAGCGTTGAAGGACGGTCTCGTAGATCGAGTTCAAGACGTCCGGCAACGCGGCCTGCGAATGGATGCCGAGGCGGTTGCTTAGATCGCCGGCAAGGCCCCGGGCGGTGCTGGGGCTGTTCATCAGGAACAACGCCTGCGTGGCCGAGATGGAGGCCACGCGGCGGTCGATGAGATCGTAGAGGGACGGGCCGTCGAATTGGCGCGCATACTCGGCCGCACCGGGCAGGGCGGAATCGCGCTGCGCGGGTGTATCGAAATGTTTGCCGGTCTTCAGCCAGGCCACGGTGTTGAGGATGGGTTCGTATTCGAGGCGGCGCACGGACTGCCGCGCGAAGTAGCGGTTGTCGGGATCCTTGGCGAAGTCAGCCTTCGCCGCGACGGCGCTGCGGCGATAGGCGGCGCTAAGCACGATCTCGCGGATGAGCTTTTTCATCGACCAACCATTGCTCACGAAGCGCGCAGCGAGACCGTCCATCAGCTCCGGCAACTCCGGCTGTTCCCCGAGACGACCGAGTTCCTTCGGCGTGCGGCAAAGCGCTTCGCCAAAGAGATGCTGCCACGCGCGATTCACCGCAGCCCGCGCGACGAGCGCCGCCTGCGTGGAGTCGTTCGCGGTGAGCCACTCGGCGATTTGCAGACGGCCGCTGCCTTCGAGTTCCTGCTTTGATTCGCCAAAGAAGATGGGTGTCGCACGTGGCACGAGCTTGTCGGGATGCAACACATCGCCGCGCAGCAGCAGACGCGCATCACCGACAAAATAGGGATGCATCCAGACCCGGTTCGCGCTGTTGGAATTGAACTCCAACCCGGCGGCCTTGGCCTTCTCATCGAGAGGTTTCAGATCCTCCGCGCGTCGCAATCCGCCATCGGTGCGGACGTAGAGATGCGTCTCCTTTGGTGCAGTCCACTGCGCTGCGGGATTCACGGTGAGTTCCTCGGCGATCTGTTCGATGCGTGCGTCGGTTTTCGCGAGTTCTGCGACCTCGGGATCGGTCCTGGCATAGCCGCCGAAGCGAGAGCGCTCGACCCATTGCATTCTTTCGTCCTCCCAATATGTGAGGTGCAGTTCCAGTTCGCGAACGAGTTCCGTCTGCTGAAGATCGGTGGCACGCTTGATGAGCCCCGAGTCGCTCTTGTGGCCGCCGATGAAGTGTTTCCGGTGGCCGAGTAGTTTGACGTCGTATTTCGGCGGCTGGTAGCTCGTGAGACCCGCCTCGCGCTCGACCAGCGCGGTGTGAAGATCCGCAGCGAGCGACTTGTCTTTCTTCTTTTCCGCATCCACGAGTTCAGCGCGCAGCACCGCGATCTCGAGTTCGCGCAGACGTTTGTCCATCGGCGTCAGAATCGCGATGCGCGAATCCTGCCACTGCTTCACGCGTCCGCCGCCGCCGACATTGAGCTTGATGCTCGCCTGCCGGATGAAGCCCTGCAAACGCGCCTGCTCGCTGACCATGTCTCGATGTTTCGCCACGGTTGCATCGGCTTCGGCGCGCGACTTCGCATTCACCGGCACCGGCCCGAACCAACTGCTTTGGAAGAAGCCGAGCAGCGCGTAGTAGTCGCGCTGCGAGATGGGATCGAACTTGTGATCGTGGCAGCGCGCGCATTCCAGGCTGACGCCCATGAGCGAGCGCCCCACGAACTCCACGCCTTCATCCAGCTTGTCCATCAGCACAAAAGTCTCCGTGCCGATGTCTTCAAATGTGCGCGGCCCGTTCAACGGCACCGCCGCCGCGAGCGCCTGATCCAGCGAGTAATCTCCGCCTTCGAACGCCTTCATCTTGTCGCCGGCGACATGCACCCGCGCGAACCAATCCCACGGACGATCTTCATTGAAGCACCGCGCCACCCATTCCGCATAACGCTGCGAATCCAGCGCCGGCCCGCGGTTGCTCTGCGCGTTCGCGCCGTTGCGCGTGTAGTCCAGCCAGTGCCGGCCCCAGCGCTGACCGAATTGCGGCGCATCGAGCAAGCGCGTCACCACCTTCTCGAATGCCTGCGCTGATTTGTCGTTCACGAATGCATGGATCTCCTCCGGCGATGGCGGATAGCCGGTCAGATCGAATGTCACGCGCCGCAGCAGGCGATGCCGATCCGCCTCCGCAGAAGGCGTGAGGCCGAGGCGCTCGTGATGCGGTTTCAGCGCAGCATCAATGCTCCTGCTCGCTGGCAAATCCTTCGGCAGCGGACGAAACGCCCAGTGCTTCCGGTCCGCATCGCTGACCGTGAACTGCTTCTCCCGCGCCAGCACCCGTTCGTTCGCAGGCCACGGCAGGCCCTTCGCAATCCATCGCTCAAACGCAGCCACCTGGGCATCGCCAAGCTTGTCGCCCCGGCGCGGCATCTTCAGTTCGCCCTCATGGCGGATCGCCTTGATGAGCAAACTCTCCTCCGGCTTGCCAGCCACCGCCGCCGGCCCGCGCTGACCGCCCGCGAGGATTCCGTGCCGCGAGGTCAAGTGCAGCCCGTGCTCCGCCTCCTCGCCTGCGTGGCATTTGAAACAATGCGTGGCCAGCACCGGACGAATCTCGCGCTCGAAGAACGTCACGTCCTCGCTGCTGAACTTCGTCGAATCATCCTTCGCACCTTCAGCGATCCACCGGCGCAGGAGATCGATCTCCGCCGCCGCGAGCTTCTCACCCTTCTTCGGCATCGGTGGTTCCTTCGCACCCGTGAGCACCTGGATGAGCGGGCTTTCCTCCGGCTTGCCAGCGATGAATCCCGCACCCAAATCATCGCCACCGCGCCGCATCGTATCCAGCCGCGTGAGGTCCAGCCCTCCGCGCTGCTCCTGTGGGTAATGACACTTGTTGCAGCGTTTCTCCAACAGCGGCATCACCTCCCGCTCAAAGCTCACGGGCGCGGAAAGTGCGAGCCGCGCGCCAACACAAATCGAAATAGCGATGATGAGTTTCATGGCAGGGGTTCGCTGATCACGCCGGACAGACGCACATCATAGAAAGGAATACGAGAGCGAGCTTGATCCACAGAAGTGTTTTTGTCTTTCTCGGCACTGCTCGCTCAAGGAGCGGGGGAAGCCTTATATTTCATTAGACCACCCTTAGTTGATTTCGAGCTTCCCAAATTTCTCCGGCACGTGCCAGCCGGCCCTCGTGGGCGAGAACGCCTGCAACTCGGGTTTCTTGAAGTCGAGGGCGCGCTGGCGGCCAACGTTGAAATACCACGGGGCCTGTGCCGTCGGCTTCGCACCTGCCACGCGATGTCGTGGATCGGAATTGGCTTCGACCTCGCCGACGATCGGGATACGGACGCTGACTCGCCAGAAATCGCTGCCGCGCTCGGTTTTCACTTCGGCGAGGGACTGCCAGTTCTTGCCGGGGTTGCCTTGGGAGACCGCGCCGTCGGGATTGATTTCGAGGTAGTAGTAGGGTGAGTGCAGCGGCGTTTCGAGCAGGATGATGACGTTGTCTCCGCTGAAGACGTCGTTGCTGGCGTTTAATTTCTTCATCTCCGGTTCCTGGCAGACGATGTCGAAAAGGATCGCGTTGTTTTCCCATCCGACGCGGAATGTAGTCCCCGCAGCGGGCTGCGCGAGAGTCATGTTGTCTTTCAGCGAATAGGCGGTGGCCTTGGAAAGATCGGCACCGTTGAACGCGACGGCGGCGGGCGACTTCGCGCGGGCCTGCACCAGCGCCTCATCCTTCTTTTGTTTCATCGCGATGAGTTCGTCCTTCGGCTGGAGTTCCGAGATGATGAGTTGGATGCGTTTGCCATAGACGCTGTCGCCAGCGATCCGCCGCGCTTGGTCGAGCAGTTCACGGAAGTGCAAGTTGGTCGCGAGCGGGACGTTCGCCGGGCTGCCCTTGCCCCGACCGCGGCTCTGATCTTTATACGCGAGATTTTGCTCCGCGTAGGTGATGGCCTCCTTCATCGCCTTTGCCGCAGGGCCGTAGTAGAGCGCGCAATATTCATCGAGCAGGGCGTCGATGTCCTGGCTGGCGTCCCAGAGGAAACGCGACTGCACATAGAGCGTGATGTGCTCCAGCCCCGGTGCGCGCCATTTGCCATCTGCCTGACTCTGCTCGCCGAAGTCGCCGAGCGAAATTCCCTTGAGCGCCTTGAGGTCCCTCGCAGTGGCACGCGGGTGCAGCACGGGATACGCGATCGGCGCGTCCTGCCCCCAGATGTGGTAGCGATTGTTCTCGAGCCGCAGAATGTTCCCCGACGCGATCTTGCTCTGCCATTTCTGCACGCGGTTCCAATAGTCCGTCCAATGCTCGGGGTCCTCCATCAGCGGACGGCCGGAATTGGCGATCCACACGGCCAGATTCGGGCTGAACTTCGTGATCGTATCCGGCGCATTGATGTAGCTCGTGTAGGCACCGCAGGTGATGCGTTTGTCCGGATGCGTCTTGAAAACCTCGCGCGCCACGCGGTCGGCGAAGCCCCAGACCAGCTCCGACGCCGACTTGCCCTTGCATCCATCGCAGCCGCACAATTGCAGTCCGTCCACCGGCCAAATATCGACACTGGGAAGGCCGAAGGTGTTGTAAAGAAAACGGATGTAGTGCGCCGTTTCGGTGATCAGTCCATCCGAGGTGAAACACGACGTGCCGTCCTTGCCGCTCGCGCGTTTGTCCGTGTCGCGCTTTCCGCCGAGCAACGCGAAATACTCCGGGTGCGCCTTCTGCATCGCCTCGTGCCCATACACATTCACGAGTCCGTGCGGTCCGCGCAATGGCCCGAGCTGCTCCTGGCCCGAATTCATCCCAAGCCGCCGCGCCCAGATGACATCATCGAAACCAAAGCTCGCGTAGTTATTCCACATCCACGCGCGGACCGGAAAATCGGGCTTCACCGTTTCACTGAGCGCACCGACGGAGACCGTGGCCTTCTGGGGCACGACCTCGCCCAATTCACCAGCCATGAACCAGCGCACGCCGAACCCGCGCAGTAACCCATACACCGCGTTCATCGAGCCGCTCTCGTCCTGATTCCAGAACCCGGGTTGCCCACCCTCCGATGCTTTCCAAAGCGCCGCAAAATCCTCGCCATATTTCCCTGTCATCACGGCATCGAAATCACCCGGCTTCCAATAGCCCTTAAAGCCGGACGCAAAAGGAAATCCCCAAGCCGCGTCCGTCTTGCCCTTGGTCATCTTCTCCCACTCCGCCGTCGCGCGCGCCGCATCGTTGCGCTTCATCGGCCACGGCAATTTCGAGACATCAAAATCCACATCCTTCCCGATCAAGACCAGCCAATCGGTGCCGGAAACAATCCGGTAAGCCCCATCGCGCAACCCGTCATCCGTGACCCCCAGCCGCTCCGTCGCCGCGCTCCGCCCGATGTGAATCTTCACCCGCGCCCGCGCCGTGGGCTTCGTCACGATCGGCAGCCGCGCCCCGCTCATCTTTTCCACAAAATGCCGCAACTCCACCGCCGCCAGGGTCACCATGCGAGGCGGTTTTTCCGCGAGGACGATTTCCGCCCGCGGCTCGCCGTTTTCGACGAACAATGTTTCTGCGGCGTGGAGCGCGGTAAGCGGAGCGAGCAGCAGGGCGGTAATGAATGCGAGGATGAGTGGCGCGGGTTTCACGGGATTGGGGAAGATGTCGTTTCTGTGGCGAGGTGGAATCAATGGTCCTTCGCCGTCTCTGCCAGAAGGGCTGCGAACCACGTCGCGGCTATCCTATCCATGCCCGCCTGATTGGGGTGGACGCCGTCGGGCAATAGGTCATCCGTCGTGATGGCGGCGTGCATGTCCACGAGCGTGATGCGTTTGCCTGCGGCCCTCTGCGCGGCGACGATGGCGGGCAGCGAGGCGTTGTAGGCGTCCACTTTCTCCCGGCCGGCGCGCGGTGCCTTCTGCGGGAGGATGGTCGCGACGAAGAGATGCGCGGGGCTCGTTTCGCCGATGGTGCGGATGAGCTGGTCGCGTGCCGGTGCATCGAATCCGTTCGCACCGGACATGAGCAAGATGATGTCGGGCTGATGCTTCTTCAGCACGTCCACGATGCCGGGGACTTTGATTTCTTTAACGCCGAGCGAGGCGAGCACGTCGGGGAGTGTCGGCACCACGCCGCCTTTGAGGATGCCGGTGTTGCCAAATCCGGCGAGGCCGTGGTGATCGGAATCGAAGGTCGGATCAATCACGCCATCGTGACCGAAGGCGGCGTAGCTGAGTTCGCCGACGAAATCGAAGGCGATGCCGGCGGCGCGCAGTTTGGCTTGGAGCGGCTTGCGCCAACCACCGCCGTCGGGATGGGGCAGGCCGGTGGATTTGCCGTCGTTCTTTGTGAGGTAGGAGCCGCGCGTGATGCTGTCGCCGAGGGGCAGGATGCGCAACGGCTTTTGCTCGATGCTGGATGTTGGCTTGGCGATTACCGGAGTCTGGCCGTTGAGGTGTTTCCACAGCCGCAGCAGAGCGTCCGCGCGAAGTTCTCCGGTGGACGGCGATTCCTTTGCCTCCGCCGCGTGGACGGCAACCGCGAGCTTCGCTGCGTCGAGCGTTCCCTGCTGGAGTTCTTTGAATCCATCGAGCCACACGCTGCGCACAGCTTCGGTGAGCGGCTCGTTCATGCGGGCGTTGTAATCGGCGAAGAAGCCCTTCGTGCCGAAGTATTGCGTGGCGGGCACGCGGGGATCGTCGGAGGCGACGTCGAGGTCGTTGAAGAAAGTGATCATCACGCGGCTGTTGGCGAGTTTGCGGATGAGAAGGTCGGGATCGAGCTTTGCGGGCGTCGTCTGGCGTTTCACGGCCAGCGCGGCGGCGTGGCCTGCGCTTTCGCCGAGCTGCATCCAGACCGGTTCGAGGCGGATGCTGCCCCAGCCGACGTGGGAGGCGCTGATGGCGACGGGAACGAGGAGGTTTTCGATTTCGTTCGCGAGGATGGAGCGATACGGGACCTGCGCGGGGCGGGTTTCTTCACCGAGGAAGAAGATGCCGTCGGCGCTGCCGCCGGGAGTCGTGCGCGGCAGGCAGGCGACAGAGTCCAACGGCCAGTCGGTCATGGCGATGCTGTCGCTGTGAACCGGCGTGCGGGCGATGCCCTCGGCAATGACGTTGTCCTGCTCTTTGAAAACATAACGCCCGACGAGACGCCGTGCCTCGCGGACATAGATCTCGTAGGGCACATGTTGGTTGTCGGGGAACTCGTCAGCGGCGAGGCCATAGCCGGCGAACTGTTCACGTTCGCGCGCGGGAGCCTCGGGATCATTTTGAATCCGCCAGAGGACCATGAGCATGGAGTCGAGGTATTGCTTCGAAATGGCCTCGCGCCTGGGCCAGTCGGCTCCGGGATATTCGTTCTGCGGGCCGATGAGCCGTCCGCCGTTCCATGCGACTTTGTTGTTCGGCAGGTTCGGCACGAAGCTGGCACCTGCGGGCGCTTTGGCAATGGCGGGATCGTAGTTCGCGGGCTTGGACACCATGATCCGGTTTGCCGGGTCGCGCGTGAGGATGAGGCGGTAGTTGTAGGCCATCACGGAGCTGTCGGCCTCGCCGCTGTGCGGGCCTTCGACGATTTCGCCGCTAGAGTGAGGGTTGTAGCGGATGTTGAGCGTGCCTTTGTCGGCGGCTTGCGGGAAGCCGCGCTGGCCGGGTTCCTTGGTGCGCTCCCTGGTGTAAATGACGCCGGCGTGGGGTTCGTTGTATTGCTGGCGGGACTCGCGACCGATCTGTGTCTTCACGCCGGCGGCGGCCATGAGGTCGCCCTCATACATGGCATCGGCGAAGATTTTGCCGCTGACGGTGACAGTGCCCTGGCCGTGCATGGGTTGGAGCGTCACGCTTTTGAGCACAGAGCCGTCGCGAACGACATTCGCGACGACGTGACCGAGCAGAACGGTGAGCGACTTCTCCTGCTCGACCATTTGATTGAACAGCAACTCGGCAATGCGCGGCTCGATCTTCGGCCGGTCAAGGTGGGCGCGACTGGTCTTGCTCGGCATCGAGGCGAGGTGCTGCGGCGAGCCCTCGCCGTATTTGTCGCGGTAATACGCCGCCGCGCCGGTAATCATCTCGCCAAACAGCGGCGAGCGGAGGCCGTCATACGGTGCCTCCCAACCCCCAGCGCCGCTGGTGACGAAGCCGCCGAGGTGCCGCGTATGATTCACCAGCAGCACGCTCAAGCCTTCGCGAGCCGCCCGCACGGCGCAGGCGATGCCGCCCGGCGTCGCTCCGACAACGACAAGGTCATACGACTTGCCGTTCACATCCGCAGGCTTCGCCGCGCTCTTCAAGAGCATCGGTGGCGGAGTGGTCACCGGTTTGGCGTCGCTGGTCTCACTACGGCCGACTGGCACCTCGATGATTTGTCCATCCGCGAGAAGGCGCTTCTTGAGTTTCGCGTAATCCACGGCCTGCACCGGCACGCCATCATCGATCGCCAGAACGGCGGCGGTGGCGGCGCTTTGGCTCGTGACCATGAATACCGGCTCCATGCGGATGCTGCCGAATGCCGCGTGACTCGACGAGAGCGCAAAGGTGACGAACAGGTTCTCACATTCGGAGGATTTCGGAACGATGGCGCCGTAACCGATGGGCGCGGGTTTGCCGCCGCCTTCGCCGAAGCCTTCGTTGTAGAGCTTGCCGCCCTGGAACACTCGACGCACGGCGTGGATGTCCATCGGGTAGGTGGCGAGAGCGACTGGATTCGGTGCGATGCGTTCGTTGCGGATGTGGTGCTCGGTCATCACGATGTCGCTGACCATGCGCCGCGCCTCGCGGACGTAGAGCTGATGGGGCCAATGGCCATTGTCAGGGAACTCGTCGCGCGGCAGACCGAAGCGCGATGCCTCCTCGCGCACCGTTTCAGGCACGCGCGGATCGGTGCGGAGAAAGTGAAAGAAGCCGCGAAGATAATCCTGGTGCGCCCTGGCGATTTTTTCCCGTTCGGCGGCGGAGCCTTCGGGCCAGCCATCCGCACTGCCGAGCATGTCGGTGGAGATGGGCCAGCGGTTGTTGAAGTCGAACTTGTGGTTCGGCAGCGGGTCGTATTTGCAAAACGAACGCAGCGTGAGTTTCTCGCCCATGCCGGTGAGCGCGACGATGTAGCGACCGAGCAGTTCCCAATGGGCGGGATCGTAGCCGGCGGGCGGATCCAGCGGGACGCGCAGCGCAGGATCATCCGTGAGGCAGAGCCGGTAGTTGTAGGACTGGATGTGTTTGTCCGCAGAGCCCAGCGGTGCCGGCGAGTCACCGGCGATCAATGGCAGCAAGCCACTGCCGGGATCGCCCGCCCTCACATAGGGATCAACGGGCGCGATGAAGCGACCACTGGCCGGTCCGTGCAACGGCCCACGAACGCCGTTGCCCTTCTCGCCGTATTGATCATTTGCCTCGCGCCCCAGCGTGTAGCTCACGCCAGACGCGGCCATCAGATCGCCCTCATACGTTGCGTCCACAAACATCTGCGCCTTCACGGTGCTGCCGTTTTCGAGCGTGAGTTGTGTCAGCCGCGCGCCTTGTTTCACCACGGACTTCAAACGCGCACCAAATCGCACCACGACGCCTGCCTCACGCGCCAGTTCGGTGAACACCTGCTCCGCAACCTTTGGCTCAAACGCGAGCGACGGTGGCCGGATGAAATCCACACCCGACTTCGCACGCCCCGCCACCTCCGGCGCAGTGACATCGAAGACGGTCTTCGGATCCTGCCCATAATGTTTGCCGATGCGCTCGAAAACCTCACGTGCAAGTCCACCGAAAAGTTTCGCGCGGTCGGCCGACCCGACATCGCTCCAGCTAAATCCGCCCGACATCATGCCGCCGAGATGGTTTCCAGGCTCCACGAGGATCACCCGCTTCCCCATCCGCGCCGCCTGCACCGCCGAGACCACTCCGCCGGAGGTGCCGCCGTAAATGCAGATGTCGGCCTCCACCGTCGCGGCATGTGCGGCGCCCAGCCATGAAGCCAGGAGCAGGACGATAAGAATCCGTGTGAGATGTTTCACGATTGGCGGGTGAGTTGTTTCCAAAGTCGCAGCAGAGTGTCGGCGCGGAGTTCGCCGGTGCTCGGTGATTCCTTCGACTCCGCTGCGTGAACGGCACTCGCCAGCTTTGCTGCGTCGAGGGTTCCCTGCTGGAGTTGTTTGAAGCCATCGAGCCACACGCTGCGCACGGCCTCGGTGAGCGGCGCGTTCATGCGGGCGTTGTAATCGGCGAAGAAACCCTTGGTGCCGAAGTATTGCGCAGCGGAAATCCACGCCTCTTTTCCGGCGACATCCATGTCGTTGAAGAAGCTGACCATGAATCGCCGCGTCGCGAGTTCGCGAACGAGATGGTCGGGGTTGAGTTGCGCGGGCGTGGTCTTGCTTTTCAGCGCAAGCCCCGCGGCGACTCCTGCGGCCTCACCGACTTCCATGAAGACCGGCTCCAGCCGCACCGAGCCCCACGCGACGTGCGTGGCGCTCAGGCACACGGGCACGAGGAGATTGTCCACGCCTTGCGGCAGCAGCGAACGATACGGGATCTGCGCGGGGCGTGACTCTTCGGTGAGAATGAGTTTGCCGTCGTAGTGGAAGCCGGGACGCGTGTCGGTGGTGCAGGAATGCGAATCCATATACCAATCCGTGATGGCGATGCTGTCGGCATGAACGGGTGTGCGAGCGTAGCCTTTGGCGAGCGAGCCATCGTGCTCGGTAAAGACGTGACGACCGACGATGCGGCGTGTCTCGCGGACATACATCTCATAAGGAATGTGGTCGTGGTCGGCGAATTCATCCATCGGCAGACCCCACTGCCGATGCTTCTCGCGGGTGGCCTCGGGCACGGACTCATCGTTTTGCAGGAACCACATGAGACCAAGGCCGAAGTCGAGATGGCGCTTGATGATCTTCTCGCGCGCGGCCCAATCTCCCTCGGGATAGCCGTGGTTTTCGCCTGGCAGCACCGGGCTGTTGACGTGCGACTTGTGATTCGGGCCGTTGCTGGAGGCGATGTATTTGCGTTCGTAGTTCACATACTCGTCGCGGTTGTAATTCGCGGGCTTGGGGAAGGGCAGACGGTTCGCAGGATCGCTCGTGACGCTGAAGCGGTAGTTGTAGGCCTGCACGGCTCCGTCGGCTGAGAAGGTGCTCGTGGGATCGATCGTGCCCTGCTTCGAACTGTAAGGCCGAATGTTTAGCCGCCCTTCCGCGGCATCGCGCGGAGCCGGCCCCGGAGCGATGTTGGTGAAAATCTTGCCCGCGTGCGGCTCCTGATACTCGTCGCGCGCCTCGCGTCCGACACGGTGAGGCACCTTCGCGAGCGCGAGCAGATCGCCCTCGTAACTTCCATCGGCGAACATCGCGCCTTTCACCCGAATCGTCTTCGCGCCGCCAAACTCGCGCAAGGTCACGCTCCGCAGCATCGCGCCATCGCGCTCCACGGCGCTCGGGTAATGCGAGAGCAGCAGCGTGATGCGCTTTTCACCCGCGACGAGCCGGTTGAGTTCGCGCTCGGCCACATGTGGCTCGGCCCAGCCCATTGGATAGTGACTTTGCGTGAATCGCATCGTTTTGAAGGTCTCCGAGTCTTCGCCGAAAGTGTCGCGATAGTCCCTTTCGATGTTGCCCAGAAGCTCCGAAAACAGCGGCGCGCGATGACCGCCATACAAGGCATCCCACTGACCAAGTCCGTTCACCATCATGCCGCCGATGTGCTGATTGTGCTGCACGAGCAGAACGCTGCAGCCTTCCCGAGCGGCACGCACTGCACACGCAATCCCGCCGGAGGTCGCTCCGAAAACGACAAGGTCGTAAGACTTGCCATCCACGTCCGCTGGCGTTGCGCTCGCGGCCATCCGCACGGGTTCGAGGTCGGGCTTGGCTGTTTTCTTCGGCGAGTCCTTCGTCGGTATCGCGAGGATGGCCCGTTTGCCGCCGCCGATCTTCGCATCGTATTGTCCGGCGAAGCTGCCTTTCGGATCGGCACCATGCGACGACCACATCACGACCATGCCTTCCTTCGTGAAACACACGGACGGGTAAATGTTCTGCCGGTCTTTGTTGGCCACGCCCTCGTCGTCCACGATGACCGGCGAGCCCCACGTCTTGCCGCCATCGCCCGACACTGCATAGCATAGCGGCGTGCGCGGGAAGAACGCGCCGGCTTTGATCAGTGTGGCGTGATTGTAGAAGACGATCAGCCGGCCATCGGGCAGCGTCTTCAACGTCAGCGACGAACACGCGGATTTGAGCGGCGTCGCCTCGGGCTTCGACCAGGTGTCGCCGCCATCATCGGACCACGATGAAAAATGATGCCCGCTTCCCGTGCGCGCCAGCATCAGCACACGATCGCCAACCCCGGCGACACACGGCTCCGCCATGCCGCGTGCGTCATCGAGCTTCGCAGGCACGCGCGAGCGCTTCCACGTCCCGCCGCCGTCATCGCTGAAAAAGCAAAGGCCGATGTTCTTGTCGCCTTCATAGGTGCCTGCGCCTTTCGGCATGTGCGCCACCGGCACCAGCAATCGTCCGCTGCCGAGTTGGATCAGCCGGTCGTTCATCACATACCATACACCTTCGGGCTCACCGACGAGCCGCGCCGCGGTCCACGTCGCGCCATCGTCACTGGAGAACGAAATTGCGGGCAGTCCACCACCATGCAGTTCCTTCACATGCCGGTGCATCAGCGCCGCGAGCCGTCCATCCTTCAAGCGCAGGAAACTCACGCCGCCGTCGCTGATCATCCCCGGGAGAGGCCATTCCATTTTCATCCGGCCCTGCTCCTTCCAAGTCCGGCCGCCATCCGTGCTGCGATAGAGCATCGCCACGGGGAACTTCGCGGCGATCTGCTTAAAGTTTGTCGGCGGCCGCCCCCACGGAGCGGCCATGAGGATGTCGCCATTCTCCAGCACCAACATCCCCGGCCCGATGAAGCTGCGCTCCGGCGTGTGATGGATGAAGATTTCCGGCTTCGCAATGAAGTCGGCTCTTTGCAAAGGCGGAGTTGCTGCCGCGCCGGAGAAGGATTCGAAGAGGAGGCTAAGGGCAACGAGGAGCCTGAGAAATGATCTCATGGCAGCGTTCGGCAATGGGCTATCCCGCCATCTCCAGCCCCTTCAGGGTGCTTGTGGATGATGCGAACTTGTCCGTCTCGATGCCAAGGCGTTGCAGCATGGAGACATAAAGATTGCACAGGTTTCCCTGGTCGTTGCTTTTCGCTGCGGGGGGGCTCTTCACTCCGGCGGGTGCGGTGATGGTCTCGATGTGTTGTTTGTTGAATGCGAGATGCTGGCCATGCTTAAAGCCGCCACCGGCGAGGATAATCGGCAGGTTTTTGTTATCGTGGCTGTTGGCGTTGCCGAGGCTGCTGCCGTAGAGCACCTGCGTTTGATCGAGCAAGGTCCACTTTCCTTCCTGAGTTGCTTTGAGCTTGGTGAGGAAGGCGGCGAGCTGGCGGAACTCGGCGAGTTCGAGGTTCTTGAGTTGCGTCAGAGCTTCGGGGCGATTGGTGTGATGCGAGAGGTTGTGGCTCTCATAGGTCACGCCTGGTGTGTTCCCGCTGAAGCCGTCGAGCCGGATCATCAGCGTGATGAGTCGCGTGCTGTCGGTGGAGAGAGCGAGATGTGCGAGGTCATACATGGAGGTGAGCTGCTCCATCAAGTATTCGCCGTCCTTGGGCGCGGGCACAGAGACCTTGGGCTTTGGTTTGCGCTCCCATTCCTCGGCAATGAGTAAGCGGCGCTCCACTTCGCGCACAGCAGTGAAGTATTGATCCATGCGATCACGGTCAGCGCCGCCGAGTTGCTTCTGCAAAGCGGCGGATCGCTCGGCCATCGAGTCCAGGATGCTGCGCCCAGTGCGCAGATCTTCAATTTGCTTCTCAACCGATGTGGCATCCCCCTCTACGAAGAGTGTGCGGAAGACTTGTGACGGGCTGCGTTCGGCGGGCAGCATCACGCCGTTCGGTGTGACGGAGAGGGATTGATTACCGCTCTTGGCCACGCCCAACGGCAGCGCGGCAACACGCGTCTCGTGTCCGATCCGCTCGGCTGCGAATTGATCCAGCGACACGCTGTTGCGAAACGATGCGGTGCCTGGATGCGGCGCGGCAGTGAGGAAGGTGAACTCGGCCGAGTGTCCACCAGCGACCTCCAGATGCGACGTGCCGGAGACGAGCGTGAACTGCTCGCGGAAGTCCTTCAGCGTTTCGAGATAGGTCGTCATCTCGTAATCGCGACCAATCTGCGCGGGATAGAGATGGCGGTCGAGGATGCCGAGGTTGGTGCAGATGGCGAAGAGTCTGCGCGGAGTCGCGAGCTTCTGCCTGCCAAACACGGGCTGCATCGCATCGAGCATGGGAAGAGCGAGAAAGGCTCCGGCACTGCGGAGGATGCTACGCCGAGAAAGTGGAGTGCGGGCAATGTGTGTCATGATTACTTGATTTGGAAAAGTTCACTCGCGACCACCTCTTGAATGATGGAGCGCAGCCCGTGATGGGAAGATTTGCTGCGTGCGATGATGGCTTCAATCGCCTCCCGATCTGCGAAGCGAATGCCTGCGCCAGTGGAATAGATCAAAAGCTGACGCACGAGGTTGCGGGCCAGTGCATCTTCGTCGGCAAGCAGCAGCGTGCGCAGTTCGCTGATGTCAGCAAACTTCCTCCCATCGGCGAGTTCACCGGAAGCGTCCACTTCACCACCGGTCCGCATCTTCACGCGCGGGCGGTGGGCGGCACTGTTGATGACTTCGATGGTCGGCTCATCGACCATCACTTTGCCCTGACGCACCTTCTTCGGTTGCCCACTGAGTCGGTAGTGATCACGCCAGCCGCCGATGACATCGAAGCTCTCTAGCGCGAGTCCAGGCGGGTCCATCTTCGCGTGACACGAAGCGCAAGAAGCATCGGCGCGGTGTTTCTCGATGATCTGGCGGATCGTTACAGCTCCAGTAGAATCAGGTTCAATGGCGGGGATGTTGGGCGGGGGCGGCTGGCGCGGGATGCCCAGCAACCGCTCGGCAATCCAGACCCCACGCAGCGTCGGTGACGTCACGGTGCCATTGGCGGTGACCTTCAACACGGCTGCCTGTGTCAGAAAACCTCCGCGTGGATTCCCTGGCGGAACTTTGATCTCGCGAAGGTTTGCGCCGATCACATTATGAATGCCATACAGCTCGGCGAGTCGTTGATTGATAACGACAGTGTCAGAGGCGATTAGTTCACGCACACCTAGATTTCCCGTTAGCATGCGCTGGAACGTAGCCCGCGTCTCCGCAAGCATGGAGTCATGGAGCCACGGATCATACTCGGGGTAAAGGTTCGGGTCAGGCGTGGTGAAGTCGATCTTTTTCAACTCCAGCCATTCATCGAGGAAGTGCTCCACGAACCGCTCGGAGCGTGCATCTGCCATCATGCGCTCGACTTGTGAGCGGAGTGTTTTCGGCTGTGAAAGCTCCCCATTGCCGGCCAACTCCAGCAACTCCGCATCCGGCACCGAGTTCCAGAGGAAGAACGACAGGCGCGAAGCGAGCGCGTAGTCACCGAGTCGCACAGGCTCTTTCGCTGATGGCTTTGGCGCGCCGGACTCCAACCCGATGATGAGGAAGTCCGGAGCGCAGAGGATCGCCTTGCAGCCAGCGAGCATCGCCTGTTCCCAGCTCACGCCGCGTTTGATCTGTTCATCAACGATGGCGATGACTGACGTGAGTTCGGCTTCATGGACTGGATGACGAAATGCGCGAGTGGCGAAGTCGCACAATAGCTTGCGATGATCCGCGCGCTCCTTTACTGGCTCGCCGAACATGCGCCACTTGCTCTCCGGCGGCCACTGATCAATGAGAGGCCCCTCCACTTCGAACCAGTCGTATGCGATGCCTGGCCCCTCGTAATCAAGCACACCGCGTCCTTCGACCGACCCCGTGACCACGGAACCTGCGGGCAGCGTCATCGCATGAAACGAAATGCGTTCGCCAGGATTGAGCCAGATTTTGATCTCATGCTTCGTCGGCTTCATCGAAGGCGCATCGAAGTAACCAATGGGCTGCCCCTTCAGGGATGCGCGCACCACGTGCGTGGCTTCACTCTCGCCATAAAACTCGACGTTCTCCATCCAACTGCGCGCAAGCTGATCTTGCGGCAGTGGTGTAGCCTGCCAGCGTCCGCGCTCGTCCTTGAAGTAAGGCTTCCCGAGCGAGCGATAGACTTTGACCATGCCGCGCTTGGCTGGCTCCACTTTATCACGATTCCAATGGAGACTCCAGATCGAGAAGCGCACACGATACCAGCCGCTAATTGGTGGATTAAACCGGTCAATCTGAATGCCCTCGGGCTGATGAGCACCGATGACGCTTGTGAGTACGACAAACGATTCTCCACTACCCTTGAAGGTGGCGGCTCGAAACGAGTTGCCGTAATCCGTCTCGGGATTGCCAGCGACATACATGTCGAGACCTGGAGCAATGCCACGTCCATTGATTGGCACACCGCATTTCTGAACCACTGCACCCAGAGCCGTGTTCTGCATGGTAGCAGACTCACGCCAGACTTTCCAGGGCGGAGGCACCGCCACCTTTGCATTCGCCTGATTCACCGCGATGTCCGCTGTTTGCAGATACTTCGCCAACTGAATGTGCGAAATGTCCAGGCCTTCGCCGACCTTGTCGAAGCCAAACTGTTGTCCATCCTCCGGCAGCATCTCCTTCACACGCAGGAGCGGCAGAGCGAGCAGATCCCGCAGGGAGCTTTCATACTCCGTGCGGTTCATGCGACGCACCGAACTGCGGCCAGAATCATCCGATGCCACCAGTCGTTCAGCGTTGATCAAACTCACGTGAAGTTCTTTGAGGAACTCGGAGCGCGTCGCTGGCGATGGTTGATCCGCCTTCTTAGGCGGCATCTCACCCGACTGCACACGATCAAAGAGATGCACGAGCTGGTTGAACTGGTCGCGGTCGGGTTTCGCGAGCGATAGCTGATCCACCCGCAGACCGCCCTTTTGCACATCCGCGTCGTGACACTCCGCGCAGTTGTGATCGAGGAACCTGCGGACAGTAGATGTGAAATCAGCGGCAAGGAGTGGCGCGGTGCTGACGACCAGGCCAACAGCGATGCAGAGTCTCATCGGGATGAAATGTGGGTTCATACTTTGAAGGAACGGGGATCGTGAGAGTGTCTGGCAGAGATTTGTGAAGGGTTTTAATACTCGATATTCTTCACCGCCGCATCGCCCAGTCGCTCGCGCAACTGCGCGAGATACAGGCTGGCGAAGAAGAACGAGTGCGTCATTCATTTCATGGTTTGGTTTCCGGCAGGCGGCTGATCAATTCGCGCAGGCGCAATTTGTCAGTGACTTGCTTCGCGGCACGGACGTCTTCTTCGCGGAAGGTGGCCATGTGGATGATGCCTTCGGGTGTGCGGTGGTAGTCATAGACGAGGTAGATCGTGCCGTCGGTCGCCTGCACGCCGTCGGGATAGGTCACGTCGTCGCGCTCGTCGATCATGAGTCCGCCTTGCCACGTTTTGCCGTCGTCGTCGGAGACGAAGGTCATGAGTTTTTCGCGTTTCACCTTCTCATTCACTCCGCCGTGCTTCACCAGCAGCAGCGCACCCGAGTGCAGCCGCCGAAGGAAGAAGCGCGAGGTGGGATGCTGCATCGGGAGGTGTTGCACCGGTGTCCACGTCTTGCCTTGGTCTTTCGATAGCGTCTCCGCCAGTCCATGACAGCGCACCATCATCCACAGCGAACCGTCCTTGCGCTCGACGATCATCGGTTCGTCTGGGCCGCGTGAAGCTGCGGCTTCGATGTTCGCAGTGCCTCGGAGCGTGAAGGTTTCGCCCTTGTCCGTGCTGGCATACACTTTGATGCTGTTGTTAGCCTTCCACACCGATGAGGTGAGCAGCCAGTCGCCATTGTCGAGCACAGTGGGTTTGTTGAGCATGATGCCGTCGCCGATGTGACGTGGCACGGACCACTTTGGCTCGGTGGCATCCGGTTCATCAGTCACGATGGCCCACACGCCGAAGCGCCCATCCTGCATATCCGCGCTCTGCCCCCAGAACACCCACAGCCGCCCGAGCGGATCGGTCCACACGTTCGCCGACATCGCACGCGTACCCGCACGCGGCAGGATCATGAGCTTTACCTCCGACCACGTCTTGCCGTCATCGTCGCTGCACTGGAGCACCTGGAAATTGCGCGTGCTCTCCACATCGCGACCATAGACCACCCACAGACGCCCCTTCGCCGTGCGCTCGATGCCTGCCACGCCCTGCCGCTTCGTGGGCGGAATATGCTGCGGCCACGGCGCGACGACGATGTGTGCGGGTTGCAGTGCGAGATTGGCCCCCGACGAATCGCCATCAGCGGCGCGTAGTGCGGCCAGCGGAGCCAGCAGCAAGGTGGTGAAGAGCGCGAGGTGGGAGAACATGTTGATTTGTTTGCTCGGTCACTACTCCAAATCCGTCGAACTCATTTCTTTGAGCGTTTTGGGTTAGAGCGGAGCATCGGGACGGATTCCTACGGTGCGCTTGTTGCGGCCGCCGGGAGTGCTGATGGCGTAGACGGAGCGAGAGTTGACTGAGTTCATGAGAAATGACAACGCATTAACGATCCAAACAGCCATCTTCATCGCCATTCTGCTGGTAATTCGCCTTATCGTGATGGATGGCATGGGATGTCACACCCATTCAACGAACTCGGAGTCCCAGAGGACATGATCCGTGGCCTGCAGGAACTGGGCATCAACACACCGACTGAGGTGCAGAAGAAAGTCATCCCGTTCCTGCTGAAAGATGGGAGCGATCTGATTGCTCAGGCCCAGACCGGCACCGGCAAAACCGCCGCCTTTGGCCTGCCACTACTGACAAAGATGAATCCCAAGCACCGGGACATCCAGGGACTCGTACTCGCCCCCACACGTGAATTGGCGAAGCAGATCGGCAAGCAACTCTTTCGCTTCACCAAATACACAGAAAAGATCTTCATAGAGGTCGTCAGCGGCGGTGACAACATCGACCGCCAGACGGAAGCGCTGCGTCGTCCGACGCACATCGTCGTTGCCACGCCGGGCAGACTACTTGATTTGATCGAGCGTGACGCACTCACGCTCGAATTCGTGCGCTATGTGGTGTTGGATGAGGCGGACGAAATGCTCAGCATGGGCTTCAAGAAACAGCTCACCGAAATCCTCAAACTGGCGGCCATGCGGCGCAGCACATGGCTCTTCTCCGCGACTTTCCCGGAAGCGATCCAGGTTCTCATCAAAGGCTGCATGTCCCCCGACGCGCACTCGATCCAGATTGACCAGTCGAATGTAGTTAATCGTGACATCGACCACCGCTTTGCAATCTGCAAGCGCGAGGACAAGACCGAGTTCATCGCCAACTTCCTCAAGCGACAGAAAGAGGGCCGAGGGCTGATCTTCTGCCGCACCAAAGCTGGAGCGAACGAACTTTGTCAGGAATTGACCGAACTCGGCCTGCCTGTTGCCGTTCTCCAAGGCGACCTCATGCAAAAAGAGCGCGACAAAGTGATGCGGGCCTTCAAGAAACAGCGCGTTCAGTTCGTGGTGGCCACAGATGTCGCTGCACGAGGCATTGATGTCGAAGGACTGACGTTCGTGATCCATCACCAGCTTCCCGACCAACGAGAATACTACACGCATCGCAGCGGCAGAACCGCTCGTGCTGGAAAAAAGGGCATGTCACTTGCCTTAATCAACTCGAAGGAGAAATGGCAACTCACCGAGCTTGAGACCAAGCTGCGGGTGAAGTTCAACGAGTACCGAAAATGAGCCTTTCGGGGTCACACCAGTGACGAATGACTTGCCCAAGCTTCGTGACTCTCTCTCATTCTTCCCATGTCCACACTCGCTGCTGCCGCCGTTTTGTATGAAGCGAAGAAACCCCTGAGCATCGAGCAGGTGCGCGTATTGCCGCCACAGAAGGGCGAGGTCACGGTGCGGATGAAGGCCGCAGGCGTGTGCCACAGTGACCTGCATGTGATGAAGGGTGATCTTTCGATGCCCATGCCGATCATTCTCGGCCACGAAGGCAGTGGCGTGATCGAGGCAGTTGGCGAAGGCGTGAACTCAGTCGAAATCGGCGATCATGTGATCCTCGTCTGGCGTGGTTCATGTGGGAAATGCGAGTATTGCAGCAGCGGACGTCCCGCGCTGTGCGACATGGGCACCGCGATGCGTTTCACCGGCCTAATGCCTGATGGCACGACTCGCTTCCAAAACGCGGCGGGCGACAGCATACGTCATTACGCAGGTGTTTCGGCCTTCTCCTCGCTCTCGACGATGCCCGAGGCCTCGGTGGTGAAGATTCCCAATGAGTTCTCGTTTGAAAAAGCCGCGCTCATTGGCTGCGGCGTCATCACCGGCGTCGGTGCCGTGGAACGTGCCGCAAAAGTGCAGCCGAACAGCACCGTGGCGGTCATTGGCTGCGGTGGCATTGGTTTGAACATCGTTCAAGGTGCTCGCATGGCCGGAGCGCGGCAGATCATCGCGGTGGATAAATTCCCTCGCAAAGAAGCCGATGCACGCCAGTTCGGTGCCACGGACTATGTAGATGCGAATGCCGGTGATCCCGTGCAGGCAATCAAAGACCTCACTGATGGCAAGGGCGTGGATTATGCCTTTGAAGCCTATGGGTCCGGCAAAACCGTCGAACAGGCCTTTGATGCGACAAAAAAGGGCGGCATGTGCGTGATGGTAGGCATCACCAGCGCGGCGGATCGTGCAGCCATCAATGTGAACCAGCTCGTCTATGCTGAGAAAACTCTGCGCGGCAGCCTCTACGGCAGTACCCAGCCGCGCACCGACCTATTGCTGCTCATCGGCATGCACCAACATGGCCGCCTCATGCTCGATGAACTTATCACGAAGCGTTATCCGTTGGCAGGCATCAACGAAGCCTACGATGCGCTCCAACGCGGTGAAGTGGCACGAAGTTTGATCGTGTTTGAGTGAGTCTTAGCCAATCGCCCGCCTTAGAGCGTTCTTCGTGATGCGCTGCACGCGTTCATCTGGGCCATGAGGACGGGAATAGTGGCTCCAGGGAATCATGTGGCCGGGAGGATCGCTGAGGCCCTGGCTCCAGAAGATGGTGGTGGCGTTGAAGACGATGTTCTTCTTCGGGCCTTCGAAAACGGTGGCGGCGTATTTTCCGAGGCGAGTGCCGCCGGCCCAGACGTTGCCTTCGGCGATGACTTCGAGGCCTGCTCGAGCAGTGTCAGGATCGCCGTGGAATTCCCAACCGACGAGGCCAGGTATACTATCGCCTTTTTTCATGCCGGTGCCTTCGAAGAGCCAGTGGTCGGGCTTCACACAGGTCCAATCGCCGCCGCCGTTGAAGGGAACGATTGTGCGTGCGCCGATGATGTCGCGCTCGTCGGGTCCGGGGTTTTCAAACGGGCCGAGGACCTTTGAGTAGGCCTCTTTTTCCTCTTCGCGGAATTCACCATAGCATGTCTCGCGGGTGAGACGGCGGTTGGCATCGCCTTTGGCGTCCGGGGTGAAGGGCGTGACCATGTACACGTCGTTGGCCGAGAGCCAGAGCACGCTGAGGCCGTCGGCGATGGCCTTCTGCACGTTTTGATACTGACGCATATCCCAATACTCATCGTGACCGACGCTGATCATCGTTTTGACACGATCGAGGTTGGCAGGATCGAGATTATCAAAGTTGGAGCAGTAGGTCACGTCGTAGCCTTCCTTTTCGAGCCAGTAACAAAGCGGAAACTCCCACAGCAGGAACTCGCCACTGCCCATGCTCTGCGGATTGTCGAAGATCTGGACGTATTTGCCGTAAGGCCGGTCAAAACTGCAACTGACACCCGGCGCATGCGCAGCACGTGGATCGGTGTAGAGCGATTCATTGACCGGCCAGCGGTTGTAGGCCTGCCAAGTGTTGTCGCTGCACTGGAACAGGATGTCGGCAGGACGGTCGTCTTTGACAATGAAGATGATGTAGCTCTGCCAATACGGTTTGTCCGCGGCCTCATGCACCGTGGTGAGGCGGCCGAGATAGACACCACTGGGCCATTCGGCAGGAATCGTAAGCGTGGTGGAGGCTTCCCACTGGCATTCGCGAAGGCGATTCTCGCCCATCTCGGGCACAGGCTGCGTTTTGCCGTCAAAGGGGCCGAGTGTGGTCATCATACGCGAGCCCACGCTGTTGTAGTAACCCATTCGAAAGATGTCGATGGTGAATTTGGAGGTGGGCTTGGTGCTAACGAAGATATCGAGCTTCTCACCGGCTTTGACCGACTGCCGCGAGCAGTAGCCTTCGATGATCGAGGTGCGGTAGGACTTCGCGTCATCCGGCTTCATACGCGTAAGTTGGAAACTCGCACCGGGCTTAGCGTTTTCGGATTTGATGAGATCCGGCTGCCGTGAAATAGCTGGAGCAGCGGACAAGAACGTTCGTCCTACAGCAGCGGCGGCACTGGTGGTCTTGATGAAATCGCGGCGGTCCATGATGAGCCATACGACTGAGCAGGCACTCATATAGCAAAGCATGCCGCTGCATCATTGACTCACCGAGAGTGTGTCGCGCGAACTCGAGCCGCAGTCATGATGAGTAAACTATAACGCAGACCGCAGAACTGGCGGACTTGAGCAAGAACCATCGCTTCCACTCGTAGGTTGTTCTCGTTGTGAGCACATCAATCCCACAGATTCGCATTTCGCGACGCAGTGTTCTTCATACGGGCGGCATGGGAATGCTGAGCTTTGGATTGAATCATCTCAACGCGTTCGCGTCACCCCTGGCGAAACCGCCAATCGGCCTCGGCAAGGCCAAATCGGTCATTTTGATCTTCAACGGCGGTGCACCGAGCCACATCGACCTGTGGGATCCCAAACCGGACGCACCGTCGGAGATTCGCGGTGAATTCAAGACGATCAAAACGAACGTGCCGGGTATCCACATCACCGAGCTGCTGCCGCAGATGGCGAAGCGCATGGACAAGCTGGCGCTGATCCGCTCCGTGCACCACGGGCACAGCAGCCACAATGGTGGTATGCACTGGGCTACAACGGGCAGGCCGTATCGTGTAGATAGTACGCTTATCACACCCAGTCCGACCGATCTTCCCGGCGTCGGCACGCTCTGCGGCTGGCTAGCGCAGCGGGATGGTTTTTCCAAAGGCGTCCCGCCGTATGTCATCACGCCATTCCCGCATTGCGACAGCAAGGTATATCTCACCCCAGGGCAGTTTGGTGGCTGTCTCGGCACACGCTACGATCCCTTCGTGCTGGATGATGACCCGAATGCCGCCACCTTTCGCGTGAAGAACATGGGCCTCGATGCCAGCCTGACACTAGGGCGCTTTCAAGAGCGCCTCGCTCTTCTCAATCACATGAGTGCGGCCTCACGGACTATTGCGTCAGCTCAGGTGGCGCAGATGGACATTTTCAACGAACAAGCCACCGCAATGCTGAAATCCGGCAAAGCGGCGGATGCCTTCGATCTTACCAAAGAGCCCGACAAAGTGCGCGAACGCTATGGGCGGCACAGTTGGGGCCAGTCGCACCTGCTGGCGCGGCGCTTGATCGAATCCGGCACACGTTTCGTCACCACCGTGAATGGACCGTCGATCACCTGGGACACACACAAGGACAACTTCAATGGGCTCAGGAACCGCCTCGTGCCACCCATGGAGCAGGCCTACGCCGCGCTGCTCGACGATCTCGAAGAGCGTGGCTTATTGGATAGCACGCTTGTCGTCTGGATGGGTGAATTTGGCCGCACACCAAAAATCAACACCGACGCGGGTCGCGATCACTGGCCCGGCTGCTACAGCGTGCTGCTCGCTGGCGGCGGCGTGCGCGGTGGGCAAGTTATCGGCAGTAGCGATACCACCGGTGCTTATCCCAAAGACCGTCCCATCTCGCCCGCAGACATCCACGCCAGCATCTACTCGGCACTCGGCTATGACTACCGCGAGATCGAATACCGATCCTCGGACGGACGCCCCGTGGCCTTGACGGAAGGCACAACCATCAGCGAGCTGTTTTGATTTTGGCCATATTAGGTAAGGTCCTCAATGCCGAAGAAGAAAGGTTCATCCGGGAAGTTAGTGCGGAGAGGGGGGGGGCAATAGGTCTGGATGAGCCAGAGTTTGCTATATCATGCGTTCGGCGTGCGCGAGGGTTATGAGTATCGCAGTACGAAGTATGTCGAAGGACGAATTGAGTTCCATCTGGTCGTCAAAGACCAGGAGTTGAGCTGTCCACAC
>CANIBP010000057.1 GCA_947466075.1 Verrucomicrobiaceae bacterium
AGGCTGACCGCCTGTTCTCTGAAGGCGGCGTCATGCTGCGCAGGGCGCACTCGGTTCTCAGTAGGTTCTATCCTTCGGTTCATGGGACACGGTTCCTAGTTCAGGTTGGTTTTCGTGTCCGCCTTTTCGGCACAAGCTCACCTGATCTATACGCCGTTTTTTGGTACGCTCGCAATTCCCTTCTTTTCCAACACCTGAAGCGGACGAACCTTCTTGTTGTAGCATACGAGAACTTGGTTGCATCCCCTCATCAATGCCTTGTGGCTTTCAATGAGCATCTAGGAATGGAGCTTTCGACCAAGGCGCTCCTGGTGCCAAACCAACAGAGATGCAACTCACCAGTTGGTTTTAAACTCAGGCCCGAAATCGAGCATGCATGCAAGTTACTGCTTCAGCAGCTTTCCTCTCTCTAATCAACTCGGTATCTTGATGGGATTTCGTTAGAAACGGTGGGATAGATACAGCAGGAAAAGGTGCTCTTGGAGGGTGCCGATTCCCCCACTTGCTCGGCGGTCGATGAACTGGTAACCGGTGTAGGCGGTTGTTTGGAATCCTCCAATAGGCAATCCATACAAGACCTTATAGATCCATTGATCGATTTGCTGGGATCCGCCACCCTTAAAGTCATAATTCTCATGGATGGCAGAAATCGAGACATTGGATTGCCCCAGAGTAGTTCGAAGACGTATTCCTTGCCAAGTTCTGGTTGCATCACCTGATTGAGTCAGGCCTCCGTAAGTATTACTGATGCCAGCGACTGCTTGGAGAATTGAACGCGAACTTAACTGAAAGTTAATTCCGTACGAGAGATAATCAGCGATGTATCGTTCACCTAAAATTGGATCAGTAATGGAGCGTCCTCCTCCAACGTAATGGCTCAATCGGCTGTTGAGTGATTGGGAGATTACCAATTCATAGAGTGCGGTGCTGATGCTATTTACGGATTGGTTCCCACTTCCCCAGACCCAGCCAAGGTTTGCAAAATAAGTCGTATTAGGGGAGAGGTAGCCGTAGCTGCCCGCATTCATTACATGATGGATACTCGCGAATTCACTATTCGTCCCAAATTCATAGCCAATGTAAGGATTGATGTATGGGTTTCCCGATTGATAGTCCGCATAAGTGCCTCCTTGAATGAAGTTTCCACGGGAGATGAACTTAGTGGTGGCCCAATTATCATTGCGCTGAAGCCAGTAAAAATTTCTCACTCTTGTACCAAATATTCGAGCCGCAATCACCCCAATCGAATTAGTGAAAAATGAGCGATCCTGACTCAAAAAGCTGCCGCCATTATTGGCGAAGCGTGGTACCTGAAATCGTGAAGTTCCGTTGGCAGGCCTGTCCATGAGTGCTCCTGATCCAAACTGATATCTACCCACTTGGTCGACCGCCGTAGCGCCCGGACCCGAGGCCGACAAAGTTCCGAAGGTATTGGTGTTGCCCGGCCCGTCGAAAATATAGTCGCTGATGTTGGTCGATGCATAAAAGGCATTTAAGGCGTCGTAGGCGATCCAGTTCCAACCGGCCAAACTGCCTTTAATCCCGAGCATCATTGATCCAGCTGGTTGGAACTGGCCGAACTGGCTTCCAAACGCGAGCAGAGCGGATGGAGTTCCATAACCCCATTTGTCAATGAACGGAAGATAATAGCCGCCGATTTGCGAACCAAAGCTGATCGGGCCAAAATTCATGTTGGCGACAGCATTCAACGTGATGACGGAACTCCAACCGCTCGCATCCCCAATACCTTGGGGGGTGCTGTAGTCGGTGTAAAAAGTGCCGGATCCGACTTGGAAATCACTCAACGTCAGCGGACCCAAGCCAACCTTAAAACCTTCTCTCATGCCTGGACTGGTTTGGAATCCGGCCTGAAGCCGTTTGAAAAGGCCTACTCCCAAGGTTCCAAAACCTGCATCGGCACCGATGCCGGCGAGGACGGTGCCATTGTCAAAGACAGCAGAACCGCTAGTCAAACTCTGGAGCCAATTGGCATTGCCTCCGTTCCGAAGCTTGAAGAAATTCGGTCCCCTAGGACCGGTAATAGGACTGCTGCGTCCAAAGCCACCACCGCCGCCTAAGTTACCAAAGGTGTCATTGATTTGCGGCCCGCGGGCAAAGTTATCCTGCGCATTTAACTGGGTTAGCGAGATCGCTAACCCTATAGTGATTACAAGAAATGATTGCCGTATCATTATGATACAAGAGTTAAACTACGAAAACGAAAAGTTTAAAGCTAAATTAGCCAACAGTTTTGTCATGTGAGGCCCAAATTTCTTTTAAGGAGGATTCTGATGTCTTGAGGCGATAACTTGCGTAGGCTATAGGACCAAGAAAGGGGATCATAGCTACCACTCCCCAAAGTACCTTTCCCAGTAAACGAAGGCTTGAAAAATAGAGGATGCTGTGGAAGCAGGCAAGAAGGACCAAGATATAGAGACCAATACCCATCCATACTGCGTCAGGTATAAGGTTTTGCGGCTGCAGGCTGAAAAGATTTTCGATGAAATAACGCATGGCAATTGAAATGTATTCAGTAGTAGGCTATAAAATAACAGTATTAGACTGTTTGCTATTGTCAGGGCCACTTATGTGCACAAATTGCGCCAATGGAAATGCTTTCTTCTGACGCTCCTATTTATGACTCCTTGCAACAGATGAAAGCGGTGAATAGCGAGCAAGCTGCATTCTATGAGTCGATTCAGGAGGCGGAAAGGCTGGCAAATTCAAAGGACGGTTATGTGGCCAATGCGCGTGCCGGATGGATGACTCGGATCTGGGCGTCCCTGCGTGGCCACCGCAAGAATTTGCTCAAGGAGCATGGCATGCGTGAACAATTGGAGGATCGCGTGCGCAACTGCATGATGGATGCCTCCCAAGGCAACGTGCTGGAGATCGGGTGCTTCAATGGCACTCGTCATTCCCTTTGGCTGGCGCGGCGCTGCTCTCACTATACCGGCCTTGATCTCAGTCCCTCGGCCCTCCAGGTGCTTAAGGGTAAGCTGTGTAGCGAAGGGCTGGAGGCTAAAGCAGAGCTGCGTGCGGGCGATCTTTTGGACTTCACGACTGAGAAAAAGTTTGATCTGGTTTATGCTCAAGGGGTGCTGCATCACTTTCAGCATCCTCACATTCTTTTCCCGCTCCTACATTCGCTGATGAAGCCAGGGGCCTTGCTGGTTTTTTCTGACCCCGTTGAGATCAATGTTCTCTTACACACCATACGGAGGCTATATCGGCCTTTTCAGTCAGATCACGCTTGGGAATGGCCCTTTACCTCCCAAACCGTTGCTGCCTTGGAGCAGAGTTTCAAACTCTCGGAGGCGTTTGGGTATGGGCGCTTTTCCACCCTTTGGACACCTGTGTTTTCATTGCCTGGGCTGAGTCTACTTTTGGGTGGGGCCTATCGTAGATTGGTCGAATGGGAGCTGCAGCGACCGTTTGAGCCATACAAAGTCTGGCTAAATGCCGTCGTGTATGGAGCCGCGCTTGCTCGCGCAAATTTGAATGGGACTAAGGATGTTCTATGAAAACGGGACTTGGGGGGTGCGGCAGCCTCCCTACGGACAAGCGTCTCGCACGGGCAGCGAGCCTCCTTGCACTTTGGGAGTCCGTCTGGCGCTGGATGAAACCAGCCTGCCGGTTTTGCTGCTGGGCCTATGCGGTTATTGGCATTTCGGGCATGCTTATCGTCATGTATTCGGCGGAGCGCGTCACTCTTCTGGCCGTCGCCAACTATGCCCCCCCGATTCTGTGGCTGATTCCCTGTGCTGGCTTGATTCCTTTGGCGCTGGTGACGCGTGGGTATGCCATGCTGCCATTGGTGATTATCGTGATGTTCTGGTGGTTTTGTTTCATTGGCTGGGAGCCCTCAGGTGTTGGTCGTGAAAAGGGAAAAAAGTCGGACACACTCATCCTGATGACTTACAATCGCGGGCAGGCTCAGGGGCACAGTCTGCAACCGTTCTTAGCGGCAATCTCCCCGGACTTGGTGGCCCTGCAAGATGCGCGTGGCAAACCGGGTTACTATCGCACTCACCCCGCTTATGGGGTTTATCAAGAGGTGCGGGACGAAGGCGAGTTTGTGCTTCTCAGCCAGCACCCTGTCATGTCGCAGAGCAGATTGACGGCTGCCGGGTTTCCTTCTGCCGACCAATCTGACGTCCTGTATGGAGTGCGCTGGGAAATCGACTGGAATGGGCATGCCATTGCCTTTTACAGCATACACTTTCCATCCCCCCGACGCTACCTGGGACACACGGGCCTGCGCAGCCTAGTCCCCGAAGTCGCTCGTTGGCTGGGTGGAGCGGCCGCCGACGCCAATGCCTACTGGCAGTGGCGGAAACAACTGTCACAGAAACTTGCCCGCCTGTTGCAGGAGGAAACCCTGCCATGGATCATGGCGGGTGACTTGAACACGCCGCCCAGAGGGGCTGGTTACGCATGCCTCGCCGATGTGGGAGTGGACTTACACAAGGAATGCGGTTCTGGATTTGGTTTCACCTTCCCAGGTGACACGAGAAACCCGCTTGCAGGAGGGCAGCCTTGGATGCGTTTGGATTATGTATTCGCCGACTCCAAATTTTGGCAGGGGAAATGGCTGCGGCCTGAATCAGACGGGCGTTCCCAGCACCGCCCCCTTGCGGCGGCACTTCACATGCGGATTGCTGAGAAAAATGAAAGTAAAAACAGCCGTTGATTTTTTGTTTTATCTAATTTATTCAGTAGAGCTATGAATACTTCTTTGACGGTCGCTCTTATATCTTTGTCTGTCTGTGCCCACTTAATGGCCAGTGAGCCCGCTTCAGAGCCATCCCCGGCGGGTAACAAGCCCATGATGAACATCGACTCGCGTTATCCGCTGATTGATAAGAGTATCAGAAACGGTCAGTTTGGTGACATTCGTCCGAACATGATTTACAGATACGGATATCCTTTCCAGAGGAAGATTGAAGGGAAACATTATTGGTTGGTTCCCGTCCGCTACTTCGCGGCGGCCCCATCTGCCAGCATTTACACACAGAGCCGTATCGTCGCTGAAGCCTATGCGTGCATCAATCACGACCGGGTTGAATTCTGGATTCCCAAGTATAGCCAGCGCTTTGGTCTGTAATTTTGATCTCTTGCAGCGTTGGATATTGCAGCTCGGAAAGCTCAGCCATCTGTTGGGAGGCTTAAAGGGTTTTCATACGAGGAATTTACCGGTCTAAAGGCTTAAGAGCGGTTCAAAGCCGAGGATAAGCGAAAAAGAGAGACGCCTCCGTATTTTGTACATTTTGTGACGCGCTGAAGCACAAGGTTTTCTTCGCCAGTTGCCATGCATCAGAGAGTGGAGCCCTCACCAAGTTGTCAAACGATCAAAGGTGGAGCTTCGCGGCGAATAAATGCCTAAATTCCCAAAACAACTCCGTAAGGGGGCATCTTCTAGATTCGCGCCTTATTCGGCCCATAAAGGTGGGCGCTGTAATACTTGGGCTGGTAGCGATAGTAATAATAAACGTTGTCTGGAGAGGTTAGGTCCACTCGGTTCAAAACAAAGCCGAAGAACTGTCCTCCGCCAGCAGCTAGGGCTTGGACGGAAGCGGAAGCTTCGCTATACGTGGTGTAATTGGCACGGACAACAAAAAGAACCCCCGCAGAGAGCCTCAAAAGAGGATAACAATCAGAGAGGCCAAGCACAGGAGGCGAATCGATGATCACATGATCAAATCGGCCCTTAAGCTCTTCAATTAGGATACTTGTGCTTTCTGTCTCCAGAATTTCAGGCGCATCACTGCGGGTTTCTCCTGTGGTGATTACTGCTAGGTTGGGAAGCGTCGAAAGCGGGAAGTGTAGAATTTCGTCAATGGTGACAGCGTTGGTTCGTCCTGTGAGATGATCGCTTAGCCCCGGGCTGCGCTCAATATCAAAGCTGCGATGAATGCGTCCACGCCGCATGTCAGCGTCCACTAGAACAATCCGTGATCCCGCTTGTGCCATGGCAATCGCTAGTCGCATGGCAATGGTCGTCTTCCCTTCGCGGGGGCGTGAACTGGTTACTAGGATCACTTTTGTATTCCGTTGCCCATTGGCGCTGAACAAAATGCCTGAGCGCATAATTCGGAACGACTCTCCTTTGTATGAATCGGAGATACGGATCTCCTGCAGCAGTGGATCATCTGTCACGACGCCGAGAGCGGGTAGTCCTGTCGCCTCCTCTAGTTCATCCACACGCGAGCTCCAACTCCTAACACGCTCGATCAGTAGGGGCACCCCAATTGCTAGGCACAAACCAAAGGCAAGTGATGCTATCAATCCTTGTTTCTTTGAAGGTGACATCGGATCCACCAGCCTGCTTTCTACTGTGGACAAATATTCCACGGAAAATCGGTCTTGATTCATGGTGTAAGCTGCCGCTCCGATCCTTTTCTGTAATTCCAAAGCTCCCTCATGAGCGGGCAACTGGCTGGCCACGAGGAGGTCGCGCTCTCTCTCGAATGAATCGAACTCTTTCTGAAAACGGGCAAACTCTGGGAGTTGGGCCTCCAGTTCCTTTTCTTGAATACGCAATTGCCCCGTTTCGAGGCTGAAGCGGTTCTGCAACACGCCCAATTCTCCCTCAAGACGAGCGCTTAGAGACTTCATTTCACGATCTAAGGCCATCATTTGTGGGTGGCCATCAAGAAACTTGCTGGAAAGTTCATTTTTCTGGGAGATTAATTGTCTCTCTTGTTTCAAATAGTTTTCCCAGTTGTTTGATTTCTCCACCAAGGAGGGCACAACTACCACGGTGGAACGTGGTGTCCCGGAGTTGGTGGCGCTTGGATAAGGACGACCAACCAATGTAGGCGGAGCCATAGCCGAGGTATCATTCAGCACACTGCCAATGGCTGGATACTCCTTCTCGAAGCGCGACAAGACGGAGAGGCGTTCTTCGACATTCAAATTGGTGTTAGCTAGCGTTTTTTCGACCGTGGCCCTAGTTTTGATATGTTCACGGATGCGCAGCAAGTCGGCAGGAATCTTATCCAATTCTCTTTTTTCGATGAACAATTCAACGGCATTGTGGCTTTCGGAGAAGTCCAACGCATTAGATACCTGCTGTTCACTGACCTTCTTAAGGTTTTCCACTTCCTCCTTAAAGACCGTGTTGAGTAGTTCGCGGCGACCTTCACGCACCTGCCTAACATAATCGTTGTAGCCCTCCACGATTAGTTTGGGCCAAGCCTTGGCGAAAGCGGGGTAATAGGACCACGTTTCCAGAACCGTGGTGCCTGCGTCAAATTCACGCAAACGGATTTTCTCAATGTAATTGTTGGTGAGGGTCTCGTAGTTGGTATAACCGGCGGATAGCCCCATCATGGAAGCGGTGTGCTCCTGCACTGAGCGGTGGAGGAACGACTGACTAAAGTACTTCGTCTGAATGCCATATTCCTCGGTGGACGAAATTGGCAGGCCGAGGTTATGTACTTTGATGAGCGCCCGCGTGTAATAAACTGAACGCGTGTATACGTAAAACACCAGACCTGCAGCGAGACCCATTAACATCAGTAGATACATTAGCCGCAGGTGCCGAATAAAACCCAAGGTGATAGATACCATTTTCTGCCATCTGGCGGCAATCGTTTCTTTGGGAAGACTTTTGTTCACGGGGAGTAGGTCGAATTAAGTTCTATGCCATAGCATCATCGTATTAGAGGCCAAAGATCTTTGCTGGCACCTTGATGATGTCTCCAGATTGCAGCTCCTCGTCACGCGCGCGGCCCTCTTCTACGGCATTCAAATCCAAGGGCAGGGTGTAATTGCCCTGATCGATGGTTTTACGCACAATTGTTACCTTTTTTTTGTTAGCAAAAGGGCCGAATCCACCAGCATGCACAATGGCATCCAAGCAGGTGACACCACGCCCGCGCATGCTGGGTATTTCCTGGAGGCCCTGCTTGGCTACCTGACCATACATGTAAACGGCCACTTTGTGCCTTCCTGATGCATCCAGACCATCTCCAAACAGCATGGAGGTGTCTACGATGACTGTCGCTTCTTTCAGTTGAGTTTTCTGAAGTCGCCCCTTGATATCGCTCTCAATTTCACGGGTCGTCTTGCCGACCGCCGCAACCCGGCCGAGACGTGAGATGATGACATCCCCGGTCTGGCGAACTGGGTATTTGCCATCGAGTGTCGAGTCTTCTAGCACATACAACTCAAGCGTGTCGCCTGGGCGGAAGGTAAAGCCAGGGCCCACTTCACGCGTACTTTGGCCTTGCGTCCATGGGTGGTCAGCAATGCCTTGAGTGACGGGGGAACTGCCCGTGCACCCGGTCAGGCAGAGTGAAGCGAAAAGGAACAATGAATATATAAAATTACACTTTAACATGGGAGATTTGAACTAAAAAATAGAAGTTGATCATCGAATCAACCCAATCAAATGCAACAATGACTTGAAGCCATTTTAGCAGCATTGGTGTCGTTCAAAATACCCTCACCAAGACAGACCTGAAATGGCCATCTCTAATCAAAAGAGCGCTTCCCGCAAGATCCGTGATCTTCTCAATTGACATCAAATGGAATCCCATTCATAAACGTTTAGTTTTTTCTAAACGATGCCAGTTGCCTCCATGCCACCAACTTCCCCTACTAGCCGAGCTTGGCTGCGTCAAAAAAAGCGCTTCATCCTCGCCGCCGGTCATACGGCGCACGGTTTTGGTCTGGGGCGACAGGTGGGGAGATGTTACGCGCTTCTTATTCTTGCCGCCAGCCCGCTCTGTCTGGATGAAATTGCGCTTGGACTTAGCATCAGTAAGGCCAGCGCCAGTATTACGCTGCGGAGGCTCGCCGCTTGGAAACTGGTGCAACGCGTGCCGGTTGAAGAGGGAAGAAGAGACTACTATCGTATCGAAGGAAATTTTGCCCGTGTCATTCGTGAAGGATTGCTTCCCATGGCTCTGAGCAAACTGGCCAGTGCTGGGGTGATGCTCGACGATATGGTGCGCTCCGCGCCATCTCCGGTAGGTAACGCAAATAGTGCCCGCCCTGAATCGCCTCCTGATTCAGTCGAAGTCCGGCAGTTGTTGTTGGAGGCGAAATCGCTACAGGAAAAATTAATATTCATTTTAAACAGCGGCCTGGCCTACCGTTTTTTATAGTTCGAATTTCTTGGGATCTTGATGACCCAGCTTTCAGTTTTCATGCTACTGCAAGGCCACAGAGAGCTGTGACCAATGGCGGCAGCTTGTTCAAAAACGCCTAACAAGGCCAATACGTTTGTATGCAGTCCAATTCAACGCCGTCCAAATCTCGTCAAGACTGGGATCTAGTGATCGGGTCCAAAAGAGGTTGGTTTGAACTGCACCTCGTTGATCTATGGCGCTACCGCGACTTGCTGTGGATGTTTGTGCGACGGGATTTCGTCGCTGTTTACAAGCAGACCATCTTGGGCCCCATCTGGTTCTTTATCCAGCCCCTGCTTACCACCCTGACTTTTACGATCATCTTCAACGGAGTGGCCAAGCTTTCCACTGAAGGTACTCCACCCTTTTTGTTCTACCTCGCCGGCACCACGCCGTGGAACTACTTTGCGACCTGCCTTACCAAGACCTCCACCACCTTTAAAGACAACGCCAATCTGTTTGGCAAGGTGTATTTCCCGCGTTTGATCACCCCTCTCTCGATTGTTGTATCGACACTTATCCAGTTTGCGATTCAGTTCGTAGCGCTCGTGATTGCCCTCGGCTGGTTTTTGCTGCAAGGAGTCGATATCCATCCAAATCTGCTCGGCATTATTTTCGGAACACCACTGCTAATTCTGATGCTCGGAGGGCTGGGTCTAGGGCTGGGTGTCATCATCTCATCGCTGACCACCAAATACCGGGATCTGGCCTTCCTCGTCACCTTTGGCGTTCAGTTGGGCATGTATGCCACACCGGTGGTCTATCCCTTGTCGGTAGCGCCGGAGAAATACCGCTTCTGGCTGGAATTGAACCCCATGGCGGGAATTATCGAGGCCTTCCGTTCGCTCTACCTTGGGGCGGGCACTTTTTCTTGGGGGTTGCTAGCCTATGCAACCGGTTTTATGGTCTTAACTCTATTCCTTGGGATCGTGATCTTTAACCGGGTGGAAAAGACCTTTATGGACACTGTTTGATGACATTCTTGGCGCACAAGGCGCCTGCAAACATTGTTTTGTTCTCGGTCATCCTAGTGACTCAATTTTATCAATGCCCACGCAAAAAATTGGAATTATTGGAGCAGGTCTCGTCGGCTTGGCCACTGCGATCAAGCTAAAGGACATACATCCAGAATTGGAAATCACCGTATGGGAAAAAGAACGGGACGCGGGCCAGCATCAATCCACCCATAATAGCGGCGTTCTTCATGCCGGACTCTATTATAAGCCGGGTTCTTTAAAGGCGCGGCTCGCGGTCGAAGGCATTCGTGCAATGACCGCTTTTTGCGTTGAGCACCGCATTCCTCACGATATTTGCGGAAAAGTGGTGGTCGCCTCGGACACCCGTGAGGTCACTAGGCTTGACAGCTTGTTTGAACGGGGGGTGGCAAACGGCTTGAATGGGATTCGTAAACTTAGCCGGGGGGAACTCAAGGAAATTGAGCCTATGGCAGAGGGACTGGCGGCCATTCATGTGCCGGAAGAAGGAATCGTTGATTATCGCGCCGTGGTCGCGGCCATGAAAGGTGTGCTTGAGAGCCAGGGGACCGTCTTGCGCCTGTCAAAAGGTGTGCAGTCCATGCATTTTGCTTCCGCTAAATGGCATGTTGCTTCGTCCTCGGATTCCTACGAGTGTGATTTTATCATCAACTGCGCGGGTCTTCAAAGTGACCGCGTGGCAAGGATGGCCGGGGAAATGCCTACCACGAGAATTGTCCCGTTTCGTGGAGAATACTACAGCCTGAAAGCTGAGCTTGGAGTTAAGCTGCGCAAGCTTATTTACCCCGTTCCAGATCCAGTTTTTCCTTTTCTAGGGGTGCATTTCACGCGCTTGATCCATGGAGGAGTGGAGGCTGGGCCAAATGCAGTGCTCGCCCTTGACCGTGAGGGATACAAGAAGTGGAATGTAAATTTGAGGGACATGTTTGAAGCTCTGGGGTTCAGCGGACTTTGGAAATTTGTGGCCACTCACCCGCGGATGTGCCTTCACGAATTTTCCTGTTCCCTCAGTAAAAAGCGTTTCTGCAAAGCGCTTCAGAAACTCGTGCCTTCGATCCAGGAAAGCGATTTGCTTCCGGGTGGTGCCGGTGTCAGGGCGCAGGCCATGAACGCTGAAGGCCAACTGGTTCAGGATTTCGATTTTATCGAGCGGGCTAATGCCCTCCATGTGTTGAATGCTCCCAGTCCTGCTGCCACTGCGAGCCTTGCGATCGGTGGCCATATCGCGGCAAAGGTTTCTCGCCTCATCACCTCGAATTCATGAAGTTCCTTCTCAATCTACCCACATCCAAATCATGAATCACCCCACTCTCTTTGCCGATTATGCCGCAAGATTGACGCATGCGATAAGCATGGCTGACTGGTCGGGTGTTTCAAAGCTGGCTGACCTTCTGGAGCTGGCGCGCAGGGAGCGCAGGCAGGTCTTTCTTTGTGGCAATGGTGGAAGTGCGGCGAATGCCATTCACTGGGCCAATGATCTCACCGCCGCTCTTTTCAAGGGTACCCGTGATGCTTTGCGGACTCATGCCCTGCCGGCCAACGTGGCAGTTATGTCCTGTCTGGCAAATGACTTGTCCTACGAAGTTGCATTCTCACAGCAATTAAGAGTTCTCGGTGAACCTGGAGATCTGCTCATCGTGCTCTCAGGGAGCGGCAATTCGCCCAACATTCTCGCTGCTTTGAGAGAAGCACGGAACCAGGGGATTCAGTCTGTCGCGGTGCTGGGTTTTGATGGCGGTGCCGCGATGGCATTGGCGGATCACCCAGTGCATTTTCCTGTTCATGACATGCAGATCGTGGAGGATCTCCAGGTCGTCGTCGGGCACATGCTGATGCGCCAATTGGCAGCCATGCACACACCTCCAACTATTTGACACTACTGCTGTTCTGATGTCCGATATTGTCATTCAAGTTTCAGAGTTATCCAAGCAATACCGTCTTGGAGAAATAAGCACTGGAGTTCTTGTGCGTGATTTGAATCGTTGGTGGCAGAAATTAAGAGGCCGACCAGATCCATATGAACGAATTCGCGACAACTATGTGACATCGGCCAAATCATCCCCAACGGCAACGGATGTGGTGCTGGCCTTGGAGAACGTCTCCTTCGAAGTTCGTCAAGGTGAAGTGCTTGGGATCATTGGTCGGAACGGAGCGGGGAAAAGCACCTTGCTAAAAATTCTTTCGCGCGTGACGTCACCCACCACTGGAAATATTAAGGTGAGGGGGAGGTTGGCGAGCTTGCTGGAAGTTGGAACGGGATTTCATCCCGAACTTACAGGTCGTGAAAATATCTTTCTGAACGGTGCGATTCTGGGAATGAGCAAAGCTGATATTTTAAAGCACTTTGATGAAATCGTCGACTTCTCTGGCTGCGGCCAGTTCATCGACACTCCGGTGAAGCGCTATTCCAGCGGTATGTATGTGCGCCTGGCCTTTTCCGTCGCTGCCCATCTCAAAACGGACATACTGATCGTTGATGAAGTGCTGGCTGTTGGCGACATGGAGTTCCAGAAAAAATGCCTCGGCAGAATGGGGGAAGTCGCAAAGCAGGGCCGTTCGGTGCTCGTGGTTTCCCACAACATGGCCAGTATCAGCAGTCTTTGTAGTCGCGCAATACTGATTCAAAAGGGCGGCATTATTGCCGATGGCAAGGTGGAAGAAGTGGTCCCGCTTTACCTGCAATCTGGGGCAGAGCAAAGCGGCTTGTTCAAACCTCCCCCTGAAGAAATCCCTGGAAATGAACTGGTCCAACTGCTGTCGGTCGAGATCACCCAGGACGGGGCGAACTGCCCCTGTGCGGATGTGGACATCGCCAAAGATGTTATCATTCGAATTTCATATCGCTGCCTTCGAGAGGGCCTGCAGTTATACACTGCCATCTGGCTTAAAGATTCGATGGGCACCGTAGTTTTATGCTCGGGTAATGCACCAGATTTCAATTCACTAGAAGACCCGTGGTGGGGTAAAGCACATCCGGTGGGTGTTTATTGCACCGAGGGAAGGATAGCTGGCAACTTTCTCAATTATGGACGCTACCTTGTCACCCCAATCGTGGGCATCACTCCCTCCAAAACACAGATCTTGCTTGAGGACAAAATCTCATTTGACGTCCATGACACCGGCTCGATGAGGAAAACCTATTTCGGCCACCGAATAGGAGTCGTTCATCCGCCTTTACCCTGGCAAACGGAGAGAGCACCCGAATAAGGCACAACTTTGCATTCTCAATCATGATTCAAAAAGTCCTCGTCATCGGCAGCAACTCCTTTTCAGGTTCCAGCTTTGTCCGCTACCTTCTCGCCCAGCCTGATGTGCATGTCGCTGGAGTAAGCCGCTCCGGGGAGCCTGACATCGCGTTCGCCGCCCATCGCTGGGACAATGAAGAGCGCCAGTCGCATTTCACCTTCCACTCGCTCGACCTGCGCCGAGACCTCGAAGGCATTATTCAAGTGGCGCGTGACATGGAAGCCACCCATGTCGTCAATTTTGCCGCCCAAGGAATGGTCGCGGAGAGTTGGCTGAAGCCCGAGGACTGGTATCAGACCAACACCGTCTCCACCATCATGCTCCATGACCGCCTGCGGAAGCTCGACAGTCTGCAGAAATACGTTCACATCTCCACGCCCGAAGTTTATGGCAGCACGGATGGGCTCATCAAGGAGAGCCGCAATTACAATCCCAGCACGCCATATGCCACCTCGCGTGCCGCGTGCGATATGAGCCTGAAGAACTTCCTCGAAAACTATGGTTACCCAGTCGTATGGACACGTGCCGCGAACGTTTATGGTCCCGGGCAGCAACTCTATCGCGTCATCCCGCGCATGGTCATGGCGATTTTGACCGGCAAGAAGCTCCAACTTCATGGAGGCGGGCATTCGATCCGTTCATTCATTCACATTGATGACGTGGCCTCTGCTACCTGGGAGATCGCGCAAAAGGCCACCCCAGGAAATATTTACCACATCAGCACAGATCGCTTCATCAGCATCCGCGATCTTGTGAAACTCGTCTGCGAGCGCATGGGCGAACCTTTCGATAAGCATGTCGAGGAAGCGCCCGAGCGCGATGGCAAAGACGCAGCCTACCTGCTCGATGCGGCCAAGGTGCGGGCTGAGTTCGGCTGGAAGGACTGCATTTCGCTCGAAGAAGGCGTGGATCAGACCGTCGCCTGGGCCAAAGAGCACTTCGAGAGCTTGAAGCACCTCCCTCTGCATTACATCCACAAGGCCTAATTTTTCCACCTACACCGACCTCTCACTCATGAAAAACATCCTCGTCACCGGCGGCTGCGGCTACACGGGCACTCTTTTGACACGTCAGCTTCTTGCCGCTGGCCACAAAGTCACCGTTTTTGACACGCAATGGTTTGGCAATCACCTCGAAGCTCATTCCGCTCTAACCGTCGTGAAAGGCAACGTGCGTAATCTGGAGAGCATCCCGCTGGATGGCATCGAGACGGTCTTCCACCTCGCCAACATCGCGAATGATCCTGCCGTGGATCTCGAACCCACGCTCTCCTGGGAAGTGAACGTCCTTGCCGCCATGCAAATGGCCGATCAATGCGTGCGGAAAGGTGTGAAGCAGTTCGTCTTTGCCTCCTCTGGCAGTGTTTACGGCCTCAAGGATGAAGATCGCGTCACTGAGGACCTCGAACTCGTGCCCATCTCTGTTTACAACAAGACCAAGATGGTAGCCGAACGTGTGCTGCTGAGCTACGCGGACAAAATGCAGGTCCTCTGCGTGCGCCCAGCCACGGTCTGCGGTTACTCCCCCCGTATGCGCCTCGATGTCGCCGTGAACATGCTCACTTTTCAGGCGCTTAAGAACAAACGTATCACCGTCTTCGGTGGCGATCAGACTCGTCCGAACATCCACATCGAAGATCTGGTGGATGTGTACATGCATCTTCTTGCCAATCCCCAGATCGCCTCCGGCTGCTACAACGCGGGCTTTGAAAACATCACTATCCTGGAGATTGCCAATCGCGTGACGGAAATCATTCCTGCCGAGGTGGTTGTCAGTGAATCCAACGATCCGCGCTCTTACCGCCTCGATTCCAGCAAACTGCTCGCGACGGGTTTTAAGCCGAAACGTTCCGTCGGCCAAGCCATTCGCGAGATGATCGAGCTTTACCAGAAGGGCATCCTCACGGACAACGAGAAGTCTCACACCGTGAAATGGATGCAGCAGCTCATCAAGACGGGTGACCTTGTCTAAAGAACCGTTTCCAGTCCGATGAAAACTCTCGCCGCCATCCTGGTCGAACAAAAAAAGCCCCTTGTTCTCGACGAGGTGGGTATCCCGCCGCTGCGCTTTGGTCAGGTGCTCGTCGAAATCGCCGCTACTCGCATCTGCGGTTCGCAACTCGGTGAGATCGAAGGCGTCAAAGGTCCAGATTGCTGGCTGCCGCATCTCCTCGGGCATGAAGGCGGCGGCACGGTGCTCGAAGTCGGCCCCGAAGTCACGCATGTGAAGCCCGGAGATCGTGTGGTCATGCACTGGCGTCCAGGACTCGGTCTTCAGCCAAAACCAGCAGTTTATGACTGGAACGGGAAGGCCACGAATGCCGGCCCGATCACCACTTTCCAGCGCCTCAGCGTTGTGGCGGAAAATCGCCTCACCGTCGTGCCTGCGGACACTGATTTTGAGCTTTGCTGCCTGCTGGCAGACACGCTTACCACCGGCTTTGGCACCATCACCAATGATGCCCGCGTCCGCATCGGTGAATCCGTCGTCATCATCGGTTGTGGTGGCATCGGCCTGGGTGCGGTGCTCGGTGCCTCGCTCGCGGGAGCCTGCCCGGTCATCGCGGTGGACATCGTGGACCACAAACTCGAGAAAGCGAAGCAGTACGGAGCCACCCATACCATCAATTCGAAGACCACCGACTTCCGCGCTGCCGCTGAGGAAATCCTCAAGGGGAAAGCCGATGTCGTCATCGACGGCACGGGCAATCCCGGCGTGCTTCAGGAGGCTCTGGCCCTCACCGCGCCGAAAGGCCGCTGCGTGGGCATCGGCGTCATGCCTTATGACCGCACCATTTCGATCAACACGCTTCAATTTCACTTCGGCAAGGAACTCACCGGCTCCGAAGGCGGCTCCAGTCTGCCTGCCATCGATATCCCGCGCCAGCTCCGCATGATCCAGCACGGACGTTTTGACCCAAAAGGCATGGTTTCGCACCGCCTGAAGCTCGAAGAAGTCAATGACGGCATCGCCCGCATGCGCAGCGGTGAAACGATCCACAGCATCATCCACCTCTGATCCGCATGGCCGACACCGACATTGCTTCTTTGAATAAAATTGCCGCGCAGATGCGTGGCAAGGTCATCGAGATGGTCGCCGCCTCGGGCGCAGCTCACCTCGCCTCCGCCATGTCTTGTCTCGACATCGTTGTGGCTGCTTACTGGCGCATTTTGAAGCTCGATGCTGCCACTGCGGCTGATCCGTTGCGGGATCGCTTCATCCTCAGCAAAGGCCATGCTGCCAGCGCCCTCTACGCGGTGCTCGCCGAGCGGGGATTCTTCAGCAAAGACTGGCTGGACTCTTTTGCCACGCACGGTGCGCCACTTGCCGAGCAACCTGCTCCTGGTTGTGCGCCGGGCGTCGAGCTGGCCACGGGTTCTTTGGGGCACGGGCTTCCTGTTGGCGCGGGTCACGCTCTCGCGGCGCAGATCCAAAAGCACGATTACCAAGTCCTCGTTTGCATGAGCGATGGCGAATGCAATGAAGGCACTGTGTGGGAAGCCGCCATGTTTGCTGCTGCCCGCAAGCTGCAAAACCTCACCGTTGTCGTCGATTACAACAAATGGCAGGCTACCGGTCGCTCTAATGAGGTCATGCAGCTCAGCCCGCTGCGTGAGAAATGGGCCGCTTTCGGCTGGAAGGCCGTCGAAGTCGATGGACATGACATCTCCGCTCTTATTGACGCTCTTGACCGCTCGAAACAAGAGACGGGAAAGCCCACCGCCATCATCGCCAACACGGTGAAGGGCAAGGGCGTCTCCTTCATGGAGGACGACAATAACTGGCACTACCGCGTGCCCAAGGCCGCCGAGGTGGAGGCGGCCAAAAAAGAACTTGGACTCCTATGAGAAACGCTTTTGCAGACGAGATACTCTCCCTCGCCAGGCAGGACCCGCGTGTAGTCTTGCTCTCCGCCGACATCGGCAACCGCCTCTTCGACAAGCTCAAGGCGGAGTTCCCTGATCGCTTTTACAACTGTGGTGTGGCTGAGGCGAACATGATAGGTGTGGCTGCTGGCCTGGCCCAGAGCGGCTTGCGCCCGTTCTGTTACACCATCACGCCGTTCATCACCTACCGCTGCATGGAGCAGATCCGCGTGGATCTTTGTTACCATCACCTGCCTGTCACGGTCGTGGGCACAGGTTCTGGTTTGTCGTATGCGTCACTGGGCGGCACACACCACTCCTGTGAGGAAATGGGCATGCTGCGTCTGCTTCCTGGTCTCACCGTCGGCGGCCCGGCGGATGCGCCGGAATTGCGTGCCTTGCTGCGCGATTCGTTGAACCAAAACGGCCCCGTTTATCTCCGCATCGGCAAAAAAGGCGAGCCGGAGATGCACAGCGCCGTGCCCGCTTTGAAGTTCGGCCAGTCCATCACGCTCCGTGAAGGCACAGACGCATGCATTCTGAGCATCGGCACCGTTTTGCCCGTCGCGATGGCGGCGGCGGATAAACTCGCCGAACAGGGCATTTCGACCCGTGTGGTCAGTTTTCCCACCTTGAAGCCGCTGGATGAAAAATGCCTCACGGAGGTCTTTTCCAGATTCAAAGTCGTCGCCACGCTCGAAGAGCACAGCATCCTCGGCGGACTCGGTGGCTCTGTGGCGGAGTGGAAGGCCGATCACCCTGAATTGAATGCTCGTCTGGTCCGCCTTGGCACGCCGGACGAGTTTCTCCACCTGACCTGCGAGCAAGAAGAAGCCCGCGAGCACTACGGCCTCACCGCCGAAGGCGTCGCTAGCCAAATCGAGACGCTGCTGCGCCCCGCATGATCATCGGCGTCGATTTCGACAACACGATTGTCTCCTACGACGGTATTTTTCACCGTGTGGCTTTGGAACGTGGTCTCATCCCCGCTGATCTGCCACAGGATAAAACGACCGTTCGCAATCACCTGCGTCAGTTAGGTCGGGAACCGGATTGGACCGAGATGCAGGGCTACGTTTACGGCCCGCGTCTCATTGATGCTCAAGCCTATCCAGGCGTGCTCGATTTTTTCAAAGCTGCGGTGAAACAAGGCATCGAAGTGCGAATCGTGAGCCACAAAACGAAGCATCCCTTCCTGGGGGAGCCGCATGATCTTCACGCTGCCGCCTGGGGCTGGCTGGAGGCCAATGGATTCTTCGATCCAGCCCGCATCGGCATGCGGCGTGACCAAGTCTTTCTCGAACTCACCAAAGAATCCAAGCATCAGCGCATCGGCACACTGGGTTGCACGCACTTCATCGACGACCTGCCCGAGTTCTTGCTCGATCCGGGTTTTCCGGCCGGTGTGGAGCGTGTTCATTTTGATCCGTGCGGCACTGCCAAGCCGGAAAACGGCCTACGTTCCGCTCAAAGCTGGCCGCAGATCACCTCCGAGTTTCTGACGAACCCTGCCGTGCTTGAACTGGCGCGTTCTGTTCTCCCCGGTGATGATGCGATCCAACTGAAGCCCGTCAGCGGCGGCGCGAACAACCGCATCTTTCACGCCACCGGCACCTCCGGAGAGGTCATCATCAAGGCCTATCATCACAGCAATGCGGATCAGCGCGACCGCTTTGCGGCGGAGCAGCGCTTCTATCATCTGTGCCTCCCGCAAACAGCCAAAACGCTGGCATGGGATGCTGAAAACCGCCTTGGAGCCTTCAGCGTCATTCATGGGCGAAAACTCTCGGCGGATGAAGTCACGGAGGAGGATGTTCAGCAGTGCATTGAATGGATCTGTGGCATCCAGCAAACCCGTCAGCATCACGAGGCTACAGACGTGGCCCAGGCGGCAGACGTCTGCCTCTCGATTGAAGATCACATCTCACTCGTCGAACGGCGTGTGAAGCGTCTTTTGGAGACTGGAGAGGATCATGGAGAGTTTCGTTCCTTCGTTTCGGAGGCTCTCGCTCCGCATTTAGAGGATATGGCTGCTCGGGTTCGCGAAGAGGCTGGCGCATTGCTGGATGTGCCGTTGCCCATGGAGCACCGGGTGCTCTCGCCCTCCGATTTCGGCTTTCACAATGCTTTGAAGGACGACGCAGGCCGACTCTGGTTCTTCGATTTCGAGTACGCTGGCTGGGATGATCCCGCGAAGCTGCTTTGCGACATTTTCTGCCAGCCGCAGGTGCCGGTCTCCATCGCGTATGCCGAGACATTCGTGCAGGCCATGCAACAATCCAGTGGCGACGAAAGTCTGCCCGCACGTTTTAAACTCCTGCTGCCTTTGCACGCCGCGAAATGGGCCTGCATCCTGCTTAATGAGTTCCTCAAGACCGATGCTGATCGCCGCCGCTTCGCCGGGCTGCAGGACCGACGTGCCGACCAGCTCGAAAAAGCGCGCGCGATGCTCGCCCTGAGCATTTCCTTCTGCTGATTTTTTTCTTCATGTCCCAGCTACGCAATTTCGTCACACCTCTCCACAAGGCCACTGCCCGCAAATACATTGAGCGCATGTGCGATGACAAGGTTGCCTGCATGCTCAAGGCCAAGGAGTATGAGTTTGACTACTGGGATGGCGACCGCCGCCTCGGCTACGGTGGCTACAAATACCTCGCGGGACGCTGGGCACCTGTGGCCAAGGCTTTAATCGAAACCTACGGTCTGAAATCAGGCTCTCGCGTGCTTGACGTGGGCTGCGGCAAAGGCTTCCTGATCTATGAAATGCAACTCATCGAGCCCGGTCTCGAGATCTACGGAATGGATGTGTCCGAGCACGGTCTCGCCAATGTTCACCCTGACCTGAAGGCCACTCTGGTGCGCCAGCGTGCCCAGGATGCCTATCCGTGGCCGGACAAGCACTTCGATCTAGTCCTCTCGATCAACACGCTGCACAATCTACGCCTCTTTGAACTTCAGACAGCGCTCGCTGAGATCAGCCGCGTGGGCAAGCAGGGGTATCTTCTCGTGGAAAGCTACCGCAACGAACTCGAGCAGTTCAACCTCCAGTGCTGGGCGCTCACCTGCGAGTCGTTCTTCGACGTGGAAGAGTGGATCTGGCTTTACAACCAGTTCGGCTACGAGGGCGATTACGAGTTCATCTATTTTGAGTGATTATCCACACCTTCCACTGACATGAATACTGAATCGACTAAAGAACCCCAATATGACGTTTGCTTGAATCTCCGGGACAAGAAAGGCTTTGCCCGGTTTGGACTGATGAGCAACGTTGCTTGGCACGAAGATCCCAAGCGCCTGTCCTTCTTGTTCTCACGTTACAAGTTTGTCTCCAAAATGCTGTCCGGCCTTGATCGGGTGCTCGAAGTCGGCTGTGCAGATGCGTTCGCAACGCGTGTTGTTCGCCAGGAGGTCAAAGAGGTAGTGGCGACGGATTTTGATCCCGTGTTCATTGCTGACGCAAAGGAGCGTGAAGATGCCCGCTGGCCCGTCGAATACCGTGTGCATGACATGCTTGCTGGGCCGGTAGTGCCGGGCGGGTTTGATGCCGCCTACGCAGTGGACGTGCTGGAGCATATCACGCCGGAGGATGAGCCAGCCTTCCTGGGCAACATGGTCAAGTCCATCAAGCCCACAGGGGTGGTGATCGTCGGCACCCCATCTGTTGAATCACAGCTCTATGCATCAACCGCGAGCAAGGCAGGCCATGTGAACTGCAAGACAGGCGAAAGCATGCGCGAGACCTTGTTCCGCTATTTTCACAATGTGTTTATCTTCTCGATGAACGATGAGATTGTCCACACTGGCTTCTATCGCATGAGTAACTACATCTTCGGCGTCGGGGCGAATCCAAAATTGCCTTAAGCTCAGTTCCCCAGCCTGGCCCAACATCACTTTTCCAGACATGAACATCCGAAAAAGAACCGTCTGCAGACTTTGCGACTCACCCGCTGTCGAACTCGTCTGCCCGCTCAAGCCCACACCCATCGCCGAAAAGTACCGCCGCACGCGTGAGGATGCCCAGCAGATCCCATCTGTGTCCCTCGACATGTACCGCTGCACTTCCTGCGGTCATGTGCAGCTCCTGGACTTGGTGGACTCCAGCTTTCTCTTCGATGTGGACTACACCTATCGCTCCGGGCAGACGAAAGGCATCATTGAGCATTTCCAGAAGTATGCCGCCGATGCGTGGGAACGTCTCGGATTGAAGGAGGGCGATCTCGTCGCCGAGGTTGGTAGCAACGACGGTACGCTGCTTTCGGAATTCAAAGCTCGCGGCGCTCGCGTCATCGGTGTCGATCCGGCTAGCACCATCGCCCAAGAGGCCATCGCACGCGGCGTCGAGACGATCACCGGTTTCTTCACGCCCGAAGTGGCGGAGCAGATCAAGGCCAAGCACGGCAAGGCCAAGCTGGTGGTGGCTAACAACGTGTTCGCTCATGCTGACGACCTGCAAAGCATCGCCTACGGCATCTCACAGCTTCTTGCCGAGGACGGCGTGTTCATGTTTGAGGTCAGCTATGTGAAGGACGTGCTCGATCACTGCCTGCTGGGCACGATCTTCCACGAGCACTTCTCGTATCATGCCGTGATGCCCATGCAGACCTTCCTGCGCCGCTATGGCATGGAGCTTTTCCATGTGGAGCGGAACACCATTCAGGGCGGTTCCATCATCATGAGCGCCCGTGCGGCCACTGCGCCGCACGCCACGGATGCTTCACTCACCGAGATCCTGGCAATGGAGGAGAGCACCGGGTTGAACAGCCGCTCCGCGTTGGAAGGCTTTGCTGAAAAACTGCGCAAGCTGGAGGAGCAGACGATCGAATTCGTCCGCCGTGTGAAGAAAGAGGGTAAAACCATCGCCGGTTTTGGTGCTGCTCGCAGTGGTACCACCTTGATCGCCCAGCTTGAGATTGGTGACGTGATCGACTGCATCTTTGATGACCATCCAGACAAGGCGGGCAAGTACAGCGCCGGCTTTGGCATCCCGGTTTACAAGACCTCGGAGATCGCCACCCGGAAGCCTGATTACATCATCATTCTCGCCTGGGTTTTCGCGAAGAAGATCATGGCCTCCAATCCGGCCTACACGGAAGGGGGCGGCCACTGGGTCACCTGCGTTCCTGAGCTGCAAATCACTCCCCCATGAGTTCGCCAGCCTGCCGAGTTCCGCACTGTGGCGGAGCGCTCGAGATCCTGTTGGAGACCGGAGAGCATCCGGTCTCCAATGGTTACATACGCGAGGGTGAAAACGCCTTGCGTAAGCCTCTGACGCTCGCCCGTTGCCCGTCCTGCGGGCTGCTCCAGCTTCCCGGCACCTTTGCCGAGGAGGAACTGGCTGCCGCCGTGCCCAATTGGGTGCGTTACAACGAGCCCGAAGCGCATCTTGACGAGGTGGCGGCTCTCCTCGCGGACTTGATGCAGGGAGACACCAGCCGTTCGATTGCCGGACTGACTTACATTGATCAATCGCTGCAAGACAGGCTGAAGAAACTTGGCTGGGACTCCCAGTGTGGTCTCGACGTGCTCAATGGTGCGGATGCGTCTGAACGATGCAGCATCGAGCAAATGCTCGCGGGTGTGCAAAGTGGCCGATGGGGCAGGGAAGGGCAAAAAGTGGATCTTTTGCTCGCCCGGCATGTTTTTGATCACACGCGCGATACGGCAGCCTTTTTGCAATTCATTCGCGCCAGCCTCTCCAGCCGCGGTTTGGTCGTTTTTGAGGTTCCGAGTTCGATTGCAGACATCGAGGCCTGCAATCCTCTCATGCTTTGGGAGAGCCACGCCAATTACTTCACCCCCGTCACCTTCCTTCGCACACTGGAAGCCGGCGGATTGAAGGTCGAACTTCATCGTCAGTTCACCCCGGGCGGCCCGCCGGTTCTCGTGGTGGTCTGCTCCGTCGGTCAGGCAGATGTTTCCGTTGCGGGTGAGGCGGAAGACGTCACTGAAGCCGCTTTGAAGACCTATGTGGCCCACATTGAGCCAAATCGCGAAGCGCTTCGCGTGAAGCTGGCCGCGTTGAGAGCGAAGCATCCGGTGATCGCCATGCTCGGAGCAGGGCACATCGGGAATCTCTTTCTGAATTTGTATGATCTTGGCGGCTTCCTCGACTGCGCTGCTGATGACGATGCCCGAAAAAGCGGTCTCCATCTGCCTGGCAGCCAGCTTCCCATACGCAGCGGAGCCACGCTGGCGGGCGTGGAAGGCCTGTTCGTGCTCATGGCGGTCAATCCCGCTATCGAGGAGCGGGTGATCGAACGCTGGCGGCAGCAAAATCCATCCGCCGTGTTTGGCTCCATCTTCCCTCAAAGCCCGCGCAGCGTGCTGAAACTTTGACCCACCTGTTTCCATGAGTCAGCTCCTCAGCAAAAGCCCGCACTCTTATCAGTCATCCCTGCCTTTTGGCAGCCTGGACCGCAGCGGGATGCAAGTGGTGGCCGATGACGCCGTTGGCGCGGCAAAGCTTCGTTCGCGGGTTCTTTGCCATCAAGGCCTGCAAGACAGCCCGCAGGAGATGATCATCTGCCTGGAGCCGCAGACTTACATTCGCCCTCACCGTCACTTTGGCCGTGCCGAATCGGGTCTGGGACTCAGTGGAGCAGCGGATGCCGTGTTCTTTGATGAACAAGGTGCCATCACCGATGTGTGGCCCATCGGCACCTACGAGTCCGGGCTGCGCTTTTTTTACCGCATCCAGGAGCCCGTGTTTCACTGCCTCGTGGTTCGCGGCGGGCCGTTTGTGTTTCATGAAGTGTCCACCGGGCCTTTCACACGGGAGAGTACCGAGTTCGCCCCCTGGTCGCCGCCGGAGGATGATGCAGCAGCCGTCGCGGCCTATCTCGATGACCTAGCCCGTCGGATCGGCGAGTTTTATTATGCCAGAAAGCATGGATGACCTTCCTCGCAGCTCGAAACGAATCGCTGTCCTCGGAATGGATAGCTTCATTGGTTCGCATGTTTTTCATGCCCTGACATCGGCGGATTATGATTGCATCGGCACGACTCGCCGTGCTGAGAAGGCGGAAGGGAAGGTGCTGCACCTCGATTTGATGGATGAAGCCTCCTGGGCGGGTCTGCGAGCGGCAAAGCCCGACTCGGCGATCGCGTTTTTTGCCATCAGCAAGCTCGATCAATGCGAGGCCGATCCCGCGAGCCATGAGATCAATGCCAGCCGCATTCCCGCATTGCTTGCTAGCTTGTCCGAAGGCGGCTGCCGGCCGGTTTTCCTTTCCACGAATTCCATTTTTGGCGGGGAGCGTCCCCTTTGTAACGAGGATGAGCCGGTGGCCCCACTCATCGCCTACTCCCGCCAAAAGTATGAGGCGGAGCTGCGCATTCAAGAGCTTCTAGGTGCCTCGTCTCACGCAATCGTGCGCATTACCCGCACCATCAGTGCCGAGTTACCGCCATTCGATGGCTGGCTGCGGTGCCTGCGTGAAGGGGCTTCGATTGAGGCGTTTGAGGACTTCATCTTTGCGCCGATGACGCTGCCTTTCGTGACGTCGGGGCTACTGAAAATCGCCCTGAGTGCTGAAGACGGACTTTTCCACCTCTCGGGTATCGATGTGAGCTATTACGATCTGGCTTGTGAGATTGCCCTCCAGCTAGGTCGGTCGGCGGAAACGGTTATTCGAACCAATTCCGTCACCAAAGGAGTTTCCCTGCGTTTCCGCCCGAGTTACAGCGCCTTGGGCATGCGCCGCACCACGGCGCTGCTGGGCCTTGAACCGCTGAGCACCGCCGCCGCAGCCTCGCATCTCATCACTTTCACCGCATCCTCACAGTGATCCAGAAATACCCCTGCCATGATTGCCAGAGCGAAGACGTCATCGTCTTCGAAGAATACGAGCGTCTCACCCGTGTGACCTCCGACTGCAAGCCCTGGCCGGCTGGTGGTTCCCTCCAGCTCTGCCGTTCCTGTGGACTACTACAATCCGGAGTGAATCCCTTCTGGATCGACGAGATCACCCGCATCTATGCGGAGTATGACTGCCACTATCAATCCGGTGGTGTGGATCAGGCGGTTTACGATCCGAAGAGCGGCCAGCCCATCAAACGCTCCGACAAGCTGCTGGGCACGCTGGTCGAACGCAAGCTTCTGCCGCCATCCCGCCGACTGGTGGATGTGGGCTGTGGCAGCGGTGCCTTCCTCGCCGCCTGCGGTCAGCATTTGCCGGGCTGGGAACTCGTCGGCCTGGAGCAGGCGGCCAAGTACGAGGAGAAAATCCGCTCCTTACCTGGTGTGGTGGACTTTCAGCCGGTCTCTCTGGACAAGCTGACGGGTGAATACGCCCTCATGACGATGATCCATGTGCTTGAGCACATCCCAGCCCCGGCCAAAAACCTCGCCACACTCAGCCGCCAGCTCGTTGAGGACGGTGTTTTCTTCATCCAGGTGCCATCCTATGAGGAGAATCCTTTCGAACTTGTCGTGGCGGATCACTCCGCGCACTTTTCCGGCAGGCAGCTCCTGCGGGTGATCCGTGCCGCAGGCAGCCATGCCACGCATGAGGAACTGGGCTGGCTGCCGAAGGAACTCAGCCTTGTGGCTGCCAAGTGTGGCACGCCCGAGCGTGAAAAGCCCTCCGAGGCGGAAATCGAAGAAACGGCCGCTTTTGTCCGCCAACGCCTGCAATGGCTGGAAATGGTCTCCACCGAGGCTCGGACGCTCATGGCGAAGAAACCGTTTGCCGTCTTTGGCACCTCAATCGCCGCCAATTGGCTGCTCGGCGTCATCGGTGCTGATGCGGTGGATTTCTTTGTGGATGAAGATCCGGGGCGCAAAGGCCTGAAGCACTGTGGAAAGCCGATCATTAGGCCTGACCAGATCCCCGATGGAGCGACGGTCTTTGTCCCGCTGGCACCAGCCGTGGCGGCATCTGTGCACGCACGGCTTTCCAACTCGCGTTTTTCCCTGGTCGTGCCCGGATTGTGATCTGATCCATGACGGGAGCCCCTCCATCGCCCACCAGCCCGCAGATCGGGCCGAGCCGTGTCGTGTACGAAAACAAGTACCAAACGGTGACGGCCGTGCGGGTGAATTTTGGAAGCTTTGAGAAGGAAATCTTCGTCAATGACCACGGCATCCGCGCTGGTGTGCTTTTTGTGCGTGGGAACGAGGTGCTCATGGTGAGTCAGTACCGTCTGCTGCCGCGTGACATGGCCTGGGAGATCCCCGGAGGCCGCATTGATGCCCACGAGGTGCCGGAGACAGGTGCGATGCGGGAGGCGTTGGAGGAAACCGGGCATCGTGGACGCGTGCTGCATCCGCTGGTGTTTTTCATCCCGGGTCTGGATACCTGTGACAATCCCACGCACGTCTTCTGGTGTGATGATTTTGAGGTTGCCACGACTGGCGAATCTCACGGGGACCCGCACGAGATCGAAGGGCAGGCCTGGCTGCCATTCCAAGAGTGCCTCGACATGGTATTCACCCGCAGAATCATGGACAGTATGACGATTACAGCCTTACTCGCCTGGCAAGCCATGCAAACACGTCGAAGCACCATTTCAATCGCATGAGTCCTGAAGAAATCACTAATGCCATTAAACTCCAGACCTTAGCAGGCTGCACGGTCGTGTTTGTGCATGGAAATTTCAATATCCTGCACCCAGGACATCTGCGTTTGCTCCAGTTTGCCCGTGAATGCGGTGATTTTTTGGTCGTTGGCGTGAACACCAACCGCATGGCGGCTGGCGCGGCTATTCTTGATGAAACTCACCGCCTGGAGTCTGTTAAGGCGAACAACTGGGTTGGGCATGCTTTTTTGCTCGATGTGCCAGCAGAAAACTTCATCGCAGTCTTGAAACCGGACGTGGTCGTTAAAGGAAAGGAGCATGAGAACCAGCGCAATCCAGAGGTTGATGCTCTCGCCACCTATGGCGGCACCTTGCAATTTGGATCTGGAGACACCGTGTTCTCTTCGGCGGCACTACTTCGGCAAGAGTTGTCTCATCAGGCGGATGAACCTCTCTTGGAATTGCCGCATGATTACCTGGCAAGACATGGTTTCACGCTCGGCTCCTTGGAAAACATCATGCAAAATGCCGGCAAGGTGCGCATTGGAGTCATCGGCGATGTCATCATCGACGAATATGTCACCTGCAATCCTCTGGGCATGTCCCAGGAAGACCCGACGATCGTTGTTGCCCCGGTAGGATCAGACCGCTTTCTCGGTGGGGCAGCCATCGTGGCGGCTCATTGTGCAGGCCTCGGAGCACAGGTAAGTTACTTCTCCGTGACTGGAGAAGATGCACTTAATGAGTTCATCCACAAGAAGCTGGTGGAGTATCACGTGTCCGGACACCTGATCATTGACGATACTCGTCCGACCACGCTGAAGCAGAGGTTCCGCGCCTCTGGAAAAACAATGCTACGAGTGAATCACCTGCGGCAACATGGCATCCGCCGTGACCTCCAAGAGCAGTTAATGGAGCGTCTCATGCCTGTTCTTGATGAACTGGACGTGCTTGTTTTCTCTGACTTTAACTATGGTTGCCTGCCTCAAGCTATGGTGGACGAGATAACCACGGAAGCACGCAAGCGTGGCGTCATCCTAATGGCGGACAGTCAGTGTTCTTCCCAGATCGGAGATGTGTCACGGTTCAAAGATGTCGATCTTTTAACCCCGACAGAAATGGAAGCTCGGGTCAGCACTCGGAATCATGAAGACGGCCTGGTCATCCTGGCGGAAAAAGTGCGTCAACAGGCCCGGGCAAAACAGGTGCTCTTGAAACTTGGCGCTGAAGGCATGCTCATTCACGCAGCTGATGAATCACAGATCTGGCAGACGGATCAGTTGCCTAGTTTTAACCGGATGGCGAAAGACACGGCAGGTGCTGGTGACTCACTGCTCGCTGCGACTGCCCTGACGATTGCTCTAGGCGGGGACATCTGGCAGGCCGCCTTCCTGGGCTCACTCGCCGCAGCCTGCCAAGTCTCCCGGCTCGGAAACATTCCTCTTACCTCCTCCGAAATTATGAAGGAGCTATCCCGATGAACGCACTTCTTCTTGCTGCCGGCTTTGGTACGCGTCTCCGACCACTTACTGATCACACGCCGAAATGTCTCGTGGAGGTCAATGGCCGCCCCCTTCTAGACTACTGGCTGCAAGACCTTCACGCGGCTGGCGTGATTGAGTTTGTCATCAACACTCACCATTTGGCGGAGACGGTCAGAAGCTATGTGACGCAGCATGCCTTGGCTCCATCAATTACGTTGGTCCATGAAGATCATATTCTGGGAACGGCCGGGACTCTTCTTGCCAACGCCGATTTTCTCAAGCGAGGAACAACCTTAGTAGCTCACGCCGATAATCTGTGCTTCTGCCCGTGGGTCGAGTTTTTTCGATCACACCAAGACAGGCCGACCAATACATGGATGACCATGATGACCTTCCGATCTGCGATCCCTAGAGAGTGTGGTATTGTTGAGATCGATAAGAAAGGGATTGTTCAAGGTTTTCATGAAAAGGTGGCTAATCCTCCAGGCAATCTCGCCAACGCAGCGGTTTATCTGATTGAGCCTGAAATGACTGAAATGATTCTACAGATGGGGGACGGCGTCAATGATCTGAGCACTCAAGTTCTCCCATGTTTGCTTGGTAAGATATTTACTTGGGAGAACCATCAAACCTTGATTGACATCGGAAGCCCTGAGCGCCTCGCGCTCGCCCAAAATATATGCCAATCACAGCAGACAGAAAAATGAGCGACATACCTGTCCATTCACGCAGATCCTTAACGGTCATCATACCAAACTACAACCATGCGCACTTTATTGTCCGGTGTCTAAACTCCATTCTCTCCCAATCGCGTCTCCCTGATGAAGTGCTGATTTGTGACGATGCTTCCACTGACGAAAGTTTGGAAGTGCTCGACGAAATCACTCGGGATCACCAAATCGTCCGAGTGATTCGGAATGAATGTAACCTCGGCGTGGACCAAACCCTTCAACGTCTACTCAAAGAGGCATCTAGTGAGCTGGTTCTGGGATGTGCAGCAGATGATGAAATTGCCCCTGAGTTTATTCGCTACTGCATGGAAGAGGCCGAAGCGTTTTCTTCATTTGGGATGTATATGGGTTATACGGTTGTAAGGTATGGTGACCGAACCACGGGTGAGCAAAAGGAAAAACTGCTTGCTCCAAATATAAACCTTAGACTAACGCCGGACGAATTTTCTCAAGTTCCGCATGAAATACGTCCATGGTTGACCAATATCATTTCGATATCTTCGATCATTAAACGTCAATATTGGATTGAGGTGCTGGGGTATTGCGGCAGATTTGGTCCCCAGGCAGATGTTTGTTATAGGGCACTCATTGCAGCCAAACACGGTCTCTCGATTATCGATAGGCCGGGAGCGATTGTTTATCAACGGAGAGGCAGTTATTCAGCGCAAAACGACAGTATGGCTTTTCATACTCGGACTGCAGAAAACTATCTGGAACTGGGGCGATTTATCAGGAGTCCTGAAGTGCGAGAGTATTTTCCTAAGAAACTGCGCGAGGAACTCACAAAGTCATGGCTTAGCGAAGCCGAAGCAATTATTTGCAAAAAGATACAAAGGCAAATGAACCAGACCGGTCAGGACTATATTTTTTGTTTTAAGAAACAAATGATCACAGGCTCTTTTATTGCGAGAATTCTTGCGAAGATCCACAGTTTATCGGGGGCGCTTAGTCTCTTCTGGATTCGGTATCAAATGCGCAAGTTGAAACGTTGCTTCGATTAGCCTTGGGATTAATTCGGCAACTACGGCGCTGAATTCCGAGTTAAATGTAGCAGTCAATTTGATCTAAAGTGACGTCTTGAAATTTAGAATTATCGAATCTGCCAGAAGATGGCTTCTGTCGCCACCAAAGAATCTTTGTTTTTCCAAGCCTTACCAATCAAATATAAAGGATTTAGGATACTCCACTTTTGGAGATCAAGGATTCCCCCCTTTGGAGGTAGCATGGAAAGGAAGTGATATTCCCACCTGTTGCGAACTTCTAGCGGCGCAAATCTTTGCGAGCGGAATTTCCCCAATTGCGCCTTACGTTGTCGAAATTCTGAACGGGCATGTCTATTTTCATCAGGCCACTGTCACCGATAGTAACAAAAATATTCTTTTGGATGTTTCTGATGCGATGGTGCCAGAGCAAAATCGTTGGAATACGGCGCAACACAGTATTTCAAATAAGCCATACCTGCCGTTTGCAAGAAAATGGCGTGGTGAACTGGTTGTAGTCTCCAGCCCATTTGCCAATAACTATTACCACTGGCTCTTTGATACGTTGCCAAGACTTAAATCTGAAGTGTGCGGAACTAGCTCACGTTTGTATCTGCATCAGTATCGAAACTTCCAAAAGGATTCGTTGAGCTTGCTTGAGATTCCAGAGCAACGAATTGTGAGGGCCGAGGTCAATCGCCACTTGAAGGCAGACGTATTGTTCGTTCCCTCTCTGCCCCAGCCACCGTTGCCTGCTCCGCCGTCGGTATGGAGGCCGCCGTTTGCTTCACGAAATAGTTGCGATTTTTTGCGGGCTGAACTGCTTCCTCGCGCCCTTCATGCAGAAGCAGCGTTAGGCAAAGGTAGAAAACCGCGAAGAATTTACATTCAGCGCAAAGGAGCCAGATCTATATCCAATGAATCGGATCTGTTGTCCTTGCTGTCTCCGCTAGGATTCGAGCCCGTCCGGTTAGAGCAGTTAAATCTGCAACAACAGATATCCCTGTTTTCTCAGGCAGAGGCAGTGATTGGAGTTCATGGTGCTGGACTTTCGAATGTCGTGTTTTGTCAGCCTGAGTCCCAGATAATTGAGCTCTTACCCACAGCCTGGGCGCTGCCCTATTATAAGAGTATCTGCAAATACGTAGGTCTTCGTTACGAGTCTCTGAGTGTTGAGTCTTTAGTCCAGGATTGCATCTTTAAAGATATTGAGGCTCCCGTTGTGGTGAACTTGGACCTGTTGGAAGAACTGCTTGATAAAACCGGACTAGGTTGAGCTTCGTTTAAACTCGCTTTTTTGATACTCATCAAATAGGCGTCGTCTAGCTTGGAATATCGCCCGAACACTTCTATGATCTTTAACCAACTCCAACGCATTCTTCCCGCAAGACGACTTTATGCGGTCAATCGTTTCCTATTCCGTTACGCTCTTCGTGGTTTGGGTTTTAACAATTGGAGAAATCTCGAAGAATCAGGGGAGGCTTGGGTGGTTCGGCACGTTTTGCCAAAACTGTCCATCGGGACAGCCCCCATTTTCTTGGATGTGGGGGCGAATTCTGGTGACTACTCTACGATGCTGCTGGCCAGATTCCCACAAGCAGCCATTCATGCTTTCGAACCCCATCCACGGACTTTCGAAACTTTAAAGCAAAACATGAAGCCTAACGTCAAGTGCCACCCAGTGGCGCTTGGTAGCGAGAACGGTGTGTTCAATCTCTACGATCGGGGTGGGGACGATGGCGGAATTCGGGCCTCTCTGGCCAAGGAAGCCCTTGAGACGGTGCAGTCGAAACCGCTGACGGCGTATGAAGTCACCGTTTCAACCCTGGATGAGTTTCTACAGGAACAAAACATTCAGCATGTCGATTTTATCAAGATCGACACGGAAGGCTTTGAGATGGATGTGCTGCAAGGGGGCAGGGGGAGTCTGGCTGCGGGAAAAGTCGGAGCCATCCAGTTCGAGTTCAATGATGTGCATTTTGCGCGCAGGCAGTTCCTGGCGGACTTCCAGTCGGTTCTGCCCGGTCACCGTCTCTACCGCATTCTCCGGGATGGTCTTGTGCCGCTGGATTTGCTGAGCGTCGCGGAACGGGAGGTGTTCACTTTTCAGAACATCCTGGCTTGGCCTTTGACCGCAGCGCCTCTTTGATCTCAAACCGCCTTATGGACACCTCGTCTCGCGTGCCATCGATCAGCGTCGTTATTCCAGCCTACAATCGTGAGAGATTAATTCTTCCGACGCTTCGAAGCGTGTTGAACCAGAGACAGCAACCCATCGAGGTGATCGTGGTGGATGATGCCTCTCCCGATGGGACGGTCGAAGTGGTTAATGCCTTTGCCCGCGAGAATCCCTCTCTGCATCTCCGCTGTGTGGTGCAGTCCCGTAACCAAGGTGTAAGTGCGGCGCGCAACCGGGGCATCCGTGAAGCCTCGGGTGAGTGGGTGGCGTTTCTCGATTCGGATGACTTGTGGGAACCAAATCATCTGGAGCTCATGGTCGCTAAACTCCGCGAAGGTGATGCCGATATTGTTTTCGCGCGGGCGATGAAATTCCAAAGCGAAAGCCCCGACAAGCTTGTGAGAAACTGGGCGGATGCCTACACCAGCGCCGAGGAGATTGTCCAGGTGATGATCCGTACCAACTATATTCTGCCATCCGCGATGATGATCAGAAGAGCCGTGTTGCTTGAACATGGGATGTTTGATGAGGATCCGCGAATGCAACATGCTGAGGACGCTGATCTTTGCTGGAGCCTGGCTGCGGCGGGTAGGCGTTTTTCTTTCGTGGATGAGTATACATGTCGTTATCGACAGCATCCGAACTCAGCCTGTGCCCAAAAGGTCAAGCTGTATCAGGCCAGTATGCAGTGCTACCAGAAGCACCGGAACAATCCCCGGTATTCGCGTTCTGACTGGAATGCTGGCTGTTCTTATTATCAGGCAAAACTCGCAAGGGCTTTGCATGAGTCTGCAACTCCTGGCGCAATGAGAGAAATGGCGGCGGCCTGGATCAAGCAGCCATTTCGGGGGCACAGAGCCGGTGCTGTGGCGCTGCTTATTCTGTCCTCTCTTTTGCCATTCATGAGACCCATAACAAATCGGTATATGAACCGGTTTATCTGAAGAATTTGGAGTATTATAGATGACCCATTTACAGTCTTCGTCAGCGATTGTTCCGGAGACCAGGCCTTCCTATGTCACGGAGGATGTGGTCGGGTTCTATTCACGTTATGACAAGATTCAGGCCCCCGAGGCCAGAGTCATTGAGACGTTGGAGCCGCGTCTGCCGTCCACGCGGATGCTGGACATTGGCATTGGGGCAGGACGTACCACCGCCCTTCTTGCCCACCGGGTTAAGAGTTATGTTGGCATCGATTACTCGCAATCGATGATCGATGCGGCCAAGCAACGATTCTCAGCATCTACGTCGAATTTGGATCTGCAGTGGGGAGATGCTGCCAGCCTGAACTCTTTTGCCGACCATTGTTTCGATTTCGTGCTTTTCAGTTTCAACGGGCTTGATTATCTGCCAGCAAATTTGCGGCAGGATGCATTGAACGAAATGTTTCGTGTTTTGGCGCCGGGAGGCGTTTTGTGTTTTTCATCGCATAACAGCCTTAACATTCCGAAACTGCTCCGTCTCAGGTGGCACAGGCACCCACACGTGCTGGCACGGCGAATCATTAATCTGGTCAAAGTAAGGTGGCACAACCGTGATGCCTTGTCTCGACGTCAGGAGGACCTGCTTACCCTGCGTGACGGCGACTTAGATTTTGAAGCCGCGTATGTCTATGTGCGGCCCAAAGCGCAAGTGCGGACCCTACTTGCGATGGGCCTGCGTTCCGTCCGTTGCTTTGCTCTTGCTGACGGGCATAAGATTCCGCATGATGAATTGGATGCTGAAACGGGGGCTTGGGTTTACTACCTTTGCGAAAAGTGACCCCAGAATGCCGCATGTTGCAGACACAGCTCATTACAGACACATCCCAATTTGAGCGCCTGAGGTTAGGTTGGGATACCTTGCTTGAAGCCAGTGCCCGGCCACACATCCATCATACCCACGAATGGCAGCTTCAATGGTGGAGGCAGTTTGGGGTAGGTCGGGACCTTCGCATCGGGGTAGTGGAAAAGTCGGGATGCCCAGTTGGAATCGTTCCATTGTTTTTGGAAACTCGGCGAGGCGGACCGTTGGGGCTGATCCGATGGCGGACCGGGGCTTTTCTGGGGCTGAATCTGGTTGACTCCGCCGATATTGTCACCAACGGCAGTCCTGAGGCATCTGCAGCCTCGGTGGATCTTCTGATGAACATGGAGGGCTGGCATGAGCTTGACCTCCGTCATTTCGTCACCGGCTCCAAGACACCTGAAATCATCCAAGAGAGGGTGGCCCCGCTTGGATTGGGTTCGACCCTCGAGCGCATCGACGGAAGTCCATTTCTGCCATTGAATGGCTCATTTGAATCCTATCTCACCACCTTGGGAACCAACTGGAGGCAGGATTCAGCAAGGCAGCAACGCAGACTGCAAAAAGACGTGGGCGCCGTGGAATTGGACGTTCGGCATCAAGTGACTCCCCATGATCTCCAGATGCTTCGCGACGTGGCGCAGCGCCGTCGGGACGCCGGTGATGAGCGGCGCTGCCCATTGCTCGAGCCTGCGAGGATGGCTTTTATTCAGTCTCTTTGCGAACCTCTCAATGACCGTGGCTGGTGGCAACTGGCATTGTTGAAAGTGGGGGGATCGATTGCTGCTTACCACCTGGGCTTTCAGATGAAGGGAACATTTTTTTGCTGGTCTGTTGCTCATGATCCTGACTTTTCCAAGTATTCTCCGGGCAAAATCCTCATGCGACTTCACATCGAGCATTGCTTCCAGACGGGAATGCAGGAGTTCGACTTCATGGCTGGCGAGGAGGGCTATAAATCGCACTGGACTGACGTCCGACGCGACAACCAAGCGCTGCGCATCAAGCGCAAGAACTGGAGACTCAAGCTGGCGGAACTGTGGGCCAAGGCTAGATCCCATTCATGACTCGGGGCGGGGGGCAGGGGATGTGCTGTTTGGGGATTGCGAAACCTCGAAAAGCCTTGTCCTATAGCAACAACTCAAATGGATCGTCGGCATGAAGCATAAGCTGATTCAATCTTTGAGGCCATCCTTCGAGAGACTCAAACAAAGGCTGGCAAATCGCTGGCCATGGCAGCTGAGGGTACTTCTTTATCACGGTTTGTATGATGACACATGCTCCTGCACCCCCACAACGGCAGACCCCTCAGTTTTCCAGCCGGTTTCGAAGCTCCGGAGTGAGTTGATGGCACTTAAGGCTCAGGGATACACGTTCATCAGTCCCGAGGAGACGCTTTCGGTGATGGGGAAACGGGGGAAGTATGCACTGCTCACGTTTGACGACGGCTATGCCAATAATCTGCTGGCATTGCCCACGCTGCGGGAGTTGCAGGTGCCGGCGGTATTTTTTGTCTGTTCGTGGCACATTGAAAACCAAAAGGCTTTCTGGTGGGATGTGGTGTTTCGGGAACTGATCGCACGGAATGTGTCCACTTATGACATCCGCCGGAGACTGCAGGAAATGAAAAAACTTCCCTGGCACATTCTGCTTGCCGAGCTCGATCGTGAATTTGGTATAGAGGCCAGCATGCCCGTAAGCTTGGCCGGCCGACCTATGTCTGTGAACGAGTTGGCCACGTTCGCTGCTGACCCACTCGTAACCATCGGCAATCACACCCAGCATCACGCCATCCTTCCTTTGCTTGATGAGGAGGGTGTCCGCCAGGAACTGCAAACGTGCCAGAATTCAATCGCGAGTATGTGCGGCTACCGCCCGTCTTTGCTAGCCTATCCCAATGGTTCAGTGAATGGTGCCGTGGCAGGAGTGAGCCGTAGTTTGGGTTTTCTGGCGGCGTTTACGACTGTAGCCAAGCCTGTCCTATCGCTTAAATTGGGTAAACCCTGCGATTCGCACCTGATACCACGCCTACAGCCGCAGTAAACTTCTCATCTCAATCTGCGATCAGCCAAAGATGCCGTTCTTGAAGACGATTTCATAATGTTTCGAGGTGCCGGCATTCAAAGACTTTGATGAAGATATTTTTCCTCAGCTCCCACCACGGTACTGGTGCCAGTGAAACACTCTGGATTGAGGCTGCGACGAAACTTGCTGCCGCCGGCCATAAGGTGTGTGCGGCAGTCAACTGGAGGAGTCGTGACCTAGCAAGGTTGGCCGCCCTTGCTGAGGCGGGGGGCACTGTGCGGTTCTTGAACCTAGGTGCACATGCAGGGGGGATAGCGAAAATCGTACGGCGGTTGATGCCTCATGAAAAGTGGGAGATTGCCGCAGCGCGTAGAGCCATCACCGCCGCGATGCCCCAGACCATTGTTTTTTCCCAAGGCAACGATGTGTCTGTCCTGCCCTTTCTTGAACTCGCCCACTCCATGGGTGTTCCCAGCCAGGTGGTCACGCATGGTGTCAATCCGGCGGTCTGGCCGTCTGACGATATCGCCGATCGTCTCCGCCCCGCATTTACTTCGGCGTCTCGGACCTACTGGGTGGCCTCCCGGAACATCAAAGAGTTTGAATATCACATTGGTGTCCGGCTTGGCAATGCGGAGGTTGTGCGCAATCCCGTAAAAGTGGACAGGGATGCACCGTTCTCCTGGCCGACTGACGACGGTACATGGCGAATGGCCTGCGTGGCGAGGCTGCAAACGCGTGCCAAGGGGCACGACCTCCTGCTTCAGGCGCTTGCGGAGCCACAATGGCGGGAACGCGCACTTCATCTCACCTTCTTTGGTGACGGCGAAAACCGGCGTGGGCTGGAAAGGCTGGCCATCATGCTCGGCCTGAGCCCACAGGTCAGCTTTAGCGGTCATGTTTCACAGGTCCAGAACATCTGGCGGGATCACCACCTGATCACCCAGCCGTCTCGAAACGAGGGAATGCCTCTTTCTTTGGTGGAGGCCTTGATGTGTGGAAGGCCTGCATTGGCGACGGATGTCGCTGGTCATGCCGAACTGTTGACTGATGGGATCAACGGCTTTGTCGCCGAAGCTCCCACGGTTCGCCATATTAGCTCTGTTTTGGAGCGTGCTTGGAATGAACGAATGAACTGGGAGACCATGGGCCAGGCAGCCTATGAGCGTATCCGGCAGGACATCCCCCTTGATCCTTCCGAGCAGTTCGCCACGAAGATCCTTGCCGCTATCTGAGAGATACTCTTTATGAATTACTCGTGCACTTACCTGAGTCTACCGACCTACAGCTAACGAGCGGTAGAGAGTTTCGTAAGCTCTGAGAGTTAAATTCACATCCATAAAATTACAGACCCATCGACGGGCAGCATTCTGAAATGCTGCCCGTTTGCTTTTCTGCCCTAGGACTTCAAGCAAACCTGCTGCAAGCGAGGTTGCATCGCGTGGGACTAGGATGAACTCCTGGCCTGCTTCGCCGAACTCCTGTTCTGGCATGCCGAGAAACTGGGTGATGACGCAGGGCAGGCCGCAGGCCATGGCCTCAAGCACGACGTTGCCCATCCCTTCCTGCTCCGATGGAAAGGCAAACACATCCGCAACGCGCAGCCAGTCTTCCAAGCGGTCGCTCTCGCCGGCGAAGGTAATTGACCCTTGGCAATCAGGCTGTGCCGCGAGCGAGCGCATTTCGTTCTGGAAGCGGTTCAGTTCCTGTATGCGTTCCTGTGTCATGAAAGTCGGCCGGTCAAATCCACCCACTAGTACCAGTCTGGCCTCCGGCACTGTTGCCAGCACTTTGGGCCAAGTCCGAATCAGTAATTCGACGCCTTTTCTCGGGACAATACTCCCTGCAAAAATAACGATTGGATTTTCTGTTGGCAGTTTCAAGACTTCGCGTAATTGCCTTTTTTCAAATGCATCGGCAATGGGCCGAAATCTATCGATATCTACACCATTGGGAATGACTTCAATAAGATCTCTGGTAATTCCAGAATTTTCGAACCACCTCGCCATCACTGTGGTGCTTGCCACCACTTTATTAAAGGGTGCAAAGTTGCGCTTAGTTTTCAACCTTTGAACCCATTGGCGCCAGAGTGGCAAGCTTGGTTCATTACCGCCGACCATAGTGCCAACGTAAAGGCAGCCCACACCGTGCCTGCGGATGCGGCGCAGCCAGGGGCGTGACAGATCGTGCGCCAACGATGTTTGCAACACATGTCCCTCTGGCGGCATGCTTGACAAGTAAGACGATGCCACCTGAAAGAGCGCCGCATCTCGTACCCACGGGATGCCTTGCGCGGGCATCCGTTGCACGCGAAGGCCGGGGTGCATCTGTTCCACCGCTGGATGTCTTTCGTCCTCTTGCAGGGTAAAAACACCATAACGAACTCCCTGATGGGCCAAAGGAACACTATAGCGTCGAAACCGTTCGGCCGCGCCGGCCAAAATGGGGTGAAAGTGTCTAAAGATGAGAGAAACTTCTACGGGACTCGAGTCTGCGCTTAGCCCATAGGATTCAGAGCTATCGATTTCGCATTCGCTTTCAATCATCGTGCATACATCCTGTATCTATTCGGAAGTGCAGGGAACAGACTGTCGAATTGGCAGAGCCGTATCAGGCTTGGCGACACTCGAAGGTTTGACGCCTCCGATCAACACGACTCTCACGGTATCTAATAAGATGAGAATATCGAAGACGACTCCAGCATGCTTTAAATAGTAGAGATCATACTCGAGTTTTCTTTTTGCATCCTCCACTGAGGCTCCATAGGGATAAGACACCTGAGCCCAGCCAGTGAGTCCGGGATTAATCATGTGGCGCTCTTCATAATAGGGGAGTGCCTCGTCAAGCAGTTTAACAAACTCTGGACGCTCTGGACGCGGGCCAACGAACGACATGTCACCCCGTAGAACATTGATGAGTTGCGGGATTTCATCGATTCGATAGCGGCGCAGCAGTGCGCCTCCAGGGAAAACTCTCGGATCCTTCGACGCTGACGACCACACCGGTCCTTGTTTTTCAGCGTCGACTCTCATGCTTCGAAGTTTCAAAATCTTGAAGGCTTTGCCAAAGCGTCCCACACGTTTCTGTGAAAAACACACCGGCCCTTCAGGTGAAAAGATGCGGACAATTACCATGCCGACAAGCAGGAATGGCGACAACAGGATCAGAAGGCTGACGGAACTCACGATGTCGAATAGCCGCTTGAGCTTGCTAAAGTAGAAGTTTCTTGAGCCATTTTCTGAATACAGCAGCCAATTGACAGATATGAGTCCAAGTGGCACATAATGGAGGTGCTTTTCACACACGTTGATGAATGGAGCGCATTCGATTCCTTGGTAGCGCAACTGCCTCAACTGCCGTCTGGCGTAATCCTGATCTATCCGTGCTTCTGAAAAAACGATGCAGTCGATTTTGTGCCGCTGAACGAGCAGCGGCGCGTCTGCGAGTTTGCCAAGCCAGTCGGATAATCCATCGGAGTCTCCGGTGGTCGATATTCGTCCGACCAATTGCACCCCACGAAGCCTTGTCTCCAAGATTCGTTGGTATTCGAGCAACTCACTCTCCGATTCGGCAAGGAACGCGATGCGCTGAGGCGCGATTTTGTGTTTGTGGTAGACGCACCAGTGATGGATGACTAGTAGCGGGTAAGAGAAGAGGCAGCCTAAAACCATGAAGCCTCTCCCAACACGATAGTCGAAACTGAGGTATCCGAAGATCGTGACAGCAGTCAGGCCAACTAAAAAGGCGCCGGACAACAAAATCACATGAATGCGGAATCTCGAACGTCGCTGGGATTCCAATGAGTATAGTCCCAAGACGTAAACCGTGGAAACAAATACAATCCCACCGATTACAATTGGAGGGATAAAATAATCGATCTTCCAGAGCTCTGACATTCGGACATAGTTCGCAATCAGATAAGCGCAGGCAAAAAGAAAAAAATCACGACCGGATCGTATCGCTATTGCCCACAGATGGCCTGTTCCAGAAGTATGATTCATTTCGATTCTGCTGAATGGGTTGAGGGTTAAGGTTTAGTTGTAAGGAATCCAATTTCGACCAATGCCTAAAAAAGTCAATTGAGGCTTGGCTAAGGATTAGGGTTAGGGTTAGGGTTAGGGTTATTCCACGAACGGAATAAATAGTTATCTTAAATATATAGTTAAAGTCGAGCTTTTTTTAAGACATGCAGTCCGAGCAGTCCGAACGCGAATAGAATAGCCACCGCCAATAGATGGACCCATATGAGCAGATCATGTGCCATATTCAAATTGCCAAATCCGTACATGGACCACTTGACCGTGACAAAACTGATCACTGCCGCCATTAATGCAAGCAATGAGAGCAGGGTGAAGAAAAGGATGCCTTCGTCGAGGTGGATCAACTTTCGCGTAAGCGTCAGCGCATGGTCCTTGGTCTGAAGATAAAGCGTGCAACTGAACAAATAAAACTGGGCACCAAGAACTCCCACAAGCAGGAGCATTGCCTGAGAGTGGACGTCAAAGATGTGAAACGTCCCCAGAACGCTGATGGGTCCGGTAAAGAACGCCGTGACCTGCAAAGCGGTTGCCAGCAGCAGCGCGAAGAGTCCTGTGAGTTCAAACAGTCGGGGTTTTTCTGAAAAGATGAAGAGGAGATGCCGCATGCCGTCCCTCCAGGTGCGCAAGTGCGCCACGCGTCCGGGAGGACCGCAACGCAAACCAGAGGGAATCTCAACGATGACGGCCTTCGCCTTCAGGGCTTTGATCAAGAGTTCGGAGGCGAACTCCATCCCGTTCGAACGAATATCCCACGTTTTGAAAGCCTCTTTCCTGAGGCATCGGAAGCCTGAATTGCAGTCGGAGAGCCGTCCATGGAACAAGATATTGATGAGTCGGGTGAGCACGGGGGTTCCCAGCCATCGGTGCAGCGGGGGCATCGCCCCCGCTTCAATGCGTCCCGTCATTCGTGATGCGATGGACATGTCTGCGTTTTGCTCCTTGGCCGCGTGGTATAGCCGCGTGGCATCCGTATAAAGATAGGTGCTGTCTGAATCCGCAAACATGACGTATTCGCCGCGGCCAGCCGTTATGCCGCCCCTCAGGGCGGCCCCATAGCCGCGTTCTTCCACTGCCACAACACGGCAGCCCATGGACAGTGCTATTTCCCGGGAACGGTCGGTGCTTCCATTGTCAGCCACGACAATTTCGTAGCGGACACCGTTTGGTGCAAGACTCTCATTCACCTGCCGAATGCATGCTCCGAGGGTTGACTCTTCGTTGAGGCATGGGAAAACAAAGCTCAAATCAAGAGCAGGTGCTTCTGATGGGGAGTTTATGTGTAGCGGAAAATCGACTGCCATGGCTGCGATGAGCTGCACCCAAATTCATCAAGTGGCAACCTCTACTTCCTAGGTCGTGTTTGAAAACCTGTCGATTGGCAAATGGCGAAGGTTGCGGCATGGTTCCGTGCTGATGAAAACACAACGCTTTGCATGCTGGGGGCCGCTCAAAGAGCGGCTCAAAAAAATGGTCCCCTGAAGCTTGCGGCAGACCTCCAGCAGGATTGGACTTGGTGCTTGATGCTCTGTTCTACCGG
>CANIBP010000058.1 GCA_947466075.1 Verrucomicrobiaceae bacterium
AGGCATCAACAACAAAATCGGCAGACTCACGCGCATGGCCTATGGCTACCGCGACGTGGAGTTCCTCCACCTGCGCCTCTACGCACTCCATGAGTCCAAAGCCATACTCACTGGCACCTGATCAACGCACCAACTTCCCGGATGAACCGCATTTCAGGACTGCTGGCGAAGTTTTGGACGGAATGATATCCTAGAGTTATAAGCAAAGCGTTTGACAAGCATAGGAACTGAATCAAACTCTCTCTGGAAAAAAGTTGCGCCTTTCTAAAGAATTTGATAATCGACATATCATGGCAACAATCACAAAGAAAGAGTTGGTGAGCGAACTCAGTGACGCGACCGGGGCTAAAAACGCCGATATGCTGGTATTTGTGGAGACCTTTATGGAATTGGTTTCAAAGCATCTAGCTGACGGAGATGAGATCACCCTACGCACCTTCGGCACTTTTGATCTACGTGTCGCTCGAGGCAAGGTTGGCCGGAATCCAAAGCAGCAAAATTCTGAGGTCATGATTCCTGAGCGCTGCGTGGTTCGGTTTAAGCCCAGCAAAGAATTGAAATCTCATGTGGCGGCACTTGCAGTGGGTAAGCTCAACGGCACCCATCAGCAGAACGGCACTCACGCCTTGAACGGCAATCACGTTTAAGTTTGGCTGCTAAGAATATGCAGGTTGGGCGTATTAGCTCCCCTCCATGCGTCTCATTCTTCTCTCTCTCCTCCTCGTCACTGGCCTTCAGGCCGCGCCTCAGTGGATCTGGCTCTCCAAAGACGGCAACAAAGACAAAGCGGTCACCTTCCGTCATCGCTTTGATGTCCCGCAGAATGCGCAGCTCGCCACGCTGGAGCTGACCTGCGACAACGGTGCCGTCGCTAGCCTCAATGGCAAAAAAGTCCTCACCAATGAAGACTGGCAGTTCCCCGCTAAAGCCGATCTCAGCCAGATCATCAAGCGTGGTGAAAGCAACGAGCTCATCGTGAATGCCACCAACCAAGGAGGTGTCGCAGCTCTTGTTGCTCGGATCACGCTAAAACTGCCCGCTGGTCGCCAAGACATCGTCATCGAGACCAGTGGCAAATGGGAAGCTACCAAGACTGGCACCGAGTCCTGGCAGCCCGCGCTCGTCGTTGACGAGTACGGCAAAGGCCCTTGGGGACTCGCGCTGGATGGTGGTGGCAAAGGGAAGAAAAATGAGACTCCTGGCGAATCCATCGCTGCTGCCGACATCACCGTGCCAAAGGGCTTCAAGGTCGAAAAAATCTACAACGTGCCCAAAGACCAAGAAGGCTCCTGGGTGGCTCTTACCGTCGATCCAAAGGGCCGCCTCATCGCCGGTGACCAATACGGCAGCATCTACCGCATGAGCGTTGGCGCTGTGCCGCTCAAGCCCGAAAAACTCGCTATCGAAATGGGCAAAGCGCACGGCCTGCTCGCCGCCTTCGACAGCCTCTACGTCATGGTCAATGAAGACGGCGGCAAAAACGGCCTCTACCGCCTCCAAGACACCAACAACGACGACCAGTACGACAAAATCACCAAACTCCACACCATGGCCGGCGGTGGCGAGCACGGCCTGCATAGCATGGTCGTCAGCCCCGATGGCAAGCGCATCTTCTTCAACTGCGGCAACCACACCAAACTGCCCGAAGGCATCACCGACAGCCGCCCAGCCAAAATCTGGAGCGAAGACCACGTCCTCCCGCGCCTCTGGGACGCGAACGGCCACGCACGCGGCATTCTCGCACCCGGTGGTTACGTTTGCAGCATGAACCCCGATGGCACCGGCCTCGAACTCTTCTGCTACGGCTTCCGCAATGAATTCGACATCTGCTTCAATGACCAAGGCGAACTCTTCACTTACGACGCCGACATGGAGTGGGACATCGGCAGCCCATGGTATCGCCCCACCCGTGTGAACCACTGCGTCAGCGGTGCCGACTACGGCTGGCGCAGCGGCAGCGGCAAATGGCCACAGTATTATTCCGACAGCCTGCCCACCACGCTCGACATCGGCCCCGGCAGCCCCACCGGTGTCGTTGCAGGCACTGGCGCGAAATTCCCCGCCAAATACCAGCACGCCATCTTCATCAACGACTGGACCTACGGTACCATGTGGGCCATCCACCTCGAGAGCAAAGGCGCCAGCTATGTGGCCACCAAAGAAGAGTTCGTCTTCGGCAAACCGCTGCCGCTTACTGATGTCGTCATCCATCCGCAAGACGGAGCCATGTACTTCGCCGTCGGCGGCCGCAAAACACAATCAGGCGTCTATCGCATCATTTACGTCGGCGATGAATCCACCGCACCTGCCAAAGCACTTCCGCTCGATGAAGAGTTCAAAATGCGTGCCGCACTGGAAAGCTACCACACGGGCAAAATCGAAGCTGACAAAGCCCTCGCCACGGCATGGGGTTATTTGAGCCACAGCGACCGCCATGTCCGCTACGCCGCCCGTGTCGCCATTGAGAAGCTCCCCGTCGAGCTTTGGAAAGAAAAAGCCCTCACCGAAAAACACCCCGTCGCCGCCATCGAGTCCCTCATCGCCCTCGCGCGCGTCAGCGGAGCCAAAGTCATGCATGAAGGCGGAAAAGCCGCCACCAAGCCCAAATCCACCTCCAGCGAGCCCATCTCGCCCGCCGAGCCACAGAACGTCGAACTGCAAAACAGCATCTTTTTGGCCCTCAGCGCCATCAAACCACCCTCAGGCCACGAACTCGCCGCCCTGCGAGCCATGCAACTCGTTTTGACCCGACTCGGTAAGCCCAATCCCGACGTCTGCGAAAAAATCGCCGCCGCCCTCGATCCACTCTTTCCCACCTACAACGCGCAGATCAATCGCGAGCTTTGCCAGATCCTCGTCGCCATTGATTCCAAGCAAGTCGTCAGCAAAACCCTCGCCCTCATGGCCACCGCCAAGGATGACTTCAAAGAAGTCGCCACCGACGCCGTCCTCAGTCGCAACGACGGCTACGCCAGCGCCGCACGTGCCGCAGCAGGCAGCCGCCCCAATGCCCAGCAGATCGACTACATGTTCGCCCTGCGCAACGCCACCGCCGGCTGGACCTCCGACCACCGCAAAACCTTCTTCAGTTGGTTCCCCCGCGCCCGCACCTGGAAAGGCGGCAACAGCTTCAAAGGCTTCATCGAAAACATCCGCAAAGACGCCATGGAGACCTTTGTCCCGCAGGAGGAACTCGCCGCGCTCGACGCCCTTAGCAACAAAGTCGAAGCCAACACCGCCATGCCCAACTACGTCGCCCCCAAAGGCCCCGGCAAAAATTGGACCATCGACGAAGTGCTCGCCCTCGCCGCCGGAGGCCTCAAAGGCCGCGACTTCGCCAATGGCGAAGCCATGAACCGCAGCATCATGTGCGCCACCTGCCACCGCTTCAATGGCGAAGGCGGCAGCATCGGCCCAGACCTCACCGGCGTCGGCAACCGCTACACCCTGCGCGATCTCTTGGAAAACATCACCGACCCAAGCAAAGTCATCAGCGACCAATACGACAGCCACGAGATCACCAAGAAAGACGGCAGCGTCCTCATCGGCCGAATCATCGTTGAAGAGAACGGCAAAGTCTTCCTCATGACCAACCCCTTCGCCCCCAACGACCACACCGCCATCAACGAGGCCGACATCGCCAAAAAAGGCACCCGCAAAGTCAGCATGATGCCCCCCGGCCTCATCAACTCTTTGAATCAGGACGAACTCCTTGACCTCATCGCCTACCTCACCAGCGGCGGGAACAAGGGTGATAAGGCGTTCAAGTAATCCACCCTCATGAAATCCATCCTTCTCGTCCTTTTTGTCCCTGTAGTTCTCGCCATCGCCGCCGAGCCCGCGAAGACGTCTGAACCCAAAAAAGAAAAGCCTTTCACACCCGGTGGCATCTATCGGCAGGGTGATATGCAGCGGCCTCGGCCCACGGTGATCACGCCGCCGACGGAGAAAACGCCGCCGAGTGATGCGGTGGTGCTGTTTGATGGGACGGACCTGTCCAAGTTCAAGCGCCAGCCGCGCAAGGATGATGCGGACACTTCGGACATGCCGAAATGGAAGATCGAGAATGGCTATGCAGAGATCACGCCGAAATCCGGGCAGATCGAGACTCGCGATAAGTTTGGCTCGTCGCAGATCCACCTGGAATTTGCCACGCCTGCCGAAGTGAAGGGCAGCAGCCAGGGCCGTGGCAACAGCGGCGTGCTGCTGCAAGGCTGGGGCGAGGTGCAGGTGCTCGATTCTTATGACAACGACACCTATCCCGATGGTCAGGCCGGTGCGATCTACAGCGCCTATCCGCCATTGGTGAATGCCAGTCGCAAACCCGGTGAGTGGCAGAGCTATGACATCATTTGCGAATGCGCGAAGCTGGATGACAAAGGCGAGGTTATCACCCCCGCACGCATCACGGTGCTGCACAATGGAATCATCGTGCAGCACGCCGTGGAGCGTGACACGAAGGTGCAGGAGTTCGGTTTCGCGCTGCAAGACCACAACAACCCAACGCGCTACCGCAACATCTGGGTGCGCCCGCTGCATCGGTATGATGAAAACGCAGTGAAGTAATAGTACGACTCTGAACGGCTTCAAAACGTAATTACCAAACTATGTCCAAACCCGCACTCCATTCCAAGGCACCTGACTTCACAGCGCCCGTCATCGGTGGCAGCTACCAAGACGGTGACTCTATCACATTGAGCAAGCTCAAGGGACAAAACGTAGTGCTGTATTTTCATCCCAAGGACGATACGCCAGGTTGCACAAAACAAGCTTGTGCGCTTCGCGATGGCTGGAAATCCATCACGAAGAAGGCACTGGTGCTTGGGGTAAGCATTGATCCGATCAAGAGCCATGCGAAGTTCATCAAGAAATTCGAACTCCCCTTCCCTCTCGTCGCAGATGTGGATCAGAAGATCGCGAACGCATATGGCGTATGGGTGGAAAAGAGTATGTATGGCAAGACTTACATGGGCACAGAACGCAGCACCTTTGTGATCAACAAGGACGGCAAGATCGACGCCATTTTGGAGAAAGTGAAGCCAGACGAACATCTGGAAGCCGTTCTGGCGCTGCTCTAATCCCGTGCTTTGAGCACGCCAACCATCTCCAACTTGCCCAGCATGCGACTGACGACAGCGAAAGAGGCACAGGAGGCTAGGAATACGACGAGGACTGCCATCGTGTAGGTGTAGAGGCTGATTTGCAGAGGCATGCGCACGGTTTCGGTGCTGATGGCGTTGATGACAAAAGTAGCGAGACCTTTGCCAAACAGCAGGCCAGCAGGCAAAGCGACGACGATGAGGAGGATAAGTTCTCCCAACAGCACACCGGCAATTTCGCGTTGGGTAAAGCCGATCACGCGCAGTGTGGCGAGATCGCGGCTGCGTTCGGATAAAGCGACGCGGGCACTGTTATAGACAACGCCGAAGGCGACTATGATGGCAAGCACGAGGTAAAGCTTGCGAATGATGCCAATGCTCTGACCGGTGGTGCTGCGAAAGGAATCAAGCTGGTCTTGTTTCACCAGCGTGATCGCCACGCGCGGCGTGTCTTTCACCTCGCGCATGAATTCACTCCACTGTGCCTGATCCACGGCGAGATAGGCTCCGCTGATCGTGTCGCCCTCGCGCATGAGGCGATGCAATGCGTCGATGTTCATGAAGGCCGAGACACCAGCGAAATCTCGCATGAATCCACGAATGGCAACATCGCGTGTGGCACGTTGCCCTTCGAGCGCCTCGACCTGCACGACATCACCAATGCGTGCGCCAAGGATTTCACCGAGCTTCGCTGACATGACGATGCCTTCCTCCGGCAGCACGATGCGGCGGCGCTCTTCATCGAGCAGGCGGTTCAGATCGGCATCACGCGGCAGGCCCATGATGGAGAGCTTGCGTGAATGATGCCCGTGATGGATGCGCGCCTGCACCGCACGCACTTGCTCGGCACGTTGCACGCCATGAAGCTGCTCCAGATCATGCAGCGCTGGCGCGGAGCCGGGTTCGCTGAAAAACACCACCACATCCTGCCGCTGCACGTCATTCCATTGATAGGTGAGCAGGTAGTCGATGCTGTCGGCCATCGAACCTGGTAGCACCATGAGTCCAGTGGCCAAAGCGAGACCAAAAATGGTGAACACGGCCTGGAGCGGACGACGTTCGATATTGCGCAAAGCCATACGGAAAGCGGGACTGCTGCCACGTGTGATTCCAAGCCGCTCAAGCAGCGAAGGTTTGAAGTCAGCAGGCGGTTCCGGCCTCATCGCCTCAGCAGGCGGTAGTTTGACCGCCATCCATACCACGCTAACCACACCAATGATGGACGCCCCAGCACTTACCACCAGCGCGAGGCCGAGTGCGCTGTAATCCATGTGAAAATTCAAAGCTGGGAAGCGAAAGAACAGCGTGTAGACATTAATGAGTCCTCCACCCAAATAGCGGCCGGCAATACCACCAATGAGGGTGCCTAACACCACAATGACTAGGGCGTAGTTCAGATAGTGACGCCCGACCTGCCACGAGGAATAACCGAGTGCCTTCAGCTGCGCGATCTGTTCGCGCTGCAACCGCACGAGCCGTGCGAGCACTGCATTGACCATGAACGCAGCCACGCTGAGGAAAACGATGGGATAAGCCACAGACAAGGCACGCACGACGCGCAGTTCATCATCGAGCCGCTTCGCGCTGTTGTGATCACTCTGTGTGTAAGCACCCATTGCCCCGAAATCGGCCAACAGGCGATCCATCTCCGCCATCACTGGCCCCACCGGCGCTCCAGGCGCGAGATCAACACTGATGTCGTTGAAGGCCCCATCAAGGTTGTAGGGCACAGCGATCGCCTTGTAGTTCATCCAGAACACGCCGTAGCGCTTATTATCGGGCAATGTCTGGCCAGGACGTGCCTCAAAGACAAATTCCGGCGATAACCCGATGCCACAGATAATGAGCGTATCGCGATGGCCATTGATGATCGCGACGATGCTGTCGCCAATTTGAAGTTTATTCGCAAGCGCAAAGGATTCACTCACCACAGCCTGCTGCCGTTCACCCGTCAATGGCAGGCGTCCTTGGCGTATAAATACTTGGTTTAGGGTCTGCGGCCGATCCTCCGGCAGCGATACGAGATGCGCAGAAGCCGGCTCGGTTACACCTTCAAGGTCGAGCGTGGCATCGACTACGACCCGTGGCTCGATGGCAGCAACACCTGGCAGTTCCGCAATGCGATCCGCCAGCGACAATGGCGCACGTTTCAACGACGCAAACACATCCGCCAAGCGGTTACGCTGGTAGTAGGCATCGCGTGTGCTCTCCAGCGTCAGGATGATGCTGCGTGTCATGATCATCATGGCCAGCCCGCAAGCCATAACCAGACTCACCGCCACGATCTGCCCCTTCATCCGACCAAGGTCGCGGAATAGTTTGAGATCGAGCGGCGTCAGCATGATCGGCGGTCCACATGATGGCGCAGTGCTGCCAACCCTCAACTCTTAACCCATCGCCACACAATCACTGCCCGATCCTTCCTTGATAATTGGAACACAAGATGCGAGACAGCGGCAGAAATGAATGAGATCACCCGGCGCAAAAACTTCATCCCCGTCACGGATGAGTTGATCTCGTACCTCGACCAGTTTGGTCGCTGTTACTCGCTGCCGACGACGTATGACGAACTGCGCTCTTTCTCTGAAAGCTACCCGCTTTACGACAAGGAGGGCAACGCCACGCACTGGAGCAGCGTCATCTATCCTCGTGAGTACCAGCAGGAAATCTATCCCAAGCTCACCAGTATTTACTCCCAGCTTCGCACCGGGGATTTTCATGCGGTGCCACATCTGTTCATCGAGCGTGTGGACTACTGCGAATTCGGCAACTCCCGTCCCTTTCGTGTTCGTGTCGTCAATCAATACAATGACAACTACGATCACTTCTACGTGAAGACAGCGGACGCCTCCCGTGTCTATGGTTTGGAGCTCGAGCACCTGCTTTCCCCGAATCGCATCAACTACCTCATGCACCGTGGAGGCACGCTAGTGGAGGAACACATTGCCGGGGTGCCTGGGGACGCTTTCATTCGCGATTATTTACATCGTCCCGATTTCAATGGCGTACGTCTTGCCAAGGAGTTCGTCAAATTCAGCGAGCGCTGCTTCATCCGCCTTCTTGGCGACATGCGCAGCTACAACTACGTCATCGACATGACGCCTGACTTCGAGGAGGTGCAGTATCGCGTCCGTGCTATCGACTTCGATCAGCAGAGCTACGAAGGCCGCAAAAGCCTCTACCTCCCGCAGTTCTTCAAGGAGAACAATCCCGTCGTTCAGCTCTGCTCCGCCTGCCTAAACTTTCCCACCATGAAGCAATACCAGGAGGAAGAGCGCAGTTTGATCTCGCGGCGCTACCTCTCAGAGCACGCCCGCATCATGGCGCTACTGCGCTGCATGAAGAACAACGCCGTCGAGCCTTTTGAAAAAGTCATCCAGCTCCGTGCCGAACTAGGCCAATACCACAACTCCCATCTGTTCGATTCCTGCAAATCCATGGGTGAAATCGTCGAACGCAACCTTGACCTAATGCTAGGCCGGCACTTGGAGTAGGCGCAAGATCGTGCTTGCCGCCCGCGCCGTCCTGCTTTCTTCTCAGGCCATGGCTCTCAAACTCGTCATCATCACCGCCGCCCAAAAAGGGGCAAATCGTTCTGCCCTCGATTGGGCCATCAAATCTGAACTACCGCATGGGGGCTGGTGCCCGCTGGGAGGATTGAAGGAGGACGACACTGTGCTGCCCTACAAACTCAAGGAAACACCGACGGAAAATGTGCTGGAGAGTGTGGAGTTTAATGTGCGTGATTCGGATGCCACCGTGGTCTTCACCTTGGCCCCCAAAGCGGCTGGTGCAGCACAGAAAGCCGTGACCTATGCAAAGAAGCAGAAGAAGCCGGTGATTCACCTGCATCGCGGCATTTTAGGCGTGTCCGAGAAACTCGTGGCATTCCTCGACAAATACTATGCGCGCCGACTGCACGTCACCGGCTCCTTGGAGGCAGATGAAGCGGGAATCAGCGCTTGGATCACCGCCGAACTGGAAAAAGCCAAGGTTATTCTCGAGCGGCGACCGGATTGAGGCATTTAGCAGGCTGCTTTTTCCAAAAAAGAAGCTCGACAATGGCATGACCGTTGCTCTCTCCATGACATGCCCACTACAACACACTCGACTCGTCTCATCCGGCAAACTGCTGGCATGCCTCGCCCTCGCTGGCAGCATGTTTTCCCCTTAACGCTCTCGGCAATGACGCCGTGTCCGCCCTCAACGGCAAAATGGATGCCTCCTACGGCATGATCAATGACACCTCCAGTCGCGCCCTGTCCGGCAGCATCTCCATTCCGGTCGGTGACTCCTACGGCATTCAGGTGGACACGATGTATCAAAAGGTCGCGGAACGTGATTTCTACGGCTTGGGTGGCCACTTCTTCACCCGCAAATCGGAAACCGGCCTACTCGGCCTGATCGTCGGTGGTGTGCATAGCAATGCCATCTCCAATGTTTCCGTCGGGGTCGAGGGTGAGTATTACTTCGACATGTTCAGCGTCGGTGGCTTCGTCGGCTACGACAACGTGATGAAAAACAGCACGCAGGTCATCACATTCAGCCCCAAGCTCAACACCTCACGCGACTTCGTGATGGCCAACCTGAACGCAGCGATCTACCCGATGGACAACCTGATGGTGCGCTTTGACTACACCAGCCGCCTGAACCGCATCTTCTACGACCTTACGGTGGAATACCAGACGCCCGTCAAGGGGCTGGCGGTCTATGGCGACGTCGGTCTCGGTGATAATGATTTCTTCCAGTTGCTCGGCGGCCTGCGCTACTATTTTGGCGGCAACAAGACGCTCAAAGCACGTCATCGTCAGGACGACCCGCCTAACTTCCTCAACGGCGTCACCGGCGGTGCGGGCCTCTCAACCACACAAGGTTCGGGTTCGACCCAGCAAACCAGTGGTGGTGGCGAAAAAATGAAACCCTAGGTTGCCTGGCATAAAATTTGGGAACCTCGATTCTCAGCGACGTCTGTTCTTCCAATTGGAGGACAGGCGTTTTAGTTTGAAAATAGTCTGCCATGTTTCTTACCGCCCGCCTTTCCCCTGGCCTAATCTTGAGTCTGCTGAGCCTGCTCAGCGCATTCCTATTATTCCAGGTGCAGCCGATGATCAGCAAGTTCATCCTGCCCTGGTTTGGCGGCAGTCCCGGAGTGTGGACCACGTGCATGCTGTTTTTCCAGGTGGTGCTGTTTGCCGGTTATGCCTATGCGCACGCCCTGACACGGCTGCCGGGAAGATGGCAGTTGATAGTGCATGGACTGCTGCTGCTGGGGGCACTGGTATGGCTGCCCATCGTCCCGGCGGACACCTGGAAGCCTATGGATGGTGCGGATCCGGTGTCACGCATCCTGCTGCTGCTGGCTGCGAGCGTGGGGCTGCCGTATCTCGTGCTCTCCAGCACTGCGCCACTGGTACAGGTGTGGTTCACGCGTGCCTACCCTGATGGCACGAATCCGTGGCGGTTGTATGCACTCTCGAATCTCGGCTCTCTGACCGCGCTGCTGAGCTATCCCGTGTTTTTTGAGCCGCGCTGGGATGTGATCGAACAGACGCACGGGTGGTCGGTGGCGTTTGCGCTATTTGTGTTCCTCTGCCTGTTCTGCGTGTGGCGGAACCGTCAGGTGATAAACGCATGCGCCCAGGTGACGGAGGTTCCTGCCGACACGTCACCCAAGTGGTGGACGCGCGCGCTATGGTTGCTGCTGCCTGCCGTGGCCAGCGCCATGCTGCTGGCGACCACGAACCATGTCTGCCAGGATGTGGCGGTGATTCCGTTTCTCTGGGTGGTGCCGCTGGCGCTGTACCTGCTCAGCTTCATCCTCTGCTTCGAGCATGAGCGCTGGTATGTACGCGTGGCAGGCGTGTGGGCACTGCCCGCGCTGCTGCTGGTCTTCATCGCCTGCACGGAATCGCATCTGGCAGACGCCGTCGGCTGGCAGGCGCTGGGAAAGCAACTGCACACCTGGATTCCCGCTCTGCCGGAGACACTGACGCTCGCCCCCAACTATCTCTGGCAGCTTGGCTGGGCCTTTGGCGCGTTGTTTTTCATCTGCATGCTCTGCCACGGTGAACTGACACGGCTCCGACCTGCAGCGCACCGGTTGACGGAGTTTTACCTCTACATCTCCGCCGGTGGTGCGCTGGGCGGTTTGTTCGTGAGCCTGGGCGCGCCGCGCTGGTTCGTCACCTACGCTGAATGGCCGACCCTGCTCATCGTCGGCTTCCTGCTTGCCGTGATGGTGCTGACACGCGCCGCGTGGCAGCGGCGCTGGCGGCTGGCACCGTTGTTCCCGATCGCCGTAGCAGGGATCTGGTGCATGGTGATGCTGGGTTTTGGTGCCAAAGAGCGCCTCGTAAGAGTGCGTAACTTTTATGGTGCAATGGCGGTTGAGGAAGGCTGGGACGAGGGCCTCAAGATGAAATTCCGCCGTTTCACTCACGGCCGCATTTTCCACGGCACACAGAATATGGGCGCACCGCTGCACCTGGATCCCAGCGGCTACTACAGCCACCCAACCGGCATCGGCAAGGCGCTGGACAGCCTGCGTTACAGCAACGCTCGTGTCGGCGTCGTCGGCCTGGGAGTCGGCACCGTGGCCAGCTATGCGCATCTCGGCCATGTCTTCCGCTTTTACGAGATCGATCCCGAGGTCGAGCGCATCGCCACGCGTGATTTCACGTATTTGGGAGACGCGGAAGAACGCGGCGCGGAAATCGAAATCGTCATCGCGGACGGACGGCTCGCGCTGGAACGCGAGCCACCGCAACATTTTGATGTTTTGGTGCTGGATGCGTTCAGCGGCGACTCCGTGCCGGTGCATCTGCTCACGCTCGATGCCTTTCAAATCTACCTGCGCCACCTCAAGCCGGATGGCATCATCGTCGTGCAGATTTCCAACAAGTTCCTGCGACTTGCGCCCGTGATTGAAAAGATCGCCGCAGAAATCAGCATGACAGCGATCCGCAGCATCAACACGGGAAAAGGCTGCATCTATGACAGCGAGTACGTGCTGCTGACCCGCAACAAGGCCTTCCTGCGCGCCACTCCTTCCTCACCAGTGCCCGCGTCTCAGATGCAGCAGGAAAACAGCATGCATCCGCCCGTTTGGACCGACCGCAGGCACAACTTGTTTGAAGTCATGCGCTTGCAGTGAGCCGTGTGCCGTGCCTTGTATCGCCATCCATGCTTCTGCTCGCCGCTGCCACCACTCATGCCGTGCTCCCACCGTTGGGCATGATCGTGCCGTTTGCCGCTCTACTGCTGTGCATCGCGTTGATGCCGTTGTTTGCCGCCCACTTTTGGGAGCATCATTATCCGAAGGTCGCGATCGGTCTTGGCCTCGTTACTGTGGGGTACTACCTCTTTGTGCAGCAGAATTGGCAGCCGCTGCATCACGCGGCACATGAATATGTCAGCTTCATGGCGCTGGTGGGCTCGCTGTTTGTCATTTCCGGCGGTATCAACATCCGTGTTAAGGGCGAGGCGACGCCAATGGTGAACACCCTTTTCCTGCTCATCGGTGCGGTGCTTGCCAATCTTATCGGCACCACGGGTGCTTCGATGCTCATGATTCGTCCGTGGATCAAGATGAACAAGTATCGCATCACCGGCTTTCACATCGTCTTCTTCATTTTCATCATCAGCAACGTCGGCGGCGCGCTCACACCCATCGGTGATCCGCCATTATTCCTCGGTTTCCTGCGTGGCGTGCCGTTCTACTGGGTGCTGGAGCACTGCTGGCAGGCCTGGGCGCTTGCGTTGGGACTACTGCTTGCCGTATTTTTTGGCATGGACTGCCTGAACTTTTCCCGTGCAACTGAGAAGGCCCGTGAGCAGGCGAAAACCGACGATACATGGATGTTTCGCGGCCTGGGCAACGTGCTGTGGCTCGGCGTCGTGCTCGGCGCGGTATTCTTGCCCAAGAGTGTTCAGGAAACAACCGTGCTCGGCGTGTTCTCCATACCCGCCCTTGTCATGTTCGCCGCCGCAGTGGCGTCCTACTTCATGACGAAGCCTGAGGTGCATGAGGCGAATGATTTTAACTTCGGCCCGGTCAAGGAAGTGGGGTTTCTCTTCATTGGCATCTTTCTTACCATGATCCCGGCGCTGCAGATTCTTCAAAGCGGTGAGGCAGTTCAAATCAGCTCCCCGCTTCAATATTACTTCTCCACCGGTGCGCTCTCCGCCTTCCTCGACAACGCACCCACTTATCTGTCCTTCCTCGCTGCTTCGATGGGTCAGGAGCATCTCTCGGTCGATTCAACTACAGACGTGCTCACGTTCGCCGCCAAACATGCGCCCCATCTGATTGCCATCTCGCTCGGCGCTGTGTTCTTCGGTGCCGGTAGTTACATCGGCAATGGTCCGAATTTCATGGTCAAGTCTATTGCCGACAAATCGAAAGTCCGTGCGCCATCTTTCGTCGCCTACATGGTTTATTTCTCCATCCCGATTCTGTTGCCGATTCTCGTCATCGTCGGCTGGCTGATGGTTCATGACACTCATTGACGCATGCGCCTCCTACTTTCCAGCGCAGCGCTGCTGCTATTCACCCAATGCGCTTTTTTCCCGCCATTAGGCACAAAACGTTTCGGCCGAGATGTGCATGAGTTGCATGGTGCCGCGCCGCCCCATTGGAGCGCGATGCCCGGCATCCCAACTAGCGCTGCCACCGGCTGGCTCAGTGATTTTAACAATACGCGTCTCACCGCCATGGTGCGGCAAGCGGTGGACAACAATCCCAATCTCAAAGCTGCCGCAGCACGTGTACGTGCCGCCCAATCGCTGGTGCTGCAAAGCACCGCCAATTTGTTGCCAGCCATCACTGCCAGCGGCCTAAGCAGCCGCAACCAGACTCCCAGCGACCAGCGGTTCGCGGGCCTGAATCAAATCAACAATCGCTTCACCGCCACGCTGAACGCCAGTTGGGAACTCGATCTTTGGGGCCGTCTAGCTGATGACCGGCGCTCGTTCAAAGCGGCTGCCGACGCCAGCACGGCGGACTATCACGCCGCGCGTCTCTCACTCGCCGCAACCACTGTCCAAACCACCGTGTCATTAACGGAAGCCGAAAATTTGCTCGCATTGGCTCAAAGCAATGTCGCCACACGCAAGGTACAGCTTGGCATCCTAGAACGGCAGCTCGACCGTGGCATTGACCCGGAGCGCGCTGCACTAGACGTCAGCCTCAGCCGTGCAGATCTCGCCCGTGCGGAAGCCACCATCGAACAGCGCCGCGCCACGGCGGATCAAACCCGGCGCACTTTGGAAACCTTGCTTGGTGGCTATCCCGCTGGCACTGAGCATGGGCTCGGAAGTTTGCCAGCAATCAGACGCGGTATTCCTGCGGGTTTGCCCGGTGAGATGTTACTTCGGCGTCCTGATCTACGTGCGGCGGAACGTCGGCTTGCCTCTGCCCTTGCGAATGAAAGCGAAGCTAAAAAAAGCTTCCTTCCCACGCTGCGCCTTACCGGTTCCGAGGGCCGAACTTCGCAGCAGATCGAGCGCTTGCTGTATCCACAAACGGCTCTTTGGAACGTCGCCAGTCAAGTGGGGCAGACAATCTTCCAAGGCGGTCGCTTGGTGGCGGGAGTGCGTAGCGCGCATGCCACTTATGACTCGGCACTCCAAACCTATGCCAGCAGCATCCTCACCGCCTTCCGTGAGGTCGAAACCGCACTCGCCGCCGAGCAGTTTCTGCTGCAACAGGAGTCTGCACTTGAACGAGCCGCCGCAGAAGCTGAGCGGGCGGAAAAACTTGCCCTCAGCCATTATGAGAAAGGATTGAGCGAAGTATTGACTCTGCTCGATACACGCCAGCGTGCCTTCGACGCACGCAGTACGCTGACGAGCGTCAAAGCTCAGCGCCTGCGCAATCGCGTTGCCATTTATCTGGCACTCGGCGGCGAGTTTTAGCGCTGCTGATTCAAATAAATAGTGGTTCCAGGTGGTGGTTTGCGGAACCAGTTGAACATAGAACCAAAGCTAGAGGATTTGGGGCCCTGCACGATGGCTCTGCGCACGGTGAGTTGCCTTGGTGAAATACTTTCTGCCACTTTTGGGGTGGCACGTGTTTTGGCTTTCAACGCAGGCGCATCCACGACCTCGTCCACTCCCAATGGGATTTCGGATTCATTCGCCGCAAGAGCGCTCTCACCAATGATCTCGACCGGCGTCCCCGGCGGCGTCTCTTTGAAAAAGATAGCGGCCATCTTGGTGGGCAGGCGAATGCAACCGTGGGAAGCCGGGTAACCAGGCAGATACCCCTCATGCATGCCGATACCACCCACAATCCGCATGAAGTAGCGCATGCTGGCACCAATGAACTTCGTGCCTTTCGGTAGCGGATCGGTGCGGGTATCCACATCTTCCTGCACCAGGTTCCCGTCTTTATCCGCATAGGCACCAAAGAGCGAGGAACGATGCTCCAGATCCTTCTCCATAATGTGATAGTTACCAGTGACGGTGCCAGTGGTCTCACGTCCTGATGAAATCGGCGAGACCCCAACGAGTTGACCACCTTTGTAATACTGAATCCGCTGCGTGGTGAGATTGATAACAATCTTCGGCTTGCCAGTAACCGCATCTCCCTTCCACCACGCACGACTACTGAGGGGATTGTTCACGGTGGTTTTTTTGGGACCTGAACAACTGACGCTGATCAAAGACACCCCCAGGAGTACAAGAAGTCTCCAGTGAACCGTCATTTGAGTCAGATCATTCATACGATGGGTCACTGCATACTGCATGCCATTGTTCCAGGGTAATCAAATTCACGCATAGGTCACTGGCGTGCCGGTACTGTTGGCGAGAGCCTTGAATCGCTTGGTCACCTCCAGAGTGAGCTTGCCCGGCGCGCCATCGCCGATAGGACGGCGATCATACTGCACGGCGGGGATGACTTCAGCAGCAGTGCCGGTGAGGAAACATTCGTCGGCGGTGTAAATGTCGAAACGAGTCATGACGGCCTCAATGCAGGGTTTGCCCATTTCCGCGAGAATTTCCATCACAGCACGGCGTGTGATGCCGTCGAGGGCACCTGACGAGATCGGTGGTGTGGTGACTTTGCCATTCTTGACGATGAAAACATTGTCACCGGTGCATTCGGACACAAAACCTTGGTCGTTGAGCATGATGCCCTCGTCACAGCCGGCCTGAAGACACTCGATTTTGGCCATGATGTTGTTCAGGTAGTTTAGGCTTTTCACCTGTGGGCTGAGTGCTGCGGAATTTGGCCTGCGCGTGCCGCAAGTGATCAGGTTCAGCCCTTTTTCATAACGCTCCTCCGGATAAAGCGTGATGCTGCTGGCGATGATGAACACGCTGGCCTTTGGGCATTGATAGGGATTCAAACCGAGCGAGCCGACGCCACGCGTGATAACGAGACGGATGTAGCCGTCGCGCAAATTGTTCGCAGAGACAGTGTCGAGTGTGGCTTTTTTCATTTCTTCAAACGAGATCGGCACCGTCAGGCAGATCGCACGTGCGCAGTCATACAGGCGGTGCAAATGCTCGGTAAGGCGGAACACGCGACCATTGTAGATGCGAATGCCTTCAAACACGCCATCTCCATAGAGCAGGCCGTGGTCGAAGACGGAGATCTTCGCCTCGGATTCAGGGACGAGCTTGCCATCAAGGTAGATGAGGAGGTTTGCGGACATGGGTTGCCTAGAAACCACAGTCGGGCGGGTTTTGCAAGCGCTGGCAATATGCTTGCACCAGACCAATTCAAGCCCACAATGCGCGCCCTTAACCGAACTCAGAATACCCACTACCATGGCCGACATCCAAACCAGCGCTGCAGACAAAAAAGAGAAGGAATTCTTCACCCACGTTCCCCAAGAAGCCCCGGGCTTCTTCCTCAAGGGCTGCCATCAGTATGACTGGGGCCTCAAGAACCGCCTCAGCAGGATCTTCAACCCCAACGATGGCCGCACCGTCATGCTCGCCTTTGACCATGGCTATTTCCAAGGCCCCACCACCGGCTTAGAGCGTGTCGATCAGACCATCCTCCCCCTCGCGCCGTATGCGGATTGCCTCATGCTCACCCGTGGCATCCAGCGCTCCGTGATTCCGGCTTCTACCACCAAGGCCATTGCCTTGCGCGCCTCTGGCGGCACCTCGATGATCAGCCCGATGGAAGAGTGGGAAGGCGAAATCGATGGTAAGAAGGCCAAATTTGGCCGCCCCGGCTTTGAACCGCTCTCCAACGAAAGCACCGCGCTCAACATCGAAGAAGCCATCCGACTCAACGCCAGCGTGCTGGCCGTGCAGGTGTTCATCGGCAGCGCGTACGAACGCCGGAGCCTCAAAAATCTCACCGATCTCGTCGATGCGGCTTCACGCTATGGCATCGCCGTCATGGGTGTGACCGCCGTGGGCCGTGCCATGGCTCGCACGCCGCAGTATTTCCGTCTAGCCACCCGCATCATGGCGGAACTCGGTGCAAACGTCGTTAAGTGCTATTACACCGACACGGAATTCGACACCGTCACAAGCTGCTGCCCCGTGCCGATCGTGATCGCCGGTGGCAAGAAGTTGCCCGAACTCGACGCCCTCCAGATGTGCGCCAACGCCATAGTGCAAGGTGCCAGCGGTGTCGATATGGGTCGCAACATCTTCCAGTCTGACGCCCCCATCGCCATGATGCAGGCCGTCCAAGGCGTGGTCCACGGCGGCCTCACCGCTGAGCAGGGCTTCGCCAAATACAACGACCTCAAGGCTTCCGGCGTGAAGTAATTCGGACTCGTTTCCAATCGACTCCAAAAACTCCGGTCGTCGTAAGGCGGTCGGAGTTTTTACTTTCATCGTCCGGCAATCCAGTGCTAAGACCGCACACCCTGATGAAAAACCCTGTCTCGTTCCTACGCTCTGTCGCCCTGTTCGAAGCCATCTCGTATTTGGTTTTGCTATTCATCGCCATGCCGCTCAAATACGCCTTGGGAATGCCGCTGGCGGTCAAAATCGCCGGATCGGTGCATGGCGGTTTCTTCGTGGTGTTCTGTTTCGCGCTGTGGCGCGTGCTGATGCAGACGAACTGGCCGTTCAGACGTGCGGTGCTCGTGTTCATCGCCTCGCTGCTGCCTTTCGTTCCGTTCTTCATCGACCGCCGCATGCGTGCGTGGGCGGCGGAATCCAATCAGACTCCGGCGTGAAGAAAGTCGTCATCCATTCCGATGGCGGCTGCCATGGCAATCCTGGCCCTGGTGGTTGGGCCGTGGTGCTGGCTTACGGCAAGCACGTGCGCGAGCTCAACGGCGGCGTCCCCGCCACGACGAATAACCGTATGGAGTTGCAGGCTGCCATCGAAGCACTGCATATCCTCAAAGAACCCTGCGAGATCGACTTTCACACCGACTCGCAGTACGTTCGCCAGGGCATCAGCCAATGGATCGCTGGTTGGAAACGCAACGGCTGGCGCACCAGTGCGAAGCAACCTGTCAAAAACGCCGATCTCTGGCGCGAACTCGACGCCGCCACCGCGCACCACAAAATTCACTGGCACTGGGTCAAGGGTCACGCCGGTCACACCGATAACGAACGCTGCGACGAACTCGCCAACGAAGCCATCGCCGCCGTCAAAGCCAGTCACACACCGCAGCAACTCGCCGCGCTTCTTGAGGAGTTCAAAGCGTCGCCTGAGATCACATTGATCTAAAAGTCTTTTGTGTAGACAGGAACTTGAAAACTGATCGAACTAGTCATCCTCACGCATCAACCACGTGCAAGACAACCGAAGCCATTGCATCGTGCATGATCTGACTGGTGAGTCCTGAGATGCTATGACGCCCACTTGGCTTGACGGGAACAACCTCATCACGGATGGCGATGTCCCATTCCAAATGAAGGTATTCGGCGATAACATTGGCGAGACTAAGTTGGAAAAAATGCCCGACAGCAGCCCACACGACAGCAATGTGGCCGTTACACTCCCCCTGCTCCACCGCCTCACGTAAACGGCCCAAAACGCCCTGATAACGAGCATGCCGCGTAGATTTGAGTAGGACAGCACCGGCACGGACGCTGCGTGAAGCTGCCCCCGGTGATAGAAGCGCCGTCAAACGGGTATCGGCAGCGATAAGACCCGCCACGTCACCCGCATGCGCCGCATGCCATGCCGTTTTGAGCGCAGGGCCGATCTCGTCACGCAGCCGACCTTCAGCAAACACGCTCCATGCGGCAGCAACCGGTCGCCCTTCGTTTTCGACAAGTAGCACCTCCATCCGCGCCCGCACGCTGCCCAGCAACCACTTCACCCAGTCGAGTCCGCGAGCCCACTCTTCGATGATCTGCTCATCTGCCGAGTTGTCATGCGGCGGAGGCAGTAAAGTGATAGAAGGCAGTAGATGAAGTTTCATCACGACAACAACAAGCACCCCAGCATGGGGCGGCGGACTTCAAACCTTCGTTGCAGGAACCAATTCATCGCACGAACTATGCCTCCCGCACTCGAACGTGCGAACAGAATACTTTTCATGCCTACAGCCTCCCCGCTTGACACCCACACGCCTTACTACGCCTGCCAGCGCTGCGGCAACTGCTGTCGTTGGCCAGGCGATGTGCGCGTGACGGACGATGAGATCACACGCATTGCCCAGTTTTTGGGCAAACCACGCATTGAGTTCATCGAGCAATGCACACGGCTAAACGCCAACCGCACGGGTCTGAGCATCATCGACAAACCAAATGGCGAATGCCTGTTTCTTGAGGGTTTAAACGTCTGCCTCATCCAACCGGTAAAGCCAGCGCAGTGCGAGGGATTTCCGAATGCGTGGAACTTCCCCGGCTGGCGTGAGAAATGCGAAGCGGTGGAGGTTCCTAGCACCGAGGCTCAGGCCTGAGTTACGAATTTACGGCAGCGGCCTGATCAAAGACAACGGTCTTCGTGTAAGCGTAGGGTTTGCAGAGCACGACCTTGTTCACCTCAGTGCGAATGACGGCAAATTTGTGGTAGTCCTCCGTCTCGCAGTACTTGCGGTAGTAGGCTTGCGCTTTACCCGCCATCTGGTCCCAGTAGCGTTTCGCGGCATCACCTTCGATGAGTCGCGTGTAACCGGAGAGATACACAATGGTTTCCATCGAAGGCGAGGCAAACATCCATTCTGCTTGCGGATTGCCACGCAGAATGGCGGCTTTTTGCGAGGTCGGGGCGGTAATCGAAACGACCTCCTCCAAATCACTCGTAACCTGGGTAGTAATCCAAGCAGAATGCGGATGTCCGCTGACATCCGAGGTGGCCAGCACGGCATTTCGGCACTTTGCCACCAACTGCGCCGCTGTTCGCGAAAGCTCATTGTCGATTTTCATGCTTTAACAAACGCCACATCCACAGTGTCGGCTCCGCGTGCCTTGCCAGTCTATGTGCCATTCTTGGAGCTACCGGATGCACTTCGCTGGACAAGCAGCGCATCCCATGACATCTCACCGCGATGAAGCAGCAAACCATCGTTACCCTCGACCTCGAAGGCGTTCTTGTGCCTGAAATCTGGATCGCCTTTGCGGAAAAGACCGGCATTGCCGAACTGCGCCGCACCACACGGGATGAGCCGGACTACGACGTGCTTATGCAGGGCCGCCTGAAGATTCTCGATGAGCACGGACTCAAGCTGCCAGACATCCAGCAGGTCATCGGCACGCTGTCGCCGATGGAAGGCGCTAAAGCGTTTCTCGATGAATTGCGTTCCATCACGCAGGTCATCATCCTGAGTGACACGTTTGCCGAATTCGCGCAGCCCCTGATGCGACAACTCGCCTGGCCGACGATTTTCTGCCACCAACTCGAAATCGCTGCCGACGGCCGCATCGTGAACTACAAACTGCGTCAGCCGAATCAGAAGCAGAAGTCCGTGGCGGCCTTCAAAGCGCTCAACTACCGCGTCATCGCCGCCGGTGACTCGTTTAACGATACAACGATGCTCGGTGAGGCCGACGTGGGGTTCTTTTTCCACGCTCCAGCGAGCATTCAGGCACAGTTTCCCCAGTTCCATGCCTTCGATGCCTATCCTGATCTGCTGAACGCGATTCGCGGCGCGCTTTGAAGTGCCGTTGCCAGCAGGCGCATTTGCATCCAGAATGCGCGCTCGTTTCCCGCCGCGCATGCCACAGCTTCATCTTCAGCCCGACTTCGCCACCTTCCAATCGCTCGCGCAGAAGGGTAATCTCGTGCCGGTGATGGCGGAACTTGCCGCCGACTACGAAACGCCGCTCTCCGCTTTCCAAAAGATCCACGATGGCCGCTGCGGCTTCCTGCTGGAGTCCGCCGAGCTCACGCAGCACTCGGGCCGCTACTCACTGCTGGGCAGTTCACCGCGCATCATCTTCACCGCACGCGGTCGCGAGATAGAAATTGAAGAACGTGGCAAGAAGCGCAGCTTCACCACCACCGGCGACCCACTGACAGAATTGCAGACGCTGATGCAGCCGTTTCGTCCACTCGAAGCGCAGCCGCTGCCGGTGTTTCACGGCGGTGCGGTCGGCTACCTGGCCTATGACATGGTGCGTTTCTTTGAACCAACACTGCCTGCACCGAAGAAAGATGAACTCGGCCTGCCGGACATGGTGTTCATGGTCACGGACACGGTACTGGTGTTTGATCATCGCACCCGCAAGCTATCCATCGTCGCCAACGTCCACACCGATGAGCATCCAACGCTGGAAGCGGCCTATGAATGGGCGCGCGAGCAGATTGCGGGTGTGATTGCAAAATTGGAAAAGCCACTGGTCGCCAAGCCGCTGCAAGCCTTCGCTCCCATCGGTAGCGACTCTTTGCCAGCCCCTGTGAGCAACACCACACGCGAGGAATACGAGACGATGGTGCTCAAAATGAAGGAGTACATCGGTGCTGGCGATATTTTCCAAGGCGTGCCGTCGCAGCGCTTTGAAACCGACTACAGCGGCACCACGTTGGATCTGTTCCGGGCGCTGCGGCATGTGAATCCCAGCCCTTACATGTTCTGCCTCGACTTCCCGCAAGGCTTCGCACTCGTCGGCAGTTCGCCGGAGGTGCATGTGAAGTGTATGAATGGTCGGATCGACATTCGTCCCATCGCCGGCACACGCTGGAGAGGCAAGACCGCCGAGGAGGACGACGCGCTGGCCCAAGAACTGCTCAACGACCCCAAAGAACGCGCAGAGCACATCATGCTCGTCGATCTCGCACGCAATGATGTCGGACGTGTGGCCGACTTTGGAACCGTGCAAGTCAGCGATCTGATGATTATCGAGCGCTACTCCCATGTCATGCACATCGTCTCGAACGTGGATGGCCGTCTGCGTGCCGACAAGACAGCTTACGATGTGATGCGCGCCACCTTCCCTGCTGGCACTGTGAGTGGATCGCCGAAAGTGCGCGCTATGGAGATCATCAATGAGTGCGAGAAGAGCAAGCGCTGCGCCTATGCAGGTGCGGTGGGCTACTTCGGCTTCGATGGGAATCTCGACTCCTGCATCGCACTCCGCACCTGCGTCGTCAAAGATGGCAAGGCGTATGTGCAAGCTGGTGCCGGTGTCGTGGCCGATTCAATACCTGCATCTGAATACCAAGAGACGGTCAACAAGGCGACAGGGATGTTGCGTGCGATTCAATGGGCGCGCCAACTCGGTGCAGATTGATCCGAGGTTCGCTTGTTGCTCACACACTAATCACATACTTGCTCACATTGATTCAACGCACTGTCATGGAAACGAAGAACCCTCCGGCATGCGTAGCCGGAGGGTTCCGTAGCGATCCAGCAACCAACAACGATGGAGGACCGATTGGCACGAAATGCGGAGCTGAGGAAGCTTGCAAATGTGGCCCGCGAGTTACCTCACAGACGGGACCATGTTAAAAAGTTTTGCTGCCCGCGTCAACCCACCCCCCCTTCTTTTGCAAAAAGAAACCACTGAGTCGCAAAATTGAGAGCTAAATTCACCCAATTCTTCTCAAACTTTTAGCAAAACGACCCTTGACACCCTTTGCGCCTTTCGAAGCCGACCATCCGCCCTGTTACTAACCCTCTGAACAGTACCCACAATGCACTCATCTCACCAACTAGGTCAACTCCTCCTTATGGGGGTTCCAGGACTCGAACTCACCTCTGAAACCGCCGCTCGACTGAAAAAACTTCAGCCTGGCGGCTTCATCTTGTTCGGCCGCAACATTCAGACACCACAACAACTCCGAAAGCTCATCGACGATTTGCGCGACATCTCGGACATCGAGCCATTCATCACGATTGATCAGGAAGGTGGTCGTGTTTCTCGACTTCGACTCATCGGTGAAGAACCGCCGAACGCACAAGCACTGCGCGACAAAGGCGATCCTGCGCTGATTAAGCAACATGGCAGACTCACCGGCCAAATCCTTCGCCATTTCGGCTTCAATCTCGACCTTTGCCCGGTAGTAGACATCTCCTACGACGATGCGGCAGACAATTCACTCAAGGGCCGCACCTATGGCCGCAATCCGCAGCAGGTAATCAATAACGCCGGTATTTTCAACCGCGCGATGCGTGCGGAAGGCATCCTGTCTTGCGGCAAACACTTTCCAGGCTACGGCCCTGCTGAATGTGATCCACATGAATTCCTGCCCGTGATCACCAAGAGTCGCGAAGAGATGGAACGTAGTGAATTACTGCCCTACTCTGCTTTACTGCCTGAACTCGACAGCGTGATGACCTGCCACAGCAACTACACTGCGTATGATCCTGATCGTGGTCGCTGGCCCGCAAGTCTGTCTCATAACATCGTCACTAAGCTACTTCGACATCAGTATGGCTTCAATGGTCTCGCTATGACCGACGATCTCGACATGGGGGCCATTCTAAACGAAGTCACCTTCGAGCAGGCCATTCAGGAAGCAGTACGCGCTGGAAACGACCTCGTCATGATCTGCCACCGCATCGAAATGGTCGAACTGGCGCGTCAGCATCTCGAAGGCGTCGAAGATCCAGTGCTGCATGATGCACTCATTCGCATCGACCAAACCAAGAAGCGACTGGTTACCCCGGACAAGTTCGATCTAGATCGCTTTACCGCCATCAATCGCGACATCTGGGATCTACGCGTCTCCACGCTCGGCGAAGAAGGCGCTAGAGATCTCAGTGTTGAAGACGGCAAACGCTCCCCCGTCGAACTGTATTAAACATTTGTTACAAGCTCTTATCGATCAGCAGCGAAGCCGATCGGCGCGGATTCGGATGAAAACCGTTCATCGTGGCGCGGATACGTTTGGCTCGATCCACACAAGCCTCGGCTTTCTGGAAATCACCAGATGCCTTGTACACTGCCCCTAAATTGATAAAGGTTTGAGATAGGTCGGCAGGATCCATCTGACCATCATTCAAATTCTGGCGAATGGCCAGTGCACGCTCATGCATGGCCTGCGCACGATCCACATCCATGCTGCTGTAGTAGAGCACTCCAAGGTTGTTGTAGACAGAGGCGACACGTGAGCTTTGCTCGCCATCAATACGCTGGAAGGTTTCGAGCGCCTCGCAGTAGTAACGCTCCGCCTTATCAAAGTGGCGAAGTTGCTTGAAGATCATGGCAAGGTTGTTTTTGATCGTGGCCACCTTGTCACTATCAGCGAGGCCATTGTCAGCGCTGAGCTTGAGAGCCATTTCATAGAACTCCGCTGCCTTGTCCATGCGCCCCCAGCGATCATACAAATGGGCGAGGAGGGAGTAAATGCCAGTGAGCAAATCTGGATCCTGTCTGCGTAGTTCTTGAGCACGGAAAAGCGCTTCACGATAAAGGGATTCTGCCTTGCGAAAATCGCCCTCCTTCTGGCGCAGATCAGCCAGGACACTGATTTGTTCCACCAAGGCGCCAACACGGATCGGATCGTGATACGCAAGCCGCCTCGCCTCCTCGACGCTGCGGGAGGCGGAGGCAAGTTGGCGCTCCAGGGCAGTATCCACGATGGGTTAAAGGTTGGTCGTCGAGATCCTAAACCGAGTTGTTTCTAAGCTCGGCTAGCTGGCGCCGCGGTAGGATTGGGCGAGATTAACGATGGTGTTGCGCGCATGCGCCATCATATCGCGTGAGACTCCATTGTTCTCATACCAGTGTGTGTAGGCATGATTGTCGAACATGATGTCGAAATTGGTGATGAGGCGCTCAAAGACAGCAGCGATACCGGTGTGGTTGACAAGAGCGAGACCACTTGAAGCAAAGCCTTCAGGCGCAGTCTCAGCCACGCCGATTTTGACGCCGGTGGGAACGTAACTGGCAAAGTTGAGGCTCTTACGGATGGCCGCCATGTTTTCCTCGACTTCCTTGGCTTTCACATCGCCTCGGAAGAGAGCACACGCAGATAGATAAACACCGTTAGTCCAGTCGATGGCAGCTGTGAAGTTGTCCTGCGAGAACGTTTCACGTGCGATATCGGGGAAGTTGATGCGCACCTGCCCTTCCTGTCCTGGAGCCCGCATCGGAGCAAACGAGGCAGTGAGGAAGTGATTGCCGGGGAATGGCACCAGATTGGTAACAAACTCACTCAGATCAGTGTTGAGTTTACCAGGGAAACGTAAGGACGCCGTCACCGAACTCATGATGAGGGCGATGATGTGATTGAGATCCATGTAGTTCGGGCTGCGGTGAAGCTTCGATTTTGCAATACGGAACAAAGCTTCGTTGTCGAGCAACACAGCGGCATCGGCATTGTCTAAAATTCGCTGAAGCGTGAGGATAGCGTTATATGGTTCGACAGCGGAATCAGAAATCAACGGCGATGGCGCGACGGAGAAGGTAAAGATTTTCTTCTTCGGGTAAGCCTGGCGCAACCGCTCCAAAATCAGCGATCCAAGGCCAGAGCCGGACCCACCACCAATGGAGTGAGTCATAAGGAAACCCTGCAACGACTTGGTCTTTTCAACCGCCGCATCGATTACATTCATGATCTGGTCGATGATGCGTTCACCTTCGACATTCTAACCGCGGGCCCAATTGTTCGCGGCACCAGGTATTTTACGGATGATGCAGCTTTCGTCAAAAAGCTGCGCCATATCGCCACCCTCAATACGGGCAATGACGCCGGGTTCAAGGTCGATGAGAACCGCTCGCGGGATGTATTTCCCGTCGCGCACCTTATGGAAGAAAATCTCCAAGTTGGTGTTCGCGGCAACGTTAGTGCTGCCATCTTTGGGCGTACCAGCCTCAGTCAGGCCGTGCTCACGAAGCACTAGCCGCCAAAAACGGTCGGCGATTTGGTTGCCACACTGTCCTACATGAATGCTCAGAATCTCTCTCACGGGTTTTCCTCCAAACTGTTGTTTATCTGCTAATTTGATGTGTTATGCGCGACGACGATCCACAAGATCGCGTAGGCTCATGCCGCCACGGCTGTCATCCGAATTGGAGTTGCCACGTGGTATGTCGACCGAACTGTCCTGTACCTTAGCTTTGGCACCGCTTTCCTCAGCAACCTGATAGCTCTGAATGAGTTCCTGAGCTGAGGCGCGCAGTGCATTAATCTGCTCTTCAGACATACCCTCATTGAGGTACCAGTTGGCGAATGCCTTGCGCTGCCATAGCTTGTCAAAGTTGTGACAGATACGATCAAGAACGCGGGCAATCTCCGTATTGTTGGCAAGCAGCACCATGCTCTTGCGGTGTGAGATGCCGGGTTGCTCGACGTAGCCGATCTTGAAGGCTGTTGGAATCCAGTAGGTAAGCGGAAGTTGCTCACGCATTGCAGCGAGGGCGGCATCAGCCAGTGGCTTGTCGTCCATAATGCCACGATAAAGCACAGCGGTACTAAGGAACCGACCTTCCATTGGCGAACAGGCCGCGAAAACAGAGCTATTGTCAAACAAACTACGGATCATATCCTCGACGCCCATTTCCTCGAACTTACTGCGATCAGGGGGCGTAAGCGGAGCAAAGGCACACATGAGGAAGTGTAGCGAAGGCTGCGGCACGAGGTTAGTAAGCAGTTCACGCAGGCTGATTTCGACGGTAAGGAAGCCGCTGAAACGCATGGAGGCAGTCAATCCAGCCAACGCCTCGGTGATGAGTAGATTCAGGTCATCTACCGTCGGACTTTCGATGTTCCATTTGCGGTGAGCGAGTTCAAACAGTGCCTCGTTGTCAAAAATCAAGCAGGCGTCGGCGGAACGGCGCAGTGTATTGAGCGTGAAGACCGTGTTGTAAGGCTCAGTGACAACTGAAGAAACCTGAGGAGAAGGTAGCACCGCGCAGCTCAAGACAGGAAATTCAGGATACTTCTCTTTAACAGATTCAATCAGCAAAGCTCCGAAGCCAGAACCGGAGCCGCCACCCGTAGCATGCAGGACAATGATGCCTCCAACGTTGTCACATTTATCAATCTCGGCATCGAGGCGCCCCATGACTTCCGGCAGCACTTCGCGACCAGCGCCAAGGTAACCCACGGCAAAGTTACCACCAGCACCTTCGGTCCGGCTAATGAGATTGCCAGGATTGAACAGAGAACCGGAGGTAGCTTTGATATTGTCGATCACACTAGGTTCGAGATCGATCATGATGGCACGTGGCACGTAGCTTCCGGAAGATGCCTCGCCTAACTTCGAGAAGAAAGCGCTCCAGTTACCTTTGGGTGCCTGACCCTGGCCAGTCTGGCCGGTCTGGGGATCGATGCCGTGTTCCTGACAGATGGTTTTCCAGAAAGACGCTGCAATTTGATTGCCTGCCTGTCCGATTGAAATGACGATTGTGTTGTTGACCTTCATCAGTCTCTCCTAGTTTTATCTATTACTAATTTGATTTGTGCCGTTCGATGATTCGAATGGTGAAAACGCCCTGTTACGCCCACCGTTCCTTTATCCGGCATACCCCGGACTTCATTATCAGGGCAGCTTCGTTTACAGCGCACATTTACCATAGTATTAATCTTACCCGCGTGTTAACCTTGAGTCCAAGCAAATTGCGCCCTTTTGTGAGGATTCTCACGATAATCCTGATGCGTAATCAAATTTGAGCGGTGGTAATGATCACGGGTTTACTTTGCGTTTCGGTGGCAAAGGTGATGCGGTTGACAAAGCGGGCATCTGGCCCGTTCTGTTTTCGACGTGCCCCTGTTTCATACGGTCAATCTCCTCCTTTGAGGGAACGATTGCACGACGAATGGTTATAGGATCTGAATTCGACTGCTTCACCACTGGATTTGAAGTTGTGGGTGTGATAGGTTTAGAATCTACAGTAGTGGGCGAAGGCGTTGCGTTTGCCGGTAAAACATTCACTGGTTTTGCCATGGCAGGTTTTCCCACTTCAGTGCCATGTGCCACCGGAGACCCGGAGGAAAGCTGACTGAGAGGATTCTGCACAGCCACCGCAACCGCTGGGGTAAATTTGGTGGGAGGAATAGCGATTGGTGATTTTTGCGGTTGAGGGGCTGCCGGTTGATCCGAAACGGTTTTATTCTGATCGACTATATTCACTGGCTGTTTCACGGCAGTTTTCTTTTCATCAACCTGTGGTGGTTTAACCTTGGTGTTTGATGGCCCTTCTGCTGAAGAAGAAACAACCACTTCTGGTTTTACTTCGCTATTATTTCCATAAACATCCACGCACCAACACCAAGAATCACCGCAGCAGCGGCCGCCAGAGCACCCCAAGGCATCCCGCGCCTCTGATCGAGCAGAGGATTGAAATCATGCGTCTTAATTCCGCGCTTGATTTGGGATACTTCATCGCGAGCCAGATCATCTTGTTCTGAAGAATTCGTATTTCAGTCGTCTGCGAAATCAGAAACCGACCCCGCACTCTCCATCTCCTCTATCGCCACAACGTTGCCGCGCAGACGAGTTGCCAGATCAACCGTTGGTGCAGAGAGCAAACTATCGAATTTATCAATGAATTCAGCAGGGCTGGGTGTTTTGCCGGCTCGACGGGTCAATTCCATGCATTCACGTGCATAAGCTGCTGCCGCCTCAGGAACGGTTTCGGGAAACTGCGGAGTGCCACCACTTTGGCGCTCTCCTGTCAGTAGATAAACGGCAAGTGCAACGAAAGAGCGATACCGGAAATCACGATCCTGCAAATGATCCTCATTCAACTGCCCCTCAATGATATCCATGTCCACGAGGAGCGGCTCATAAAGACTGCGCATCGTCATATGCGGACGCAATTTTACCACAAAAGAAGGCCAAGCATCGAGACGCTTCTGCATCAGGCGCTCAAGTTCACGCGCAAGCAACGGTCCGTTTTTTCCCACGCGAAGAAGAATGTTTGATGGATGCAAATCAACACGCTGCACACCGCATTCAACAGCCTGATCCAACCCCGCACGAATCTGACGCATAAGCACAATCACTTCGGCAGGATTCAGCGTAATGCGTTCCGCCATCAGGCGACTCAGGGCAAAACCGGGTTCGCGCTCTTCTGTCAAGAATGTCCAGTCAGGACTTTCCCATACACTCAGAGAGCGCAAAATATTAGGATGACGCTCAGGGTTGAACCGCCACATTTGCAGAGGCACAGCTACATAGCGTGATTTTTCAACAATTCGTGACGGCGGCAAGAGATGCACGGTAACAGACTGATCAGCCTTTGTATTGATCGCAGGGATCGAGAAAGGATATCGGCGGGTGTGATCTGCGTCCTCAACACGAAAGCGCGTTCCCAAAATGGTTTCAACCGGCACGTTTTCGAGGAGAAGTTCCTGAAGCTGTGACTGGGGTAGTAGCGAGGCATTCACCACGAGGTGTTTGCGGAAATTTCGCGCTTTGATATTGCTAGAAAGGGCACTGAAAGCTTCACGCACATCATCCCTTAGTTTCTCAATGGAAGCCGGAGCGTTGGAAGGATCCGAGAGTGCGGCTCTTACAGCAGTACGCAGACTCATCGGTAGCTGAGTCAAAGCCGGGAACCGATCTGGATTTTCACCATTATAACTCTGCCCCGTAAGAAGAAGAAAAATCAACCGGCATGCTTCCACCACCATCCGAACACCACTCTGCGCTTCAGTTCCAGCATCTAACTGCGATAGGCCATAATCAAAAACGCGCAGTTGCAAGAAGGTGTCCTCCAGCGTCGTCACCAACACACGATCCAAATGCATGCGAGAGACCAAACGTTGGTAGCCCTTGAGTTGCAAAAGATCATCAAGGAGTTGGTAAACCAAAGCCAAAGCAGTCGCTGGAGCCACTGCTCCACGTCGCTTGGCATAAGCATCGACAAATTCGCCATCGTTAAGGTTGCTCGTATAATAGACCAACCCCTGATCTTCACCCACTTCCAAGATACGCATGAAAGCATGCCCACGAATCTCTGAAACTTGCCGCGCACGTTCAAATGCGGAACGCTTCATCGCCGCATCCAGAGTATTTCCACCTCGAAGCACGTGCAGCTCCACCAAGCGCCGAATGCGGTTGTCAAAAGCAAGAAAAACAACTTCATCTTTGGAACGCACCAATTCCACCGGCGCGCCGCCGGTGCGATGCGCTACAGACAAGCTGCCAAATTGCTGGAGTTCCTCAATCATAACGAAATATAGGCTACACTTTGTAAGGCCGCGTCAGGTTAAAGATTTCGTTCAGCGGTCTTAAATTCATATTATAGATTCTAATGGTTGTGGCTCAAAAATGCAAAATATTTCTGGAGTATCTGGTAATTTTATTTTAACTCTTGGCTAAGACGCTAATAGAAGTCGTGTAATGCACTATATTTCTAGTTGATACGGCTGGAATGGCCAATGAGTTACTTTGAGCAACCCTCAAATAAGTTGTGAGCAGGGAGGTGTGCTAGCCAAGTTTAAGAATTATGTCATTTTTAACAAACAGAGAACTAAAACTCAACCATGTCTCACGACCTAGGACTGGTTGTAGAAAGGTTTTTGGAATCACCTTCAGACGCAGTAATTAAGCCCAATCGTCGTTTTTCTTCTGCGTTCCATTGGAACTTTGAGTCATGTAGTGCCTCGCGTGCAGCGTTTTTAATTTCATCAGCATTCGCCGAACCCGGATAAATCAATTCTTCCCATAATGCGATGACGTCCGCCTTCACCCGATCAAGGAGAAGTTTAGGAACACGCATGCGCACTTCGGCATCCTTCGGGGGATCCAGATGCAGCCACACCAGAAATTTCATGTATTGCGTGCTTTCAAATGGGAGTTCTTGGCTGTGTCCGGAGAGAACTATTTCATTGTCTCGCCAGGGATTGGATGTTGCGGCTGCCTGCTGAGATGCAAATTGCGCCATGTCAGAAGCCATTTTTTGAAGATGCTCCTTTCTCCATATCTCCATCTCGGCAGGCGTTTTATCAGGCTTCAAAGATGCTGGGAAAGTGGAACTAGGCAGCGTGGAGCGTGCTTCCGATGCTCTAAAGGTGTTTAGAACACGATATACATCCTCGGGTGGCAGCCAAATTAGCGTGAATGCCATTGCCAAGGCACCACAAATCCAACCCAGTACAAAACGCGCTGACTGTCCGGCCTTTGGGTAAGTCTGTATCTCTTTAGCCGGGAACTCAGATGGCAAAGCAGCATCAGGTGAGACACGCGGGGTATAAACAGGCTTCTCTTTAGCCGTTTCCGTTTTTTTTGTCTCCGTGGCGATCTTTTCCTGCAGTTGCGCACTTTTCATCGCTAAGTCCCACCAGCACGCAGGCAGCACTGCTTGAAATAATTCCCCCCCTTCAATGCTCGTTGTCAGGCGCTCGGACAATCTATCCAATACCTGCAATTCCTCCTTGCTCTGCCACAGCCACGGCGTCTTGGGCTTTCTAAGTCGAACATCCCAAAAATCACGTTCTTCCGCAACAGCACTGCACACGACTCGACCTGCACCCAGCCAGCGTCTAGCATCTGCCAAGGCCTCTTGGTGCTCTTCACCCGCCAAAGGCAATGCGGCGTTGTAAAGCTGTTCGGCGCGCGAAAACCGCGTTACGGCCAGTGTGGCAGCCAGCGCCAACATGACTTCCACCGCACAAGCATTTTTTGAAGCATGCGAGGCTACAATAGACTCAGCGAGCCTGGAAAGACGATGCGTCTCACCGCGCGCGGCCCAACGCGATGCCACCATGCAAGTAACCGTGGCCTGTCCGCTGCCCATTTCGATAATGAGGTCAGGAATACGAGCTAACTCCGCAAGTTGATCCTCATCATGATCAAATATCTCCGCGATCACAGGGCTCGCTGCAGCCGCCCATTCAGGTTTTGAAAACGCCTGACCGCAGAACGCATCGAAGTGCTCTGCAACCGCGACTTTGCTGGCAAAAGCATGCAATAAATTGCTGGCTGAAGCCTGCAATTCGATTGGCAACTCGGAGGCAATCAATAATTCAATAGAGGACGTCTCGGCTACTACACCTTGAGGCACTGCCAGCAAACTGCTGGCGCGCGTCCTCGCGGCAGTACTTGTAGCGCTAGTTTCCATTGAGAACGCTACCCATAGGACAGATCGCAGAGGATGCAACGTACGCCTTGAACCTAAATCAAATCCGTCAGGCGATGATCTCCTTTGCTACCGTGCCATAAACGTCAGTGAGGCGGAAATCACGGCCCGCATAGCGGAACGTAAGTCGCTCGTGATCAAGTCCCATCAGGGCCAGCACCGTCGCGTGCCAGTCATGAATGTGCATCTTGTTCATCACTGCCTCATAGCCGTAATCATCTGTCGCTCCGTAATTCATGCCGCCTTTGACTCCGCCACCGGCCATCCACATCGTGAAACCCTTGTTGTTGTGGTCACGCCCATCATCGCCTTGAGAATGTGGTGTGCGACCGAATTCACCGCCCCAGATGATCAGGGTGTCCTTCAAAAGGCCGCGCTGCTTGAGATCTGTCAGCAGTCCTGCAATCGGCTTATCGATGGCACCCGTGTTGCGTTCCAAGGCTGCTTTTAAATTAAAATGCTGATCCCATGTGCCATGCGTGATCTCGATGAAACGCACGCCAGCCTCGACAAACTTGCGCGCCATCAGGCACTGCTTGCCAAACGTGTCCGTTTCCTGCTCGTCGATGCCATACAGCGCCTTCGTCGCCGCTGTTTCCTTGCTCAGATCCATCACCTTGGGCACCTCTGCCTGCATGCGGAACGCCAGTTCGTAGGACTCGATCACACCTTCCACCTCGGCGCTCACGCCACCGCTCTGCTGCATGCTGGATTTGTTCAAAGCCTGCACCAAATCGAGCTGCGTGCGCTGTTCCGTCGTCGTATAACGTCCGTTCTTGATATTGGCCACAGTCGCTTGCTCACCGCCGCCAAAACGACGCCCCGCCAAACCTCCACCAGGAGCGCCATTACCGCCGATCTTCGTTCCCTGATAAATCGCCGGTAAAAAGGCGCTGCCATAGGTGCGTGTCGCGTTACCTGGAGGATTGACCGTGATGAAGCCCGGTAGGTTTTCGTTCATCGTGCCTAGGCCATACAAGGCCCACGCTCCCAGCGAAGGCCGCACGAACTGCGTCGTGCCTGTGTGAAGCTGTGAAAATGCCTGCGGATGTGCCGGCAGGTCTGTAGCCATCGAATTGAGGATGCAAAGTTCATCTGCATGCTTGCCTAGATTCGGGAATAGCTCGGAAATCATCAGCCCACTTTTGCCACTGCGATTGAACTTCCAAAGCGGTGCCATCAGCTTTGCAGTGCCGTAGCGCCCGGCCATGGATGGAGCCCCCTTCCCTGCATCCGCGATGAGCTTTGGCTTGTAATCAAACGTGTCCACATGCGATGGCGCTCCCTGCATGCAGAGAAAGATCACATGCTTTGCACGCTGAGTAAAGTGAGGTGCCTTCGGTGCCAAGGGACTCGATGCGGCACCAGGATTGGCACGCAATGCCTGCTGCTGAGCCAGAGCGGCGAACGCGAGATAACCGAAGCCGTTTGAGCCTGTTTTCAAAAACTCGCGACGTGAGAAGGGAGACGTATTCATGGCGGTAGAGTGTGGGAGGTGTTTTAATTGAGGTAACGAAACTCGGCGCTGGCGATCAGACTCTGGCAAAAAGCAGACAAGGCAGCGAATTCGGTCTTCTCCTTCGCATCCTTGCTGTTGCCACCGTTCTTGGCGATCTGCTGGGGAAAACGCATCCAGAAATTGCTAATCGCTGCTTTTTCAGGAGACGTGGGCTCACGCCCGAAGGCCAGCTGATAGGCATAGCCCAGACGCTCAGCCGATGTGCCCTGGTATTTGGCAATACGAGCCGCAAAAGCATCTGCAGCACCCTGCGCTGCCTGGTTATTCATCAGGTAGAGGCTTTGCGATGGCACATTCGTTGTGTCACGGTCACCATTGACCAAGCTTGCATCCGGGTAATCGAAGACTGCGAGCATTTCTGGAATCTGATCACGAATGATCGGAATGTAGATCGAACGGTAGGTATAGGGTTTGCTAGTCATCTCACCTCGGAAGACTGAAATCAGCCCCTGCCGACCTTCACCGGCACGTGCGACGGGAGATCCATCAATGGGATACAAGTTCAGCACGCCTCCCACCGCGAGCATTGCATCACGGATCGCTTCGGCTTCCAGACGGCGCTGGTTCATGCGCCAATGATATTTATTGTCAGGATCGGCAGCGAAATTCGCGGCATCGTAGCCAGATCCCATTTGATAAGCGCGACTCATCATGATCTCGCGAATCAGTTTTTTCACCGACCAGCCGTTTTCCATGAACGACACCGCCAGATGGTCCAGCAACTCGGGATGTGACGGCTTCTGGCCCATCGTGCCGAAATTGTCCGGAGTCGCCACGATGGCGCTGCCCATCAGCTTTAACCACACGCGATTCGCCATCACACGTGCCGTGAGCGGATTGTCCTTGGAAGCGATGAAGTAGGCCAAATCAAGCCTGCCACTGCCGCTTTGCGGGCTAATGTTCAGTGGTTCGCCTTTCGCGCACAGCACTTCCACCAAACCACGTGGCACCACATCGCCCGGCTGTTTGATATCACCACGGATGAGAATTGGGCTGTTGAGTGGAGTGGTGCGCTCCAGCACCCCCATTGCCAGCGTGCGTGGAGTGCCGTCCTCATAAAAGAGATCAAGGTCGGCTTTGACCTCCTCCGCACGATCACGTGCGCCGCGAATGCGTAAAAAACTAGCTGCGCCAGCTTTGTCACGATCCTGCTGCCGCAGGGCAAAAATTTCACGCTGCGCCTCGGCGGCGGCGGTTTGCGCCTTTTGATAGCTACCCTTGAGTTCCGACACTTCAGCAGGTGAAATTTTTGCCAAAGCGGAGGTTTGCGCTGCCGCGCGATCCAACTCGATCAATCCGGAGGGATTATTGTTTTGCAGCTGTTCATAGGTACCGAAGAGCGTTTCACTACTCAGAAAGATGCCCGCCAGCGCATAATAGTCGCGTTGCGTCACCGGATCGAATTTGTGATCATGGCAGCGGGCACAGGCCAGCGTCAGGCCCAGCATCGACTGCGACACCGCATCAATCTGCTCATCCACCATATCCATCGAGAACTGGCGGCGGTCACGCTGGTTGTGTCCCTTCGATCCAATCGCCAAAAAGCCCGTAGCCACGATCTTATCCGCCTGATCACGTTTGCCGTCGAACTTCAGCAAATCACCAGCGATCTGCTCCTTCAGGAATTGATCATATGGCTTGTCCTTCTTGAAGGACTCGATCACGTAATCGCGATAACGCCACGCATGCGGGTAAAGCACGTTTGTGTCCTTACCGCTGCTCTCTCCATAACGCGCCACATCCAGCCAGTGCCGCGCCCAGCGCTCGCCATAGCGCTCCGAGTCAAGATACATGTCGATCACCCGCTTCACCGCTTCTGGTGATTGATCAGCGACAAACGCTTTCACTTCATCCGGTGTCGGCGGCAGCCCCGTCAAATCAAACGCGATACGGCGGATCAGCGTTGGCCTATCCGCATCACGCGCAGGATGCAAACCGTTCGCCTCGATGCCCGCGAGAATGAACTTGTCGATGTCCGTCTTCGCCCAGCCTTCAGTCTTCACTGTCGGTGGTGTGTGCTTCACCGGCTTCTGGAAGGCCCAGTGCTCACGCCCCTTATCCATATCGATCACACGCTTGCCGCCGCTTGCGTTGACCACCTTGTTCTCACGCGGATCAGGCACACCCATCTCGATCCACTTCTTGAAGTTCGCGATAACAACATCCGGCAGCTTCTGCTTTGGCGGCATCTGATTGTCCTCGTTCTTCCACGTCATCGCCTCATAGACGGTGCTTTGTGCGATATTTCCCGGTGTCACACCCGGATGCCCCGATTCACCACCCAACAGAGTCGCCTGCTTCGTATCCAGGGTCAATCCCCCCTTCACCTTCTCCGATTCGCTGGAGTGGCACTTGTAGCAGTGCTGCACCAACACTGGCCGGATGTTCTTCTCGAAAAAGTTGAGTTGGTCTGCAGAAATGCCAGCGTGGGCGTTCTCGGCGGCATCCGCAGCACGCATCAGTGCCGGGGAGAGGAGAATTAAAAATAGCGTTAGAGTCTTCATGGGAGAATTGAAGCAAGTTGATGCCTTCAACCCAGCCACCGTGCAAAGGTTGCATCCAATACGTTATTTTGTGAATGCTGAACCATTTTGCTTCACCGCAATGCCTTGAGTGCTCGACCCATCCGCGACTGACCTTGGGCAGGAATGTAAAGTCTGGTAGGCGTTGTTCCAAAATGACCCGCAACGATCCTGCCGGCGCTTAGGCTAAGTGTACAAAAAAGCGTCAGGCTTGTCGCCTGACGCTTCATCAAATCAAGATGCGAACGAACCGATGTTATTTCGGCAATCCGGGAACGGTAGGAACCGAGGGCACCGCAGGTGCAGTTGGAATATCAGGAGTTGCTGGAGTGACGGCCTCCTTGACCTTCTTAGCAGCCTCTTCAATTGCCTTGGCAGCTTCAGCAGCTTTTGTAGCAGCAGCTTCCTTGAGCGCGCTGGTTTCCTTTTCAGCAGCAGCCTTCAGTTCGGCGGCTTTCTTTTCAGCAGCTGCTTTGACGGCTTCCAATTCGGTAGCGACAACCGTCGCATTGGATTTTGCGGCCTGTTCGACGGCCTCCATCGCCTTTTTAGTATCCTGACCAGCTTTTTCCGTCTCAGTGGATTTTTTTGCAAGAGGAGATGCCGCCCTCAAGCAGCCCGATGAGTATCAGTTGATTGAGTTTCATAGTCTTGAGAATCGCGCCGCGATGACTGCTGACAAGCGAAGAGATTTAACATTACCGCCACGCAATCATTGCTGCGTCGGGCGAATTTTTGGTACTGGAACCACGGTGGGTGAAACAGCAGGCAATGGAGTCGACGTTTCTGCAGTTTTTTTGACGACATCCTCCTTGAGCACTGTCGTCTTGAGCGTGGCCGCATCATTCTGCGCGGTAATTTTCTGATCAGCAACGGCCCGTACTGCGATGGCTTTTTGATCAGCCGCAGCTTGCTCGGTGGTCTTGCCTATAGCCGTTTTTATGGCAGGCGGACGTGCCGCAAGCGAGCAGGCCAATTAGGAAAAAATGTTTGAGTTTCATAGCAGACGAGTCCACGCGGTTTGAACGGATCACAAACTATTCCACCGTAACAGAGAGATGATCATACCGTGCATTGGCTGAGTGCGAAAGGTAACACTACGCCCCATGGCAGAATCGGATGGCCTGCCCCATGGTCTTTCATCAATCCAACCAACCGTGATGACAAAATTCGAATTACAAGGTGACTGGAACCTTACCAAGCTCAAGCTGAAACAGAAACAGAACTGGGCCCAGCTCACCGAGGGCGACCTCCAGTTCGTCAAAGGGTCGGCAGGAGGAACTGATGGCTTGGATTCAGCAACGCACCGGCCAGACCCGCGCCGCCATCGAACATGCCCTCAACGAATCCTGCGCCAGCTGCTGCGCATGATCTCCGGCGTACCCGCGCCGAAGTTTGAAAAGGGTCTAGATGTTAGTGAAATGGGTCAAGGCTAGCCAAAGAATCAGTCCGTCAAAGGGTCAAATCCTCCACAGCATTTAGGCGGCTGAAAAAATGACGCCGACGCCAATCACGTCAAAGGGGC
>CANIBP010000059.1 GCA_947466075.1 Verrucomicrobiaceae bacterium
CTGGAGGTCTGCCGCAAGCTTCAGGGGACCATTTTTTTGAGCCGCTCTTTGAGCGGCCCCCAGCATGCAAAGCGTTGTGTTTTCATCAGCACGGAACCATGCCGCAACCTTTGCCATTTGCCAATCGACAGGTTTTCAAACACGACCTATTTCCAATTCCGCCTGACGATTGATCATCTCGACAAGGAACATCCGTGTGATCCGGTCGTCTTCGACAATGCCGATCCTTACTTTTTTGTGGGTTTCGTTTTTAAAATCGTATGAGGTTTCCTGAACCGGCATGGCTACGCCGCTTGGCCTACTAATTCAGACTGGCCACGATTTTTAATGTAGCCAACCTAGCTACCACTGGAGCATGCAGGGCAGATTGTTTGGATGAAATTGACGCCGGCCATGCGAAGCATGTACTCATCCCAGCGAAACCATTCTCCCGTCGGGACTCTCAGGTTTTCACATATGGCACAAGTGTCAGTGAAGTCAGATTCATGAACCTGCCGGACAGTGGAATCGCAAGGTTGTTCACTGTCCTGATTCCCATTTTTTAATCCTGTACATTCAGGATAATGGTGCGATGCACACTTCGAGCATAGTGTGTGGCTAAGTTTTATACCAACTTGGCACCCTAAAAACCGGTCCCAACGCAGCCATTCCCCCGTGGAGGTATGCACTTTCTCGCAAATAAGACAGGTCTTAAGACCCGCTTGTTCGTAAAACCGAGTAAAATAGACGACGTGTCTTTGATAAAAATTTAAGGCCAGTCCAATGTCATCAAGCACATCTTCCAGCAAACCCACCGCAAGTCTGGTAAACTGCCGTTCAGCCGGCAGAATAACAATAAGAGTCGCTTGATTCCACCTGCCGCTTTCTGCGTGGTTTAACAGCGTGCTAACCGCCATACATAGAACCGTGCGCGTCCCGATGATCTTGTTGATGAATACGGGCTTGCCTGGTGAAAATGGTTCGCTTTTGAAGCGATCGATGATGCTCTCCGCCACCACTTTGGCGATAAGATGGCTGCTTTTGTATTGAGATTCATGACCAGTGGCCTGCGTCATGAGCACAGCGCCGAGCGCCTGGGTCACCTCACAGCTTCTACGCAGAAGCCGATGAATGCCCCATTGCGACGGTTCCAGTGGCTCAGCGATTTCGGCCCCTGTCACAGGAGTGAGGAAAGGTGACATCGCTTCTTATTTGTAGGGTTTAAATATGATGTGCCTATTCGGCTCCATCTTCACACTCACGATCTTCAAGATCATGAGTTGTGCGTTTCATTGCGCCGGGGAGACTTGGGGTCTTTCGTGCAGGTTGCCGGGGCAGGAGTTGCTGCCAAACCTTCATGGCTAAGGGGTAACATGCACCCCGAGCTACGAGTTTTTTACGCTTGTATTCACTATCGTCTTGGCTGTTCATTGTATTTTCTATATAGAAAAAACATTTCATAGACTATAGCCACCAAACAAATGGGTTAGCCCAATTGGCAGGACACGGAGAGAACGAGACGGCTGGCGGTGTCGCTGGCAGACGGGCAGGAGTGACCATCTTACCTCAAACCACCCCTCACCACGCATCCGTCCGGAACGGTGTGGCAGGCAGGCCGTCCTGGTTGAACAAGTTCGCCCATTGGAAGGCATTGCTCCATGCGTAGCGCACGGCGGCGGGTTGCAGCACGTCTTTGCTGGAAACCACCACGCTGTCACCCTCGATGGCGGCATCCGCCCAGACGAATTTCTTATCCGCACCGGCGATCATGAAGCCTTGAAGCTTGTCGCCATTCTTGAAGGCCAGTCCCTTGCCCGTGTGCTTGAACTTCAGCGTCACCTTGCTGCCGGAGATGTTGTGGGATGCGAGCTGTGGCCCGAGGTACTCATTGCCTTTCTCATAAGCGACCGCCTGTGCCACCTGCACGGCACGCGCACCGTAGCCGGACTTGTTCGGCGGGTGAATGCCGTTGCCTAGATCACTGCTGATGACCATGTGCGTGTTCGGATACTTCATGAGTTGCTCAAAGGCCACGTGCGAGTATTCCCGGTCAGGTGCGTTCGGCATCTCCTTTGGAAGAGCAGCGAACTTCTCGGCCAGACGATTCATCGGCTGCGAATAATCAAAGGCGCAACCGCCACCGCTGGGCTTCTGCACATAGAGGAAGGGGAAATCGCCCTGCCCCCAGGCCTTGCGCCAGCCGCCGATGAGTGCGCCCATGAGCGTCACTTGATCGACGCCGACGATATTTGTGCGGCTCTCACCTTGGTCCCACAGCACGCCTTTAATGCCATAGCCGACATAGGGGCGAACAAAGGCTTCGAAGAGCTGTCCCACTTTGCCCGTGTTCGTTTCACCGGCCTTGCCCACGGGTTGTGGGCCACGCAGTCCGCGTGGAGCCTCCTTGCCTTCCTTCTTCGCGGCTTCGGCGGCGACTTTCCACTTGGCAAACTCCACATCAAACTTCGCCTTATCCACGGCATACTTCGCCACCAGTTCGTCATACTTGTAAGTGGGCGCAAATTTCTTCACCGCCTCCGAACACGCGGCATCGCTGCGGTACATTTCCTCGCTCAGCCAGAAGCCGGAAGGCGTGCCGCCCACCGCACCCACCATGAGGCCCACGGGTATATTGATCTCCTTCTGCAAAGCGAAACCAAAGGAGAACAGCAGCGCACTGAATTTCGGATTCGTTTCCGGTGTGGAGATCTCCCAGGTGGCACCTGCTTCTTTGCGCAGCAGACGAAGCTGCGGGTAGCTCTTTTGCGCCGCTTCCGCCAGCACTGGATCACCCGCCGTGTAGCTGGCCACGACCATGTCCATGTTCGACTGCCCAGAGCCGACCCATACATCCCCCACCAGCACGTCATCGATCTTCTGGCTGCCAATCGTCAGCGTGCGCGGTTCTGCGCTGAACCGCATCGCATCCAGCTTCACCTGCCAAGCACCTTTGTTATCCGCCGTGGCCGATTTCGTCTGCCCGGCAAACGAAACCTCCACCTTCTCGCCCGGAGCCGCTGTGCCCCAGACTGGCACCGCCATGCCTCGTTGCAACACCATGTGCGGTGTGAAGACCTTGGATAACTTAACCTCGGCATGCAGCGCGGTGGCAGCAACGAGAGGCAGGAACAGCGACAGAACGCGGAGTGATTTCATGAGGACAGATCAAACGCCGAACACGGCGGAATCTTCTCCGCATCTCCACGGCCCCATCACTCCAAGTCTCCGCCACTCCTCGTCACCCATCCTCCGTCTTCAATCCTTCCAACTGAACAGCGCCACCGTCAGCAACGCGCCACCTACCCATAACAGCAACGTATCAGTGACCAGATACGAGCAGGCCAGCAAGGCGGCGCCCATGATCATCTTCCGCACCGAGCCCATGCTCTTCCCAAACAGCAGCGCTCCCATGCCGATGGCACCGAAGATCAGAGACCCAAAGAAGTCGGCGGAAGAAGGCATGAGACTGCAACGCCGTCACCGCGCCGGCCTTGCAGTGCTTCCATCAGCCTTGGTGGGTGCTCACACGACCTCCGGCACGACAAACGGCGGACGATACTTGTCCTTGAGCATCGCGTTCGCGGCGTCGTGATCAATGAAGCGTTCGGCTTTGCCGTCCATCTTCAAACTCACGCCAAGTGTGAGCTTGTCCTTGCTGAGATCGACCTCGTTCTTCGCCAGATGCTCCTTCATGCGCTCAAATGACTCAGTGCCGAGCTTGTCGCCTTTGATTTTCTCCAGAATCGCGTCCGGTGATTCTTTGGCACCGAGACGGTAGGAGATGTTGCCGGTGTGGCAGAGGGCACTGGAAAGGTGGCCTTCGAGAATGTCGGCGTTCAGATCCTCCACACGGCGGCTGCGGCAGGCGTTGATGAAGTTTTTGAAGTGGTCCTCGCTGCCTTCGAACTTCTTCACTTCCTTGCCCTCTTTGTCGAACACGACCGCACCCGAGTAGCTCGGCACCACAACAGTGCCGCCCTCGCATTCAACGATCACGCCGACGCCGGCTCCCGTCACACCTTCTTTGCCGTCCTTGCCCGGATTCGGCTGGAACTTCACGCCTTTGCTCGTCTGCATGAGCTTGTCCATGTTCTTGCCTTCCTTCGATTCCGCCAAACCGCGCACTTCAAAGATCAGCGGCGCCTTCTCATAGCCGTGATAAATGATCTGCGTGTTCGCCGTCTCGCCATCGTCCTCGTAACCAAGACGACCGCCAACGCTCCACACGCTGGGAGACAATTCCATCTCGCCGAGGAACCAACGCGCGATGTCCATCTGATGAATGCCCTGATTGCCGAGGTCGCCGTTGCCGTAGTCCCATGTCCAATGCCAGTCATAGTGCAGCTTCTTGCGCGTAAGCGGCTTCTTCGGACCGGGACCACACCAGAGATCGAAATCCACCGTGTCAGGCACCGGTTGCTCGCCTTCGCTTTTGCCGATGCTGGGACGGCGTTTGTAGCACAGACCACGTGAGAGGAGAATCTTACCGAGATTGCCTTCCTGCACATACTTCACCGCCTCGGCGATGCCTTTGCGGCTGGAACGTGACTGCGTGCCCGTCTGCACGATCTTGGAATACTTGCGCGCCGCATTGACGATCTGCCGCCCTTCCCACACGCAATGCGAGACAGGCTTCTCAACATACACATCCTTGCCCGCCTGAATCGCCCAGATGGAAGCCAGCGCATGCCAGTGATTCGGTGTGGCGATGCTCACCGCGTCGATGCTCTTGTCATCGAAGACCTTCCGCATGTCCGTGTACTGCGTGACCTTGATCTTCTCCTTGTCCAGCGCCTGCACGTGCTTGCTCATCACGTTGCTATCGACATCACACAACGCCGCGATGCGCACGCCTTCATTCTTCAATCCCTTGTAGCCACTGATATGTGATCCACCGCGTCCGCCAAAGCCGATGACAGCCATGTTGATCGTGTCGCCCGGACTTTTCTGCGCCCAGGAGGTTTTGGCGATGTAGAAAACGCCGGTGGAAGCGGCGACGGACTGTTTGAGGAAGGAGCGGCGGTTGGTCATGGTGCTGAACAAACGCGGCCAGCACCGCAGCCTTTCTTTTTTGACAAAGACTTGGCCATCCGTTCTTTGAACTCAACCATGCGCGCGCTCATCCTCAGCCTATCGTCGTTCATCCTTTTATCCTCGTCCTTCGCAGCGAACCCCAACGTCCTCTTCATCCTTTGCGACGACCTCCGACCCGACGCGCTCGGCTGCTACGGCTCCAGGCACGTTAAAACACCAAATATCGACCGCCTCGCGAATGAAGGTGTGCGCTTTGCCAACACCTTCTGCACCACCAGCCTCTGCTCGCCGAGCCGCGCTTCGATCCTCAGCGGCCTGTATGCGCACACGCACGGTGTCACCAACAACTTCACCGAGTATCCGGCCACCATGCCCAGCTTTCCCGGCCTGCTGCACGATGCCGGCTACGCCACGGCCTACTTCGGCAAATACCACATGGGCGAGGAGAACGACGAGCCGCGTCCCGGCTTCGACACGTTCGTGACGCACAAGGGCCAGGGCAAATACTTCGACACCGAATGGAACCTCAACGGCAAGAGGCGTGAGATCATCAAAGGCTACTACACCACCATCGTCACCGACCTGGCGATGGACTGGCTCAAGCAGCAAAGCGCCGATAAGCCCTGGTGTGCCTTCATCGGCCACAAGGCCCCACACAGCTTCTACACTCCAGAGCCGAAATATGAGCACAGTTTCGACGACGTGCGCGTCCCCTACCCCGCCACCGCGTTTCAGCTCGATGACAAACCCACATGGATCAAGCAACGCCTCGACACCTGGCACGGCATCTACGGCCCACTATTTGAGTGGCGAAAAAAATTCCCCGATCAGCGTCCCGAAGCCGTAAAGGACTTCGAAAACATGGTGCACGGCTACTGGGGCACCGTTCTGAGCGTCGATGACAGCCTCGCGCGCATGCGTGGTTGGCTGGAAGAAACCAAGCAGCTCGACAACACCATCATCGTCTTCATGGGCGACAACGGCCTGCTCGAAGGCGAACACGGCATGGTGGACAAACGCACCGCGCATGAGCCCAGCCTGCGCATTCCGCTCGTCGTGCGCTATCCGCAGCTCACGCAAGGCGCCAAAGTCATCTCGCAGCAGGTTCTCACCGTCGATATGGCCTCCAGTCTGCTCGAACTCTGCGGCGCACTCGCCTTGCCGAAAACAAATGGCAAATCCTGGGTCAAGCTCGTGCAAAACGGCGACCCAGATTGGCGCACGAGTTGGTTCTACCACTACAACTACGAGAAGCAGTTCCCCTACACGCCCAATGTCCGCGCCATCCGCACCGACGAATGGAAATACATCCACTATCCTCACGGCGATGGCTCGCCCGACAAACACATGGCCGAGCTTTACGATCTGAAAAACGATCCCGGCGAGACCAAGAACCTCATCACCAAACCCGAATTTGCTTCCAAGGTAAAGGATCTGCAGGCTGAACTCGCCAAACTCATGCTCACTACCGGCTTTGATGACATGACCGACATAATGCCCCTCGATGAAGGTGTGAAGAGCGCTCTGCCCGACGCAAAGATTCGCTAAGCCGCTCTCCGCGCAGTCATTAGCCCAAGGCATTACGATGCGCGTTCGTCATCATGCCGCTGTAACAGCCTGTCACAATCACAAAGCGCACAGGCTCTCCGCAATAGCTGCTGCCAGCGCATCCGCAGCAGGTGGATGAAAGCGGAAGAACAACTCCGGCTCTACCAGTTCCAGTTCCATCAGCGAAAGAGCCCCAGAATCATCTCGCACTGCATCCACGCGTGCATAGAGCGGCATTTGCGGACAAGCGGCGACGGCGCGCTCGGCAAAGTTGATTTCGTCCGCTGTCGGCATGTGAGGATGCACGGTGCCGCCGTGGTCGTCCTGCACGCGGAAGTCACCCTGCTTCGCAATTTTCCGCACTGCGTGAGTGCAGCGCCCACCAATGACCATCAGCGAAAGCTCACCCTGCGTCAGCACATTGCCAAGGAACGGCTGCACCATCATCGACTCCTCGCGAAGCAATTCTCGCAACACCGTCTCATGCACATCAATGTTCGCCACGTTCAGTCGATAAGTGTGTCGCGCCGCACCCGACACCACCGGTTTCAAAATCGCTTCAGCCCATCCATTCGCCTCCATCACCTCACGCAGCGTCGTCTTTTCACCGCGCTCGATGAACTGCGTTGACGGCACATTCACGGCGCGCCCCGCGAGATCGCGCAGGTAATGCTTGTCCACATTCCAGCGCACCAGTTCCGGCGCATTGAAAAGCCGCATCCCACCTGCAACACGCTCCATCCAGGCCGAAAACTCGGCGAACCGCTCAAAGTAATCCCAAGTCGAGCGAAACACCGCAGAGCGCGCCTGCTTCCAGTCAAACTCTACATTCGACCATGCCACTCGCTTGGTTCGCAGCCCTCTCGCCTCCAATCCCGCCATCAGAAACCGCTCCTCACAGAGTATGTTGGCTTGATACCAGTTCGTTTCGTCGGGCACCTCGTAGCGTTCGTCGGTGAGGATGATAATATCGTAGTCTTCCATGTGATTTCAGTCTGTGCGCCCGGCACTCACAGGCAATTGACCTTTTTTGACATTTTTTCGGCAGGGTCCGTTCCCTCCGGGAGTTAAGGAGATGAACACGTCATGCCTGAAACATCTCCCATCCCTGAAAGCGACTTCCTGCGGCTCTTTGTGAAGCATGAGCAGGCGCTGCGGGCATTTGCGCGGGTGATGCTGCCGACTTGGGAATCGGTGGATGAGGTGATGCAGGAATCCAGTGTGGTGATGTGGAAGAAGCTCTCGCAACTCGATGCAGCGGATAACTTTTTGCCCTGGGCCAAGATGATCGTGCGCTTTGAGGCGCTGAGGCTGAGACGGGATCATGCGCGGGACCGGCATGTGTTTGGTGATGCGGTGATCGAGCTGCTGGCCAATGAAGCCGCCGAGGTAGATGAGGATGTCTGGGAGCAGGAGCGTGAAGCTCTGCGTGGATGCTTGGCGCAGATGGCGGTGCATCATCGTGAGTTGGTGCTGGCTCCGTATGCGGGCGAGGGACGTGTGACACGGCTCGCTGAGGAAACCGGACGCACCATCAACAGTCTTTACAAGCTCCTCGGACGCCTGCGCGAAAAGCTGTCGCAGTGTGTGCAAAACAAAATCGGCAACCCCACCCTGTCATGAGTGAACTATCCTCCAATAAACCCAATCGCGCCCGCTGGTGCGAGCTGATCGACCTGCATTTGCTGGGAACGATTTCCAAAGCCGATGCCATCGATTTGGAAGCCATTTTGGCATCGAGTCGCGATGCGCGTGAGGATTATCGGCAACGTTGCAACGTCGATGCAGCGCTCCGTCAAGAAGCCGCAGGACAAGCGATGCCGACTCGCGTGACTGCACCAAAGCCCGCGCGCTGGCTGACATGGCGTCCGCTCACCGCAGCGGCGGCGGGAATTGTGTTTGGCATGTTTTGCACGTCGGTGGTATTCGGATTCGTCGTGCAGCGCGGCTTTGAAAGGAAGACGCCTCTGGCAGTGTTCCAGCCAAGCTTTGAAGATGCTCAGATGCTGTTAGCGAAGGGCTTTCCAGATGGTTCCGCGCATTGGGGCGGTGATGAGGCGCGGGTGGTAATGGCGGAGAATGGAATCCAAGCCAAGGAGGGTAAATTCATGCTTCGGCTGGAAGCGTCGCCCAAAGGTTCACCACGCATCGTCTATCAGGTGCTCAATTTGACATCGCTGCCATCGGGCTCGGGTGGCGAGATGAGGGAGATTGAAATCACAGCCTCATTCGCTTCTGCGGATGCTGAGTCTGCGATGCGCTTCATCATCCGTGCGTTTGCGGCATCAGAAGCGCGTGAGCATCTCGATGCAGCGTGGTTTGATCACCGGGATGAAGCCATTGCCTCGGCCACGCGTGGCTTGGATGTGATGCCAGGAAGCAAAGGCTGGCAGACCATGGGTTTGAAGATTCAGGTGCCACGCGCTGCTCGCAGCCTCGTGCTCTTCTTTGGAGTCCGCACGCCGGACAAGACCTTGCCAAAGGCAGCGCACTACCTGGATGACGTGCAGGTTTCTTTGATCGAACAACAGCCACTTCCCTGAAAGTCCGCATAGACTCATTCCCACTCATCATATGAAACCAAATTCCACACCCGTCATCGACCGTCGCCATTTCCTTCGCGGACCTGGTGTGTCACTCGCGCTTCCGGTAAGCCCTATGACCCGCATCACCCGATTCTTCCTTTCCTCCATGGTCCTGTGTGGACTCCTGCTTTCTGGCCTACTGAACGGTGCGGAGCCTACCATCCTTCCCGAAAACCTCAGGAAGGCCTTCGCTACTGCCAAAACGGAACGCGTCGCCATCGTCGCCCTCGGTGACTCCAACCAGCAATTCGGAGGCCACGGTTGGTCCTATTACATGGCCCGTGCCTTAGGAGAGACCTTCGGGTGCTACGGAAGCACCCTCATGTTCTACCACCAAGACAGAGGGAAGGATGCGCCAATCCCCGCCGAGGCACCGGCGGCACTGGCCACCAAAGCATATGACTACTGGTATGTGCCCGCTGGTCAAACAGGCTATGTCGGCTGGCGCAATGGCACCGTGATCATTCCCGCCGACCACCCACTTAATGTTCGCGGTAGCCTCCGCTTCCATCTCACCTACGGCACCTTCGATGACGCGGGGGGATCTTTCCAGCCGGTCATCCGTCGGGACAGCCCACCTTGGACGGTGCTAAAATCCATGGATTCCTCAGTGGAAACCCAAACAGGACGCCCACAACTGACCGACCTTGTCATGGATCTCCCAGCCGATTCTTCGCGGGATTACCCGCTCCAATTCATGCCGGCCGCCCTCAATAAGCCGATCCAAGGTGCCTTTCTTCTCTCCGCCGCACATTGCGAGAACTTGGATAAGGCCTCCGGTATAGCCTACCACACGCTTTACGCCGGTGGTGGCCAATCTGTCTGCGACATGGTGGTGAGCCTGCGCGAAAAGAGGCACGAGCATCTGGCATCCTTCTTTTCTCTGGCGCGCACCCCGCTCAATGGAGCCAAGACCTGCGTCGTCATGATTAATTCCGGCCTGAATGATCGCAATGAGAACGAACTCAGCGTGGGTCCCAACCACGGATTGGAAAGCTCCAGTCCCGAAGGTTACGTGGATAATCTTGAGGGCGTGACGCAAACTCTTTTGGAAGGATGGATCAAGGCGGGAGGCAATCGGGACAGTATCTTTTTCGTGTATATTCCCAGCCACGCTCTTGGAGACCCCGAAGACACCAAGCTCGTCTCCTATAGGGCAGCGGCAGGCCAACTGGCTCAAAAGAACAACCGCGCGGCGATGATCGATCTGTCCTCGCTCGTTCCCTACCGAGTCATGGAACAGAGCAAGTTCTATGATCAGGGCACCTCATCCAGTCCTCATCTCGACCGCAAGGGATACCAAGCGATTTCCGAGGCCGTTGCGGAAGCCTTGGCGAGATAACGTGCCGTTGATAGGTTCGTCCCCACGACCGTCTCGGCCCCAACAAACCAGATGCGCAAACTCTCGCCGCATTGGAACTCAGGCCAAAGACCGAGTCCGGCCAGCAAGCCGTGAAGCTTTGAGCATCAAAGTAATCCACTCCGTTATGAAACATTCCCTCATACTCACAACCACCCTGTTTTTTGCATCGCCAATGGCACCGGCGGAAGACAAAGTCGCCCAGCAAAGCAACGGCCTCGCTCAAAGGAATGTGCACTTCCATTCCTCGTTGAGTGCGGCCATCGAGCAGGCGCACGCGGAGCTTTGGAACACGCGGATCGACAAGCAAGGCATCGTTCGCGACTACGTCGGGGAAACTCCGACTCCTGAGGACTGTTCCCTTGGCAGGCCGAATGCGATGGGCTGGTGGAGCCCGATCGAAAACGGGCCAATGTTTACCGGAACGTATCTTGCCGCGATCTGCGAGCGGGCTCGCCGTAGTGGGGAAGCCGCCGACCGGGAAGATGCCATGCGTCTTGCTCAAGGCCTGCTGAAGTGCGCTTCTGTTTCGGAGGTTCCGGGCTTCATTGCTCGTGGCGTGGGAACGGATGGGAAGTGCCACTATCCGCTGGGTTCGCAGGACCAGATTCACCCGTGGTTCTACGGGCTTCACGCCTACGCCGCCAGCGGCGTGCCCGATGCGGAGGAGCGGAGGGCCGTCGTGGCAAGGCTGACGGAGGTCGCCGAGGCGCTCGAGGCATTGAACTGGAAGTGTCCCTGCGACGGTGCATTCAAGGGACAGTCACGCGGCGATTTCAAGATGTTCCGGCATCACGGGGCGGTCATGTATCTTTCAATCCTCAGGGCAATGGCTGACGTGACCAATGATCCAATCTGGCTCGAACGTTATCACACAGCCCTGAACGAGCGCGCCAACAAGAACGGCAGGACTCGGCTCGAAATCTGCGCGGAGGGTTATCCATACGACCGCGAGCAGATCAAGAATATCGATCAAAACCTGCTTTGGATTTATGTGAGTTCGCAGGGCGCTTTGTCCAGGCTTGCCGGTTTGGAGACGGACGAAACGATCCGGGCTCAATACCGCGCAGGGCTTGCCGCCAATGCGCGCGGAGCCCTGGCGGTGATTGGCAATTACAGGAGGTTTGATAACAACGACACGAAACTCTTTGGCCATGCCAACTGGCGGGTTGCTTATCCGACTTGGGTTCCTCAAGCCACGCAGGCTGAGGCAGAAAGACTTTCCTCAAAAGCGGACAAGGAAAAATGCGGTGAGCGAAAGGGTTATGAGAGCGGCTACATGAGGAATCCTCTGGCCGCCGCATCGATTGTTGCATTCGCCGGAGACGAAACGGGGCGGGAACTCATCGAGGGAGCCATCCGCCATTACGACTATTCCAAGATCCACATGTCGGAGTTCCTTTTCGCGGAATGTGCCTTCTACGGTCTGACGATTAAGGAATGAGAAAACGTTGAACAGGGAAGCAAGCTTGTATCACCCCATAGCCAAATCATGGAACACACCGTCATCCTTTTCATCGCCCTTTTGCTAGCATCGCTGGCCGCGCTCCACGCCGCCGAGCCGAAAGTAAACGTCCTGCTCATCCTCTCCGATGACCAAAGCTATCCGCATGTCGGTTGTTACGGGAACAAGGACATCATGACGCCGAACTGGGGCTCGAGGGTGTGTTCAGACCGGCAAAGTAATCGTGCGCTTGCACTTTCCACCTCAACATAGGACATCGCTTTTTGCCAAATGATACAACCCTACAGCTCCTGCAAATCAAGCCTCGCGGGCACCTTCTTCTCGGCTCTCGCGGCACTCAGCCTCACGGCATTCGCCTCAGACGCACCGCTCATTCGCCAAGATGATCGCATCGTGTTCGCTGGCGATAGCATCACCGGCCAGGGATGGAACAACGGCCAGGGTTTCATCCATCAAATCGAAACCGCTCTGCGTGAGAAGTGGCCAAACGGAAAACTCACCACCATCGGTCTCGGCGGTAGCGGATCAACCGTGGGTGCTTGGCAGAATCATGAGAAGCGGAGTCGAGAAGGAGCGGTCGTCCTTGATGTGAAGGACGTGGACGTTAAGACCACGCTCGATCAAGGCGCGGATGCCCTCATCATCATGCTCGGCATGAATGACCTACTCTCTCCCTCTTTGAAGGACCAGCCCGCCGACTTTGATGCTTGGGCCGTGCATTACAAGGCACTGGTCACTGCCTTGCGCGAGCGAGCCAAGCCACGCGTCATCGCACTGGCGACCATCTCGCTCTGCTCGGAAGACCCCGCTTCGCCCAAGAATCGTGTGCGCGATGAACTCAACGCCCGCCTCATGAAACTCGCCGCCGCCGAGCACTGCGTCCTGCTACCCGTGGGCGAGACAATGCTCGCTCAGTTACAAAAAGGCCGCGCGCGACTGCCCGACTTCCACCTCACCGGCGACTTCGTGCATCCCAACTTCCACGGCCACACCTCCATCGCCATCGGCATGTTGAAAGGCCTGGGCGAGCACGAACTGGCAAACAAGCTCACGCAAAAAGCAGACACCGCAATTGCCCAGCAGAAGGAGACCGCGCCAGCCGCATCACCCGCGCCGTGGCTCGTCGGCATCGGCCTCCTCAATCCCCAAGCCTGGCCCGCCAACAAGTTCGACGCCGCCAAAGGCCGCCTGCCCTGCGACGCCCTCATCGCGCAAGGCCACATCGCCGAAGCCGAAACCACCGAGCCGAAGCTGCGCTGGCAGGAGTATCACCCCAGCGTGAACTTCACCGGCGGAGCCGATCCCGCGAGCATCGACTTCACTGCCGCCAGCTTCGGAGCCCTCCACGAAGTCGGCTACGCCCTCCGCTGGATCCACAGCGACAAAGCCCGCCTCGTGCGCCTCAAACTCAGCACCCAAACCTTCGCCGGCACCATCGGCCTCACGGCATGGCTGAATGGCACCCAACTGTATGCCAAACCCATCAACGAAGAACCCAAGCACCGCATCGACATCCCCGCCCAGCTCAAACAAGGCTGGAACTGCCTCGTCCTGAAGTGCAATCACCTCCAGTGGCAATGGCAGGTCTCAGCGACTCTCGAAGGCGTGGATGGGGATGGGCTGGAGGACTTGCGCTACTCAGCGCAAGCCCGCCAAAGCGTGGAGTAGCCCTCGATTACGATCTCGCGCTTCTCCGCGCCACTGCCGCGCGACGTGAGGACGTATCCCGAGGCATTGCGTGCGGCGGGATGGTTCGCCGGTGTCGCGGGGCGCACGTATCACATGGACGGCGCGACGACTTCGGCGGAGTCGCGCGCGGTGATTGAGAAATACAAGCTCGCTACTTTCCCCGACCGTCTCGACTACGTGAAGATCGGCAGCGGCAGTGAGGCCGGGCTCGCACAGTTCCGCGAGTTCCTCGATCTCAAGCCCGCGGAGAAGCCGTTCTTCCTGCAACTCTGTTCGAACGATCCGCATCGCCCGCTGAACACGCAAGGCCCGGTGAAACATGATCCGGCGAAGATCAAACTTCCTGCGCACTACCCCAACACGCAGCTCGTGCGCGAAGACTTTGCGCGTTACTACGACGAGATTGCGCACTTCGATGTGTTCTTCGGCGACGTGATGGCGGAGTTGGAAAAGCGCGGCCTCGCATCGAACACCATCGTCGCCTTCATGGGAGACAATGGCTGCTCGCAGTTCCGCGGCAAGGGCACGCTCTTCGAGTTTGGCATCCATGTGCCGCTGCTCGTGCGCTGGCCGGGGAAGGTGAAGCCGGGTTCGTCGTCCAGCGAACTCATCAGCGGCGAGGACATCGCGCCGACTTTCCTCGAAGCCGCAGGTCTGCCCGTGCCGCCAGAGATGACGGGGAAAGTTTCGTGAAGCTGCTGCGCGGCGAGCCATTCGAGGCGCGGCAGTTTGTCTTCGCTGAGCGCGGTGGACACGGGTCCACGCTGCCAGGAGACAGCGCGAGCTTTGACCTTGGCCGCGTGGTGGTGAGCAAGACGCACAAGCTCATCTACAACGCCATGGGGCAGCTTCCGTATTGGCCGGTGGACTTCGCCAAAGACGATCTATGGAAGGAACTGGTGCAGATGCATGAAGCCGGGAAGTTGGATGCAAAAAGCGAGAAGCTCTACTTCGCCCCAACGCGCCCGATGTTCGAACTCTACGACCTCGCGAATGATCCCGGTGATTTCAACAACCTCGCAGGCGACATGAACGCTGTGAGCTACGAGCGCGAACTCAAGGCCGCGATGCAGGAGTGGATGATGGTCCAGCGAGACTTCCTTCCACTACCCGTGACAGCGACCGAAGGGCCTGGTGCCAAGAAGGGCAAACACTGATCAGATTTACTTGCCTCGACGAAGCCGACGAGGCTTGGCAGCGCCGGACGGCATGATTTTGAAAAGATTTTCGGCAGGTCACAGAGACATCGGAAGTCTAGCCACTGAAAACGTTATGCCTGAACCAATACATCAGCCAAACTCTGAACATTCTTCCGCCGTCAAATCAATCCCAAGACCTCAACCGACCTTATGAAACGAAACTCCACCCCCGTCATCGATCGTCGTCATTTCCTTCGCGGACTTGGCATTTCCCTCGCGCTTCCGGCTTTTGACAGCCTCAATGTCGGCTTCGCGGCCACCGCTCCGAAGGCTGATCCGCGGCGCCTGATTTGCATTGGCAATCATCTCGGTTTCTGGCCGGGCGGCTTCTTTCCGACGGCGGAGGGGCGCGAGTTTGCGATCAGCCAGACGTTGGCTCCATTGCAGGATTATCGCTCGGACTTCACGGTCTTTTCGCATCTGGATCATGGCGTGAAGGGTGGGCACGGCGCGGTGCATGCGTTTCTGACGGGCGTGAAGAAAGATGAGTCGCCTGGCTTTGCGGAGAAGAACATTTCGATTGATCAGGTGGCGGCGGAGCATGTCGGCGCAGCGACGCGGTATCCCTCGATCACAGCGGGGATCGGTGAAGGCACCGACATGTGCTGGAACCGCGCGGGTGTGCATCTTCCGCCGGTGAACAATCCGGCGCGTTTGTTTGAGGCGTTGTTTGTCGAAGCAACTGCGGATGAGAAAGCATCGGAGCGCGGTCGCTTGTCGAATCGGGCCAGCGTACTCGATGCCTTGCGCGAGTCGGCGAAGCTCATGGCAGGCAATCTGGATGCGTCGGACCGCAGCAAGCTGGACCAGTATTTGACCTCCGTGCGCGATGTGGAGCGTCGCCTGCAAATGTCCGATGCTTGGCTCGACAAGCCAAAACCGAAGTCGCCCATCGACGCGATCACGGACGAAGAGCGGATGCAGATCGAAGAAATCCCGCTGTTCATGGATTTGATGACGCTGGCACTGCAAACGGACTCGACACGCGTGGCGACCTTTGAAGTCCCACTCGGATTCCACACCAATGATCTCGATGTCGGGAGTTACCATGGTCTGTCGCACCACAGCAAGCAGGAGGGCCTGCTCACGCAGTTGCAGATCGTGGAGAAGTATCTCATGACGCAGTTCGCGCACCTGCTCGGGAAGCTGAAGGAGGCGGGTTTGATGGACAGCACGCTGGTGGTGATCGGCACCGGCATGGGCAATGCCTCAAACCATTCAAATCGTGATTTGCCGGTGCTGCTCGCGGGGGGTGGCATCAAGCACCAGGGCCATCTCGTTTGCCCCGAAGAGGATCACAAACGCATCCAGTTGTCCAATCTCTGGCTGTCCACGCTCCAGTGGTTTGGTGTCGAGCGTGAGCGCTTTGGCCGCAGCACGGGGACGTTCACACCGATGAAGATCGGCTAAACGCAAAGTGCCTTCCGCTTTCGCTGAATCTTTGAACTCATGATGCGGCTAAAGCCGCAACCACTTTCACTCACGCCTATGAAAACATTTCACTCCCGACGCTTCTTGATCGTCGCCTCCTTGGCAGCTTGCTCAGTCGCATCCGCCGCTCCTTCCCCCGAGTTCCTCAAAACCTACTGCATCAACTGCCACGGCGCTGAGAAGCAAAAAGGCGACGTGCGCTTTGATGCTCTCACCGCAGAGATCAAGGACCCGGACGATGCCTTGCTTTGGCAGGACATTCTCGATCAGCTCAATCAGGGTGACATGCCGCCGAAGAAAGAAAAGCACCCGCAGAAGCCAGAACTGCTCGCGGCGGTCGATGCGATCACGCAATCCATCGCCGATGCCACGCAGCGTTTCAAAGCCACGGGAGCGCACACGGTGCTGAGGCGGCTCAACACCTTCGAGTATCGAAACACCATCGGCGATCTGCTGGGATTGAACGTCGCGGGGTGGAATCCCAGCGCGGACTTTCCCGCCGAGGTCCGTGCCGATGGCTTCGACAATAACAGCGCGTCGCAGGTGACTTCCGGCATCTTGCTCGATCACTACTTTGCCGCCGCTGAGGAGGCCATCAAGCGGGCGACCGCGTTTGGCGCGAAACCGGAAATGAAGACCTGCACGCAGAAGTCGCCGTTTTACTTCGAAGGCAAGGCAGCACGTGACCTGCCGAAGCTCTTTCGCACGGATCGCTATCGCTGGATTTCGGACAAGGGCTACGATGATCTCGTCGCACGGCATTATCGCGGCGGGCACATTGGATTTGAGCCGATGGTGCGCGGCGGCGCACCGCAGAGCGGACGTTACACCTTACGCATCCAGGCTGCGGCCATCGACCGCACGCATCCCTATGACTTCCTGACGAACTTTCGCAACGGCGACCCCATCGTGATGGAACTCGCTGCGGTGAATCGCGAGGGGAGCGTTGAGAGCACGGGCAACATCACCACGCAGCGCACGCTTGCCCTGGTGGAAATCTCCAGCGACAAGCCGCAGTGGTTCGAGTGGACCGTCGATCTCGAACGCGGCGAGGAACCGGAGGTGCGCTTCCGCAATGGCGCGCCTGCGGCCAAGGCACTGGCCTTCAAGCTGGGCAAAAACGTCAAAGGCCATCCCGAACTGGAAGCGATCGGAAAGCTTGGAAAGGGCGAGATCGCTTTGGCGATGCTCAAGGCCTATCGCGGCCCGAAGCTCCGCATCTGGGAAATGCAGGTAACAGGACCGCAACTCGACCAATGGCCGACATCGGGTCATACCTTGCTCTATGGCAAGCTCACGCCGGATCAAATCAGCCGCGCCAACATCCCCGAGCGTCTGAAAATCTTCGCCGAAGCAGCCTTCCGTCGTCCTTTGGCTCAAGGCGAACTAACGCCCATCGGCAAGCTCATCAATGCCAAACTCGACGCTGGCATGAAGCCGTTGGATGCGCTGCAACTTGGCTTTCAAACCATCCTCTGCTCTCCAGCCTTCCTGCATGTGCATGAAGGCACCGGCAAGCTGAACGACTTCGCGCTCGCATCACGCCTCTCGTATTTCTTCTGGTCCTCCATGCCCGATCAGACGCTGATCCAACTCGCCGCCGCAGGCAAACTACACGAGCCCTCTACGCTGAGCGCACAGGTGGATCGCCTTCTCGCTGATCCGAAGTCACAGCGCTTCGTACAGAACTTCATCCGCCTCTGGCTCAACCTCGATCACATCGGCGAGATGCCGGTTTCCACCGACTTCGTCAGCTTCTTCCGCGACAACATCGACGCCGCCATGCGTGCCGAGACCGAGATGTTCTTCCGCCACATCCTCGACAATAATCTGCCGCCTCGCGAGTTCCTCTCCGCCAACTACACCTTCCTCAATCGCGAACTCGCCCTGCACTACGGCCTGCCGCCGTTGGAAGGCGTGCAGCTTCGCCAAGTCACGCTGCCCAAAGGCGAGCGCGGCGGCCTGCTCACCCAAGCCTCATTCCTCACCGCCTCCGCGAATGGCGTGGATACATCACCCGTCGTTCGCGGCGTCTATGTTCAGCATAAATTACTCGGCTACACACCGCCGCCGCCACCGCCCGACGTTCCGATCATCGAACCCGATGCCAGCGGAGCTAAAACCATCCGCGAGCAACTCGCCATGCATCGCGAGAACACCACCTGCGCCTCCTGCCATCAAAAGATCGATCCCTTCGGCTTCGCCTTGGAGAACTTCAACGCCATCGGAGGCTGGCGCACGAACTACTCCAACGATCACAAGATCGACCCCAGCGGCGACCTGCCCACCGGCGAGAAGTTCAAAGGCGTCACCGACTTCCGCACCCTGCTCATCGCACGGCACGAGCAGTTCACCCGCGCCCTCACCGAGAAGCTCCTCACCTACGCCCTCGCCCGCGGCCCCGAGTTTACCGACCGCACCGTGATCGACGGCATCGTCAAAGACATCTCCACAAGCAAAGGAGGCTTCAAGGATCTCGTCCGCGCCGTGGTGCTGAGCGAGTCGTTCGGGAAGAATTGAGTTCATCTACATCTTGTCTCATTCACCACACTCATGAACATCGCCCGCCGTCTCTTTCTAAAACTCACGCCGCTAATCGTGTGGCGTGGTCCCTCGTTGCTAGCTGCCGAGTCCAAGTCGGAGTCGCTTTTCCTCGGACAAGGGACGATGTCGGGCGAGGTCACCGATTCAAGCGTGCTGCTGCAAACACGTCTGACCCTGACTACGCAACTTAATGCTGACCGTGATCTGCCGGGAACTGCAGGCGTGGCGTGTTTTGAATGGAGCACCAAGGAAGACTTCAGCGATGCGCAGCGCACGCCGTTTCAACCGGCGGCTGATAAGCATGACTTCATCGTGCGGGCTGAGCTCACCGGCCTGAAGCCGAACACGACATACCATTACCGCGCCAGCTATGGAGCCACGGAGACGATGGCTCAGGCGGGACCGAGTTGTTCGTTCAAAACCTTGGTCAGTGGCACCATCGATACGCCGGTGCGTTTCATTGTCGGCAGTTGCATGAACTACAATAAGTTCATGCTCGGCAAGCAGGGTAAAGCCAGCGGCCCCGAGACAGCCACGGACGAGGACAAAGGCCTCGGCTATCCATCCTTTGACTCGATGCTGAAACTGCGCCCGGACTTTTTTGTGGGCACGGGCGACATCGTTTATTACGATCACCCTCTGCGTGTAGCGAAGACCGTTCCACAACTGCGTCAATGCTGGCACGAGCAGTTTCGGTTTCCGCGCATGATCGAGTTCTTCCGCCGCGTGCCGACTTATTGGTCCAAGGACGACCACGACTTCCGCTACAACGAATCCGACAACTCTACCGATGATCTGCCGTTGCCAAAAACGGGCATCGACATGTTCCGCGAGCAGTTGCCCATGCTGGCTGCCGATAGCGATAAGCCGACCTATCGCACGCATCGTGTCAGCAAAGATCTACAAATCTGGCTCACCGAGGGACGCGACTACCGCTCACCCAATGAGATGGCCGACGGCCCCGAAAAATCGATCTGGGGCACCGAGCAGCGCGAGTGGCTGAAGAGCACCCTGAAGGCCAGCGATGCCAAATGGAAGATCCTCATCTCGCCCACTCCAATGGTCGGACCCGATGACCTCAAGAAGATCGACAACCACGCCGATCTCCACGGCTTCCGCCACGAAGCGAATGCCTTCTTTACCTGGCTCAAGGAGAACCAAATCAATAACCTCAAACTCATCTGCGGCGACCGTCATTGGCAATACCACAGCATCCATCCGTCCGGCATCGAAGAGTTCGCCTGCGGAGCACTGAACGATGAAAACTCCCGCATGGGCGTCGCCCCCGGCGATCAAAAAGGCTCTGACCCGCAAGCACTCGTCCGACAACTTTACACCTCCCCCACACCCAACGGCGGCTTTCTGCAAATCACAGCCGAAGATGAGCTGACCTTCGAGCACTTCAATTCACGAGGGAAGAGCCTCTACCGCGTCGTACGGTAACCTCTAATCAGCCGATTCGGGGGAGAATGCCACTCTGCCCAACCGCGACGATCACCGATCACAAAGGTGCGCTAGTTTCGCCGCTCATCAGCAGCGCTATCTTACCGCTGCGACACGCAAACTTTCCACCCTAACGTTTCGCATGACTTCCAAGGGGCGCTACGTTGTGATTCTCATGCTCCGCCTCAACACCTCTCTCGTCCTCGCATCATCGCTGATGCTCGCTGCCTCAGCGTTCGCTGTCGAAGCGATTGAGCAGGATGCCAAATTCACTGCGGTAGCCCAGCGATTCCAAAATGATTTCGGACTCTCATTGAAGCTCGCGCAGGCCGATGATCCGGTATTTGCCAAGAACCATGTCGTGAGCCCGCTCAAGCCAGAGCATCTCGACCATGCACTGCAAATTCTCACCTGGGTGGAGGCGGAATTGAAGCGCTACCCCGCTGGCTTCGTGAAGAAGCACAGCCCCAAGAATCTAGTCATCGCAAACGCCTACATCTCCAAGACCGCCAAAGGCCCTGCACTGACTTATTCGCCGACGCTCATCGCGGAGAAGTCCAGCGACTCGATCCTTGTGACCGTGCCGACGACGATGACGCCGACCATAGAAATTCTCGGCCGAGGCTACCTGCATCAAATGCTTTTCACCAACATCTTAGCGAATGTGAAGGACGCAGATTCACCCATCAATCTGGCGCACTGGAAAACACTGGAGTCCGATGACTCAAAGCTCGAAACCATACCCGCTAAAAATCTCGTCAAGTCGAGCAATGGCCGCGAAGGCCTCTACAAGATGCTTTGGGATGCCTGGGAGTTCAACGAACTGACCAACATCGCCAAGACGGACCCCAAAGCGAAACAACGCATCGATCTCATGAAGGGGTTGATGACCTCACTCGATCCGCAATTCGACGAGGCCTTTTGGACCGCTCTTGCTGTCGTGCCGGAGGAGCAGCGCACCATTTGCCTCAATGATCTGACCGACACGCAAAGCAATGCCAAGATCAAGGCCGACCCCGAGATCCAAAGCGACATCAGCAAGCTGGAGAAGCAATGGGGCTTCAAAGTGCTCTGGGAACCAGGCTCTGCCGCACCACCGATGCCAGTGAAGGTGCGGCTCGAATACTCCTACTTCACCGACAAGAAGCTGAATGAGTTCAAAGCGTTCATCCGCATGTGCCGCGAGCAGTTGGAGATTTATTCCGAGCAGATCACCAAGCGACTCAATGTGAAGAACCTCTACATGCTCGACACATTCAATTTCCGAGGCGCAGGTGTCGCCGGACAAGGCATGAGCTGGCTGCCGCAGGTCTCCTTTGCCTATGGCCTCCGCAGCTTTGATCCAGCAGCCGTCAAATCCATGGACTTCCTCCGCCGCACCATTCATCACGAAGTGCTGCACCTCATGGACCGCCAGTTTTCCAAAGAAGGCGGCCCCATCTACGGCTCCAATTGGGACAGCCTCAATCAAGAAGGCTTCCACTACAAAATCGGCAGTCCAGGCGCTCTGAATAGCCCCAGCCAACTGCGCTTCTACAAAGACAACACCAAGTGGCAGGGCTTCGCCGAACCCTACGGCATGAACATCGCCACCGACGACCGCGCCACCCTCTACGGTCGCCTGATGACCGCCCACCTCGCCGATGAAGGTCGCGGCGATCAACCCTTCCTCGAAAAACTCCAGTCCGACAAAATCCTCAGAGCCAAAGCGAATCTCCTCATCAAGTTTTTCAGGTCTCTCCAACTAGAACTGGCCATTCCCACGCCAAATCCGTGGTCTTCGAGGCTCGAAGCTGTTTTAGGGAACTGAAAAGTGATCATACGATTCGTTTCAAGGTAGATCCTTGTGTGTAGAATCAGGCAAGGCGGCGCTTTTTGAGGATTCAAATGCCCTAACTGAAATATAAGAATCGTCTCAGAGCCAAGATAATCGGCAAGAATGTGTCTTAGTACCGTTCTATTCGTGTTAGCCGCAAGGTGCCGCCGGTGACAATTGATGCGATGAAAAAATATGTCGATAGCTGCTCCTTGCATCACAAACTCCAGCAAGGCTGCTTCCAGCCGCGTCGTTGTATCGCACCTCATGATTTCCCGTCTCTTTTTACTATCCGTGTGTCTCGTTTATTGCGCAGATCGCCTCTGCGCTGCTGACACGCCACCCAACATCATCGTCATGCTCATTGACGACATGGGCTGGACCGATTTCGGCTGTTATGGATCGAAGTATTATGAAACGCCGCATATCGACCAACTCGCTAAGGACGGCATGCGCTTCACGCAGGCGTATTCGGCTTGCACTGTGTGCTCACCAACGCGCTCCGCAATGATGACGGGCAAATCCCCTGCTCGGCTGCATATCACCGACTGGATCGCCGGTCATGTGCCGAGCAATGGTCGGCTCAAGGTGCCGGACTGGACGATGCATCTGCCGTTGGAGGAGGAAACACTCGCCGAACGGCTCAAGTCACGCGGCTATGCGACCGCGAGCATCGGAAAGTGGCATCTCGGTGACGAAGAGTTCTATCCGCAAAAGCATGGCTTCGATGTAAACATCGGCGGCACCGGCGGCGGCTCACCACCGAGCTATTTTTCGCCTTACAAGATCGCTACGCTGCCCGATGGCCCGAAGGATGAATTCTTGAGTGATCGCCTGACGACGGAAGCCGTGAAATTCATCGAGAAGAACAAGGCGAAGCCTTTCTATGTCTATCTACCGCACTATGGCGTCCACACGCCGATCATGGGCAAGCCGGAGGTCATCGCGAAGTATCAGGCCAAACGCGCCGTCGGCGGCCACAGCAACCCCGTTTATGCCGCGCTGGTCGAGAGCGTCGATGACAGCGTTGGCACGTTGCGTGCAAAACTGAAAGAGCTGAACCTCGCGGAGAACACGATCTTCATCTTCACCAGCGACAACGGCGGTCTCAGCGGCACCGTCAGCCCCAATGGATGGCAACGCGGCCCAACGGACAACAGTCCAGCGCGATGGGGCAAAGGCAGCGCGTATGAAGGCGGCGTCCACATCCCGCTCATCGTCTCCTGGCCCGGCAAAGTGAAGCCTAGCAGCACCTGCGATGTGCCAGTCATCACCTACGACCATGTGCCGACACTGCTCGAAGCCACGCAAATACCGCTCAAGGAGAAACAAATCGTCGATGGCGAATCGCTCATGCCCTTGCTCACCGAAACCGGCACGCTCAAGCGCGAGGCCATCTACTGGCACTACCCGCACTACCATCCCGGCAGTGCCACGCCTTACAGCGCCATTCGTGAAGGCGACTGGAAGCTCATTCAGTTCTATGAGGATAACCACGTTGAGTTGTATAACCTCAAACTCGACGCTGGTGAGGTGGACAACCGCGCTCCGTTTGATTCCGTACGAGCCTTGCAGCTCCGCGACAAACTCAACACTTGGCTCAAAGACACCGGAGCGCAGATTCCTGAGCGGAATCCGAAATACAATCCCGACAAACCGCTCAACGGGCCGAAAAAAGCCGACGGGAAGAAGAAAGCGTGATCTCTCGTATTCGCTCATAACCATGAGCGCTATCCAACCTGTTTCCTCACGTCGTCAATTCATCACCCGCAGCGCCACCGCTGCGGCTACGATCGGATTTCCCGCCATTGTCAGTTCACGTTCGCCGAATGCGAAGCTGAACCTCGTTTTCATCGGTGTAGGCGGTCGTGGCGGCTCGAACATCAAGGAGCTGACCGGCATGGCGGTTTATCAGCCGAAGAAAGATCCCAAGAAGGGTGAAGCCGCCGCTCCGCCACCACCGCCGCTGGAGCCACGCGAGAATGTCGTCGCGCTCTGCGATGTGAATGGTGAAAACCTCGACCGCGCGGGTGAGGTGTTCAAAAGCGCGAAGAAGTTCCGCGACTTCCGCAAGCTCTACGACTCGCTCAGCGCCTCTGAGATCGACGCCGTGGTCATCAGCACGACCGAGCACACGCATGCGTATGCCACGCTGCCTGCGCTGCTGATGAAGAAGCCAGTTTACTGCGAAAAGCCGCTCTCCCACAATGTCGCCGAAGCACGTCTTATCACTGAAGCGGCAGCCAAGGCCGGTGTCGTGACGCAGATGGGCACGCAGATCCACGGCATGCCGAACTACCGCCGCGTGGTGGAACTGATTCAAAGCGGAGCCATCGGCAAAGTCACCGAGGCGCATGTGTGCGTGTCACGCGCCTGGGGATTGCAGAGCAAGGAGGACGCGGAAAAGAACGGCGACATCGTCCACGTCACCGAACGGCCCTCCATCGCTGAAACACCGCCACCGTTCCTTGATTGGGATTTGTGGATCGGCCCGGCACCGATGCGTCCTTACAGCAGCGTCTATTTCCCCGGCCCGAAGTGGTATCGCTGGTGGGATTTCGGCAACGGCACCATGTCCGACCTCGGCAGCCATTGGAACGACCTGCCGTTTTGGGCGCTGAAACTCGATGCGCCGCTCAGCATCGAAGCCTTCGGCCCCGCACCGCATCCCGAGATCGCCCCGGCCTCCATGCATGCCGTCTATGAATACGGCCCGCGTGGCGACATGCCCGCGTGCAAGCTCCACTGGCATCAAGGTGCGGACAAACCCGACGTGTGGAAGAATGATCCGCTCATCAGCAAATGGAGCAGCGGCGTCCTCTTCATCGGCGACCAAGGCATGCTGCTCTCCGACTATGGCAAGCACCTCCTGCTGCCCGAAGCCAGCTTCAAAGACTTCCAGCCACCGAAACCCTTCATTGCCGACTCCCCCGGCCAGCACGCCGAGTTTCTGGCCGCCATCCGCAACGGCACGCCCACCGGCAGCCCCTTCAGCTACGCCGGCCCGCTCACGGAAGCCAACCATCTCGGCAACGTTGCTCATCGCGCTGGTGGCAAGATCCTATGGGATGCCAAAGCCATGCGCATCACCAACAACGAAGCCGCGAATCGTTTCCTCAGCCGCGTACCACGTGAAGGTTGGAATCTGGGATGAGGCGTCGAGCGTTTACACCGCAAGCGTCTTGTAGAGCGCGAGCGTCTTTCTTGCGATAGAGCTCCAACTGAAGTGATCCACGGCACGCTGGCGACCGGCTTTCGCCATGCGTTGACGCAAAGCCGGGTCGGCCATGAGCTGGTTGATGGCGGCGGCAAGGTCGCGGGCGAATTTTTCGGGATGCACGGCTTCAAATGGGCTTTCAGTCTGCTGCTCGATGGGTACAAGGAAGCCCGTTTCGCCTTCGACAACGACTTCCTTGATGCCGCCGACAGCGGTGGCAACGACGGCGGTCTCACAGGCCATGGCTTCGAGATTGATGATGCCGAAAGGTTCGTAAATGGACGGGCAGCAGAAGGCAGCCGCATGCGAGTACATGGCGATTTTTTCCTGCACCGGCAGCATGGACTGAATCCACACAATGCCGGGACGTTTCTGGCTAGCAGCCAAGACTGCGGCCTCCATTTCGGCTTTGATCTCTGGCGTGTCTGGCGCTCCTGCACACAAGACCATCTGAAAGCCAGGATCGAGGTGCTGAATGGCGCGCACGAGATGAATGATGCCTTTCTGACGCGTGATGCGGCCAACAAAGAGAACGTAGGGCTGATCAGGATCAACACCGTGCTTCCGCAGCACATCAGGTGCTTCTAGGCGGTGATATTCATCGAGGTCAATGCCGTTATGAATGACGTGAATCTTGTGAGGATCGAGGTCAAAGTGCTTGAGTAAGTCAATGCGCGTCTCTTCGGAAACCGCAATGACAGCATCGGCCATTTGTAATGCGGTGTTTTCCAACCAAACAGTGAAGTCATAGCCATGGCCAAGCTGCTCGCGTTTCCACGGGCGCAGCGGCTCCAACGAATGCACTGTAAGCACCATCGGCACGCCGTAGTTGAGCTTGGCAAGGATGCCGCCGAAGTGCGCATACCAGGTGTGTAGATGCACTAGGCTGGCGTCGATGCCGGCCGTGTTGAAGTCGAGGCAGCGCTGCAAAGCACCGAAAACAGACTTCAAATTAAGCGGACAATCCCAGTCGGAGGTATCAAGCCCGAAGCCTTTAACCTTGAGTTTTTCACTACTGCTATCCTGGTCTCCAAAGCAGCGTACATCGACCTCGATGAGTTTGGCGAGTTCGCGAGAGAGGTATTCAACATGCACACCCGCACCGCCATAGATGTGGGGAGGGTATTCGTTGGTCAGGAACAGGGTCTTCATAATTCGGAGCCGGTTGGCGCAGTCATTTCCCCTGCGATTTCGACCACTCCTCAATAGCGGGAATGTCGAAGATGCGGAAGCGTTTTTTGATGCGTTGCTCAAGGGCGAGCTGGGCATGCTTGGCAACTTCGAGCGAGGGGTCTTCTTTGATGGCCTTGATGAGCTGCGCATTGGTTTCAGGCGCAGTGCTACCGAGCAGCAAGAAGCAGACGCGCACGCGCACCTCCCACGGCAGCTTGTAGTCGGCGAGTAGTTTGAGCAGGGCATCAGGCTTCACATCGGCCTCGTCGCGGATGTTTTGGTCCTTGAACAGTTCAGCCACCGGAAGGCGATAGCCTGGATCATCGCGCTGGAGCAGCTGGATAGAGCGAACAGCGCGCATGTATTCTGCCTGCGCGGCTTCGTGGAGATGCTTTGACTCTGGATCACGTAGATATTCCACAAGCACCTCAATCGGCTTACGCATGCCGGTAGCGATGGCTTCATCGGCGTAGGCAGTGAGGCGGTTACGTTCCTTAAGTTGGATGAATTCCCTTTGTGTCGGCGAGATGTCGGGTGCTGCATCAGGGATACGCGCTACGCCGGGTTGGTTCGAAACGGGCGCGACTGACGCAGGAGCAAGCTTGGGATTGTTCAGCACGGCGGACACACGCTCCAGCGCCTCACGCGTATTTTGCTGTGTCAGCAACTGCTCCCGTCGCATGACATCGAGCTGTTGCTGTAGTGCGCTGATCTGCTCTTCAGCTTTAGCAAGGGACACTTTGGCGGTGCTATCAGGCTGAACCAGAGCCGGAACAGTTACAGATAGCTTGGGGGCAATCTCACGCTGGTAAAATCCATTGAACCACCAGAGCAGGATCAAACCAACTGCGACCGAGGTGAAAATAGAAATAACCAGATGTCTGTACGTAAGATGTGTACGTCGGATATTTGGCAGGTGAGTGATGCTGTCACGATGTAGTGACAGATCATCTTCATCTTGAAGATGCCCAGTAGATCCAGATTTATTTTTTTCTGAAGAATCGTTTTTTTCACTCATCGCTTTGGTGGCAGCAGCCATCCGCCGTTTTTCTTTTTTCGATAACTTCATACTTCCGACCGCCCCCGTTGAGACTGTCTCGACCGAGGTTCGGTTGCAGCGGGCAAATTGCAAAAGCTGTTCATTTTCTTCTTCCTCTTCGGAAACATCGGTCTGGGAGTTGGAAAATGAATCAGACATGAAAGCGTGAATGTGACGTTACACGATGGAGGTTGCTAGAATCAACAAACAAGGCCAGCCTTTGTCCGTCAATCTACCTCATGGCAACAAAATCCAGCAGCACACGTGAATTGTCCGCCCTCCCCAGCGGCGACAATAAAGCCGGACTACAGACTCAAACTCTACGCCAACTAGCGCTCTGGGGATTGCCCTTGGTATTATTGCTGCTCTTCCTTGTATGGCCATATCAGCAGTGGGATTTCAGCAGGCGTGAAAGCATTTTAGCCGGCTGGGCACGATGGGTAAGCACCAAAACAGACTGGCAATTCTGCCTACTGGTGCCGCTGCTCGTCGGTTGGCTGGTTTGGCTGCGGCGAGATGAGCTGCGCAAACTGCCCTGGCAGGGCGACTGGCTAGGCTTGCTGCCGTTTGGCTTAGGAACGTTTTTCTTTTGGCTGGGTTACAAAGCTGACACGGGATATCCGGGCTTTCTCGCGGTACAGTTTACCCTAGCAGGCATGATCCTTCTGGTGGCGGGGCGCGGATGGATGCGCACGCTTTTTTTTGCCTGGCTGTTTCTCTTTTTTACTTGGCCGATGCAGCCGCTGGAAGATTCTTTAGCATCTCCTCTGCGTCCCAAAACGGCTGCCATGGCCGCAACGCTCTTGAATTTGATCGGTGTGCCAGCAGTGAATGAAGGCTCCGCGTTGCAGTCCGCACAAGATGCGGCAAGCGGCATCGCTCTCGGCAGCGCTTTCAGTCTCGACGTGGATGCTAAATGCAGCGGCATCAACTCACTCTTCGCCCTAATGATGATCTCAGCGCTTTTGGGCTATCTGGCGCTGAAGCAGCCGCGTTCACGGCTTGTCTTATTTGTCTGTGCCGTGCCGTTGGCTGTAGCGGGCAATGTTGTGCGTCTTTTGCTGCTGGTGGCAGGCACACTGCTATTCGGTTCTGATTTTGCCGTGGGGCGACACATTGGCGATCATCAGGAAATGTCGCCCTATCACACGTTTGCCGGCTTTGCAGTGTTTGGTGTCGCGCTCAGCGGTATGTTTGCGCTCTGCTGGTTGTTTGAAGGGCGAGAGATGAAAACCAACCTGAAACGTCATGCTCGATCACCAGAGGTCAATGGCGGCCTTAGCATTCCCCTGCCACGCCGCACACTGGCACAATTAACAACAGCCATCCTAATACCGCTGGCTTTGTTGGGCATCTGCGCTGGCACCGATATCAGTTTCCATGTGGCCAAACCCGGCGTGAAATTAAAGACTGACAGCGCTCAGCCCTATTTGCCGCTCTCCCTTGGCGATTATCAAGGACGCGAGTTTGAAATGACTGCCCAGGAGAAAAACCTGCTCGATGAAGGCGTTAAACTGGCTCGCGACGTCTATGCCTCGTCCACGGGTAGACAGATCATGACGACGGTGATTCTAAGTGGCTTCGTGAAACGCAGCCTGCACAGACCAGAGGTCTGCCTGCCGAACCAAGGCTGGACAGTCACTGACCGCACACCGATACCACTTCACCTCAAGGATGGCCGCGACATCACCGTGATGATGATGCGCATCTTCCGCGACGTCGAACCACAGCCGGGCGTGCGCATCAGGACACGCGCGGTGAACTTCTACTGGTACATTGGCTCTGACGGTACCACCTGCGCTGATCATTACGAACACATCCTGCGGTCCTACTTTGACTCCACCTTCCGCAACATCCAGCACCGCTGGGCGATGGCCTCCATTTACGTACCGCTTCCAGAACAACGTGTAGGCCAGGAAGATCCCTTCGTCGAACTCAGTGCGGTGGAGGATGCACGAGAATTCATTGCGCAAATGGCGCCACAGTTCATGCTCAACAGACAGGAACTGCTTAGCGGCTCAAATCTTCCTGTGTCAGAACCTTGAATCCGGCGCTGGAGAGCACCTCGGAACCAAGATCGGGTGAATCGAGATGCAACACGAGTAGCGGCTGGCGCGAGGGACGCACAAGCAACGGATAGCTGAAGTTAATATCGATCTCAGCAGTGAGCAGCGCCGCTAGTGCGTGTGCAAGTGAATGTTCTGTCTCGCGAAGTTCTACAACAGTGACCGGACACATGACATGCGGGATGCCCTTTTCGATGAATAGCATTTCCGCCGTTTCAGGATCACTAGGCACGAGGCGCACGAGCGCGAGTTCGGTCGTGTCTTGTAACGAGAGACCCAAGACCTCAATGCGGTGGTCAGTGAGCAGTTTCACCAACGCCATGAGTGCTCCGACACGGTTGTGCAGGAACACGGATAACTGCCTCACTGGCGTGCCTGCTGGCGTAGCGGTTTCCGAATGAACCTTGGGCTTGGAGGTAATCATAATCGGCTAACCAGCTGGTCCTGTGGCAGAACGGCGATCATCAAACAAGGTCACACGCAGCGGGATACTGGCCAGCGTGTTATTCTGATGCTGAACCACCCAGCGAAACAAGCCTTGGCGGTCAAACTTTACGCGTTGGATGGTGTACACAATGTTGCGCGAAACAAAGGGGATGAAAGCGGATGGAAACGTCACTTCCAAAGTGCAGGGCATGGGCGGTAGGCATTCATTACCATCGGGATCGATGCAGCGGATCACAAACTCATGCCGTCCTGCATCCTCCGCCTGAAAAATCGCCCGCACGGCGATGGAGCACTGCGGATGCACCACGGGAAAGCTCTGCGCGCATAACGTGTCGAAGGCACCCTGAATGCAAAGCTTGCCCTGATAGTCGGCGGCAAAATCACACACGGTAGCAAGCTGGATATTCATCGGGAGACGCGGTTCACAGTGGAAGAACGCTACTAACGGCCAAACAGTCGTTTGAAAAAGCCACCAATGCCTTTTTTCGGCGGTGGGGGCGGAGGCATTGCCTGCGGCACATTTTCGACCGGGATTGTAACCACCTCTTCTTCGACGACCTCGGCCTTCGGCACGTCCTTCATGGCAAGCAGCATCGGATCGTCCGCCGGAGCTTTCTCAAAGATGTTGGTGAAAACTTCACGCACGATCGGCGCGGCTTTTTTGCCACCGCTAATGTCCTCACCGGGCTCACCTTCATACACAACGGCAAAGGCAAACATAGGCTTTCCAGCGGGCAAAAAGCCAGTGAACCAGGCGAGATTTTGATCCTTCGTCGGCTTCCATTGCGCGGTGCCGGTCTTGCCAGCGATCTCGGCCTGTTTAATGGCGGCAGAATGCCCCGTGCCGCCACTGCCGTTCACCACGGCCACCATGCCATTGATCACGGTTTGACGGTGATCGGGATTGAGATCAATACGCCTGCGATCCTTCGGCTCATAGGCCATCACCACGCGATCCGCCATATCTTGAATTTGCAACACCAAACGTGGCTGTGGGATGCGCATTCCATCACCCAGACCCGCCATGCACTGGCAAACCTGCAAAGGCGTCGCCAGCACCCTGCCCTGGCCGATAGCCATGTTCGCTAAGTCACCAGATTGCATCTTGCCGCCGAGGTGCTGGATCGTCCATGGATTCGTCTGCACGAAGCCTTCGCCCTCCGCTTTGAGCGGAATCCCCGTGCGTTCGCCGAAACCGAGTCGCATGGCCATGTTGGAGATGTAATCCGCCCCAGATTCGAGCGCAGCACGGTAGAACCAAGTATTGCAAGAGCGCTTGATGGCGGTGACGACGGTCATGGAGCCTTCGCCTTCCTTGTTCCAGTTCTTAAACACACGATTGCCTATCTCCAGGGCATTCGGACAATCAAAGTAGGTTTTCGCGTCCACTTTGCCGCTATCTAAGGCACCTAGGGCTGTGACGATCTTGAATGTCGAAGCCGGGGGATACTCGCCGCGGAAGGAACGCGGGAAGAGCGGCAGGTGCGGGTCTTTGGTCAGTTCCTCGTAGCGCTTCGCGCGAATGCCCGGCACGAATTCATTGAGGTCAAAACCGGGATTGGAGGCCATCGCCAAGATGTCTCCGTTCGTCACATCCATGATCACCATCGCGCCGCCAGTGGTGTGCTTTTTGAGAGCGTTCTCGGCGTATTTTTGGAAGTGGTAGTCGATGGACAGCACCACATTGCGACCTGGACTCGGTGTGCGGCGCACGTCTTCGGACAAACGCTTGCCATCAGGGCTGAAAAGCACGTTCACGATGCCCGCCTGACCCTTCAGGTCGCTATCAAACGCGGTTTCGATGCCCTCACGACCCTCCATCTCCTCAAACACCGCATCGCCATCCACGATCGGCCCAGTGGGCAGCGGCCGTGTCTTGCCAGTGTAGCCGATAATATGACAAGCAGTGGCACCCTGCGGGTAATGCCGGAGATAGGCAGGTTGAATGACCAAACTGTTCCCCAACAGCGGCTTGAGTTTCTCCTCCATTTCCGGCGTGATCTCTACGTTCAACCCCTCCTCAACAGAAAACACCAGGGGCAGCCAGCGACGGTGCTTGTAGTGCAGCAGCACTCGTTCCTCACTCAACGACCAAGTCTTCCCCAGCACGCTGTTCACCTTATCGATGGTGGACTTCGCAAACGTGGTGATTTGCGCCTCGCTGGCACCGTCCATGTAAGGCATCACCAGCGCGAGATAGTTTGCCGCCCGGTTCTGTGCGAACGGAATACCGTGACGATCCACGATCTGCCCGCGAGGTGCTGGCACACTCAGTGTCAAAGCACGCGCCTCTCGCTGCGTCTGCCATGAAGCATTCAAGTCCTGTCTCACTTGCTCAACAGGCTTAACCACTGGCGCTTTCTCCTCATCCACTGGCTGCGCTTTAAGCACCACCTGAGCTGAGGCCTGGCCTGTCAGTGTCAGCAGCACCAGCATAAAACAAACCGCCGCCATGAACCGGCCAAGCGGACGCTGCATCATCAAAACGGACAAAGGTGAGAGCATGTGTGAGAAAAACAAACGCCGGCAGCGACCAACGCCCCGGCAGAAACGCAATCATGCGGCCCAGCATGCACGGCGTCAAGCCAGAGGTCGGAGGGTAGTAATTTCGCGTTCTGCGAAAAAGGCATTGCGCTAGTGGCGTGCATTTGCTGGAATCGCGCCTCGTTTACAACCCCACCACACTCCATGAGCCAGTCCTCCTCCGGTAAAGCCGACATGAAACTCTTCTGGGCCTGCTTCATCGCCCTCGTAGCCACGTCCTTCGTCTTTGGCGTGCGAGCGAACACGATCGGCATGCTACAGGATAGCTTCAACCTCTCCGAATCCCAGAAAGGAGCCATCAACGGTGCGGGCATGTGGCCGTTCGCTCTGAGCATCATCTTCTTCAGCTTCATCATCGACCGCATCGGCTACAAGACCGTCGCGCTGTTTGCCATCATCTGTCATATCGTATCGCTGGTGCTCACATTACGAGCGTCCGGGTTTCAGGACTTCTACTGGAGCACTTTGCTCGTCGCCGTGGCAAACGGCACCGTCGAATCCTTCATCAATCCGGTCGTCGCAACGATCTTCAGCAAAAACAAATCGAAGTGGCTAAACATCCTCCATGCCGGCTGGCCTGCCGGTCTGGCCCTCGGAGCATTGTTCTGTGCTCTGCTGCCGGACACAAAGCTGTTCTTCCATGCCGTCTGGCAGTTCCGCTTCGCGCTCTGCTTCATCCCAGTCGTGCTTTACGCCTTGCTCATCCTGCCACGCACCTTCCCTGTCAATGAACGCGTCGCCGCAGGTGTCAGCTACCGTGACATGCTCAAGGAAGTCGGTGCGGTCGGCTTCTTCATCATCGGTTCACTCGTGTATTTCGCCGTCATGCAAATGGTAGGGCATGAAGCCTCAATGCGGGACTCACTCATCGTCGGCTCGGTCATTGGCCTGGCCGCAGGAGCCTACACTCATTCTTTTGGTAATTGGCTCTTCATCGTCGTACTCATCACGATCGGCCCACTTGCCACCACCGAACTCGGCACCGATGGCTGGATGCCCGAATTGCTTAAACTTAGCGGTCCTGACTTCCCGAACTTCGCCACCTGGATCTTCGTTTATGTCTCCGTTATCATGACCGTGTTGCGTTTCTATGCCGGACCGATCATCCACAAGTTCTCTCCCATCGGTTTACTCGTGATCAGTGCCGCCATCGCCATTACCGGCCTGATTCTGCTCTCCAATGCCACCGGCTGGGCCATTCTGGCAGCAGCCTCTGTCTATGCTCTCGGCAAGACCTTCCTGTGGAGCACTACCCTTGGCCTCACCTCCGAGCAGTTCCCCAAAGGCGGTGCCCTTACCCTCAACGGCGTCTCCGCTGTCGGTGTCCTCTTTCTTGGCGTCCTCGGCAGTCCCTACATCGGCTACAAACAGGATCTCGATATGGATCAACGCCTCTCTGCCGCCACGCACAGCGCTTTGTATGCCCAGGTCAAAGGCGAGTCCAAACCCGGCATCTTTGGCAGCGCCCCGACGCTCGATCAGGAAAAAATCAAAGCTTTGCCTGCCCCTCAGCATCAGGAACTCGAAACCGTCCAGGCCGCCAGCAAACGCAGTGTCTTTATTACCATCGCTATCCTGCCTAGCTTCATGCTTGCGTGCTACCTGCTCATGTTCGTCTGGTTCAAAACCAAGGGCGGCTACAAGCCCGTCGATGTAGCAGCACCGCACTGAAATCCAACCCTAGCCTCACGGCTTCACATTCGGATCGACTGGCGTGGATGAAAACGGCGTGACGCCATCAGGATAGGGCGGGTTCTTCAACGGCGGTGCGATGGTGGTCTTCGTTCCTTCCAGTTCCTTCATGGGTGGATAGCCCGGCGGCAGTACCACGCCGGTGGAAGCTAGGCTGCGTCGGTAGGGCGCAGCCTCCGGACTGGTCAGCAACCACTCTCGTAATTTGTCCTCATACCCTTTGATCGGCATGCCCTTGAACGGCACGCTGTTCTCGTCCACCAAGACTTTAGCAAATTCAAACCGGTCTTTGAGAATTCCCAACAGACCACTAACTGCATCACTTTGAACCCAATTATGAACGCCGCGCATGTCATACTCGCTCAGGCGAGGCTGCGCAGGATCATAGGGACGAAAACCGGGATCACGCGTATCAAAGAGATAGCGGCCCAACTGCTCAATGCATTCATCACTCCCATCCTGGCCCAGTCTGCATAAACACTCCATGTAGGCACTGCGCTTGTCCATGCCACCTGCTCGTCCGTACAGGCTTTCTTCGATCTTATCTCCCACCAGTCTGGGATGTCCTGGAATCTGCTTCAGGTAGCTGCCCGCACGTTCATATCTTGCGAGCACCAGCTTCATCCGTTCCACTTTTTCTGGACTTGCCATGCGTAGCCTTTCGGGAGTCGCTCGATCATATAGTTGAAACTTGAGTTCGTAGTCACCCAGATAATAGCACCAGAGCAGCAGCAAATCCTTCGCGACAAACGCCTCGTCAATCGGGCTGAAATCGTGCTGGTTGATCAGCGGCTTCGCACGTCGGAGTTCTTGTCTGCGCCACTCATCGTCACGCACAGGACTTGGTGAAGTCTGTGCATGGGTAAGCAGCGTGATTGTTTGAATAAGTACGAGCAACGCCCGTACATGAGAGTTGGTGTTAGTCTGCATATTTTTTGAATTCACTATTTTGTCCCGTTCAAGTTTGTTGAGCAGCTTGGGGCCGGCCAAGCGCTTCGGCCCAGCCATGCCGGTCATGAGGCGTTTGTTGTTGTCGCTATATCCTGAATAGCCGGAGTAAGGCACGGGACCAACAGGGGTGTTGTTGCCCGGCACTTGGCCGTACTTCTCAATGGTGTGCGTGATGTTGCCCAGCGCGTGGCCCACCTCATGCGCGATGACAAAATCCTGCTTGGCATAGCTGGACTGATAATAAGCCTGGTCACGCCCCACTAGCCAGATCACCCGTGGCCGCGTGTCAGTCGGTCCTGTCCGGTTGAACTCCCAGGCCTTTCCGGCGAGGCCGAGCACCGGCATCGCCTGAAGCTTATTGGGGTTGCCAGCGGCCTAGACATCTGCATCAGCCCAGGTGTAGCCGTCCATGCCGGTGAGGCCACCCAGTAAAGAGTGATCCCCGCTTCCGAATCCGGCGGAGCCGCATCCATGATGGCAGTTTCCTCGTCGGATTTGAGGACCCTCGCTGTATCAGAGAACTGCCCCATCAAAGCGGTTGTGTTCATTTTCGCGACTCACTTCATATACCACTTGAGCCCCAACAATAACAATCCAATAAAAGTAAAAACACCCAACGACCAAAAACCTCGTGAACTTTTTGTTGGCTGCACCGACACAGGCGGAGGCTTGCTTATCTTTGGCGCGGGCGGTGGTAGTTGCTGCGGCGGTGGCGCCAGCACAGACGTCACTGGCTGCGCCACAGTTGTTTGCGTTTCTGTCCTCGTGGCCGCCGCTGAGTCCGGCAAGGGGTAATCATCAGGAAGAACTCTCCGTCGGTTCACAATCTTGAGTTTGATTTCTGGATTCGCCATCACTGCTTTGACAAACGTGATGCATTCCTCAAGCGTATCTGGTGTTTGAAGCAATGGGTGTAATGGATAGGCGGAGTGCCGAGGCCAGACAGCGCCATCTAGGCTATTTGGAACAAGGGTTTCTCCATCCGTATGAAGCCGGCCCAGAAACAGGACTGCTGGCTTGCCCTCCGCATAAGCCGCTATTCTTTCCATGACCTGCTTCAAGCCGTTGCGGTTATATTCATCAGCATAATTGATGGTGTAGAGTTTGTTTGTTTCAAGGCGGCCTTTCAGCACCTGTGTTGGCTGAAAGCGCACCACCAGGCCATTCTCGTGTGAAACCTGAACCACGCCCACAGCAATGTCCGTTGCTTTGCCAACGGCCTCGCGCGGAGGGAGATGCGACATGGAAAGAGCGTAGGAGCCACACGTTGAAAGAAACAGCACAAGAGCCGCGAGGTGCGGAACATTTACTTTAGTCGTCATAGGCTTTGGTATCGTGGTTTTTGCCTGGATTGGCCCAATCCTGGCCAGCACTTTGGTCTTCTGTGTGAGCTTTCGCCGCATTGATTGCATCAAGCTCAAGGTATTCATGCCTGCTGCTGCTGGCGTAGTCTTGTGGTTTCGGCCAGACTTTGGGCCGGTAGCTTCTGGCACCTACATTTTCACGCTAACAAACGCCGCTTGAGCAACATCCACAGCAAGCCGAGCGCCACCACACCCAGCACGACGATTAGGCTCCATGAAGCTGATGAAGTGGATTCATCGCTCAACGGTGGCGAAACCGCCAATGAATGTCCATTATTCATTCTTACTGATGTAGATGAGCTTGCTTGAGTTGGTTCAGCCTTATCATTTATATTTGATAATTGTGAATAACCTTCGGGGCGAATCTAATTGGGCGCACCCACTGAAACAGTCAATTCACCATCGTCATTAGGGGTGGGCGTAGCACTAGAAAAATAAACGAAAATGATCGCCTTGTTTTAAGATAGGCAGCTTTTCGTTTTTATTTTGCGCCTCGTTTGTTCGCCAATAAATCAGATCTAGCCTGTTTACATCTGCCTTAACTTTTGCCCCGTCCCATTTTATTACAGAGTGAATCTGAAAAGATGCCTCGTATTTTGTGCGCACAAATGGCAGCCTGCCAGAAATTATTTTTGTCTCTGTTGTTATCTGTTTTACTGAAGTGACCTCACCATCAGCGATGAATGCACTTTTAACGTGCATCTCTTGAAGACCTATCCTTCCCTCGCTATCAGCTTTCAGTTGTGTATTTAGAGCATTTTAAATAATAATGTAGAAACGCGGCAAGGGAGTGTTAGAAGGGAGCATGGCCACACTATCCCTTGATTTGCGTCAACGTATCGTCAGCACCTGCGACCGAGGAGAAGGCACCCAGGAACAGATCGCTCGACGCTTTGGA
>CANIBP010000060.1 GCA_947466075.1 Verrucomicrobiaceae bacterium
CACCACCAGCCACGGCGAAGTGCGTCCGGCGAACCGGTTCCTGCCTGCCCTGCACGGGAAGATTCTCACCGTGCATCTCACCACTCAACCCTGATCCGCCCATGAACTCCAACGACCCCTTTGCCTGGATCGCGCTGGCTGGCCTGATGGCCGCCATCCTGATCTTTGGCTGAATCATCCGCAACCTGCGGAGCCATGAACCCACACCCAAAACTGATACCACCATGCCCACACGCACCCTGACCAGCCAAAGCCCTGAAATCGAACTGCCACCCGATGCCGCCACCGCAGATGACCACCGTAACCCGCGCCGCCGCAGGCGGGATCGCGATGAAGAGGAACCGCCCCCTGATGTCGGCCACCTCGTGCATCCGGAGCCCCGCCATGACCTCGACAAGATGATCCTGCATCCAGAGGTGAAGACCGACATCCACGCTGGACTGCGGGCACTGGATATACGCGCCGACCTGGACCGCATCTGGAACCTGAGCAGCATCCAGCCGCAGCAAGGTCGCTGTATCCTCAACTTCTACGGCCCACCCGGCACTGGCAAGACACGCGCGGCCCTTGGCATCGCGCTGCGCCTCGGCAAGCCGCTCTACCAAGTGGACTACAGCGCGGTCATATCCAAATACCTCGGCGACACCGCCAAGCACATCAAAGCGGCGTTCCAAGCGGCTAGGGAGCAAGATGCCGTGCTGTTCTTCGACGAAGCCGACAGCCTGCTCTCCAAGCGCGTATCTACCGGCGAGTCCTGCTCCACCAGCATCAACCAGAACCGCAACTGCCTGATGCAGGAGCTGGATCGCTTTGACGGCGTGGTGATCGTCACGACGAACTTGTTTGAAAACTACGATCCCGCGCTGCTTCGCCGTATCCAGCGACACATCAAGTTCCGCCTTCCAGACGCTTCCATGCGCCGGGAGTTGTTCGCCCTCCATCTACCCAACCCAGATCGGGTGCAGGCTGATTACGCGGTTCTCGCGGCCCTCTCACGAGGCCTCAGCGGCGGGGACATCCTGAATGTGTGCGTCAACTCGATCTATGCCGGCAGCACGGACCCGAACCCAGAGCGCTGGCTGGTAACGCAGGAGATGGTGGAGCGGGAGGTTGCGAAGGTGAGAAAGGCGAATGCCGAGCACTCGAGGGAGAAGGGCAAGAGTCGGAGGAAGATTGGATTTATACAGGATTGAAATAGGTGGGACCAGGAGCAAAGGACGGCCAGCGGCGAGAGGAGCAAGGCGGCAAGTAAGGTGAAGGTATGTTTCATCATTAAGATATGGCAAGCATCACGGCTGACGCATCAGCTCGCTGGTGGCGATGAGGTGGATCAGGTCGCGGAGGGTGTGGCCTTTCGCTTTCCAGTCCGCTTGCAGACGGCGAAGGGCGGGTTGGTCGGTGAAGCCGAGGGGGCGACCGAGGGCGTAGGTGAGGAGGCGGTGGGCGAGGTTTTGCGCGAGGAGGTCGGGGTGCTTGGTGAGGTAGGCGCGGATGTCGGCGGGGCTGTTGACAGGCTTGCCGCGATACTCGCCGGTGGTGTCGATGGCTGCGCCGTTCGGGTAAGCACTGCGGAAGTGGCCGATGGGGTCGTAGGCTTCGAGGGCGAAGCCGAGGGGGTCGATCTTGGCATGACAATCGGCGCAGGCCTGGACGTTGCGATGTTTCTCCAACTGCTGACGGATGGTGGTGGCTCCGCGGATGTCGGGTTCAATCGGCGGCACGTCCGGTGGTGGCGGGCTGGGTGGTGTGCCGAAGAGTTTCTCCAGCAACCATACGCCGCGCTTCACGGGCGAGGTCTCAACGCCGTTCGCGGTGATGGTGAGAATGCTCGCTTGGCCGAGCAATCCACGCCGTGGTGAATCGGCAGGCAGGCTAACGCGTTGCAAGTGATCGCCGCTGACAGTGGGCAGTTCATAGAGCCGTGAGAGTCCGGCATTAAGATACGTGAAGTCGGCATCGACGAGTGCGGTGACGGGTTGGTTGGTGCGGATGAGTTCGGCGATGAAGCGCGAGGTTTCCTCCTTCATCGCGGGCTCCAGGCGGTCGATGTGATAGGCGGGAAAGGTTTCCTTCGAGGGCGGCATGGTGCCGAGCTTGTTCAAGCCGAGCCACTGCTCTGTGAAGAGGCGCAGGAAGCGGTCGCCGCGCGGTGAATCGAGCAGGCGGTCGGTTTCGGTGATGACGGCTTTAGCGTCGAGCGCACCTTTGTTCGCAAGCGAACGCAGTGTGTCATCAGGTGGTCCTGCTGTGAGGAAGTAGGAGAGGCGAGTGGCGAGTTGCATCGGTGTGATGGTCTTCGCGTCTGATTCCGGCTCGGTGAGAAACAAAAACTCCGATGAGCAAAGCAGGGCTTTGAAGACAGGCCGCGCGGCGTCGGCGTAGCGCGTCTTGCCATCGAGGTGCTTTTGCAGAGCGCTCATATATGGGGCGATGTCATCACCCTTCACCTCGCGACGGAAGAGGCGGCTGGCGAGACCTTGCAGTTCGGATTGCAGGCGCTCGGGCTCGATTTGTTTCTCATCGGGTGCGATCTTCGCGAAAAGCAGCGCGCGGGCGGGATGCGGTTTGTTATCGCGCATGGGGCCAGTGACCTGCCAGTAATGAACGCGGACCTCGGGGCCTTGGTAGAGGTGTCGGTAGAGCTTGTCGCGCTCGGCACGCAGGGCGAGATTTGCCCGGACGTGCTCCTCGATCTTCGGCACGCTGGGGTCGTATTTGTAGAGCTTGTGGGTGATGAAGTTGGGTCGCGTGCCCTTGGGCGGACCATCGATCCAGGAGAGGTAAGGCACAGTGCCTCGATCCAGCCAAATGCGGGCGCGGACGGTGATGTAGCGATCATCTGGCAACTCGGTGGCGTGAACGATATTCGGTGGAATGAGCCGCCAGCCAATGCCTTGGATGCCTTCGCCTTGGCGACCAATACCGAGTTGCATGGGTTGCGACTCGTCATAGTAGGACTTCAGGTCTTTGTAATACGGGGTCACATCTATGATGAGATCTTTGCCATACGGGTGATGACGGTTCGCGGCGGTGGCTTCGACCTCGACTTCATACCAACCGGAATGCGTTACGCCATCATCGCCCAGGCGGCTGAGGAAGAGCTTACTATCGAAGATCAGCTCCTGATTTCGCACGCCGTGGCTGAGATGGATGTAGGCGGGACCTTTCGCTTTCTCTGCACTGATGACACCAAGCCCGAAGGCACCGTTGAGGTCGCGCATTTTGTCCGCGCTATCCTTCCATTGCTTGGCTTCAGGTTTGCCGTTCACGTCCGCGAGATCATAAGCTTGATCCAGCACCGCATCGGCGGCCTTCAGATACTGATCCAAATGATGCCGCGACGTGCGCAACGCGGAGCCGATGTTGCGAAAGCCTTCCAGCTCCTCATCGCCGGGAAAGCTGGTGGTGGGATCGAAGTCGCCATCGAACCCAAAGAGGTCCTGCATGGTATGCAGATACTCCGCACGGCTCAGCCGACGATGCACGACCTGGCCGCCTCGATCTTGAGCGCTGGACTGTGCGTGAATGAGTTGCTCATCAATCCATGCGAGCAAAGCCCGGCGCTCGTCGTCGGTGGGTTGCTTCTTTTTCGCTGGTGGCATCTCGCCGAGTTGAAGTTGATGCAGCACCTCTTGCCAACGCTCCGCGATGGCAATGTCTGTGCCGACCTTCAAAGGCAGATCATCGAGCCGACGATCCCCCTTTTGCACATCACCATCGTGGCATTCGAGGCAATAGCGCGAAAGGAAGGCGTCGGGCTTGAGTGGGGCGGGGTCTGCGGCGTGGAGGGTGGACAGGACCATGCCGAGGAAAAGAGCGAGGCTGGAGCGATGGAGTGGTGGAGTGATGGAGAGTTGGAAGACAGCACTCCAATACTCCATGACTCCATTTCTCCCGGTGATGTCTGGTTTGATTCGCTTCATACTACATCAGCAATTGATTGAGGTTTCCGTTGCTCGATCCGAACTGATCGCGCTCGATGCCCATTTGCTGGAGCAGCGTGACGAAGAGATTGCACAGCGGTGTTTGTTGGCGGCCATTCTTTGGGAAAAAGAGATGATGGCCGTGCTTGAAGCCCCCGCCAGCGAGCACCACGGGCAGATTGGTGTTGGCGTGCGCGCTGGCATTGCCCATGCCGCTGCCAAAGACCACGGTGGTGTTGTCCAGCAAGGAACTGCCGCCGATGTCTTTCATCGTGGAGAGTCGCTCCAGGAAGTAGTCCAGCTCCGCCATCAGCGCGGACTCAATGATGTGCAGTTGCCGCAGCTTGTCCGGGGCCTGACCGGAGTGTGAGAGATCGTGATAGCCGCGATTGATGCCGGGGATGTTCGTCACTGGCAGCCTACCGCCAATGTTCAACGTGATGATGCGCGTGGCGTCAGCTTGAAGTGCCAGCGCCGCGACATCGAAGTTCGCGCGCACGAGGTCCATGCAGCCTTCGCTCTTCCACTCGGGTTTTTGGCCATCCGTCACTGGCAGCGGTTTGTCGAGCCACGCCATGTTCGAGGCGTTGGCACGGTCGAAGTCGCGCATCGCCCCCATGAACTCATCCATCTTCTCGCGATCCCAGCGATCCAGATGCGGCGCCACGCGCTTGGCATCCTGCGCGATGAGCGCGAGCACAGATTCATTCTCCGACAACTCCGCCCGCCTCGCTGCTGCGGCGGACTTGCGTTGGGGTTTGAAGAGCATGTCAAACGCCACGCCTGGGTCTTCCAGCTTCGGCACCGCGATGCCCGAGCGCGTCCATGAGATCGCATCACCGCTGCCCACGCCGAGGCAGAGCGACGGAAAACGCGTCAGCCCACCGAGATGCTCTTCCGCCATCTGATCGAGCGTGACGCAGCCGTCTTTGAAGCCCGCTGCCTGCTCGCGACGCACGCCGCTGAGGAAAGCATGCACGCCATAGTGACCGCCCTGCACGCCGGGATGCTCCAGTTGTGAGAACACCGTCATCTTATTCCGCCAGCGCTCCAGAGGCTTCAGCAAAGGCGTCAGCTCCAACTCAGGCCCGTGACTCGCCGGGAAAAACGATTCAGGCCGCACCCCAAAATCCAGCCCGATGCAAACCAGTCGCCGTGGTGGCTTCGAAGCCTCCGCGCCATGCAGCGCGAGGTTCGAGAACCACGGAAAGGTCAGTGCAGTGCCGCTGAGGGTTTGGAGAAAGTGTCTTCGGTTCATGAGTTTGGAGAGTGCTGAGTTTGAATGTTGTGAGTTTCAAAGAATGCTCACTGGGGCAGGTTCTGGGTGCGGTAATGCGTTAGCGACTGCGGGTATATTCCAACGAGCGCCCCCGGCGGTCACATCTTTCTGCACGAACCCTGCGGGCATGGGTGCTCCGCTTAGTCGTGGGCCTCCTGGGCGTCGTGGTTGTCTGGAGTGGTGGGCGTCGTGGTTCATGCGAGGATGTCTTTGATGACATGCCCATGCACATCGGTAAGGCGGCGTTCGGTGCCGTTGAAGTAGTGGGTGAGGCGTTCGTGATTGAGGCCGAGAAGGTGGAGGATGGTGGCGTTGAAGTCGTAAAGTGTCTTCACGTCCTCGGCGGCTTTCCAGCCGAGTTCATCGGTGCTGCCGATGCTGATGCCGGGCTTCACGCCGGCACCCATCATCCAGCAGGTGAAGCCTTCGATGTTGTGGTCGCGGCCGGTGCCGTTGGCCTGCATGAAGGGCATGCGGCCGAACTCGGTGCACCAGACGACGAGGGTTTTGTCGAGCTGGCCGCGCTGCTTGAGATCGCGCAGCAGGGCGGCAGTGGGTTGGTCGAGGATTTCGGCATGAGCGCCGTGGCTGCTGACAATTTCGGCGTGGCTGTCCCAGTTAAGTTTACCGCCGCTGGCGTATGCGCCGTTGAAGAGCTGCACGACGCGCACGCCTTGCTCCAGCAGGCGGCGGGCGAGGAGGCAGTTGCGGGCGTATTCGGCTTTGATCACGTTGGAGGAGGTCGCGCCGTAGGCTTCGAGCGTCTTGACGTTTTCTCCGGCGATGTCCATGAGGCCGGGGATGCTGCTTTGCATGCGGCCGGCGAGTTCGTAGCTGCTGATGCGGGCCGTGAGATCGGTGTTGCCGGGGTGCTTTTCCAAATGCTCGCCGTTGAGCTTGGCGAGCAAATCAACCGTGGCTTTGTTCGCGCTTTCCTTCACGCCCATCGCGGTCTTGAGATTTTGCGGCGGTTCGTCGGCACTGAAGGCGGTGCCTTGAAACGCGGCTGGCAGGAAGCCGCTGCCCCAGTTGTTAGGCCCGGCCTGGGGGCGTCCGCGCGGGTCGGCGATGGCGACGAAGCTGGGCAGGTTTTCATTGAGCGTGCCGAGCGCGTAAGTCGTCCAGGCTCCGAGGCTGGGGTAGCCTTCGAAGGTGAAACCGGTAGAGAGCAAATTCTCCGCCTGGGTGTGGGCGCTGTTTTTCGCTGTCAGCGAGTGGATGAAGCACATGTCATCCGCCAGCTCGGCGAGATGCGGCACGAGGTCGGAAATCATCTTCCCGCTCTGGCCGCGTGGCTTGAAGTCCCAGAAGGGTTTCGCGAGATTCCCGATGGGCCCCTGAAACGTGACCTTCGGCGCGTTGGGCGGGACTTTGCCGTGATGTTTGTAGAGTTCGGGCTTGTAGTCCCAGGTGTCGAGATGGCTGACGGCTCCGGCGCAGAAGATGATGAGCACCTGCTCGGCCTTGGCCGGAAAATGCGGCTTTCGTGCGCCGAACGGACGTCCGGGATCGATGTTCGGACGAATCGGCTGCGGTTTCTCGTCGGCGGCAAACAAGCCCTCGCGTGCGAGCAACTGCGCGAGCGCGATGCCGCCAGCGGAGGTGGCGATGTTCGAGAGAAACGAACGACGGTCGAGATGCTTGGTGTGGTCGGTGCAGTTCATGGTAGAAACAAAAACTCGTTCGAGTTGAAGAGGGCTCGGCAGACGGTTTCGAGGCCGTCGCTTTGGGCGACGGCGAGGCAGGCGGTGAGTTCGTGTTCGCCCGGTGGGCGGGCGAGGGTGAGCTGGAAGGCGCGGGTGATTTGTTTGGGCAAATCAGCGCCGGCTTCCGTCGTGATGCGTTGTGCGAGGGCGGCAGATTGTTCGAGGGTGAACTTGCCGTTCAGGAGATTGAGGGCTTGCAGCGGCGTAGTGCTGTCGCTGCGTTTGTCTTTGACCTGGCCGCATTCGGGGACGTCGAAGGTCTTGAACATGCCGTCGTCCGCGCCGCGAATCCGGGCGAGGTAAATCATGCGGCGGTTCGCGCCTGTCGGTGGCACGTTGAGCGGCTTCCATTGGGCGAACGAACTTTTGCGCGTGAAGAGGTTCACGCCATTGCCGCCCATCTTGCGGTCAAGCTGGCCGCTGGTGGCGAGCATGGAGTCGCGGATCGTCTCGGCATCGAGGCGGTGGGGCGCGCGGGTGAAAGTGGTTGCGACTTGAGCCGCATGTTTTCGGCTAAAGCTGAAACTACTTTGCCGGTAAGCCGCACTCATCACGATCCGCTGGTGCATCTTCTTCAAACTCCAGCCGTCGGTGATGAGCTGGGTAGCGAGCCAGTCGAGCAGTTCGGGATACGTGGGGCGTGCGCCGACGAGGCCGAAGTCGCTCGGTGTGCTGACGAGGCCGCTGCCGAAATGATGATGCCAAAGACGGTTCACAGCGACGCGGGCGGTGAGCGGCGCGGCTTCGTGACTGAGCCACTTGGCAAAGGCAGTGCGTCGCTCGGTTTCGGGGGCGTCCGCAGGCAGTTCGAAGCCATGGAGCACCTCCAGTCCACCGGGGCCAACGGGATCGCGCGGCTGCTGCGGATCGCCACGCATCAGGATGTTGATCAACTGTGGTTCGGTGAACTTTCCTGCGAAGACCTCAGGGCCAGTCTTGAGTGTGCTGAGGCTGGCGGTGAGTTTTTCCATTTCCTCTTCCAGATACCGCCGCTCGTTCATGGCGGTCACATTGAGGCCGTTGCTGCGGCTTTCGTGGATGAGCGTGCGCCATTCTCCCGCGTGCTCCGCCACGTCGATACGCCATGCGGTGGAGAGCCGGGTCTTGTGCCGGTTTGGATCCTGCCTGAAAAGATCCTGATCGCGGCTCCAGGTGATGCGGTCGATGTCCAGGGCGTCCTTCAGTTCAACCTCGATCCACACGGGCGGACGTTTCGCAGCCACCCAGACCGAGTCTTTGCCCGTCTTGCGGTCGTTGAGAAATTCATCCTTGCTGCCGAGCTGCTTCGCCGCGCCGGAGCTGGTGGTTTTGCCTCCGCGTCCGGCGAGGGCGACATTCAGCGGTGCGATGCCCGGGGCCTCGGCAGCCCAGACTTCGATTTCATCAAAGGCGGGGCCGTTGTTCACCTCATCGGTGGCGAGCACGGTCAGGCGGACGAACTTGGCCTTCACCGGTGTGAAATGGTCGCTGTATTGTCCCGCACCTGAGTCGCGCCAGTGCGGGAATTTTTTCAGCTCCTTGCGCAGCTCCGCGAGGCGGGCCTCGGTCTTCTGCAAGTCATCGATGCGTTGCTTCTGGTCACTCGTGCGCCACGGGCGGCTCTCGTATTGCACCCCGCTGAAGACGGAGAGCATGCGGTAATAGTCTCGGCTCGGGATGGGGTCGAACTTGTGATTGTGGCAGCGTGCGCAGCCGACGGTGAGGCCGAGCATTGAAGCACCGACGTTTTGAATAATCTCGTCGAGCGCGTTGAAGCGGGCGGCCTTGATGGCGTTTGGCTCCTGACCGATTTCTGGCGGTGTGGGAAGCGGCGCGGTGACGAGGAAGCCCGTGGCGGGGTCCACGCCCACGGTGTCGCCCGCGATCTGCTGAAACAAAAACTGGTCGTAAGGCAGGTCGTGATTCAACGCATCAATGACCCAGTCACGGTAGGGCCAGGTGTTTTCGCGCAGGGAGTTGTATTCGTAGCCGCGCGTGTCTGCGTAGCGGATGACATCGAGCCAATGCTGCGCCCAGCGTTCGCCGTAGTGCTTCGAGGCGAGCAGACGCTCGACGACCTTCTCATAAGCCCGCGCATCCTTGTCCTTCACAAACGCATCCACCTCCTCCGGCGTCGGCGGCAGGCCCGTGAGGTCGAGCGTGACACGGCGGATGAGTGTCCGACGGTCGGCCTCGGGCGTTTTGGCCGTGCCGAGAAAATCATCGAGTGAATCGTGCGCGAAGGTCTTCGCCAACGGCTGGAAGGACCAGTGCGAGCTGGTGATTTTCGCCTCGGCCACCGCATCCATCTGGCCAGGCCAGAGCGCGCCCTGAGCAATCCATTTCTTCAAAGACTCGATTTCCGCGATGGTCAGCCGCTCGCCCTTCGGCGGCATTTTCACATCATCGTCGCTGCTTACGATTACCTCAACGAGATGGCTGCCCGCCGCATCACCCGGAACGATTGCCGCACCGAAATCCCCGCCTTTCAACAACGCCGCCCGGCTATCCACCCGCAGACCCGATTTCTGCTTGTCGGCACCGTGGCAATCGAAGCAGCGCCTTTCGAGAACGGGCAGGATTTCCTTGTGAAAATCGAGCGCAGCGGTCTCCGATACAGCCAGTGGTGCGAGCTGGAGAGCGGTGAAGAAGATGAGAATGTGTTTCATGGATCTGGTCCTTGGTTAAGGTTGGTAAACACGGCGCAAGGCGGCCGTGGCGAGGCGCTGACCCAGTTCGGCCTTGCGGCGTGGATGGACATTGGAGGGATCGCCAAGGTCATAAGCATCCACCAAAGTGGTGTCGGCGAGAGTCTTCACGGCCTGTTGCTGCGATTCGCGAAGTTGAATCCAAGGCCGGGTGCCGCCTTCTGCATCCGGTTGTTCGTAGTGCGGGAGCTGGACGACAATGACCTGCAGAGTTGGCTGCTCCAACTGGTCTCGCCAAGACTGCACCAGAAGCGGCAAGTGGTCCGCATAGGCCGTCGCGTCCTCCATGCGGCTGGCATTGGACTCGCCCTGATACCAGAGCACTCCGCGCAGGGAAAAGGCACCGAGGGGGGCGATGAACTCAGCGTGCAATGTGGCGGGCAATGCACGGCCCATGCGCCAGGTGTAGAGTTTTGTCTGCGGATAGGGCACAAAGGCCCGCGCATCTTCAGCAGCGGCGGCGATCACCTCGGGCTGTTCTGCGAGCGCAGCAAAGGAACGCCCAGCCTCGGTTCGCATCAGTGCGCTTCGCGGCATCCAGGCTTCGATACGAGTGCCGCCCTTCGCAGCGACGATGATGCCCATGGGCATCTTTTGCGCTTGCGCGATCTCACGCGCAAAAGCCCACGCCACGGCGGACTGTTTTGGAACTTCCGCCGTCGTGATCCGCTGCCACTTTCCGGCTCCAAAGAAACGGATGCCGGACGGCAAGGGTTCGCGTGTGGCAATGGCGTTCTCACCTGACTTCGCGACGCTCATGGCCATGTTGGACTGGCCAGCGGCCAACCAGACATCACCGACGAGCACGTCAGCCACCTGGACTTTCCTGTCCTGCTGCCCGGACCGGACCAAAAGCGTTCTCGGCTCGGCACTGGCGGCCATCGGGTTGAGCTTCACCAACCACTTGCCATCCATACCAGCGATGGTGGTTTCCTTCTGCCCGGCGAACTCCACGGTGATTTGCTCGCTTCGATCAGCCAATCCCCAAACAGGCACGGCCTTGTCACGTTGCAGAACCATGTGGTCGGAGAAGACAGCGCCGAGCCTTAGTTCACTAGCATGCAACGCGGCTAGTGGCGCGAGCAGCAGGGCGGCAAGGAACGGGAGGGTGGGCTTCATGGCTTGGTCTATTTCTGCTTGGCTTCGGTTTTGCCCGCGACGAACCCGTGGGCACGGAGCCAGAAGAGGAGGTCGCCGAACCACGGATGCTCGGTGCCGATGAGGCCGGTGCCATGTTTGCCGTGTTGGTAAAGGTGGAGTTCGTGCGGGATGCCGTGCTCGCGCAGCGCGGCGGCGTAGAGGAGCGAGTGCTCGACGGATACCACTTTGTCTTCGTTGGTTTGCCAGAGGAAGACGGGGGGCAGACCGGGACGGACCTGTCGCTCACTCGAAGTTTTAACGAGAAGTTCCTCTCCCGGCGCATCGCCGATCAGGTTCTTCAACGAGTTCTGGTGCGGCTTCGCGATCATGCTGATGACGGGGTAACAGACGATGGCGATATCGGGGCGCGGGCTTGCCCGCCCTTGGGTGCCCGCGCCGGGCACCTCGCCGTCTTCCGGGCGATTGAGTAGCGTCGTCAAGAGGTGGCCGCCCGCAGAGAAACCCATCGCGCCAATACGGTGTGGGTCGATCTTCCACTTCGCGGCCTGCTCACGTATCTGGCGCATCGCCTCTACGGCGTCCTGAAGCTGTGAGGGATAACGATAACCAGATGTGCCAAGTCGATAGCGCAGGACGAAAGCGGCAATGCCCTGTTCATTAAGCCAGAGTGCGAAGGGCTCCGCCTGCCCCTCATAGATGCGGCCGTAACCACCTCCGGGAATGATGAGCATCGCTGCTCCGGAAGGGTTGCCTGGCAGGTAGGGCGTCAGCGTCGGGCTGTCCTTTTCAGTGGTGCCGAGGGCTCCCGGCGCGCCCTGCGGCCAGATGGGAATGGCTGTGTCGGCAGCGTGCAACGCGGCCAGCGGCACAAGCAGCAGGGCCGCGAGGATATAGCGACAAAAAGATGGGAGACAGAAAAATTGGGTTCGGTTCTCCATGCTTTTGGTTCGCATACTTTTGATTTTGAAAATCAGGGGGCGTTTCATCGGTAAGGATTTCCAGCTTCGTAGTGTTGGCGGATTTCGTCGGCGGAGAGGCAGCGGGAGAGGGCGATTAGTTCATCCATGCGGCCACTGAGGCGGCGGTGTTCGGTGCCGTGCTTGTGCTTGACGTTCCAGTTGCCGATTTGCGCTGGGCCGAGCACCGCAGGCAGTCCGGTCTTCATCTCGACTGACGAGTCAAACTTGCCATTGGTGAAAAAGCTCACTTGCTGCGTGTCGGCATCATAGACGGCTGCGAGGTGCAGCCAGCGCCCGAGCTGGCCGAGCACGGGATCACGCGACTGAGGCCAATGCAACTCGCCTTGGTCACCACTCAAAGGCGCTCCATTCATGGCGAAACGCATCTGACCATTGTTCAGAATCATCCAATGCACCTGTCCCGGCGTGTTCCATCCATCGGTGTGGTAGAGCGAGCTGATGCCTTCCGGCACTCGGTCCAGCCGCACCCAGGTCATCAGAGTGAGCTGCCGCGTCGTGGCATGGAGGTTCATCTTCGCGTGGTCGTCCGTATCAACAAACTCCAGTGCCTGCTGACCCGTGAAACGTCCCTGCACGCGGCGTGCGCCGTGCACTTCGACGGCTGCCTCGCCGGATGACTGCTCAAAGCCAACCCAGCCGATGAGCGCCGCGTCCTGCTTCAGCTTCGCATCAGCGTCCAGTGCCCGCCGTGCCTGACCGGCCTTTACTCCCGCCGCGAGCGATTTCATTTCCTCCGGTTGCACAAAAGTCCCCGAGCGAACCGCGCGCGCCTCCGGTTTCGCCGATGTGGCGAAACGCAGAGCCTGATTCGTCGTGAGCAAATCACGGTGCTCTGCGCCCGTAGCGCCCGCCTCCACCTTGCCCTCAAACACATGCACCTCCGAGCGCCGTCCATCGCTGACATCCACCGCGAAACGCGTGCCCAAATCCAACACATCCGTGTGCGGAGTGAGCACGCGCAGGCCCTGCTTACCATCACGCACATGCGCCGTCACGCGCCCGCTTTCCATGCGCAAGGTCTTCGCATCTTCGATGCGAAATTTCGCCGGAGCCTCAATCACCACCGTCGCATCCGCCTTGCGAAAACTCAGCTCCAGCAAGCCCTGCTTCAAGTCCACCGACTGCCCGATGAGTTCGCCGTGCGGCAGCGACGACGCATTCGCAAACTCCTGACCCACGCCGCGCAGCAGCAGCACCTGCGGACGCCCCAACATCCACACCGTCGCAGCGAGCAGAACAATCGCCGCTGCCGCCGCCATGCCGAAAATCACGCGACGATACTTGCTCGGAAACGTCACCACCTTCGCCGGCTCACGGTCCGCATCCGCCAGCACATTCCCCGCAAGCGCGGCGTCCCCCGCGAGGAGCGCGTGCAAATCCATCAGCTCGACAAAACGCGCACGCGCCATCGCATCGTCGTGCAAACGAACTCGCAGCGCAGACTCGTCATCCGCAGACAACCGCCCCTCCAGATGCCGGGAGACGAGCAATTCAAACTGAGCATTGAGCGCTTTCATGAGGCAAAATCATCTCCGAGTGGTTTGTCCTTCCGCTCCAAACGTTGCACGCAATCGAGCAACAGAATGCGGATGCGTTGCAGCCGTTTGTAAACCGCCTCCACCGAGGACCGCGCCCGCTCCGCGAGCTGCTCCGTGCTCAGCCGGTCCCAGTAATAGCCGCGCACCAGCCCCGAGTGCTCACCCGGCAGCTTTTCCAGGCAATCCCTCAGCCGCTTCCGACGCGCTTCAAACTCGGGCCGCTGCAACTCCTGCTCCGCCGCGATTTTTTCCAGCAACACCTCGTCATCAAGCAACAGCGAGCGCCGCCCTTCACGCGCCGCATGTTGCCGCGCCTTGTTCAGCGCAAACCGCAGCGCCCACGGCAGGAATGGCCGCGCCGCATCGTAGCGTTCAAAGTTTTCCCACAGCGCCAGCGCCGTTTCCTGCACCACATCCCGCGCATCCTGCGGCCGCGGCAACAGTGCACAGACATAGCGATACAAATCCCGCTCCGACTCCAAAAAGAGCCGAAGGAAATCGCCGTGCGCCTTGCTGGTGGCTTCCGAGTGTTCCATTCAAAACAACTTCCCGCCGCCCGCACAAATTGGACAATTATTTTTCCCGAACGGGAGATTCCCTGCGCCTTGGGCTCAACTTTCCAAATCGGCAGATCGTGTTAGCTCACAGTGCCATCGGCCTCTAATGTGAGGAGTTTGGCAGCAGCCGCAGGATGGGGGCTGTGCCGATGTGAGGCCTTGCTACCTCAAGGATGGCCACATCGCCTGCGGTCCACCCAGAGTGCGGCAGATGAAGCCGCCTTTGATCCTGCCGATGGATTCCCGGCTGATGCCACTCTCATGAGCCAAGGCGGACGTTGCGCAAAGCCATCGCTTCCCGGAGTTCCTGCAAGCACCTCGGCAAACAGCCCGCCAAGAAGATCACAGTGAGACGCGGGCAACGGTGAGGGCGGGTTTAGCATTCAGCGTTTTCATTTCGCGGATGCTCCTTGGGTTTTGGTAACCTTTGCTTCGCCGCTTTGATGAACGGCTTCCGTGTTCGTGGGAATCGAAAGGTCACGGAGGTCAAGGGCTTCGATGGTTCCGGCTTGATGATCGAGGAGTTGCTCGAGGCCATCGGCAACGGCATCACTGATTTGCAATCGCTGAATCTGCGGTTGCGAAGTGAGGTAACCGACACCCTCAGGCCAGCCACGGCGGCCTTTGCCGGGAGGTGTCACGATGCCGGCCCGCGCATCCATGAAGGCCTTCAGCGCGGAGCGATCCATGGAGGTGCCGATCAAGGAACCGGCGGGTGAGGTGGCTTGCGGTCTTTGCACGACGACATCGCGCACTTGAAGCAACGCGATGCGGCCATCGGCGCGGATGAGTGGCGTGTGGCCGCTTTCCTTGCGCGGGTCATAGACGTTCAAGCCATCGATACGCAGCCGATCAATCTTCGCATCCGGCTGGATCCACACGAGCGGACGGTCGTCGATGGGCGCGTGGCTGCTGATGTTCTTGAGCGTCACCTGCTCCATCTTGCCTGCAATCCAGAAGAGGAACGGCGGCACGTAGTCATAGGCGCGTTGACCAGCGGGACGCAGGTCGATGTTCTCGAACTCCAGTCGCCCGATGTTGCCGCCCTCGCGGAAATAGGGCGTGATCCAGACGCCGAAGTCACGGTAGGTGCCTTTCACGTTGCGGATGGAAACGCGGTCGAGCCGCGAGGCGCGAGAGAGGATGCGGATGACCTGGGCGCAGTCGTCGGCCTGTACGCCGTCAATGTCCACATCGCTCACGGGGCCAATGCCAGCGGCGCTGCCGAAGCGCTTCATGGATGCGGGATCACGACCGAACTTCCCCTCGCTGTCCCAATCGCCAAGCAGGTCATCAATGTTCAAAGCGATCATGTCATCCCATGCGCGACCCTGGACATTGCGAATGCTCAGGAACTCGCCTGGTCCCTGAACGTGAATGCCGTCCTGATTCGACTGCTTCGGGATGTGATCGAGGTTGATGTAGATGTTCTCAAACACCACACGCCGCCAGTTTGTGAGATACACGGCAAAGGTGCGCGAATTGGTGATGGACACATCGCGAAACAGCACCTGCTCCACGCCATGCAGTGCGAAGGCAGTCGTCCAGCCGTGTTCCTTCGTCGTGTGCTGCTGATGCTCCGCGTTGCCATTGTAAGTGCCGCTGAGGAACGACAGATTCCGATCCGCCCGCCCTTCCGGTTGCGGCGTGGCATTGGCGATAAGCGGGCGATTCGAGTTGTCCGCTAGATAGAAGCCGCACGCACGATTCAAACACTCGATGGTGGTGTTGGAGTGAACCTTGAGTCCTTTGACAAGGATCGGGCCATCCACAACGAGCTTCAGCGTGCCGATCTTCGGTGCGCGGTCGAGAATGCTCTGGATGAGCGCCGTATCGTCGGTGCCGCCGCCTTTGGTGACGTCACTATCGAGCTTCGCGCCCGCCTCGCTGGCGATGACGATGCGGGAGTCGGGAGATGACGCGGCGTGTAGTACGGCCAGCGGAGCGAGCAAGAGTGTGGCGAGGAGTGTGAGGATCTGTTTCATGGTCTATTTTTCGCATTTCGTCGTGGATGAAGTCTCTCCGATCTTTGCATCACCGCTGGTGGAGATGGGACTTGGCACGTCGGTCGTCGAGGCAACGGTGTGGGTGGGTTTCGCGGCTTTTGCTTTCGTTTTCATTTGATTCGTCAGTTCAAATCACTGGCAGTCATCGCACCACTGCTTTCCAATGGTTGGAAAGAACCGGCGCGCATTCTCCAAGGGTTGGAACTTCTTTCGTGCCGCATGCGGCTACCATTAGGCAGTGTGTAACAAGATACCATCTCCAGCTCGCTTCGCTTATCGCATTCATGGTTTCGTGATCTCCACCCGGTAGAATTTCGCGCCACCCGTCGCGTTGGTGTCGGTGATCGTGCGCTCGCTGCCGTTATCGCTCGTGATGCCGCCGGTGAGATTCGTCCACATGGCTGCGGCTCCGAGGCTTGGGCTGGTCTTCACGGTGTAGGTGCGGCCAGCGATGATGGGGCTGAACATGATCTTCATCTGCGTGGCATCTCCCACCACGGGCTCGATACGCGATTTGAAAATGGATGCTGGATCAGTGGGCACGAGTCCGGCGACGTATTCGAAGAGGTTGCTGAAGCCGTCCTTGTCGAAGTCCGCTGCATCAGCACCCGCTCCCGAATTGGCCACACTGCCGAAGTAGGTCAACCGCCAGCTTTCCTGCTCGGTGAGACCGGTGCCGGTGAGGTTGATGTCGAAGGGGTTCTTCGCTCCGGTGACGTTGCTGCCGATTTGCAGCGTGGTGCTTCTCGCACCAGTGGCGGTGGGCGTGAAGGTCACGGTGAAGGTGACCGTCCCGGTGCCTACGGGCACGGTGCTCGCGCTCAGGGCGCTGACGACGAACTCGCTGTTTCCACCGGTCACGGCGAGGCTGGTCAAATCCGCCGTGCCTGGGTTGGCGATGGTGAAGGTCTTTGCGTTGCTGCTACCGCCGAACGTCACAGAGCCGAAGTCTATGCTGCCGCCATCGGTCACGGCGCTGGTTTGTGTCACGGCGATGTCGGGCTGAAAGAACTCATCCGCGCCAATAGCAGGCGTGGAGGCACTTCGCGACTGGCCGTCGAAATCTGTGGAGACAACGGCGAGGGCGAGGCCGGAGTTGTTCGCAGGGCTGTTGGCGGCGATGTGCAAGTCCACGGTGGTGGCGCTGCCGTTTGGATTGACAAAGATCGGGTCTGCCACTGCGCTGCTGGCATCCTGCCCGGTCGCGGACTGCCACGTGGAGAGGGTGATGACATCGATGCCGTAGAAGCCGAAAACGCCGCCGGTGCCGCTGGCGAGGAAGAGGTTGCCCCCTGCCGTCAGGCCGACGGGACTCCCACCGCCGCTGCCGCCATAGACGACGGCGTAGTGCTGTCCGGTGCCGCCGCTGTTACCACGGGCGTTGACGAAGATGTTGTTAAGGTAGATGCGGGCATTGCTCACACCCGTGGTGCCATCAAAGGCACGGGAACTACTCGGGCCGGAGGTCTGCGTGCCGCCGACATAGACGGAGTTGTGGTAGAAGCTCCGGCCCGCCGTCGTGCCGTTGTCATAGATGCCGCGCACGATGGATGCGCCAGCCGTGCCAGACCCGTCCGCCTTGAGGCCCACCCGCACCATGTTGTTCCGCGCCGTGAAGCTCCCGGTGGCGAATTGCATGCCGTGAAGATACGACAAGGTGTTGCTGGAGGGCATCGCAAGGCTGTGCACAAAATTGCGCGCGACGACGTTGGTGCCGCTGCTCGCGCCGGAGTAGTAGATCCCGGTCACCCCGACAGCCGAGGACGAATTCGTGTTGGCGAGCGAATGCACGGTATTTTGCGAAACGGTCTGGCCTGCTGCCGTCGAGATAGCGAAGATGCCATAAACCGACTGCGACTGCGTGATGTTCGGGTTACCACTCGTGGTGGAAAGGTTGTTAACGCTGTTACCGGTGATGGAGTTCACCCCGGCGGAAGTGACGATGCCGCGAATCTGTCCTGAGGTGCTCGGCCCGGAGTAGTTGTTATTGAGATTGGCCAACGTGTTGCCCGTGATGCTCGCGCTGGTGGAACTGGAGCTGAGAATGCCCGTGACCTGCTGGCCGGTGATGGAAATGGACGATGTGGCCGCATTCAGGCTGCTGGCGGTGACGGTGCTGCCCACGGTGTTATTGCTAATGCTGTTCGTCCCGGCAGCGACCTGGATGCCGGTGAGCGAAGCGGAGATCGTGCTGGCCGAGCCGTTGACCGTGACAGAGCCGATGCTGTTGTTGGCGATGGCTACCGTGCCGCTGCTCGCCGACCCGATGCCAAAGGTAGTGCCGCCTGTTCCCGCAGTGGTAACGGAGACCGACCCCGTGCCAGTCTCGGTGCCGATGGTGTTGCCCGTGACCGTACCGATGTTCGCGGCCCCGGCCTGCAGATGGATCCCACTCCACACACCGGGCAGCGTGCTGGCGTTGCTGGAACTCGTCCAGATCATGTTCGCCAGCGAATTGCCCTGCACGCTGCTTGGAGTAGTGGTGCCGACATTGAGCCGGATGCCCTGGAAGAGAAAAGCCAGCGTCGTGTCGGTCGTGGTCCAAGCCGTGCCCCCCGCGTTCGGCGCACTGCCACCGATAGAGTTGCCCGTCACCGTGAAGTTGTTGCCGGCGGTGTTGTTGACGTAGATAGCGCGGACATTCGCCCCCACTGCCGCGCGGCTGGCACTCTGATAAAAGCTGTTGCCAGTGATGCTCCAATCGGTGTTGCCGCCGTCCAACCGCACGCCCGCAGCATCCACGCTGGCATAGAAATTGAAGACATTGCAGTTGGCGACGGTGTTGCCGCTGTTGTTCTGCGCTGCGGTGGCAGTGGAACCGAGCGCATAGAGGCCATTGGCCGGAGTGCTGGCACCGTCGCCGAGGTCGCAGTGGTCGAGCGTATTATTGTCATTGCCATTCGCGCCAGTGGTGGCGCTGAAGACGACCGTGCCGCTGCTGGCGCTGGTATTCACGCCTCGGAGCACGGTGTAACGGCAGGTGTTACCGCTGGCCTCATTGATGAAGCGCAGTGCCACGCCGCTGGTGCTGGTGTTGGCAATGGTGAGCACACTCGGTTGAAGCACTGCGCCGACGCCGCTCGCCGGATAGCTCCCCACGCCGCCGGGCCTGCCATCGATGGTCACAAACTGCGCACCATTCAAATCCACCGTCGCCGCTGATGAAACCGCGCTGACGATCGAAAGGCCCGCCGCCCCGCTGGCCGGGCGGATGGTGAGCGAGTTCACGGCGCTGGCACCGTTGAGGGCTGGGATGGTGAGCGGGAAGGTCTCGACGCTGCTTACGTAAGTGGCCTGCAGTTCGAGGACAAGCGCACCACCCAGCCCATTGCCCACCGCCTGCACATCCGCAATGGCCGCCGTGAGGCTCGCATAATCACCCGTCGGCCCGATCAACTTCGTGCCGAAGAGCGGGGCCGCGTTCACCAGAGTGCCGAAGCCAACCAGCAACGAGAAGCCAATCGCAGCAGCCTTCATGACGCAGAACGGAGTGTGAAAGCAGCGATATGCAAGGGGTCTGGACGAACCAGTTTCCGTGGCAGCGCAGACACTGACATTGGGTCTATTAATAGGTAGATGGGACATGCAGATGAAGCGGGTTGAAACCGTGTCATTCCGCGAGCGGCCTAGACGGTCACATTTTTTCAGGAGAAAAAGTATGGCGCGTGCAGCAGCGCGGTGAGAGCCGACCGAAGGGAGACAGCCTGCCAAGTTGATTTCAAAAAGACGCAGGCAACGGTGAGGGTGGATTTCATATTCACTTCTTGGATGAGGGCATCAGTTTCGCGCGGGTCGTCTCCCATTGTGGGTTGGGCTCGGCTTTCCAGATCTGCACGTCGTCGTAGCTCACGGTGCCGCCGCCCCAGGTGCTGAGGCTGAGCCAGGTCTTCGCGGTGGCGAATCTGGGGTGCTTCGCGATGAGCGTGGGGCCGCCTTCGATCTGCACGACCACTTCTTCGCCGCGCATCTCCTGTAGGACGTGATACCACTGGCCGGGCTTGGGCTTCCATTCGTCGCTAGCGAGCACTTCATCGGCATCGCCCTGCTTCTTGGTGTTCTTCTTTTTTGAGAGTGAGGTGCCAGTGCGAAAGTGCAGTTGTAAGCTGCTGATGTGGCCGGTGCCGGTGATGGAGGTGCCGTCGTTGAAGACCAGATGCTGCGCGGTGATCTTGTCGCTGATCTTGAAGGCGTAGTGCGCGATGCAATCGGTCGTCGGCGCATTGAGCTGGATGGCGGGGCTTTTGCCGTCGTGTTTTTTGTCGCGGGCCTTGGCTTGATCTTCCGCCGTCGCGGGCTGGCCGTTGAGCGTGCCGTCGGCGATGGCAAAACGGGTCTTCATCGATGGCTGCCATTCCGGCTTCATCGGGCCGTCGAAGCTGTCGCTGAAGATCACGTCACCGCGCTTGCTGAGGATGGGTTCGAGCATCGCCGCATCGGCGGCGTGCAGCGAAGTGAGCGATGCGAGCAGCAGGGCGGCGAGGAGCAGACGACAAAAAGATTGGAGACAGAAAAATGGGCTGCGAGTCTTCATGTTTTTGTCTCTCATCTTTTTGTCGTGGAAGGGATTGCGGTAGCATGGTTTTCATGGTCGGCTTATTTGGTGACGACCGTTTTGCCAAAGACGGTGAACTCGGCGACGCCGGGGGTGATGCCTTTTGGGGAGCCGCGGATGACGAGACGGGCTCGCGTGCCGGTGGCGGGCTTGCATTCGCGGTAGTCGATGAGCAGGTCTTCGGTGCTGTCGCTACGGTCGAGAATCGTGGTCCACTGGCCCTTGGTGGTTTCGAGTTCCACGCGGTAGCGGAAGGGGCCGGGCTTCACGTCGTGCTTCGTATCGAGGCCGATGTCTCGCCAGATGAGGCGCACGGCATGAATGGTGGCGGGTGCGCCGAAGATGCTGGTGAGCGTCGGCTGCGTGTCGCCTTCGGCAGGCTGCCACCAGGTGCGCATCTCGTTGTCCACGGCGAGGCGGCCTGGCAAGTTCGGGGCAGAGGTGGAGCCGAGCGTGTGCACGACGCCGTTGATCGGGAGCCAGCCGGTATCGGCGGATTTCGCGTCCGGCGGCATTTTTCCTGGCAACCACTGCGGGAGCGAAGTCGCGCCGTTGACGACGAGTTCGCCATTGGCATCGATCTCCGCGCGATCCATGCCGATGCGGCGCTCGAAGCTGTGAACCACGCCTGCACGGATCGTGTAGAAGGCCCAGAGTTGATTCTCCGGCCCGGCTACGATGCTGCCGGAGGCTGTGCCGGTGAGGAGGCCCTCGGTGGTGCGCAGAATCGGATTGTGTTTCTGAGGCGTGAAGGGTCCGAGCGGCGATGAGCTGACAAAGCAACCCATCGCGTAGGTGCGGTATTGAGTGCCTGCGGCGCCGTAAGTCAGGTAGTATCGACCATTGCGCTTCAGCATCCATGCGCTTTCCAGCCAGCCTTTGTTCGGGTTTTGGTTCCATTCGCCATGGGCTTCCCAGGGGCGCTCTTTTGGATTGAAGTCGATGAAACGCACGGGCGGAGTGAGAGGCTTCGTCGGGTCGGCGGCGTCGAGTTCCACGCCCCAGATGCCAGCCGTCTCCGAAACGCCAAAGTAGAGGTAAAGCCGCCCGTCATCATCGGAGAAGAGCATCTTGCCCATCAGCGGCGGAATCTCGCCACTGGGCTTGAGTTGCAAGTCGCCGATCTTCTCAAACGGCCCCAGAGGCGACGCGGAGGCGTAGAGCGTGGCGGAGTTGTTGCCGAGCAGGAACCGGCCGCGATGGCGCACAACGGTGGGTGGATAGCCGATCTCGCGCACATTGAGCGGATGATGGTGCCAGGTCGCGCCTTGGTCTGCGCTGACCCATGCCATGTCGCCGGACGGGTAGAGATACCATTTCCCATCGTGCCAGAGCACCACCGGATCAGCCAACTCTCGGAACTGCTCGCGATGCCCGAGCAACCATCCCTCGCGTGCATCGGGCTCGCCATTGGTCACGTTGCGGGCGAAAAAGCCGATGGGGTAATTGGGAATCGGCAGCGGATTGCAGAATGTTGCTGGAGGCTCGGCAGCGTGCAGCGCACCCAGCGACGCGAGCAGCAGAGCAGTGAGGAGGGTGAGGGTGGGTTTCATTGATTAGAGTCCTTCGGGTTTCAGCACCGCGTTTTCATAAAGAATGACGCCGCCGCGTTTCAGGATCTCTTTTTGCACGGCTGGCACATCCACGGTGCGGAGTTCAGTCTTTGCATCCGCTGCTGTTTTCGCCGCGATACCGCAGGCTTCGCCGAGTGCCATGAAGACGGGTTCCATGCGGATGGTCTGGTAACCGACGTGGCTGGCGCTGCACGCCACGGGCACTAGTAGGCCGTCCACGCGTTTGGGCACGAGGATGCGATACGGGAGTTGCAAGGGCTGGTGCTCGATGAAGATGTAGCCTTCGCGGACACCGGGATGTGCGGGGTTGTATTTGTGGACGCCGTGGGAATCGAATCCGAACTCGGCGACGGCGATCCCGTCGGGCTTGCGGCGGGGCAGGCCGGTCGCGTTGTCGAGAGCGGCGTCGCGCTCGGTGAAGTTATACTCGCCCCAAATGCGCCGACCTTCGCGCACGTAGATGTGATGAGGACGGTGGCGGTTGTCGGTGAATTCGTCTTTTGGGAAGCCGAATTGCCGCGCTTCATCGCGGATAGCTGGCGGCACTTCGGGGTCATTTTGCAGGAACCACAGGTAGCCTTCTGCGTGCGTCCAGTAGCGTTGGAAGATGCGCTCGCGTTCGGCGACATCGGCCTCAGGCCATTTCCAGTTTTCTTCGGCGAGATCGAAGGACTCGCTGGGCACGCCGGTGTCTCCTGCCGGATGCGCGTTGTTCAATTCAAACTTTCCATTGGGCATCGGGAAGACGTGCATGAGCTTGGTCAGCTTCGTGACTTTGCCCGAGCGCATCTCGTCCAGCATCACGCGATAGTCGTCGCGATTGAACGCGGCGGGCTTTTCAATCGGCACGGCATTGGCCAGGTCCTTGGTGACGTGCATCCGGAAGCAGAAGGCCTGGATGCCATCATCCGCCTCGCCGGTGGAGCCGGGCAGCGGATTGACGTCTTTGAAACGAAGATAAATTTTGCCCGCGTGAGCTTCGCCATACGTCTCGCGGCTCTCTCTGCCGACGCGATACGGCACGCCCGCCAACGCCGCGAGATCGCCCTCGTAAGTGGCGTCCACGAACGTCTTCGCGTGGAACTCCACCTTGGTTCCGGGCTGGGCGAGGTCTTCGGTGGTGATGCTGACGAGCTTCACCGTGGGGCCGAAGTCCTGTGGCGGAGCGCCATCCCGCCGCTGGCCCCGCTCCGCATCGCGCTCGATTCCATCGGCACCCACGACCCGTGCGGAGACTACGCGATGCTGCTCGATGAGCCGGATGTTTTTCTCCCCCGCGAGCATGTTGCGAAACACTTTCTCAGCGACCTTTGCCTCAAACATGTGCCCGCCCTGGCAGACCTTCACCTGCTCGGAGTTCTCACCGTAGGTCGTCACGTAGTGCTCGCGCACCCGCTTCACAAACTCGGCAAACAGCCCGCCGACGGCCGCCTTTTTGTAGATGTCCGTATTTGTCAATCCAGCCGACACGACACCGCCCACGTGACTCTTCTCTTCCAGAAGAATCACGCTCGCGCCCGAGCGGGCCGCCGAAACGGCAGCAGCGACACCACCGGGTGTTGCGGCCACGACGACGACATCGGCTTGCTGAGATTCTGCGCCAAATAGGCCGCGGCCAATGGAGGTAAGGAGTGCGAAAAGGAGGGTGGTTTTCATGGAATGAATGAGGCTCACGGGTTCGGTTGGATCACTGGTGGCATTAACTTGTCGAAGGCGGAAAACGGGGCGCTGATGAAGACGCAAGTTGGGCTACTTCGTCGAGGACGCGGAAGTCTTCGGCCAATAGGTTTCAAGGTTCTGAAGCCCCTCGTCACGATATTGCTGATTCGCCTCAGCGGTGCGTGTGAACATGAACGACTCATCCGAAAAGGATTTCGTTTTTGCATCGGCCGCATCACCATAATTCCACAATGACGAGAGCTGCATTCCAGAGGCTTTGATCGCCTTGACCTTGCGGACGAAATTCGCGTCAGTGTCTCCGTGGAATTCGCCCATATACAGCACCTTGTTGCTTTGCTTCGCGAGCTTCACATAGATCGCGAGCAACTCTTCTATCTCGACGACTCGGTCGAACCTCTTCTGGGACATCCCGTCCTTGTCCTTATCGAGGGTGATATGCACGCTGATCACGTTGACCGTGCGCGGTGAAAAAATATCCATGATGGCGCGGAGTTCTTCTTCGGTGTCATCCTTCCATGCACGCTCCGTCCTCAGACGATACTGGCTGGCTCTGAAATCCGCGGTGCCATTGGAAATCATGCGGTAGGGATCGATGCTGCGAATGACTTTCTCGACCTCGCCGAAGTAAGTTGCGACATCCTGGGAAGTGATTCGGTCAGCAGGCCCTCGCTGTGCCGGTGTTCCTTTGGAAGCCAAGACATAGGGGTAACCAAGAGGAGGCTCTCCTTGCTTATCCAGATCGGCCGCAAGATTGAATTCGTTGCCGATTTCCCAACCCCAAATGGCAGGTGAATCTTTATACCGGCTCACGACGTCGCGGACATACTTGCGGGCATACTCCATGGTCTTGCTGGCCGGGTTTCCGATCTGGTTGACACTTTCGCCCACCACATCAGAGACGCTGAATTTGGTCCAAAACAGGTCGGCGATGATCCCGATGTTGTTTTCCTCGCAGGTCTTCACGAACAAATCCATTTCGCGGAAATACTGCTCGGGCTTGGTTTGATAGACTTTGAGTTCGTTGGGCCAGAATCCGCTGAACGGCACTCGAATGAATGGGATTTTGCTGGCAGCGATCTTTTTGAGAGCAGGAGCGTATGACGGATACTTCGCTTTACGAATGGTGCGGAGAAAGCCGTCATAATAGCAGAGTCCCATGCCGTAGAACGGCTTTCCTGCCAGCGTCAACGTGCCGTCCGCCTCCACATGCAGCCCCAACGGAGACTGCGCGGCAGGCTTTGGCGCGTCGGCGGCGTGTAGCGCGACTGGCAGAGCCAGCAAAAGAGTGATGAGGAGTATGAGGGTGGTTTTCATACTTGTATGTTTATGTTTCGAGAAAACTCGGTTCATGAGGGGCGTGGTGAAGTATTTCATTAGAATGGGGGCTCTATCAAAAGCAGGCGTGGAAACGTGATGGCTGCTTATGCATTTCAGCCAAACCTGTGTCTAATTCAGCAAGCTCCAGTTCTTCCGGTGTCAGGGCGTAGCCGTGATCTTGAGTCGGCGGAACTCCAGCGCTCCGGCCTTTTCGCCTGCTGGTCCGCCGGATTCACCACCGAAGCCGATGTTGGCCTTGGGCTCGGCCACGACGGGATGCTTCGTGGTCCAGGTGCGACCGTTGAACTCGACGGTGACGGTCTCGCCCTTCAGCACGATGTGGACGGGATGCCACTCGCTGTCAGCAAGGGTGATTTTTTCGCGCACGAGATCCACGTTCACGCCTTTTTTTGGGTGGGCGATGATGCGGAACACATCGCGGCCCATGACGAAATTGAGGATGTGGCTGCGCTCACGGGTGCCGTCGATGGGAAAGCTGGCGAAGGACGCCTTGCCTTCGAGCCGGAAGTCGAAGCGGACATCGGCCTCCGTGAAAGCAAAGTGGCGCTGCTTGACCGGCCCGTGGCGGCGCTCGCCCGACTCGAAGGCGCGCAGCACACCGTCCTTCGACGACCAAGTGCCGAGCCCCCAATGCCAGTCGGCGGAGAGAGGCTGCTCGAATGTTTCCTCAAGCAAGATAGAGGGTTCCGCGCCGATTGCGGATACCAGGCTCAAGAGAAGGGCGGTGAAGAGTGTGAGGGTGGGTTTCATGCGGTGGGGAGTTGTTACTTGGTTTGGGAGTCCTTCCTGGCTTCCGCATCGAATTGATCGGCCTTCTCTTGGATTTCGAGGTCGAGTGCGGCGGAACGCGTGCGTTGCTCGGTGAGGCGGCGCAGTTCTTCTGTCGTCGGAGCGATGAACACCGGCGCTGATGCGCCACAGTCCACGCGGCAGTCCTTCTCGGTTACGTCCTTGGCGTCGGCGAGTTTCGCCAGGCCGGGCACGGGTGCGGGAGCGTGAGCGACGACACCTTGCAGTGTGAGGCCTTGCACGTCGTCCCCGGCGATGAAGGCGCGGGCGTCGGGCTGCTCCACGGAGTATCGCACGTTCTCTAGGTGCACGCCTTTGACGTGGCGGAGATAGAGCGCGGAGGCGGGCAGTTCGCCGTCGAAGGGAACCGCCCATTTGATGTATTCAAAGGCTTCGAGCAGCTCGCCCACGTCGAGACGCGACGCTTGCTCGGCGGTGCCGCCACCGGGAAAGGTGATGTCGATGTCGGAAAACGAAATGTCCTCGATGCGGCTGCCCGGGCGCGATACCACAGCCGAGCAATATCGCTTGTAGGGGGCTTCCCATCCGCTCTTGCTCCGCAAGATCCCGCCGTCACCCACGACCGCCTTGATGTGATCGAAACGGACGTTCCGTATATGCCCGATCGGAGGGCGACGCGTCTGGTGGTGCTTGCTGAAGGCAAAGCGCGAGGCCAGCACCATGATGGGCTGGCAGACCTTCGTCATCTCGATGTTCGAGAACGAAAGGTCTTCGTGCGTCTGCCCGCCGGAAGACTCGATCTTGATACCGCCCTGGCAGTCCGTGAACGTGCAGTCGCGCATCGTCAGGCGTCGCGTCGCGCCGAAGGACTCGCACCCGATGCGGATGGCGCACCAGCGGGTGGTCATGCGGCAGCCGCTGATTTCGATGTCCTCGTTGGGCCAGTCGGGGTGAAAAGTCTGCAACGCAATGCAGTCGTCCTTGCAGTCGGCGTCACAGTCCTTGATGGACACGCGGCGTGAACCGGCGAGGACGAAGGCATTGCCGTAGGCGGCGGAGCCACGGCTGCGCACCGTGATACGCTCAATCTGGATATCCGTGCAGCACGCGAAGAACGTCGCGAACATTGCCGGGTCGATCAACGTGAGTCCGCTGAGTTTCACGTCGCGGCAGCGCTCAAAGCGGATCAACATCGGGATGCGTCGCTGAGGATCGCCTTTATTCGGGAAAATCTTGCTGGCTACTCCGCCTTGACCGTCGATGACACCCGAACCTTCTAGTCGAACCTGTTCGGCGTCTTCCGCGTAAATCAGCGCCGGACGGTGTTGCGTGTTGATGCTCTTGAACATGTTTAGACGGTCTTGGGCATCGAACCAATGTAACTCCGCCGTCTCGACCGCGTAGTCGGCGATCTTCGGGCTGCCGCGCAGGATGGCGTCCTTCTCGACGCGCAAGACCACGCCGCTCTTCAGGCGCAACGAACCCGTGAGGAAGACTCCCTTGGGCACGCTCACCACGCCGCCGCCCGCCTCATGACAGGCATCCACCGCCTGCTGAATCATTTGGGTATTCAGCGTCGTGCCGTCGCCTTTCGCACCATGGGTCGTGATGTCGAACACCTTGGGTTCGGCGGCGTGCAGCGCAGCCAGCGGCGCGAGCAGCAGGGCGGTGATGAGGGAGAGGGTGTGTTTCATTTCGGTTCGGTCTTTGCGTTCTGTTTACCCTTTCCGCCTTTGCCCTTCTTCGGCGCGGAAGAATCTGTCTTGCCGGTAGCGGGACTGAGTTTGTCGAACACGGCTTGCAAGCGCACACGGGCGGCTTTGGCGTCGGCGCTCGCTGACTCGGCGGGAACGGCTTTCTGCGCGAAGGGCGCGTCGCTCATGTCGAACAGCTCGCCGTTGTGCATGAGCTTGAAGCCTTGCTCGCGGGCATACCATTCGGCACCGAGTTGCACGAAGACCCAATCGCGCGGTGTGCCGCGTTCGCCGCGCAGTTGCGGCGCGAAGCTGTGGCTGTCGAAGGTCACGCCTTCGGGCATCTTCGCGCTGGCCAGTTCGGCGAACGTCGCGAAGAAGTCGCTGAAATCCACGAGGTCGTCCACGACTTTGCCCGCGGGCGCGGTGCCTTTCCAGTTCGCGATGAGCGGCACGCGGCTGCCGCCTTCGAGCAGCGTGTGCTTGTGGCCGTCGATCATGCGTCCGTTGATTTTGTCGGCATGCACGCTGCCGTTGTCGCCGCTGAAAACGATGAGCGTGTTCTCGCGCAGGCCGAGCTTGTCGAGTTCGGCCATGAGCTGGCCGACTTGTTTGTCCGCGTAGGCGATGTCGTCGTTGTAGAACTTCTTCGCGTCCGGCTTGCTGTCTGGCGTGCGATGGATCTGGCCGTGGACGAGATGCGTCGGGAAGTAGAAATAGAAAGGCTGCTCGCGATGCCGCCGCAGGAAATCGAGCGTGAACTCCATGCACACATCGGGGCAATACACCGGCTCCGGCGTCTCGATGGTCTGGCCGTTTTTGATGTAGCTCTTCTCCCAAAACCAACCGGTGCCGGACGGGTCGGTGAGCCATTCGTCGAAGCCCCAATCGCCCGGCGTGTCCTTCATCTGCCGCCACTTGCCCGCCATGCCGGTGACGTAGCCCGCCTGCTTTAGCGTGCGCGCGAGCGACGGCTCATCCGTCGCAGATGGAATGTGCGGCGAAGTGTTGCTCAGGGCACCATTGCGAAAAAGATAGCGCCCCGTGTTGAGCGTGGTGCGCGACGGACAGCACAGCGGCGGCGCGAAGCCATGCGTGAACCGCAGCCCCGTCGCCGCGAGCGCATCAATGTTCGGCGTCTTGCCTTTGAACCGGTCCGAGCCATAGCACCCGACATCGCTGAGCCCTTCGTCATCGGTGAGGATGAAGAGAATGTTGGGCTTCTTCGTCGGCGCATCGGCGGCGTGGAGCGCGGCCAGCGGAGCTAGCAGTGCCAAGGCGAGTGGTAGAAGTGTGATGGTATGTTTCATGGCTTGAGGAATAGATTCATTCCACCTCGCGCTCCACATACGCCAAGGCCATGCGCAGGTAGCGATGGCTGTGGAGAGGGGCGAGTTCGGGGGTGAGGACTTTGGTTTTCAGGAAGGCTTCCACGGCGGTGAGGCGCTCAATGTAGGCGGGGGATTTCTTGTCGTGGGCGACTTCGAGCAACGCAGAAACTAGGCGGGCATATTTCAAAGCATCGCTGGCCATTTCGATGCGGGCTTTCACGCCGGGGTCGTCGCCTTGCAGGGCTTGGGCTGATTTGATGTGAGCCTCGAGGGTTTGCAGGGATTCGTCGGAGTAGGAGCGGCGCAAACGGACGGCGTGTGGGGACTTTGGGGCGAGTTGCGGATCGGCGCGGACTTGGTCGCTGAGCTTTTCGAGCAGGTCGTGATACTGCTGCATCACTTCCGCCGCAGAACCATACGCAGCGCGGCAGTAGTCGGCGATGGTGGCGCGGACATCGAGCGCCGGATTCCACAGGGCTTTGCACAGGACGTAGTAGTCGAGGCCGTGGGCGCTCCAGTTGCCGTGGCAGTTGTCGAAGTCGAAACCGATGGCTTTGTGCTCGACGGCGAACTTCACGGCGCTCGCGAGTTGCACGGCGTTGTTGCGCGGCATGCCGAGGTCGATGGCGGGGCCGAGGTCGTTCGGACGAAGGTAGAGTCGCGGTGCGATGCGGGACCAGGCTTCGATGTCGGCGGGATCGAGCCCGACGTAGCCGATGATGAGGTTGGGCTCCAGCGGGCCGAGCTTCGCCGGCGGCGTGCGATACACTGAGTAGGCATAGGCGACGAGGTCGCGGTCCGGCATCTCGCGCCGCACACGTTTGGCGATCTCGTTGAAGAAGGTGAACACGCGGTCCGTGAGCGCGGGATACTCGGCAAAGGGCAGCTTTGTGGCGGGATCGATGAGGCTGCGGTCGTTCAGGAGCTTCGGCGCATCGGCGGGATCGAGCGCACGGCAGGCGGCGCACATGCACCACTTGTTGGCGCCGCCGTCATTCGGCGCGAGCGAGGCCATGCGCTTGCTCGGATCGGCCTTGAACTCGGCGATGCGCACCCGCGCGATTTCATCCCACAGTGCCGCGTTGGATTTGCACAGACGCTCGCGCTCCGGCTGCTGCGTGCGCGTGCCGTCGGGCTGGAGCGCGAACCACTCGGGATGTTCCTTCCCGTATTTCTCCCACCAACCCGCGTAAGCATGGCCGCCCTCGATCTCGATGCGTGCGCCAAGCCTCATGCGGCGAAACCACGCGCCTGTCGCCTCGGGGCCGTGCGCGGCCTTCCACGCCTCCACGGCGATGCCCCACTGCTTCAGCACCGGCGCGAAGGTGTCCTCGCGCGTCATGGCCTGATTGCGCACCTTGCGCTTCTCGATGCGCGGCTGCTCGCGGCGGTCGAGATCGGGAATGGTGATCGTGGATCGCCTCGGCACCACCTCGCCATGCTCACCGGGAAAAAGCCAGCGCACGCCGAGTTCGCGCTCGATGAAATCATACACGCCGTAGAGCGTGCCCTGGCAAATCAAGCCGCCCGGCCCCGCATCGCCACCGCAGATGTGCAAGTCGCTGCCCTTCGTGCGAATGACAAACTCCTCCGCCTGCACCGCGAGATCCGCGTTCGCCTTGCAGTGCCCGATGTAGATGCGCGAGGCCGCTTCCACACCCTTCTGCGTCTCCGTGGCGATCACCAGCCTCACGCCGCTCACCTTCTGCAAGTAATCCGCCAACTCGACCGCCGCCAACGGCACGCTCATCGCGGCGCTCGTCAACTGCGCCGCCGGCTTCTGCACGTGTTTGGAAAGCCCCTCCGGCACGATGATGACCGTCTGCGTCTTGCCATCGCGCACGAGCGTGATGTCCGCGAATACCGTGCCGAGGTTAGCGAGTGTGAGAAAAGGGAGAAGGACGAGCTTCATGGCTATTTCTGCTGGGAGCGATGTTTCGCCACCGCATCTGCGATGGCCTGGACCATGCGCTTCTGAATGCCTGCCGCCCGCTGCATCGCCGCCTGCACTTTCGCGCGACCGGCAGCGCGGTCTTCGTGGAGCGGCTTGAGCATTTCCCAGAGCTCCTGGCCGGTGGTTTGGTTGCTCTCGAAGACCCAATCGGTCAGGCCGATGTCGCGGAACATCTGCGCTTTCACGGTGTCCGCAGGATTGCGCACGTATAAGGCGGGCGTGCCTTGGGAGAGGGCGATGATGGGCGAGTGACACTCCGCGCTTACTACAGCGACAGCGCGGGCATAGACGGACGCGGCTTCGTCGGCGAGCCAGAAGGTGTCGCGCCAGATGACGTTCGCTTTCACGTCGGCGGGCAGCGGATCAAAGAGATGCTCCTTCGCCACCGCGATCTCATAAGTCATCTCGGGACAAAGGATGACCTTCAGCCCGGTCTCACGCACCCAGAGCGTGATGAGGTCGCGCAGCGGCGCGTGATCGCGGGCGGCGTGCTCGGCATTGATCGCATCGATCTCGTAGTCGCCCGCGTCGCGCGGCAGATTCTTCACGCGATAGTAGGGCGTGTAGCGCAGACGCGGCAGCACGCAGATGAACTTTCCCTCCTCCACGCCGATGCGCCGCAGCCAGTCCTGCGCCCGCTTTTCATCCCGCACCGCGATGCCAAACGTGCCGTCCAGGCCGAACTCCAGCACGGGCGTGTGCAACTTTTGGCCTTTCAAGTATTGCAGCGAGAGCGTGTCGCGGGCGAAGAGGAAAGCTGCGCCGTCATACACCTCACGATGCTTGAACAAGCCATCGAAATGATCCGGCGGCAGCGCGGCGACGACCTTTTGCAGTTCATCCAACGTATCGCCCTGCGGACGGTCTTTGCGATTCGACACCGGATCGAACGACGAGCCAAAGAAGCCATACGGCCTGCCCGTCTTTGCCCAAGTCTGAAACGTCTTCGCATGACGCGCCGGAGTGATGAAGATGTCTGCGTCCTTCCACGCCTCCGCCAGCGCCGGCGTCGAAGCCTTCCCCGCCTCATCCACCTCGCCCTCTGCGATGCGCAGCGTCGGAAAAGCGCGCATCAGCATCTCCCGCTCGCGCTCATGAAGCTGCCACGGCCAAAGTGTGACCGTCGCATCCGGCAAATGCTTATAAAGCAACCGGATCGTCCCCGGCACCCGCCCGCTGTCGCCGATGTTCTCAAACTGCAACGCCTCGCGGATGAGGATGTGTGGTGGCTCGACGGCTTGCAGCGCGACCAGTGGCGCGAGCAGCAGGGCGGTGAGCAATGTAAAGATGGGTTTCATGTGTTCGTGGTTGCGACTCGATCATTCATTTCGTTGCCCGCAGCTTTTCCAATTCATCCAGCGGCACCTTGAAGAGTTCCGTGGTCGATTTATTGCGTGAGAAGGCGATCCACAACTGGCCGTCGTGCTCGATGGCGTGCGGGTAGGCCAGCGAGTCGTTGAACGACGTCGGGATGTCGAGCCGCGCCATGCGGGTGAAGCTCAGACCGTCCTCGGAGATCGCCAGATACAGTTCGCGACGACGCATGGTCGTGTTGGCATTGGAAATGAGCACGCGATAGCCACGGCTGGTGAGCAACGAGAAGATCTTGCTCTTGGCGTTCGGATAATCCGTCTTTACCGGCGCGCTCCAAGTTTGTCCGTGGTCATGCGAGAACGCGTGGAACAGGCGGTCCGAGGTGCCGTTGTCGCGAAAGACGGCCACGAGCAATCCGTCCGGCTGCTCCCAGCAAATCGGTTCATCGGGACTGAGGCCGGTGCTGGCGCTGCTGGCCTGTTTGTCCACCACGGGCACCACACGCCAGTCGCTCAGCGACTTCGTGCCGCCGATGAGCATGGAGACATTGAAACCCGAGTCGCGCCGCGTCGTGATCCAGTCGCCCGTCGAGAGCTTCTGCGGCGCGAAGTTGTTGATCGCATTCTTGAAGACCGTGCCCTTCTCCCTCCAAGTGTTGCTCGGCTCGTCCCAAACGTAGGCGAGGAGGTTCATGTCCCGGTCCGGCCCAAATCCACCGTGGCCCTTGAAGCTCGAAGTCAAGCCGAGCAACTCGCCATCGCGCACCCAGAAGTCGCGGGCATAGAAGCCGTGACCCTCGGCGGGCTCGCGCGTCAGCATCTTGGGCGCACTCCACTTCAACCCATCATCACTCGTGGCAAAGCGAACATGCTGCGTCGGCCAGTCCTCAATCTTTGGCCCGGCACTCCACATGCACCAAAACTTTCCTCCATGATGCAGCAGATAGTTGTGCAGTTGAAACTTCCACTGCTCGTCCGGCGGGCAGACGACGGCGTGAGTGCCTTTGAGCAAGGGCAGCCGGGCAAACTTCACCTTCGACGGATCGCCGTCTGTGCCGGGGAGATTCAGCATCGGCGCAGTCGGCGCGGAGCCGTGGAGCGCGGCCAGCGGTGCGAGCAGCAGGGCGGTGACAATTGTGAGCGTGGATTTCATGGTGGGCGCTTTCTACTTTTTGATCATGTCCACGAACGCTTCCGGTTGCAGGCCCATGCCGCGTTTTACGACTTCGGGATTGGTGGCGAAGAGGTCGGGGAAATCGAGCGGGACTTTGGTGTCCACGAACTGGTCGATGGGGAACGCGGGCACCTTGGCGGGGTCGAGGCGCTGGAAGATCGCGAACTGGGGATCGAGCACGATGGAGTCGGTGGGGGCGACGCGTTTTTTGTATTCGGGCAAGGTCATGCGCGTATGGCCGAGGACCTTGCCGTCTTCCTTGAAGTTGAGAATCCAGTAGAGCGTGCGTTGGGTTTCAGGGACGCGGAGGAAGTAGCAGTTGTTGCGATCCACGATGGCGTCCTGATTGCCGAAGGACATGAAGTGGATGTTGTTCTTCGCTTTGAAGGCGCTGCTGTCGCAGATGATGTTGCTGCTCAGCTTCGCGGGCGTGCCGAGCTTCACGGCCTCGATCATGTGGCTGATGAAGACGCAGTGCTCGACGCGGAAGCCGGGACAACTGGTCACCTCCATGCCGTCGGAGCCGCGTATCATCACGCAGTTCGACACGAGCACGTCGCTGCTGTCCGCGCCCATGAGCAAGCCGCCGGAGTAGCCCGCGCCGCGTCCATCCCACAGCAGGCGGCGCAGTGTGATGTGGCTGCTTTGATTCACATTGATCACGCGCTGCGAGACGTTGCCCTGGCCGCCCATGCGGAAGTCTCGAAAATAGAAGCCGTCCACCGCGATGTGGCTTTTGCCGTTGATGACGAACGCGGTCTCGATGCGTCTGCCGCTGCCATCGAGGATGACTTTTTCACCTGGGATGCTCTTGAACTGGATCGGGCGTCCTTCAGTGCCCGTGGTGCGCACGCGGACTTTTTCAATGTAAGTGCCGCCCGCGACTAGCACCGTGTCTCCAGGCAGTGCCTGCGATGCGGCATGAGCGATGGAACGCCAGGCGCTCCCGCGCTCCAGGCCCGTCGCCACATCGCTTCCGTCGGGGGCGACATAGAGCGTCCGCGGTGCTGAGTCGGCGGCCTTCGTCGTGAACGTGATGGCTTCATACTTCGGGTCCACCACATCGCCCGGGCCTTGATCATCCAGCGGGTAGATGAGCTTGGCGGAGGTGAGTTTGAAGTAATAAGTCGCGCCGGGCTTCAAGCCGGTGAGGCTGAAGCTGCGGAAGGTATCGTCATTGTTGGTGACCTTGTAACTGCCCTGGGTCTCACAGGCGGGAGTCTCGCCCCACGCGATGCCGGACACGGAGCCGCGCGACATCTGCCACTCGATGTTTGCCGTGGTGGCGGTGACGGAGTGCAGCGTTGGCGCCGTCATACTCAGCGTGTTCGACATGAGATCCTGGTGAATGCCCAGGCTCTTGCCCAAGGCTCCACCGGCGGCGAGTGCGATGCGATCCGTCACTTCAGGAATGCCATCGCGCATCGCAAGGACGGGCTGCAACTCACGAGCGTAGATGTCCTGCGATGTCTTCCGCGCATCCGTCAGCGAGATCGCCTTATCACCTGCCATCCACGCCTTGCTGGCGTCGGCGTAGCTGTTGTAGTCGCTGTATCGAAGTGCCGACGTCGCTTCTGCGGCACTGCGAAACGCGACCGCCGGGCCTCGCCGGTTGTCATAGACATTGCTGCTCAGTTCCACACCCGTGCAGCCATCGAGTTGCACACCCGCCTGTGCAAAGCGCGTGAACTCGCTGTGAGTGATCGCCAATCTCGCGCACTGGCTCGCGTGCAACGCCTTGTCCTTCGCGAAGAAGCGGCAGTTGTTGAAGCGCACCTTCTCACTCGCGGTGACGCTGACGGTGCTGGCGAAGTTCAGCCGCTCAAACTCGATGCCGTGACTGCCGTCCACTTGGATCGCGCCCGGCATCAAGACTCGCGCCGTGCCACGGGCGCGCCATGAGATCGGCTCGGCACCTGCCTTGCCGCCCTTGATGGTGACATCGCCATCATACACGCCTTGCTCAAAGTAAACTGTGTCGCCAGAGCGCAACTCCTTCGCCGCTCGTGCCAGCGTCTTCCACGCAGCCTTCACCGAGAGACCATCGGCCGCATCGTCACCATCCGGCTTCACGAAAAAGACATTTGCCTGATACGGTAATGGCCCGCGATCACTCTTGTCAGGCGCACTGCCGCGCATCGTGGAAGTCGCTTGCAGTCGGAAGTCGAAGTTGAGCGGGTCGGCGAATTCCTTCTCCCGATTCACACGCTCGAAATTCAAGCGAATCGACGTGTCCGTGCCCGCCTTCACATCGTCCAAGTTGATGTTCTTGAAGCCAATGATCGAGCGCACCACCTCCCGATGCGATGGCAGATAACTCAGCGCCACGCAGTCGCGCACGTCGGAGATTTCACCCATTTTCCCACCCTTGATGCCGAGATCGAGCAAATTGCCCCAGCCCATGGATTTCTCGATGAGACCGTAGCCTTCACCACCATAAAGTCGCACGCCGACGCCGCATTTGTAGGCCACGCAGCGACGCAGCGTGTCATTGCGGACAGCGACGCTGACCACGCCGCCACATTCAAAACCATGCGGCGAGATGTTGCCGTAGGCGACGCAGTCTTCGATCAAGTTGCCGCCTTCCTTTTCGCTGCGCGTGAGGATGCCACCGCCATTGAGGAAGGCTGTGCAGTGGCGAATCACGCAATCCTTCGCCTCCTTCAAAACGATCCCCCAGGTGCCTGACTCCGTGTGCCACGTCTGCATCACCGCCTTCTCAAAACCCCGCGCTGCGATGCCATCCAACACCACGCGTTTCGGCTGCTCCAGCATCAACCCATGCGCTCCCGCCACGGGAATGCTGTAGCGATGCTGATCCGCCGGACGCAGGTCCGTGCTGGAGACATAGAGCTTTGCCGACGCCGCATCATGGAAGGAGCTGCCCGGCTGAAACTCCACCTCCGCCCGCGTGGCCTGGGCACCGAGCCGCTTCAGCGTGTCCACTTCATACACCGCCTCCACATCGCCTGTGAAATCCGCCACGAAAGTCTGCCGCGTCCCCGGCACCGGCTTGAACACCCGCGCATCGACATCCCCGCGCAGCAGCACCGTGCCCCGCATCTCCGCACGAATGAACGTCTCCTTCTCCGCACTGCCGAGCCCTTTCCTCGCGACCGCCTCCGCATACTCGCCGCGCCCGATGGAAAGCGTGTCTCCCGGCTGCAAAGCATCCACGCCTTTCTGAATCGTGAGAAACGCCGCCGCGCGACTCGTGCCCGCATTCGAGTCGAGGCCTTGTTTGTTCACGAAGAACTCCGTGGCGTGCAGCGTGGTTGAAAGGAGGATAAGGAGCAGGGTGATTTTCATCGTTTTAGTGAGAAAGTATGTTGGTAATTAACGGCTGCGTCCGCGTGCGATGTCCGCCTTGAGTGCTGCGAAGAGTTCTTTGGCTTTGTCCGGCTCTTGCGCAAAGACATTCGTGGCCTCGCCGGGATCGGTGCGGAGGTTGTAGAGTTGGAACTTGTCGTTGGGTTATAAAACGCGGTTAAAAAGTGCGGCGGGTGCGCCGGGTGGCGTGGTGGTTTAAAAGTGCAGCACCTCTGGTTTAACCAGGAGGATGTTCACGAATATGGAGCAATGGAACGAGATACGACGCCGGGTATTGGTTGAGG
>CANIBP010000061.1 GCA_947466075.1 Verrucomicrobiaceae bacterium
CTCCACGGCTCCACGGCTCCACGGCTCCACGGCGCCACGGCTCCACGGCTCCACGGCTCCACGGCTCCACGGCTCCACGGCTCCACGGCTCCACGGCTCCACGGCTCCACGGCTCCACGGCTAAAATTGGCGCACCCGCACAGAACGGGGGCATGGCAAGGGGCCGTCGGAGCATTCTCGGGAGGGATGGCGCGATGAGCTGCGGCCATTTAGCGATACGCTGGAGTCCCCGCCCGGCACCGCGCAGTGATTCAGCGATACCGCAGCATGGCTCCAGCGCACCGCGCGAGGCCTGCTTGGTGCGTTGCCGTCCTGAAATGCGATCAAAAGGAAGCCGCCAGCGCACCGCGCAGCCGTTCCACGGTGCCGTGCAGCGGCCCCAGCGCATGGTGGCGTCACGCCAGCGTGCCGCGCAGCCATCCCAGCGCACCGTGGCAGGCCTGCTTGGCGCGGTTTTGCCGCCTCCAGGCCACATTTGGACCCTCCAGCGCACCGCGCAGCCCCCGGCCAGCCATGAAACCGCTCCATTTCGATGCCATCAATCCCTTCACCGGCACTCCATTCACGTTCGACGATCCGAACCTCAAATTCGTCAACGGCCAGGGCGTCTATCTGGAACCCGGAGATCCGGGATTCCAGCCTTACCCCGGCCAGATCCTTTCTGCTCCAACCCAGAAACCCAAGAAACACACCATGCCTAAATCAGACTTCATGCCCACGGACGACAATGGCAAAGCCAGCCTGTTCGTCCTCTTTCGTGACAACGTCGGCCAGCATCTGGCCACGCTTGGCATTGCCGCCAATGACCCCGACATCGTGCAGCAGGCCGCCGATGCCACCCGCTTCCGTGCCATCGTGGACTTCTGCGGCAACATGCAGAATGCCGCGCAAGGTTGGACCGCCGAGAAAAACTACGAGCGCGACGGCGGCGACAACGCCCCCGCCGGCCAGATCGTCCCCGTGCTGCCCGCCGACTTCCCCGCTGCGGTGCCGGCTGGCATCGTGCGCCGCTTCCGTGAGCTGGTGAAGCGTCTCAAGGCCAGCAAGAACTACACCCCCACCATCGGTCAGGCCCTCGGCATCGAAGGCACCATGCAGACCGGCCCGGACCTCGCCATCATCCAGGCCATCCTGGAGCTATCCATCATCGGGAATGCCGTCTTCATCGCCTGGGGCTGGCAGGGCTTCAGCGCCTTCCTCGACATGCTGGAAATCCAGGTGGACCGCGGCGACGGCAAAGGCTGGGTCTTCCTGACCTACGACACCACGCCGAACTACACCGACTCCTACCCGCTGCCAGCCACGCCGACGAAGTGGAAATACCGCGCCATCTACCGCGTGGGCGATGCCCAGGTGGGCCAGTGGAGCAACACCGTGGAGGTCACGGTGGGCGGGTGAAGATCTGTTTCAAAGACAGGGGGCATACAGTCCCCTGTCTTGTTCGAAGCTCTCGTCTATCCGCAATCCTCCCCTCCAAACTCCAGCATGTTAGTTTTCAAATTTTTTGAAATCTTCGCCCATTGTGCTGCCGTTGTCGGCATCGGCATTGCCGCTTACCAGCTATGGCAGACACGACGGCAGGCCGAGACCTCCTTTGAGGACACCATGGCGAAGGAATACCGCGAACTCGCCTCTAGATTTCCGACCAAGGTATTCTACGACTATCCGTTCTCGGAGGAATTGACGGCGAGGGAAAAAGCCAGAGCCCAGGACGAGTTTTATCGCTACTTTGACCTGACCAACGGGCAAATTTTTCTTCGCGAGGTGGGCCGCATCAGTGAGCAGACGTGGGCGTTTTGGTGCGACGGCATCAAGACCAACATGCAAAGAGCAGCCTTCGAAGCCGCTTGGAAGGATATTGGCGGCAAGGCACAACTGGATTTCGCCGAGCTTCGGCTGCTCATCGAATGTGATTACGAGATGGATCCAATTTCGCCCAATTGGATGCACAGAATCACCATCAAGCGCCATGAAGTTGAGGCCAAGGGCCGGAAACTCAAAGCCAAGGAGCGCGAGGCCATGAGGGCTGCTGCCGCAGCATCTGCAAACAAGCTAGACACTCCCACTGTATGAACATGCGTTTTCGATCACTACTTCTTGTCTCGCTGCTCATGGCGGTCGTCTCGTCCGCCCAGGTGCCTCAGATCATCAGCTACCAGGGGCGCGTCGCCGTTGGCACCGTGAATTTTGAGGGCAGCGGACAGTTCAAATTCGCGCTGGTCAATGCCAGCGGGAACACGACCTATTGGAGCAATAATGGCACCAGCACGGCGGGCAGCGAGCCGACTGCGCCGTTGACGCTTACCGTGACGAAGGGCCTTTATGCGGTGCTGCTGGGCGACACAACACTAACGAACATGATCACCATTCCTGGGAGTGTGTTCAGCAACACCGATGTGCGCTTGCGCGTATGGTTTAATGACGGAGTGAATGGCTTTCAACTCTTTACGCCGGACCAAAGAATCGCCGCAGTTGGTTATGCGTTCTATTCAGGGATGGCAAGCGTTGCCGAATCCGTCCCAGATGGATCGATAACAACGGTCAAATTAGACTCGTCGCTTCAAGGAGTTGTTGCACCCATACCACCAAGCCCTGGCTTTGTTCGAGTGGGTGATATTAGCAATCCAGCCGACTCTTTAAACGCTGGGTCGGTCTCTGGAATCGGATCGGTGTCTTACTCTTACCAAATCGCAAAACACGAGGTGACTAACGATGAGTATAGCGCATTTTTGAATAGCGTTGCCCTAAGCGACACTTATGCGTTGTATAATCCTAATATGTCAAGCAGCGGCTCTGGCGGAATCGTGCAGTCCGGAACATCTGGCGGCTACACATATGCAGTTAAATCGAGCATGGGAAACAAGCCCGTTGTTTTTGTAAGTTGGTTTGATGCTGCCAGATATTGTAATTGGTTGCATAACGGAATGCCTGTAGGACCGCAAGATTCGAGCACGACTGAATCAGGGGCCTATACTTTAACCGGTCTTAGTAGCATTACCACCGGGAGCGATTCTGTGAATGGTGCCAATGGGCGTAATTCCGCCGCTCGATTTTTTCTTCCTAGCGAAAACGAATGGTATAAAGCGGCTTATTACCAGCCGACAAGCATGGGTGGAGATGCCGATAGCTATTGGCTTTACACAACGCGCTCAAATGTACCGCCTACGGCTGCCGCAGCCAATGCTGCGATTGCCAACGGAGCTAATTATTCGAACGTTGTTGCCAACATCGCCGCTTGCGGGAGCTACTTATCAGCAACGAGCTTTTATGGGACGCTCGATCAAGGTGGAAATGTTTACGAAAGAGTTGAACAAAAGCTTGGGGGCGTATTTAGAGGGTTGCGTGGAGGTTCTTGGTCGCACGGTTCGAGCGACATTGCATCTTCCACTCGCAATGGTCTTAGCGTCACAAGTGAGGATATAAGCTCAGGATTTCGAGTAGCCAAACCATAACTTTACTCATGCGAGCGCATTTAACCAGTTTTTGGGTTTTATACTTTGCGTTAGTGTTGTCTCTTCATGCTGGTCCGCGTACCAGCACGAGCTACTGCATCACCACCGACAGCATCGCTGCCGGAGGCGCACGAAATACCGGCACAAGCTACACGAATGACGGCAACGTCGGTGGAGTGGGTGGCATTGCCACTGCTTCCGCGCCTGCGGAGACGCTGAAGGCGGGCTACGTCGGCCAGCTTACGGAAGTGAGCGCCGTGCAACTGGCGGCTTCGCCGACGACGGTGAACGAAGATACCACGCGGCAGCTTGCCGCCACGGCCACGCTGGATGATGCGACAACGGCGGTGCTGCTGGGCACGGATTTGAACTGGAGCGTGGTCAGCGGGCCAATCGCCAGCATTAACACCAGCGGCCTGGCGACTGCGGCCAACGTGTATCAAAACACGGCGGCGACAGTACAGGGGAGTTATCGTGGGGTGAACGGCACGCTGGGCCTGACGATTGTGAACGTGGGCACCGATGATCTGGGCCTGTATGCCGCTGACGGCCTGCCGGATGCGTGGCAGGTGCAGCACTTCGGCCAGAACAACCCGCTGGCCGCCCCCACGGCGGATGCGAGCGGCACCGGGCAAAACAACCTCCTTAAATACACCGCAGGCCTGATCCCGACGGATCGCTCCTCACGCCTGCTGACCAACGTGGGTGGCAGTGGCACCCATACGATCACGATCAGTCCCCGGCTGAGTGATCGCACCTACGCGGTGCAATTCAGCACGACGTTGAGTGCGAATGGCTGGCAGACGCTGACCGGTGCCACCATCCAAGACAACGGCCAGACCCGCACGGTGACGGACCTGGATGGGACCTCGACCCGGAAGTTTTACCGCGTGCAGGTGAGCTACCCGTGAAGGTGCCACTTTAAGCGATGATTTCCTTCACCACATGCCCATGCACGTCGGTGAGGCGGGAATCCCGGTCGGCGTGGCGGAAGTTGAGTTTTTCGTGATCGAGGCCGAGCTGGTGGAGAATGGTGGCATGCAGGCCGTGCATGTGAACTTTGAGTGCCCTGCGCTCTCACGCTCGCCGGATCGCCGCAGCGAAGGCACCGTCCATTTGATCATCGGGCGGGAAGCTGTGGCGGAGTTTGACGGGTTCGAAGCCGGGCGTGTATTCGAGGACGCTAGCGACGAGTTGCTCGTTTTCGGCGGGTTCGATGCTGCAGGTGCTATAAACGAGGATGCCACCGGGTTTGAGGACGCGGAGGCAGTTTTTGAGAAGTTGTGTCTGGGTTTGCACCTGCGCGGTGATGTCATCGGGCTGCAAACGCCAGCGGACATCGACGCGGCGGCGCATGACGCCGGTGTTGGAGCAGGGGACGTCGAGCAGGATGCGGTCAAAGCCGGGCTTGGCGAAGGCGGGGATTTGCGTCTCTGACCAGTCGTGTTCTTCGATGTGGGCGTTGGCGACGTGGAGGCGGTTCAAATTGCCGTCCAGACGACGCAAACGGCCCGGGGAGACATCACAGGCGATGATTTCGCCCTGATTTTCCATGAGTTGGGCGAGCAGAGCGGTTTTGCCGCCGGGCGCGGCACAGGCATCGAGGACGCGGTGGCCGGGCTGTGGAGCGAGAAGGCGTGGCGCGATGGCGGTGCTCGGGTCCTGCATATACACCTTGCCGACGCTCAATTCTTCACGCGGAAGGTGATCGCAGACGATGAAATCTTCCTGCGGAGCGTCCAGGTGCGGGTAGAGGCGATTGATGCGGGCGCAGATCGGGGCGGGGACTTGATTCCACTCGCAGAGGGCGGTGGTTTTGGCTTCGCCAAAGAGGCCGAGCCAATGCTCGATGAGCCACTTGGGGTGCGAGGTGCGGGTTTCGAGCGGCAGGCCGTCAACCATGGCCAGCAGCTCGGCGGATTCGCGGCAGGCACGGCGCAGGACGGCATTGATCAGGCTGCGGGCACGACCGGTGGCGGCCACGGTTTCGTTCACGGCGGCGTATTCGGATACTTTAAGGATCAGGACCTGGCAGAGGCCGATGCGCAGGCCCCAGCGGCTGCGGTGGTCGAGGTGCTTGTCCTCGGTGATCACGGCGATCCAGTGGTCGAGCAGGGAGAGATTCCGCAGTGTGGTGAGCACGATGTCGCGCAGGAAGGCGGCGTCTGGGAGGCTGAGGCCGTTGTCGCGCTGGATGTGGTCCATGAGGTCGGCGGCGAAGCGCTCCCCGCCGGACCACTCGCCGAGGACGTCCAGCGCCATGCCACGGATGGGAACGGTCGGTTGGCGGGAACGGGAGGAAGGCGGCTGGCGGTCGGGAATCATGTCTGGCATGACTAAGGCGGCGCGCTGCATGGCACAAGCCGCCCTTTGCTCGTGGCGGGAGGATTGATTGACAAACTTCTCAGGCCCTCCTTTATAGGCGGCCCCCTGTTTTTTCACCCGCCCAACCATTCCCAGACCATGGATTTCATCGCCAAAAATATCGCCGAAGTAGCCCCTTCAATGACCCTGTCCATCACCAGCCAGGCGAAGGCGCTCAAAAAGCAGGGCGTGGACGTGCTGAGCTTCGGCGCTGGTGAGCCTGACTTCAATACGCCTGCTCCGATCATTGCCGCCGCCATTGAGGCGCTCAACACCGGTAAAACCCGTTACACCGAGAGCAATGGCATCATCGAACTGCGCGAAGCTCTGGCCTCCAAGCTCATGGTGGACAATAACGTGCAGTATGAAGCCTCCCAGATCAGCGTGAACTGCGGTGCCAAGCACTCCTGCTACAACGCCATCCTCGCCGTCGTGAATCCCGGCGACGAAGTGATCATCCCGGCTCCATATTGGACCAGCTACCCGGAAATGGTGCGCTTGGTCGGCGGCATCCCGGTCATCGTTGAGACGAAGCGTGAAAACGGCTGGAAGCTCACTCCAGACGAGTTCGAGGACGCCATGTCCCCGATGACGAAGATGATCATCCTGAACACTCCGGGCAACCCGACTGGTTCTGTGTACACCAAGGATGAACTCAAGGCGCTGGGCGACATCGCCGCAGGAGAAGGCATCGTGATCCTGTCCGACGAAATTTACGAAAAACTCGTCTATGGCGGCCATGAGCACGTCAGCATCGCCTCGCTGAGCAAAGAAATTTACGATCATACCATCACCATCAACGGCTTCTCCAAAGCCTATGCGATGACTGGCTGGCGTCTCGGTTACACCGCCGCTCCCAAGAAGATTGCTGACGCCATCGACACGATCCAGAGCCACACCACTAGCAATCCGACCACCTTTGCACAGTACGGTGCGCTGGCCGCCTTGCAGATGGATCAGCAGATCGTCAGCGACATGCGCGACGAATTCGATGTGCGCCGCCAATACATGCTCGGCCGACTCGGTAATATTAAGAACGTCCGCGTCGTCGAGCCGATGGGCGCTTTCTACTTCCTCGTCGATATTGAGCCGATGCAGATCAAGAGCGTGAACTTCTGTGAGAAGCTGCTCAGTAAGCAGAAAGTTTCCGTCGTTCCAGGCTTGGCCTTCGGTGCCGAGCACACCATCCGTTTCAGCTACGCCACTGGCCTCGATGTCATCAACGCCGGCATGGACCGCTTCGAAGAATTCTGCGGTCAGCATTAATCTCGCAACAAACGTCAACCTCGCAACATCATGGGCATCTACAACAACATCGTCGAAACCGTCGGCAAAACACCGCTGGTGAAGCTCAACAAAGTTACCGCCGGCCTCAACGCCACGATTGCTTTGAAGTGTGAATTCTTCAATCCGCTCGGCAGCGTGAAGGACCGTATCGGCATGGCCATGATCGAAGACGCCGAGAAGAGTGGCGTTTTGAAAGCCGACACCGTCATCATCGAACCCACCAGCGGCAACACCGGCATCGCGCTCGCGTTTGTCGCTGCAGCGAAGGGCTACAAGCTCATCCTGACGATGCCTGAAACGATGTCCATGGAACGCCGCACGCTGCTCGCGCTCTTGGGTGCTGACCTTGTCCTCACACCGGGTGCGCAGGGCATGAAAGGTGCCATCGCCAAGGCCACTGAACTTGTCGCCAGCACGCCAAACGCGTGGATGCCGCAGCAGTTTGAAAATCCCGCCAATCCGGCCATCCACATGAAAACCACCGCTGAAGAGCTGTGGAGCGATACCGATGGCAAAATCGACATCTTCGTCGCCGCCGTCGGTACGGGTGGCACGATCACCGGCGTCACCGAAGTGCTCAAACCTCGCAAGGCAAGCTTCCAGGCCATCGCCGTCGAGCCCGAAGCCTCGCCAGTCATCAATCAGACCCTTGCTGGTCAGCCTGTGCAGCCCGGACCGCACAAAATTCAGGGCACCGGCGCTGGATTCGTTCCTGCGAACCTTCACCTCAAAGATTCGGCCGGCAATCCGCAGATCGTTGAGTGTATCAAGGTCAGCAATGATGACGCCTTCGCCATGGCCCGCCGCATTGCCAAAGAAGAAGGCATTCTCGTCGGCATCAGCACTGGCGCCAACGTTTGCGCTGCCATCGAAGTCGCCAAGCGTCCTGAGAATGCCGGTAAACTCATCGTCACCGTCGCTTGCTCCACCGGTGAGCGTTATCTCTCCACTGCGCTGGCTGATGAAGCCCGTGCCAAAGTCGGCGCTTAATTTTTCGCCATCAATCGCATGTCTGATTCCAACACGCTCTCCCAAGAAATTCCGGCCACCGGTGCAGAAAAATTCTTGGAGGACAACTTCCGTAAGCTCGTCTGGTTGTTCATCATCCTGGTGGTTTCGCTTATCGCCTACGGCTTCATCCATCACCAGAATACTCTCAAGGCCAACGAGGCCGCCGAGGCATTCACCTCGGTGAAGACCGTGGAAGATTGCGATCTGGTCATCTCACGTTACGCTGGCACCAATGCCGCCGCTAACGCGTTGTTGGCTAAGGCCGATTTGCTATGGGATCAAAATAAGAAGACCTCCGCAGTGGATGCACTCAAGGAATTCACCACCAAGCATGCCAGCCACCCGCTTGCGGTGCAGGCATTGCTCGGCCTTGGCTCCAAACTGGATGCCATGGGTGATCACAAGGAAGCTCAGGCTATTTTTGAACGCATCACACGCGAGTTCCCCTCCAGCGAAGCCGCTCCGCTTGCCCATGTGCGCCTTGGCGATCTTCTCTGGGCCGACGGCAAGGCTGACGACGCCAAAAAGGTCTATGAAGATCTCGCGGTGAAGTTCCCCGACCTGCCTGAATTCCAGAGCATCAGCCAGGAACGTATCGGCTGGATCGCCGCCGCGCTGCCAACCAAGGAAGTCGATCCGCCGCCAGCACCGAAGGTCGAGCCAAAACCTGCCGCTCCGATTTCGGCCATTCCCGGCATGCCCCAGATCAATCTGAAGCCAGCCGAAGGCGGCATTGGTGCCACCATTGCTCCGCCAGCCATGCTGCCGCCGCCTGCTCCTGCCGCAGTCACGCCAGCCGTCCCTGCTCCTCAGCCTGCTCCTCAGCCTGCTCCTCAGCCTGCTCCTCAGCCTGCTGCTACACCTGCGCCAGTTCCAACTCCCGCTGCATCACCAGCACCTACTCCAACACCGCCACCGGCTCCGGTCACTCCGCCTCCAGCGGCACCGAAGTTGTGACAAGTACGACGGACACTCTTGTCCGTCGGTTTTGGGCGTGCCGAACGTTTTGCTTCGACAGACAAGAGTGTCTGTCGTTCTTCAGGCCACCCACTCAGCAATCGCCGCGATCACTTCATTGCGCTGCGCCTCAGTGAGTTCGCCGTAAATCGGAATACTCAGCACCTCGCCCGCAACGCGATGCGAGACATCGCAGCCGCTGAGTGAGCTTGCGGGCAGATTCGCAAAACACTTCTGCTGGTCGAGGGTGACAGGATAGTAGATGTCGCAGCCGATCTTCTTGGCCACGAGATGGTCACGCAATGCATCGCGTTTACCGCCGAGCACACGCAGCGTGAACTGGTTCCAGATGTGCGAGTTGTGCTCGTAACTGACGGGAAGCACGATCTTGGCATTTTGAGCGGCCAACCAAGTATCTTGCGTCGCCACACACTTGCAGTGCGCCGGATTGGCCTGCACCACGCCGTTCAGTTTGCTAAGCTCGGTGATGTAATGCGTCGCGTTGCGCTGACGATCCGCCGTGTATTGGGCATAGCGCTTTACTTTAACGCTCAGCAGCGCGCATTGGAGTGTGTCCATGCGGAAATTGCCGCCGACGTAGTGATGGTAATACTTCGGCTTGCCGCCATGCACGCGCAGCACGCGGGCGTACTCGGCCATTTCGTCGTCATTCGTCACTAGCATGCCGCTGTCGCCGAAACCACCGAGGTTCTTGCTCGGGAAGAAGCTGTAGGTGCCGAATTCGCTCATCGTACCAGCCTGACGGCCCTTGTATTGCGCGCCGATGGATTGCGCGGTGTCCTCGATCACCTTGAGGCCGTGTTCCTTCGCCAGCGCGAGGATCGGGTCCATGTCCGCGCATTGACCAAACAGATGCACCGGCATGATGACCTTGGTTTTGGCCGTGATCTTCTTCCGAGCGTCGTTCACGTCCATGTTGAAACAGATCGGGCACACATCCGTGAACACCGGCACCGCACCAAGTCGCGAAACAGCTCCTGCTGTGGCGAAAAACGTGAAGGCGGGGCACAACACCTCATCACCAGGCTGGATATTCAGCGCCATAAGCGCCAGCAACAATGCATCCGTGCCCGAGGAAACGGACAACGCATGCTTCGCACCTGTCATGGTTGCGATTTCCTTTTCAAACGTCTCCATCTCCGGCCCCATGATGAACCGGCCATGCTTCAGCACCTGGGTGAAAGCGGCCTGAAGCTCGGATTCGAGAGGGTGGTTCTGAGCGTTAACGTCGAGGAGTGGGACGGGCATAAGAGTGAGAAAGATGAATGAAGATTGATCAAAAGGCGAGCTACATCCGCTCCGTCGTCTGAATGCCCAGCAGGCCGAGGCCGGTTTTCAAAATACGACTTGTGGCATCGCAAAGCGTGAGGCGCGTGTTACGCACGGCCCCTTCGGCACGCAGCACGTTGCAGGCTTCGTAGAAGCTGTGGTAGGTGTCGGCGAGTTCGTAGAGGTAACCGGCGAGCAGGTTCGGGCGATGATCAAAGAGCACGTCGTGCGTGGTTTCGGCGAACTGGGCGAGTTTCATCGCCAACGCACGTTCGGCAGGATCGGTGATCGTCAAATCGGGCGTCAACGTGACTTCGCCATCCAACTTGCGGAAGATGCTCTTGGTGCGGACGTAGGCGTTGATGAGGTAGGGCGCGGTGTTGCCTTGCAGCGCGAGCATCTTGTCCCAACTGAACTTGTAGTCGGTCATGCGGTGCTGGCTGAGTTCGGCGTATTTCACGGCACCGGTGCCGATGACTTGAGCGATCTGCGCTTTTTCGTCATCGGAGAAGCCTTCACGCTCGGCAACTACGACAGCGGCGCGTTCAACGGCTTCATCGAGCACTTCGAGTAAGCCCACGCTCTCGCCGGAACGCGTTTTGAACATCTTGCCGTCCTGGCCGAGGATGCTGCCGAAGGCGATGTGACGCATGACGGTGGTCTGGCCGCGCTTCTTGGCGACTTGGAAAAGCTGGCGGAAGTGCAACTCCTGCGGCGCACCGACGACATACCAGATTTCATCGGCCTGCCATGCGTTGATGCGATGATCAATCGTCGCGAGATCGGTCGTCGCATAAAGGAAGCCGCCGTCGCTCTTGCGAATGAGACAGGGCTTGTCGGCGAGTTCTGGCACATCGCGGAAGAACACGCAGGTGGCACCATCGCTGATCTCGGCGATGCCGCTGGCGAGCAGATTCTCGACGAGTGGAGCGAGCTGGTCGTTGTAATGGCTCTCGCCGAGGAAGTGATCGAAGAGAACATCGAGCTTCTCGTAGATGGTGCGAAGCTGATCGAGCGAGAGCGCCACGCAGCGCTTCCAGATGTCGAGGTTTTCGGCATCGCCTTGTTGAAGCTTCACGAGTTCATTGCGGCAAGTAGTTAGCACCGCTTCGTCAGCCTTCGTCTGCGCGTTCACGTTCTTGTAAACACGCACCAGTTCATGAATCGGGTCTTTTTCGAGCGCGGCGTGATCGAGAATGGTCTTCCAGCCGTGCAGGATCATGCCGAACTGCGTGCCCCAGTCGCCGATGTGGTTGTCGGTGATGACGGTGTGGCCGATGAAGCGGGCGATGCGGGCAAGGCAGTCGCCAATGAACGTGCTACGAATGTGGCCGACATGCATCGGCTTGGCGATGTTTGGCGCAGAGAAATCGACCACGATGCGTTGCGATTTCTCGACAGGCGGCACGCCGAGATGGTCGTCTTTGACGATGAGACCGAGCTTCTGGCCGAGTGCTGCCGCGCTGAGTGTGAAATTGAGGAAGCCGGGGCCGTCCACGGTGATTTTTTCGCAAAGATCATCCACTTGGAGCGCTACTTTGATCTGTTCCGCCAAAGCGCGTGGGTTGGTCTTGAGCTGCTTACCCAATGTCATCGCCGCATTGCTCTGATAGTCGCCAAAACGCGTGTCGGAGGCGATGACGACGGACACGGCGAAGCCTTCGGGCAAAGCGATGCCAGCACTGGTGAAAGCGGCTTGGAGACGGGAGGTGAGAACGGCGCGGAACATGGGGCGCGCACTTTTAATGACGAATGACGAATGTCGAATGCGGAATTACACCCGGCGGACCTCTTCGGCGCTGGTCAGGGTGTGGGTGCTGCCGTCGTTGAGTTGCAGGATGAGGTGGCCTTCCTCATTCAAATCGAGCACACGTCCAAACATCTCGCCTTGAGGTGTACGGGCGCGGATTTGGCGGCCTAGGAGCCAGCTTCGTTGACGCACTTCGGCAATCGCAGAGTAGAACTCACCGGTCAGATGTTGAAATTCGTCATGCAGGGCGGTGAGCAAGCGATGAGCGAGACTATTGCGTTCCAGTTCGTTGAGCGTCTGAGATTGCAACTCTTTCAGCAGCGAGGTGGCAACGATGTCAGGGGCAAATTCTCGAGCATTGACGTTCAAGCCGATGCCGAGCACGAGCAGCATGCCTTCACGCGTTGAAACGGTCTCGGCGAGCAGGCCACTGATCTTTTGGTCGCTCAAGTAGATGTCGTTTGGCCATTTGATGCGCGGCTGCAGCGGCAGTTCGGCCTCGATGGCTTTGCAGATGGCGAGAGCGGCAAGGGTGGTGATGCGTGGCCAGAGTTCGAGCGGTGCTTCAGGCCGCAGGAGCATTGAGAACATCAAATCTTTCCCTCGCGGGGCGATCCAGCGGTTGTCGCGACGGCCACGGCCCTGAGTTTGTGATTCGGTGAAGACGACGGTGCCGACGGGCAAGTTGGCGGCGTTTTGCTTGAGCCAGTCGCTGGTGGAAGCGATTTCATCCAGCACCGTGACTTGCCACGGCAGCGTGGGATCGTTCAGGGTGTTGGCGTCGAGCGGGATCATGCACGTTTGTAGTTGGGATCGCTGGCTTCGCCGTGCTGGTGAAGTTCATCGTGATCACCGAGACATTCGAGGTGCGTGGTGATGAGCACGGGATTGGCCACGCTGGCCTGAACGGCGTGTTCGATCTCGGTGGCGGTCCGGTGGGCATCTCGCAGCATGATTTCATCGGGGAACAGGAGATGCACTTCGACGTAGTGCATTTCACCGGCATCGCGATGACGCAGGGCGTGGAACTTGAGGCCATGTTTTTCGGTTTCACGGCGCAGAGCCGCATCAAGTGATGCGTTGAGTTTGGGGTCAGCGCTGTCCATGAGGCCACCGACGCTTTGGCGCATGAGTCCGTAGCCAGTCCAGATGATGTTCGCAGCCATGATGAGACCGCAGATGGAGTCCCAGCTATGCCAGCCAGTCAGGGCGACGAGGCCGAGGCCCACGATGGCACCGAGACTGGTCCACACATCGGTGAGCACGTGCTTGCCGTTGGATTCGAGAATGATTGAGCCCGAGCGTTTGCCGGTGCGGATGAGGTAAGTTCCGAGCGCGGCGTTGATGATGATGGTTAGCGCGGTGAGAGCTAGACCTTGATCCAGATTGGATGGTGGCAGGTGCAGCAGCAAACGACGCACGGATTCATAGATGATAAAAATCGCTGCGACGATTATCAGGCCACCCTCGATGCCAGCAGAGAAGAAGGCGATCTTGCTGTGTCCGTAGGGGTGGTCGTCGTCCGCAGGTTTGTGCAGCAGGCCAAGGCTGAAGGAAGCGAACATCACGGCGGCGACGTGGACGACGGACTCCGCGGCGTCACCCAAGATGGCTGCTGAGCCGGTGAGCACATACGCGCCCACTTTGAGCACGAGCATGAGAAATCCAATGCCCAGTGAGATCCGCATGGCGCGTGTGGCATCGGTGGTGTTGCTCATGGCGGATCAGGCTTGCAGCAGCAGATCGACGATCGCAGGCACGTCGGCAAACGAATCAACAGTGCGCCAGGGATTCAGGGCGCTCAATTCATCGGCCGAATACTGTCCGGTGGCGACGGCGAGGCATTTCGCGCCGAACGCTTCGGCGCAGCGGATGTCCTTCGGTGTGTCGCCGATGACAATGACATCGGAGATGTCATAACGCACTCCCGTAGCCTCCTGCATGCGCTCCAAGGCGACTGGGCCGAGTTTGTTGCGGTCATGGTGATCGCTGCCAAAGCCGCCGTCGATGAAATGCTCATTGATGCCATGGCGAGTGAGTTTGATTACAGCTCCCCGGCGCACGTTGCCAGTGAGCAGGCCGAGATGTGCCGCGCTTTCCTTGCGCAATGATTGCAGCAGATCAATAACGCCGGGAAGCGTGAAGCCGCTGAAGTCGGCGGCTTGCAAGCGGCGCTGAAGATGGGAGAGATAGAGATTGAGGAAGGCCGTGACTTCCTGCGGTGGATGTTCACGGTTCACATGTTGAAACACATCCATTGCGATCGCCGGATCCGTGGAACCGGCGAGTTGCAGTGCTGGCAAAGCATCGCGCTGAATGCCGAAGTGCTCCTCTGCTGCATCGAGAATTGCCGCACCGCCAGCGCCATTGCTGTCAATGAGTGTGCCGTCGATGTCGAAGAGTAACAGGCGCGGCATTTCAGTGCGGTTTCGCAGCGGCTGTTGGCTTGGCGGCACCACCGGTGTTGGTGGGCGAGTATTTGGCGACGAGGAAAGCGCCTGCAGCAGCCATCACGCAGCCGACGAGGAATAACGGCGGCAGACTTTTGAAGTCCATGTGCTCACGTTCTTTCCACATCGCAGCCATGGTGTTGATGATCGGCGCACCCGCAAAGACGATGGGCATCACCGCCGCAGCGGCTGCGCCTTTATAAATCGGTGCCGCAGCGCCAAGTGCTAGAACGAGGGTGAAAGCACCCAGCGCACCTGCCACACCGGCGATGAGACTCACCGGGATGGCGCTGCCTTCAGCACCTGTGAAATTCCAGTTCGTGCCACGTGCCTTGAGCACCATGGCGGCGATGAGTCCGATGATCGCATAGGCGATGCAGACAAACAGGAAGGCTTTGAGTCCTGCATTCGGCGTTTCAGGCCCCATGGGCATCATGCCACGGCCTTTATGCAAAATAACGCCATACACGCCCCAGGAGAGCACAGTTAGAAGGGCATAAATAATCCAGGTTTCCATTTTCTTAGTTTTGGGTTGGGAGTTCACGGTGGGTGGGAATGGGGAGCGATGAATTGCCGTGGAAGAACGCCTGTCACAACGCCTTTGTTCACTTTTTGTGGTCAAGAAAAGCTGCCAGAGCCAGCAGTCGCTTTTGAGTTTCGCGCCTGAGTTGTATGAGCATGAGGGGATGAAGAGTCCAACGCAGGCACCAGGGTCTCGCGACGAACTTGAATTTATAAACCACCAGCGAGCCATTCGCATTGTCTTGATGGCGGATCGAGGCGGCGAACTGGTCAAAGAATGGCGGACGGTTGATCATCTCCACAGCGGCAATATCGCCGAGCTTGAACGTGACGTAGCGAGTTTCGATGCCAATGAGTCCGAACCACGGTTTGCCTACACAGAGAGAAGTGGCTCCAGCACAGGCTTGTTGGTGCCCTTGCGTGAGTCGTGCCTCTTTGAGAAGTGAATCCCACCCCAAACGCCGGGAGTAGTCATGCAGCAGCGCAAAGACTTCCGTTGATGTGACAGGCATCTGCTGTTGAACGGTCGCGGAAGGCATGGATTGGCGACAAACTTAGTTCACTTCCGATCCGGCCTCTTCAGCAGCTCATGCGGCGCGGCCTCGATCTTATCGCGGAAGCGCTGGGGAATCTCGATGGCTTTCATTTTGCCGGTGGTGGGGTCTTTGCGGACGCAGGCGGCGGTGATGCGGCCTTCGGCAGCGAGTGTGCCATCGCTTTTCCAGAAGCGAATGATGTGGCGGATGACTTTGCTGCGGACCTCCTCAATGAGCAGTTCACATTCAAACTCCTCTTCGAAGCGCAAAGGAGCCATGTAGTCGCAGGAGGCATGAACGCGGGGCCAGCCGACGCGCTCTTCGCCCTCAACTGGTGGATCGACGATGGAGAAGCCGAGGCTGCGGAAGAAGGCGTGCTCCACGCGCTCCATGTAGCGGAAAAAATTGGAGAAATGGACGATGCCGGCCATGTCGGTGTCGGAAAACTGAACGCGCTCGGTGCAGGTGAATCGATGGGCCATTGGGAAAGGGAGGGTTTAGGTTTGAAGTTACAAGTTCAAAGTTAGGTTCGAACAGACACGGTCAGTTTATGATGACGGCGCTGCTTCCACCTCTCTCGGAGCGCATTTTGTGAATGGCTTCGATGACGGCCTCGGCGGCGGCTGCAGTCTCGGTTTGGGTGTTCAAGCGACTGAAGGAAAAACGCAGCGTGCTGGCGGCATGTGCGGCATCGAAGCCCATGGCTTCGAGGACATGCGAGGGATGCAGCGCGGCGCTGTGGCAAGCGGAACCGGCGGAGCAGGCGATGCCAGCCTTATCGAGAAGGATGAGCATGCCGGCGGCGTCGATGCCGGGGAAGCAGATGCTAGTGATGTTCGGCAGGCGGGGTGTTTGTGCGCCATGAATGATGCTTTCGGGTAATGCGGATATGAGACGCTGCTCGAAATGATCACGCAAAGGCTGGAGATCATGCTGTCCGCAAAGGCTGGCGGCTTTGCCGAGGGCGACGATACCAGGCACGTTCTCGGTGCCGCTACGACGACTGCTTTCCTGACCGCCCCCGACGAGCAACGGTGCAAAGCGCACACGCTGGCTCACGAACAACGCGCCTATGCCTTTCGGCGCATGAAACTTGTGGCCGCTGAGGCTTAGAAAATCGACCTGCACGTTACGCAGGTCGATTTCGATCTTGCCGACGGTCTGCACGGCGTCTGCGTGCACCAAAGCACCGGCGGCATGCGCGATCTCGGTGATTTCACGCATGGGAGCGATGACGCCAGTTTCGTTGTTCGCCCACAGGATGGAAACGAGCGCCGCATGGCCGGGACGCAACAGCGCTCGCAGTTGATCGAGGTCGATCATGCCATCGCGATTGACTGGCACACGGATCACTTGGCCGTTCCAGCGCTTCGCGGCTTCGAGCGTGGCAGCATGTTCGGTATCGGCGATGATGAGATCAGTTTTTTCTGGCCATGAAGCACGCACGGAAGCGATGGCGGTGTTGATCGATTCAGTGCCGCAGCTTGTGAACACGATCTCGTCGGTATGTGCGCCGAGGAGTTTGGCTACTTGCTCACGTGCAGTTTGAACCGCCTTCCGAACCATGCGCGCGGCAGAGTAGCTGGCGGAAGGATTGGCAAAGTGCTCGCGCAAGAACGGCAGCATCGCCTCGACGACCGCGGGATCGGTCGGTGTGGTGGCAGCGGAGTCGAGGTAGATCACGCGGCGATGTTCGGGCCGCAGTTCAGGCTGTCAATGCTCCTTCCCGCACTCGACAAGCCGCGCACTCCCGCTAACCTCCGCCGCCTATGCTCGACATCCGACTCATTCGCGACAACCCAGACCAAGTGAAACAGCGCCTTGCCGGCCGTAGCGGCGACTTTGCGTCCCTGGTGGATGAAGTGCTGGCAATCGACACGCAGCGCCGTGCTGCGGAGACGGAGCGGCAGAAATTGCAGAGTGACCGCAATCGCATCAGCAAGGAGATCGGCATTGCCAAAAAGAACGGACAGGACACCAGCGCTATCGAGACTGAAGTGCGTGGCATCGGCGGCCGCATTGAAGAAATCGGCCGTGAAGCCGATGTGGCGGATGCTCGTCAACGCGATCTGCTGCTGAGCATTCCGAACCTGCCGCATGAAGCTTGTCCGGTGGGCAGCACTGCGGAGGAGAACCCCGAGGTGCGTGTGTGGGGTGTGAAGCCTGATTTTGCATTTCAACCCAAAGATCACACGGTGCTGGGAGCAGCGCTGGGCATGCTGGATTTCGAAGCGGGTGTAAAAATCACCGGCAGTGCGTTTGTGGTGTATCGCGGTGCGGGTGCTCGCTTGGAACGCGCCTTGATCAGCTTCCTGCTCGATCTGCACACAACGCAGCATGGCTATGAGGAGATCAGCCCGCCCTTGCTGGTGAAGCCGGAGTGCCTTGAGGGCACGGGGCAACTGCCGAAATTTGGCGATCAGGTCTATCACAGCCCTGAGGACAATCTTTACCTCATCCCGACGGCGGAAGTGCCGGTGACGAATCTGCATCGCGATGAAATCGTGCCCTTGGAAAAGCTGCCGATCCAGTATGCGGCTTATACGCCGTGTTTCCGTCGTGAAGCGGGCAGTGCGGGGCTCGGCACACGCGGACTCATCCGCATGCATCAGTTTGATAAGGTGGAGTTGGTGAAAATCACCACGCCGGAGACCAGCATGGGCGAACTCGAAAGCCTGACGGCGAATGCGGAGAAGGTACTGCAACTTCTTGGTCTGCATTACCGCGTAATCGAACTCTGCACCGGCGACATCGGCTTTGGCTCGGCCAAAACCTATGACATCGAGGTCTGGGCACCGGGGCAGGGGACTTACCTCGAAGTGTCGAGCTGCTCGAACTTCGGCGACTACCAGGCCCGCCGCATGAACCTGCGCTACAAGGACGAAAACGGCAAAAACCGCATCCCGCACACGCTGAACGGTTCCGGCACGGCGCTGGCGCGTTTGTTTGTCGCGCTCGTTGAAACGTATCAGCAGGCAGATGGCAGCATCCTCATACCCGAAGCAATGCGTGGACACTTTGGCTCCGCCAAGATCGGCTAATTCATCATGAAACTCGCCTGCGTTCTTTATTGCCTAATGGTTTCTGCCAGCATTGCCAATGCGCAGGCTCCAGGTGTGCCGGTTTACATCGAAGGTCGCGGCGCTCGTCCGAATGCAACGCTGATGGCGCAGGCGAAGAAATTGCATGAGGCATCGGCGCTGCTATCGATGACGAAGGTGCTGGAGCAATCGAAGCAGGTCAGTTGCACGCTCGTGCTGCCTCCGGCAGACACCAAGCCACTCGCACCGCGTGAACGCTGGCAGCGGGCGCGGCTCTCGCACATCCGCGTGGGCGCTTACTTTCTGTGCTCGAAGTGTGACAAATGGCATCTCGACCTTGCGGGCGGTTACGCGATCACGGCGGATGGTGCCGTGGCAACATGCGCGCATGTCATCGCGCCACCAACGGACATGAAGGAAGGCTGGCTCGTGGCCGCTACCGAAGATGATGTGCTGCTGCCTGTCACCGAAGTGCTCGCCTGCAACTCCGGCACCGACAGTGCGATCATCCGCGTCAAAACTGACGCACCACTCACGCCTTTGCCACTGGGTCTTGATGTAAGTCCTGGCGATCCTGTGTGGTGTTTTAGTGATCCAAGTGGCAAGCGCGGCTATTTCAGCGAGGGTATCGTGAGTCGCTTTGTGAAACGTCCGTTTCTACGGAAAAAGGAAGCAGCAGACTTACCGCAAAATGTGGAGGTGCCGAAACCGGTATGGCTGGAGACGACGCTCGACTGGGCGCCGGGTTCGAGCGGATCAGCATTGATCGATGCCTTTGGCAACTGCGTTGGCCATGTGTCAGAAATTCAGACCGTGCTCGAAAATCCGCCGCCAGTGCGAAAGAACAAAAACGAGGCGACTTCATCGAGCCAACAGCTTGGCACCCAGATCGTGTTTCATCAAGCGATCGGCGCAGTGGAAGTGCGGGCGTTGGTGAAGAAATGACAAAAAGGAACGCAAAGCCTTGAAGCCAACGGGGCTTAGATTGGCCGAGATTTTGCTTCCCAAGCAAAATTTGAACCATTAGCATCGCATTAACTCCAATCAGGTCATGCACATCTCACATAACGTTTTTGCATTGATTGCACTTTTGAGCACCGTCATCGCCTCGCGACTTTACGCTGAGGGCGATTGGAGTGTGAAAAGTGCGGAGCGGCCCAAGGTGGCGATCTATGCTGAAGATGTGACAGTGGATGGCACGCGGCGGCCTGATTTGGGTCGGGCGCTGGCGGACAGCCTGAGCACGAACCTGCTCCGGCGTGGCCAGATGCGCGTGTTTAACCTCACCACCGAGGAAACGAAGAACGGAACTCAGACACTGGTGCTACCCAAAGATGCCCAGCGTAAAGAACCGACGGTGGACAAGGATGTGGACTATCTATTGAGCTTCAATTTATTCTCGAATGCGAACGAGCATCGTCTCACCGTCAAAAAGACGCGCGTTTCCACCTCCGAATTGATCGACTCGCACCAGTTCTTCACCTATGGCCGTATCAGTGATGTGTTCTCACTCGTGGGCAAAGTTGCCGATCGCGTCGATCCCCTGCCGGTGCGTCATGCATTCCCGGCCACGCAGTCGCCTGCTGAGATTCGTGCCACAAGGCCAGATCCCACGCCTTATCAGATGTTTTGGGCTGGAGATTACACCAACCCGGGCAGTCCAGCCTATGATCCATGGCGCGCGAATCAGGTTGCCCAGTACGATCTCAAGAGTGTGCCAAAGGCACTGATCTATCGCGAACTGGGCTCCATCCAGCACATCGACAGTACTTGGAAATTCACAGTCGTTCGTCCGGTCAAAGGCGTGCAGTTGAGTACCAATGATCCGCTGCATGTGCTCTACGACGAAGGCGACGTGTATGCGAACCTGCGCGTCGGCACGGTGGAGAAAGCGGGTGCCATCGCCGATTACGGCGGGATGACGCCAGAGCATCACAAGCTCTTCAATGGTGACAAGGTCTTCGGCTGGCACACGCCGCCGCAGGAGAAGGCCGCGAACACGAAGTAGTGCAAGCGTCCCGCTTGCATTTGCATGTTCTGCAAGCGAGACGCTTGCACTACCATGCTGCAACTTTCCCAAGTTCTTCTCCCTGTCGATCATCGTGATGATGATCTGCGCACTGCGGTGCTGAAACTGCTCGCCGTGCGTGATGATGAGGTGATCAGCCTCAAAGTGAAGCAGCGGGCGATTGATGCGCGGCGTGGCCATGTGGAGTTCAGTTTCACGCTGCTGGTGGAAGTGAAGGATGAGGTGCGGGTGCTGAAGCGCATTGGTAGTAATCCGCGTATCGGCCCAGCTCCTGATGAGACCTATCGTGAAATTGCCCAAAATGTGGTGCGTTCGGCCTCTGAGCGGCCGGTGATCGTGGGAACGGGGCCGTGCGGGTTGTTTTGTGGGTTGGTGCTGGCGCGTGCGGGTCTTAAACCGCTGCTACTGGAGCGTGGCAAGGCAGCGGGTGATCGGGCGCGTGATGTGACGGGCTTTTGGCGTCGTGGCTGGGATTTTAACCCCGAATCGAACGTGCAGTTCGGCGAAGGTGGTGCTGGAACCTTTTCTGATGGCAAGCTCTACACGCAGATTCGTGATCGCGAGCATCGCATTCCATGGTTGCTGCGTGAAATGGTCGCGGCAGGGGCCCCCGAAGACATTTTGATCAAGAGCAAGCCGCACATTGGCACGGACCGACTCATCAAAGTCGTGCGACATGTGCGCGAGGAAATCATCGCTCTCGGTGGAGAGGTGCGTTTTGGCGCACGTGTGGCGGATGTGGTGATCGAAGACGGTGTGATGCGCGCGGTGACGCTCGCAGATGGTGAAACGATCGAAGGTTCACGCTTCATCTTCAGCATTGGTCATAGTTCGCGCGACACTTTTTACATGCTGCATCGACAAGGCGTGCCATTTGAGGCGAAGCCGTTCTCCATCGGCGTGCGCATCGAGCATCCGCAGAAGCTGATCGATCGCACGCTCTATGGCAAATGGGTGGGGCATGCACGGCTTGGCTCCGCGCCGTATAAATTTGTAGCGCACTGCAGCACGGGCCGTGCGGCTTACAGTTTCTGCATGTGCCCTGGAGGACTCGTGGTCGCAGCTACTTCGGAGCCCGGCATGGTGGTGACGAATGGCATGAGCAGCTACGCGCGTGAGGAAGCGAATGCGAACAGCGGCTTCATGGTCGATGTACGGCCTGAAGACATGCCTGCGGGCGATGTGTTGAGCGGCATCGAGTTTCAGCGCAGTCTCGAACGCCAGGCTTTTGTGCTCGGTGGCAGCAATTATCATGCGCCAGCGCAGCTTCTGGGCGATTTCTTGGCAGGGCGCGCTTCTACCGGTCCGGGCAAGGTGGTGCCGTCCTATGAGCCGGGCGTTGTCTGGACGGATTTACGCGAATGTTTGCCAGAATACACCGTGGATACAATTCAAGAAGCGATCCCGCGCATCAACAGGAGCCTGCCCGGTTTTGCGCTCGAAGACGCGGTGCTCACGGGTGTCGAAACACGCAGTTCGGCTCCGGCCCGTATTCCTCGCGATGCGCAGACGCTGCAATGCATCAGCGTGAAGCAATTTTACCCCGCAGGAGAAGGCGCAGGTTATGCGGGAGGCATCATTTCTGCCGCTGCGGATGGCATGCGTGTGGCGGAGGCGATTTTACGCGAGGGTTGAGCGAATGTGCTGCAGCACACCGCGGCAACCGTCCTCAAGGAGATCAAGCACGAGTTCAAAGCCTTGCTCGCCACCGTAGTAGGGATCAGGCACCTCTGTTTCTTGATGCTTCGTACAGAATTCGCAGAAGAGGTGGACTTTGGAGGTGAACTGAGATTTCGGGTCATAGGAGTGCACGTCGCGCAGATTTTGCTGATCCATGACGAGCACGAGGTCGTAGTCGCGCAGATCGTCCGTGCTTACCTGCCGGGCGCGACTGCTGAGGTCGTAGCTCCGTTTTTGCCCTGCGCTGCGCATGCGTTGATCTGGAAGTTTTCCCACATGCCAGCCACCGGTGCCCGCAGAGCGGATGGCGATGCGTTCGCCGAGACCTTCTGCTTCAACGAGTGAACGCATGACCCCCTCCGCCGCAGGAGAGCGGCAGATGTTGCCCAAGCAGACGAATAGTAGGCGAAATGGCTCTGCCATCTGCTTTGCTAGGCGAGCGACGATCTATCCACAAGGCAAAAACTGCCTCCTGTCCGCAGGGGATGCTGAACACCCCCATTGGAAGATTTCTTTGTCTGTAACTGAGTCTTTGGTTGAGCCGTAGTTTGTGCACGCTATTTGCTAGCAAACACTCAAACCCCACGCCCACTGCCATGTCTGTTGTATCCAAAGGTCTCGAAGGAATCGTCGCTGCTGAAACCCGTCTCGGGGAAGTCAAGGGAGCGGAAGGCGTGCTCTTTTACTGCGGTTACGACATCAATGAACTCGTCAAAGTCAGTTACGAGGAAGTGGTTTATCTTCTTTACTACAACAAGCTGCCGAACCGCGTCGAACTCGACAAACTGACCACCGCACTGCGTGCTGAGCGTGAATTGCCACAAGGCGTGATTGATTTCCTCAAGACGGCACCCAAAACAGCGCGTCCCATCGACATCATGCGCACGGCCGTTTCGATGCTTGGCTGCTACGATTTGAAGCGCCATGACATCGAAGTCAGCGAAAATCTCGCCACAGCCATCCGCCTGACTTCACAGATCGGTGTGATTGCTGCCTACTACCACCGTGCGCGCCAGGGACTTGATTTGCCGCCAGTGCGCAAGGACCTGAGCGAAGCCGCTCACTTTTTGTATCTGATCAATGGCGAAGTGCCGAGCAAGGAAGCCGAGAAGACCCTCGACGTTGCCTACATCCTGCATGCTGAGCACGGCTTCAATGCCAGCACCTTCACTGCCCGTGTTGTTGCCTCGACTTTGAGTGACATGTATTCCGCGATCAGCGCCGCCATCGGTGCACTCAAAGGCCCGCTGCATGGCGGTGCCAATGAAGGAGTGATCCACATGCTCGAAGAGATCGGCAGCCCGGATAAAGTGGATGCTTGGGTCGAAGACGCTCTCGCGCAGAAGAAAAAGATCATGGGCATTGGCCACCGTGTTTATAAGGTGCTCGATCCGCGTGCGCCGCATCTCCGCGAGATGGCGATTCAGCTTACCAGCCAGCTTGGTGAGTCGAAATGGATTCAGATGTCCGAGCGCATCGCTGAGATCATGCGCGAGCGCAAAGGCCTCAACGCGAACGTCGATTTCTACAGCGCCACTGTTTACTACAGCCTTGGCATTCCAACGGATCTCTTCACGCCGATCTTCGCCATCGCTCGTATGAGTGGCTGGACGGCCCACGTGCTGGAACAGTGGAGCGAAAACCGCCTGTTCCGCCCGTTGAGCGAGTACATCGGCAAGCCATATGGCCAGAAGGTTGTGCCGATTGAGGAGCGCTGATTTAGGTTAGCGCAGCGCTAACTTTCATTGCTACAAATGTGGCGGATCCTTGGGTTTGCCGCTAACGTAGTGGTTTCATGCGTCTCCTTCCAACCATTGGGGCCGTCACTGCATTGCTTTGCGTGCAGGCGATGGCGCAGCCCGGCACACGCCTCGTGTGGCAGCCGGTCCAGGAGTATTTTATTCACCGTGATGAGACGCAGCAGATCGCGGCTGGCACGAAGCGCCTGAACTCATTCACCAGCTACACGCATCTCGGCAGTGACTTCGGCTTCCATGGACAGGCGGAGCATGAGATCGAGTGGCTCACGGATGAAATCGTGGTGCATCTCAGTCAGCAGCCCGATGCATGGGCAGGCATGTGGCACAGCCTAGCCGGACAGGCTCGCAATGAGAAACGTGTGATGGACTTCACGCGGCCCTATCCCGAGCAGATTACGCCGAAGTATCAGCCGAGAGTGAGTGCTGTGATGATCGAGGCAGCTGGACGTGGCAAGATCAAGCTGGAGATCAAGTCGCCCACGCAAGAAGTGCGCTGGACGCAGATGATCGAGCTGAATGAAACGCAGTATCGCATGTTTGTGCATCCCATTGCTCCAGAGTCTGTGCGTGATGGTAAAAACATCGTGTGGACGGCTGAGCCAGGCTCTGAGGTGAAAATCTCAGGCCTCTTTCTCGGTGTCGAGATTCCACCGATGACTTGGGATGCCTACGCATTCCTTGCTTCCTATGCCAAAATCGCGCGCTGTTATTCCATCGATACCGGCTTTGTGCGAGATCGTGCCCACATCGAGGAGGGAGCCTTTGAATCGGTTTCTGCCACTGGGATGTTTGTGCTGGCCACGGCTGCTGCCGCACAGGATTCGATCGGTATCGTGTCTGCCGATTATGCCCGCTGGGTGCTCACGCACACCCATGAGGTGGTGAAAAAACTCCAAACTGGGCGTGGGCTGCTGCCGCACTTTGTGCATCGGCATGAAGGTGCCTACCATATTCATCCAGGCACCGAATACAGCACCGTCGATACGGCCATCTACGCGCAGTCCATGCTGCAGGCCGCCGTGATGCTCGATGTGCCTGCGGTGGCTGAGGACATTGTGCAGCAACTTCGCAGCATCGACTATGATCTCATGCGTTTGCCGGATGGACACCTATCGCATGGCTTTGACGACGATGGTCTCACGCTGCTACAGCATGGCTGGCAGGACTGGGGTGGCGAAACGGCGCTCGTCATGCTCATGGAAGGCATCGCCAATCCCCAGCATCGCCCCCCGCCGATGCGCACACCCGGCAAGGCCTGGCAGGGCACCGGATTCATCACCGAGTTGCAGAGTCTCTTTCATCCCGACTTCGATAGCGACGAGCCTGACCTGCACGATGGCGTGCGCTGGCTCAGCGTGCGCCGTGCCATGCTCGGAGCGCAGCGCGGTTATTTACCCAAACGCTGGCCCAAGTCCCAAGCAGCACTCCATGGCATTTACGGTCTCTCCGCTGGAGAAAATCAGGCCGGAAACGGCTACTACGTCGGTGGCACCGATCTGCCCGATCAGAAGCTCATTCATCCGCACTACGTTCTTATGTCAGCCACGCTGCACCCGCAGACAGCGGATATATATAGCCTGCTCGAACGCATGGAAAAGGCCGCTTACTTTCCGCCTTGGGGCATGGTCGAAAATCTCGACATCAATGGCCTCAGCTACCTGCCCATGGAAGGCTCACTCAATGCCGGCTTCGAAGCCCTCAGCGCCTACCACCTCCTCGCCAAATACCGCCACATTCCTGATGCCATCTACGAGGCCAGCCAAAAAAGCCCGCAGATCCGCCGCGCCATGCAGTTGTTCTATCCTGCGGCTGCGTCGAATGAGTCCGCTGAAGTGGAAGCGGCTGGGCGCTGAAACCACCCGGCAAGCTAAACCCTTGCCCCTGCCCGCTTCTCCAGCTATGTCGAAGCCATGTTTGTCGATCAGATCAAAGTTCATGCGCGTGCCGGAAAGGGCGGCGATGGCAGTGCGCACTTCCACCGAGGTAAATTTCGTCCCAAAGGCGGCCCTGATGGCGGCGATGGGGGGAATGGCGGCAGTTTGATTCTGCTCGTCGATCCCAGCACCGACAGCCTGCGCAATTATGTCTTCAATAACCGCCTCCTCGCCGAAGACGGTGCCAAAGGCGGTGCCACGCAATGCACCGGCCGCAGCGGCAAAGACGTCACCTACAAGGTGCCGCCCGGCACGCTCGTCAGCCGCATCACTCAGGAATACGACAACGCCACAGATGAACTCGTCACGCGCTTCGAACCCGTGGCCGATCTCACCGAGACCAACTCCACCTACGTGCTGTGCAAAGGCGGCAAAGGCGGCAAGGGAAATGTCCACTTCAAGACCTCCACCCATCAGGCTCCACGCGAATTCACCCCCGGCACCCCCGGTGAGGAAGGCGACTTCCACTTTGAACTCCGCAGCATCGCCGATGCCGGTTTCGTCGGTGCCCCGAACGCAGGCAAATCCACGCTGCTCTCCAAACTCAGCGCCGCCAAGCCCAAGATCGCCAACTATCCCTTCACCACGCTGCAACCCATGGTCGGCGTCATCGAGTTCGGCCCCTCGCGCCGTGGCACGCTGGCGGACATCCCCGGTTTGATCGAAGGTGCGCATCAAAACATCGGCCTCGGCCATGATTTCCTGCGCCACATCATGCGCTGCCGCGTACTGCTCTTCGTTGTCGATACCGCCGGCACCGAAGGCCGCGATCCCGTCGCCGACCTCGAAATCGTCCGCAAAGAAGTCTCGCTCTACTCCGACGAACTCGCCAAACGCCCCTGGTGCATCCTCGCCAACAAGATCGACCTCCCCGAAGCCGCCGAAAACCTCGTCCACTTCAAAGAGCGCTTCAAACGCATCAAAGTCCACCCCGTCTCCGCCGAAACCGGCGAAGGCCTCGACAAGCTCCGCAAGTGGCTCGACGAGAAGATCGGGCAGGACATCATTTGGTGATTTTTTATGCGCCTCAACCGTTCCAACCTCTGCTGGCTGGTTCTGGCGTTGATTACGGCGGCTTATCTCCTTTTTTGGGCACTACTACTTGGCGCCACAGCATCCTATAGCACGCCGGAATCGTGGCTGAAGGTGCTGATGTCGCCGGAGATTCGGCACGCGACTTGGCTGAGTCTCGTGACATGCTCGCTGGCGGCGGGGTTTGCCCTGCTGCTGGCGGTGCCAGTAGGCTATTTGATGTCGCGGCGGGAGTTTCGCGGCAAATCGTGGCTGGATGCGGCGCTGGACATTCCGATCATCCTGCCGCCGCTGGTGGTGGGGCTGTGTTTGCTGATTTTTTTCCAAACGCGCATTGGCAAGCTGATCGAGCTGGCGATTCCCTTCACCTATCAAGTCAGCGGTGTGGTGCTGGCGCAATTCGTCGTGGCTGCCGCGTTCGCGATTCGCACGATGCGCGGGACGTTTCAGCATCTCTCCGCACGACCGGAGGATGTGGCTCTCACCTTGGGCTGCACGCGATTTCAAGCGCTGTGGCATGTGGCGCTGCCGGCGGCACGGCGTGGCATGGTGGCGGCATTTTGTATCGCCTGGGCGCGAAGTTTGGGTGAATTTGGGCCAATCCTCGTCTTCGCGGGTGCCACGCGCATGAAGACGGAAGTGCTGCCGACAACGGTCTGGCTCGAGCTCAGCGTGGGCAATCTCGAAGCCGCCGTGGCGGTGAGTTTGTTCATGGTGCTGCTGGCCGTGCTGGTGCTGGTGGTCGTGCGTGCGACGGGGGAAAAAGTATGATTCAGCTCGAACAACTCACCTGGAAGGTCGCGGGCCGCACGATCCTGGAGGACGTGACGGTCGCCATTCCAGCCAACACCTATGCTGTGCTGATGGGATCGACTGGCTGCGGCAAAACCACGCTGCTGGAGATCCTTTGCGGCCTGCGGCATCCAACTTCCGGCCGCATGCTGCTGGATGGCGTCGATGTGACGCATCTGGAGCCGCGTGAGCGTGGCATCGGCTACGTGCCGCAGGATCTGGCGCTGTTTCCCGGCCTGCGCGTGCGGGAGCAGATCGGTTTCGCGCCGAAACTTCGAGGCGTGCCGCCGGAGGAGCTGAATCAACGCGTGGATCGTCTCGCCGAGCAGTTTGGCATTACTCCGCTGCTCAATAGACTGCCCGACATGCTTTCCGGTGGTGAAAAGCAGCGCGTGGCCTTGGCCCGTGCGCTGGCGGCGCAGCCCAAGCTGCTGCTGCTCGATGAACCGCTCTCTGCGCTGGATGAAAGCATGCGTGCCGAGGCCGTTTCGCTGCTCCAGCGAGTGCAATCCGAACATACGCTCACCGTTTTGCACGTCACCCACTCCAGCAGCGAGGCGGCCATGCTGGGCCAGATGCACCTGCGCATGAGCGCCGGTCGGCTGGAGGTGGAATCGAAGGCATGATTTTCACCGTGCGATTGGCATCCGGCCGAAGCTGCGTTTAGTGTACTCAAAACAACCCCCGCATGGATTGGAAAGACTGGCAGCGCGTGCTAAAATGGCGCGCACTCGAAGAAGGCGATGCCGATGGCGTTCTCGTCAACGCGGAGCGTCGTCGCGAGGCGACGGCGCACACGCGGGCCGGTCTGGCCTCTGAGGAGATCAAAGGCGATGCGCTGGACGAACGCTCCGAGTCGTTTCTGGACAAACGGGCCGAGTGGTTGGAGCGCGAGGCCGTGGGCTGGCGTGGAGAATTGATCCGCGTGCTGGAACTGTTGCGCGTGCCGCAGGGGCGTTGGTCTTGGGCGCTGATCGGCTGGGCTCTTGTTCTGATCACTGGCTACTGGCTGTCGGACTTGGGCCAATCGAGCGAGTTTAATCTGCTGGCATTGCCACTGGTCGGTTTGCTGGCGTGGAACGCGGTGGTGATCGTGCTGGGCATTCTGTTTGAGCTGATGCCTGCGTCGCCGGTGGCGGGACACGGCGGCTGGCTGGCGGAATTTTTGGCGAATGGCATCTCGCGTGTCGGCAAGGCGTCGAAGGAAGTCGAAAGCGGTGTCGCTGCAGTTGTGCGCGCACGTTTTGAAGAACTCGCGTGGCCGCTGGCTTGGCGGCGGTTGCAGATGCGCCTGCGCATTTGGCTGCATGTGGCGGCGGCGATGCTGGCGCTCGGCGGTGCGGTGGCGCTGTATGCGCGTGGCTGGTCGCGGGAGTATCGCGCGGTGTGGGAGAGCACACTGCTGAGCAAGGATCAGGCGGGTGCGTTCTTTGAAACCTTGTTCAAGCCGGCTTCAACCGTGCTGCGCAAGCCGGTGCCGTTGGATCAGATCGAAGGCATGCATCGCACGGCAGGCAAGGCGGCGACACCGGCTCCGGCGCTGCCGTGGATTCATCTGTATGCGGGAACGATGCTGGTGCTGATCGTGGCACCGCGCCTGCTGCTGGCTGGTATCGGTGCGGCGCGTAGTGGGCGGGGAATCACGCGCAGCGCACGTTCGTTGAACTGGGGAAACTATCTGCGTGGCTTGATTCGGGCGGTGGAAGGTGGCAACGAGCGCATCCAAGTGTTGGTGCATGCGATGGAGCCCACGCCTACGCATCGCGAGGTGTGGGATCGCGGCATACGCGGACGCTTTGGCGGCATGGCACGAGCAGAGTATGTGCGTATCCCGGCGGGCGATGAGGATGAGTTTGCGGCTGAATGGCAGCCGGTGTCGGCGAATCTGGTGATGCTTTTCAACATGGCGACCACACCGGAGGCCGAGGTGCAGCGTCGTCTGGTCTCCGATGTGCGGCAACGCCTGCTCACGAAGCATGCGGAGCCAGAATTGATCGTGCTGCTGGACGGCACGAGTCTCGCCGGACGCTGGTCGCCGGGAAAAATCGCCGGGCGCGAGCAGTTGTGGTCGCAGATGGTCGAAGGTCTCGCATCTGAAGTGATTGTGGCCGTGCGCAAAGAATCCGCACGCGCAAACCCACCTGTGTCGTAATGTTTCCGAAGTTTCTGTCTCTCGTGCCTGCTCTCTTCTCCAGAACCAAAGCCGCCAGTCCTCCTGATAAGCAGGATGGAGAACTGAACGTACGAGATGTGTCCGACATCGTCACACTGAGCCTGATTTCGCACACGAATGCTGGCAAGACAACGCTTGCCCGTACGCTGCTGCGCCGTGATGTGGGCGAGGTGCGCGATGCTCCACATGTGACGCTGTTTAACGAATCGCACACGCTGCTTGAGACCGGTGGCTTCATGCTGCGCCTGTGGGACACGCCGGGTTTTGGCGACAGCGCACGGCTGATGAAGCGCCTGAAACGCGAAAGCAGCCCGGTGCTGTGGTTTTTGTCGCAGACCTGGGATCGCATCACCGACAAGCCTCTGTGGTGCAGTCAGCAGGCGCTCAAAAACGTGCGCGATGAGGCCGATGTGGTGCTTTACCTCGTCAATGCGGCTGAACCGCCCGAGGCGGCGGGTTACATCGGCCCCGAGATGGAAATCCTCGGTTGGGTGGAGAAGCCGGTTGTCGTGCTGCTCAATCAAACTGGCACGCAAGGCAGTCCAGCGCTCGAAGCGGCGGAATTGGAATCGTGGCGCGAGCACTTGAAGCAGTTTGAGATCGTGCGTGATGTGCTGACGCTGGATGCCTTCGCCCGCTGCTGGGTGCAGGAGGACAAGCTCATGGACTCGCTGGCACCGCTGATGGGAGGATCAAAGATTCCGACCTTTCAGCAGATCAAACGCGCCTGGGCACAGCGGAACGTGAACGTGTTTCAAACCTCGGTGCGCCTGATCTCCGAACAGCTCACCGCCGCGCTGTTTGATGGCGTGGATGTGCGCAGCGAGACGCTGCTGGAGCGCGTGGGCTGGCAGCGCGATGAATTGAACCGCGAGTACAATGATGCGCGGCAAAAACTCGCCACGCAGCTTGCGGATCGCATCGAGCAGACGACGAACAACCTCATCGAAGCGCATGGCTTGAAGGGCGAAGCCGAGCACGAACTCAGTCAAGTCGCACGTGAGCATTTTCATCTGCCACAGGCCGTTTCAGAGAACATCTGGGGAGTGCTGGGCAGTTTCGCTGGCGGCGCGATGGGTGGACTCATTGCCGATCTCAAACTCGGCGGCATGACCTTTGGCGGCGGTGCGTTGCTCGGTGGCATCGCCTCTGGAATTGGTGCCTATGCCTTGATCCGCAGCTACAACCTCGTGCGTGGCAGTGATCAACGCCTGCGCTGGTCGCGCGAGCATTTCCGTGAGCAGGTGAAGCTGGCGTTTCTGACTTACCTCGCCGTCTGCCATTTTGGTCGTGGTCGTGGCGAGTGGAAAGAAAGCGAGCAGCCGCAGCACTGGCGCGAGACGGTTGATGCCGTGACCGATCTGCACGCGGATGCGCTGGATCATCTCTGGAAATCTGGCGTGCAAAAAGACACGCAGCCCGCCGTCCTTTCCCGCCAAACGAATCAACTGGCCGGCGACTGCATGGTGGCGCTGCTGGAGCGGCTATATCCCGGCGTGGATGCAAGTTCGTGGCGTGCTTGAGTCTCGGATTCACGCAGGCGGCGTTCGAGTCTTGATTGGAAACTATCCCAACAACGAATGGCTCGTGCGCGGAAGTTAGCGGGAGTGACGTTCAAAGTTCGGAGGCAGTCGCGGTGGTCCCAGGAGACGACGGCGGCGGTGGCGAGGTGGATGGCTTGGAATTGCCAGCGCCATAGCCGCTGCATGGCGGGTGTGAGCGTCTTCAAACGCTCGAAGAGGAAGTCGCGCTGGAAGGAGAGGTGGCCCATTTCATCGCGCAGGAGTTTTTTGGCGACGGTTTGCACGACGGGATCGCTGCAACGCAGAGCGAGGAGCCCGAAATAGACCTCGGCGATGAGTTCGGCGGTGAGGAGCACCTGGATGTTGAACTCGAGGTTCACGAGATCGCGCATCCACCGGAAGATAGAGTTGGTCCATTGTTTCTGGAGCAAGCTGCCTCGCAAATGAGCTACGGTGCGTGCGAGAAGCGCGGCGTGGCTTTGCTCTTCGGCGACGAAGAGATCGACGGCACGTTGATAGCCACGCAGGGCTTCCAAGGTGGCAATGCTGCGAGTGTAGCGGCGCAAACGCGTACCACCGCCGCTTTCGCCGAGCTGGAAGATGGCGATGGAGTGAGCTAGGGCGGTGCGGACGTGATCTGGAAGCTCGCAGGGAGCTGTGGAGAGCTGCAAATCGCGATTGAGGCGGGTGTTGGCCTCGAAGTGGTTGATCCAGTGTTGCGTGTTCATGATGGTGTTGGGTTTGGGTTAGGCGGCTTGGAGCATGGTGCGGAGAAATTCGTGGACGGGTGTGGTGCGTAGTTCGGCGGCGATCTGGCGGAGGCGCTGCATGACGGCGTCCACGGTCTCATCGAGCGTGGAGGTGCCGGCGGTGACGCCGACATTGCGTGCCTCGCGGAACCACGCGGGATCGAGTTCTTCGGGGCGTTCGATTTGCAGCGTGCGCAGGCCATGGGAGAGGGCTTTTTGGGCAAGTTGGCGCGTGTTGTTGCTGTTGCGGCCGCCGATGACAACGATGTGGTCGCAATCGCGAATCAGGTCGTCCATGGCGGTTTGTCGCTGCTTGGTGGGATGACAAATGGTGTCGATGAAACGCACCTCGGAGCTGCGGTGTAGACGCTTGATGGCCTCGACGAGTCGCAGCGTGTTTTCGAAGGGCTGCGTGGTCTGGGAGACGATGCCGAGCCGAGGGTGCGCGGGAATTTGCGCGAGATCGGCTTCTTCAAGCACGACGACTGCTTGCGGAAAGTCGCCGATGAGGCCGCGAACTTCGACGTGTTGGCTTTGGCCGATGACGACGGGCTGGTAGCCATCGCTGACGAGAGTGGCGAGGGCGTGGTGGGCTTTTTTAACGAGCGGGCAGGTGGTGTCGATGACGCTGTGACCAGCGTTCTGCCAGGCTTGGCGATGTTTGTCGGATGCGCCGTGGGCGGTGATGGCGACTTGATGCGTTGATGAACTGGAGAGGTCGTCGAGATCACCACGTTGAGCGCCGACGGCGGCGAGGTGGCGATCGACGAGTAGATTGTGAACGAGCTGGCCGAGAATGGTCAGAGGGGCGCGTTGCGCGGCGGTGTGGGTGGTGCGCAGGGCGTCGCGGACGCCGAAGCACATGCCGTGATGTTGAGCGAGGATGATGTTCATGGTGTTGTTGGCTTTGTGGGACAAAGTGAATGGGCAAAAAGAAGGGAAATCAGTTCTGCTGGGCGGCTTTGACGATCTCACCGAGGACTTCGACGTAGTCTTTGAAGGCCTTGCGGCCGGCAGCGGTGAGTTCGTAGCTGGTGCGGGGGCGAGTGCCGGACTCATCGCGGTTTTCCTTCAGGTAACCGGCGGTGCCGAGCGTGCGTAGGTGGGAGATGAGGTTGCCGTCGCTCATGCCGAGTTCGGTTTTGAGATCCTGGAAGGCCCATTCGCCCCGCGTGGAGAGCAGCGTCATGATGGAGAGGCGGCCCTTTTCGTGGATGAGCTTGTCGATTTGATCGAAGTCGATCATTTCGGCTGCACCTCCGCAGGTTTCTTGGTGAAGAAGACAGCGAGGGCATAAATGACATGCAGCAGGCCGAAGGTGATGCCCATGGCGAGCGAAGCTGGGGCCACATCGCTGGAAAGGAGGTCCACGTCGCGATTCGCGGCCCACGCGAAGAAGAGCAGCAGGCCGGTGATCACAAAAGCCCAGCCGAGGCGGGGCAGGGAATGTGGTGAGAAGCTGGCGGTGCTGAGCAAGGCGAGGCCGTAGCAGAGAATCCAGATGAGGGCGGCGAGCGTGAGATTGTGCAGGAAGACGATCAAACCGATGCCGACGCAGCCACCGACGAGCATGGGCGGCGCGAAGGCCCGCAGCGCCATGCGCATGCCTGCGGAGACGAACGGCTGGCTGCGGCTGGCGGCTTCCTTGGCGAGCAAGAGGACGTTCAAGGCGGAAGCGATGCCGAGAATGACGAGCCAGAGCGTGAGAAAGGTCGTTTCGCTCATCACCGCTTCGGTGTTCTTTGCCAAAGCGTGACTCACGGGCCAGATGCAAGCGCCGAGAGCCAAGATCCCGCCGGTAAGCGCGGCCGGAGCGGAAACGGCGCGGTAGATGTGCGCTTTTTCCATGAGGGAGCGGATGATGCGGAGGTTTTCCAAAGCGGCTTCGGTCGTGCTCATGAGGATCACTTTGCGCGCCAAAGTGAATCATGCAAGTGAAACTTTGTGGCGCAAAGTAATGAATCGTATCGTTGGGATGCGCCGAAACAAGGTTGGCAGAATTGTATAATTACCATAAGTTAACTGATCATGTCCTTCGCAGCATCTGTTTCGACTGCCTTCTCCCCACTTTGGTGGCGGCAGTGCTATGGCTGTATGCTCTGCTCGATGTTGTTGATTATCGCGCAGGGAAATGTGACTGCCGCAGACCCAACTGCGGAACAGCAGTATTGGCTCGAACTGACGAATCGATTTCGCAGTGATCCACAGTCGGAATTGCAGAAACTGGTCAACTTTTCAGCGCCCGGAGTGTGGGGAACTCCGAAGTCCAGTGATGCCTACACAGCCAACGCGCTGAACTTTTTTGGCACCAGTGCCACGGATCTCGCGATCCAGTTTCCCACGCTTGTTGCTGCGCCACCGGTTGCCTGGAGCAGTGCGCTGAATGCGTCCGCCACGACATATTCAAATCGCATGGTCAGTAACGATCAGCAGTCGCATATGCTGGATGGTTTGAGTCTCGACCAACGAGTGCAAAGTGGTGGTTACAGTGCAAACTGGCTCGAAGTTGGGGAGAATTTATTTGCCTCGACTAATACGATCATCCACGGCCACGCGGGCTTTGTGATCGACTGGGGTGATGGCAATGGCGCTCTGGCTGGTTATGGCAACGGCATTCAAAATCCCGCAGGGCATCGTGAAGTGCTGTTAAATCCAGTTTATAAAGAAATGGGCATTGGCTTTCAAAGCATCACCATTCCAGGCACTAATTTGGATGCCATCGGCCCCTATGTCGTGACGCAGCATTTAGCGACCCAGTTTCGCTTTAATGGCTCAAACTATTTCGCCGATGCGATCCTCACTGGCACAGTTTATCAGGACACCATCGCTGCGGACGCCTTTTACACGCCGGGTGAAGGGCTTGCAGGTGAGACGGTCAATGTTTACAACGACACCACAGGTATCTTGGTTGCGAGTGGATTCAGTAACAGCGCTGGCGGCTTCAACATCCCGCTGACCGGACTCACGGACGGGGTGGTATATCGCGTCGAAGCACCCGACACCGGTCTTGCGGCACAGACCTTCACTCTCAATCAACATATCGAAAATTACGGTGCCTCGGTCATCTTCTATGACAATGTCCATGCATCCTTCATGATGGTTCCCGAGCCTGGCAGTCTGCTGCTTTGTCTTGCCGCAGGCATGCTGGTGCTTCGAAATCGAACACGTCGTCCGCTTTGTTAACACGCCATTAAATCATTCGTCTTCTTACTTCTGTCCGTTGCTACACTCTTGGCACAGTCTCCGGTATCACCGCTTGCCACAGAAATTCGAGCAATCATTGACGAGTACGAGAATTCCGTGCGTGCAAACACGCAGAAGCTCATCGCCGCAGCTAACGAAGAAGAGAAAAACAAGTTTCGCTCAAGCATTCCAAGCGCTGAGGCCTATGCGACAAAGATGATGAAGCTGGTCCAGGCCAATCTGGATCAACCGGATGTTGTGAAAGGTGTGAACTGGCTCGTGACCGGCGCTGCGAGTTTTCCAAAAGGCCAGGAGGCACTGAAGATGCTTGGAACCACATTCGCTGGCAGCAAGGGCATCGCCGAGTCGGTGAAGCAGCTAGAATACCACGGCCTGCCCGCCGAGCCGGTGCTCAAGGCCGTGATCGAGAAGAACACGAATCCCGAGGAGAAAGCGGCGGCGCTTTATGCCCTCGGAGCGATACACTTCAAAAACTTTGACGCCTCCGCTGACCGTGTTTCCGCCGCCGCCTCGAAGGACAAGGCACTGGAATACTTTCAGCAACTCAATGCCAACTACGCCGACATCACCATTCAGGGCTTCAAGCTCTCCGACTTCGCCTTCAAGATGCTGTTTGAGATGATGAATCTCCAGGTCGGCTGCGAAGCGCCGGAGATCGAGGGCAAGGATGCGGACGGCGTCAGCTTCAAGCTCAGCGATTACCGCGTATAAAACGCGGTTAAAAAGTGCGGCGGGTGCGCCGGGTGGCGTGGTGGTTTAAAAGTGCAGCACCTCTGGTTTAACCAGGAGGATGTTCACGAATATGGAGCAATGGAACGAGATACGACGCCGGGTATTGGTTGAGGGAGTGAGCC
>CANIBP010000062.1 GCA_947466075.1 Verrucomicrobiaceae bacterium
CGCCGCCGCCATCACCATGATCTTTGATTACATCACCACCTTTTATAACTCCAAACGCCTGCATTCATCCCTCGGCTACATGTCACCGCTAGACTTCGAAGCCTCCCTCAACTAACAACTCACCTGTCCGCTTTATCGAGGCAAGATCACAGCAACGCCTGCTCCGCCGCCATGAACTGGCGCAGGAAGACTTCTTCGTCGGGGCTGCGCTGAGAGATGGGTTCCATGGGTAGTCGATGAAGTATTGGCGCTTCCTCGCGGAAGTTGGACATTTTTCTTTAACAAGGCCAGAAAATGATTCCCGCAGGGTCAAACGTCGGTTCAGCGACAACGCGAAATTCTGACCGTGGAATGTCGGGGACAAACAATTTGTTCGCCTCTCGCCACCTTCCTTTTCAGAGCGACCATGATTGTTTCAGCCGGCGGCGAGGGAAGAGGCTGTTGCCAGTCCTGTAACGAAGTGTCAATTTAGAGCCGCCTGTGGTATTTTTAACACTGTCATGCAATCGCCGCCCCCACCAAAACCCGAGATCTCAGAATTCGACGTCGAATCCCTGATTCCCAAGAAAGGCGGCAGCCTGTCCCAATTTGCCATCCTGGTGTGGGTGCTGATCGGACTGGTGCTCTTGGGAATGAACTGGCTGGTGGTGAACAAGTTTGATCTCGGCAGGCTGCGTGGACCTGATTACTTCATGACGAGGGCTTGGCAGGCCATGGAGGGTGGGAATCTGCCAGAGGCCCTGAATGCAATCCAGAAAGTGCAGGGTGCCGACCGCAGCAGACCGGAGTTCCTCCGGCTTCTCGCTGAATACCTCAAAAAAACCACCATCGAGCCAGCGCTCCTGGCGGATGTCCTTGAAAAGCTGGAGTCGGCGGGAAAAACACAGCCAGATGACGTGCTGTGGCTCAGCCGGGCAAATTTCGCCAACGGGAATATTCAGAGGGCGAGAGTGGCCTGGAACCGCATCCCATCGTCCCAGCGTTCCAGCCTGATGGCGATGAAACTAAACATCGACCTGCTCCGCAAAGAAGGCAATTTTAGCGAAGCGGGGGAGGTCGAGCGACAACTCTTCCGGCTCTTTCCCGACGAGCCGGAGATCGCCTTGCGCAAGGCGGTGAGAGATCTGGACGGCACCTTTCCTGAAATCCAGCGCGCTGCCCTGGAGCGTCTCTTGAAACTGGCCTCAAACGGGGGCCAGACTGGGCTAGAAGCGGTCAGAGTGCTGTGCCGACGGACTGAACTGACGCTGATCGAGGCGGAACAACTACTGAAACTGGCGGAGGCATACCCCGACATCACACCTGACGACCGGCTGATGATCGTTTCCACGCTCATGCGTCTGGATCCAGAGCAGCGTTCTAAAAGAATCGAGGCAGAAATCGAGCGCTACCGGGAGGGTGGAGCCGCCCTCTTGACACGAGTGGCTGCGTGGCTGGCTCGGGAGAAGGAGCACACCAAGGTGAGGGAGCTTGTTCCGGAGGAACTCCTGCTAAAATCGCCCGATCTCTTTCCCTTGGTGGTGCAGGGTTTGAGTGAACAACACAAGTGGCAGGAGATGCTGGATCTGCTGAAAAAAGGAAAAAAACTGCCAGTTTCGAACGCCCGGGCCGCAGGGTGGAGAGCGCTGGCCGCACGCAACCTGAATCCCACGGACAATAAAGGAACCCGCACTCATCTGGAAGAAGCCATCCTGCAAGGTGCCGCAGAAAAGAATACACTGGCGCTGCTGGGAGCAGCCACTCTGGCCGAGTCCTGGAACATGACGGATCTGGCGCTTCAGGCCTGCCAGGCTCTGGCAGAGCCCGGCTCCCCCCGCGAGGTGCAGATGCTGGAGAAATGCTGGGAACTGGCCGTCATTCAGAAGGACACCTCACTGCTGACCAGCCTGGCCGGCAGGCTTCTGCGGCTGAGGCCGGACGATGTTCACTATGCCAACCGGCGCGACTACCTGCGCCTCCTGCGCGGGGTGGAACTCGAAACCACGCTGCCAGATGGCGGAGCCACTGCCAGCAGTGCCTCCGCCCATTTGTTGGAAGCCTTGAAAGCCTACCGGATGCACGATCTGGCCAAGGCAGCCGCCGCTCTGCGCAAGGTGCAGGACATTCAGGACCTCACCACGGGTGAAAAAGCCGTTTATGCCGGTCTGCTGGCAGTGGCTGCTGGCGAAGTCTCCCAAGCCTACCAAATCGCCGAAAAAATCCGCACCGAAGGCCTGTTGCAGGAGGAAAAAGCGTTTCTGGAACTGGCCCGGTGATCCTTGGCTGCCTAGAGCATTTTAAATAATAATGTAGAAACGCGGCAAGGGAGTGTTAGAAGGGAGCATGGCCACACTATCCCTTGATTTGCGTCAACGTATCGTCAGCACCTGCGACCGAGGAGAAGGCACCCAGGAACAGATCGCTCGACGCTTTGGAGTCTCACACGGCATGGTCAAGAAGCTGCTCCAGCAGCGCAAGAAGACTGGCTGCATCAAGGCCCGGCATCACCTCGCCGGACGCAAAAAGCGCATCGTCGCCGAGCATCGCATCGCCATGCGCAAGCACCTCAAGCACAAGCCCGACATGACCTTGGCCGAACTGCGCGAAGCGCTGGGACTGGAATGCACGCTGCCCGCGATCCACTACGTGCTCGTGGACATGGGGCTGACATATAAAAAAAGACGCTCCGCGCCGCCGAGCAAGATCGCGCAGACGTCCGCAAGGCGCGGCGGCGGTGGCAGCGCAAGCAAGGCGGGCTAGAGCCCTGGCGGCTGGTCTTCCTTGATGAGAGCGGAGCCAAGACCAACATGACCCGGCTGCGGGGCAGAGCACCGCGCGGCAAGCGACTGCACGCCGCAGCGCCTTGCGGACGCTGGCAGAGCACCACCATGATCTCCTCCATCAGATTGGATGGCACCACCGCCTGCATGCACCTGCCGGGAGCCGCCGACACAGCGGCCTTCCTGACCTACCTCGGGGAGGTGCTCTGCCCGACACTCAAGCCAGGCGACATCGTGGTGATGGACAACCTCGCAGTGCACAAAAGCCCCCAGGTTGCCGCCCTGGTTCAAGCGGTGGGAGCCGAAGTGAGGTTCCTGCCAGCCTACTCGCCGGACCTCAATCCGATCGAGAAAATGTGGAGCAAGATCAAAGCTTCACTGCGCAGCAGCGAAGCGCGCACACCTGAAGAACTCGATCACGCCATCAGCCACGCGTTCTCAAAAATCACAGCCAAAGATGCGGCGGGTTATTTTACCTCTTGTGGCTATAGTATTATTTAAAATGCTCTAATGGCGTGCTCCTTTGGCTTTTCTTTTCAGTGGGTATTCTTTCCTCTCAGAATGCACAACCACTCAAGCTGGCCGAATTGAAGACTAACTACGAGTCTGCACGCAAGCGTGTGGTAGATCCGTTGACTGCATCTTATGTCAAAAAGTTGCGTCGGCTCGTCGAAATGTACACCAAGCAAAATAAAACATCCGAGGTAGAAGGAGTAGTTTTTGAACTCGGAAGCTTGGGATTTGCTGTTTCCCCATCGTCTCAAAAGACTGTTGAACCTCTAGATCCTACCGAACTCAAGGAGGCCAGAGCTAAATATCAAGAGGCGGTCAAAAAGGCGACAGAATCAATCGATGAGTTATTCATTAAAGAGCTGCGTAAACTTGTAGAGATCTATAATAAGCAGAACAACTTCAACGAAGTTGCATCGGTGGTTGAAGAGCTCAAAAAGGCGGAAGAATTAGTCCAGATCGTCAAGAGTGCGGATCCTCAAACAGTGCAGGAAATAGAAAGGCTTTTTGTGAATAAAACTTGGCAATCACCAGCGGGCACAACTTGGAGATTTAGCAAGAATGGCAAAGGTGAGAAGCAGTTTGGCTCAGACATTACACCATTCCTTTGGAGTCACGCTGATTCTGGTTTGGTAAAAGTTACAGGAACGGACACAATAGGTAGTCCTGTTAGAACGTGGTTTTTCAAATTTGAAGCAGGCAGAAAAGCATATTACGGAGGAAGTCGAGAATCGGCGAATACCCCATTGGAAATTGTTCGCTAGAACCAAACTACTCTTCCTGCACGATCACAAACGTCTTCGCGCTCAAACCGCTCACTTCATCACGCAACTCGATCTCGTGGCGGCCGGGTTTGAGGATGGCGAAGGTGTGATTGGCTTCGGCGCGGAGTTCGAGAGTTTTGCAGCTCCAACGCGGTTGATCCGAGCCGGTGGCTTGCAGGAGGAGGCGGTTGCCGTTGTTGCGAATGTCGGGATCGAGGATGACGACGGTGCCGGGGATGGGATTGGTGATGCGCAGCGCCGGTTTCGCATCCGTTTCGGCGAGGGTGATGAGATCGCCGAGCCAGTTGGCGCTGGTGGGAATCCACGCGGCGTATTCACGCGGCAGAATGGCGCGACCACGCTGGTCGTAATCGCTCGCCTGGGCCACAGGCGGCATTTTCTCGGCGATGAAGAACTCTTCGCGGCTCAAACGCGAGGGCGGCGTCTGCGGTGTGAGGCGTTTGCCGGTGCGCGGGTCAATACGGGCATGCGTGATGGCCGCAGGGCGGTCAAACCAGGTGGCGGGATGTTTTTCATGCAGATGCAGCATTACATCGCGGAAGATCGGCCCCGCGCCGGTGATGCCGCTGACGTCCTGCATCGGCGTGTTGTCGAAATTGCCGACCCAGACGCCGACGGTGAACTCACGCGTGAAGCCGAGCGTCCAGTTGTCGCGAAACGTGGAGCTGGTGCCGGTTTTGACGGCGCACTTGAACGGCAGACGCAGCACGGAGTAACTGCCAAAAGCCATTTCGCGCGCCTGGTTGTCGCTGAGAATGTCGGCGATGAGCCAGCTCTCGTTTTCGCCGAGCAGGCGACGTTCTTCCGTTGCGGGAGCATCACTGCGCAAGGTCCATGGCTTGAATCGGCCAAGTCGTGCGAGGCAGGCATAGGCGTTGGCGAGTTCGATGAGGCGCACGGAGGCGTTGCCGATGGTGAGACCGAGGCCGTAGTGCGCGGCGTCTTCGTTCAGCGTGGTGAAACCAAGTTCGCGCAGCTTCGGCAGCAGTGTTTCGGCTCCACCGATGGAGTCGAGCACGCGCACGGCGGAGATGTTCAATGAGTTGCCAAGCGCATAGCGGAACGTCATCGGCCCAAAACTGCGCATTGAAAAATTCTCCGGCTTGTAGGTGCCGGAGGAGGTGGCGAACTCGATGGGGAGATCGGCGACGATGCTCGCGGGCGTGGCACCGCGTTCAAAAGCGATCAGATAAGTGAACGGTTTCATCGCTGAGCCGGGGGAATGCGGTGCCCAGGCGCCGTTGATCTGGCCACCTTCATTCGCGAAGAAATCGCGTGATCCAGCGAGCGCGAGCACCTCACCCGTGGCGTTTTCGATGACCACAACGGCTCCATGCGAGACATGGCGATCTTTGAGCGACTCCAAGCGCTGTGCGATGATCGTTTCGACCTGCTGCTGAAGCATGGCATCAATCGTGGTGCGGACCGTGGTGGCATTGGATTCTCCGCGCAGCATTTCCACCGCATGCGGAGCCTCGAAACCGCCGCTGAAGCGCTGCAGGACGATTTTTTGATCCAAAGCGACGCGATGCTGCTCGTCATCGAGCCAACCGAGCGTGTGCATGTGATCGAGAATGCGGCGCTGACGCGGCAAAACGGCTTCCAAGCTGCGAAACGGATTCAAACGGGACGGCGACTGCGGCAATGCCGCGAGCAACGCGCATTCGGCGGGTGTGAGATCGCCGAGCGGCTTGTGAAAGTAACCCGAAGCAGCGGTGGCGGCTCCGGTCATGAGATTGCCGAAGGAAATGCGGTTCGCATAAGCTGTTAGGACGTCCTCGCGGCTCCAGGACATCGCGAGGCGACGCGCTTGCAGCGCTTCGATGATTTTGATGCCAAGCGTGCGTTTGCTGGAACGCGGCGTGGTGTTTTTGATGAGCTGCTGATGAATCGTCGAAGCACCGGAGACGACGTGACCGGTGCGTGCATTGTCCCAGGCCGCTCGTGCGATGGCCAAAGGATCGACGCCGCCATGGGAGAAGAAACGTTTGTCTTCCGCAGCGAGCACGGCGTGAACGAGCGTCGTCGGAAGTTCCGCATATTTCACCGGCGGAGCGGAGCGCGTGCCGTCTTCATTGAGCAAATGACGCAACGGCGTGCCATCGCGGGCGAGGTAGAGCGTGGAGCTGGGCGGTGGTTGCAGCAGCGCGTCCGGCAACGGCACGAGCCAGGGAATGCCCCACCAGCCGAGTGCCGCGAGAACGAGCAGGGTGATGAGAATGATTTTCCAGCGGCGTCGCATGGGGAAAGGAACGCGAGGCTGGAATGAAATCCAGCGCGGTGTTCTTGACCGTGGGCCTCAGCAGCGGAGCATGCACGGCTCGAATGAATCCACCGCCAACCATCGCCTGCCTCGGTCCTGAGGGCAGTTTTTCGCATCTGATCACGCAGATGCGTTTCCCTGACGTGGCGGTGAGCCTGCGGGACAACGTGGGTGATGTGTTTGATTTCCTGGCCTTGAATCCCGAGGCGCTGGGCATTGTGCCGATCGAGAATTCGTCAGGCGGCTTCATCATCGACACGGTGGACCGGCTAGTGGATGCACGGTGTGAGCTGCGCGTTCTCGAAGAACTGACGCTGGATGTGAAACTGGCGCTGCTGGGCCGGGCGGGGGAAACAATCACGTCGATTCACTCGCATGCGATGCCGTTTTACCACGGCGATGAATGGCTGAAGGCGAATTACCCTGACGTGAAACGTGTTGTTGAAGCCAGCACGGCCAAAGCGGCGGAAAAAGCGGCGGTCACGCCTGGAGCAGCGGCAATCGGGCCACGACAGAATGCGGAGCGTCACGTTTTGCAGGTGCTGCATTTCCCCATTGCGGGCGAGGTGCCGAACATCACGCAGTTTTATCTCATTGGGCATGCGGCGAACACACCTTCGCTCGAACACAACCGCACGGCACTCGTCGTCGAGCTGCCAGACCGCTCCGGCAGTCTGTGCCGCTTCCTGACGCCGTTGAGCGAGAACGACATCAATATGAAGCGCCTCGAATCGCGCCCGATTCGTGGCCAGCCGAACAAGTACCGCTTCTACATCGAGATCGAAGGCTCCACAGCCGATCCGCGTGTGCAGAAGGCGCTCAATCAGACGACAGCCGATGGCGCGACAATTCGCAGCGTGGGGTCGTATTCCGCTGGTTTGCGTTTTGAATCCTAAATCACTCTATGAAGAACATCATCACCAGTTTGTTTGTGTTGGCGGCAAGTTTGAATGCTGCCGAAACCATCTCGAAGCGTGCGAGCGAGATTGATCCGCGTGCGAAAGAGCACCCGGAGATCGACTTCGTGTTCACGGACAAGAAGGGGAAGCCGCAGGACATGCAGAATGCGAGTGTCGATGTGAAAGTGAAACCGCAAGGCAAGCTGGTGATCTGGCTCATGGGGCACAGTGCGCCGTTGTTTGAGCGGCTGAACAGCTACGGGCTGCATGCGATTCAGGTGCATTACGCAAACAAGTGGTTCGGCATCATTCCGACAGCGCGACGCGATGATGGCAAAACCTTGGGTGACATCCGGCTCGAAGCGTCCATCGGCGAGGATCGCAGTGATTTGGTGAGCATTCCGCAGCCGGACAGCATCATGGAGCGCTCGTTTCAGTTTGTGAAATGGCTCTCGAAGGAGCATCCCGCAGGCAAGTGGGAGCAATTCATCAGCGAGGACGGCAAAGGATTGCGCTGGGATAAGGTGATCCTCTCTGGCGCATCGCATGGTGCGACGACTTCCGCGCGTTTTGCCAAGCAGCAGAAGGTGGACCGCGTGGTGTGTTTCTGCGGGCCGCGTGACAACTTGGAGAGCTGGCAATCGCTGCCTTCGGCGACACCGGCGAATCGCATCTTCGGCTTCAGTCATGTGCTCGATGGCGGCTGGGCGGGCGATCACTACTGCCGCTCGTGGGAGATGATGGGATTGAATCAATTCGGGCCGATTGTGGATGTGGACATGAGTGCTCCGCCGTTTGAGAACAGCCGGCGCCTCATCACGAATGCGGATGTGAAGGGCGACGACAAACGTGCACATAGTTCCGTGACGCCTGGTGGTGCGGCGGTTAAGGACAAGGATGGCAAATTCATCCACGAGGCCGTGTGGCAGTATCTTTTCAATCATCCCGTCGATCAAACCGGCTCACCAACACCCGCAGATCCCAACTGCGTGAAGGATCAGCGCAAGTAATACCGTTTCTACACGCCCAACACAACCACCCAACCTGCCTGCTTATGCTTTGCTCGATTCGTACTCTCTCTGTCGCCGCCGTTTTTAGTCTCGGTGCTGTTTTGAATGCTGCTGACAATCCCTTTATCGGCCGCTGGGCGCTGACGATTCCTGGCGGTGGCGCAGGCTGGCTTGGCGTGGAGTCCAAAGACGGTGCCCTCAGCTCCAGCGTGCTGTGGGGTGGTGGCAGCGTGGTGCCGACGACGAGCACGAAGGTCGATGGCGACACGTTGATCGTGACCCGTGAACAGAAGAACAAGGAAGGCAAAGTGGCGACGACTGAAACCATCACCGCGAAAGCCGAAGGCGAAGTCTTGAAGCTCACGACGGCGAAGAAAAATGCGGAAGGCAAGGAAGTCGGCAAGGCTGCTGAGTTCACCGGCAAGCGCATCGCTGACGTGCCGGCGACACCTGATCTCACGAAGGTGAAATTCGGCGAGCCGATCCAACTCATGAATGGCAAGGATCTTACCGGCTGGCGCTTACTAAAGGAAGCGGACAACGGCTGGAGCGTCGTCGATGGCGCACTGCAAAACCGCGTGGTGAAGGCCAAGGACAAGCATTTTGGCAATCTGCGCACGGACGCGGAGTTTGAAGACTTCAATCTGAAGACCGAAGTGCGCACGCAGGAAGGCAGCAACAGCGGCATTTATCTGCGCGGCATTTACGAGGTGCAGGTCATGGAGAGTTTTGGCAAACCGCTCGACTCCCACCACATGGGTGCACTTTACAGCCGAATCACCCCAAGCGTGAACGCGGAGAAGCCGATCGGTGAATGGCAGACGCTGGACATCACGCTGGTGGACCGCCACCTCACGGTGATCTTGAATGGCAAGACGATCATCGAAAACGCACCAGTGCTTGGTTGCACCGGCGGCGCGATGAGCAGCGACGAGTTCAAGCCCGGCCCGCTTTACCTGCAAGGCGACCACACGAACGTGGACTACCGCAACATGGTGCTGACCCCGGTGGTGAAGTAAGGCAGCGATTTATTTAAGCGCCGAGACGCTCCATCACCGCCTTGACGGCCTTCTGGCGATTGTCCACGCCGAGCTTTTTAAAGATGTGCTCCATGTGGCGGTTCACGGTATGAGCCGTCGCATCCAGCGTCTCGGCGATCTCGGGGTTGTTTTTTCCCTCGCAGACCCAGTGCATCACTTCGGACTCACGCACCGTGAGTCCGAGGCTTTGTAGGCGTTCGATGGAGATTTGGGCGGATTCTTCACGCAGCAGCAGGAAGCAGCGCCCTTCCGCGCAACGCGCAAGGGAGATAACTTGGCGGGAGGCTTGGTTTTCGATTTCCAGAGGCATCGGCTTAGTATCAGGGATGAGTTGGCTGGCCAGCCAACTCCGCACCAGTGGAGGCAGCGCGTGATGTGCGGCACCGGGTGTGCGCTCCAAGGTTTTGCCAAAAAACCATTGGGCGGCTTTTTCGCCTTCGATGATTTCTCCCAGGGTGGAGACGATGATGAGATCACAGGCTACGCCGCCGGGTGAGCCGACTTGGGCCTCCGCTACGACCTGGGTGGTGCGGCCAACGATGGTGCTGTGGTGTGGCGGACCCTGCTGGGTGTTGCAAAAAATGAGGCGTTGGTTGGCGATGCGGATTTCATCACCATCGCGCATGCGGCGGGCAGAGGTAAGTCGCAGGCCATTGACCAAGACGCCGTTGCGACTGCCGAGGTCGTTGAGCCACCACTCGTCATTGAGGCTCATCAGCGCCGCGTGGCGACGGGAAGCCTGGACATTGTTAATGTGGATGTCGTTGTCCGACCGGCGACCAATGAAACAATGCCCGGACAAGGGCTGCACGCCTCCGCTCCACTTTAAACTGGCCTGGGGTTGCTCCTTGGGGGGCTGCACTGACGACATGCAGTGATTTTTGCCCAGAAGAAGTGCCAATGCAACGCGCGCAAAAAAAGTGCGTTTTATTGGCAGGTCTGCCAATAGCGCTTTTTCGCGTTTCAGGCGATTCATGGCGAGTTTCACCTCATTTCACGGCCATGAAAACCAAAACTCTTGCTTCGACCCAGACGCTATCTTCCAAGGTCTGTGCGGGTTCACAGACTCAGGCCTCGAAAAGAAACTGTCCGCCGCCCGCTGCGAGTACCAACCGGCCATTTTGCATGCTTTGCGTGCATTGTCCCAAGTGCGTGGCAAGTCCGCGCACGGTCACCTGCGAACTGTGCGCCGCATGCCAGATGTGTTCGCTCTCGAACCGTTGCAAGTAAGCGGTGAGCATACCATTTCTGGTAGAAGGCGGGTGCGAAGGTCGTTGTACTAGCAACCAACCATACCACCATGAACACGATCCCTTTCCCTCCACAAGGACAGGCGGCCTCGTTTCAACAGGCCGTTAGTGCCAAAAACGCCGAAGCGCGTTTTGTAAACCGTAGTCTTCATCGCATCTGGCAGTTGCGCCGGATGCGGGCCACGCTCCTTCGACCCTTCCGCCTCGCGCTCCGACCTCTGCTCATCTGGCTGCGGCAGGAGCATGTCTTTGTCGAAAGCGGCCAGCAGGGCACGCCACCCGTAGGATTGCGATTGCAGCAGTTTAGCTGGGAAACGGCTGTAGCGGGCATCATCCTTGTTCCGCTCGCCTTCATTTTGCTGCTGCCGCTGCTGATTCTCATCTTCCCAGTCGCCGTGTTGATCGGTTTGGCTGCCGTTGTTGCTGGAGCTATGCAGACCGATGCAGAAGATGCCGAACATCACACGCTCGCGTGGCATGCTATGCATTGAGAACGTCAAAGAAGCAGAAGATAGCATGTCCTTCATTCAGCGGTTCTTCACTCGCGTGCTACCGTCCGCTTGGGTGCGCAGCATGGAGGAGGATTCGCGACAATGGATGGTGAGCTGTAATTGCGGGCATCAGCGTTCGGTTTGGGACTTAGGCGGCATTCGCTGGAAGGCGTATGGGAATCCGCGGTGGTTCATGAACTGTCCGGCGTGTGGGAAGTCGAGCTGGCATCGGGTTTCGAAGGATTCCGACAGGCGCTGAAGCGGCGGAAAATCGCCAACGGTCGATGAATGCAAAAAAGTGGGTGTCAAACCTGCTCTCATGGCTATTGCTGCACGCTCTCCGTGCTCTTTCAGACTCCATGAATACCCCCCAAACCTTCACCACCGGTTCCGGCTCCTCCGGCAAGTTTTACTCACTCCCTGCTCTTGAAAAGGCTGGTATCGGCAAAGTCTCGAAGCTGCCCGTTTCCATCCGCATCGTGCTGGAGTCCCTGCTGCGCAATCTGGACGGCAAGAAGGTCACCGAGGCGGATGTGAAGAATCTGGCAAACTGGAACGCGAAGAACCCCGGCGAGTATGAAATTCCGTTCACCGTTGCCCGCATTGTGCTGCAGGACTTCACGGGCGTGCCGCTGCTGGTCGATCTGGCCGCGATGCGCTCGAAAGTGAAGCAACTCGGCAAGAACCCGAAGATGGTCGAGCCGCTGGTGCCTGTCGATCTCGTGGTCGATCACAGCGTGCAGGTCGATTTCGCTGGAACGCAGCAGGCGCTGAATCAAAACCTCGCGCTCGAGTTTGAGCGCAACAAAGAACGCTACCAGTTTCTGAAGTGGGGCGAGCAAGCCTTCGACACCTTCAAGGTGGTGCCTCCGGGCATCGGCATCGTGCATCAGGTGAACCTCGAATACCTCGCCAAAGGCGTGCTCGAAAAAGACGGCGTGTTCTATCCCGATTCGCTCGTCGGCACCGATTCGCACACGACCATGATCAACGGCCTCGGTGTCGTCGGTTGGGGAGTGGGCGGCATTGAAGCCGAAGCCGGTATGCTTGGCCAGCCGGTGACCTTCCTCGTGCCGGAAGTCGTCGGCGTTTACCTCACCGGAGCACTCAAAGAAGGCGTCACCGCCACTGACCTCGTGCTCGAAGTCACCCAGAAGCTGCGCAAGCTCGGCGTCGTCGGCAAATTCGTCGAATTCTACGGCCCCGGCGCAGTCAGCTTGCCTGTCACCGATCGTGCGACCATCGCGAACATGGCACCTGAGTATGGTGCCACCATGGGCTTCTTCGGCGTGGATGAAGAAACCATCGCCTATTTGCGTGGCACAGGCCGTAGCGACGAACTTTGCACCACGGTCAAAAATTACTACCAAGCGCAAGGCATGTGGGGCATCCCCACCGAGAAGGGCAGCATCGAATTCACCACCGAGATGGAGATCGACATCAGCCTCGTCGAACCGTGCGTCTCCGGTCCAAAACGTCCGCAGGATCGCATTACCGTCAGCGCTTTGAAGACGACGTGGAATGACCTCCTGAGCAAGCCCACACCGCAGGGCTACGGCAAGCAGCCTGAGGTTGCTACGGAGGCACCTGAGTTACCACCCTCGCTCGACTCCGTGCCGGATGGCGCAGGATCCCTCGCGGATGCTCTCGGTGCCGAGCAAGGCGTCGTCCTCGTGCCGAGCGATGAGCCTGCTTATCCATCCTTTGAAGTCACTGTGGACAGCAAAGCGGGTGTCAAAGACATCATCAGCCACGGCAGCGTGCTCATCGCCGCCATCACGAGCTGCACCAACACCTCAAACCCGAGCGTCATGCTCGCGGCAGGCCTTCTCGCCAAAAAAGCCAACGCGCTCGGCCTCACCATCAAGCCTTCTATCAAAACCAGCCTCGGACCCGGTAGCCGCGTCGTGACGGATTACCTCACCAAGACCGGCCTTCAGCCAGAGCTCGACAAACTCGGCTTCCAGACCGTCGGCTACGGCTGCACCACCTGCATCGGCAACTCAGGCCCGCTTGATCCCGGCATTGAAGACGTCGTCAAAGGCGAAGACGTCGTCGTCGCTTCCGTGCTCTCCGGCAATCGCAACTTCGAAGCCCGCGTGCATCAAAGCATTAAAGCGAACTTCCTCATGTCACCCCCGCTCGTCGTCGCCTATGCCATTGCAGGCACTGTCGATATTGATTTGAGCCAAGACGAACTCGTCGCCGGCAGCGGTGTCTATTTGAAGGACATCTGGCCCACGCTCAAAGAAGTGCGCGATGCCATGGAGTCCGCTCTCAGCCCCGATGTCTTCCGCAAGCTCTACACCGACTTCGCATCGCAAAATCCGAAGTGGAACGAGATCAAAGGCGGCGTTGGCGAAGTCTTCGAGTGGGACGGTAAATCGACCTACATCCAGCATCCGCCGTTCTTCGCTGACTTCAGCATGACCCCCGGTGATATCACCGAGATCAAAGGCGCACGTCCTCTCGGCATCTTCGGCGACAGCGTCACCACCGATCACATCAGCCCAGCTGGTGCGATCAAGAAAGCCAGCCCTGCAGGCCGCTTCTTGCTCGAAAACAACGTCACGCAGGCCGACTTCAACAGCTTCGGCAGCCGCCGTGGCAATGACCTCGTCATGACCCGCGGCACCTTTGCCAACGTCCGCATCAAGAACCTCATGCTCGGAGGTAAAGAAGGCGGCGACACACTCCTCCAGCCCGCAGGCACCGAAATGAGCATCTACGACGCTGCTGAGGCCTACAAAGCCGCAGGCACTCCGAGCATCATCCTCGGCGGTGAAGACTACGGCATGGGTTCTAGCCGCGACTGGGCCGCCAAAGGCACTCGTCTTCTCGGCGTCAAAGCTGTCATCACCAAGTCCTTCGAGCGCATCCACCGCAGCAACCTCGTCGGCATGGGCGTCCTGCCCTGCAACTTCAAGAACAAGGCCGACTACGACAAGGTCAAAGACCTCAGCGATGCCACCTTCGACCTCCTGGGCCTCAGCAACGACTTCAAGCCCATGAGCGAAGCCACCCTCCGCGTCCACAAGGCCGACGGCAGCACCTTCGACATCCCCGTCGTCGTCCGTATCGACACCCCCGTCGAAATCGACTACTACCGCGCCGGCGGCATCCTGCCGTATGTGCTCGCCCAGATTCTGCGTGCGAATGGGTGACCCGTAGAACGAGCGTCTCGCTCGTTATTCCCGAACAACTCCAGCGTCCCAAGCGGCCCTCGGCAAACCCCTTGCCGGCCTCGCACTTGGGGCGTTACTCTTTCCACCAACGCCTTTCACTGTCTCACGCGGCTCCGCCATGATCCAAAAGCTCTCCATCCGAAACTTCAAATCCATCCGCGAACTCGATCTCGACTGCCGCCGGGTGAACGTCTTCATCGGCGAGCCGAATGCGGGGAAGACAAATATCCTAGAAGCCATGGCATTGACGTGTGCAGAAGCGCTTCAAAATACGAAGGCCGTTTGCCGTGTGTCTAAAACATCAGATTTGTTTTGGGACCAAAATCCTGAAAATCAGATCTCTTTGGAAATGGATGATTTTGGATTTCGCACGATAAAGAGAGACGGGGCGTATGTGTTTACAGTGATTCAAGGCAAAAAGTCTGGCCTAGAAGGCAGGTGGAATGAAGAAGTTAACGGCAACGTAAGGAACACGCAGTCGAAGTGTCGATACTACTTGTTTTCCGACCTCCAAAATAACTGGGACGATGCTGGTCACAGTTTGAGTCCTCCATTTGGCAGCAACATTGCTCGGTTGCTCTATTCAGATAAAATCGCGAGGCAATCAGCTGGAAAATTCTTCACGGGAAGCGGACTCAAGCTTACTGTCGATTACAGCGCCAGAAAGCTAACATTGGTCAAGGAAGAGGATGATGTTCTTGTCACATTCCCATATTCGTCTGCATCCGAAACTCTTCGGAGAATGATTTTTTACCACTTGGCACTCGAAACCAATCGAGACCAAGTGCTTGTCTTTGACGAACCTGAGGCTCATGCATTTCCACCTTTCACCAAAACTCTTGCCGAGCGCATCGCGCTTGATGATCGCGGCAATCAGTTCTTCCTGACGACGCACAGCCCTTACATGCTGGATTCACTGCTCTCGAAGACTCCAGCCAGCGACCTCAATGTCGTTCTCTGCCGCATGGAGAACTTCGAGACCAAAGCCTATCCGCTCAATCAGGAACAGATCGACCAGATCAAGGAGTGGAGTATGGATGCCTTCTTCAACTTCGACCGGCTGCTGCCTGAAGTGAAATGATTCATCTCGAGTGCGACAACGACGAAGCTCTCATGCTGGCATTGGGACTGCCCATTCGCCAGATTTCGCATCACGCAGGCAAGGGACGAGTCTCAAAAGGACTCGCCAACTCCAACCGGGCAAATGACTTTGGTTTGATCGATGAAGACCCCGGACAGCCTCCTCCGCCTTACCTCCGCCTTACCTCCGCCAATACAGGATCGTCGAACAGAGCGTCAGCCTCGGCTTGGTGCTTTCCAAACACCCTACCGAAGGCAAACACCTCATCGAGATCCAACCCGACCTTGAACCTTGGCTCTACCGCATCGGACCATTCGTCGGCATTCAGCCCACTGATCATCATCTCCCCGAAAGCCACAAGGGACTGCATCAAGAGGCCAAAAAGCATCGGAAGCACCTCCTGAATTATCTTGAAGCCTGTCTCCAGGCGAACAGCCCGCACCTGACGAAGCTGGCCGAATGGGTGCGACTCACTTAGCCTTCGTCATTATGAACGCCACCACAGTCTTCCCCATGATTCCCGCCGCGAGCAAATCGCTGTGGTTTTTTGCCATCATCAGTCTCATTCTCGTCGGTGCCCTCGTGCTAATGGTTTGGCTCGCATGGTCCATGCAGCATGTGCGTTTCACAGTCTCCAATGAAGGCCTACGTCTGCAAGGCGATCTCTACGGTCGGCTAATCCCGCTCAAATCGCTCAAGCTCGACGAAGCCGTCGTCATCAACCTCAACACCGACAAGGATCACCAGCCCACACGACGCACGATGGGCACAGGGCTTCCAGGTTATGCCGCAGGCTGGTTCAAACTGCGCAATGGAGAGAAGGCACTGCTGTTTGTGACCGATCGCACACATGTAGCACGCATTCCGACGACGGAAGGTTATAGCGTCATGCTCAGTGTGAGTGAACCTGCGGCGTTGATTGATGAGTTAAAGCGTCAGCAGGCTGTCCACTGAGAACTATCCGCCATTGACAATCATGCCGCGCAAGGCGCTGGAGGACATCATCGGCTGGAGCAACGCAAGTCCGGCTCGCAATTGAGCAGGAGTGGTCTTTGAGGGATCGTTGACGATGAGCACGTCACTCGCGAGCGGTGCAAGCGGCGCGACGTTGGCAAAGCTCTTGAGCAGAGGCGAAGCATCAAGAATGATCCAATCGACCTCATGTTTGGCGCGTTCGATCCAACTGCGGTAACCATCGAGCAGCTCGTTGGTGGCGTGCGCAGGCAGGTCGCAGCCGGGAAGCAGGAAGAGGTTACTGTGGCCGTAGCGGAGAGCTTCGAGATTGTTTGCATAAGCGCCGTAGCCCTGCGTGGCACGTGGGAACCACTGATGCAGCGTGGGAGAGGATGGATTGCACTCCATCATGAACACACGGCGTCCTTGATGGCAGAATGCGGCGGCGAGAGCGGCAGCGACGAGGGTTTTACCTTCACCCGATCCAGCGCTGGTGATGAGAATGACACCAGCGCTACCACTGCGATTCATCGCCTGCTTTTCTAGGGTGCTGGTGATTTGATGCAAGGCACTCGAGGCGCCAATAGGTTCCGGCTTTAAAAGTTCAGAGAGCATTGCCTCTGCCGAGGAGCCATTCACATACGGTAAACGTGCGAGGATGGTTGTTTCACCGTTAGCGGGTTTGATGACCGGTAGGTTACGCGTCACGTGCAGCGGAGGCGCAGCAATCGTAAAAGGTGAAGAAGCAGGCGCAGGTGCGGGCTGTTGCTCAGGATAACCGTAGCCATATGCCGTGTGCTGCGTCGGCTCCACATGAGGCGCAGTGTTTGCATTTGGACTGAAAAGTTTCTTCACATGATCATCGAAGACACCCCATGTCACCGGGAGGCCGATCAAACAGAGACCAAAGAGCATCACGGCGGCGACGGCGGCGATAGGCTTGTTCGGCTTAGCAGGTTTTTCCGGCACCATGGCCACATCCGCCACGCGCAGCAGGCCGCTATCGCGAAACTGGCCAGTGAGCGCGGCTTGGCTGCGACGCATCTCGATTTTTTCATACAGATCGCGGTCCATGCGCACCTGATCACGCAGCAGACTCTGCTGCACGTTCTTGCCGTTTACGTCCAGCGCTACACCGCGCGCTTCTTCAAGCTGACGCCGATAATCAGCGATCTGCCGCTGTTGTGATTCCACTTCAGCCTGAATCATGCCGACGACGGAACTTACGGTGCGATCCAGTGATGCGCGCAGCGTGTCAATTTCATTGGCGAGACCGATCATACGCGGATGTTTGCGTCCGCAGGTGGCTTCCAGCGGCGCGCGTTCGGAGATTTTGGCATCGAGTTGCTTGCGGATGTAGGCCACATCGGCGTTGTCTGCGAAAAGCTTGAGTTCGGTGAGGTCACGGCCGGATTTCTGTGCAGCAGCGAGGTTGTCGAGGTCGCTTTTGGCTTTGGTGAGCTTCAAATCAGCTTCGGTAATAGCGGCGTTAAGCTGGCGCACTTTGTCATTGGAGACATCCTTCGTGTCGGTGTCCTCCATGATGCCTTGGCTCTTACGGTACTCGGCAAGTTTCTGCTCAGACTCACGCAGACGCTTTTGCAAGTCCTGCGATTTGGTTTCGAGATAGGTGGAGGCATCCGCGCTGAGTTTGCCCTCTTGGTCGGCTACGTAGTGGATGTATTCCTCGATGTAGCGATTGGCAAAGTCTGCAGCGAGGCGGGGGTCACGATCACGCACCTGTACACGCAAAACGTGGGATTCCTTGAGCGGTTCTACCCGCACCGAAGCTAGCATGAGATCAATGAATCGTTCACGCGGATCGCCCGGCTTACCAGGCGTGTAAAGGCCTATGAGCTTCATCATCTCGTCCTTACGGCTCAGTGAGTTCGCTTCGCGTTCCAGATACGCATCGCGTTGAGCCGCCGGGAAGTGATCATAGAAATGGCTGAGAAAACGACGAGACAGCAGTTCGGTGCGATGATTGTTGATTAACTGTGGCGCGCTCAATTCCGTAACGCCACGCGTGGACATGGCTTCGAAATTAAACACGTTCGCGTCTTGGATACGCAGCAGCAGTTGCGACTCCGCCTCGTAGATTTTCACGCCCATACCGAGGTAGTAGAAGGTGAAAGCAGCCAGCAACAGACCCAGTAGAGCGCCACGCAACCAGCGCTTGCGAATGTAGCCAATCACATCGGCGATGCTGATGAGCGGCTGCACCTCAAAGTCGCGCGGATTGATCGGCGGCAGGAAGGCGCGAGGATCAAACACGGGCGACATGCCCGGATGCGCGGGCATGGAGATTGACGGAGCCATCGGCGTCAGGCCGCGTGAAGGTGCAAGCGCGAGCATGGCGCCGAAACCACCCTGTGGGGCGGAGTTCGCGGACTGCATGCTGTAGGGGATGGCCATGATCAGAATGACGAATGTGGAATGATGAATGACGCAGGCGCGGAAACTGCGGCATGAGCGTTTCGCCGGTCTTGCAGGCGCATGGCGCGGATGATGATGGCGTTAACAAGGCGCACATCGAAAACTTGCGCAGCAAGCTGGCGGCTCACCTGCCCTTGCGGCGCGATTTGTGCAGGATGCGTCAGGAACCACTCCATCGCGCATTCGACGGCGGCCACGTTCTGGTGTTGGCAGAGGAAGCCGTTTTCACCCTGCATGAGCATCTCGCCATTCTCACGCTGCGTTTCGCCTTCGGCGGTGAGTTTGATACATTCACGCGCACCCACCGAGTTGGTGGTGATGATCGGTCGGCCTGTCGCCAATGCCTCAAGCGTCGCATGTGGCACGCCTTCGCGATACCACGTCGGCAAGACGAAGATGTGCATCGTTTTGAGCAATGCCGCGACATCCTTAACCATCCCATGATGGATAAGGGTGCCTTCACTCACCCATTGCTGCACTTCATGTTCTTCCACACGATTTGGATTGGGATCAAACGGGCCGACGAGATGAAACTCGGCGTGCGGGAACAATTGTTTGATGCGTCGTGCAGCCTCGGCGAACACGCGCACGCCTTTGCTGATCAGCAAACGGCTCACGAGCACGAAACGAATGTGACCTGAGGCGATGGCTTTGTCGTCACCGAGCGGAACGTGGGCAAATTCATCCATGTTCACGCCGGAACCGGCGGTGACATGCACGGGGACGCCAGCAGGCAGCATATTCATGTCGGTGAACAGCTTCACGTCATCATGATTCTGCATGAAGATGACATCGGCACGCTTCAAGGCGAAGCGATGCAGGGCTTCCGAAATGTACGAGACGATTTTCTGCTTCCACGTCACTGGTTTGACGAAGGTGAAGCCCAGGCCGGGCAGCAATGCGTAAACGCGGTGTATTCCGGCCAGACGGGCGATAACGCAGCCATAGACGACGGATTTGATGGTGTAGGCGAACAGTGCGTCTGGTTTTTCGCTGCGGAACAAGCGCCACATGTCCCACATGGTGACGATATCCTTGAGCGGATTGATTTTCGAGCGCGCCATGCGGATAGCGCGATGACGGCCACCGAAACCGGCAACGAATTCATGCACATGCGGGTAATCTTCCGCAGCAGCGGTGACGACTTCACAGCCATACGCAGCGAAGTCGCGGATCAAATCGCCACGATGATAGACGAGCGTGTTGGCATCAGCCGTGAGGACCAGAATTTTCATGCGACGTGTCCTCCTGGAGTGAGTCGGCGGCCCACGGCACGCAGCGCATGGAAGGTGGTGGCACGCCAACTGACTGGATTGTGAGCTTCGATGTCGAGCACCCATTGTTTGGAACTACACCAGCGACGCTTGTACTCATGGTCACCTGGCAGCATGTCATACACTTGCAAGTTCATCGTGATGGCACTTTCAAAGCACCAGCGCGTGACGAGTTTTCCGGGTGCAAGAACCGCCAATGAGCTATCCCAACCCATCTGGTAATGGAAAAAACGCCCGCGTTCGATGAAGCCGTAAATTGTGGCAACAATGCGGCCATCTGATTCCAACAAAGGGAGGATGGCTCGATTTTCAGGCAGCCATTTCTCTGCCAGACGCTGATGGAAGCGGGTTGCATTTGGCGTGGTGAAGGTACTTACGCCCTCGGGGAAATTCATATTGTGCAGACGACGCAGTTTCTCGAACGCCCGCGGATACGAGACATGCTCTCCTGCAAGCGATGCACTGCCTGCATGCTCAGTGATAAACTTTTTCCAGTTTCGCCGCATATTGCTGCGCCAGTTGGCGCTGTGAAGCATCTCAAAATCATTCCACGATGCAGGGAGTTGAATAAAACGTCCGTCATGGCGGTTGAGCACTCCAGCACGCACGAAGCTCTCTTGCAGAGCTCCCATGATGTGGGGCGTGTTGGGCGATTCCTCAGGCAGATGATTGAGCCTTACGTTGTCGCATTCGCGCTGAAGCAAAGCGAACACGCGGCAGAGCTGGGGTGTGAGTTCGTTTTCACGCCCTGCTGGCACAAGGAGATCGAGGCATTCGCCATGAGCGTCGCCAAAGCCAGTGATGAAAGAGAGCGTGGTGAGATGCTGACGAGCGCGGCCACTTTCATGGGCGAGCATCAGCGGCGCGATGGCCTGTGGGACTCCTTCGACGTCACGGAGAACGCCAATAGTGAGTTGCGCATCACCACGGCATTCCTCCCACCAGATGCTGACCCAGTCCCAGCGCAAGAAGGGGGTGCGAGTGGCGGTTTGATCGAGCAACGCATCCCAAAATGGCTGCAAGGCATGAAAACCCTCGACATCCCGCACGATGTCGAGCGTGAGTGCGCCACGCCGCGCTGTGGCTATGGTGCGCTGCCTAGGGATGGCCTGTGTAGTTGTCATGGCGCGACTCCTTTCTCTAGCATGGCCGTTTGCTTGCGATGCTGCGCGGTTTCGATCATTTTGCCGAGCTGGAGGCGTGCTTCCATCAACACGCCGGGTTTATCGTCCCATTCACCAAAACCTTTGGCAAAACTGGCGGTGAGACGCTGTGCTTCGTCCTCAAGACCCAACTGACGCGCGAGCATGAGGTAATCATAGTCATCTGCCGTTTCACGCAGCCATTTCAAACGCATTGATGCGACTGGAGCGTGGCGTCCATGACGTTTTTCTGTAGCGGGATAGATGAAAGAGCCGTCGCCATTGTAAATCGCGCCATCGGATGACTTGAATGTGCCTGCATCAGTCCAAACATCGACGCCGTCCGCAGCAAAAAGCGTATCCCAATAGGTGAAGCCGGTGATGCCATGTTTGGGCAGCAGCCAACCGACGACGCGATGCGCCATGGGTGGATAATCAAGTGCCCACACGGGTGGAAAGCTACTATGAAGCTGCTGCGGTTTGCCATGCAGAGCTTCCCACTCATCTGGCATTTGCACGAGCGCGGCGTAGGCCCAAACTTCATCGCCAGCCTGATGGCGCATAGCGATGTCGTGTTTGCCTCCGGCCCACTCCATGTCATTCCATACCGAACTGAAATGCGGCACCCAAATATCCACGGCATTGTTTAGCGAACCCCACGCAGCTTTTTCCGGTGTCGGCTGTTCGGTGATGAGCAGCGGCACATGCACGCCGTGTGTTTTTTCGACTTCATTGAAGAACTCACCCCAGCGGCGCACGTTCGCGTAAGCGTCGGCGTTGTTGGGTTCATCGAGATCTCCCATGATGACGTAGCCGCGTGACTCGCAGTGGATTTTCGCCAACAGCTTCATCCATTGCGCGACATAACTCATGGCGGCAGTGCGATCTTTGCCGAGCGGGTCATTGAACGGCCACTGTGGCCAGATTGGCAGCCCGATCGTGCTGCAATGGCGATGCAGGAGGTGCTTTCTCAACGCACGTTCGACTTTGTCTTCATCGAGCTTGCCGGTGCTGGCATCGGGATAGCTGCCGTAGATTTGATCAACGCTGAGACGATGCTCTGCGAGCAGGTCGTAATAGGCGTTAAGCAAACCGACGTGGGTGAGCGAAGGCGTGTTGTCCTTGTATTCGAGTCCATGCACCTCGGCGATTCGGCGCATGGTGGTCATGATGGAGGTGCGCAGTTTTGGCACCACGGGGAGATCGAAATCCCATACATTGAGTGTGTAGCAGGCAATGATGAGGGATCCATCGCCGAATTTGAAGTGCACTTCGCCAGTGTATGCGCCCGGCGCAGCGGTGTGGGGAACGAAGACGTCGATCCAGTAGGGTTGATTCACGTTGTCTCCACTGAGTTCCTGCGGAGGCATGTCGAGCGGCACGAGAGCATCTGGATAATCACCGACTGGCAGTGGCGCCATAGGCGTGGATTTTGAAACATGGACGTAATGCTCGCGTAGCACTTTCGGTGCGGGCAACAGCGCCTCTGAATTCGTCTTGGCAATGCCAGTGGCGAGCACTTCGATGTTCTTCAGTTGCTCCGGTGTGGCAGTGACGATGATTTGAAACGGCTCCCATTCGCCGCGTGCGGCGTGCAACGTCTGAGTTTGTGCGCTAGGCGGCGTCCCATCGCGTGAGATGCGCGTCATGCCATCGCAAAAGGCGACCTTGACCGGTTCGGCGAAGGCTGATGCCGCCAGCATGATGATAAGCAGGGCCGCTTTCATGACCGCACCTCCATGAGTTGCGCGTAGGTCTCTGCATATTGTTGTGCGGCCTTCGCGATGGTGAACCGAGCAAGCACCAGTTGGCGCGATTGTCTTGCGATGTCTTCACGTTCAGCAGCGTCTAAACGCAATGTTTGCTCCCAGGCATACGCGAGTGCTTCAGGATCATTCGGTGGCACGACACGTCCAACTCCCTCGAGCAAACGTGCGCAGTCTCCCACATCGGTAGTAACGCATGGAACACCGCAGGACATCGCCTCCATGATGGTCATCGGACAGGCTTCGGTGCGTGAGGAGAGCGAGAACACATTCAAAGCTGGATATAAGCGCCAAGGGTCGGCGCGGAATGATTCGAAGCGCACTTGATTGCGATGAGGCACTAGCGCGAACGCTTCACGCTCTGCCGCGTTGAATTCGACTTCTAGGCCGCCGCAAAAGACGAAATGAGCTTTGGGCTGGCGGGTCTGCAAAATCGCTGCTGCACGCAGGAAGGTAGGTAGGTCCTTCATTTCATGGAAACGCCCGACGTAGCCAATAACGGGGGCGTTTGGTGGCAACCGCAGTTCTGCACGCGTATCGAGTCCGGCATCGGTATCAGGCACGAAACGATCGGCGTCGATCCCGTTGGGAATCCAATGCATCTTGGAGCGCGGATAACCGATAGCAGCGTGATCTTCGATGGCGGCGGCGGAACACGAAATGATGCGTGATGGGATGAAACGAGAGCTGAATGACAACGCACGGCGGAAGAGCGCGATCTTGCGATCGCTCTCGCCATGATTGCGATGGATTTCGCGGCAATGGATGCTCCAGACGATTTTGCGCACGCCAGCGAGACGTGCAGCCCAACCACCTACGAGATCGGCATGATGCATCCATGTTTGCACGATGTCAGGGCGCTCCGCACGCAGAACGGCATGCAACCTCGCGAGTGTTTCACGACGCAGAAAGGCGGTGCCTTCCAGATCATGCAGCACAGCACCAGCCTCGTGCAGACGACGTGCCTGATGCGGCCAAGGCTTTGCATTGATGGCAACAACGACACTGCGGAACTGTGTAGGATCGAGTGTTTCGACCAGATTCATCAGCATCGCCTCCGCACCACCACCGCCAATGCTATATGCGAAATGAAGTACGGTCGGGCGCTTATCTTTTGCCATCACTCCTAACGATGGCACCGGCACAAACGCGCGCTGACGCTGCCAAGCTGGCATCGGTAAGGCGTGCGTAGAGCTGAGTGTGATCGTCTTCATATCATCGACATCGCTTTTAGGCAGCTCTGCCTCCAATCTTTGAGCGTTTCATAGGCCCCTGAGAGCGTGGCCTCCGCTTCCCAGATGGACTCGGGTGTGCCGTAGCGAGGCAGCTGAAGTAGTGAGGATTGATCATCGACGCGGCCATTGATCGCAGAACAGGCAGCTTGAAATCCTGCCTCCTTCACCAACGACATTGTTTCCTGCGTGAAATCATCCTGCCCACCATTCGGATAAGCAAAAGTGAGTGGCATAGTCCCCAATTCCTCCCGAATACGGTCGCGGCAGGTGAAGATCTCCGCACGCATGGCGATGGAGTCACAACGTGCCAGGATCGGATGTGTGTGAGTGTGCCCGCCGATCTCAATCTGACCGCTGGCGGACATTTCACGCGCCATGTCCCACGTCATCGGTCTCATCACCTGTGGCAGGTCATCAGGGCCGGGTGTTTTGACTCCTAGCATTTCTTCAAGCCGACACACTTCATGCAGAAGATCGGCGTCGGGCAGTTCCTTGAGCTCTGGAATCAAGTGCACCAATGACTGTTGGCGTTGTTCTCGTGTGACGAGCAACATGCGCAATTTTTTGCCATTGATCTTCCAGTCGATCGTCGGCTTCTGGGTGCGGCTCAGAGCGAGATCTACCCGCTGAAACCAGAGCATGTCCTCTGAGTCAAGAAACCCCGTGGTGACATAGATGGAGGCAGGCAGGCCGAACTTCTTGAGGATTGGAAAAGCCAGCTCGTAATTCGAAGCATAGCCGTCGTCAAAAGTGATGATGGCCGCATTGTCTGGCAGCTTCGTGCCATGTTTTCGCGCTTCTATCAGGTCAGCCATCGAGATGACGCGGTAGTCACTTGCCAGCAACGCGCAGATGCTGCGAAAGCCGGAAACTGGCAGATGCAGCGACCAGTCGAGAATGCCAAGATCGCCCACATTTTCGCACAAACCATGGAAGCCGAGGAGAGTGACTTCGCCAGCACGCTTGGTGCGCGTGTATGCCGCAAGCCCGCTGCCGACGAGGGCTGCGGCTTTGATGACGCGCGAATGAAGAGCGAGCGGCATGGACAAAGAAGAGGCTAAGGATGGCGACGTCAGCAGAGAGCTGGTGACGTTAGTAGTTATGGAGATTGGTTAAATTAGACGAGTCGAGGTATTTTAGGGGTCGATTTGTTAACTTCAATATAATAATCATAAATACTGTATTAATGTGACATATTCCTTACCTTTGTCTTATTGCCTGCCAAAACAACAAGGCCGGAGGGGAAACCTCCGGCCTTGCCGAGTGAAAAATGACAGCCGTTTTACCTCAAAGCGGCCTGATCCAGACGTTCCGTAGGCGTACGGGTGGATCGTTTTTGTGGTCTTGGATGCGAATCGGGGCCTTCTCAGGGAACTCGCCACTGTAGTCGGTGATGTTTTTGTGCTTCGTCGGTCCCATGATCTTCGTGTGGTTCTGCACGCAGATGCCATTCACGAAAGTCGTGATGTAAGCGGGCTCCACCACCTTGCCGCCATCCAATTTCGGAGCGGTGAAGACGATGTCATAGACCTGCCACTGCCCGGCGGGGCGCACGGCATTCACCAGCGGAGGTGTTTGTCCATAAACACCGCCAGTCATGCCGTCGGCATAGGTGGGGTTGTTATCGCAGTCCAGCATCTGGGACTCGTAGCGGTCCATGAAGAACACACCCGCGTTGCCCTTCTTCTGCGAATTGCCCTTGGTATTTGGCTCGCTCATCCACTCGAGATGGAGCTGGCAGCTCGCAAATTCCTGCTTAGTCCAGCAGTCGCCACCGGAAATCATGAGCACGCCGCTGTCGATCTTCCAAGGGCATGGCACGATCTCGCCGGTTTCCTTGCCTTTAGCGTCCTTCGCCTTGGACTGGAGAGCGTCAGTGTTCGCGCCATCAAAGATGATGATCGCATCTGAAGGCGCTGCACCGGGTTTTTCGCCAGGGGCCACGGCATTTGGGCGTGGACGGTCGATGTCATGCACCTTCCACTGTGTGCCAGGAATGACCGGCGTGTCCGAGTAACCGATGGGTGAGGGCTTTTCAGCCGCTGGAGCAGCAGGCTTGGGGTCTTCGGCCAGAGCGGCGATGCCGATGAGTGCGAAGGAGAGCGTGGGGAGGATGTTTTTCATGCGGGAAGCAACAAACGGGAGGCTGCTTGAGATGTTGCAGCCCTCCTCGTGAAGTTCTGGGAAAAACAGGTTGCCAATCCAGCGATAGGGCGGAATCTGTCAGCCCATCAAATCGCGGGATGGAGCAGCCCGGTAGCTCGTCAGGCTCATAACCTGAAGGTCGTAGGTTCAAATCCTACTCCCGCAACCAATCTCAAAGCCCTGTAACTCAACGAGTTACAGGGCTTTTTGTTGGCCTGTTTTCGGCGGTCTCAAAATCGGCCAAATGGCACGAGTTTGGACACGAGTAACACCACGAGTCCCCTCGTGAAACGATGCTACGGAGGTTTTCCAGCGAACTCGTGTCCAACTCGTGCCCACGAAAAGCAGGTTGGAGCGCGGTTTCCGGGTTTGGCTTGGAAAGCCGTGAGTATCTTGTGGTAGCCTCCCGCCGGTTACTTGCACTTCGTAACCGTAAACTTTCTGCACTTACCCCCGCGTTTGATTGCCCCACAAAGTGTGCTGTCTTTTACCCCCAGATGAGCCGCTGCCAAAGTGATCGAATCAAACTTACCGACACCTTGAATCTGGACGGCGACTTTATTAGGAGCCACACGCGGGCACTGAGTGCATCCTCTTCGATTGAGAAACTTGTTGGGCTTGATCTCGCAGAGGTGCCCGTTCGGGCACTTGAAACGATGAAGCACCTGCGAACCTCGGTATAGATCCTCCAATAGTGTATAGCCACGCGCAACTGCCGCAGCATGCAGGTCATCATAGTTCCTGACGCGCCCAGGAATCAGAAGCTTGTTTTTGATCTCCTCCAAATTGACCCTCGAAAAATCAGCCGCCATTTCTATCCCATTGTCCAGGCACACACGCTTGAGTTGTTTCCTGAAATCCTCTAGGCTCGTGTGTTGATCGAGACTCCTCACTTCAAGCAAAGTGATTCCCAGCTTTTTGCACCCGTCTCTCCGCTCCTGATCTCGGATTGTAATCGCCTCAAAAGCCTTCTCTCCTCCCCAATTGCGCTGGGGGTGAAAGTGCTGCTCTCCATGATGTTCGATAGCGAAGCGAAGGCGGGAATTGTAAATATCCAGTTCGAGCGGATATCGGGAGTCCCCCCTCAACTCGCGAAGCTTGCATTTACGAAACTGGACCCCGAGCGAGCGCTCTGCGATCACCCTAGCCAATTCTTCACCAACAGAAGTGAAACACTTGGGACAAAAACGTCCGGTGTATTTGATCTGCGAGAGAGCTTTGTGGAAATTATGCCCATAGGCGCACCGCCAATGGGAGTTCTGATCCACCATTTTGCCTATTTCCAAGATCGCGCCGTTAAACTGCTCTGCGATGGCCGAGTATTCTTCCTCTGTTACGCGAACATGTCCTGCACACTTGGGGCACCCGTCAGCTCTCACGATGCTGTTGTGCGTCATTTCGAGTTCGTGCCCGCAGACATCATAGCGCACGGACATTTTCCGGCTTGTAGAGTGAAATTCAGACAGTCGGGTTACACCCTTGCTGCGCAGTCTCTGGTCCACCTCAGAAATCTTCAGGCGACTCGCTTCACCCATGAGCCGCGACGCACATTTTTTGCAGCCAGATTTTTGGTGCAGTTTTGAGTAAGGGTCGCCTGGGAAAACGTCTCCACATTTCAGGCATCGAAATCGAAAGCGCCTCCTCCTTTTTGTGACGCGAAACTCTTCAATGATCTCCAAGCTCAACTCCAAAAACCTCGGCCGAAGTTCTTCTAAAGGTTTGGCGACACTCTGTGTCTTCCTTTTTTGTGAGCACACTCGGCACCCCTGGCCCATCAAAATTTTCCCGAAGCGAGGACTCCACTCGCGGCCACAAGTCATACATTTACAGGGAATGGCATGGTGTCTGCCTCTGTATTCGGTGCCAAGGCACTGCATTCCTCGATCAAGACAGAAATTTCGGACTTCAGCCAGAGTGAGTTTGGGCTTCTGAATCGCCGCCATAATTGACTGTCCAACAAATGCAGCCTTTGGCAATTGAGAGGTTTTCACATCTGATAGACCTGATCTCACAGTCCACGCCGCGATAGCCTTGCACCGAATGGCCTGCGAAATCCTCCCCGCTGTTCGATTCATCAGACCCGAGCAGTTCCTTCATCACTTGCGGGAGACGTACGCCGCTGTCGCGATCGCTTGGCACACTCCAACGCCGGAGCTAACACTCGTCTTTGAAGCGCTCCCGAATCTCCTTCTTCGTGTGCGTCTCGCCGTCCTTCTTTCCGATTCGATCAAGCACGATCTTTTGAATGGGCTCGGAGCGGTTGACTATGCTCATTATAAGCCGTTTTTACCCCGGACTAAATGATGTCTCCAGCTTGTTTTCAGGCGTTTCATGGCGGCTCAAAGGAAGTAATCGGCAGGCAGGGCGAAATGGGCGGAGAGCTTGCGAATATGAGCGGCGGTGAGCTGGCGCGTGCCGTTGATGATCTTGCTTCCCATGCTGGCTTCCAGCTCCAGTAGGCGTCCTAGATCAGCAGCAGTCATGCCGTGGGCTTCCAGCAGGCCAGCTAAGCGTTGCGCTAACGGCAGCGGCGAGGCTTTCTTCCGGTCGTGGGCATCCTCCCACTCAGCCACCAAGTCAGCCACGAGCGCGAACCAGTCGGACTGGTCCCGGCTCATGTCCTTCTCATGTCCCCACAGCGGTGCGAGGGCATCCAGCGCGGCCTGATAGTCCGTCTTGTCGCGAATCGGGCGTGGCAGCCAGACGTTGCGGCATAGCGCGGAGTAATCGCTTGGCAGTGATTTGAAGGGGATGTTTTGGGCGAGGGTTTTCATAGCTTGTGCTTCCAGCGGTTTTTGGAGTATTCAGCGTGTGACATGAAGGCGAGGGCGAACACCAGCCCACGATTGAAGTGCATGGCCGTCATAAGGCGAAAGGCATTCCCGCTGATGTTGAACACCAGCACGGTGCGCCCACTCGCCACCTTCACTTGATCGGCAGAGGGAAACGTCCGCTTTAGCTCCACGAGGTTTTTCCATGATCCGGCTTTGATGATTTCCGTCCACCATGCCAGTCCCGGCGCGGCAGCGGGATGCCGCTGCATCCACTCGCGCACCGTTGACGGCTTGATGATTCGCATGATGGATTATCGGCATGGCTGGACAAAATGTCCAGATGCTATTTCATGCCCTCTTGCACTCTTTTTCCAGCACTCTTTCAACCACTCCAATCGGCCTGTAGGCATGCGAAGGCCGCGCTCCTCGACTAGCTTCGTTCAGCCGTCGCAGTTCAACTTTGCCCCTCCACCTCGAAATAATCATCCTCTGCGATGTCGGGAATGCCAACGACCAGGACACGCATCTTGCCGCGAGCACCATGCACGACACCGGGTGGTATGTGCACCAAGGATCCCACGCTAACAGGCTGTTCGACGCCATCGAGCATGACGGAGCCGCCGCCGTCTAGAACGTAGTAAAGTTCGGTGGAGCGTTTGTGATAGTGCAGCTTAGCGCCATCAATATCCACAGCATGCGCCCAGGCGGCGGGGGACAAATCGACATCATCACGACTGATCAAACGATCCCGCCAGCCGCAAGTGCTGCGCTCACGCGGCGTGTGGCCTTCGTGACGGATGAGAAGCGGGCCACTGGAGGCGGGCACGGACATGAGTGACTATTTTGCAGCACGGTGAGCTTTGATCTCTTCCGCGAGATGCACGAAGTCGCCTTTCTCGCACAGCCGCACAAAGCCTTCGGTAAAGCGTTTCAGTTCATCCCACACATTGCGGATATGTTCCGCCTCGTCTGTGCTGATGCGGTCATCGGAGGCGGCCTTGCTGATGGCGGCGAGGAGATCGGCGAATTGCTGTACGATCTCCTGTGTGGCAGGCATCAGTTCCATGCCACGTGGACCACCGCCGCGGGGATTCTGAACAAAGACACCATTCGCCTTCTGACAGAGCCACTGAATGAGCTGCGGGTCCTGCGTGATTTCGTAAAGCTGGCGCACTCGATCGAGCGGGTTCGAGGTGCCGCTGCCTTCGTGTTCATCAGGCTGCGACCACTTGTAAGCGAGCGAGAGCGACACACCCATTTGCGCTGCCACCTCCTTGAAGCTGGTGCGCTCGACGGCTTTGCTAATCACTTCATGGGAGTCCATGCCCAATTTGTTTCAGAGCCCGGGCCATTTGGCAAGCGGCATCATGACTACTGGTCTGGGAAATGTCACAGGACGGTATCTTTGGACTTGTGGAGAAAAGCGTCATCCTCGTAATCTGCCCTCCTCATGAAAATCTCATTCCTCCTCCTCGCGGTGGTCGCTTTCGCGCTGACTTCCTGTCTTGAAATCAAATCCACCGTGCTCGTCAACAAAGACGGCACCGCCACCATCGAAGAGAGCGTTCTGCTTGGTGCACAACTCGCAGCCATGATGCAGGCCGGCGGCGGTCAGGGTGACCAACTCAAGGGCCTCGTCATGGACAAGGCGAAGGCCGAGGAGCGTGCGAAGAAGCTCGGCGAAGGTGTGACCGTGAAATCCCATGAGGAAGTGAAAAGTCCGGATGGCAAGAGCGGGGTGAAGGTCGTCTTCGCCGTCGCAGATCTCGCGAAGTTAAAATACGTGCCGTTTGAGCCGGAGCAGGAAGGCAAACCCGCCTCCACCTCCGAGCCAATGACCTTCGCGCTCAGCGGCTCCAAGCTAACCATCACGAACGCCGAGGCGGACAAGAAAAAAGGCGGCGATGCCGAAAAGCCGAAGAAGAGCGCCGAGCAAATCGCACAAATGAAGGCTCAAATGGGCATGATGAAGCCCATGTTTGCCGGCATGCGCATGGCGGTAGAAGTGAAAGGTGCCAACGGCATTGCCAGCTCTGACGCCACGCATCTGAATGATGGCACCATCAGTTACTTGGACATTCAATTCGACAAGCTCATGGACAACGCAGACGCATTTGTGGGCGTCATGGAATCCGCCGACGGTGGCATGAGCATGGCTGACGCAGCGACCAAGTTCAACAAAGTCGAAGGCCTCAAGATCGAGGGCAAGAAAGTGGTCACCGTAGAATTGAAGTAAGCCACATCACGTATCTCAAACAAAAGGGCCGGAGCGTGATGCTCCGGCCCTTTTTGTTTTAGGCGAACAAGATCGTCATGACTTTTCGTTTGCCGCTCGGCTTTGAAGCCGGACATTCGCCGCCCATGATCTCCCAGCTCCTCGATTACGTTCTGCATGTCGATAAGTACCTGTCCATCTTCGCGCAGGAGCATGGCGCCTTGATTTATGGGCTGCTGTTCGCCATCATTTTCTGTGAGACCGGACTCGTGGTGATGCCGTTCCTGCCGGGCGATTCGCTCCTGTTTGCTGTGGGAGCCTTGGCAGCGCAAAATCTGGTGCGTATCGAGTATATCATTCCGCTGCTCATGTGCGCCGCGATCATCGGTGACAATTTGAACTACTGGATCGGTCGTAAAGCCGGCGGCTGGATCGTGAATCAGCGCTGGTTCAAACGTGACTACCTGGCGAAGACGGAAGCGTTCTTCGTGAAGCACGGCGGCAAGGCCATCATCCTCGCGCGCTTCGTGCCCATCGTGCGCACGTTTGCACCGTTCACCGCTGGTTTTGGCCGCATGGACTATCGCCGGTTCCTTTGCTACAGCCTTGGCGGTGGCCTGCTATGGGTGCTGAGCTTCAGCATCGCCGGTTATTTTCTTGGCAGCATTCCCATCATCAAAAACAACATCAAGCTGGTGTTCCTGCTCATCATCGTCGTCTCAGTGCTGCCCATCGTGATCGAGGTGCTCAAACACAAGGCGGAGGCAAAACGAAAATCCAAGGAAATCAGCGAAAGCTAAGGCTGCGCCCTGCCTCCCGTGTTTGGATTCAGGTAATAACCGGGATTGCCACCAACACCGGGAACGTAAACCGGCTGCGAGTTGGGGACGCCGTAATACGGCTGGTTCGGGTTGTAGCCCGGAATCGGTGCGCCGGGATACACCGGCATACCGCCGATGGTCTGATAGCTTTGCACGCCACCGCTGGATTGAATCACCGTGGTACTGCTGCGACTGCCGAATGGGCTGGAAGTGTTCTGCTGATACATGAACTGATTACCTTGCGGCATCGATGTCGGGCCGGAACCGGGTGCATAACCACCACGTGACACCGGGGCATTGTTCGCCGCCGTTGCATTGACCTTGGCGTTGTTAAGGGCCGGTCTTTGATTCGATGAAGGATAGTAATAGCTCGATCCATCCTGTGCAGGGGGCATGACACAGGCGGCAAGGCACACGGCGGCAAGAGCGAGAACGCAGAATCGTGTTTTCATGCCTGCATGGTATCACGCACGTCAATCCGGTGGTGGAAAACTTTGCCAGCGCAGGCAAACGCGACACAATACGGCTCATGCAGCCTGTCATTGTTCAGCATCCTTTGGCGCAGTGCCATCTCGCGGCCATCCGAGCGGTCAGCACGCCTTCGCATGAGTTTCGGCGTCACATCAACATGCTCGCACGCATGCTCTTTCTGGAAGCCACTCGGGAACTGCCGTTGCAGCAGACCAGCGTGCAGACGCCGCTCACACAGACCTGCGGCGCACAACTCGCACGATCCATCGTGTGCGTGCCCATCCTGCGTGCCGGCCTCGGACTGCTCGATGGCATTCTGCCACTGGTGCCAGAGGCCATCGTCGCGCATGTCGGCATCAAGCGGAATGAGGAAACCGCATTACCGCATGCCTACTATGCCAATCTTCCCGCCAATCTCGCAGCGGCAGATGTCTTCTTGCTCGATCCCATGCTCGCCACTGGCGGCAGTGCCTGTGAGGCCGCACGTCAGCTCAAAGCGGCTGGCGCACTGCGCATCACCATGATCTGTGTCGTGAGTTGCCCCGAAGGCCTCGCGGCGATGGCGCAAACGCATCCTGATGTGCCCATCGTCACCGCTGCCGTCGATGACGGTCTCAACGACAAATGCTACATCGTTCCTGGCCTCGGCGATGCTGGTGATCGCTACTTCGGCACGTAGTTTGCCTTCAATCCCGCACGATTCGGCACTCATTCCGCGTTTCATTTCCCATGCCCATCACCCTGCCCCCTCTCAACCGCCGCAACTTTCTGCAACGTGGCTCCGCGGCCGCATTTAGCGCGCTGACCGCGCAACTGCCTGCCATCGAGATTCCCGAGCAGGTGTGGGTGCTGTTTTCTGATACACACATCGCCGCCGATGAAACGCTCAGCTCACGCGGCGTCTGCATGGCGGAAAATCTACGCCGCTGCGCCAACCAAGTGCTCAAGATCGGCCAGAAGCCCTTCGGCCTCATCGTCAATGGCGACGTCGCTTATCTCGAAGGCATCAGCGAGGATTACGTCGCCTTTTTGCGCTGCATGCAGCCGCTGCGTGAACAGTCGATCCAGATTCATTGCACGCTCGGCAACCACGATCACCGCAACAACTTCCTCAACGCTGTCATCGGCCCACCACCGCCCAACGCCGAACGCCCGATGAACGTACCGGACAAGCACGTCGCCACCGTCACCAGTGCTCAAGTAAACTGGATCCTGCTCGACTCACTCGACCTCGTAAACAAAACCCCCGGCCGCCTCGGCGAGCAGCAGTTGGTCTGGATCGAACGCGAGCTGCGCAACTCACCCAACAAGCCCACCTTCATCGTCGCACATCACAATCCGCAGCAGGCGAGCATGGACGAGAAAAAGAAAGGCGGCTGCCTGCAGGATAGCGATGCCCTATTCGATCTTCTGGCCGCCCATCCGAAAGTGCAGGGCTTCATCTACGGCCACACGCACACCTGGCTGAAATCGAAGCATGAGAAAACCGGCCTGCCGCTCATCAACCTACCACCCATCGCCTACACCTTCGATCCGAAGCGGCCGAACGGTTGGGTCATCGTGCGCATCAATTCAGATCGTGCGGAATTCGAACTTCGCGCGCTCAATCCCGCCCATGAAGAACACGGGCAGAAGCAGGTGATTAAGTTTGTGTGATGCTGTCTGAGGAATCATTACACTGGACAGTCCTGACAGTAGCTGCTCTGTCGCGGAGCTTCACAAATTTCGATTCAACTTGCGGTCATACGCCTGAGGGTATCTTCGCACGCGCTTATGAAATATGTCTTTTTCGCCCTCCTGCTGGCTTCCTCCGTTCTTGCTGACAGCCCGGCACAGATCTCCGCCGACTTCCGTAAGGCGGCGGTAGCCGCTCTCGATAAGGTCAATGACAAGCTGGAAAAAGCCACCACAGCGCTCATCGCCAAGCTCGTCGCCAGCGGCGATACCGCCGGGGCAGAGCAACTGACCACCCAACTCAAAGCCAAACTTGTCGGCGAGCCCGTGCCAACCCCGCAGGCCAGTGCCCAGCTACTCTTTGCGCAGTATGATCAGGCGCGTGCGAAGGCGCTCGAACCAGCGCAGAAGGTTGGCATCGCCCGCATCGAAAGCATGCTCAAGAGCGCCAGCACTCCCAAACTTGGAACGATCACCGAACTGGGCAAAGTGCGTGCGGAAATCGAGGGGGATGCCACCGGAAAACGTCCCCCTTTGCCTGTGGCATGGTCCTTTCGCAGATCACCCACGGCAGGTACCGATGGGATCTTCAAGCTTAACCCAGATGGCACCACCGAAATGATGGGTGCGGGAGGCAATTCGGGCACATGGAAACCTTTGCCGAAGGCCAATACCATCAGTGTCGAATGGATGAATCCCAAGGACACATGGACCGTCCTCTTTTACGAAGACACTGACTTGGCAGAGGTACACAGCATGGTATGGAAGGATACGCGTTATCTAAAAGCATTGGTTGCACCCCAGGCAAAGTGAATGTTACCGCAGGCATCAGCCATCCGCCTCGGGGTATCGATGCGCGCTCGACTGGAAGGGGCCATTTGGAAAATGCCCTTCGACAAAACGACCAGCATCGACTCAGGCTGTGCCAAATTCGAGATCAGCTAGCTGAATCCCGCTCGTGACGAGTATGGACAAAAGCAAGTAATTAAGTTCGTATAAGTAGCGAAGGAACGAAAACGCCCGGCGTACTTTTTTCACTCGTCCACACCGGCAGCGTCCAAGGTGCGCATCATGGCATCCATGAACTCCTGGGCGGCGTCGATCGGGAGAATAATTGTGTCGCGGCGACCACGCACATCTTCGGTGATCTTGATGAATTTACCGCGGTCGTTCTCTTTGAGATCGAGGAAGAAGATCTTCCGTTCGGTGACGATCTTTTCGGAATGCAGCGGCGGATTAGGCGGACGCCGTTCTTCTTCAAATTCTGTGTTCCTCATGCCGGTAAACCTCCACTTGCCTGACGGTGCGCTGTTGTTGCTGGGTGAATTCGAGGCCGATTCTAGGAGCCACGCCGTGCTTGTCAATGCTTCTCACGCTCCAGTAGCCGCCGTGCCAGGGCTTACGCACCAAAACCGTGGAAAATGCCGTCCTTTGTCTATCATAACCTTGGGTTAAGAAGGTCATTTGGGAAGAATCAAAAACGGATTGGCAAAGGAATGGGCGCAATGGAATGATTTGGATCAGACTCAGTCAGGATTTC
>CANIBP010000063.1 GCA_947466075.1 Verrucomicrobiaceae bacterium
GCCCGTGCTCTCCAAGAATGGCGTGAACGCAAGGCGTTCAGCCAGCGGGATGCGGCAGAGTTCCTCGGCATCAGCAAACGCACCCTGGAAAACTGGGAGCAGGAGCGGGCCACGCCGCGTGGCTATGCCGTGGTGGCGCTCATTCGACTCATCGAACCGTCCACCAAACTTCTACCCTCCAACCATCGTAAGACGCGGTGAAATTTGCATCTCGTTGCGCAACGAAGTCGCGGGTAACTACGGCTCGCGAGCCTCCACCCCGAATCGTGCATTCAGCGCGGCACGCACCGCATCCACATCAAAGAGATGCATTCGGGGACTGGTGGCGAGGTAGGGAATGATTCGCTGCGCCACCCAGTTGTCGATGGTTCGTGAACTGACTCCCAGAAGGACAGCCAGTGGCTTCTTTTTCAGCAGGGGTGATGGAGCATTGAGTGTTGGGTTCATACAGAGATTCGCATGTCAAAGCGTGGAGGCGCAGGTTTTAGGCATGATGCCGAACCACTGGTCGGCAGCCTCCTTGGTCACCAATTCGCGGTAATGCTTGAAGATGATCGCCGGAGAGTTTCCAGCTTCCAGCGCGACCTGGGCAGCGCTTTGCACCACGGCGATCCGATAACTGATGTAGGAGTGCCGCAGCGCGTTGTGTGGCCACGCCAATCCCAGGCTTTTGGCAAGCTTCGTGATTTTCACAAACACGACCTTCTCCGGCACCACCAACCCCTGCCGAGGCAACGACGTCAGCCATACCGCGAGATTGTCGCTGATGGGCACGATGCGCCGCGATGCTGTCTTGGCCTGCCCTGCTCGCAATTCAATGATCCTGCGCTCCAAGTCCACCGCACTCCAATCTAGGCGGGCAATTTCCGCTGCGCGCAGCCCCGCAAAAGCACCAATAGCAAGCACCGGAATGAGTGCAGCCGGAGCCGCTCTCATCAACAACTCAAACTCCTCAGGCTTAAAGATGCCAACATCCGTGTCCCCTTGTTTGCGATGCTTGAGTTCCTCGGCTGCCGTCGGCTCACGCTTCGGCAGGTAGCCGCTTTGACGAGCGTAACCAAACAAGAGCTTAACCCGCTTGAGCCGGTTGTTGCGCGTCACGGCAGAGTAATCTCCCACACGCAGCCAGGCATCAATTTGCTGCGTGGTCACCCTCGCGATTTCACCCGGCAAAGCCTGCCCAAACTGTTTGAGGATGCTCTGGAGTGATTTCAGGTACTGCGTGCTCATACGGTCCTGCTTCTTTGCAGCGAGAAATTCCTCGATCACCCTTGATACCGAAACACCGGTTGTGAATCCTCTTGCTCTGCGCACGTGCTCATCGACCGAAGTGATCAAGGGTGTTTCACCCAGCTTGCGGCGACACTGCACATATTCTGCCATAGCCGTCACCAGAGGCAGCCCGAAGGGTTCGAGCATGGCGCACGCAACTCTGAACGCCTCACGATCTTGCGGGCGGAGATCATTGTCCGAACTCATGCCACGCTGGATGTTGAGAGCCAGAAGCCGCGCTTCCTCCCTGGCTGCATTCAGGCTTCCAAAAGTCCGCCGCACCCTTCTGCCATCCCGATAGAACGCCACCGTGAAGCGTTGGGAGCCACGGACATCGCCCCTATAGATGGGCACGGCTGCCGAGCCTTGTTTGACCACAGCGAAAGGTTTACCTCTGCACTGAGAGGGGAGAGCCGGATTTGTCGTGCTTTTGTCATGCATAACACCTGCCGCAGTGTCAATTACGGCAGGTGTTTGCGCTTCGGAAGCCCGTAAAATGGGGCTTCCAGCTCCATTTTGAGCTTTGCTTACTGTTGTTTGTTCGTAGTCCTGTGCGGACCACTTTGCTGGCGCAGCTTCTCCAGCACGTTGTACATCCCGGTCAGCGTCAGGCCCGGATGCGCGGCCTGCACGCGCTTGCGGTGCGCGTCGAGTTCCTCCGCCACGGCCCGGATGCGTTTCTGTTCTGCTTCCCCACAGAGCGGGAATGGGTAGGTCGTGAGACAACGAGTGTTATAAACAGGTGTGTTGCGGACTCCATGCCGACCTCCAGCTCTCATCGCATGAATCTCGTGAACTCTGGTCGAGAGCACACCAAGAACAAAAGCATCGTCTGATGCAATGACCCGCAGCTTCTGGTCTGGCAGCACATCGCTGGTCACAAAGGTGAAGTAGCGGTTCGGAGAGTTCTCCACTGTCACAATGAACCGCGCCAAGCTGCTTACGGCAGCGCGTAGTTCTGCGCGATTGGCTTCGAAGAGCCACCATTCATCTCGAAGCCTTGGATTTCGTTCCTGAGAACGCTCAAGTTTCGTATGAGTAAGAAGGTATTGATATGCCGCAGGACACTGGCTTCGAATGTTCTCTTCAGAACAACCAAAGAAATCGAGAACGCGAACTCCTCTTGGCGTTCTCGCAATGTCCTGACCGTTACGATAGGGACGTGCATGCTTGGTAAATTGATCAGGATCGGGGAATAACTCCATTGCCTGTTCCTCCGATATAAGAAGGGTCTCAGCATACGGCTTCATACCTGTATGACTGAGTGAACTCCAAGCACTGAGTTCAACGAGGTCTGAGATGTCTGCTTGTGGTGAGAGATCAGAAGGAATTTCTCTACCTCGAATCTCAGCAAAGCTGCCGATGTCGATCTCGCCTTTGATGTTGTCTTGGCCGACTGCAACCTTGTCGTGGTTTGGTGCGATCAGCATCAGAGGCTCACGGCTTGAGCCGGAGAGACCTACCGCAGTCATGGCTACTCGGACTTCCGCATCTCCCCGATCAGTCCCCCATGGATGATCTGGAATAGCGAAGGTAAGTTTGGCGCCCGCCTTCAGCGCTTCCAAAACCACCACATTGTTCTGAGGAAGCCTGATTCTGCTGGTTGTGACCAAACCAGCTCCTTGAGCTTTGCCGGAACAGACCTCCTGCGCAGCGTGTTTCCAAAAATACATCACAAGATCAACCGCTTGTCCGATGCTTGGAAATGCAGAGGAAACTGCATCTACATAACCATCACCCAAATCTGCTCTCATTCTCCTGTTAGCGACAAACGGCGGGTTCCCAACGATGAAATCCGCTTCCGGCCACTCCGCAGGACGCGGATTCACATACGTCAGCAGCGGGACGCGTTTCGTTTCATCCGGCACTTCGCGGCTGGTGACGAGATCCGTCTTCGTGCTGTGGCGGTCCCAGACGGTCTTGATGTCGCCAGCTTCATCGCGGGAGGGCTGCGGATCGCCGTCATAGGCCAGCACGGCATCTCGGCACTCGATGTTCTTGAAGGCACGCAGGATGGGCTCGGGCTGGGTGCGCTGGCCGTGGATTTTGAAGTGCCACTGCAAATAGCCGATCCAAAGCACGAGTTCGGCGATGGAGGCGGCGCGCGGGTTGAGTTCGATGCCGAGGAACTGGTGGGGATCGATGGTGTGGGTCTCCAGCTCCAGCTTCATGTCCTCGCCAAACTGCGCGGCGCGCTCCAGCAGCTCGCCTTCGAGGATTTTGAGATGCTGCAGGGCGACGTAGAGGAAGTTGCCGCTGCCGCAGGCGGGATCGAGCACGCGGACGTGGCAGAGCTTGTCATGGAAGGCGTTCATCTCCTGCCGTGCCTTTTTGAGGTCGCCTTTGTTCGCAAGGGTGACAGCGGCGGCATAGACGTTTTCAAATTCCTCCCGCAGCGGCTCGATGACGGTGGGCAGGACGAGGCGCTCCACATAGGCACGCGGGGTGAAGTGCGCGCCGAGGGCGTGGCGCTCGGAAGGGACGAGCGCACGCTCCAGCAGGGTGCCGAAGATGGCAGGCTCGACATTGCGCCAGTTCATCTTGGCCGCCTGCTTGAGCAGGCCTAGCTGGAGGCCGTTCACGGGCAGCACGGTGTCATCGGCAAACAGGCCGCCATTGAACTTGAGCAGCTTTTTGCGCAGGACGACGGAGATGCTCTTGCCAGTGCCGGTGTTCATCTCGCGGAAGAGCGTGCTGAGCAGCTCCGGGAAGCCGGTGCCGTCCGCCGGCACGGAATTCAACAACTCGGTGAAGGCGTGGTCAGGCAGCAGGCCGACATCTTCGGCGAACATGCAGAACAGGCAGCGCGTGAGGAATTGCGCGACGACTTCGGGGTCGTGCTTTTCCTGCTCCAGCGACTTCGCCAACTCGGCGAGGTAAGCGGCGATCTCGCGCGTGACCTCGGCGCTGACCTTCGCGGGATCGAGCGCGGCGGGGTTCGTCCAGATGAGGCGCAGGCGCTCGCGGATGTCCTCGCGCTCCAAGTCCTTGAGCTGGATGCGGAAGGTGCGCGGATCGGGGAATGGCAGGTAGGCTTTGCCCGCCTGGGTGAAGTCGGCATAGACCTCGATGCTGTGGCCGACATCGCAGACCAGGATGAAGGGCGGATTCGGCTCCTCGGCAGGCAGGGAGCGGACGTAGCGCTCCGCCTGGCCCTTGGCGCGGATCATGGCGTCGTCCCACGAACCGGTGCCACGCACGGGGCCGGATTTCTTTTGAGCCGCAAGTGCTCCGGCCTCAATGGCGGCGACTTCGAGCGCGCTCTGCTCCAGCTTCTGCGCGGTGAACTGCTTCGACTCCAACACAAAGTGCGCACGGCGGTAGAGGTCGAGGAAGTTCGTGTTGGTGGAGCCGGGCACCTTCACCGGATACTCGAAGCTGTAGCCGTCCGCGTGGGTGTTCGACGGCAGCGGCACACCGAGGATGTGAGCGAGGCCGATGAGGAAGCTCTGCGAGTTTGCCCGCTCATTGGCCTCCGCTTTGGACCAGTGGTCGATGAAGGCGGTGGGGGTGAGGACGTTCATCAGAGCGGGGAGAATGGGATAGCGGGTGCGTTGCTGCGCTGACGAAAGCGGAGGCGTGCTAAGATGGCAAGCGGCAAGGAAGCGCGAAAGACGAATGAGGCAGGTTGCGGCACCGATGTAGCAGCCCTGCTACTCGGACACAGCAAGCTTGCTCATGGCGTGGTGCAGCCCTGCTGGGTGTGCAGCGCAGGCCTGCTCCAGGTGCCGTGCAGACTTGCACCCTCATTGCAGCACCCCTGCTACTTGCTTGGAACAACCCTGCTCTTGAGACGAACAAGCTTGCTCTTGAGACTGACGAAATCTTTCACGGTGAGTCACGGACCAGCCGCAACGTATCAGGCGAACATCGTTGAAACCATTCACACCCTTGAGGAACTCAACACCGACATCTCGAAGCTGCTCAAGCGCGAGTGCCGCGAGTATTGGGCCAGGCTGGGAGGGTGAAGGGCGTGTTATTTTGAAGTGAGGAGTTAGAGGTGATGGGTTATGAGGTCTGATGGACTCAATCCGATCATTTGAAGACTTGGAGTGCTGGAAGACGGCGCGCAATTTAAGGCTATTTGTCAGCCGGGAGATTGTCGCGCATTTGCCGAAGGAGGAACGCTACGAACTGGCGAGCCAACTTCGCCGTGCGGCACGCTCCGTCACCGCGAACATCGCCGAAGGCTTCGGACGCTTTCACTTTCGCGATAACTACAAGTTTTGCAGCAACGCCCGTGGTTCGCTCTTCGAAGTTCTCGATCATCTGATCACAGCCCATGATGACCATTACATCAACGCCGCGACGCTGTCGGAGGGTCGGCATCTCTTCGAAGCTGCCAAACGCCTCTTGAACGGCTACATGAACTACCTCACCCGCGCCGCCAACGACACGAAAACCAACACCCTGCGTGAACCAACTCCACTGTATCAATCCGGCGAAGACCACCTCATCTCAGACCCCGCCTTCGACGAAAACTCCCACAACACCTAACTCCTAACACCTAACACCTAACTCCTAACCCCTCCCCCATGCCCCCGTCCTTACGCCTCCCCTTCCTCGCCACGCTTCTGGCTTTGTCAGGAGCATGCGCTCTCGTCTATCAAATGGCTTGGTTGCGGGAGTTTCGTCTCGTCTTTGGTGGTGCCACGCCTGCCACCGCTGCGGTGCTGGCGATCTTCATGGGCGCGATGGGCGCGGGCAGTGCTCTCTTTGGTCGCAAAGCTGAAGCGTCCGACAATCCCCTGCGATTGTATGCATTGATCGAACTCGGCGTTGGCCTTGCAGCCTTGCTGACACCGCTGCTGCTCTGGCTGGTGCGTTCGCTGTATCTGAGCACGGGCGGCATCGCCGCGCTGGGTCAGGTCACCGCCACGCTGCTGCAACTCCTCCTCGCCACCATCGTGCTGGCACCGCCATGCCTGCTCATGGGTGGCAGCCTGCCTGCCGCGTTCAAATGGGTGGAGACAGATCAGGATCAGCAACGTGGCAATCTCGGCGTGCTGTATGGCATCAACACACTCGGCGCACTGGCAGGCGTTCTGCTGAGCACGTTCTGGCTGCTGGAGCACTGGGGCATTCGCAGCACGGTGATGACCGCCGCTGGGGTGAATCTTCTCATCGGCGCTGCTGCGTGGTGGGTGGCGCGTGATGCATCGCCGGTGGAGCCAATGAAACCAGCGCCATGTCAGTCAGAAGCATCGAGCAACGTGACAACGCGATTCATCTATCTCGCGGCAGGCATCACCGGTTTTACGTTTTTCCTCAGCGAACTCGTCTGGTTCCGTCTGCTCGCTCCATTGCTCGGCAGTTCCGTGTATGGCTTCGGTTTGATCCTCGCACTTGCGCTTTCAGGCATCGGACTCGGCGGATTGTTGTATCGCATGCTCTGGGCTTCACGCGCAGGTGCCGTGGCGCTCCCCGCGCTGGCACGTGTTGCGGCATGGCAGGCATTGTTTCTGGCATTGCCATGGGCGCTGGGAGATCGCATTGCGGTCTTCGCCATTGATGTGAATCAACTGCGCTCCTTTGGATTGTCCGGTCAGGTTGTCGGCTGGACGTTGATCTCCAGTCTGCTCGTGCTTGGCCCGTCCATTCTCGCTGGTGTGCAGTTTCCTATGCTTGTTGGCCTCCTGGGATCGGGAAACCGCGATGCGGGCCGTCATGTCGGTTACGCGTATGCTGCTAACACCCTCGGCGCCATCGCTGGATCATTGGCGGGAGGCTTTCTTCTGCTTCCTTGGCTCACCGCACCGGGTGCGTGGCGCTTGGTCATGCTACTGACGTTGCTGCTTAGCTTCGGAGCAGCGGTGCTTGGAGCAAAATCAACCGTACGTCGCGTCTGGCCTGTCATCATCCTGTTATGGCTCTGCGCTGGCTGCCTAATCTTCGTTTCCGCAGGCCCCACCGCCGCATGGCGGCACAAACCCATCGGCTATGGCCGTGTCGAAGCGCTGCCGACTTCCATCAATGGCCTGCGTGGCTGGCTGAATGCCAGCCGCTGGAAAATCGCGCATGAATTTGAAGGACGCGAAGCCAGCGTGGCCGCGGTCGCCAGCGACGACGGTTACTGCCTTTACGTGAACGGCAAATCCGACGGCTCGGCCTTTGGCGATGCCGACACGCAGGTGATGCAGGGCCTGGTGCCCGCGATGCTGCATCCAGCGCCGCATAACGCCTTCATCGTGGGGCTCGGCACGGGAACCACCGCTGGTTGGGTCGCGGATGTGCCAGGCATGGAGCGGGTGGATGTGGTGGAGCTGGAGACTGGCATGTCCATCCTTGCCCGTGATCACTTCTCACCCGTGAATCGGAATGTGATGGCGAAAGCAAACGTGCATCTCATCGCCGGCGATGCGCGTGAGGCTTTGCTGGCGGCAGGAAACAGCTACGACCTGATCATCTCCGAGCCTTCCAATCCCTACCGTGCCGGTGTGTCCACTTTGTTCACGCAGGAGTTCTATGCCGCAGCCAAAGCGCGGCTCAAAGAGAACGGATTGTTCGCCCAATGGGTGCAAGGCTACGAAGTCGATGCACACGCCATCCGGCAGGTCTATGCCACGCTCACCGCCGTGTTTCCCCATGTGGAAACCTGGATCTCCGGCCCCAACGACCTCTTGTTCATCGGTCATCTGTCGCCACCCGCATACACGTTGGAGCAACTTCGCACGCGCATCACTCAACCGCCGTATGCCGAAGCGCTCCAGCGCGTTTGGTTGACGCGTTCCGTCGAAGGCGTGCTCGCGCATCATCTCGCCTCGCCTGTCTTTGCCCGCAGCCTGCTGCAAACCACGCCTGCGCACATCAACACCGATGATCGCAACCTGCTGGAGTACGGCTTTGCCCGCGCCCTCTCCAAAGACAATCAATTCGAGACCACCCAGGTGCTCTCCATGGCGATCGCCGCAGAGGCCGATGTCCCGGCACATCTTGCTGTTCAGATTGATCGAACTCGAATCACCTACGAGCGCCTGCGCATGCTGGCCGCCGATGGCTCCACGTTCTCGATCCCAGCCGATCTTGAAGGCGATGATCAACGACGTGCCGAAGCGCTCGTGGCGTTTGCCAAAGGCAATCATGAAGGCGCCCTTGCCTCATGGACTGGCACTCCATCCAGTCCATTTGAGCAATTAATGTTGCTCGAATCAACCGCCCAAGCTGGCACGGCGGAAGCCATGCCGCCGCTGCTGGAAGCCGTCCGCACTGACTGGCCGGCAGATGCTCAATTCGCCGCCGCGCTCTCCGCCTTCAGGCAGGAATCATACGATGATGCCGCAGCGCACTTGCTCGACGGCTTCAAAGCCCTGCGGCAGCAGGTCTGGGTGCGCCTGCCCTCGGTGCAAACAGCCCTGTCACTCGTTCCACCGCTGGTGGCGGCCAATCACGACCTCGCTGCACCATTCATGGAACTGCTGCGCCAGCCATTTCCCGGCGGACTCGCCGATCCGACCCGCATGAACACGCTGGTCGAGATCATCCCGCTGCTCTCGTCTGCGCATCAGCTCGAAGTCCTCGCCATGTTTGAACCCAACCCGCCGTGGCAGCGCCAGTTCTTGGAGTTCCGTCTCAAAACCTATCGCTCAGCCACTCATCCATGCACACACCAGGCCGAACGCGATCTGCAGGAATTTCTGCGCCACTCCGACCGCCGCTTGGATGATCCTGCCGGTAACGTGCGTTGAAGAAACATGCTCACCACCTTTGTTGTGATCTTGGCGGCTGCGGCGTCTGAACCGTTGCCAAACACGAAAATCGAAGCGCTGCCAAAGAGCGCTGCTTTGGCCTCTGACACGACCTCGATAGTCGAACTTGGCCGCCTGCTGTTCTTTGATCCCATTCTCTCCGCCACGCGCGATGTCGCCTGCGCCACCTGCCATCATCCGCAGCATGGCTGGGCCGATGCGCGTCCCACACCACTCGGCGTGCATGCCAGCGGACTCGGTCCTCGGCGTAAATTAGCGAAAGGTGCCGAGTTCTTCCCGCTGACACGAAACACGCCGACCATTCTCAATGCAGCTTTCAACGGCATTGAGTCCGATAAGCCTTTTGATCACAGCAAGTCACCCATGTTCTGGGATAATCGTATTTTGAGCTTCGAAGCGCAGTCTCTAGTCCCAATCCGCCAACGCGAAGAAATGCGAGGCGATGTCTGCAGCGAGACCCATGCCGTTCCCGCGATGGTGGAACGGCTGAAAGCCATTCCTGAATACGTGAAGCTCTTCAACGCCGAGATCACCGCTGAACGCGTCGCACAGGCAATCGCCGCCTACGAACGCACGCTCATCACGCCCGATTCACCCTTTGACCGCTTCATGCGTGGCGACAAAACCGCGATGAATGCCGAACAGCAACACGGCATGGAGGTTTTCCATCGCGCTGGCTGTTCACTCTGCCACAACGGCCCCATGCTTTCTGATTTCAAGCTCCACGCCATCGGTCTTACCGACACGGCCACACAACGCTACGAGTTCCGCACACCATCATTGCGTAATCTCAAACACACCGCACCCTACATGCACCACGGCGGAACTCCCACACTCGATGAAGTGCTGCTATTTTATGATCGCCTCATGGATCAAGCCGCCGAAACCTTCGAAGGCGGCGACACCTCGCTCCCGCCACTTGATCCATTGTTGCGAAAGATGAACATGTTACCCGAGGATCACACGCCGCTGAAAGCCTTCCTCGAAGCACTCAACAGCGATGATTACGACAAAACCGTGCCGCAACAGGTGCCTAGCGGCTTGCCGGTAGCAGGCATACCGTAAAGGGCAGCTAACAAATGGAACATCGCTTGCACATCATGCAGCGTACATTAAAAAACTATCCTTATGCTGCCCCGCAACACAATTGCTCTCGTCCTTTTGGGCTCAATTTTAACACATGCCGAATCCCTGACCGAAGTGGCTTCAAAACCAGGGCAACCATGGAAAGAGATTGCCACTCGCTCGTTGGCGGACTTGCCCGAAATTGCTGCGGATGCCGAACACGATGAGTTTGGCGGCACACCATCTGCGAAGGCTGAAAAGACCGGTTTTTTTCATACGCAGAAAATTGGCCAACGCTGGTGGTTGGTGACACCCAGCGGTGGCTTATTCATCAGCACCGGTGTCAATGCGATCAGCCAGGTCGATACCAAGGGCGGGCGTGTGGTGTTGAAGGAAAAATTTGGCTCCTTCAAAAATTGGGCCACTCAAACCGTGCAGATGCTTCGCACTTATGGCTTCAACACGGCCGGGGCTTGGTCAGATGCGGCAGCATTGAGTGGCACGACTCCAAAGATCGCTCAAACGAGGTTGTGGAGTTTCATGTCAGGTTACGGAAAGAAACGCGGTGGCACCCACATGGAAGCAGGCCACACCGGCTATCCGAATGATTGCCCGTTCATCTTCGATCCCGAGTTTGTGACCTTTTGCGATGAGCACGCGCAACAACTCGACGCGCTCAAAGATGATCCATGGATCATCGGCCACTTTTCCGACAACGAACTGCCATGGTCGCGCAAGATGTTGGAAAATTACCTCACTCTACCCGAAGCCGATGTCGGGCACATCGCTGCTGCTGCATGGCTAAAAAAACGCCACGGCGAGAATCAAAAAGACATCACCGACGAGGATCGCGCAGCCTTTCTCGCTTTCGCCATGGATCGCTACCTCAGCGTAACGGGTGCGGCGATCCGCAAGCATGCACCGCATCACCTTTTTCTTGGTCCTCGGCTCCATGAGATTATTTTTGAGCTTCCTGAGATTTTTGCCACGGTCGGGAAGCATGCCGATATTGTGTGCGTGAATTACTATCGTGCTTGGTCACCCAAGAAGGAGCATCTCGACATGTGGCATCGTGAATCCGGCAAGCCATTGATGATGACGGAGTTTTACGCCAAGGCATAGAACAGCGGCATGGGCAACACCGGCGGCGCAGGCTGGTTGGTGCGCACGCAAAGAGAACGCGGGGCATTTTATCAGAACTTTACCCTTGGACTGCTCGAAAGCGGCATTTGCGTCGGTTGGCACTGGCATCGTTATGCCGACAACGATCCCGATGATAAAAAAGTCGATCCATCGAATCGCGATTCTAACAAAGGCATCGTGAACAATCGTTACAAGCCCTACACCTTCATGCTGGATGTCGTGAAGCCGCTCAACCAGCGTGTTCACGGCCTCATTCGTTCTTTTGATCTGAAATCCAACACCGCTTCAAAATGAAAATCCGCTTTTTCGCCTTCCTTGCGTTCTCTGTCGTTGCTGCTGCCGCGCCACCGGAAACGCCCGTGCCCGTCCCAGACGATATTCGCGTAGAGAAAGACATTTCTTACCTGCCCGCTGACCGCAAACAACAAGCGGACCTCTATCTACCCAAGTCCGCAGCCGCCGGTCAGAAACTGCCTGTGGTGATTGTCATCCACGGTGGTGGTTTCAATGATGGCGACAAAGCTCGTCAGCGCGAAATCAGCACCGTCACCGACCTCGTCCGAGGTGGGTTTGCGGCCATGAGTATTAATTACAAATTATGGAACAAAGGCATCAAGAGTCCGACCTGGCCGCAGTCTCTTTACGACGCCAAAACAGCGGTGCGCTGGCTGCGTAAGAACGCCGCAACTTATGGCATCGACCCTGACCGCATCGGCGCACTAGGCGGCTCAGCGGGTGGTAATCTTGCTGCCATGCTTGCACTCACAGGCCCCAAGGATGGACTCGATCCCAAGGAGCCTCTCGGAGATGTCTCGGCAAAAATTAGCTGCGCTGTGAATATGTATGGTGCCGTTGATTTGCCGAACTACCACGACATGAAAATGTTTGGCAAAACCCGCGCCGAAGATCCCGCTGTTTATGCAAAAGCATCTCCCGTGAACTATGCCGACAAGGGGGATGCGCCGATGCTTATCATTCACGGAACGGCAGATGATGTGGTGGATCACAGCCAAAGCGTCACCCTGGCCGCAAAACTTAAGGAAGAGGGCGTTGAACATGAATTCGTCTCGATTCCTGATGCCCCGCACAGCTTTGACCTCCATCCAGAGCAACGCGATCTGCGCCCTTTGGTGTTGGGTTTCTTCAATAAACACATGGGGCTGAGCAATCCCTGAACGGCAGCAAGCACAGCGGCACTTCCGCTTCACGTCGCATCACTCAACGAAAACAGCACAGCCGGTAAGGGCTGTGCTGTTAAATCGATGACCCAAATGGCGGCCATCAAGGAGTCATAATCTAGCGCTTGGCCTTTTTCTCCTGCTTCGCGAGCTTCTTTTCCTTGGCGGTCTTCAGCGGCGCTTTCTTTTTCTCTTTCTTGGCGTCTTGGGCTTTCATGTTGGTTGCTGGGTTAAGTTCACCGTCAGCGAATGACGGCATGTTCTGCTTGTAGCGTGGTATTGAAGATGGGCAATCGTAATGAAGCCTCATCTCCGCTGCGATCCACGTTATCCGTGTGATCGAAATGTCCAAGCCAGGATGCGACTCTTCTTTTGTCCCTGCGCCATGTCGATGATCTTCACGTCAGTGGCTTTCACCTGCCGCAGGGTCTTCTCAAGACGCGGTAGATGCTCGCTTTTGGAAACGAGCGTCGTGAACCATCCGCAGCTATGCGCAAAAGCCACGCTTTCCTCGATCATGCGACGGATAAAAGAAAGTTCACCGCCTTCGCACCACAACTCGCCTGCTTTGCCGCCAAAGTTCAGCACTTCATTCTTCACGCCAAGATTCCGCAGCTTTCGCTGTGTGCCCGCAGCCGCTTCTGCTGCAGAGGCATGAAACGGCGGATTGCACATCGTCAGATCAAAGCGCTCGTCGGGTAGGATGATGCCCTGAAAGCACTGCATCGCCGACTTTTGCTGCCGACACTCAATCAAGCTCGCCACACTCGGATTCGCCGCGACGAGTTTCTTCGCCCAATACAGTGCAATGGGATCGACTTCCACACCGACGAAGCTCCAGCCATACTCGCTCGCGCCAATCAGCGGGTAGATGCAGTTCGCACCCGTGCCGATGTCCAGCACACGCACCGTTGATCCGCGCCGCAGCGAAATCAAATCCGCCAGATGATGAATGTAGTCACTGCGCCCCGGAATCGGCGGACAGAGATAACCTAGCGGAATATCCCAGTGCGACAGACCATAGGAATGTTTCAGCAGCGCCTGATTGAGCGCTTTCACTGCCTGCGGATTCGCGAAGTCGATGCTGTCATCACCATGCGCATTCTTCTTCACATACGCTACTAGCGCCGGACTGCACGCCATGAGTTGTGCGAAATCGTAACGTGTCAGGAAGCGATTGCGCGGGTGCAGTCCGCTCTTCTCCACGCTCATCGCTTTCCACCTCCCGGCGGCGTTCGATCATCCCCGAAGTATTTCTCGCTGCGGTAGCGCAACCACACGCGCAGCACCTGCGGCACCTTCTCGCGTTCCGCTTCACTCAGCGACTCATAGAGCGCCATCGCCTTCTCACGTTCGCCCCGGCATGCACGGTTGTTGTGGGCATCCCAGTAGCCTCGTGCCACGCGAATGCACCGGCACACCTCCTTAATCAGGGCAGTGCCGGTGATCGGCTTGTTATTGGCCTTCTTCTTCGCGGGCAAAAGAGTCTGTCTTGCGGGCTGGACTACTTCGCGGCCAGAGCTTCCTTGATCGCTGCTACAACGGCAGGAGCATCCGGTTTGTCACCTGGTTCGAAACGCTTCAGGATTTTGCCATCACGACCGATGAGGAACTTGCCGAAATTCCACTTCACATCGCCAGGGAACGGTGACGTAGGACCACTGAGCACCTGATAGAGCGGATGCTTGGCTTCGCCCTTCACCACCAGTTTGTCGAACATGGGGAAAGTCACTTTGTACTTGGTGGAGCAGAAGGTTTTGATGTCATCATTGGTTCCAGGCTCCTGGCCACCGAAGTCATTGCAGGGGAAGCCCAGCACGGCCAGACCATCCTTCTTGAACTCCTGATTGAGTGCTTCAAGCTCCTTGTACTGCGGCGTCTTGCCGCATTTGGAAGCGACGTTCACGATGAGCATCACCTTGCCCTGATAATCCTTCAGGGAGGCATCTTTGCCGTCGATGTCTTTCAGCGGCACGTCATAAACGGATTTAGGGGCGTCCGCAGCACTAAGTGCGACGGCGGCGAGGAGGGTGGTAGCGAGGGTAAGCAGTTTCATGGGACAAGATGAACGCCGTTAAACCACCTCTCTTTGCAACAATAGGCTCAGCGACCGATCACCAGCACACCCAACGGCGGCAGATCGACGACCACGCTCCAGGGCTGCCCCTGCCATGAGGTATGCTGTGCTTGGAAGCCTGCACCTGCGCTGACACCGGAACCGGCGTAAGCTGCAGCATCACTGTTGAGCAATTCACGATAGCCACCGGCATCAGAAACGCCGACGCGATAACCGGTTCGTGTCACCGGCGTGGCATTGACAAGGACATACACCTTGTCGCCATTCGCAGAAGAACGAGTGAAAGCGAAAATACTGTTGTCGGCGTCATTGGCATCGAGCCATGAGAAACCACCCGCTTCATGGTCCTTCATGTGCAGCGCATGGCGTGTGGTGTAAAGATGGTTGAGGTCCCTGACGAGTTTTTGCAACCCGCTGTGCTCCTCACCAAGGAACAGATGCCAATCGAGGCTGCGCTCGTGGCTCCACTCGTTCCACTGGCCGAACTCACCGCCCATGAAGAGTAGTTTCTTGCCCGGATGCATCCACATCCACGCGAGGAACATGCGCAAGTTGGCGAACTTCTGCCAGCGGTCGCCGGGCATTTTGTTGATGAGTGATCCTTTGCCATGCACGACCTCGTCATGACTGAGCACGAGGATGAAATTTTCATCGTAGGCGTAGATCATCGAGAAGGTTGCTTCCCCATGATGATACTTCCGATGAATCGGATCCTCGGACATGTAATGCAGGCTATCATTCATCCAGCCCATGTTCCATTTGAAGCCAAATCCCAGACCACCACTGCTCACCGGCCGTGAGACGCCCGGCCACGCCGTGCTTTCCTCTGCAATGATCGTCGTGCCTGGATGTTTCGCATAACACACACTGTTGAGATCGCGCATGAAGGCGATCGCTTCGAGGTTCTCGCGTCCGCCGAGGTGATTCGGCACCCACTCGCCCGCTTTGCGTGAGTAATCGAGATACAGCATCGAAGCCACCGCATCCACACGCAGTCCGTCGATGTGGAACTGCTCCAGCCAGTAGAGTGCATTTGAGATGAGGAAGTTTTTCACCTCATGCCGACCGTAATTGAAGATCAGTGTTCCCCAGTCCTGATGCTCACCCAACCGTGGGTCTTCGTGCTCAAACAACGCGGTGCCGTCAAACTTCGCGAGACCGTGCGCGTCTTTCGGGAAATGCCCCGGCACCCAGTCAAGGATCACCCCGATGCCGTTTTGATGGCAGCGGTCCACAAATTCGCGGAACTCGTCAGGATTCCCGAAGCGGCTGGTCGGTGCGAAGTAGCCCGTCACTTGATACCCCCATGAGCCATCAAACGGATGCTCGGCGATGCCCATGATCTCGATGTGCGTGAAGCCGAGGCCTTTCACATACGGGATCAAATCATCCGCCAATTCACGGTACGAAAGCCAGCGGTTGCCATCATCGGTTTTGCGCTTCCAGGAACCGAGATGCACCTCATACGCACTCATCGGTGCGTGGTAGAGATCACGTTTCGACCGTGCCTGCATCCATTCATTGTCCGACCACTTGTAACGCTCCAAGTCGAAGGTCAGGCTCGATGTCAGCGTGCCGTGTTGCGCGAAGACCGCATATGGATCGCTTTTCACGCGCAGTTGCCCGTGTTTGTCCACCAATTCAAATTTGTAGTGCGTCAGCTCAGTAATACCGGGAATAAAAATTTCCCAGATGCCCGCTTCGATACGGTTGCGCATCACATGCACCCGCCCATCCCAGCGGTTCCAGTCACCCACCACGGATACGCGCTGCGCATTCGGCGCCCACACCGCAAACTGGCAGCCTGCCACTCCATGCAAAGTCTTCAGGCGTGCGCCGAGCACCTCCCAAAGTCGCTGATGGGTGCCTTCGCGAAAAAAGTACATATCTTGATCGCCCAGCAGCAGGCCAAACGAATACGGATCGCTGGTGCGACTCGTTCTGCCCTCATGATCGGTGACTTCCAACTCGTAGCTACTACGCGGCGTCACCGCCTCGAAAAAACCATCGGGATGCTGTTTGATCGCTTCGACTGATTCACCACCACAAATCACCACCACCTTATTCGCGTAAGGTTGCGTGGTGCGCACCACTTGCTTGCCAGTTCCCACATCATGCGCCCCTAGAAAGGCGAACACATTTTGGTGCCGCGCAGACATCACGGACTGAATCTCGTCTTTATTCGAATATTGGCTCATCAAGGCTCATTCATGGAGCGCCTGACGCTAAAAGCAACGGTTCCAGCAACTCCTTCGCGATTCCCTGACAGGACAGCCGACGCATCAGTTCCCGGCGCTGTTGCCGAGCATGCACCGCCGCATACCTGCGCACTTTCATAGCAATCTGCTCGGCAGGCGCATCCAATTCAAAAAACGTCGCACCCAACGCTACCTCACGATGCGGTGGGATGTCCGAGCAGATCACCGGCACGCCATGCAGCGCCGCTTCGATCAGGGGCAGGCCGTAGCCTTCCTGCCTGCTCGGGAAAAACAGCACGTCAGCCATCTGGTAGAGGCTACGCACATCGTCATCGCTCAGCGGGTTCGATTCGCCAAGAAACAGGACACGATCCCGCACACCGAGCGATTCCGCCAAGGTGACGAGTTCATCGTAATAAAGCCGTCCATCTCCCTGATGCGGATCAGGGGCCGCTGTGACGATGTAAAGAGCCTCCGGCAGCTCCGCGAGCACGCGCAGGCCGAGCTCGATGTTTTTGCGCCGCACGAAGCGTGTGGGATGGAGCAACACGAGCCCGGCTTTTTCAAGCTGGAGTGCTGAAATACGCTCCGTCAGGCCCAAAACGGCCGCTGCATCAATGCCATTGGGGATGACGTGGATGGGCGCAGAGGTGTATTTCGCGTATTCGGCTTTCCGGTGTTCTGAAACGGCGATGTGGACGGCCTGCGGCACTTCTTCAGCCCAGCGCACATCGTGGATCCAGTTGATCCAGCGAATGTCAGTGCGTGTTCGAGCGAGTTCTAAAAGTTCACGAGTCCAATCGAGGTCGAAAGGCATGGTGAAGACGTTATGGACGATAACGGCGTCCCAGTTCTCCTCACTCCATTCGTTTCGCGTCAGAATCTCGACCTCATGGCCACAAACGCGCAAAGCAGCCTTTTGTTCGCCAATCACACGCTCCACGCCACCGATGGTCGGTGGCTTGGAGTAGTGCAGGATCGCGATGCGCATGGCATGGAATCGTTATACCACGATGTTCACCAACTTGCCCGGCACGACGATGATCTTCTTCGGCGGCTTGCCTTCCATGAATTCCTGCACCCGGGCACTCGCGAGAGCGATGGCTTCGATCTCCTCCTTCGTGGCCTGAATCGGCACACGGGCCTTATCGCGGAGCTTGCCGTTGACCTGGAACACGACTTCGACTTCGTCTTCAATGAGCGCGGCGGGATCGTAGGTCGGCCAGGTGGCGTCGCTGAGCAGGCCGTTCACGGCGAGGTTCGGGAACTTGCTGGCAATGCGCGCGTTCAGCTCGTCTGCAAGATGCGGGGCGAAGGGGCTGAGCACTTTCAGGAAGATGACTATGGCAGAGGCGGGTTTCACTTCAGCGCCGGTGAAGGCGTTGGTGCAGACCATCATCTGGCTGATGGCGGTGTTGAAGCTGAGCTTCTCGATGTCTTCACCAGCCTTCTTGATCGTCTCATGCAGTGCTTTGGTGAGCTGTTTGTTCGCGGGCACGTCTTGCAGCGCCTTGGACATGCTCCACACGCCTTCGTCATCGACTTCCATGACCAGACGCCAGACGCGGGCGAGGAAGCGATACACGCCTTCGACGCCCTTCATGCTCCACGGCTTCACCTGTTCCAGCGGGCCCATGAACATCTCATACAGGCGCAGCGCATCGGCTCCATACTCGGCCACGACATCGTCGGGGTTCACCACGTTGCCGCGTGACTTCGACATCTTCTGGCCGTCCTCGCCCATGATCAGGCCTTGGTTCACCAAGCGCTGGAACGGCTCGGGCGTGCTGACGTAGCCGAGGTCAAAGAGAACCTTGTGCCAGAAGCGGGCATACAGCAGATGCAGCACGGCATGCTCGGTGCCGCCGACATACAAATCGACACCGCCGGGCTTGCCGCCGCCCATCCAGTATTTCTCCGCCGCCTCGCCGACAAAACATTCCGTATTCTTCGCGTCGCAGTAACGCAGGTAATACCAGCACGAACCCGCCCACTGCGGCATCGTGTTGAGTTCACGCGTGGCCGTGGCCGAGTAGCGCACCCAATCGGTGGCCTTTGACAGCGGCGGCTCGGGCGTGCCGGTCGGTTTGAAGTCTTCCAACGTCGGCGGCAGAAGTGGCAGCTCACTTTCAGGGATGCAGCGATGCTTGCCATCTTCCCACACCAGCGGGAACGGTTCGCCCCAGTAACGCTGACGGCTGAAGAGCCAGTCGCGCAGCTTGAAGTTCACCGTGCCTTTGCCAAGGCCTTTTTCTTCGAGCCAGGATGCTATCTTCTTCTTTGCTTCCGGTGTTGGCAATCCATCAAGGAAGCCGGAGTTCACGGCGATGCCGTTGTCGGTGAATCCTTGCCAGTCTTTGCCTTCTGGCGGCTGCACGACCTGCTTGATCGGTAGTTCAAACTTCTTTGCGAACTCAAAATCACGCTCGTCATGCGCAGGCACGGCCATGATGGCACCGGTGCCGTAGCCTTGGAGCACATAGTCAGCGATCCAGATGGGAATTCGTTCGTTATTGACCGGATTGATGGCGTATGCGCCAATAAAGACACCGGTTTTGTCCTTAGCGAGTTCGGCACGTTCCAGATCGCTCTTACGAGCGGTTTTGGCTCGATATTCTTCGACAGCAGCCATCTGTTCCTCAGTGACGAGTTCATCAACAAGTCGGTGCTCAGGCGCGAGCACCATATAAGTCGCTCCAAACAGCGTATCGGGCCTTGTGGTAAAGACTTTAATCACAAGACGAGACACATCGCTACTCTGCAAGGGTGTTGTGCCAAGAGGCTGCCAAGAGGCTGATGCTACGACTGTTTTATCTGTGAGGAAAACAACCTCCGCACCTTCGCTGCGGCCAATCCAGTTGCGTTGCAGCATGCGGATGCCTTCCGGCCAGTCGAGACCGTCGAGTTCGTCGATCAAACGTTGCGCAAAAGCGGTGATGCGCAGCATCCACTGCTTCATTGCTCGACGCTCTACGGGGAAACCGCCGACTTCACTCTTGCCATCCACGACTTCTTCATTGGCGAGCACGGTTCCGAGTTCCGGGCACCAGTTCACCGGCGCAGAGGAAACGTAAGCCAGACGGCGATGGTCGATCTCCTCGCGGCTGAGGCCCTGCGCTTCGAGTTCAGCAATGGGACGGGCTTTGCCTTCGACGTTCACATAGGAGTTGTACAGCTTCAGGAAGATCCACTGCGTCCATTTGAAGTAGCCTGGGTCGGTGGTGTTCACTTCGCGATCCCAGTCGTAGGCAAAGCCGAGGCGCTTCAACTGGCCGCGGAAGCCTTCGATGTTCTTTTCCGTCGTCGCACGCGGATGCTGTCCGGTTTTGATGGCGTATTGCTCCGCAGGCAGGCCAAAGGCGTCCCAGCCCATCGGGTGCAGCACGTTGAAGCCGGACATCTTCTTGAAGCGGCCGATGATGTCTGTGGCGGTGTAGCCTTCAGGATGACCGACGTGCAAACCCGCGCCGCTGGGATACGGGAACATATCGAGCACGAAGTACTTCGGCTTCGAGGCATCGAAGTCGGCATCACCGGGGTTCGGCGTGCGGAAGGCCTTCTTGGCCTCCCACAAATCCTGCCACTTCGGTTCAAACTCGGAAAAAGGAAATGCTTTGCGCTGCTCGCTGCTCATAGGGGGCGCGAACAAGGCGAGATGACGCAGAAGCGCAACTGCGGAGCTTGTCCGACGCCCTAAGTGAGCGCCTTCACGGCCTCGGCCAACCACTCGGCATCCGGCAATGCGAAAGGGCGGAAGGTCTCCAGGCGTGACTCATGCTCGCTGTAAAACAGTGCTCGGTGCAGGCCGAGCATGCTGGCTTTGGGCGAGTCGATCAGGCTGGCGCTGTCGTTGGCGCTCATCTGGAACAGGACACGCATGCCCAGTTCACTGACGGCTTTGCGGCTGAGGCAACGGTTGACGTTGTTGAGCGTATCGAGGCTGGTGATGAGGTGAATGCCAAGCGAAGGTCCTTCAGCGATGATCTCGTTGATCTGATTGCCGGGTTTGGGCGTATCATCGCCACCAAAGGAAAAATCCTCTTCGTGGCGCAGTTTGCGGAACTTTTGCAGGCCGTGAACCAACAGGAAGATCGGCGGATCACCCGCGCTGCCCTCATCACTGCGACGTTTCATCTCCGCATGGATTTCGGCGATGAATTCAGGCGCTTCGTGCCCTTGGCTGATTTTGGCACGACCTGTGGCGATGCCTTCGAGGAAATCGCAGTCCGGCGTACCTGCAAGAGCACTGTGAACGAGATAAAACTGCGGTGCCCGCTCACGCGGATGCTGCGCGGCAAGCGCGAGCATGCCCAACCCCATGATCGCAGCGATGGCTTCATCGTTCTGGCCGACGAGTAGCAAATGACGACCGCTCTGACGTGGAAACAGCGCCTCGGTGGGGCCTTTGATGGCGTTTGGCATTCCAAGCCAACATTTGGGATCAGGCGGAGCTTTGAGCGGCGGATTCGCCAAAGCGACGGCGAGCAAGGTGTTGTCGCGCACATCCGCAGGCATGTTGCCTTCAAAGACAATCGGACGTTTGGCTGCAAAACCACGCTGCTGAGAGAGCTGCGTGACCTTAACCAAGTTCGCATCACGTTCTTCATCGGTGAGCCAGACGACTTGGAAGGGGCTGTTTCCTTCCACCGCACCGGCAGCATCGTTGTAAATGCCTTCACCGGGGCGCGAGAGCAGTCGCGGTGCAGTGTTGGCATCATCCATGATGAGCGCGGCATCGGCTTCGTTGCATTGCAACGCAATGCGGATGACCATCTGGCCGAGCGTGGTGCGAGCGAGCGTGTAAGCACCGCCGAGCGTCTGCGAACCAAGGAAGACGTGAATGCCAAACGCACGGCCCTGCCGCACGATGCGATCCAGTAAAAGAGCAGCGCCTTGGGCGACGGCATCATCTTCCACAAAGAACTCCTGGAACTCGTCGATGATGAGCATACTGCGTGGCATCGGCTCCGTGCCACCGGCACGTTTATAGCCGGCCACATCCTGAGCGCCGATCTTTCGATACATCTCGCCACGGCGTTTCAGTTCTTCGTCGATGCGTTGCAGAACGCTCAATGCGAACTCACGATCACTCTCAATCGCAATAACCTTGGCGTGAGGCAATTTGGCGTCGGCGTAGCATTTGAACTCGACGCCTTTTTTGAAGTCAATGAGGTAAAATTCGACCTCATCCGGGCTGCACGTCAGCGCGAGATTGGTGATGATGATGTGCAGCAAAGTCGATTTACCGGAACCAGTCTTGCCTGCCAGCAACGCATGCTGCTTCGTGCCTTTACCGATGGCGAGGTATTGCAGTTTGGTGGCCCCCGTGCGGCCAATGGCGATGCGCAACTCGTTAGTCGTGCTTTCCGACCACATCTCCTTCGGCGTGACGACACTGAACGGCACCTGCACGCGATTCGAATCAATGCTGGCCTGTCCGATCTGATGTGCGAGATCGGCTGCAATGGCGTCCGGCGGCGCGGTCTCAAGTGCGAGGCTGGTAACGCCGCCAAAGCTGACGATCCCCTTTTCCCGCACGATGCGCACGCAGTTCTTGCGCAAATCCTCGGCTCCGAGGCCTTCTGGCAGCGGCTGACGGCGATCCCAATGAATGAGCACGAACACTCCGCAGCGCGCACCACTCATCACGATACTCTTGAGCCGGGCCATGGCCGATTCACTGAACGCAGCGGGCAGTCCTGCAATGACAAGGAAATGATATTTCTCTGCCACGCTGCCAGCCTGCTCGTTGTACTCGGTGATCGTCGCATATTCGTTGCGCAGATACATCTGAATCACTTTCTCGACGTGCTCATTGAGTTCGGCGAGACGCTCCTCGATATGATCACGCTGTGTCCAGATGCGGCGATTGATCAGCGCTGGCTCGTAGTCAGCCAGATGCATCAAACCGGCGAAATTCTGACCGAGACCCACGGCATCAATGATCGTGAAATGGACCTTCCCTGCCGGTGCTTTGGAGAACAATTTGAAAATGACGCCATTCATCACCTCAGCGACCCATTTACCGCCGTCGTCATCGGTTTCGATCAATAGCGATCCTTCCAATGGAAACGACAACGTCAGCGGCAGCGAAATACGTTCGTGTCCGGCAAGAGTCAGCGGCGTCTCTTTCACAAAGAAAGCAGCAGGAGCACTGAAATCGAGATTGAGCTGCCCAAAGCGGCAGGCGGGTGGGAACAGCGCTTGTGGCTGATAATGGGTGCTCCAATCCTCAAACTTGGCAACCGGATCACGATTGATCTCATCCACAGCAGCCAACAGAGGTGGCATTTTTTGATTCCATTCAGCTGAGAGTCTGCTCCAACGTTGTTCGGCAGCGTTGTGCATAGCGTTTAACTCAGCCGCATGTCGCGCGGTAAGTTGCTGACGCAATTGAGCAGTGGGCCCGCGCACCTCCGCGAGTGCAGCGGCTTTTTGCATTTCGAAACGTTGCAAATTTCTAGCGAGCAGGCGTTCGTTGCGTGCCAAGCAGCCCGGAATTTGTGTAGCGAGGCGTTTGAGCATCGCTTCGCGATATTTTTCACCAACTTCTTCGGCGCGGTTCCAGTCGGCAGTGACTTGCACATCCACAATCTCAAACTCCGCCTGAATCTGCGCCGCTGCCGTCGTGCTGGCTGCATTCAATTCTTCAAGACAGGTTTCGTAATCCAACACGGCCTGACTGAGCTGCGGCAAATTCACGCTCGGTTTGGAAAACATTTTGAGCAAGCCTGAGCTTTTACCGGAAGCGAGTTGCTCTTCCAAGTTCTGCGCCTGCGCTTCGAGCGCTTCGACTTGGGCAGGAATATCTGCCAGTGTGAGACTGGTGTTCGGCTCTGGGGCAGCTTTGCGACCCAGACGCTCGCCAGAGGCTTTCAATACGGCCAGCAGGCGATCCTTGGCAGCGGTGAGACGTTCGAGCAGCACACCGGCTTCTCGTTCGGTCTGTTGAAGTCCGCGTTTACGGATCGAATCTGCATGCATGCGGCGCATCTGCTGCTTGCCGAGCCAGCGCTCACGCTCTTTTTGGATCATCGCCGGCAGGTCACGCTTGATGCGGTCTTCGTAGCGTTTGAAGGCGGTGGTACGCGCCGCATGACGCGCGTGGATGGATTGCGCGTATTCATCCCACTGCACAGCCGTCTCGCCTAAAGCGGTGCCATGCTCGGCGTCGAAGGCTTCGAGCTGTTGGAGGTGATTTTGCTCGGCGGTATAGCGGCGGGAGCGAATTTCGCGCGCAAATTGCTCACTGCGCTGCGCGAAGTCAGTGATGGTGTCACGCAACGTGTTATGCAGAGCAAGCAGGCGCGATGCGCGTAGGTCTGGGGTGCTATTCACAGTCTTTGCGGATCTTTCGGAGAATGTTTTCGAGTTCGTTCATCACCGCGCCGGTTTTGCTGACGAGGCCAGGCAGCGGCTCCAGGTAGAGTTTTTCAAACTCCAGCGCCTTGGCATCACGCCAGTGCACTTTGGTGGCATGCCAATGCTCGGAGAGTTCGCGGGCGTTTTGGATTAAGTTCACGTTTGAATTTCAGGTTTCAGGTGATGCCGTAGGCATGGCTGTTTCGTTGTAGGCATCGAGGATTTTCTGGATTTCCACGAGATGGGCCACCGCTTTGGCGAGATCCGTGTCGATGAAATCACGCAAGCTGTCGAGCTTGCGCGCCATAGGATCGACATTGCGGTCAAAATCACGTGCCCATGTCTTGGTGCGCTCCAGTTTGGCCTGTGCCTCCTCCAGTGCGGCGCGCGCCTTCCGCACCGCCATCTGCTGTGCGGCGGGTGTCTCCACGAAATCTGACATGCGGGCACTCATCAGCTCCGCATTGGCTTGGTCGAGCCGCTTCTGCCGTGCCTTGAGCTGCGAGGACCAAAACGATGGCTGCTCGGTTTGTAGCCAGCCGCGTGTCTTTTTGACCGCATCTTGTGCCATATCCAATGACTGACGCGTCTTGCTGATGAACACGATCAGCGCGGAGCGGAAAGCCTCGATGGCGTCGAGATTAGAGATGCGTGCTTGGTCGGCCATGGCTTAGCGCTGGCTCAGGTATTCCTCAATGCGCTGCGCCTTGCGCAGCAGGAAGGGAGTGTGCTGCTCAGACATCTCCATGAAGCGCTTGATGGCCTTCATCGTCGTGGTGAACTCCCCGGCGAATTTTTCATGCTCCGCGTCCTGCCAGGTCTCACCCAATGCCGCGAAACGCGACTGCAATGACGCCGAGCGCTGCTGCATTTCGGTATTGAAACGTTTCAGTTCCGCCGCAAAGCGCCGGACTTCCTCGGGATTCATGATTGCCTGAGCCATGCTAGAACCTAGCCTGTTTTCCTCTCGCAGATCAAGAACGAAGCCAATTTAATCCACATAAAGCAGCGCATTCGAACTCATCAGGGCGTGACATAGCGCTGTGAAGCCTAAAAGAGCGGGATCGGCGGGCGTTTTTGACGGTGCGCCAATCTGGATTTCCAGTGGCGTCGGATTCGCCTTGTAGAACTCTGTCTGTGCCTGCACGAACTCGACGCTCTGCTGCACATCGGATTCGGACGGCGCCCTGCCATTCACGAGTTTCCAAGCGAGGCGCACTTCGTTAGCAATGTCCTTACCGCCTTCGGTTTGCACACGCTGCGCAAACTGCTGCGCATAGACGCGCATGATGGCGCTGTTCATCAGCAGCAGGCTCTGCGGGCTGACGGTGGTGACGGAGCGAATGTCGCAGCTCGGTTCCATGATGGGCGCATCAAAGGTGGCAAACATTTCCAACTGACGTGAGCGCCGGGCCTGCACATAGATGCTGCGGCGGAATTCATCGCCGTTGAGCGGAATGATCTTGCCCGAGGGACGACCGGCGGTGTCGGTGGTGTCGATGCCGATGACCACCTGCCCTTCCTCATTGAACATGACTGGAATGGGTTCACCGCCGATCTTCGGATTCAGCTTGCCGCTCACCGCCAGCAGCGTGTCGCGCAAAATTTCCGCCTCCAAACGGCGCACGTTCATGCGGCTAAGATATTGATTGTCGGGATCAATGCGGTCGCGCATGGCATCGCGAGTCGAAGACTGGCGATAGGTGCGCGAGGTCATGATCTGGCGGTGCAGTTGCTTTAAACTCCAGCCACGGGCCACGAAGTCGGTCGCCAGCCAATCGAGTAGCTCTGGATGCGTCGGCTTACTGCCGAGTTGGCCAAAATCACCGGGACTGGCAACGATACCTTTGCCGAAATGCTGCATCCACACGCGATTCACCATCACGCGGGCAAAAAGCGGATGCTTGCCATCGGTCAGTTCGTTGGCTAGGGCCAGACGACGGCCGGTGGTGGGCAATGCGGCGTTCTTTTCTGGAATCTCGATCTGCCGATGCGCGGCGAGCACCGTGAGATCGCCCGGCTTCACCTGCCCTTTTGGCTGATCAAACTGACCTCGATTGAAGATGTAGGTCGCAGGCACGGCTTCAGGCTTCTTTGGCAGTTCGGTGAAGACGTGGAGAAATTCTTCCTTCGGCTTCGTGGCACGCACCGCTGTCGCTTCCTCGGTCATCTTCTTGAGCGTATCGGCGTGCTTGGTCTTGTTGGTCGTATCGTAAAGATAAAGCGACCCGGCACTGAGCTGGTTCACACGCGGCCAGGATTTGAGCAACTTCGTCTGATCAGCGGTGCGTTTCGCGACGACAGTGCGATAAGCCGTGCGCAGAGCCTCACGATCCTGCTCTGGAGCCTTGGCGAGTTCCTTCTCCAAGACTTCGGTGATGAACTCCTCGCCTTTCGCGATTCGCGCAGCATCCATCTTCTTCGCCTCAGCCTCGATCTTGGCCGATTCAGCAATCTCTGCCTGCGTCAACAACGACACGAGTCTGCTGCCAGGCCCACGCCACGCCTTCGTATCGAAGCCTGGCTCGAACACCGCACGCAGCCGGTAGTAATCAGCCTGCGTGATCGGATCATAGCGGTGATCGTGGCACTGCGCGCAGCCGATGGTAAGACCGTAGAGCGACGTGCCCACCATCTTGATGGTGTCGGCGATGTTCGCGTTCTGCGTGGCGGCATCATTGGTTTCACCCGTGCCGTTCGGCGACATGCGCAGGAAGCCGGTGGCTGAAAGCTTTTCAATTGCATCCGGCGAAAGGTCTTTGTATGGCTGCAGCACCATCTCATCGCCCGCAAGCTGTTCGCTTATGAACTGGTCGAATGGCTTGTCCTTGTTCAAGGAGTTAATGACATAGTCGCGATACTTCCACGCCCACTTGCGCTCCAGATCCTTCTCGCCAAAGCCCTCGCTGTCCGCATAACCCGCCGCATCCAGCCAGTGACGGCCCCAGCGTTCGCCGTAGTGCGGTGAGGCAAGCAGTCGGTCGATCAGATTCTCGATGCTGGATGCTTGATGCTTGATGTACGCAGCGACAAACGCATCCACCTCAGCAGGCGTCGGCGGCAGCCCAATCAGATCAAAGCTCGCACGACGGATAAAGGTGATGGGATCGGCTTCAGGCGAGAAGGAGAGTCCTTTATCGTTGAGTTTGGCGGCGATGAAGGCGTCGATCTGATTTGGAACAGAAGATAACGGAGCCAACGAAGCCGGATTCTGATCTTTGTTTCCTTTGTTATCTCCTGTTAAGAACGGAGCCTTCGGATTTTGAATCGGCTGCAATGACCACCAAGCCCGTTCCTCATCGGTGAAGGCATGTTCCGGTCCGAGTTGTTCCGGCTCCGGGCGTGCAGTCTTCGCCCCTTGAGCGACCCAGGTTTCGAGCGTGGCGACGTCGCGATCCTTGAGCTTCGTCTTACCCTTCGGCATCTCGCCTTTTTTGACGAGTTCGAGCAGATGGCTTTCGGCGGCCTTGTTAGGAACAATAGCGGGACCGTGTTTGCCGCCCTTGAGGATGAAACGAGCCAGGCGCACGTCGAGGCCGCCCTTGGTCTGTCCTTCCTCGCCGTGACATTGAAAGCAGTGTGTCTTCAGGATTGGCCGGACGTCTTTTTCAAACGTCAGGTCCGCTGCCACGGCATTGACGTGGCATATGAGCAGGAAACAGACAGGAAGACGCATGCGAAACATACGGCGCAAGCAGCTCATCTTTCTCGAACGGCGTCATCCACGGCGGTGTCGAGCACGTCGCAAGCTTCTACGAGCGCTTCCTCGGTTACGGTGAGCGGTGGGCAGATTTTGACGGTCTGGCCCCAGGCACCGACGGGCGCGAAGAGCAGCAGGCCGCGCTGGTAGCAGAGTTCGATGATGCGATGCGCGAGATCGTGATCAGGCTCCTTCTTGTCGGGCTTCACCATTTGAATGCCGGCCACGAGACCAGCGCAGGTGACATTCCCGACCACGCTTGGATGCCGCTGCTGGATCTTCAGGCAGCGTTCATGCAATATCGGCCCTAGACGTGCCGCGTTCCCAGTCAAGTCTTCGGCGAGCAGTTTTTTAATATTGGCGACGGCCGCAGCGCAGCAAACGGGGTTGCCCGTGTGGGTGCTGGTCATGCTGCCTGGCGGAAACTGATCCATGATGTGCTGGCGACCAATGACGGCGCTGAGGGGCATGCCGGAGCTGATGCCTTTGCCACAGCAAATGAGGTCAGGGGTGACTCCGTAGTGCTCGAAAGCCCAGAACTTACCAGTGCGGCCAAATCCGGCCTGCACTTCATCAAAGGTGAGTAAAACCTGATGTTCATCACACCAGGCGCGGAGTTTCTGAATGTATTCAACTGGAGCAAAGTCAGGACCGACGCCCTGATAGCTCTCCATGATGACACCAGCGATGTTTTCGGCCTTCATACCGCTCATTTCGATCGCTTTGAGGAACCCGTCGAAAGAACTGTCGTTCTCCCAATACCCATCCGGGAACGGGGCCTGAATGATGGCTTTATCGAGGTTCACGATCCACGATTTTTGTCCGCTCATGCCCCCCGCCTGCTGGCTGGCGAGCGTGCGACCATGGTAGCCGCGATCAAAACCAACGATCCCAATCTTCGACGTGCCACCCACTTTGATGCCATGAGCGCGGCTCAATTTAATGGCGCACTCGGTAGCCTCGCTGCCACTGCTGAGCAGGAAAACCTTCTTGAGGCCTTCCGGCGAGACGGAAGCGATGATTTCGGCGGCTTGAAGGCGTTCTTCGCTGGGGAAGACGTAGTTGTGGATGAGGCCGCTGTTGATCTGGTCGATCATGGCCTTGCAGATCTCTGGCGCAGCGTGGCCAGCGTTGGTCACGAGCACGCCGCTGCTCCAGTCGAGCCACTTATTGCCATGTTTGTCGAAGACGTAAATATCCTGAGCCTTTTCCCAAACGATGGGCGGCATACCACGCATGGATAGCGGCTCAACCTCACGCATGCGCTCTAGCAGCGGCACGCTGTCAGGATGCGGCACCTGCGAACAAATGCGGCGGTGCTTGGTTTCGACGAATGGAACGGTTTGCGGAACGGTGCTGAATTCTTTGCCCATGTTACGATGATGCACGCGGCAGAATCACGCTGCTACGCGCTTTGCGGCGAGTCGCGGTATTTTTGTGCGCGGCTACTGAAGGCTGGATTCGTTGAGGTCTATGCAAATCCGTGATGGTACGATGCCGAATCTGATGATTGAGTTGAAAATCCCTGAGCACTCAAAACATGTAACGCATTTAAAGTTGCATTGACGCTTCTTGAGTTGGAGGCCATGAAGTGGTCTATGCGTCGACCTTGGATCAAAGTTGAAGTCTCTACACCGGACAAACCGGAAATCTGCGCCATTGCCAGCCGACTGCGTATTGACGAGGACGCCGTGGTTGGAAAGTTGATTCGGCTATGGGCATGGGCTGAATTGAATCGCATCAACCCAAACGATTTAAGCGTTACAAAGGTGTTTCTTGATAAACTTGTTTCGAAGAAGGGCTTCGCAGATGCCATGATTTTGTCAGGTTGGCTGTGCCTGGATGGCGAACACCTTTATTTTACGAATTTCGACAAGCATAACGGCCACGACTCCAAGGTGCGTGGCTTGACCGCTAAACGAGTTGAGAAGCATCGTAGGGGCAATTCATCGACTAACGTCACCAGCGTTACAGATGCCGAAAAACGAGTCGGTAAAACAGACAAAGAATTGTCCAAACTCAATAACGTAATTATTGGATTAAATGAAGCCACTCGGCTTTCTGACAACGATCTAAATAAACTTGATAAGGACATTTCAAGTCAAGCTTATGAAACACCTGTGAAGTTACCGACTACGGCAAATATCGAGCCGATAGTGAACGATCATTTGATAGCCGAAGACATTGTTGTAACGCCAAAAAAACGCAATCCTAAGTCGAATACAGCCACTGACGATCAACCACTGCTGTTCTGATGCGTGTATTTAGACTCAGGGGTTTTCACCGCTCTTTGTTGGCTTGAGCTGTCCAATGTCACCCTCCGGCCAATACGCGCCGTCCTCGATCCACTCGCGCAGCATGCCGATTTGATCTTCCGTTAGACTCACCTCAGTGCGCGGCATCATTTTGGGATGCGTGCCGCCACGTTGCACAGCGCTGATAAGCAGACTGCAGTCAGGATCACCAGGTAGGATGTAGTCGCGGCCACTGGCGCTACGTTTGAAGGCGGTAGCCTTGCTGCTGAGATTCAGTGCAGGCGCAGGCTGAACGCCGTTATGGCAGGCAAGACAGTGCTGCTGAAACACGGGTTTAACTTGGGTCAGGAAGTAGTGCTCACGTTCGTTCTTGGTAGCAGGTAGCAGTGAGCAGGCCGTAATGATGAAGAGTACTGGTAGGAAGCGAAGAATCATAGGTGGAGCATATCCATTTGATGATGACAGGCTATGCCGCGTTTGTGCAAAGTTGCTCTGTAGCTTGACGTCGGTGTGCTGTTGCCACCAGATTCAGACTATGTCTCGCAAACCGAAAAACCACACCAATGGCCATTGCCGCATCGTTTTAACCGGTGGGCCAGGCGGGGGCAAAACCACTGCTGGAGATCTTTTTCGCCGAGAAATGGGAGATCAAGTCGTCTTGGTCCCTGAGGCAGCAACGATGGTGTTCAGCGGCGGCTTTCCGCGCTTGGCGCAACCGGGCGCGGTGCATGCGGCACAGCGGGCGATTTATCATGTGCAGATTCATCTGGAGGAGGCGGTGATGGCACAGCACCCAGATCAAATCCTGCTATGCGATCGTGGCACGGTGGACGGAGCGGCCTATTGGCCGGGGAGCAGCGATGGATTCTTTGAAGACATCGGTAGCACGCTGGAACGTGAACTTTCGCGTTATGACGCCGTGATTTTCTTCGAGAGCGCCGCCGTGGGACACATGAGCATCGAAGGGGGGAATCCGATCCGGAATGAGTCGATGGAACAGGCGGTGAAACTCGACCGTAAACTCCGGGCCTTATGGTCACAGCATCCGAAGTTCATGCTGGTGCCGCACAACCCATCGTTCTTCAAAAAAATCTCATTTGGACTGGCCGTGCTGGACGGCATCGTGTCGGAACTGGGCTGCAAGGAGAGGCGAAAGAAACGTTGATCGAAATGACTCCATGCGCGTAATCAAACGCACATGATAGTCGAACTCGTCAACACCGGCACCGAACTGCTCCTCGGAGACACGATTAACACCAACGCGGCCTGGATCGGCCAGCGGTTGGCTGCGCTGGGCATCCAGGTGGCACGGCAGACCATCGTTCCAGATGGCGCTATCATCCGCACCGCGATTGCCGAGGCAGTACAGCGTTCCGATGTCGTGCTCGTTTCCGGTGGCCTCGGACCAACGAATGATGATCTCACGCGTGAATCCACGGCCGAGTTGCTCAACCTGCCGATGGCGCTGAATGACGGCGTGATGGCGCATTTAATCGAATACTTCGCGAAACGCGGCAAACCCGTGAGCGAAGCGACGAAGCGACAGGCTATGGTGCCAAACGGTGCAAGCGTGATGCCAAATCCCTTCGGCACCGCACCAGGACTCTACTTTCCAGCCGCACTCGGTGCGCCACTAGGATGGAACGCACATATCTTTCTGCTTCCAGGACCACCGCGTGAGCTAAAGCCGATGATCGAGAACGAGGTAGAGCCACGTCTGCGTGAATGGCTGCCGGATGGCGCTTCGCGTCGCGTCTTGTATCTCAAAGTCACTGGTGTGGGCGAGTCAGACATCGTCGAGGCCATTGAGAAGCAATTGGAGGCCATCGCGGGGCTTGATCTTGGATACTGCATCCGTGGCGGCGATGTCGATGTGCGACTCGCCGGCTCACAAACCGCCGTGGACGCAGGTGCCGCCATTGTGCGTGCTGCGTTTAGCGACTGCATCACTTCCGAGGACCGACGCATCGTCGAGGAAGTGGTCGTCCAACTTCTCACCGAACGAGGTGAATGGCTCTCGACCGCCGAATCCTGTACTGGCGGCACGATTGCCAGCCGCATCACCGACGTGAGTGGCTCCTCACGCGTCTTCGGCCACGGCTGGGTCACGTATGCGAACGAGGCCAAGCAGCAGCACCTGGGTGTGCCCGCTGAATTGTTCGAGAAATACGGAGCCGTCAGCGAGGAAGTCGCCCGCGCCATGGCCGAAGGTGCTTTGAAACACAGCGGCGCCGACCATGCGCTCTCCGTCACCGGTATTGCTGGACCGACGGGTGGCACCGCTGAGAAACCTGTGGGAACCGTGTGGATTGCCCTAGCATCCAAGAACACCGAGACCTGGACGCTGAAGCGATTCTATCCCGGCGCACGTGACCGATTCAAGCTGCTGACTTCACAAGCCGCGCTGGATTTGCTGCGGCGGAGACTGAGCAGGATCGCTCCCAGATAACAACCTGAGTATCATGTCGCTACATCAGGGTGGCGTTTTGGTGTCTGGTATCCATCGACCATCATCGTCATATCCAAGGGGCATAAGCGAAGGTCTTCTTTGAAGTTCTTTTCCAAAAAGCTCCATATGGCGTGTGCTGATTTCTGAAAGTGGTACTTCCTCTCCAGAAGACATGCGTTCAAGAAACGGCACGAACCATTCACCCCCAATTCTTTGTAGCTCCTTCCTATACCATGAGGTCAGAGATTCTTTTGCTGAAACCGATCCTCCATCAGAGTTTGATCCCCATATTGCATACTCCCAAAACGTGACGGGCAAGGCAACTCCTGGAACGTAGTCTATTCCGCAATCTTCATCCTTCGTGCCGGCAACGGACCCACGTGCTATGATGTAAACTTTTGAGGCCATAGCACAAATCATTAAAGGTAAGTTTTTCGATGGTGGTTTGTATGTGACGTCTTCAATCGCGTGCCGCTTTCACCTGATCCCAGATCTTCGAGTATTTGGCGAGGTCGGGGCCGAGGTCTTCGATGACTTCGCATTTAGCCATCAGCTCTGCTGGGATGGTGATGGCGGGATTTTTGAGGAACTCGGGGCTGACTTTTTCGAGCGCGGGGATGTTCGGGCAGTAGTAGCCCATCCACTCCATGTTCTCGGCGGCGATGGCGGGATCGAGGATGAAATTGATGAAGGCATGAGCGAGGTCGGCCTGCTTCGCGGTTTTCGGGATGACCATTTCGTCGCAGCCGATGGTGACGCCTTCACGCGGAATGAGAATCTCGACCTTGGGATTTTCCAACTGCACCTGGAATAGGTCGCCACTGTAACCATGGACGAGTTGGAACTCTGCGGAGTCGATGCCGGCCTTGTAGCCTTCGTTGTCGAAGCGGGCGCTGTTCTTCTTCCAGCGGATAAGAACATCGCGTGCGGCGGCGAGTTGGGCATCGTCGCGGGTGTTGAGGCTGTGGCCGAGGAATTTAAGCGCAGCGCCGATGCTCTCGCGCATGTCATCAAGCAGCGTGACACGTCCGGCGAGCGCGGAGCGGTCAAACATGGCCCAGGAGGCTTCGGCGTCCTTGATCTTGTCTTTCCGCACGGCGATGGCAGCAAAGGCGAAGGTGTAGGGCACGCTGTGCGCCATGGTTTTGTCGGTAACCTTGGCGAGGACGGCGGGATCAATATTCTTGAGGTTTGGCAACTTGGCGTGATCGAGATCGGCCAGCATGCCCTGCGCATGCATGACCTGGATCATGTAGGCGGTGGGCACAACGACATCGTAGCCGGTGGCGCCGGCCTTGAACTTCGCGAACATGCTCTCATTCGAGTCGAAGGTGTCGATGACCACCTTGCAGCCATGCTGCTGCTCGAATTTTCTGACCACATCGGGGCTGATGTAGTCAGCCCAAGTGTAGAGATGCAGCGTCTGTGCGCATACACTCGCAGCAAACAGAAACAGCAGAGCCAACGGCTTCATGCGGCTGTAGATCGTAGCAGTGGGATGCGCTGCTGCTGGCGGATGGCGGCTTCGCTATTGTAGGCGGCAAACAAAAGAATGCTGAAGCCGACATCGCTAAAGAGCGAGTTACGCAGGAACCACCAAGTGGGTGGATGCCCGGCTTCGCCAACGGTCAGTGCCTGCACCCAGCCAGCCAAGTCTTTGGCATAAACGGGGTAACTGAGCCATGAGATTGTGTTGGTGATGAGGTAGAAAGCCAGCGAGCAACCGACCACGCCGAGCAAACTGCCCACGAGACCGGTTTGACCACGCGAGCGGCTGGCGATCAGGGCGGCAACGGCGAAACATGGATAAACGGACAGCGCTTCCCAGTGCAGCACCGACGAGAATCCGGTGGCAGCGATGTCGATACCGACTAGCAACAACGGGATCAGCAAGAACGAGAAACGCTTGGAAAAAAGCAGCGTGCCAGTGAAAGCGAGCGCCATCCATGGGCTGAAGTTTTCGAGTGCATCCACAATCACTAACCCCTCCAGCTTGGCGTAACGAAATGCTGCAGCGACGAGAACCAAGATGAGCGGCAGGAGGTAAATGCGGGAGGTTTTAGAGGTCATGGGATGGGGAAATCTGAACATAGAGCTTTGGACGACTAAACAGCCACGCCTTTTTTGCGCAGAAAGGGAATGAGTTCATCGACGCCGAAATCGGCGAGGACTTCGCCGTCCCAGTCCATCGTAGGAGCTTTGGACTGACCACTGAGGTCGAACATGGTCTGCATGGCATTGCGGTTGCCGCTGACGACGATTTTCTCATAACCGATGCGGCGGGCGTCGAGGTAGTCGAGCACCTCATCACACCACGGGCAGCCGGTTTTGACATATAGGACGGGTTTCATCATGGTGCATGATGCCGCAAAGAGCGGAACGGGCAAGTGAGGTGTCCGGGATTCGCGGTTGACCACCCCCCTGCCCTGTTTAGTGTCCGAGCGCTGTTTTCAGAGCCTTTCATCCAGTGCTCCGAAGACCGTCCCTTTGAACAAGAACCCCAATGCGCCATCTTCGACTCCAGACTGCGCAGAAGGAACCGTTCCAGCGGACGGAACGCCCGAAAGTGACCCCCTGCGTGCTGCAAACGCCCGCCGGTGTTTCCTTTGAGCCGACTGGGCCAATGCGGCCCGGCTTTGAAAATAGCAGCAGCCCTTGGTGGTGCTGTGGCAGACCGCAGGTGCGGTCCGCCGCGCGCGACGGAATCGTGGAAGAGGCAAGCCGCCCGTTTCACCCCCC
>CANIBP010000064.1 GCA_947466075.1 Verrucomicrobiaceae bacterium
CGATGCGCGTGGCGATGGCGTCGATTTCAGCGAGGTAGTTGGTCGTCCAGTTCACGAGGGCCTGGGCGCTGTCAGGGATGTAGTCTTTGCGTGGCATGGTGGTGGTTGGGTTAAAAAGTAGTGCTGTGCTTCAGCTCGCCTTCTGGCGAGAATTCCGTGCTGATCCATGGGTTCCGTGGGCAGAAATGGGCAGAAATCCGGCGGGAAAAGGTTCCGGCCTTGAAAACACTCGCCCCGTTGTTCAGCGTCATCACCCACCGGCGGTGAAGCGGCACCAAATCCAGCTCCTTCACCGAAGGACCACCCGCCATCAGGAAAGCATGCCCACCACGATATAAGCCCTCAATTGACAGCGCTGCACCTGCCCTGGTGTAAAACAAAGGCACATGTTCACGAGGCGCACGCACAGGCACATCACTCTGCTCACGCCACACAGGTGAATGCAAGGCCACTTGATCAGGCCGGTCTTTCATCAAAGAAGTAACACGACTCATCAATTTATTTTCCTTCTCAAGTACCGCAATTTCATGGAATCAGTTTCACCGGACTATAATCTATAAAAAGCCCTTGTATGAGGACTACGGACTTTGCCAAGCGTATATTACCAACGCCAGAACTGCCACCAATGGTAGCGGATTTTACGCCCCAGGAGATCATGTGGATTCTCGGAGAACTTGAACCACTCCTTATTAATATCCAAATCGGTTCCGATGATCCTCGGGCGATTAGAATAGACTTTCTCCACATAAACCAAGATGGTGGTGTCGTTCTCCATGACGCGCAGCGTTCGTTCCCAGAGATACCTTTCGTGCGCCTGCCACCCTCTGTAGCTCCTGGTAACACCAATCTTCACCTCCACAGGCACATGACGCATGACATGCCATCCCTTCGTCGCTGGCTCTGCTCTCCACACGTCGGCTGCAAGGCCAAGCATCTGGCGTGTCCACAGTGTCGGCGATTGGTTTGTAACAGCCTTGCGGGAAACTCGTAGCAGCCAGTAGTACTCGGTTTGCAGCGTTTCGAAAGGAACGGACGTTGAATACTTTTGTGCGATGAAGTCAATTCCGCCTCCAAGTAAACGGCGGCCACTGTACGCTTTGGCTTGCTCGGGTTTCACCAAGTGAGACCGCGAAAAAATAACCCGGTCCCATTCCAAAGCGTTTTGCGATGCCTCAGTGGGTATTCGTGAAGTGGTGGCATGTGGTTTTGTCAGTGCCGAGACAATCTCCATGTTGGCCTGATCTTGGCCAGATGCGAGTGATGTGAGCAGAACACCAGCAAACAAAGTTTGGAAAACACACTGTTTCATGATCTGATTTACGATTTGTTACCACCATTCAAAAACCTCGGGATCGACCCCTGCTGCGGCCTTGACGAAAGTATTCAAGACCGCTTGGGCTGAGGCAAAGTTTCTTCCAACGCTGGGCGCGTAGTAGCCTCCCCCGGGAACCTTGAGCACCGCCTCATATAGGTTGATCGCGCGACCATACGCTCTCCGCTTTTGTCGTTGACTAGCTGTGGCGTAGGTTGCTGGAGTGAGAGTATAATTACCGTCTAAAAGACCATGATCGCCAGCTTGGTGTGGTTGTCCCATATCACGTTCCACAGCAGTTTTATTTGCGCGTGCATATAATACTTTCACTTCACTTCCTGGCTTGCCGATCATATCCAGGCAAATCTTCATGAATCGACATATTGTTTGACAGTCTGCGCTCGAACCATTCGCCAGAAACCAGATATTGGAAAGCACGCCTCTCCCAAACTGAGGATTTAGCCGGTCAAACAGACGGTCTGCGGCAGTGGTAATATCAAACGCATCATTGCCCACCACATCACGAAGCCATTGCAACCGGCCTTCGGTTCGGTGTTCAGGGTTGTCCGCTGGCTCCACGACAGGCAAAGTATATACTTTTTTCCACCAGAATATTCTTCTTAAAAATTCCGAGCCTCGCACCACCCACTCCAGATTCGGTTCAAGGATGTGGAAGCCTTCAGGCAACGACGACGACGACGTAATCTGGAGCTGGTTTGTCCCACCCACGAGCGAGGTCTCCTGCTCGTAGTCAAATCCATCTCCTCCTTGTGCTTCGACTGTGCATTGGAAGCTCGGCGTGTCAGCGGGTTGCACGTCGAGCTTTAGATCGACCGAAGTCGGCACGCCTGGTTCGTTAACAAACGAGTCATTTTTGCTTTCGCTATACTCAGGACTTTCGATGAGGGAAGCGCTGTTGAGAAGCGAGCCTCGATAAAGATTCCGTTGCGCTGATGTAAACGCAATCTCCTTAAACTCGATGGATGGCAGGTAAATATCTATCTCGTCTGTGGCATAGTTATCTTGCGCATCAGTCACCTCGATTTTGATTGTTCCTTTTTGCCCCTGCGCACTTTCGGGGAACGTGATATCAATTGATGGAGGCGCAGACTCTTCATCAGTCTGCTGTTGAGTTGCGTCTTCCGGTTCTGCTTGCAGCGCTGTGTTGAAATCCCATTCTAGGGTGTATGGCGGGTGCCCTCCGTGGGCCTTTGCTTGGAACGTGATGACTCCCGGCGCTGCAACCGTGCCATTCTCCGGCGCCTCTATCTCAACTGTCAACTCGGGTGTGGAGCTGCTCGAACTCGATGATGACGAACTGCTGGAACTCGATGATGACGAACTGCTGGAACTTGATGAGGATGACTTATTTGAGCTTAAACTGCTCTGAGAAGATTCACTGCTGTACTTTGTTTCAGAGCTAGCCGAGGACGGGTCACTCTGACTTGAGGAGTCTGAATATCCATCAGAGTAGCCATCGGACTGGCCGTCCGAATACCCATCAGATTGTCCATCGGAGTAGCCGTCGGACTGGCCATCGGAATACCCGTCAGATTGCCCATCGGAGTAGCCGTCGGACTGTCCATCGGACAAGCCATCGGAATACCCGTCAGACTGCCCATCGGAGTAGCCGTCGGACTGGCCGTCCGAATACCCGTCAGACTGTCCATCGGAGTAACCGTCGGACTGGCCGTCCGAATACCCATCAGATTGTCCATCGGACAAGCCATCGGAGTAGCCGTCAGACTGGCCGTCTGAGTATCCATCAGACATTGGATCGCTGTTTTCAGAAGACATGATTGGAGGCAAGGCTGAAGTGAATCGTTTTTTTCGGTGTTTGCGATGGACAGTATTGCAACGACGGCTGTTTGAAGGCGCTCCGAGGTTGCTAGGGCCGAAATATGGCGCTGACGATGTCGCTGGGCTGGCCGATCTCGTCGTCACCGAGGACGCCGATGGCCTGATACTCACGTTCTTCGGGCTGACCGGGGGTGACGGGCGGCGTGGTGTCGTCAAAGGGGAAGCGAGAGCGCTTGGCGGCCAGCAGCTTGAAGACGGTCTGGCCTTTGATGCGGCTGTAGAGGTTGATGGCGTCAGCGCCGTTTTTCTTGGCGGTGAGTTCCACACGGCCCGGCTTCGAGACAGCGGTGAGCGGAGGCTTGCAGCCATCAGGATCAAACTCGCCGCTGGCGGTGAGCACATTGAGCGTACGACCGTCGCCATCCGTGAAACCACGGGTGGATTTGAGGTTATTCGTGTCACGGCGGATTTCCGGAACCTCGCCCCCTTTCAACTGTTCCAATTGCCCGGTGGCGATGTCGAGGTCGTTCTGCTTGTCGAGCACCGCCTGCGCGGCATTCTTCAAGGTGGTGAGGCGGGCTTTCAGGGCTGTGACCTGCGCCGCCGACCAGCCGATGCGCGTGGCGATGGCGTCGATTTCAGCGAGGTAGTTGGTCGTCCAGTTCACGAGGGCCTGGGCGCTGTCAGGGATGTAGTCTTTGCGTGGCATGGTGGTGGTTGGGTTAAAAAGTAGTGCTGTGCTTCAGCTCGCTGCCTGCTGGAGAAAATTCCGTAATGATATGTGGATTCCGTGGGCAGAAATCCGGCGGGAAAAGGTTCCGGCCTGGAAAACACCCGCCCCGCCGCCTATTCTGCCTCCCCGTCAGCGGCGGAACCGGTGGTAATGCGACCGAAACTTCCCCGGTCGCCCAAACACGGATGAGAACGCCATCCGAACCCGTGATGCTGACACAGGAACCGGTTCCTCCATGACCGGAATCCGTGAAAGCAGCAGCGGAACTTCCCTGTCAGCTAGGGAACTCGTTATTGGCAGCGCGGAACCAGTGATGTTGATGGTGGCACCTTCCCGAACGGCGAAAAAACCGGTTCCGCTAAAAGCCGCAACACCCCCGGAACCATTCTCACCTGAACTACTGGCAGAAAAACAGGTGGCACCAGGCTTACCGCCTTGATTTCCCGCCCTTGCGGCAGGCAATGCGAACAAGTGAATCGTTGGAGAAACAGTGCTCATGATTTTCCCGAATTTCCAATGAGATTACCGCAAATGCGGATTGGAAATCAATACCCATCACTATCAGCATAAGCATGAAGCTTAAGTTGCATTAAACCAAGCGCTTGATTTTCAAAAGCCAAAACACTTTGGGAAAAAATTTACGCCCTAGGCATGGAGACGGCGTTCCCGCATGTGGCGAAGACGTGATGGAGTGCAAGCGGAGCCAGAAAACACGCGCCGTGGCCCACAAGACGCTCAATCGTGTGCGTGAAGCCGTGGGGCTGGGGTGAGCAAGCCAGCCGTAGGTTGGGTGTGTGCTACGCCGAGTACTTTCGCCATGATCCTGGCTGACACCGCAGCACCGCCCGACTGTTTGCGCATGACATGGCCTTTGCGCGATCACCAAACAGACGGGCGGGCTATCGCCACACCCGCCCTACGTTCCGTGCCTCACGACTTCCGCCGCTTCTGCGCCTGCTTGTGCCCGTGGCCCGGCTTGCGCGGAGCAGGTGCCGGACGGGATTCACGATGGGGCGGGCCGCGGCGTTCCGGCCGCTCCGAGCGATCCTGGCGTGTCGGCCGGTCGCGTGAGGGCACGAGCATGAAATCCACCTGCTTCTTGAAGCTGTCCACCTTGTAGATCTGCACGACGACATTATCACCGAGGCGGATGATTTTCCGCGTGTGACGGCCTGTAAGTTGACGGGTGGCGGGATCGAAGATGAAGAAATCATCCGGTATCGCGGAGAGTGGTACGACGCCGCTGAGGCCGAGATCCGGCACATCGACGAAGAAGCCGAAGTTGCGCACGTCGGTGACCAGCGCGGCATAGGGCTGCGGTTTTTTCGAGACGAGCTGGGCCTTGAGATAGGCGTAGAGCTTCACCTCCTTGCTGTCGCGTTCAGCGTCGGAGGAGTTCTTTTCCGTGGTGCTGATGTGATCGGCGATCTGCTTCGCGATGCCCACCTGAAGCTCCACCTTGTCGAACAACGAGCGATGCACGACGAGATCGGCGTAACGGCGGATCGGCGAGGTAAAGTGCGTGTACATTGTCTTCGCGAGACCGTAATGGCCGAGCGGCTCCACGGCGTAACGCGCACGCATCAGAGAGCGCAGAAAGCCGATCTTCAACGCGGGACCAATCGGCAGTGTGCCGAGTTTGCTGAGCAGTTTCTGCACCTCGGGGCGATGATTCAAGTTCCCGCACGGCACCCGATGGCTCAGCACGTCTTCACGATAATCATTGAGCCGTTTTTCCTTCGGTGATTCGTGAACGCGATACACGGAAGGCCGGTTGAGACCCATGAGACGTCCTGCGACGGCCTCATTGGCCAGCAGCATGAATTCCTCGATCAACTGATGCGACACATCGTTCTCAATGCGTTCGATACGCAGCACCTTGCCCTGCTCATCGAGCCGGATCTTGTTCTCCGGGAAGTCGAGATCGAGGGAGCCGTTCTTGAAGCGGTGATGCCGCACCTTCTGCGCCATGGCATGCGCATCATGCAGCATCTGCTCCGTCTCGTTCGCTGGCGGCACCTGGATGGCGGCAAACGCCTCCTTGTAGGTGAAACGGCGTTTCGAGCGGATCACGGCGGCATAAAACTTTGAGCTGACGACCTTGCCGTCCTTCGACAGCACGAACTCCACGCACTTCGTCAAACGATCCACGTTTGGCTTCAGCGAGCACAACTCATTGCTCAGCGCCTCCGGCAGCATCGGGATCACGCGATCCACGAGGTAGGTCGAATTGCCGCGCTTCTTGGCTTCGATATCCAACGCGCTGCCCGGCAGCACGTAATGCGAAACATCGGCGATGTGAACCCACAACTGCCACTGATCGCCCTGCTTTTGAATGCAGATCGCATCATCAAAGTCCTTCGCGTCATCGGGATCAATCGTGATGACGTTGTGCGAGCGGCAATCGACGCGGTTGGCGCATTCCTGGGCGCTCGGCTGGTTATCGGGCCGCGATTTGGCAATCGTTTGCGCCTCATGCAGCACGTTCCTCGGAAAATGCAGCGGCAGGTCGTAATGACGCAGCACGGAGAGCATATCGACACCCTCTTCATCCGGCGGGCCGAGCACTTCGATGATCTCGCCCTCCGGTGCCGTCTGCTTCGACTCCCACTGGGTGATTTCCACGACCACCTTGTCCCCCACGTTCGGCTTGCGGCCCACGTCACGTGGTTCAGACACATAGATCGCCCCCGGCAGCCGCGGATCATCCGGCGTGACGTGCAGGAACTGCTTCGAACGTTGCAAGGTGCCGACAAACTGCGTGCGCTTGCGCTCCAGCACGCGCACCACGCTGCCGCTCTTGTCCTGCTGACCCGGCTTCACATCGAGACGCACCAGGACGCGATCCCCATGCATGGCGGTGCCCGTGTTGTTGTCCGAGATGCTGATCTCCGTGATGCCCGCCTCATCCGGCTGCACAAAGCCACGGCCACCGCGTGTGATTTGGATCACACCGGGAACTAAATCCGCCTCCTTGGCCACGATGTAACGATTGCCCTTCGTGCGGACGATTTTTCCCTGTTTCTCCAGGCTTTTGAGCAGGCTTTGCAGCACCTGCTGTTGATTGGGTTTCATACCCAGTTGTGAGAGAAGCTCAGGCACATTCGAGGGGATATAGTCCTCACTGCCTAGCAGCTTCAGTAGTTTCATTTCCATCCTGCATCATGGCACCAAAGCCGCAAAAGACGAATCATTCGTCAAGGTGTGCCCGGTGGTGGTCGAAACTCACGGTTCAATTGCAGCTTCAGTTTTCGCATCGTCACTTCCAAATTCTCACGCACCGCCGCCATCTCAGGCTCTAGCGTTGCATTGATCGGCGTTGACATCACACGCTCGAACCGCTCTTGCAAAGACTGCCCATCCTCGCGCAATCCGCATTGTTCGATCAAACTTCGCACCTGCTCAACCAGTTCGCGTGTCTCGACGATCATGGCCATTGCCTCCGCCTCCGGAGCATCGCCAGACTCCACCCGTATGAGCTGCTGGCAGTGGAACAAGCGGCAGCGCGTCGGCCTTTTCTCATAAACCGTGCATTTCATTCCTTTGAGCGCAGAACACGGCTGCTCCATGAAAAACTCACCCTCGCGGCAGCGAACCTTCAACCCCAGCTTTCCAAGCTCCGCCGGTGAATCCCCCGGCTGCATGCGTACGATCTGAAACATCGTCCCATCGCAGCACATGCCGCACGTGGTGCATAGGCGCGATGCCGCAGCGATGTTTTCTTCGGGGGACATCATCAGTCACGTGTTTTTGCTGCCAACTCCAGCACCTGCAGCGTGTGTTGCACATTGGTTTCGAGATCGAGAGGATATCGCGTCGAAATCTTCCCGGCGTTGTCGCGCACCTGCCAGTGGTTGATGCACATGCCCAGCGTGTCGAGATCACGCGGATCGTCGAGAACGTGACCGTTGACACCGGAGTCGATCAGTTCACTGGCACCGTTGAAGGCGGTCGTGATGACGGGAATGCCGGTTGCGAGAGCTTCACTCACGACGTTGGAGCACGGCTCGTAGATCGGCAGGAATGTCAGCAAATCAGCCGCCGCGTAAGCGGTTTCGACATCAGGCAATGGCCCGGTTAGAATCACATTAGGCGGCACCTTGCCGCGCATGCGATCTCTTGTAACGACAAGCAGTTTGAGTTTGGGATCGGCAGTGCGTCCTGCCATGAACTGGAGCAGCCAGGGCAGCCCTTTGCGCTCCCAGCCGGAACCAACGAAGACGAGCACGAAATCATCGTCCGCGAGGCCGAAGCGCGCCCGCGCTGCGTTACGATCCACGTTTTGAAAGCGCTTCACCTCGACGCCATTGCGCACGAGATGTACTCGCTCCTGCGGAAAGGCGGGAAAGTGCTCCGCAATCTCCCCGCGCACCATTTCGGAGTTCACGATGACGTGTCTCGTGTTGGCAGGGTCAAACGTGCGCGCCTCAAGAGCCATCATGTGGCGATGAAACGCGCCGAGGCCTATGAGGGGAAGTTTCCACCATGGCGCGAATTGTTTGCGCCGTTTTAGCCACACGCGATGCAGGCCATCACCTGCACGATACACATCCTGCTTCAACGTGCGCTCCAGGCTGAACACGCAGTCGAACTTTTCCTGCTGCAAAGCGGCATCAACAGCTTGGGCAAAGCGTGTTGACCGCTGAGCCCGTGATCCATCAGCTTTAACAGAATGAAACTGCACGTTCGCGGCTTGCCCCTCCCATTTTTCGGCAAACAGATGCGTTTCATGGCCAGCTGATGCCAAGGCACCAAGCAAACGCTGCACATACAACTCCGCACCTCCGGTGGCAGAGAACTGGCGGCGGATGAGAGCGAGTTTCATGCACTACGACTGTTTCTCTCCCCACTCCTCAAAGCTGGCCTTCGCGGTGCGATACACCGAGCCACAACGCGGGCAGGTGATTTGAGCGACACCGTCCTCGAAAATATGATCAAGATCGTCCTTGGGCAGGCGCATGATGATGGGCAGCAGGCGCTCGACGGAACAGCCACAATCAAACACATAACCGCGTGTCTCCAACAATGTGAGATGCTCGGTCGTTTCGAGTTCGAGCACGTTCTCCAGAGTCAGTTCGGAGAGCCAGACTTCGTCGCAATCAGGTTCAGCGGAGATTTGGATGAACTCCTCATCCTCCAGGCGGAAGAAGCGTGTGAGACGCTGTTCGCTGGTGGTATAAAATGTTTCCACCGCCTTCAGCATGTCGTCGCCGTAGAATTCGATCATGCTCTGACGCGGCTGATGATCTGGCCGCGTGGTTTGCGCGATGAACATCGCCTCGCCTTCCTGACGCACGTCTTCGGTGAAGACGCGGCCTGTCACACGACCCGGGCGCGTGCTGCCAGTGACGAATACATTCGCCCGTTGCGGTTCCTTCACATGGATCGTCCACGCGCAGCTTTCATCCTGCGGACGCGAGCAAAGATGCAGCGCTAGTGCGGCCAGCGCATCTTTGAGCATCTGATCCAGCGGTTCGGCATTCTGCAAGGCGTGCTGCATGAGATGCAGGTAGTAATCGAGATACAGCGGGCTGAAACGACCGCGCACCAGCAGGGCGTTGCGCTTCCGCACGAAATAGGAGCGGAGGTCCACCACGGAAAGGTCCGGTTCAAGCATCTGACTCATGGCATTGCTATCTCATTGGAAGCAGCCGCGTGCAAGTGGTGTGGATTACTTGCCCGCCATGCCACGAAACTTTTGCCGGTAGGCGCTGGGCGTGGTGTCCATGACTTCACGGAAGCGACGGTTGAAGTTGGCGAGGTTGCGGTAACCGCAGTCCATGGCGATGTCGGTGATGTTCGAGACATCCTCTGCCAGCATGCCGCAGGCGCGGCCAATGCGCACTTCATTCACATACTGCGGCACGGTTTTACCCGTGCGTGAATGGAAGAAGCGGCTGAAAGCTCCCAGACTGAGGTGCGCTAGCTTTGCGAGGCGTTCGCGGTCGATCTCCTCGGTCAAATGTGTGTGAATAAAGTCGCATACTCGTTCCATGCGACCTTGGTCAGCAGATTCGAGCTTGGGCTCAAAGTTGGTGCTCGCTAGCGGCTTCAAATCGTCCGATTTGGCCAACGTATCGAGAATGGCGAGCAGTTCGATCAGACGTTCGAGGCCGTCGCTTTGCGCGAGGCGTTTCATATGCTCAGCAATAACGGCCCGTGATGCTCCGCGCACCTCCAGACCACGCGCAGCGCGTTGCAGCAACCGTTTCACCGGCTCCATCTCCGGCAGCGCCATGAAATCACGACCGAGGAAGGCTTCATCAAACCGAACGATGATCGCATTTACCTGGCGCGATTTCGAACTCGTGTCCTGATGCCACACATGCGGCAGATTGGAGCCGATCAGCACAATGTCGCCATCGATGAGCGGTTTGATGCTGTCTCCCACCACTCGATGCCCGCGGCTCTCAATCGCCAGCGTGAGCTGATACTCGGGATGAAAGTGCCAGCGCGTTCCGTAATCAGGCCCACGCACCACCTCGCAGTGGAAGGACTCCCACTGGCGCTTGGGCACTTTCTCGAAGACGGGCTTCATGCGAAGAGGTTTACAGTTGTTTGCGGTGGTTAACGATAGTTTACGGTTGTTTCAGAAGAGCAAAACCACGTGCAGCCATCGTCAACAACGGTAAACCACCGTCAACTTCTTCTACACGTCTTCGTCCTTGTCATTATCACCGGCTTTGCGGCCACGGAGCTTGGCTTCCATGAAGGCGTCGAGGTCGCCGTCCATCACAGCCTGCACGCCGCTGGTCTTTTCGCCGGTGCGGTGATCTTTGACCATCTGATAAGGTTGGAAAACGTAGCTGCGAATTTGACTGCCCCAGCCGATGTCGCTCTTTTCGCCATACTGGCGGCTGATCTCGGCCTGGCGTTTGTCTTCCTCGATTTGAAACAGCTTCGCCTTCAACATCGCCATCGCCTTGGCGCGGTTCTTCGGCTGGCTGCGTTCGATCTGGCAGGCAACAATGACGCCACTGGGAATGTGCGTGAGGCGCACGGCGGTTTCGACCTTGTTCACGTTCTGACCGCCTTTGCCGCCGGCACGATACGTATCGACGCGCAGGTCTTCATCACGCACGACGATGTCGATCTCCTCCTCGGAGTCCGGCGTGACGTCAATCGAGGCGAAGGACGTGTGACGTTTCTTCGCCGCATCAAAGGGCGAGATGCGCACGAGGCGATGCACACCGCGCTCGGTTTGCAGAAAGCCGAAGGCGTTTTCGCCGATGATTTCGAGCGTGGCAGAACGTGTGCCGACGTCGTCACCGGCTTCGTGATCGATGAGTTCGACTTTGTAGCCGCGGCGCTGGCACCAGCGTTGATACATGCGCATCAGCATGTCCGCCCAGTCACAGGCCTCCGTGCCACCGGCGCCGGAGTGGATCACGATGAAGGCGTTGCCACGATCAAACGGCCCACTGAGAAGCTGGCTGAGTTCAAAGGCACCCACATCGGCTTCGAGCTTCGTGTGCTCTTGATCCACTTCGCGCCAGGTGTCCATGTCGCCCGCTTCTTTCGCGAGATCGATGAGTCCGTCGAAGTCAGCGGCCCGCTGCTCCAGATCCTGGAGCGGTCCGATTTTCTTTTTGATGACATTCGTGCGGTCGATCGTCTTGCGCGCCGCATTGGCGTCATCCCAGAAGCCGGGGGCCGACAAGCGGTCCTCCAGCATCGCCAGTTCGTCTTTTAATTTCGGGACGTCAAAGATACCTCCGGAGTTCGCTGAGACGTGCCTTCAGAGCGGCGGTGTCGAGCGATTGGAGGTCAGTGAGGATGGTCTTGCTGGTCTTTTCCATGCAGCGTAGATAGCGGTTGGGCGCGCAAGTTCAACGCCTTTGTCATCATGGAAAAAACCGAGGCCATTCTCATCGGACGCACGCGTTACGCGGAGACGAGCCTCATTGTGCAATGGTGCTCGCCTGATCTTGGCCTGTTCAAAACGATGGCGAAAGGTGCGCTGCGACCCAAATCGCCGCTCAATGGCGTGCTCGATCTCTTTGTCTCCGCCGAACTACGCTTCGTGCGCAGTAAGTCAGGCGATTTGCACACGCTCGCCGAGGCACGCTGGACGAATCCACGTCTTGGCCTGCGTGAGAGCTACGGCCGTGTGCTCGCAGCCACCTATGTCGTCAAACTGATCACCCTCGTCGCCGAAACCGGCTCACCCATTCCCGAGATTCACGAATTGCTCGTCAAAGCGCTCGACTACCTCGCTGCGAAAGATCCTGTGCCCGCTCTGATCACACGCTTCGAGCAACGTCTCGGTGAACTGCTCGGCATCATCCCCGAAGGCGAAACCGGCATGGCTGCTGCCGCGATTGAAGACAGCTTTCATCGCAAACTGCCCGTACAGCGCAGGCAGTTGGTCGATTGGATGGCGAAAAAGTAAGCCTGCTACTTCAACGCCGCTTCAATCGCCGCGAGCAGTTCCGGCGATTCCGGCTCCACATCGGAACCGAAGCGCTTCAAAACCTTGCCATCCTTGCCGACGAGGGATTTTTCAAAGTTCCAGCAGACTTCGCCGGATGATGATTGCAAGGCGGCATAGAGCGGGTGCTTGGCATCGCCTTTGATCGAGACTTTGGAGAACATGGGGAAGGTGACCTTGTAGTTCTCGGTGCAGAAGGTCTTGATGACCGCCTCGCTGCCGGGCTCCTGGCCACCGAAGTCGTTGCAGGGGAAGCCGAGCACGGCCACGTCCTTGCCGCTCATCTTTTCATGCAATGCCTGAAGACCGGCATACTGCCCGGTGTAGCCACACTCGGAGGCGACGTTCACGATTAGCAGCACCTTGCCCGCGTAGGCTTTGAGCGTGGTATCTTTGCCGTCGATGTCTTTCACCGCGATGTCACTCACGTTGGTATCAGCAGCGATGGCGATGGTGGACATGAGGAGGGAGAGGAGGAGGGTTTTCATGGATGGCGAATAGATACGAAGCGGATGGCCTACGGAATGCACGGAAAGCACGGAATCCAGAATTTGGGAGGTCCGTTTCCGTAAATTTCCGTGTGTTCCGTAGGCCGATCATTCTTCCACCATGCTGAGGAAGATGTCCTCCAACCGCTGACCGCGGTCTTCATGCTGCGCACGCAATTCGGTCAGCGTGCCGAGGGCGATGAGCTTGCCGTGGTGGATGATGCCAATGCGGTCGGCGAGTTCTTCGGCGATGTTGAGAAGGTGCGTGCTCATGAGCACGGTGGTGCCGCGCTTGCTGCGTTCTTTGATCTCGCGCTTTACGGTGCGGGCGTGGATGGGATCGAGGCCGACCATGGGTTCGTCGATCACGAAGACCTTTGGGTCATGCAGCAGTGCACTGGCGATGGCGAGGCGCTGCCGTGTGCCGTGGCTGAGATTTTCGATGCGCTGCCGCGTGCAGTCGTGCAGCGCGAATTTGGTGAACAGCTCGTTCGTCTGCGCCGCGGCATGTGCGAGGTCCATTTCAAACAGCTCGGCGATGAACTCCATGAACTCAATGGGCGTGAGCTTCTCATAAAACACCGCCACATCCGGCACATAGCCGAGCAGCGCCTTCGCCAGCAGCGGTTCTTGCTGAATGTCATGTCCACAGAGCCGCACGCGACCGGCGTCGGGTTTCATCAAGCCGGTGAGCAGTTTCATCGCGGTCGTTTTGCCGGCACCATTGGGGCCAAGGAAGGCAAATAACTCGCCGGGCTGGATGGTGAGATTCAAACCGTCGAGCGCACGCAGGTCGCCGTAGTTCATCGTGAGGTTCTCGATCTCGATCATGTCAAAGGCTTTGGTTCAGCGGTTGCCGTCCTGCAAACCGAAAATCATCGGTTCAAGTAGAGCGTAACCCTCCGGCAGATCGATGCGGGCGAGTTCACCGGCTTCGGTGAGGATCATCTTCACATCATGCGTGCCCAGGATCGGCAGCGTGAGCACGAAACACTTCCTTTCTCTGCCTGCGAGAGTCATGACGCCTTCACGTGCATGCAGCGAGGTAGCGCCTGGAGCCACCGCGCCTTTTGGCATGCCGCCGAGCATGGAGAGCATCGACAGCGCCCCCTCGGAGCCGAAGCCCATGATTTGCTGCATGTCCTGCGAATTCATCACCACACGTTCGCCCTGCTTCACGAGAACTTCGGGAGTGGTCTGCTTGTCATCCCAGGAAATTTTCAAACTGGCTTCATGGGAGGGAAAGTCAGCGGAAAGTGTCACATGCAGCCAGCGTTCCGCATCGGCGAGGATGCAGGCCACGTTCCACGTCGCGCTGATGCGTCGTGCCTCTTTGCCCGGCATAGCTTCTTCCACCACACCACGTGCGAGCACGTCATAGACCGTCTGATGGTTTGGTTTGATGCGGCGGCTGATCTGAAAGCTCGCGTGGCCAATTTTTTCGCGGTGATGATACAGATGCAGCGTGCTGCCGAAGGATTCTGAATGGCGCAAAAACAGATCTAGCACGACTCGCGGCGGCACAACGGCAAAGCGCGAAGCTTCCGGGTAATACACGTCACGCACCAGCAGTCCGGACATCACCGCCCAGAAAAGCACTGCTAGAATTGTCGCCACACGCCAGATCATTTCAGGATTTGTGTCAGGAAACGCTTCTCGTGGCAAGCACGGGGGCATTTCGCGCAAAACTTTCTCGCCAGCACGGCTCCAATTTGCCAAGATGCCTTCATGCGTCTGCTGTTTGCCTTCTTTCTCGCTACTCTTGCTGTTTCCGCCGCTGAAAAACGTCCGCCGAACATCGTGATCATTCTTGCCGACGATCTTGGCTATGCCGATCTCGGCTGCTTTGGCGCTGAAAAAATCAAAACGCCGAATATCGATCGCATGGCAGGGGAGGGGATGAAGTTCACGAGCTTTTATGTAGCGCAGGCGGTTTGCAGTGCTTCACGGGCAGCGCTGATGACCGGCTGCTATGCGAATCGTGTCGGCATGCAGGGCGCTTTGAATCATACGAGCAAGGAAGGCATTCATCCTGATGAATTGTTGCTGCCGGAGATGTGCAAAAGCGTTGGCTATGCCACTGGGGCGTTTGGCAAATGGCATCTTGGCACCGATTTGATGTTCAACCCGCTGCGCAATGGTTTCGATGAATTTCTCGGCATCCCATACTCGAACGACAACAGCAAGTTCCACCCTTCGCTGGCGAAAGAGATGCCGCCGCTGCCGTTCTACGATGGCTTGAAAGTCATCGAGACCGATCCTGATCAAAGCCAGTTCACCCGACGTTTCACCGAACGGGCGGTCAGTTTTATCGAGAACAACAAAGCGAAGCCATTTTTTCTCTACCTGCCGCACGTCATGCCGCATGTGCCGATCTTTGCCTCCGACGCGTTTCGTGGCAAATCCGCCGCCGGATTGTATGGCGATGTCACGGAAGAACTCGACTGGTCCGTGGGCCAGATCCTTGACACGCTCAAACGTTGCGACATCGAGCGCGAAACGATCGTGATTTTCTTCTCCGACAACGGCCCCTTCCTCAGCTACGGCAATCATGCCGGCAGTGCCAAGCCGCTGCGCGAAGGCAAGCTGACCACATTTGAAGGCGGTGTGCGCGTTCCTTGCATCGCTCGCTGGCTAGGCCGCGTGCCCGAGGGCACCGTGTGCGATGAGCCGGTGATGGAGTTCGATTTGCTGCCAACGATGGCTGCTTTGAGTGGGGCGAAGCCGCCTGAGAAGAAGATCGACGGCTTGAACATCATGCCGTTGCTCGAGGGCAAATCGGGAGCGAAATCGCCACATGAAGCGCTCATCTTCTACGGCGGTAGCGAGTTGCAGGCCGTGCGCAGTGGCGACTGGAAGCTGCATTTTCCGCATCCTTACATCACCGTGGATGGCGAACCGGGCCACGACGGCAAACCGGCACGGTTTGGACAGATGAAGCCGAAGGCGATCACGCAAAGCGGCATCGAAGGCATCGCGTCACGGCATGGCTATCGCGTAGAGACGATTGGCTTGTCGCTCTTCAATTTGAAGAATGATCCGGGTGAATCACGCGATATGGCGAAAGAGCACCCAGAGATTATGGCGCGGTTACAAAAGCTTGCAGAGCCGATGCGCAAAGAACTGGGAGATGATTTGATGAAGCTCAAAGGCGCGGAAAATCGCCCTTTGGGCATGGCGCCGTGATGTGTTTCAACGTGAGCCCCGCTCCTTGGCAATGGCCTCACGAATCTTCTCCATGCGGTTCGCTGGGTTCGGGTGCGAACTCATGAAATCAGAACTTTTCGAACCACCGCTGACTTCGGCGAGGATTTCCATCACGCCGATGAGTGCTTCGGGGTTATAACCAGCCTGGATCATGAAACGCACGCCCAGCGCATCGGACTCTGACTCGTCATCGCGGCTGAATTTCATCACCCGCCACTGAGCCACCATGTTGGCGACCTGCGCACCTGTATTGCTATGACCATCGGACAGCAGGACGCCAATACCTTGCGCCAGACCGCTCCAGAGTTGTGAATTCGCCATCTGCTCATTGGAATGGCGGCCCACCACATGACCCATCTCGTGACCGAGCACTCCGGCGAGCTGATCTTCGGACTTCAAGCGGCGAAACAATGCCTCTGTGATGAAAATCTGACCACCGGGCAAAGCGAAGGCATTCACGGTCTGGTTGTCGGCCAGTAGATGGAATTTGAATTGATACGACGTTTCTTTGGCTGCGGTGGAGGTGATCAGACGTGCTCCCACCTGCTCCACGAGCGCCCGGCCCTTCGGATCACGGGACAGGCCGCCGCTTTCGCGGATCATCTGCGGTGCGGACTGCAGGCCGAGGGCGATTTCCTCCTGCGGTGTGGCTAGTGCAAGACGTTGCTCGCGCCCGGTGAAATCGTTTTGATACTTCGTTGTGCCGATCCAGTGATAGACCAGTGATCCGCCGATGATCAGTAGCGCCATAATCACGCATGGATTGAGGGAGCAGCCGCGTCGGCCACGTTCATCCCCAAACACAGAAATGCGTGAAGCCAGGAGGAGACGATGGAGCGTTGGGATCATGAAGTGCCTTATACTTCATGGAAAAATCTTGAGCCAGCAGGGATTTTGCGGCATGGCAGATCATGTCGTTGTTTCAAGAGCATGATCAAACCGTGGATTGGGGCCGCAAAGGCTCGCAGGCGGTCGTCACGCTGGCCTGTTTGTTTGTGGTACTCACCGGCATGAAAATCGCCGCCAATGTGCTGGTGCCCATCGTTTATGCGTTTTTCCTCGCGGTGCTGAGCTACCCACTGGTGCGCTGGATGCGGCGGCATCGAGTGCCTGCTAGCCTCGCGCTGGGCATCACGATGCTGGTTAATTTGAGCGTGCTGGCCGGATTGATTACCGTGGGCGTGCGGCTGCTGATCAGTTTCTGGGCGGATCTGCCGCGTTACCTTCGTGGCCTTGAAAAATACTCGAATGACGCGGCCTCATGGCTCGAAGCCAACGGTGTCGCAGGTGCGAAGGCCTCGGTGAGCGGAATGTTTGATTGGAACACGTTTATTGGCTATGCGGCAAATCAGGATGTGATGAGCAACCTCGGTGGTTTCCTGGGCACCACCTTCGGCACGCTGGCCACGCTTCTTGCCAGCCTCATCATGATCCTCATTGTGATGATGTTCATTCTCATGGAGGCGCACGGCACACACAGCCGCCTTCAGGCGGTGCAGCTCTCCGGCGGCCCTGACTTCAGTGGCCTGATGCGCAGTGCCGATGACATTCAGAAGTACCTCGGCGTCAAAACTCTCATCAGCGCACTGACCGGCCTGTTGGCAGGATTTTGGTGCTGGTTCTTTGACCTGCACTATCCGCTGCTGTGGGCGCTGCTGGCCTTTTTGTTCAACTACATCCCGGCGGTAGGCAGCACAGCGGCTTCCATCCCTGCCATCGTGGAAGCACTCGTTCAGCACGGCCCCGGCACTGCGATTTTCGTCGCCATCGGCTACGGCGGCATCAATTTCTGTCTCGATAACTTTGTGCAGCCCACCATGCTCGGAAATCGCTTCGGCATCTCACCGCTGGTGGTCATTCTCTCCGTCATCTTCTGGGGCTGGCTGTGGGGACCGCTGGGCATGTTCCTAGCCGTCCCGCTCACGATGGTGCTCAAAGTGCTGCTGGATAACAACGCCGAGTTCCAATGGATTTCCGTCGCCATGGCGAAGAAGAAGGTGCGCCACGGCGAGGTGGAGGTAGCAGGTTACGACCTGCACTTGAATGAGGACGAGACGATAGGCGGCGGTGCCAGCACCGAGAATCCGAAGCGCGAGTGACGTGTCTGCTCAATGCAGCCGCACACCTGTGCCATCTCGCCTCATGAGACATGCACAGGTTTGACGCATCAAAACACGCCGTAGCTTCGACAAATCAAGGTTGGCAGGCGGATTAGGCCGTATGGCATGGTTTTAGCGAGATATCGGACAAACAACCAACCACCGACCAACCATGTCCCCCGAAAAATTCACCGTTAAGCTTCAGGAAGCCTTCAATGCCTCGCAGTCCATTGCCACGCGGCATGGGCATCAGGAGTTGAAGCCCGCGCATCTTCTCCTCGCGTTGCTTGAGCAGGAGGGTGGCATCGCCACGCCTCTTTTTGAAAAGGCAGCAGTGAATCCAGCCGCAGCGCAAGGTTTGAAGGCAGGAGTTGAAGCTGCGCTCGCAAAGCAACCGAAGGTCAGCGGTGGCACCAGTGGCCTGCATCTCTCCAATGAGATGCGCGAACTCATGACGAAGGCCGAGGACGAGCAGAAGAAGCTCAAGGACGACTTCCTGAGCGTTGAGCATGTCATCTTGGCGCTATTCAAGACGAAGACAGAACTCTCCGATGTGCTGAAGCAGGCCGGACTGACCTACGACACGGTTTCGAAGGCGCTCACCGCTGTGCGTGGTTCTCAGCGTGTGGTCGATCAGGACCCCGAAGGCAAATACCAGACGCTGGAGAAATACGGCACCGATCTCACCGCCCGTGCCAAGGCGGGCAAGATTGATCCGGTCATCGGTCGCGATGAAGAAATCCGCCGCGTGATGCAGGTGCTCAGTCGCCGCACAAAGAACAACCCCGTGCTCATTGGCGAGCCCGGCGTGGGCAAGACGGCCATCGCGGAAGGTCTCGCGCGACGCATCGTCGCTGGGGACGTGCCGGATTCGCTGAAGGGCAAAAAGCTCATCAGCATGGACCTCGGCGGCATGATGGCTGGGGCAAAGTTCCGTGGTGAATTCGAGGAGCGGCTTAAGGCTTTCCTCAAAGAGGTCACTTCGAGTGATGGCGAGATCATTCTCTTCATCGACGAGTTGCACACCATCGTCGGCGCGGGCAAAGGTGAGGGCGCGATGGATGCGGGCAATCTTTTGAAGCCGCAGCTCGCTCGCGGGGAGTTGCGCTGCATCGGCGCGACCACGCTGGATGAGTATCGCAAGCACATCGAAAAAGATCCTGCGTTGGAGCGTCGCTTCCAGCCGGTCAAGGTCGGCGAGCCGAGCGTGGAGGACACCATCGCCATCCTGCGCGGCTTGAAGGAACGCTACGAAGTCCACCACGGCGTGCGCATTCAAGACAACGCCATCATTGCCGCCGCCACGCTGAGCAATCGCTACATCACCGACCGCTTTCTGCCGGATAAAGCCATCGACCTCGTCGATGAAGCCGCCAGCCGCATCAAGATCGAGCTAGACTCCATGCCGACGGAGATCGACGTGATCGAGCGCCAGGTCATGATGGGCGAGATGGAGCGTCAGGCTTTGAAAAAGGAGAAGGACGCTGCTTCCAAAGCCCGCATTGAAAAGCTGGACAAAGAGATCGCTGACCTCAAGGAAAGCTCCTCGGCACTGAAGGCTCAATGGATGAAGGAAAAAGAATCCGTGCAGGTCGGTCGCAAGATGAAGGAGGAACTCGAACGCCTCCGTACCGAGCAGGAACAGGCGCAGCGCCGTGGCGACTTCGGTCGTGCCGGTGAGATTCAATACGGCCTCATCCCTGATCTCGAAAAGAAGCTCACCGCCACGTCCTCGGAGAACAAAGAGCCCCGCGCAGCACACACCTTGCTGCGCGAAGAAGTCACCGAAGAAGACATCGCCCGCGTCGTGGCGAACTGGACCGGCATTCCCGTTTCACGCCTGCAAGAGGGCGAACGCTCGAAGCTCGTGAAGATGGAGGAACGCCTCGGCAAACGCGTCATCGGCCAAAAGGACGCTATCACCGCCGTCAGCAACGCCGTGCGCCGTGCGCGTGCAGGCATTCAGGATGAAAACCGGCCAATTGGCAGCTTCCTCTTCCTCGGCCCCACCGGCGTCGGCAAGACGGAGCTTTGCAAAGCGCTCGCCGAGTTCCTCTTCGATGACGACAGCGCCATGACGCGCATCGACATGAGCGAATACATGGAGAAGCACAGCGTCAGTCGTCTCATCGGCGCGCCTCCCGGCTACGTCGGTTATGAAGAAGGCGGCCAGCTTAGCGAAGCCGTGCGCCGTCGGCCTTACAGCGTCGTCTTGTTCGACGAGGTCGAAAAAGCGCACCCGGATGTCTTCAACACGCTGCTCCAGGTGCTCGATGATGGCCGCATCACCGACGGCCAGGGCCGCACGGTTGATTTCAAGAACACGGTCCTCATCATGACCAGCAACATCGGCAGCAACGTCATTCAAGACGTGTCCAACGCTGAGCAGCGCGATGCCTTGGTGCGCGACAGCCTGAAGCAGTTCTTCCGCCCCGAGTTCCTCAACCGCATCGACGAAATCGTCATCTTCGACCGACTCGACGCCGCCCAGCTCGACCAGATCGTCAAAATTCAGCTCCAGCGCGTCATCGACCGCCTCGCCAAGCAGAACATCCACCTCACCGTCACCGACGACACCACCCGCTACCTCGCCGACGCCGGCTTCGATCCCGTCTTCGGTGCGAGACCCCTCAAACGCGCCATCCAAAAGCATCTACTCGATCCGCTCAGCTTAGCTGTTCTCGAAGGCGGCTTCAAAGACGGCGACCACATCACCGCGGTGATGAAGGGCGGAAAGCCGGTGTTTGAGAAGAAGTGAGCCGATTCAGAGCTTCGTTACTTTCAATCCTCCCATGGCCTTATCGAGAGGTCGTCAAAAACGCCAGCAGATCACGGAGTTCGGCATCCGTGAGCGACATCACGAGTCCCATCGACGTTTCATCAGCTCCGTTTGCGGACAGTTACTTCTTCATCACGAGTTCCAGCGCCGCCATGAGATCAAGGCGGCGGTAGCTGCGTTCGGTGGCGGGATCGTCCACGGGTTTGCCGGTGTTTTGGAAAATCTTCATCATCGCTTCGGCGATGTTCTTGCCGTCAGACTTCCAGTCGTAGCCACTCTTCTCGATGGCTTCGCGGAGGATCATCGCGGAGCCGCACACGATGGCATTCGATGAACTCGTGGCCTTCGCGGGGACGAGCAGATCGACCTTTGCGTGGCGGTCGAGCGTGGCGGTGTCCTTGCCGGGTATCACAGCACCGATCGCAAAGCAGTTCGGTTGCGATGCGGGCCAGGAGATGCCGCCAGTGAAGTGATGATTGCCAGCGGGGGCGCTGACCCAGATGCCGATTTCGCGGAGGGTCGCGAGCTTGTCGTCGATTTCGGTGGGCACGGGTTCGGCGTGTTCTTGATCATCGACGGGCGCGAGATTCACGGTGGTGATGTGATGCTCGGTGTGGTGGTCGATGACCCATTGCAAGGCGCGGGCGAGCGACGCGCTGTCGGCGACCCTGCCGTGGCAGCATTCCAGGCTGCGCACGATGGCGAGCTGGTTGTTAAAGGCGACACCGCGTTGGTTTTCGAAATGGATGGAAGACGGAATGCCGATGGTCGAGCCGTGGTAGCCCTTGCCTTCGTGCTTGGGATCGTCGTCTCCATCCACTGCATCGTAGGCCACGCGCACCTTCGGGACTCCGTCCACGACGGCTTTCCACTCGGGCTTCGACAGGGTGCAGCCATCATCGAGGAGCGCGAGCGTCTGGCCTTTGCCAAAGGTGAGCAGGTCGGCATAGGCGGCCCATGCTTCGGTGATGCGCGCATGCGTGAACTCCGCGGGCTGTGCGGGTTCGATGGCGGGCAGCTTGTCCGCAGTCGGTGCCTCCCACACGGTGGCACCCATGTGGTAGCCGTCGTGGTCGGCGGTCTTCTTTGCATACCACGCGGTGACGATGCGCCCGTTGGCGAGTTGCACGCTGCTCGGGTAACCGCCATCGCCCCCGCCCTTTGCCCAGCCGATGTGGTTCACGAGACGCACAGGCTCGGTCCACGTGTGGCCTTCGTCGTTGCTGAGCTTTGCGCAGACGCCCTGCTTGCCCTCGGTGCGCACGGTGTAGCTGAGGAGCAGGCGGCCATCCTTGAGGCGATTGAGGTGGCCATTCACCTCCCCATGATCCTTTCCATCGCCGATGCTCGTCACGCGGCGCGGTGACTGCCACGTCACGCCGTCGTCATCGCTGCGAACGAGATCCACCGCCGAGTGATTGAAGCGAGCGGCAGCGAGCCAGGCCTTGCCACCGAGCGGGAAAATGTCCGTCTCGTTGTGCCTTGGACCGATCAATGAGATCCGCTGCCAAGTCGCGCCATCATCATCACTGCGGAAATGCCAGGACCGCCAGTTCTTTGCCCCAGAAGTCGCTGCCTCGCTGAGTTCGCCCTGATAACACGACGCGTGCAGTGCGTCATCCGAGCCTTTCCAAATGTCGCCGAACGGGATGTGTTCGCTCCAGCCAGCGTCTCCAGCAGGAAAGGTGTCGCGCTTCGTCCAGGTGCGACCGCCATCACTGGAACGCAGCACCCAGGGACGCAGCACGGCGTCGCGGAAGGGCGCCTGCTTTGGCCGCCCGGGCTGCTGCACATCCGTCCAGCCCGAACACAGCACGATGAGATCGCCGTTCTTTGCGAGCCCCGCAGCGTGGTTCAATCGGTTCGTATGCGGCTCATGCTGGGTGACGGTGCTGCGTTTCTCCCACTTCAGTCCATCGCCGCTTGCCCAGCATTCCACATCCGCCTCCATCGTGGCGTGCGCTGGCTTGTTGTGCAGAATTGCAACGACCGCGCCATCGCGCATGAGCGTGAGGCTCGGCCACGCGCAGGCATTTTCGACGGCGACTGAATGGCGTGCGCCAACGGCTTCGACTTCGGTGGCCTTAACGGGGACTACGCAGATTGATTGTGCGCAAAGGAGAAGGCTAACAGTCAGGATTCGATGCATGGCGGCGTGAGTTTGAGGAAGGCGACGGCTGGGTTCAGTGCAGTTCACCGATGGACAGGTTGATATGTGATTTCCTGTTGAGATCATACGAACCAATGGTCACTGCGTCGGGTTGGGATTGGACTCCTGAAATGCTTTCCAGGCTGCTTGCTGAAGAACGGCGGCATCCGCGTCAGACAGATTGGGGTGAGCCAGACCTACTGGACTAAATCCAGTGAGAGCCGAGTAAATGCTGCACGCCGTCATGTAAGCTCCCTTGGGTGCTGCGTGAATCCAATCGGCATAGACGGTCCCAAATTGTTCCGCCGTTGGATGCTGTCCCAGGAATTGCATCCAGGCGTGAACGCTGGGTGCAAGGGGAACCTTCAAGGCACCGGCCAGCGCCACATTGTTGTCGTGAAATTTTTGATAAGCATCGGGATAAACAGAAGCCTGCGCAATTGGGCTTTCATAAAGCACGGGCCTGGCCTTCCTGCTTCGGATCAGGTCGGCAAACAGCGTTCCATATTTCAAAAGATCGTCAGACTTCATGGTGTAAAACGTCTCGAAGACGACAGCATCCCAAGGCTCTGCGTTGATCACACCACGCGCTGTGTCTGGTGAGTCGCCGGCATCCCAGAAGGTATTGATGCCCGTTCCCATGCGGACGAAATCACCGGCGATGATTCGTGGTTTGTCGGCAGGTGCTGACTCCGCGATTTTTGTGACCAGTCCTGGGATGTCTTCCCGCAGGGTGTGGCTGGAACCGATGAACAAGACCTTGAGCACCTTGTTGTCATCAGAGATGAGGTTGCGGAGGCGGAGGCGCAGCATCGCTTCGCGCGAAGGGAGGTAAAAGATGCGACCTCCATCGTCCGGTGGCCGGACACCCGCGCCTGGCATTTCGAGCACCTTCATGAGCTCTGGTTTGGCGCGTTCGTAGTCCTGCGCATCGTAGTAACTCAGTCCGATCTGTAACTGGATGTCCGCCTTGATGGCGTCGGTGACCTCCGGCATGGCTAGGGCTCTGGCAAACGCGACCCTGGCGGCTTCAAAGTTCCGCTCAAGCATCAGCGTTTTTCCAATCGACACTCTCGTGCTCAATCTGAAGGAATGTGTCAGTGCTTCATTCGCTGCCAACGATTCCCTCAGTCCACGGGCCTCGGCATACTCCTTCAAACCCATGAGAACTTTTACCTGGCCCGTCTCGGCGGCAATTTTTTGTTCGGGCGTGATTTCGGGCGACTTCAGGATGTCGGCGAAGACCTCCCGAGCTCTTGAATAAACCAAGGGATATTTCAGCAGCGTTTGTCCGAGCAGCATGCTGATCTCCAAGCGGGTATGATTTGAGATGCCCTTTTGCGACAACGCTTTTTCCAGGGCGGCAATCGCGGGCTGATCTTTCTTCTCCTCAATATAGCCCGAGCCGATCATGCGTAGGGCCTGTGCGCTCTGTTCAGGCGTGATTCCCTCGATGGCGAGGGCCTTCTCAAACTCGGCTCTTGCTGATGTGAAATTCTTCTCGGATGCGAAGGCACCGCCGATGCCGATATGCGCGGCGGCTTTCTCTGGACCCGTTAACGCCTTCTCCAGAGCACGCGTGAGCTGCTTCCGATCCTCTGCGGGATCGGCGTGGAGGGTAGCCAGCGGTGCGAGGAGAAGGGTGGTGAGGAGCGATAAGGTGATTTTCATGCGGCCTTCAGGATTTCCATGTCGCTTGTCGCGAGCTAGCCCCGTCCTTGCTATTGAACGACGATGGTGCCGAGGAAAGTGGAGGATGAAGGGAGGGGCTTTCACTCTTTTGGGAGGTTCCAAAATGTCCCTGCAATGAAACAGTTCGATCCGCTGGAGTTGAAGTAATAGACGGTGAAGATGCGTCCGTCGGCGAGCTGAACTGACACGGGATAGCCGAGATCTTTGCTGATTACCTTGGCCGGTTGCGCATCAGCAGTGCCGCCATCCATGCGGATGACAATTTCATTGTTGATGTCCCAGGTTTTGCCGTTGTCGCTGCTGAGGCAGGCGCGCACGCCCCAGGGTTGTCGCCGGTAGCCGTAACTCATCAGCAATCGACCATCACGCAGACGCAGAAGATGCTGCGGGTAGCCCCAGACGGGAGTTTTGATGATGGGATCCCACGTTTTACCACGATCCGAGGAGCGGATGATGCGCGCGAATCCATCCAAGTCCACGCGAGCGGTGAAGATCCAGAACTTCTCCGGCACGACGCAAATGAATGGCTCATCGAGCCAGACGTAATCCATCGGACCTGGCATGTAGGCGGTGTAAGTGGCGATACCTGCTGGATCCCATGACAATCCTTTGTCCTTGGAGCGGTAGGCGGCATTGGCGAGAAGACGTATGGGCCTGGAGCCAACGGTGCGACCCACGGCGACTTCGAGCGGGTGAACCTCAATGCGCGTCAGCTCATTCTGCACGGTGCGCTTGAGCGCTCCATAAACGATGTGTCCATCCTCGTCCTCCACGGCACCGTGGGGTCCAAAAACTGGCGTGAGCTGCGGCTTGCTCCAGGATTGGGCATTGTCCGTGGACGTGCTGATGCAGTCTGAGGATGTCAGCAGGACGGTGCCGTCAGACATCTGAAAGATGCTGGGATCACGATCATCCATGTTCGGCCTGTCCAGAGCGGACACGCGCGGCAGCCAAGTCCTGCCTCCATCGGCGGACCGACTCAGACTTACCTTTCCCGTGGGCTCGTGGTTGTGAATCGTTCCCTCACGGTAGACCACGGCGAGATCGCCATTCTTGAGCAGCGCCACCCCAGGAAAGGAGAAGTGCTTTCCTTCTTCTTTCACGATGTCCACGTGGTCCGTCGCCACCCAGCGCGTCACCTTGCGAATGCGGGGATCTGAAGGTGATCCCGCTGACTGTGAAGGGTTCGCTGGCTCCGAGGTGAGGAATCCTTTGTCTGTCGGCACGAGGCGGAATCCCGAGAGGTAAACAGGCTTCCCCACGCTACGAAGGATGATCTTTCGCCCGGTAAGGTTCCATGCGTGGCAGGCCATCACCTCCAGCCCAAAATGATAGTTCGGAAAGCCCTTCGCACCCACGATTTCGCGTTTGCTTCCATCGTCCAGTTCCAGGGTGAAGGCCATTGGCAGAGGGTCCTCAGGCTTAGCTGTAGCGCCCTTGGCACCACCGCCATCGACTGCGTGGACCTCTGCGTAGATGTCGTAATTGCCCTCCACTCCCAGATCCAAAGTGAGATCTGGAGCGCCAGTGCGCCAGTTCAACATGCTAGTAGGACAGCGCAGCTCGGGCGGGCCATTCGGTGTGCGCAGGAGCCAGCATTTTTCTTTGACTACGTCCGTGCTGATTCCCGATGTCGGTTGAACCTTGTCCGCTTCAATCAGCTTCCCGATATCCAAACGAATCTCCTCGGCGGGCGAGTAGTCTGACATCTCGATTTTTTGCAGCTCCGACGTCGGCTTGAAGCCGCTAGCAGAAGCTGGCGTGTCGGTAGCAGGGAGCGCGGTGAGTGCCGCGAGAAGCAGGATAGCTGGGAGTGCGGGAGGATGTTTCATGTTCATAGAGCTGAGTCGAGAAAGACTCGTGAGTTATAAGTGTTTTGATCTTGGCATCGCTTTCAAGGCTACTTCACAAGGATGATGCGATCACAGAGCACCAGGTCTTCCTTCGCCGTGCCGCCGTAGGTGGGGCCGTCGATTTTCAAAGAGACCCAGGCTTCCCATTGATTCGAGGTGCCAGGCTCATAGAGGCGCTCGCCGAGTTGCTGATTCGTGGCCCAGCTTTTGGCCGAGAACCAAATCCAGGAATCCTGGGTCAGGGTGATGGGTCCCAGTTTGTAGAGGCGGTATTTGCCGGGCGTGATGTCTTTCTGCTCCAGACGAATCCCCGCGCCTCCTTTGCCTTTGGGCGGTTGCCGCGATTCCCATTGGTAGAAGCCCATTCGAAATGGCATGTCGGGCAGATGAATGGTCGTGGCGTAGCCCCAGGCGGCTTCGGCATCCTTCACGGTCAGTGGTCCGCTCTGCCGGCCTGAGTTCGTGGGCACATAGGTCTGGATGCGGGAGCGGTCGATGCCATTGAACTCGGCTGGGAGGGGCTTCTCCACGCCACCACCCTCGATGATGGCCATGAAATCGGCTAGCGCTCCAGGAGCAAAAGGTCGAGGGCTGGCGGCTTTGATGCGGTTGGCGAATACGGTGGCGTCCTGGAAGTAGTCCGGGTGGGATTGGCGCAGTTTGAACCATTTCCATAGGCTGGCGAAATCCAACTCCCGTCGCAGCAGGCGGACATTGATCAACGGCTCTGGCAATGCGGCGACTTTGGCCTCCATGTCGTCGAAACGGCGCTGCCAGCGATGGATGTTCGCCTCTGTCAGGTAGGGGAAGATCTTGTCTTCAAAACGATGCCCCGGCGTGTAAGTGACACCTTGTGGCAGTTCGCGCATCGCCTCGCGGCCTTGCTCCAGCTCCTCCAGATAAAGACGGGCGAGTTCGGCAGCGGGGCCGTATTGGTGATCAGTGAACACGCGGATCAGCGCGTCGGTGTCGCAGTTCACATCCTGCATGAGTTTGCGGATGAGAAAGCTCTGCAACTCGCTGAGACCGGAGCGGTCGCTCACGCCGCGATGGTCGGTGAAGACGCCTTCGACACCGGCCTGATGCATGAGTCGTATCTGGTTGATGTTGCGCCGGAGATTGCCGACCGGCAGCACTTCGCCGCTGCCCCACGTATTCGGATACAGCCACGCCCAAAGATGCGAGGTGATGCGGCCCCAGGCCTGGAGATCACGATAGGTCTCCTGCACCCTGGCATCGGGATGATGCCAGTCGGCGAAAAAGCAGTCTTCGATCGGCGCGAAGGAGATGATCAGATTCTCCGGCAGTCTATCGCCAGCGGTCAGCGTGGGCGGTTTCTGCGTCTGGCTGCGGCGGTAGGCCAGTGTCTTGACGAATTTCCCGGGATGCTGCTTTTGCATGAGCCCACAGAGTTCGATGAGGTAATCGTAGATCGGTCCGCCTGGGCTTTGATATTTCTTCTCCAGTGCCTTGCAGTCCGAGCAGTAGCAGAAAGCGTCCGGATTGTCGGCCGCGTCCACCGTGATGATGTCGTTTCCGGGGGCGATGGCGATGTGTTTGAGGATGTTGCGCGTCAGTTCCTGCCGCAGTGCGGGATTGCTGAAACACAATTGCAGCCCGGTTGTGCGCTTGCCGTTGGCGTGCATGCTGAAGAACTCGGGATTCGTCGCGAAGTAATCCATCCGCTCCATCCACGGAAATGACTTTGAGTAAACCGTGTCCGGCGTGGGCGGGATGTAGGCAAATGAGCTGTGCACGAACTTATCGTTGCGCAGATAAGGCACGAAGCTGGCCTCCGACCGGCTCCCCCATCTCTCGGATGCCATGTTCATACCGTTCTGATAATAGAATTGCGGGTCACCGATCAGCCCCACCTCGCGGGAGCGGAACGAGAACCCGCGCTTTCGCTCGAACGGCTTCAGCGACACCGTCGGCGCAGTGGGAATGACCGGCTTCTCAAACACCGAATACCAGCGCCAGCCCAGCGAGGTCTCCAGGAACTCCATCACCGCACTCAGGTTGCCGTGAACGCCTTTGCCATAGAGAAAAATGTCGCCACCTTTGCTCCGGGAAACATGTTCCTGGTCCTTGAGCGCGGCCAGCGGATCGCCACCCAGCGGATCGCCACCCAGCGGATCGCCGCCCAGCGGATCGCCGCCCAGCTTCTCCTTCACCGATGCGCTGATGCCGACATAAAGATAAGGACCTCCGCCGTTCACCTTGTCCGCCTCCACTATCGGGAACTCCGCGCCTGTGATCTGCCTGAGATATTCCGACAGCTTGGTCACCGCGTAGTCATCCACCGGCGAAGGATTCGCTGGCTTCACGATGCGGAAGTCGGTTCTGCCATCCGTTGACAGTGCGAGGTCAGCGGCAGGGAGTGCCGCCAGTGGGGTCAGCAGCAGGGTGGCGAAGAGTGTGAGGGTGTGTTTCATGAATTAGGAGGTGCTGAGAAGGAAATGTTGCTGTGACTATTTTTTCGCTCGCCGCTCACGAATGACTGGTGCGAGGAACTTGGCCGTCTCGGCGGCGATGACGTTGTAGCCGGCGATGTTGGGGTGGCGGTCACTGAACCAGCCTGGGAGGTGGCCAAAGATGGCATCGAGGCGGTTGTCGAGCACGACGACTTTGGGATCGGCTTCCGTGTTGACATAGGGTTGGGCGATTCTGCGGAGGTTCTCGGGAATCTTGGAGAGCGGATAGCGGCGGTAGTTCAACGTGTCGGGGCCGCGTTTGAGTGCGGCGGCATAGAGCGGGTAGATGTCGAAGAGGGTGAGCTTCTCCTCGCTGGCGACGGCGCGGATGAGGCTATTGATTTTCGTGCTGGTCTTTTCATCGGCGAAGGGAATCACCGTCATTGGAATCAGCCTCGCTTGTGGATGATCGGCATGCAGCTTTGCCAGCAATTCCTGATAGTCCTTCGGGAAATTCGCTGCAAAATTGTCACGCTTCGATTCGTCGTTCAGCCCGTAGCGAATGAAAATGTAATCGATCCCGGGCAGCTTCGACGCCTGCTTTTCGTAGCGGCCCGAATCGATCAGCCCTCGAATGAACTCACCGCTAAGTCCCAGATTGATCATGTTCGTGGGTGGCAGATCGGCCTCAGCAGTGAGCAGGAGCCGGATCATGTCCTCAAATTGCGGCTCTTTCGGTGCGACTACCCTCGGCATTCCCGCTGCAGTGGAGCTATCGCCGAGGAGCAGGATTTGGATTTTGCCCTCGTGCTCCGCTCGCGCTGTCGCAAACGTGAAGGCGAAGATGGACAGGGTGGCAAGGCTGATGCGGAGGAATGAGGGTCGGTGTGTCATGGTTCGTAAATGGGTGAGCGTGCGCTGCTATTTGCTTTTCGCGGTGAGTTCCGCGGTCATCTCCAGCAGCGCGTCCATGATCTTCACGGAGGCTTGTGGCTCCAGGTAGTTCGTGCCGGGCCAGGTTTCGTAGCCGCCGAGTTCGAAGTGCCGTGGCGTGGGCAGGTAGCCGTAGTAGCCGTTCGCGAGTTCCACCATGAAGGAGTGGGCGAATGGGTTGCGCTTTTTGAACTCGATCCCTGTCTCCGCAAAGGTCTCGCAGGGCGACGTGCCGATGGAGAGGTCGCCGATGCGCAGCACTTGCACGGGGGCTTTGGTTTCTGGGCTGGCATTGGCGAGGCGTTGCACGCGACCGGCATACACAGTGGTGATGTCGGCTTTGCTTTGAATGCGGAGCGCCTTGGCCTCGGTTTCCTTAGCCCAGGCGAGCAGCTCGGGCTCCACTTTGCGCCAGGCGATGCCGAGTTCGCGATAGCGCGCATCCAGCGACGCGCTGTCTTTCCACGTTGCTTGCGCGAGTGCTGCGTTGACTTTGCTGGCTACATCCTCAGCGACATAGCGCATCTGCTCATACGGCGGCTTGCGGAGGCGCGGCGTGCGGAAGTTGTTGTTGTTGATGTCGCCGCTGGTGCCATTGGCCATCAGCGCGACAAAGGGCGGATCGCTCTCGCCTCCTTGCTGGAGCTTCTTCAGCGCCTCGCAATACACGCCGTAGTAGTCGGCGGAGATGTGACCGGTTCCGACGCCGCCTACATAGTGCAGCGAGTAGGCGGAGAAGACGGAAATCAGCCGACCCGCAGGCTCACGCAGCGCGATGAAGGACACGGTGGGATCTGTCGGTCCGGCGGGCTCGACGAGATCGGGGCTGCCTCCAGGCGGGTTCATCTTCACCTTGTCCTTCGTGCCACCAAACGGGGTCACCGGCACCGTGCCCTCCTTCATGAACCAGCGCCGATTGAAGACATGCTCGGGCACATCGACGCTGCCAAACGCGATCTCCGCAGGCCGCAAAACATTCACCGCGCGGCGCACACCATCGGCGATGCGGCGCGCGACAAAGCGCTGGTAGTCGGTGAGTTCATGATCGGAGTAGAAACCGCGCGGAGGCGCTCCAATCGCATTGCCGGCACTATGCGTGTGCGTGGCAGAGATCAGCACATTCGCCGCCGGAATGCCGGTCGCATCCTCGATCAGCTTGCGCGCCTCGATCGAGACACAGCGATGCAGTGCGAGCAGATCGCAGACGACGAGGACGACCTTTGTTTTGCCATCGTCGAGCACGAGGCAGCGCGCATGAAGTTCGTCATGAATGTGGGTCGCGGGGAACGGCAGGAACCCTCCCACGATGTCGATGCCAAGCTCCGGTGTGATGTTGCTAGTCGCGGCACCAGCAAGGAGCTTCGCCGCAGGAGCGTCTGCTGCGCTGGCAACGGAACCAAGGCCAAGCAGGACGGCAGCGACGAGTGGGAGGAGTGTTCGTGGAGACATGGCTTTGTTGGTTTGCTTTACTTGCTCGTCTCAGCGGTCCAGATGGGCTTGCCATCGAGCCATGTCTCGCGCACTTGCGTGGTCTTGAAATCGTCGAGCGGGCAGGTGAGCACGTCGCGGTCGAGGATGATGAAGTCGGCGCGCTTGCCAGCTTCGAGTGAACCGGTTTCTTTTTCGAGGAACAGAATCTTTGCGTTGTTGATCGTGTAGAGCCGGATCGCTTCCTCGCGGGTGAGGCCGCCTTCGAGATGCAGCTGTGTGTCTAGGTAGCGGCATTTTCTCGCGACGGCGATCCACATCCCGAGCCATGGGTTGTAGGGATTGATGGAACGCAGGCTACCGATTTTCTGCATGTGATCGCTGCCGCCGCCCACGGTCACTTTCGCATCGAACAGCGCGCGCAGCGGTTGGAAGCGGCTCATGCGTTCGTTGCCGAATTGCTTCACCAGGGTGGCACCGTCGAGGTGGAACCAGATCGGCTGCATGTCGATCGCCACGCCCAGTCGTGCGGCCTGCGCGATGCTTTGGGGCGTCATGAAATTGCAGTGCGTGATGCACGGGCGCGACTCGCGGAGGGGCGTGTCCTTGCTCACCTCGTCATACGTGTCGAGCAGCAGCTTCACCGCGCCATCGCCGACACTGTGGGCGGTGAATTGCAAGCCTGCGCCTGCGACCTTGCGCACCATCTTCGCGAGATGCTCACTCGGGGTGCGCTGCACGCCGCGATAGTCCTTGTCCGTGATGCCGTAGATGCGGCTTACGCCCCACGGTTCCAGCATCAGCGCGCTGCCGGTGAGCATGC
>CANIBP010000065.1 GCA_947466075.1 Verrucomicrobiaceae bacterium
CGCTCCATGGTCTTCGACTACATCGAGACCTTCTACAACCCCGTGCGGCTCCACAGCGCTCTGGGCTTCCAATCCCCTGTCGCCTTCGAACATTCCATCCAAAACAACTAAACCAACTTTTCGCGTCCACGTTTTCGAAGAAAGATCAGTTCAAGAGGGGCTGGGTGCTGGAGGCAGGGGAGAGGGGGAGACTCGGAGAGGGGGAGACTCGGAGTGGAGGAGACGAGGAGCCGAGCACGGTGGTTTGCGGAACGCAACCGAGGCTGGGAGCCGAGCACGGTGGCGACGTGCGAGACAGACGACCGAAGGGAGCCCTAAGGGGCGAGATGAGCGTGGGGCGCGAGCGAGTCAAACGGGGAGACTGAGAATGAACGAACAACGATCAGCCTTCCGGCTCTTCCAGCAGCCTACGCGGTAAATCCCTGGCACCGTGCATGACACGCTCAATGCGAAGGGTGTCGCCATCCCAGTAAAAGAGCAGATGACGGTCGAAGGGCTTTCTAACCTGAATGCTGCGGATGATGGCAAGTTCTGGCGCGGCGAAGTGGCGGCGAATGCCGAGGTCAGGCTGCGCGGCGATGCTCTGGATCGTTTCATGCACAGCCAGCAGATAACGCTCGGCGACAGCGAAGTCGGCATTGTCCAGATACCAGCGGTATTGCAGGGTCATGTCCTGCTCCGCCCTCCTGGCGATGGAGATTTCAATGCTCATGCCTGGAGGCGGGCATTTTGCCGGATGCGGTCCAGCACGGCAACATCATAGGGAACGTGGGGGGAGCGCACGCCCTCCAGGATGGCTGCTTCCAAGGCGGGGGATTCATCGAACTCCTGGTGCTCCAGCACGCGAAGTGCCTCGCGGACGACTTCTCCTTCATCGGCATAGCGGCCCGTGTTGAGGAGTCTTTCGACAAGCTGGGTGAGAGCAGGAGGCAAGGCGACAGTCATGCACCAAGAATAAGAACTGGCAGGCGGTTGTCGAGAAGCAGATGCCTGATTTTACAGGGCGGTGAACTCCGGGAGACGGGGCACGGTGCAACAGGCTGACCAACTGAATCGCGAAGAACACCAGCAGCCGGGTTGCCCATTCAAAGCATGACCGAGTGACCTGAGATCAGCCGCAGCGGCATGCTGGCTCTTTTTCTCAATCACCACGCCACCACGAGCTCCAAGTCGTGCGAGAGGGCTGTTCCAGCGGCGATGGAGATTGGCCGTGGTTTGAGGTGTTGCTGAAGACGAATCAGGGAGCCATGGCGAAGCGACCCAGAAAGGCAGCGGGGGTGATCGCGGGCACGGTGGAATGAATGAAGTCGGCTTCGTTGCGAGTGAAAATGAAGGACGCTCCGGCCTGGTCTGCTGTCACTGAGACGGCGGCATCTTCAAAGTCGGCGAAGGGAAGCTGGCGCACTTTCTGCCAGTCGGTGGCTTCCAAAGAAACAATCTCGAAATGCTGCAGCACTTTGTCGATGGCTGATTCAGCGTCTGCCTGGGTGCCATGGCGGCGGGCCAGATAGTAGAGCGTGGTCAGGGCATGGGATGGGCAGACGCCTTTCAAGGTGCCGCCCATGACGAGGTTCATGACTCCCGCAGAGGAGCCGTAGTGCGGCTGGCGTTGCTGGAAAACGTCCAGCATCACATTGATGTCCACCACGATGGTCACACGTGCTTGCGGTCGAGGTGGTCCAGGTGGGCTGATTGGCCTTCCACCGAGGGCGTGAGAATGCCGGTGGCGCGCTCCAAGTCGGGATGAAGCGGGGCTTCGAGATGCTGCCGCAGGTTGTGCGCCTCACGTGCAAAGAATTCTTCGACCGTGGTGCCCTGCTGGCGGGCCCAGTCGCTCATGAACTGAAAATCTTCGTCAGGCAGCGGAACGGTGACGGTGGACATTGACACAGCTTAGGCTGGCTTTGAGCGCTGGCAAGCGTGCGAATGTTGCGATCTAGGAGCCAGACCCTAAGGGATCAAGGGGCAGGCTTCGTCCTGGAGGCGTGCGACATCCTCACTGGTGATGGGTTTTGCCCCCTGAACGAGCGGGAAGCGAATGCCCCTGCCTGCCTGCGGTGCCAGCGGCGGCAGGCTTTACCAAGGCCAGGGCATCGCGCACGAGCCGCTCAAGCCGCGAGGCCGTGGCGGCATCCAGTTGCTGCATGGTTTGATCGATTTCCAGGGCGAGCGCACTCATGCCGGAAGACTAGCGGAAGATGGCGACGGTGCAACGGCCGGCTGAGGGTGGCCAGCTCTTGAGCGTTACATCCAATGCTGCGGCATGAAAAAAGGCGGACCTTGGTAGGTCCGCCTTGGTGATTCAATCACACGTAAGGTCGATTACTTCGACTCTGGGGTCTTGGCACCTTCTTTGAAGCAGTAGAGGTGCGTGTGGGTGGTGATGTAGATGGCACCGTTGGCGGCGACGACGCTGCTGAGGAGCGGGGAGGGGAACTCGATGGTTTTGATTTCTTTGAGTTCCTTGCCTTCGGCGAGGATGAAGAGCTCGCCTTCTTCGTTTCCGATCCACACTTTGCCGTCAATGACCACTGGGCTGGCCCAGATGTGGCCCTTGGTGTCGAACTTCCAGTATTCTTTGCCGGTTTTGGCATCGAGGCAGAAGACGCGGCCGGTGTAGTCGGCGGCATAGACGAGGCCGTCTTTCACTGCGGGAGTGGAGATGGTGCGCTCAATGCCTTTGAAGGTCCAGACGGCTTTGCCGCTGAGGTCGCCGGTGCCTTTGGGGTCGATGCAGCTCAGGCAGCCGACGCCTTCGCCATGCTCAGGGTCCTGACCGATGGGGACGTAGATCAGGCCGTCAGCGATGGCCGGGGTGGCGATGATCTCGCTGGGGCCGTCGTATTCGACATACTTGATCGGCTCGCCCTTGCTGTTCTTGCGGTACTCGGGCGGGTTGGCGTCGTAGCGCCAGAATTCCTTCAGGATGTCGAAGTCTTCTTTCTTTTCAGCTTCGGGTGCCATGGAATAGACCCAGCCGTCTCCGGCGGCGAAGATGATCTGCTTCTTGCCGTTCACGTCGAGCGAGTTCGGGGAGGACCAGGAGCAGTGTAGCACGCGGCTGGAGGCCACATGATCCTGCTCGCCGAGGAGGGTGCCTTTTTCTGCATCGAGCATGATGAAGCTAGGCGAATCGGGGGAAGGAATGTTGGTGTGCGTCCAATCCACACCGTTGCAGGTAGGGACGAAGACTTTGCCATCAATCACCAGCGGGTAACCTGCGGTGGCGTTGTGCTGGAAGACGCCGAGTTCTTTGTACATGTCATACACCCAGAGGATGTCGGCATCGGTGCCGCCAGGAACGACGGGGGCGGTGGGCTTGCCGTCTTTGTCGAGCGGGGCCATGAAGGCGCCTTCGTCCTGCATGCCTTGATTGCCGTCGGACATGCCTTTGACGTCGAAGCAGATGATCTGGCAACGATTGCCGGGCACGTAGCCTTTGTCACCGATGATGGTGGGGCTGGCGCAAATGCCGAGGTATTCCCAGTCATTGACCTTGCCGCTGCCCATCTTCGGAGAGACGAGCTGCCATTTGAACTCGCCGGTGTATTCATCAAAGACCATCACGATGCCGCGGTCGCCGATGTGCTTGTCGTTGCGCGGGGATTCGTTGTTGGTGCCGACATAGACTTTGCCGTTGGCGATCATGGGCGTGCCGTAGGTTTGGGAGCCGAGTTTGGCGACCCAGAGGCAGTTCTTGGTGGTGCTCATGTCGATGTCTTCAGCTCCCGGGCCTTTGTTGGCCTCTTGAGCATCAGGACGAAGGCGTCCGGCGATTTTGGGTGCGGCTTTGGGGCCGTATTTTTTGCCGGGATCGATGTCGATGGGGATCCCTTTTTCAGCGGAGACCATGTTGCGTGTGTTGCCGCCGCCCCATTGGGAATAGTCGGCGGCGTGAAGCGATGCCGTGGCGACAAGGGCCGCAGCGAGGATGAGGGGGGTGGGTTTGGTGGTCATATTTGAAGCAAAGGGTTAACGTTTGATCAGGTGGTCATATTCGCTGTGATGGCCGATCCAGAGCCAGACGAAGTCGTTTTCATCTTGGACTGAAATGGCACGGTAGTGGTCGCCGACGCGCACGGACCAGAAGCGTCCGACGCATTTGAAATGAAGCGATGGGTGGCGTGGATTGGATTTAAGGAGTTCGAAGTTGCCATCGGCCAGTGATTGGATTTTGGCGGGCAGTTGGTCGTAGTGTTGCCAGAATTTGGGTGAGGCACGGTGCTTCATAGATCGCGGCAACGTCCAGCACGGAGCTCTGCGAGGGCTTCATCAGCCAGTGCGTCGAGGCGGCCAGCTTTCACGTCTTCTTCAAACTGGGTATCCCAAGCTTCGGCGTCGAAGCGGGAAAACCAATCACGAAAGGCCGTGAGATCTCCGCGATTGAGCTGGGACACGGCGCTCTCGATTTCGGGCAAGGGGAGACTGGGGGCTGTGGCGACCATGGCGGAAACTAGATAAGAAAACGATCGAATCAATTCTGCGTCACACTCAAATTGTCCAGATAGACGCGCTTCTGGTTCAGCGGCGTGAAGCCGAAGATGCCAGGGGAGCCGTTGGTGTGGGCGCGTGGCACCTTCACCTCGATGGTCCAGGCGTCTGGCTCGGCCTGCTTCTTGTCCCAGACCTTGGCTTTGATGACACCGCTGCCATCTGCGGCCACATCGACGCGAGTCTTGAGGGTGTACCAGGTGTTGACGGCCATTTTGAACAAGGCTTCCTGCTTGAGGCGCTCGAGATTCGAGCTGACCTCCAGCTTGCCGGCATTGCCACGCAGGCAGATGAGGTAGCGCTGGTTGATGAGGCCGATGTCGGACTTCGAGCGGGCAGAGCCATCGGTCATTACATCGGCCTGCATGGTGTAGTTTTTCAAATGGGACGGTGCGACGAATACTGTACCGCGCTGGAAGAGCAGGCGGTCAAAGCTCTTGCCGAAGACCTTGTTGCCGTCCTTTTCCATGACCTGGAATTTGAAGCGTGCACCGATCCATGGCAGCGGCGGATAAGCGAACTTGTAGGCTGGGTTGGCGGTGTCGGCGGCGAACTCTTCCTTGAGATCGTATTTCTCGAAGTCCTCGGTGATGGGCAGATTTTTGAGTGCGCGACCACGGATCGTGCCGAAGAGACCATCCGGTGCGGTGCCTTTGAACGCACCGGCGCTGATCTTCGCATCAGCAGCGACGACGAGTTCGCCTGCATCATTGAACTTGGCATCCATCGTGGCCTTCACTTTGGCGGTAGGCGGGATGAAGCTTTCCCACTTAACGCCTTTGACATCGTTGCTGACGACAAAGCCATTGGCGTCGACACTGCGAATGCGGAAGGCTTGCTTGTCACCGGCCATGATGACGGTCTCGGCAGGAATGATTTGGAGTGCGATGGCCTTGCCAGCCTTCGGCGTCTCAACCTTCGGTGCGGCGTCCACCTTGATGCCTTTGTTCGGAATAGCGAAAGCGTAGAGATGCTTGGTGGTCGTCACATAGAGTGTGCCGTCACACACGCTCGGTGCGCCGAGGCAGTCGCCTTCGAGTTTGATCTCCTGCACGATCTCGCCGGACTTCTCGCCGGGTTTCACCACGACGAGCTTGCCTTCCATGATCGGGCAGTAAAGCAGGCCATCCACGTAGATCGGGGTGGAGTGCAGATTCGCGTTGCTGAGCTTCAGCTTCCAGATGTCAGCACCAGTGTTGGCATTGATCGCATAAAGCTCTGCACCGTCGGTGAGCTGATAAATCACATCACCGACAAGCACGGGCGAACTGCTCGTTGCGCCGATCGGATTGCGCCAGACTTCGACGCTAGGCTCCAAGGTGGTGGCTTCAGGTGTGACAGGAATGGGTTGAGCAGGCGTGGGAGCAGCTGGGGGAGGCGGTGGGATCAGTTTTTCCGGCAGCTTGATGCAGATCATGCGGCCCTTCTCGGAGTTATCGACGTTTTCATCACCATGGATGGCGATGAGGTTGCCCTTGTGCAGCACCACGGAGGGGTTCACGCCGTTTTTGCAGATGGGCATCTTCCAGTATGGTTTGCCGTTGTGTGCGTTCACACAGACGATGTGGCCGCAACCGGTGGTGAAGTAGGCGACGCGTTTGCCATCGCGGGTTTCGAGCACGGGTGTCGAGAAGGAGCTGTCCACGGGCGGGCTGACGCCGGGCAGCGTCCACCAGGCGAGTTCGCCGGTTTTTTTGTCGAAGCCATACGCACGGTCGGCAGCTGGGCCGTCAGCGCCCCAGTTGGAGAAGATGAAGTGGATGATGACGAACTCGCCCTCGATCACCGGGCTGCCCACGCGTGAGTTGGGGAAGGTCATGCGACCCAGATCTTCCATCAGTGGGATCTCGAACACTTTTTTGCCGTCGAGTTCGTAGCAAAGGAAATTGCCCGCGTTGCTCGTCAGGTAGATGCGCTTGGTCTCAGGATCGACGGTCGGTGCGCCGATGGAGTAACGATTGTAGATCGAATCACTGAGGTAATCAGGAATCTCATGCTCCCAGAGCTTCTTGCCCGTCTTCGCATCAAAGCATGTCAGCAACTCGATCAGGTCGGTCGTTTCACCTTTGTAGCCCCACAGGATGACTTTGCCATCCACCACCACCGGCGTGCCACGGCTGCGAATGTCAGCGGACCAAGCTGGTGTGTCAGTCAGTTTGCCGGCCTTCGTGTAATGCTCCAAGCTCACACCATTTTGCAGCGGACCCCGCCAGTTGGTCCAGTCATTGGCGTGAAGCAGGCTGGTCAATGCCAGCGTGGCGGCGATCAAAGAACCGAATGAGGTGCGGGGACGAGGGTGCATGAGTTGGGTTTGATTGGAGAAATGGAACATCGTGAGCGAGCGCCACGCTTCAATGCGATTTTCATACCTTTCGCAAGGGAGGTGGCGCTGGCATCCTTGGGGGATGGGTGAACGTGGTGCCTGCGCGGATTCTTACGGGTTCGGAGGGATGACTTGGCTGTGTATCTGAGTTGTTTCGGGCAGAGCAGGTGGACGGTGGCTGGGAATTTGCGCCTTAAAGTCGCCGAGGCTGTTCCAGTGGGCATGCTCGGCCAAATCAACTTCAGCGATGGCCAGAGTGCCGAAGGTGTCGGCTTTGGCGAGGACATCGCCGAAGTGATCGAAGATGCCGGAAATCATCCAGTCGTGTTTGGCTGCGTCGGTATATGTGCTGCTGACGACATAGACGTGATTTTCGCAGGCACGGGCGGCGGCGAGCATGGGATTGCAGCCCCAGACAGGCCAGGCGATGACTTCGGCACCTTGGATGGTCAATGCGCGAGCGACTTCGGGGAAGAAGCCGTCGTAGCAGATCATCATGCCGACTTTGCCGAAGCGGGTGTCGAACACCGGGTAGTCGTGGCCGGGCGTGATGCCCGCCTCGATCTCGCTGCGTGGCAGCGTGACTTTGCGGTATTTGCCGATGAGCTTGCCGTCGGGGCCAAGGAGGGCGGCGGTGTTGTAAAGAGTCTTGCCCTCGCGTTCCACGAGGCCAGCGACGATGTAGAGATCGTGCTGCTTGGCGAGTTTGCCAAAATACTCGGTGCTGGGGCCGGGAACCGTCTCGGCACATTCATTCATCGTCTTGCCGGTGCCGTAGTAGGTCAACGTTTCGCCGAGGACGACGAGATCAGCCTTCTGCTTTGCGGCTTCGGCGATGAGCGGCGCATATTGCGGTGGCTTGTCGGCGGGATTTTTGCCTTCACGCGGCTGGAGATGAATGGTGGCGAGCTTGACCTTGCGCGGAGCCGGTGTGGGCACGGCTGCGAGTGAAACATCGCTCCATTCGACGCGGGCATTCGCGGCCCACTGAAGATACAGCTCGATCTTCGCGTGTGTGGCCTTGAGCGGAGCGCGGAGCGTCTCTTCGCAGTGCGCCCACTTGTTGGCGTCACTGTCGGGGACGCTTGGATACTCGGGTTCAGCACGCGGGACGGTGCCTTTGGCGTAACCTTGCTTCGCCGGTTCGTCCCAGGTGACGGGATTGCCTTTGTCATCCTGCCAAATCACGCGTGCATAGACGCTGCGCCGTGCAATAAGCATGGCGCTGGCTTTTTTCCATGCGCTGAATTGGTAATGCTTGCCGCCTTCCACCGGCAGCGTGCGCGTCCAGCAGCCGATCCAGTGCTCGCCTTTGCCAGTTTCGAGAATGAGTGAGCCTTTGCCATCGTGGCCACCAGTCTTGATTACGCTCGCATCCGGTTTTGCCTCGTCACGCGGCGACCAGAGTGACCAGTCGTCGGAGAATGCCGCGTGGGAGGCGGTGGCGACGAGAAAGCAGAGGAGGGCGAACGTTTTCATACCTGAGTGTACGCATGCGTTCGGCTGGATCGCTCATCGCTGACGCGGAATCACTTCTCATCCAATCCACGCCGGATGCGATATTTGATCGCTAGCTGATGCGAAGGTGAATTGGCGAAGGTCATGGCTTTGATGCGCTCAAGCTGGAGCAACGCAACACTTTGGATGGCGTGGAAGTAGTTACCGCTGTGAGCGATGCCGAGAAGGCGGTTCACGTATTCGAGCTGAAGGTTCTGGCGCATGGCGCTGATCGGTTTGGCGGGATCGTCGCCGGTGCAGATCGCGGTGGTAAGCGTGTTCAGCACTTCATCGACGCTGACTTCATTGCCATACAGGGCGCTGTCCATGCTGCGTTGTAGCGTGTTGGAGTGAAGAAGGTGGTCGAGCATCGACCGCTGCATTTTGAAGACGCGATCATGGAGCTTGGGGTCTTCCCCTTCGTCCTTATTACCGAAGCCGCGGCGCTGCTGCTGGAGGTGGGAGTAGAGTTCAGGTGGTGCGCTGAGAGCTTCGGGTGAGAAGGCATATTTGCTCAGTGCAGCCAAAGCAGCGCGCTGTTTCGCAGCTTCGACGGGCTTGAGCGGCACGGTGTCGGGCGCTTGTCCCTGCACGGCACGCTCGACATACACGCCGCCTACAAAACGTGAGATGGCGGTGAGCGCGTTGCTGGTGTCGCTGGTGAGCGAGACATAGGCTTGCGCGACTTCCTGCCAGCTCTTGCCGGGATCGGAAACGTCTTTGAGGATGTTCTTCAGTTCACCGCTGACCATTTCGCAGCGCTGGATGCCATAGCTGATAGGATCGCTGCTCATATCGAAGAGCATGGCACGCGGGTCGATGGCCTTGCCGGTGGCACGCATGTCATCGGCATCATTGGCAAAGGCGAGTTCGGGCTTGTGCGATTGGGCGGCGAGGGTTTCGAGGCGTTTCGCTTCTTCGATCGGATCTTCCAAGGCTTCGCTGTAACCGAAGTTGATGGCCCAGTGGTCGTAGGGACCGGGTTTCGTCGTGAAATACTGGCCCTGCGGTGTGCCCTTGGGCGCGAGGTTCACGGGCGGATAATCCATGACCGAGCCGGTGAGGCCGATCTTCTCGGTGATCTCGGCTTTGTGGATGTTCACGGGATCGTGGAGATGGCTGCCACGGAAATTGTGATTCAAACCAAGTGTGTGACCGACTTCATGCAGTGCGAGGTAGTAGAGGGACTCTTTGACGAGCCGATCCACCTCGATGCGATCACTCTTCTGCAGCCGCAGCATGGTCTGGCCAAACAAGATGCCGTTGCGTGCCGAGTTGCATGCATCGCAGACGTGTGGATCGAATTTCTTGGCATCACCTTCAGGCTCGCTCGCGAGTCCGAGGTCGCTGAAGAGCTTTTTCGTGAGCAGGCGCTTGGTGATGTAGCTGTATTCCAGCATGATGTCGGCGCCGAGAATCTGTCCGGTGCGCGGATTGGCAAAGCTGGGGCCATAACCACCGAACGGTGGCTTCACGGTGCTCGTCCAGCGCAGCACGTTGTGTTCGATGTCTCCCGCTTCCCATTTGGCATCATCAGGCTGCTGTTTGACGACGACCGCGTCTTTGAATCCTGCTGTTTCAAAGGCTTCGTTCCATTTGAGCACGGCGGCGCGAATGGTGTCGCGGAACTCAACGGGCGTGGTGTTCTCAATCCAGAATACGATCGGTTCCACCGGTTCGCTCAAAGCGGTGCCGGGCTTTTGTTTCACGAGATTCCAGCGGTGGATGACATCGCGATACGGAGCGACATCCACACTCGTCATGTCTGTGATCTGATGCGTGAAGTAGCCGATGCGCGGGTCATCCATGCGCGGTTTGAAATCATTGTCCGGCATGGCAATGAGCGAATGTTGCACCTGCACGCTGATGTAACGTGGGTCGGTGACATCGGCCTCGGCCTCCCATGAGGGGGTCGGGTTTTCATAGACATACTCGGAGACGGTCGTGGTGTTCTTCGGATAGCCATTGATGCGAAGGATCTTGGATTTTGTTTCCGAGAGTCGGCCCAGAACAGAGCGGCCGCTGGAAGAGTCGCCCTGTTTGATGTTGGTGAGCGTTTCGCGGAGAAAAAGATTCGTGGCCGAGATCAGCACGCCTTCAGCATCTTCCGCGACAATGATTTCACTGGCCAGAATGGCTGGCGTTGTGTTGGCGCGTTTGGCTTTAGACAGGGCGTTTTGAGGATCGAAGTAGAGCGCGGTATTCTGTTCGGTGAGTTCCACGCGGTCGAAGATCTTACGAATGGTGAAAATGATCGAGTCACCGTAACGGCCACGGTTGTGTCCCGCTGCCACAGGGCCGTCCACGCTGTGATTGAAGTAGATGAACTCAGGCCCAACCTGATTTTTCGCGATGAACAACCACACGCCGCCTTTCTCTTTGTCCAAATACATGCGGAAGAGACCATCCACGCGATCGAAACCTTTGGTGAAGTCCGCGACTGATTTGCGCTTTGGCTTGTCCTCGGCTGGCTTCGTGGCGGCCTGCGGCGGTGTGCTGGGAGCAGGTGCGGCGCTTGGTGCCGGTTGAGCAGGCTGTCCAATGGGAGCGGGCGGCGTGGGAGCGGGCTTGCCAGGCACGGGCACCGGCACGGGCTGAGGCTTGCTCGGCTCTGGCTTTGCGGGCTCAGGCTTGGGTTCTGGCTTGCTGGGCTCCGGTTTTGGTTCCGGTTTGGCCGGCTCTGGCTTGGAAGGGGACGGTTTCGGTTCCGGCTTTCGTTCTGCGGCAGCCTGTAAGCTTGAGAGCGTGATAATAAGGGTCAGGCAGGAGAGGAGGATGCGATTGAGCATGGTTTGGACAGGATGGTTACTTCCAAGTCTAACGTCACCGGTACGAGCTTGCACACATATTATGGTAAGAAAGGTGAAGACCTCGCGTTACAGGGGGCATGAACGCCCCCCGCCTTCTCTTTGCCTGCCTCACACTCACGACTGTCACTCTCCCTGCGGCCATGCTGCCGGAGAGCCAGAAGATCGACCAACTCCTGGCCACCGGCTGGGAAAAGGCCGGCGTGAAGCCCAATGCGCCCGCCAGTGACGATGTGCTCGTGCGCAGGCTCTATCTCGACATCGCGGGCCGCATCCCGACCATTGAGGAAGCCGCTGCTTACAAACAGTCGAATGATCCGCAGAAGCGCGCAAAGCTGATCGACACGCTGCTGGCCTCCGATGGCTACACCAGCAACATGTTCAACTACTGGGCGGACATCCTGCGCCTCTCCGACAACGTCAAAGGTCGCCTCACTGCCGAGGCTTATGAAGAGTGGCTCAAGAAGCAACTCAAGGCCAACACGCCGTATGATCAGTTCGTCAAGAACCTGCTCACCACTGATGGTGGCGTGTGGGACAGCGGCAGCATCGGCTTCTGGCAGCGTGATGAGAACAAGCTCGACCACCTCGCCTACACCGTGCAGGTCTTCCTCGGCACCAACATCGTCTGCGCGCAGTGCCACAACCATCCCTTCGATAAATGGACGCAGATGGACTATTACCACATGGCTGCCTTCACCAACGGCATGGACACCAAGGGCAAAAACTACGGCTTCAAGCCGGAGAAATCGAAGCAACAGTTCGACAAAAAATTGCTCGAATCCATGACTCCGAAAGAGCGGAAGGCTTACATTCAAAAAATGCAGGCGGAGCAAAAGAGCGCCACCAAGACCGAAACCGCCAGTATCAGCCGCGAGGACATGCAAAAGGTGAAACAGGCCATGCAGGACGTCATGAAACCGCTGCGCTACACCAGTGCGAACTGGGAAGAGGGCAAGCTGCCCACGCTGCCGCACGATTATCAATACAAGGACGGCAAACCCGGCGAAAAGGTCACCGCGAAGGCGATGTTCGGCCACGACGCCGAAATCAAGCCCGGTCAGACCACCATCCAGTCCTTTGCGGATTGGATGACCAATCCACAGAACCCGCGCTTCACCACCGTGATCGCCAATCGCATGTGGAAGAAGGCTTTCGGCATCGGTTTGATCGAGCCGGTCGATGAACTCACCGACAGCACCGTCGCCAGCAATCCAGCGCTCATGGATTACCTCAGTGAGCTGATGGCCGAGCAAAAATACTCGCTCAAATCCTTCCTCCGCGTGCTCTACAACACCGACACCTACCAGCGCGCCGCCACCACGCAGGAAGTGCAGCTTGGAGAGACCTATCACTTCACCGGCCCCGTCCTCCGCCGCATGAGCGCGGAGCAGGTTTGGGATTCCTTCGTGACCTTGGACAAAGGTAACGTCGATGACAGCGTCGATGAAGAAAACACCCGCCTGCACCAGTATCTCGACGATCTGAGCATGTTCCTCGGCACCATCCAAGAAAAGGGGCCGGAAGGGCTGGTAACAATCGCCAAAGCAAACGCCGCGAAGCTCTCCGCCAATCAGAAGAAGCTCGACGAGATGAAAGCCCAAATGGCAGCCATCAAGGAAAAAGGCGGTGACACCGCTGCACAATCCAAAGACCTCGCTCGTCAGGCTCAACAATTGCGTAAAGAAACCGAGCGCGACTTCCTCGTTGGCCTCGTCGGCGAAGACCGCGCCAGTGATCTGCGTCAGGGCTACAGCAACAAGAACCCTTCGAAAACACTCCAGCGCCCACAGATCGACCCCAAGCTGCTCGCCAGCATGACCAAGCAGCAGAAGAAAGAGTTCATGGTAAAATACCAAAAGAGCAGCGCCGGTGGCAAAGACATCAACCTCGCCTCCCGTGCCTCCGAGCAACCCAGCCCCGCACGCCCCGGCACCTTCCTGCGCACCTTTGGTCAAAGCGACCGCGAGCAGATCCAAAACGCCAGCGAAGACGCTTCCGTGCCACAAGCACTCACGATGCTCAATGGCCCCGTCGCCGACATCCTGAGCAGCCCCGCCTCCAAACTCAATCAAGACCTCGCCAAGGCCGATTCACCCGCCAAGAAGATCAACACCCTCTACCTCGCCCTCCTCGGTCGCCAACCCAACGCCGCTGAACAAGGCGTGCTCAACAACGTCATCCAAGAACGCGGCGACAAAGCCGTCGCCGATGTCACCCACGCCCTCATCACCGGCTCGCAGTTCCTGTTCGTCCAGTAAGTCCAAAGCCCACCCATTCGCATACCATGAAAGACCTCCTCAACACCTGCGACGACCAAAGCCGCCGCGACTTCGCCAAAAACATCGCCAAGACCTGTCTTGGCGTCTCCGTCATGAGCGCCCTCGCACCGCGTGGCTTTGCCGCTCCGTTCGAAGGCTCATCGAAGCTCAAACAGGCCGCCACTGCCAAGCGCGTGATCTATTTGTACATGTCCGGCGGCATGACGCACCTCGACACCTTCGGCGTCGTGCCCGGCGCTGACACCATGGGCAGCACCAAGGCCATCAAGACCTCAGCCGACGGTGTGCAGGTCAGCGAATACCTGCCTGAAACCGCCAAGATGATGCATCGCGGTGCTGTCATCAATTCACTCAGCTCCACACAGGGAGCGCATGCACAGGGGAACTACTTCCAGCACACCAGCTACACCATGCGCGGTGCCACACGTCATCCCACGATGGGTGCGTGGCTGCAAAAGTTCCAAGGCAAAGGCAACACGGACCTACCCGGCTCGGTCATCATCACGGGTGACAGCAAGCACGCTGGCGGTGGATTCTTCGAAGCTGCCTTCCAACCGCTCATCCTCAACGATCCTGCCAAAGGCCTGCAAAATAGCCACAAGCCCGCATCTCTCAGCGAGAGCGACTTTGATTACCGCCTCGGCCTCTCCGCCAAGCTCGATCAAGGCTTCCGCCAAGCCTACAACTACAGCGGCGTCAAAGCTTATGCCGAGGTCTATAAAGACGCCATCAAGGTCATGAAGAGCGAAGACCTCGACGCCTTCGACCTCAGCAAAGAAAGCGATGAAACGCACACCGCTTATGGCGACAGCACCTTCGCGCAGGGTTGCATGCTCGCACGTCGTCTCGTTGAGCACGGCGTGAAGTTCGTCGAAGTCACCCTTGGCGGCTGGGACATGCATCAGGACATCTACGCCCGCCTCCCCGAGCGCGCCGCCGACCTCGACAAAGCTCTTGGCGCACTCCTCGCCGATCTCAATCGCCGTGGCTTGCTCGATGACACACTTGTCGTCCTTACCTCCGAATTCGGCCGCACGCCCAAGATCAATCAAAACGACGGTCGCGACCATTACCCGAAAGCCTTCAGCTCCGTCCTCTGGGGCGGCGGCATCCAAGGTGGTCAGGTCTATGGCAAGACCGACAAAGGCATCGAAGTCACCGAAAACAAAGTCGGCGTCCCCGACTTCAACGCCACCATCGCCTACGCCCTCGGCCTGCCACTCGACATGGTCCTCTACAGCAGCACCAAGCGCCCCTTCACCGTCACCGACAAGGGCCAGCCGGTCACGAGCTTGTTTGGTTGATGGCATAACCGTGGCCAGGTCTCAGCCTTGACGACATTCCTGTCGTAAGTAGCCTCTCCCATGCCTGCTATTAAACAGCCGTTCAGCGTTCGAGCGCTCAAACTGCCCGCGAGAGAACGCATGGGACTCGCTACCTTGTTGATCGACAGCTTGGTCGAAACATCCGGAGTGGACAAAGTGCTGCTGAAGGAACTCAAGATACGTGCCAACGATTTGCGCAGCGGTAAAGTCAAAGGCCTGACGACGCATGAAGCGTATGGCTTCTCGCTATAAGCTGGTTCATCATCCGGCGGCTGCCGATGATTATCGAGCATCGGTCGATTTTTTTGCCAAAATTGATCCTGATCTCGCTGAGCTGTTTAAGGAGGATTTCAAGGTGGCTCTTCGAGGCATCGCCACAGGCAGGGCATCCAGTCATGTGTATGCGGCGGCATATACCATTCGTTGGGTTAAACTGCGCCGCTTTTCTCATAAGGTCTTCTTTGAACCTGAAGGCGATGAAACTCGATTCGTTCTCGGCATCGTCAGCGGGCGGCGGCATCCGGTTCGAATTCGTTTGATGCTAGGACAGCGCAAGAAACCTCGTTCAGGCAGTTGATCCTTTGTCCGATTTTAGCTCTCATGATCCGCTCCCATCTCCTCGCAACTTTCGTCGGCATCATCATCGCCGCATCAGTGCAGGCGCAGCAGATCGATCTCGAAAAAATCTTTGAGGAGCGGAATCTGGGACCGGTGGGGGAGCTGTTGGCGAAGGGCGAGTATGAGCTGGTGGCACGGATTGGAGATGCGGCAGCGGAGAAAGGCCTGAAGGCCCCGGAGTGGCGGATTTACCGGCTCAAGGCGCTGGTGGAAATGGGGCAGATCGACACGGCACTCGACGAAGCCAGGAAGGCACTGGTGATTTATCCTGATCACTTTGAACTGCTGATGCTGCGGCATGATTTTGCGAAGCTGCTGGGCAAGGCCGACGTGGCAGCGGAGGCGTTGAAGAAGCTGAATGAGGTGGCGCGGACGAAACTGGCGAAAGACCGCACGGCGATGGAGTCGGTATCGCTTGGTCGTGCGGCGCTGGTGCTCGGTGCGGATGCGCAGAAGGTCATCGCGCAGTATTTCAAGGTGGCAGAGTCGAAGGATGCGAAGCTGGAAGCGGCGTATCTCGCGGAAGGGCATCTGGCGCTCGACAAGGATGATGCGAAGCGGGCAGCGGATGTGTTCCGGGCCGGATTGAAGGCGCATGGTGAAACGGCGCATCTGCGTTTTGGCCTAGCGAAGGCGTTTTCATCCAGTGATCGTGAAAAGGCGGTTGAAAGCCTCAAGAAGGCGCTCGAACTCAATCCGCATCACGCGGCGGCGCATCTGCTGCGTGCGGAACTGCTCATCGGCGGTGAAAAATTTGTCGAGGCCGAAGCGGCGATCCAACTGGTGCTCGATGTGGACGAGCATCATCCCGTGGCGTGGTCGCTGCGTGCGGTGATCGCCCATCTGTTCCAAGCGGACGCCAAAAAGGTCGAGGCAGCGCGTGCAGAGGCGCTGAAACGTTGGGGCAAGAATCCTGAAGTCGATCACATCATCGGTCGCTGCTTCTCGCGGGCGTATCGTTTTGCGGAAAGCGCGGCACATCAGCGCAAGTCGCTCGAATTCGATCCGAATTACCTGCCAGCGAAAATGCAGCTCTGTCACGATTTGCTGCGTCTCGGTGAAGAAGACGAAGCGTGGAAGCTGGCGGAGAAGATTCGCAGGGAAGACGGCTATAACATTCAGGCACACAATCTGGGTCTGCTCGAAAAAGAGATGAACGGCTACGTCACGAAATCGTTCGAGGACTTCACCTTGAAGATGCCGAAGCGTGACTGGCCGATCTATGGCGAGCGTGCGTTGACCTTGCTGCGCGATGCCAAAACGGTGCTGTGTGCCAAATACGGTCTCGACTTGAAACGGCCGGTGCTGGTGGAGTTTTTTGGTGCGCAGCAGGATTTCGCGATTCGCACGTTCGGTGCGCTGGGTGGGCAGGGGATGCTGGGCGTATGTTTTGGCACGGTGGTGACGATGAATAGCCCTGGCAGCCTCGCGCATGGCCGCAACAACTGGGAGGGCACGCTGTGGCATGAGTTCTGCCACGTCATCACCTTGAGCGTGACGAAGAACCGCATGCCGCGCTGGTTGAGCGAAGGCATCAGCGTGTATGAAGAGCGCCAGCGTGATCCGGCCTGGGGCATGTCGATGGATGCGAAGTTTCGCGAGATGGTGCTCGATGAAGAGACGCTGACGCCCGTTTCTCAACTCAGTGGAGCCTTCATGAATCCCGAGACGCAGGATCATCTGATGTTCGCCTACTTTGAATCGAGCCAGGTCGTCGAGTATCTGCTGGAGAAATTCGGCAAAGAAAAGTTCCAAGGCATTCTGCGTGATCTGGCCGATGGAAAGCGCATCAATAACGCCATCGCCGCGCATGTGGGTGAACTGGATGAGATCGAGAAGGGCTTTACGCAGTTCATCACGGCGAAAGCGAATGGTTATGGCGATAAGGCGGACTGGAAGGAGCCAAAGCCCGAAGAACTGAACCCGTTCGATGAAGGTTCATTCACGGGGTTTCTGAAACAACATCCGACCAACCTCTGGGCCTGGCATAAGGAGGCTGAAGCGGCGGTTCAGGCAAAAAAATGGCCGGATGTGCTCAAGATCGCGGACAAACTCATCGAACTGGTGCCAGAGAACACCGATGCCGACGGCGGTTATGCGCTGAAGGTGCAGGCGTTGCGCCAATTGAAGCGCACCGAGGAGGAAATCGCCGTGCTGCGGCAGATCGCGGCGAAGTCATCGAGCGTGCAAAGCACGTTCCTGCGCTTGATCGAACTGGATGTTCCGGCGAAGCGCTGGGCCGAAGTCAAAGCCAATGCGCAGCGTGCCACGGCATTGAATCCGTTCCTACGCACACCGCAGCAGGCGCTCGCGGAGGCCTGTGCAGCTTTGAACGAACCTGACGCGGCGATTGCGGCCTATGAACGCGTGCTAGTGCTCGATCCGGGTGGTGGTGCGCAGACGCATTTCAAACTAGCGCAGCTTTTACGCGAGAAGGATGCCTCGAAGGCGAAACGTTATCTGCTGGATTCGCTGGCGCTGGCGCCGAGAAATCGTGACGCGCATAGCATGCTGCGGGAATGGAAGTGAGTCCTAACGTTCAAGCGATGGCAACCCCACTAGCGGGACCGAGCGTTGAAACGGGAGTTGAGCTTCATATTTCGAGTGATGTGTCCGACAGGGAGGGCTAGTGGGAGTTACCCAGCTTCGCTATGTTCTGACTTTTTATCATATGACGCTGAGGCCGGCAGCTTGAATTAGTTGTAGTAGCCTGCCCACATCGGTTGCCTCTAGCGACGGGGTATCCTTCGCCATAATCCGTTCGGTGTATTTGGCGATTAGTTCAGCCAGAGGAAGAATTTTGATCGTGACCTTAGATTGCTTCGCCCGAAACCGATCCTTCAGAATCTTGGAGTTCTCTAAGTTTGCTCTATCCTGCTCCGTCCCATTTAGTTTGGTCACTGCAATTGTGTAAGTGAAATCTCGCTGGCCAGTTTCGGATTCAATTGTATCCAAAAATGCGTCCATCCACTTATCGGATACGAGTTCCCTAAAATACTTCCAGCGCTCACGTGGCTTAAAATCCAACGAGCGTTCGTTGTATTCGGCTTCTTTTTCTAATTCTGCCGTCCAGTTCCTTGGGGCAAATCCTCCTTGCCACGATTTGCATGTGACTACGTGAACGCGGTCATCACCCTCCCTTGTAGTTGCTACGGCAAGAATATCGATGTCTGAATGAACCGAATCACGCTTGGATTCATAGGTGGCATGACTCTTATTAGGCCTGAATCGAATATTATGTTTTACGAAGAACCCCGGGCGTGCGACGAACCAGTCTTCCACGAGCTGTTCAAGAATGTCTTCCTTCATTGATTTGGATTTTTTGGCTGAACTTTGAAGATCATTCACAGATCGTGAAGTTTGTCAGCAGGTTTATAGACCACTAATTTATTTCCTGAGTACGGGCTTTCTGGTTCATTGGCGTCGTTCTATCTTCCTATGCCGTATTCAGGCAACATCTATTCGGTTTGCACCAATTATCGAATGCTGAAGGGTGCGTATGACACCAATCGGAGAATAAGCTTTACTCGCACAAGCGCGTCATCTTTTACGGTCGAAGATGTCCGGCTCGATAGACGTCAGGTTTCCAACTCCAGTGCCTCCACGCCCTCGTAGCGCTGGCACAAGGCGGTGATCTCGTCTTTCTCCATCACCATGAAAGCAGTTGATAGCGCGTCGGACAGGGCAGCGGTGGGGGCGAGGGCGTAGCTGCGTTGAGGACGGATGGGGACGGGCGCGAAGAGGCGCGGGTTCATGATATGGGCACCTTTGACGGCGAAGCCGGAGCCACTGAGGGCGCGGTTGGTGAGGGCGAGCTTTTGGGTGCCATCGCCGAGGGTGAGTTGCCACGCATTTTTGCCAGCGGGAGTGCCGATGGCGAGGATGGTGCTGTCGCCTGCGTTGAGGACGAAGTTGGAGATCTTCCAATCTTGCAGGACATCGGCGGCTTGATCGAGGGCATAGCCTTTGCCCATGGCACCGAGATCGAAGATCATGTTCGAGGCATGGACGGTGACGCGCATGGTGTCTTCTTCGAGATCGAAGCGATGGCTGCCGATGATCTGGCGGGCTTGATCGAGCACGTCTTTGCTGACCTGTCGTGGTTCGCCTTCGTGAGTGATGAACAGACTCATGAGCGGGCCGATGGTGATGTCGAAGGCGCCGTTGGTCTCTTGATGCATGGCTTTGGCGAGCGAGAGGCAGTCCCACGCGGCCATGCCAACGAGGATGCTCTCACCGGCTTTGAGCTGGCCGAGGCGGTAGATGTCGCTGCTGGCGCGGAAGCGGCTGAGTTCATCTTCGAGCCGGGCGATTTCTTGAAACACGGCCTGCGCGGCCTGGGCAGCGTAGGTTTCGTCGGCATCGGCGTGATTGATGATCACGTCGAAGGTGGTGGCCATCGCGTTGCAGGTGAAGCGGTGGTGCTGGGGGGCGGCGGCGCTCACTTGGCGGTGGCTTCCTGCTGTTTGCGCAGGGTGAAGCGATCCCACAGGGATTGCTCGACCCACAGGTTGAGCATGACGCCAGGACGCAGGCCAAAGGGGCCCTGCATGGTGTAAGTTTTGCCTGCAAACTTGGCTTCTAGCGCGGGCTGCATGTCGAGTTCGGCAACAATGACACGAGCGTCGATGGTTTCGGGAATCGTGGTGGTGTAGTGCACGGTTTTGATGTCGCGCCAATACCAGGGTAGCGGCCAGCCAGCGTCGCGATTGATGACGAGAACGTTGAAACTGTCGTCAGGGGCGATCTTTTGCAGTTCGCGCACTTTAGGTAGGAGCGTCAGCAGATTGCTGGAGGTGTGCGAATAGACATACGGATTGCGTGAATCGGCGGCGTAGAGATGGATGGCGATGTTGGTCTGCGCGATGAGATGGTACATGCCGAGAAAAAAGGAGATTTTAAAGGCTCGCGAAAATCTTTTCGTAAGCGCGCTGATGAGCGCGTCGGAAACAAATATGCCAAGCAAGATCCTATCAGTGTATGTCGACCACGAAGGATTGAAGAAAGATATGATAGTGTGAACGATGATAATCACCGCCATGTATATGAACACATTCACGAGAAATTTGAGCGGTGAGAATGACCACTCGACTTTTAGCGCTCTGCCAATTATTGCAGCGCCCACACCGGCGAGCAGCGTGAGTGCGTGCTGCGCGCTGAGAATGGACCAGGGCGTCTTGTAGGCGAGGAAGGAGTAGATCGTGAAGAGGATGAAGGTGTAAACCGAGAGAAAGATCAGAAAGGCCTGCCTTGGGGCATTTTTCATGTGGTTGCCGACGAAGGCATACAGCATGCCGACGATGCCGAGGCCACCGATCATGGCCTCGCTCCAGATGAGGCCGTCTTTGCGCCAGAAGATGAGCGTGAAGTAGTAGTGCCAGGGTTTTTCATGGCCGCTGCCGGTGGAACGCTGGAGGTAGCTGAGGTAGGTGGTGGCGCTGTCCTTCACGGCTTGCCAGTCCTTGAAGCCGCCGGAGTAAATCGCGATACTGGTAATAATGGCGACGACGATGACCCATAACCAAGGCCTGACGGCACGACCACGCTGTGGCCCGATGTCAAAACCACCTCGGCGTGGTGAAAAATTTCCCACCATCGTTTTGGCGACGATGAAGCCGATCATGGCGGCAACGACGTTGATGGCGAAGGTCTCCTTGGTCGCATGCTGCATGCCGAGCGCAAGGCCAGCGAGCACGAGCCACCAACGACCACCGCCCTGTGAGTAACGCCACATGGCGGCAATGCTGAGGGTGATGAACAGCACCAGCGGCACCTCCATGATGAAGTAGCGCGAGTAATAAACCATCATCGGCGAGATGGAGATGAGGAGCATCGCGAGACCGGTGCCGAGACGACCGAGGGCATCCCGCAGAAGCAGGGTCGAGAGCAGGAGCAGCAGGCCACAGATTACCGTCACGGTGCGGAGCTGGGTTTCGGTCCAGGTGGATGAATGGCCCCAACCGGCGAGCTTTGACCAGACGAGCGTGACGTCATGCAGGCCTGGGCCGTGGAAGTCGCTGGGATCGTATTTGAAATGCCCGGTTTCTTGAAACTCGGCGGACTTGATCGCCAAGATCGCCTCATCGGTGTGCATGGGGCGCTCGCCGAGCGAGGGGAAGCGGTAGTAGGCACCCAAGGCAAGCGAGACGATGGTGAAGATCGTCAGGCCGAACAAGCCGAGGGAGTTTTTTTGTGGAGGAGGCATGGGGGATGACGAAATCAGAATGGGGGATGCGCTACATGAGTTCACGCCGATCGACCATGAGTCTAGTCTGGCGATTGCGGCGGAGGGTGAACTGCTCGCGGGTGGGCTGAAGGGTTTCGCTGCCGCCGTGCTCGATGAGGACCGTGATGACCTGCGGGCGCACATTCATTTCGAGAAAGCGAAGCATGGGTGTGCCGCGGGTGCGGAAGAAACAACTCAACGGGATGTGCGGGTGTGCGGCATTCCACAACCAGCGGGCGGGTGTGAAGCGCTCTTCATCCATGAGGACATAGAGAATTTCACGAATGAGCGCCTCGCCATGTTTGCGCGACCATTTCCAAGCCTCACGGCGGTTCATGAGTTCGTTGAATTTGGCGACGAGCGGATTGGCATGCGCTTGCTCCATTTCCTCGATGATCTCGTTGGTGTGCACAGCCATCGCGGTGCGGAATTCCTCACGAGTGATGCGTCCGCTATCAAACCAGCGGAAAAGCTGCTGTGGCGTGGGAACGGGGTCGAGCGTGATCATGGCGAATCGCGCGAGTTTGGCGTGTTCGCGGCAGTTCGCAAATCTGCTTTCATGCCCCAGACATGAAAGCATCAATCACTGCTCGGCTTGGTATTCTGCGGGATGTCGAGAATGCGCAGGAGATTATGGTAACGGTCGGTCCAGATGCGGACGTCGTCTTTGAGTTCGATTTCATTGCCAAGCAGGCTGGTGGGCGTGGCGCTGAGAAAAGCTGCGTTGTTGGTGACGAGGATGTAATCGGTCGAATCGTGGTCACCTTCAGCATCGGTGGCGATGCGGGTGGTTTTGAACCCGGCATCAGCGGCGATTTTTTCAATCACCGGAGCGAGCACGAGATAGGAATTGGTGATGTGGACGGCGATGATGCCGTCTGGCTTCATATGGCGCTGATAAATGGCGAAGGCCTCGCGAGTGAGCAGATGCACGGGCACGGAGTCACCGCTGAAGGCATCGAGCACGAGCGCATCGAACTGCTGCGAGGGCTCACGATCCAAGGCGAGGCGAGCATCGGAGATGACGACTTCGATTTTGGCTCCGCGTTTTTCAGCGTCGGCGAGATAAGTGAAGTGCTTTTTGGCGATGCGCACGACATCAGGGTTGATGTCGTAGAAGCGGAAGGTGTGTCCGGCCTTGGCATAGACGGAAACGGTGCCAGCACCCATGCCGACGACACCGACGCGGGCGTCGCTGCGGTCTTTGAGGCTTTCCAAAGCTTTGCCGACACCCGTGTGCCGGCCGTAGTAGGTGGTGGGCTCTTCGCTGAGGGCAGCGCCCAGGTTTTGCATGCCGTGAATGATGCCGCCATTGGTGAGTTGGCGGTATTTCATGTCGAGGCCGCTGTCATAGTCCTCCGTGACGGAAAGCATGCCGTAGAAGTTGCGCACGCGCTCGAGCTTCGGCTCATGCTTGAAGCCGAGATCACACATCAAGAGGATGCCGAGCGTGAATGAAATGCCCAGCAGCAACATGGAGATGAGCGCCACGCGAAAACGCCCGAATCGAATGGAGCGGAACATTAGCAGGAGAATGCAGGCAGCGATGACGCCGATGACCATCCAGAATGCCCACATGGGCACGACGGCGTTGAGCTTGAGGCTCTCTTTGATCACCTGTCGCGTGATGCCGCAGAGTTTGAGCAACAGCCAACCTTTAAGGATGACAAACACGGCCAAAAAAACCATGAGCAGCCACTCGAAAGCTTTGTTCTTCAACTGCCAGACGGCGCGAAGCAGAATGATGCCCGCGAGTGCGAAGACCGCGATGAGACTGATCGGCCATTCGGCGAAGGTGGTGAAAAAGTGAGGTGCACCAAGGCTAACGAATAGGCCGCCGAGTGCGCCACCGGCGGACATGAGCAGGTAAAACTCGGTGAGGCGCCGCGGTGCAGGTTTGAGCCGCGTGAGTTCGCCATGGCAGAGCATGCAGGCGAAAAACATCGCGCCAAAGGCCCAGCCAAGTTGCCAGAGGTAATCGGGCGTCAGGTCGATGTTGTTGAAGTGGAATTGTCGTCCGGTCAGCTTCTCCGCCCAGGGCTCCACCTGCTTGTGCATCATTCTTTCGAAGGCACTCCAGAAGGGCTGTTTTTGCAGACGGTCTTCGGTGCAGGTGACAAAGACGAGCAGCAGCGTCGGTAGCGCCCACAGCACCGGCACTCGCGCATACCAGCGTTCGTGCTCGAAGCAGATGATGAATGTAAGTAGGTAGAGACTGAGTGGCACCACCCATAGGAAAGGAATCACCGCCACATCCTGACAGACGTGATTCGTGGCGGAGAGCAGCACACAGCTTGCCAGTGCCGGCAGCAGCACCCAAAGGATGCGGCTTATCCAGCCGGGATGATCGGCGGCGGTGTCGATGATTTCTGCGGGTTTCGTTTCAGCGGCGATGGCATGATGGCGGTCCATCCACACGCCAGAGAGTGACAAGATCACAAAGGCACCAAAAGCCACGGACCACAGCGTGGTCTGCTCCACGACATCCCAGTGCACTTCAAAAAATAGCGGATAACTCAGCAGTGCGGCAAGCGAACCGATGTTCGACAAGGCATACAACCGCCACGGGTTGCCACCACCGCTGGTTCTTGTGAACCACACCTGCACGAGTGGACTCGTGCTAGAGAGCACAAAATAGGGTAGGCCCACGCTCGCCGCGAGAAGTAGCAGGATGCGCAGCGCGGGATCTTCCGCCCCCGTCGGCTTCCAGACTTCACTGGGAGCAATGGGTAGCAGCGCGATGGCCGCGCCGAGCAGCAGACCGTGCAAAATGCCCTGCCAGCGCCGTGGCAGCAGAGTCAGCGCATGCGCATAGGCATAACCGGCAAAGAGCACGATCTGGAAGAAGAGCATGCACGTCGTCCACACCCCCGGACTGCCACCAAACCATGGCAGAATGAATTTGCTGATGATCGGCTGCACTTGAAAGAGCAGAAACGCGCTGAGGAGACTCAGTGCGCCGAGAATCAGGCCAGGAACGAAGCGAGAGACGGAAGAGGAAGGCATGGGCAAGGTCGAGGCTTTCACAACGCCACATGAATGGGAAGATGAAAGTAAGGACTTTGTGCGGAGCCGCTGGCAATCGCCGCGTCCTGCTTCATCATGCGCCATGCCGCCGCCGCCACGCCGTCCATTTCGCCCCCGCCCTCCGCAACAACGAGAGCATGGCACCTCATGGGAAAAATCGGCGGACTGGTATGACCGCATCATCGGTGAGCGTGGCTCAGAATTGTATCAGGCTGTCGTGATTCCTGGGGCGCTGAAACTGCTCGCGCCCAAGCGAGGCGAACGCGTGCTTGATCTCGGCTGCGGGCAGGGAGTGTTCTGTCGTGCGCTGGCACAGTCAGGCTGTCAGGTGACTGGCATTGATGCCGCACCGACCTTGATTCAAAAAGCGCGCACCTATCCGGTGAAGCCACCAGTGCGTTATCTCGCGCGTGATGCTGCACAGATCACCGACCTTGGTGAGTTTGACGCCGCCTCGGCGATTCTTTGCGTGCAAAACATGGAGCATCTCGATGCCGTGAGCGCCGCCGCCGCACAGGTGCTCAAACCCGGCGGTCGCATGCTCTGGGTAGTAAATCATCCGGCCTTCCGCATCCCACGCCAGTCGAGTTGGGGGAATGATGAAGCGACAAAGATCCAATACCGGCGCACCGATGCATACAGCAGCACGCTAAGCATTCCCATCATCATGCACCCTGGCAAAGCCGATAGTGAGGTCACCACTTCTTTCCATCGCAGTCTGCAAACGCTTACCAGCACCGGCTTCAGCGCTGGATTTCGCCTCGCAGGTATCGAGGAGTGGCATTCCCATAAGGAGAGTCAGCCTGGGCCAAGAGCGCGCGCTGAAAACCGTGCACGCAAAGAGTTCCCGCTGTTTCTGGCGTTGCTATGGGAAAAGCCCTGAGCCTTGCGATGCTCAGGGCAGTTGTTCCGCGATTTCTTCGGCGGGATAGGCCCAGATTTCGCTCAGCGTCGGGTGGTAATGTGGGATCGTCATGAATTGCCTCACGGTGGAGCGGAAGTTCATGGCGATGACGATCTCATGGATCAACTCGGTGGCTTCCGGGCCGACGACGCAGGCACCAAGAATTTCACCGGTTTTGGCGTGGGCTAGCATTTTGACGAAGCCAGCGGTTTCGCCCATGACCATGGATTTGCCGTGGTCGTTGAAGGGATAACTGGCTTCAAGGAACGGGATGTTCTGCGCTTTGAGTTTTTCGGTTGTTGCGCCAACGACCGCGACTTGGGGGTGTGAGAACACCCCGAAGAGTGTGAGGCGGTAGTCGATGGCTTCATCGACTGTTTTGCCGTTGATCAAAGCATGCGCATTGCGGGCGGCGATCTCGCCTTGTTGAATCGCGATGTGGACGACATCCAGCGGACTGCAAACATCGCCAGAGGCAAAGATGTGTGGCTGGGAGGTCTGCATGCGGTCGTTGACGACGATCTTGGATTTGTGCAGTGCCACTTGGGCTTTTTCTAGATCGAGTCCGCGTGTCACAGGCTGGCGGCCCATGGCGAGGAGGATTTGATCGACTGAAATGGTGTGCGTGTGGCCGGATTCGGTGAACTCGATATGCTTGCGGCCTTCGTGCAACGAAATGCGGTCGAGATGTGTGCCGCAGTGGACCTTGATGCCGCGTTCCGTGTAGGCTTTGACAATCACATCGCTGCATTCGCGGTCGAGGCCGGAGAGAAGCTGGGCGTTGCGCTGAATGAGCGTGATCTGACAGCCCATGGCTTCGAGGTAATGTGCCATTTCGAGAGCAATGGCTCCGCCACCGAGCACGGCGATTGTTTTGGGCAGTGAATCGGCATCCAGAACGTCATCACTGGTCCAGAAACCGGTTTCGGCGAGTCCGGGCACGTTGGGGACGGCAACTTCGGAGCCGGTGGCGATGCAGAAGCTGCGTGATGTGACTTGAAACGATGCGGTGCCATCGCGTGGCAAAACTTCGACCGTGTGGGCATCCACAAAGCGTGCGTAGCCACGATAGAGCGCGAAGCGGCCGTCTTCGAGTTGACCTTGGCGATAGCTGGCGAAATCGGCGATGAGTGTGCGTTTGCGATCACGGATGGCACGGACATCGACGCCGTTGGAAATGGTTTTGAGGCCGAATTCGGCGGCGTGGCGGATGTGAAGTTGGCGATTGGCGGATTCGATGAGCGTTTTGCTCGGCATGCAGCCACGCAGGATGCACAGGCCGCTGAGTTCTTGAGCGCCGTCGATGACGGCGACACGCAAACCGGCGCTATGCGCAGTGCGTGCCGCTGCATAGCCGCCACTGCCGCCGCCTATGACCACGAAGTCGAAGTTGTGTTCTGACATGCGGAGAAATGCAGGGGAGGGGAGGCAAGCGCAAGCGCTGGCTCCGAACTGTCTGATTTAACCCAAAGTTTGTCCTACAAAGAATGAGGTGGATGTCGTACCCTTCAAATGCCAACCCAACCAAAGTGGCAAACGCAATCCCATGAACACTCGCCGCTCGTTTCTCTCCCAGATCATCGCCACAGGTGTTGCACCTGTGTTCGTTCCCGCACATGTGCTGCGCTCGCAGACCGCGCCGTCGAACAAGATCACGCTCGGTGTCATCGGTTGCGGCGGCCAGGGCGTGGTGGACATGCGTGCCCTTCTCAATCATGACGATGTGCGGGTGACGGCGCTGTGTGATGTGAACACCAAGAACATTGAGCGAGCGCAAGGGTTCATCGCCGAGCGCTACGGAAGCGCGGATGTGAAGACGTTCCGTGATTTTCGTGAGTTGAACCGTGACAAGTCGATAGATGCCGTGCTGATGGCGCTGCCGGTGCATTGGCACAGCATTCCAGCCACGGATGCGATCTTGAACGGCAAGCACATCTACCATGAGAAGCCGATGGGCATGTCGATGGTGGAATCGAAGCATGTGCGGGCGGCGGTGAAGAAGACGGGCGTTGTATTTCAGTTCGGCACGCAGCAGCGCAGTGATTTGAAGTTCCGCTGGGCCTGCGAACTCGCACGCAATGGCCGCTTGGGCAAACTGAAGGAGATTCAGGTCGGTGTTCCAGGTGGCAAGATGGGTCCTGATTTTCCTGAAGAACCCGTGCCGGAGCATCTGGACTGGGAACGCTGGGTCGGTCCTGCGCCGATGACATCGTTCAATGTGGAGAAGCTCAAGCGCGAAAATCACGAGAACATCACGAATTTCTCGCTCGGCATGATTTCCTGCTGGGGCATTCACCACCTCGATATCGCTCAGTGGGGCAATGGCACTGATGAAACCGGGCCGATCAGCGTCGAAGGCGAGGCGACCTATCCTGACAAAGGTGGCTGTGATGCCGTGCTGAATTGGAAGATGCGGTTTGAATATGCGAACGCGGCTCCGATCACGTTCGTGGATCAGGGCAACTCAGGCATCGGCCACGGCACCCGCTTCATCGGGGAAAATGGCTGGGTGCATGTGGTGCGTGGCGACATCAAGGCCAGCGATGATGCCATCCTGCGCGACCCAGCGAACAAGGACGGCACGATGCCGGTCAAACTGATCGCCAGCCTCGAACACACGCGCAATTTCGTGGATGCGATCAAGCACAGGCAGCGGGCGATCTGCGACATCGAGACAGCGGTGCGCTCCGACACGCTGCCTCAGCTCACGGCCATGGCGTTGAAAGCGAAGCGCAAGCTGCTGTGGGATCCGAAGACGGAATCGTTCACGAATGACGAGGCGGCGAATGCTTTGATGAATGCGCGTCCCTTCCGCGGCGATTGGAAGCTGCCGGAGATCGTGTGACGAGGCTTTATCGACGCTGCCGCACTGCCTCAAACAAGATCGCGGCACCAGCGGCGGCAACGTTGAGGGATTCCACTGGCGTGTGCAGTGGAATGCGCACGCGGTGGTCGCAAGCATTCATGATTTCGGCACTGGCGCCGCGGCCTTCGTTGCCGAGGATGAGCAGTGTGGGTTGCCGCCAGTCATAATCGTAGTGAAGCAGTTCTGAATCACCGGTAGCGACGACACTCTTGATGCCGCGAGCACGACACGCTTCGATGGCACCACTGCCGGAGACATCGGCGAGGATGGGGAGACGAAAGGCGGAACCCATCGCACTGCGCAAGGTCTTGGGTGAAAACGCATCGGCAGAGCCGGCGAATGAGAGCAGGCCACCTGCGCCTGCTGCTTCGGCGGTGCGAACGAGGGTGCCGAGATTGCCGGGGTCTTGGATTCGATCCAGACCGAGGATGAGCGGCGATTCGCCAATGAACATGCTGTCGAGAGTCGGCCAAGGGCGTTCGGCGATGACGATGAGGCCCTGCGTGGTCATCGTGTCGCTCAAGGACTCGAGCACCGATTCGGAGAGCTGGAAGATGGGGCAGGTGATGCTCTCCAAGAGTTTTTGCATCGAAGCTGACGGCTCCGCAGGGCCGAAGCAGGCGTGCAGTTTCAGCTGGGACGTGAGGCACTCGGCCACGAGGCGTTCGCCTTCGACGAAGATTAGATCACGCTCACGGCCTTCGCGCACGCGGCGGGCGTGTTTGACGCGTTCGTTGGAAGAGCTGGTGATGAGCATGAGTGTGGCATAGCAGACCACGAGCCGTCATGCCAGCCTGAACAGCTTCTTTGAGTTCTCAAAGAGGATTTTACGCTCCACAGTCTTATTCGAGGCGAATTTGCGGATCGCGGCGATGGTGGCAGCACCCTGACAGCCGGGCCCACGGCCAAGGTGATCGGCGCAATCGCTGCCATAGAGGATTTTGTCCTGATGGCGGTCGAAGAAGGCGGTGGTGTGTTCTTCGTCCCGCGTCAGGGCCAGCAGACCACTGCCTGCGGACATGTCGGCGAACATGTTTGGGTAATCGGCGAGGTAGCGGTCCGTCAGTCCGCCCGGAGTGATCTTGCCCTTCGGGTAATTCACCTTCTGGTCATGATTCTTGTCGATGTTGCCCCAAAACACCTGCGCATGGCCGATGAAGTTGGTCTTGGGGAATTTCGCCAGCATCGTGTGCAAGCGTTCGTAACCGAGGTTGTAGGTCTGGTGCTGGAAGTGCAGGAGAATCGGCACGTTGTAGGCGGCGGCGAGTTCGTAGAGCTTCTGGCTCTCGGATGAATCGCACTCCACCTTGAACTTCTGCTCGCCAATGATGCACGCGCCCTGCTTGAGCCATTTCTCGATTTCCTCAGGTGCCGTGTCGAGATCGGTGACCTCGTTTGCGCCCCAGAGATAGGCGTCGGGATGCGCCTTGGCGAAGTTGAAAGCATCCTGCGTGGTGCCGCAGCGGGCGGCGAGACCGTTGGACTTGCCGTTGTGCGTCGAGGGCCGGTCCATCCAGGTGCCGCCGGGCAGAATGATCGTGGTGGTAATGCCCATCGCCTTCTGATGCGCGAGCAGATGCTCGTCCAGCCGGTCGTGATAATGCGTGTGCTGATGGATGTCGATGATCGGCTCGGCGGCGCTGGAGGTTTGCGCGGAACTGCGCGCCGCGAGGGCACTGAGGCCGGTGGTCAGGAAGGTGCGGCGTGAAGTCATGAACGAATTACGGATGAGGCGGCATGATGTTGCGTTTCGTCAGCCGCATGGCTTGGCAGAGCTGGCAGTGCAAACAAAACGTGGGTGGGAGTGCTCATGGATGTATTTCAGTAAATTGAACCTGACGGGATGGGTATGCAGGAACATTTAAAATCTCAGTGGAACACGATGAAACCGCGCAAACGATCAATCATTCGTTCTTCTCTGATGAGCATGGAACTCACATATGAAAACTCAGGGCGTATATACCTGCTTTCACCAGCGGGAATCAGCAGTGGGGTATCTGAGACCAAAGGTATTTCAAACACGGCAAAACCCCGGTCAATCAAAGCCATGTCCAATCTGGTCAATTCAATTGGCACCGTATTGTGGTTGGTGACTTCACTAAACGCAAGAGTGCCGCGTAGCACTCAAAACCGGACAGTTCTGTAGCAGTCAAAACCGGAATAGTTTTCTCAGTCGAGTTTGGGGTCGCAGTGGAGGAGGATTTTGGGGCGGGTGTTTTTGTCGGGTGAGTTGGTCAGTACGGTGATGGAACCGTTGGTGTGC
>CANIBP010000066.1 GCA_947466075.1 Verrucomicrobiaceae bacterium
CCCGTTACGTCCTGATCGACGCGAACCGCGCGCCAAAAAACGAAGGCCGAAGTCCTATCAATTACTAACTGCCCCGCGCCACAAGTTCCAAGAAATCCCCCATCGTGAACGCTACCGTGCTGCTGCTTAACCGAGTGCCATTCATGCCAGGCATATGCCAGGCATTTAGTGCTCCGCGTTGCCCTTCATCGACGAATTGCCCGCCTGCCTGCCGACCGACTGGAGGAAGCGGCGGAGTTCATTCACACGCTGTCGAAGAGCGTCGGCCGTGCCGCGAATCCATGATCGACGCCAACGCCGGCAGTCTGGCTGGCGAAGAAGGCGAGGCGCTCGAAACCCGCCCTAGCTGGATGCAGCACCCGTTGAAGCCAAAACTATGGCTAAAAGGGCGAATAATACTCTATTTGTCAGCTATTTTAAGTCGATCGAGCGGTTTAAAAGCACCTTTGAGCCGGAAAATAGGGTCATTGAGCTCTTCAAGCGCCGGATTGAGCCATTTAACCGGAGGATTCCTCCCTTTAATCTACCGACTAAACCGATTAACCCGCGTGCTAAACCAATAAACCGGGAGACTTATCACATTTCGCCGCTGGTTATTCCGCTTACCAACGCCCATAAACTGATTTGGCGGTTGATTGAATGGATTCTACTAGAGAATAAACGGTTCAACCTGTCAGCTAAACGGCTTGATACTCCCGATGAATGGATCAACCCGGAGGATAAATGGTCGATTCCATCGGATAAACGGATCAGGAGGGGGCGAAACGGCCCGCCTCTTTCCCCGATATTTGCCAATTGGCAGGTTTTCAAACCCGGCTAGTGGCTCATGTCATCAAAGTTGAAGGGTAAAGGCGCTTGAGCTTGATGCGAGCATCCTCGGTGGTGAACTGCCAGTCTGTGCCGCAATGTGCATCGTTGCGATTTTTGCACCACGCATGGAGTTCATTTTCTAGCGTTGCTTGATCGCCAATACGCCGGTCCAGGCATTGATGCTGTGCCACGCCGATCTCAATCTCCGCCATGTTCAGCGAGCTTCCATGTTTAGGCGTGTAGTGCCACTCGATACGCTCTTTGAGGCGCAGCGCCTCCTCGGGCGGGAACGTCTCGTAGAGTGAAGCTGGCGTGTGCGTGTTGAGGTTATCCTGCGCCAGCACGATTTGCGTGGCCTGCGGATACACTTCATCACACAACCACTTGATGGTCTGCGCCCAGTGTTGGGCGGTGCGCTGCCCGGTAACCCGCACGCCGCGCCATTGCTCCAGTGGCGCATACACCATGAACGCGCTGCACATGCCGCGCCGCTCATACTCGTAGTCCACTCGAGCTGCCAGTCCCGGCAGCGCGGGCTGTGGATCGCGCACATCGGCGATGAGCTGTTTGCACATCTCGTCAAGACACACCAGCGGGCGCTGCTCATCACGCGGGCGGCTGTAGGTTTTGAGCACGTCTTCCATCGCACACACGAATGCTGCGCTGCCTTGCGGCGGCAGGCACCACTGCTCCACCTGCCACGGCTTCAGCTCGTTTTTTTGAGCGCTCTACCAATGGTCGGTTTGCTCACGCTGGATACCAAACCCAACCCCACGAGATGATCTCCCAGCAGCCTCAAGGTCCAGCGGGCAGCACCGGCAGGCGGCGGGCTGCATGTCGCAGCCACCAGATGCGCTTCGGCCCAGCCGTCGAGCTTGGTGCGTGGCACCTTGCGATGTGGTGGCCAGCCATGCACCGCAACCTCCAGTCCATACTCACACAGTGCACAGCGAGTGCGCTCCACTGTCGCGACGGACACATCGAGCACTCTGGCAATATCTACGTCACACAACTCGCCTCCCTCCTTGCTGGCGTCGGCTGCCAACAAGATTTGCGCACGTTGTCGTTTGCTCGCCGCTGCCTTGCCAGCTTTGACGATCTTTTGCAGTTGTTCTCGTTCCTCAGGACTCAGGTGGATGCGGTATTTCTTTGCCATGCTCTTCCTTACACCTCCACTCTCCGCCATTCACCCCTCGATTTAGCTGTTATGAGCCACTAGGCTCAGTTGAAGAAATCTTGCACCACGCCTTTTGAAAGGAACAACCTATGTCGTATGCCCCCCAAGTTGGAATCCATGCCTCCCAAGAACGGTTGGAAAAACTATTGGCAGAACGCCTCACCCCCGGCGCGAACCGCGAGGCGGTGGACGGGCGCATTTGGAATCTCTTCGGCGAGACCTGGGCCGTCATGTTCACCGACCTGTCGGGCTTCTCGCGCAATGTGGCCGAATTCGGCATCATCCATTTTTTGCAGGTGATCTATGAATCGCAGCGCATTTTCATTCCGTGCGTGGACCGAAACGATGGCATTTTGTTGAAGCTGGAAGGCGACAGCATGTTCGTCATCTTCCGCACGGTCGCCAACGCGCTCCAATGCGCGGTGGACATGCAACGCGCGGCCAAAGCCTACAATGTGGACAAGCCCCAGGAGGAGCAAATTTTGCAATGCATTGGCCTGGGCTATGGCCCCATGCTCCGCATTGGCGACCAGGATGTGTTTGGCCGGGAAGTGAATGCGGCCAGCAAGCTGGGTGAAGACATCGCGCACGCGTGGGAAATCCTTGTCACCGATTCGGTGCAGGCGGCGGCGGGGACTGTCGCGGGCCTTCAATTTGAGCCAATTGCAGAAATCCCGCCCGGCGCGAAAGCCGCAGCGCGGGTGATCTACACACTTTAATAAACAGTGTGTCCTTCACCCGATCAACGCCTCCCCTGACCTGACCGCTCCACCAGGTTCTCATAGATTTTGCGCCGTTCATCCATGCCGAGGCCTTGATTGCGTAGGCCGAGCATTTGGCGGTTGATGTCTTCGCGCTGCGAGACGCTGAGGCGCGAGAGTTTGGCCACCATCTCGGGTGGTGGTGCCTTGGGGTAGCCATCGGAGGTGAAGCCTTCCTTGTAGTTCACGGCAGCGTTTTTCGCCTCTTCCACTTGGGATGAACTCAACGGCGGAGAATTGCCGCCAGAACCGCCGCCGCTGCCGCCTGATGCTACTCGAACCGTCTTTTTGGGTGGCTGTTGATAGCGGACGGAGATGACCTCACCACCCGCGATCTGGATCTTGACGCTCCATGTTTGCATGATGGCTGCATTGCCACCGACACCGACCAACTGCCATCCCTTCGTATTGGCTGTTTTGGAGACCACATGCGACTCCATGGTTTTGGTGTCGAACAGCGTGGCAAAGACATCGTCATCGATGTGTGCGAGGCCCGTGAGGATCATCGAGTCGGAAAAACCCAGCGAACGTGTGAAAGGCGAGTTCGTGAGAAGCGCTTCGAAGTCCTCTCCCCTCATGGCTTGCGGAATCGCTCCATCATCTGTCACTGGCGGTGTCTGCTGTGTTGCCTCGGCTCCAGCGAAAGTCGCGCAGAAGCAAAAGCTCATGAGCAGAGCGCTTTGCTCCAACCGCATGATCTTCTCCCCAACAAAACACGGCAGCTGACTCATGGAAGCCAAGTACGAAAGCAAAACAACGAAACCATCACCACAGCTGCTAAAACCCGAACGAAGTGATTCGATGAAAGTCGGCGCATATCAGCTTCGTCAACGGGCCATGCGCTTTCTGCTCCCCCTCCTTCTTCTAATTTCATCCGGCCTTGCTGCGGATCGTCCTAACGTGGTCGTGATTCTCAGCGATGACTTTGGCTGGGGCAGCTCTGGTTGCTACGGAGCTGATCCTGCTTTGGTGCAGACGCCGAACATCGACCGCATCGCGAAGGAAGGCCGACGTTTCACGGATGGCAACACGACCTCGTCCGTTTGTTCGCCCACGCGCTATGCGATGCTCACAGGACGCTACTGCTGGCGAACCCCGCTCATCAGCGAAGTGCTGAGCACCGTGGCGCCGCTGCACATCGAGACGACGCGACTCACGATCGCTTCGATGCTTAAATCGCAGGGCTACAACTGCGCCGCTGTCGGCAAATGGCATCTTGGCTACGGCACAGCAGAACGCTGCGACTTCACCAAGGAACTGAAGCCCGGACCGCTCGAAGTCGGCTTTGACTATCACTTCGGCGTGCCGAGCAATCATGGCGACATCACCGGAACCTACGTCGAGAATCACTGGGTCTATGGTTTGAACAAGGACAGCCCGTCCTCGCCGAGTCCGCCGTATGTCACGATGAGCGAGAAGAAGGGCAAGCCGGCAAAGATGATCGAGCTGAACGCCCCGAAGCGCATCGACGATGAAGTGATGAGCACGCTCACGGACAAAATCGTGAACTGGATCGGTCAGCAGAGCGCGGAGAAGCCCTTCTTCGTCTATTTCACGCCCGTGGGCGTGCATAACCCGATCACGCCGTCGAAGCAGACCGCCGGTAAAAGCAAAGGCGGGCCGTTTTGCGACTTCATCAGCGATCTCGACATCAGTGTGGGTCGCGTGCTCGACGCTCTCGACAAACAGGGCCTAGCGAAAAACACACTCGTGCTTTTCAGCAGCGACAACGGTGGCGTGAACAAGCCGGAGAATGCCAACCTCGTGCAAACGGATGCGCAGAAGGCCGGATTGAAGCCCACGGGGCCGTTTCGCGGCGGGAAGCATGATGTGTGGGAAGGTGGCTTCCGCGTGCCCTACCTCGTGCGCTGGCCCGGCCATGTGCCCGCCGGCACCGTGTGCGATGAAACCGTCAGCATCGTTGATACCATCGCCAGCCTTGCCGCGATCACTGGCTACAAGCTGCCAAAAGCCGATGTAGCTGCAGAAGACAGCCATGATGTGTCCAAGGCATGGCTCGGTGAAAAGTATGAAGGCCCGCTGCGCCCCGATGTGATCGTCCACAGCGCCGATGGAAACTTTGCCATCCGCAAAGGTGCGTGGAAGTGGATCGAAGGCGTTCCTGCTGATGATGTGAAGCCCACCGCGAAGAAAGCGCACGCCGACCAGTTCAAGCGCCAGCTTTACGACCTCAAATATGACATCGCCGAGGTGACCGATGTGTCCGCGCAGAATCCTGACGTGGTGAAGGATCTTGAAAAATTACTCATCCGTTATCGCGATGGCGGCTACAGCCGTGAATTGCCGCCTGCTGACGCCAAGCCGAAGCCCGCCTTCGCCGAACTGCCACCGCTCAAGAATGCCAAACCGCTCGATTTGAAAACCTTCAGCGGCAAAGGCTGGGCCGCGCGTGATGATGCCATGTTTTGCAAAGCGGATGCCAAAGGGTTGCCATTCAGCGGCCCGGTAAAAATGCAGGACGGAGCACTCGAATTCCAAATCCGTCTCGGCGAAGCGGATCGCCACTCGCTGCGCATCCACACCGCCGACAACGCGCACAGTTTCCGTGTTGTGCTTTCACACGCCTTCATGGAGATCGCCAAGAATCCCGATAAAAGCGAGGCAGCCGACAAGACGGTGCCATTGGGTAAAACGCGGGTGAAATTCAAAGCCAGTGATTGGCAAACAATGCGCCTCACCTTCCATGGCGACGAACTTACCGTCGAATTCGCCGGAACGACGACCAAAGCAAAGCATGCTGTTCTTGCAGAAACAAAAGCGCAGCTCAACTTCATCGCCTTTGAAGGCGAAATCGGCATCAAACAGTGCGTGTTGGCGCAGTGACGCTGCCACACGCAAGTGCCACCGTGAGTGGTAGCCAGAACAGCAATCCTTCAAAGCGCGGAGCTGTTGCGAGAGAGGCGAGCGATTCGCCATCAAAGAGCAGTCCGCCACAGCCGAAGGCGAGCAACGCGATCCAAGTGGCATCACCCTGAAGAGAAATGCGCCAAGCACGGCGAATTCCGCATGCAAGCAAGACAAGCAGCAACACGGCTCCGATGAAACCGCCATGCACGAAGGTGGCAAAGATTGCGCTGTGCAGATGCGATGCCATGGAGTTGTTATTCGGCTGAAGTTCACACTGCCAGACATCACGCACGCCCCACTGGCCGGTGCCGAGCCAGAGATTATCCATAGCATTCCAACCGGCGCGGTAGATATCAAAGCGGCCGTTGTCACCACGCTCTACCACCTTATGAAAGTGATGGGTGATGGAGAGTGTCGTTGGTTGGTGCTGCCGCGAGCTGAAGTTGGCCAGCAAAGAAGCGCTGGTGAAGTAAACCGTGCCGGTAAGAAACAGCACGCCCAATGCCGCTGCTCCACGCCGCCAGCCGCGTACGATGAAAAGCGCCGCATGACCGCAAACCAGAGCTAGCATGGCCCCACGGCTGCCGGAAAGAAAGGTGGCGAAGTGCAGCAGCGTCATGGCGGCCCACACAAAGCGGCGAGGCACGAAGGCGGGAGCAGTCTCGACTAAAGCGGCGAGCCACACCGCCGTGAAACCAAAGATCAGCCCCGTGCAGACCGGATTGAGCCCGCCGTGTACAAGTAGATTGGTGAGACGTTCTCCGACTTGATGCCCCGGCAGCACGAAATAGGTCAGGGCGATGCTGATGAATGCGGCGAGAGTGCTTGCCACGCCGATGGCCCAGCCAGCGATGCGCATGGTTTTGCCATCACCAGACTGCTGCCAGATGAGAATACAGAAGAGCATGAGCAAACCCGTGCCGACTAAACCGCGCTGCATTTCCTCGGGCGCATAAGCATCACTGAAGCAGGAACGTACCGTCATCCACAGCAGAAATACCGCAATGAGTTGAAAGCCTGCATCAACACGTTTCCAGGATTGCTTTTGGGTCCAATCTGTCCAACACATCGCACAGACTCCGGTCACAAATAACCAGCCGAGATGCAACCAGTGATTTGGCAGGCAGGAATGACCTGAGATGAAGCCGGTGAGGGCAATTTGCGCCGCAAGCGATGCACGCAGTGATTTGGATGACGAGTCCTGCCACCACGCCACGTGTGAAACCGGGATCGTGGAGGCAGGAGAATTCATGCGGTGATGAGGCTCTTGACAAACAGTGCGAGCAACACGGCGCACGCAGTAGCTCCTACGGCGTAACCCTGCCAAGGCATGGGCTGCACGACTGCTTGGGCGGGATCGTCAGGATGATAATACACCGGCACTTCGGTTTGCTTCTGGCAACGGGTGATGAAATCCGTCGTGAGGCGATCCACATTTTGAACTGCATGATGCGTGAAAGCACTGCTTTCAAATACACGATCGCCAACGGCATACGAATATAGCAGCACCGGATCGTAAAGCAGGCAGCCCTCAAAGGCTTTCTTTTTACCGCGACGCATTTCCGCGATGAGAACGCGTCCCTGAGTGCGGCACCAACTGCGCATGGACCATGCCGTGCCGAAACGGCGTACAAAGTAGATGAAACCTGTGAACGCGAGTGCTGTGGCGATGAGCATGATGATGCTATTCATAGTAATTGGCTGCCTTAAGCCCAAGATGGCGGCTATTCACAGCGATGCATGAAACACTATCGCCACACTCAGGCCTGCTTCCGTCCAATGAAGATGCCGTAACTCCAAACGCCGCCATAGGCATTGAATTGCTCATCTAGCAAAGGCGTGAATTTCTTCGCGAGATACGGCCACAAGTGTCCTTCCATGCGCACATGATTCACGCCCATCCAACGGCGGAACCAGGTGAATGAAGTGTGAGAAAAATCGACGACAGCAATAAGGCAGCCCTCCTCCAGATCATCCCACGCAGCATCAATCGCCTGCTCCCAGCCGGGATTGAACATGGAAAGTGCATACGAGAAGAGCACTAGATCAAAACCCTTGCCGTTTGTGTGAACAGGCGCCGAGTAAGAGCGCCGTAGAAGTGTGACCTTGTCATCTCGGAGCTTTTGCGCAGCTAGGGCGAGCATCTGTTCGGACAAATCGACGCCGGTGAGCTGCGCAGCCGGGAAACGCCGTCGCAGACCCGGAAGATTACGTCCGGTGCCACAGCCGACTTCGAGAATGCGATTGGGTTTAGTGATGACGGCCAAACGGCGCAGAATTTCCTCGCGTCCAAAAAGGAAACTCCAACGTGTGGCATCGTAGATGCGCGAGTGGAACTGGTAGTAGCGCTCCAGCGCTGTGCCTCCACTAGCCGCGCCGGTCGAAACAGCATTCATCACAGAACCTCCGCATAGTGAAAGCTGCCGTAAGTGCCGACGCGATCAAGCTGATGCAGCGCCTCGGTGCGTTCCGGGAAGAAGCGCAGTTTGGCGTGAATGGAGGCAGGCACAAAGCTGAGATCAAGACCAGCGGAGCGCATGATGATTTTTGCTCCTGGTGCGCTGTTGGCGAGGATCAGTTCCCATTCATCCAGCAAGGCTGCCGTGTCATGCGCTGCGAGCCAGTCCTGATGATCGAGCAATACAAAATGGGTGTAGTTGCCGGGATGCTCGCGCAGAAAACTGGAAACCGTGGTGGTGTAGGTCTTCAAACGACTGACGCGTGACTGAAGCGTGTGAAGGTTTTCTTGCTTCAAATAGTTCGGACAACAGCCCAGCGTGTAGGAGCCGGTCATGTAAACGCGCCAGAAATAATTGTCCGCGATGGGCAATTCGGTGAACACATGGCGGAGTTTGTCCTTCACATAAGCCGTGAGGCCGCCAGCATATGAGTCCTGGATCAGTTTGATCTGCGGACGTGGCACGCCGAGCAGCGTCATGAGCGTGGGTTGGCGCAGCAGCCAGTTGCTGAATGGGCCCCAAACCTCGCGCTCGAAGAGTTCATAGGCTTCGCGTTGTTCCTGTAGCGAACGGGCGTCCAATAGGCAGGTGGCGAAGTTCTTCACGTTGGGCCGCAATTTGAACAGTGCGTTGCCCATCACATACGCGGCGATGCCAGATGTGCCGTGGAAGTAGAACGATTTTTTGAGGCTGGATGGATTGAAGAAGCCGATGCGCTTGTCCCAAAACTTTTGCGCTGACTCGGAAAGCGTACGGCGCACATTGCCATAGACTGCGGCGTATTCTGGGTGCGCGCCGAAGCCGAACATCTCGAACAGCTCATCAAAGTCACCTTTGCGCAGAAGCGCTTGCTTGAGTTCGAGCAAGGCATTTTGACGATAGTTCATGTCTACCGCATGAATTTCAGCCGGATCATCGAGCAAGTAATCAAGAGCGTTGCAGCCCGCGCTGGTGATCATCACCACACGGCTATCACGATCGAGTTTCAACAACTGCCGGTCGAGGCGCGGATCCTCCCAAGCGGTGTTGTAAATGAGGTTGGAATTGTGAACATGGCGGAAGACCATGTCATGAGCCGATTTCAAAACGCGAACCGGACGGCGGAGTGGAGATTCTTTGAGCATGGTCACAGCGAGGAGAGTATGTGATCACGCGAATCGAATGTTTAAGCCAGCATTGGAATGTGTATGTTTTGTCACACTTCACCTCTGCAACAAAGTCGTTTCGATTCATTATATGGATAAATATGCTACGGCGACATAATAGTAACTTAATCCTGTTGATATCTGCATGGAAAAACCCATCGGCCTCCCAATTCTGCCTTCCAGCTGGATGGACACAGGCTGTTTAAGCAAACGACCATTCAATCGGGTTGTTAGTCTATTCTGGAGTGATGCCAGAAATTTGCTCCAACACGCATGGAGTATGGTTTTTCCCAGACGGTGGGTTGTCATCTTCATTCTAATAGTTGGCACATTGTTGGTGTGCTCCATTATGTCGGTGGATCTGCCGATTCTCGCAAGCATACGATTTGAATCCACGACGTCGGAAGGCGAGAGCATCAAGACCATAGCGCGCGTCATGAGTTATTGGGGAGATTTCGCAGGTTTTAATCTCTTCGTCTTCGCGATCCTGACATGCTTTGCGTTCATCCGGCGTTCAGCTTTCTTCCGGCGGATGACCGTCGCGGCGGTCTTGGGAACAGTGCTCACCGGTGGAATTGCTAATGGGGTTCGTATCACGGCCGGCCGCGCTAGACCCGGCAGCAAGCTGGAACCAGGATTTTATGGGCCAACATTTAGCGCACGAAAGCAGTCTTTCCCAAGTGCTCATACAGCCACGTCCTTCGGTGCCAGTGTCCCGGTGGCAGTGGCCTTTCCGCCGGCCGGCATACCTATGCTGCTGGTCTCTGGTGGCGTGGCGTGGTCTCGTATGCAGAACAATTGCCATCATCCGAGTGATGTGCTGGCCTCGCTGATGCTATCGATGTTGTTTGGCATTCCTCTCGGCCTAGCGGTACGGCGCATTGGCCGCGAACAAAGGCCTAACGCTTGATTAACAGCACCACTTCTGCCCAACTAAAGCGTGCGGCATTAAAGCCTTCGATGGCGATGCTTTTCACTCCGGGGGTTTGCTTTAACAAATCGTTCACCCATGCGGAATGATCTTTGGCTGGTTTGCCTGAAGGAGTCGCGATCATCATGCCTTTGAACCAGCGATCTAGTGTCCATTCACGTTTCATCATGACCACCGCCACTGGGCCAGGTTTCGCAAGGAATTGCTGCGCTGCGGCCATATCATCCGTGTAATGCCATTTGTGATTCGTGTAAAACACAAGGCTCGGCTCGGTATAGCCGCAACCGTGCAGTGTCATCCTTGCTGGTAGAGTGCCGAGGTGTTTCGCCACCACCAAGGGAACGGAGGCAGTTCGCAGGTTACGCCCAAGTGCGATGAGACTCACGGAGGTCAGAATCACTGCCGCACAAGCCATGATGGCAGCACTGCCGCGCAAGCTTTGCTTCCAAACCATCAGTGCTGCCACTCCGCCCACCGCGAGAATAGACGTCAGCACCCATAATGCGCTGATCAACAACTCTCGCAGCACCGCCTGATCGAACTCGCACATCAACGCCAGCGTCCAACCCGCAGCGACAATCACCATGAAGAATAGCGTCAACCATTTGGCTGCACCGGGAATGCTCGGCGCTTTCTCTCGCTGAATCCACGTCATTGCCAATAGCACGATCAACGCTGGATATCCCGGCATCACATAGTGTGGCAGCTGGGTCGCATAGAAAAAGAAGATGAGCTGCGGGGCCACGAACCATGCGGCAAGAAAGGTCGTTTGTGCCGTCCAGTTTGATCGCAGGTTTCGCCACACCGGCAGCGCAAACCCCAGCCACGGAAACAAGCTGAGCCATGTTGTCAGCAAGTAGAAGCCCGGCACAAACTTGCGACCATTAAACACATCGGTGCCGCGTTTCACCACATGCTCGCCCATACCAACCTGCCAAAATGCGCCTTTTGTTTCAATCAGAGCAGGAATGCCCCACGCCGCCACTATCGTCAGGACGAGCGCACAGCCAGGCACCAGTTTCAGACGCTGCCATGGCAGCGGTTTTTTCCAAAACACCCATCGCCACAGCGCCAGCGTCAGCGCAGGCACAAACCACGCAATCGGGCCCTTTGCCAAGAAGCCCGCCCCCATCGACAGCCACAAAGTCCAAAACCAAAGTCTTGAGTGCTTTACCGATTGGTTCTCCTGAGAAGTGGCTAGTAGTTCCACCAGCGCACGACAAGCGAGGGTCACAAACAGAATCATTGGCATGTCCGCCACGCACAGACGTCCATGGACCAATGTCTGTAGGCTGGTGAGCCACGCCACACCACCGAACAGCGCGGCGCGTGCACTGCCCGACAGGCTGCGCACTAGGCCACCCACGACGAGCGCTGTCAGAAAGGCCGCCACCACACTGTGCAGTCGCGCCGCGAGCTCGTTCACGCCAAAAAGCGCATAATGCGCGCGCATCCACCAGTAGGTCAGCGGCGGTTTATCGAAACGATACTCGCCGTTGAAATAGGGGATTGCCCAACTCCCCCGTTCGACCATCTCCACCGTGGCATGCGCAAAACGCGGCTCGTCGCGATCCATCAGTGGAATACTCCCCGTTCCCGGGAGATACAGGATTAACGTGAGCACGAGCAATAGCCACCAGCCATGTCGCTGACACCGCGGCTCACTCCAGAATTTTGAGGGTTCCATACCTTCCATTGGCATGACCCATAACACGTTCCGCCATCAAGAACCCAACATTTTCGTCACAAACCAAGCCAGCGGCTCAATAAAGCAGGAAGCCGATCTCACTGTCCGTGAGCTGGGAAGTGTCATCCACAGCAAGCAGAGCCTGCGTGTCGTAAGTCGCTTCCCATGGCGTCTCAGCCGCAGGCAACAGCGGCAGCTCCGGCACGTTCTGCTGGACGATTTGGGGCGTGACAGCAGGCTGAGTTTGGAAAATCACCATCGCCAAAGCAATAGCCGCAACACTGACGCTGGCGAAGGCCCACTTGGCAGCGGGGGCCGCAAACGATACGTCTTCCCACCAAGTGCGCAGTGCAGCCAGCCAGCCGCGATCCTGTGGCGTCTGGCGGGCAGCCCGCACCACGTTCTGCGTGAAATTGGAACGCGCCTCAATTCTGCGGGCTTGGGCCAACAGCTTCGAGATCGGGTCTTGCGGTGAAAACGGTTCCATGATGTCAAAAAAACAGCCGAGACGGCCTAAAGTTGCAAAAAATCTCAACCCGGTGGCCATTCCAGGCTGCGACCGGCCAAAAGATGCACATGCAGGTGTGGCACCGACTCGCCGGCGTCCTTGCCGTGATTGATGACGAGGCGGAAACCTTTGCTGCGGTCCTTGATGCCAAGTTTGTCGGCGATTTTACCCGCCGCTAGCAGCAGAGCTCCCAGCGTGGCCTGATCTTCACCAGTTGCCTCACCCACCCGGGGAATCAGTTTCTTTGGCACGATCAGGATGTGCGTCGGTGCCTGCGGATTGACGTCATTGAACGCAGCTACCAGTTCGTCCTCATAGACGAGTGGAGCGGGAATTTCGCGGTCGATGATTTTTTGGAAGATGGTCTTCTCACTCATGGCGGGTTAACGGAAAAGCTCAGGTTGCCGCACATCGCGCGGACGGCGCTCGCCGAGGCTCTTGATCTCGTCGATAAACTCGCCCACGTCCTCAAACTGACGGTACACCGAGGCGTAGCGCACATAAGCGACGTGATCGATGGCCTCCAGCCGGCGCATCACCTTCGCTCCGATGACGGTGCTGGGAATTTCGCGGTAGCCTTCTTCTTCGAGTTCGTTCGCAATATCATCCACGAGTTGTTCAAGCTGTTCCATCTTCACGGGACGCTTCTCACAGGACTTGCGCAAACCACCCAGCAGCTTGTCGCGGTTAAAATTCTCGCGCGCGCCATTGCGCTTCACCACGCGCAGTTCCTCGCGCTCCACCAGTTCATACGTCGTGAAACGGAAATCACACTTCATGCACTCGCGGCGACGGCGGATGGCATGACCTTCCCGCGCCTCGCGTGAGTCGATCACTTTGTCCTGGGAACTTCCGCATTTGGGGCAGCGCATCCTATGGGGGTTGGGGTCACGAATGTGCTTTCTCGCAGGCGTTTAGGCAAGCACGTTCGTAGTTCGGGCTTTGCGCGTTCATTTTCGCGTTTATCGTCATTCCCATGTCCCGCATCATCCTCGGCGTCACGGGGTCCATCGCAGCCTACAAGGCGGCGGACCTCGCCAGCCAGCTCTCCAAGGCTGGCCACGCGGTGACGTGCGTATTGACGAAATCCGCGCTCGAATTCGTCACGCCGCTCACGCTGGGCACGCTGTCGAAGAATCCTGTCATCACCGATCTCTTCGCCGAAAAGGAAGGCTGGCAGCCCGGTCACATCCAGCTCGCGGATGAAGCGGATCTGCTCCTCATTGCCCCTGCGAGCGCTAACATCCTCGCCTCCATGGCCCACGGCTTCGCCAACGATGCCCTCACCGCCATCGCGCTCGCCACGCGCGCTCCTATTTTGATTGCCCCAGCCATGAACGGCAAGATGTGGCAGCATCCCGCAACGCTGCAGAATGTGGCAACGCTGCGCAGCTTCGGCGCTCAATTTGTAGATCCCGCTGAAGGCATGCTTGCCTGCGGCTACGAAGGCGTCGGACGTCTGGCGGAGATCGAAACGATCCTCCAAGCGGTCGAATCGGTGCTCAGCGCGAAGAAGTAACACGTTTTAGCCATTCGTGGGCTTTGTCACGCGCTGTGCTTGGCCGCAGCGTCCAGGCGTCGTTGTGATTGCGGAATCCGGTGCTCAGGAAGGTCAGATCGGCGCTTGGCAGCAACGGACGGAGATAAGCTTCTGTCTCCTGCGCATTGGTGCTTTCACCACAAATGAACTGTGGACGATTCCCGAGCCGTTTGAGCCTAACGAGCGCCGATTCTTGATCTGAACCGGGATATGGCCATTTTTGGACGCCGTCATAGTGGCTGTAGGCAAGGAATGCGCACCAGAGCTTCGCGGTTTCATCATCGTGAAGGCCTAGGAAGTTGCAGGCAATAGCACCACGCGAGAAGCCACATAGCACTATCTTAGAATCATCTCCGCCAAAGTCGCTGCACACGGACTTCACTGTTTCACGCAGATGTTTGAGCGTCGGCTGTGGATCGTATGCTGGTGCATCGCCCCACCACTTGATGGCGATTTGATCGCCTTTTGCATTCAGATAAGGCATACATAGCCAGATGCAGCCGTGACCCGCAGAGAGGCCGTAGCCGAGATTGCTGCCTTCGGGAAGGCCAGTGCTGACATCGCCAAACTTGTTGGTGTAGCCACCATTTCCGGCGAGTTCGACGATCACGGGCATCTTCACGCCCGCTTTCCAGTCTGTGGGTAAATAAAGCACGCTGAGATCATAGCGGACGCGTTTTCCGGCTGCGGGCGGGCCTTCGCTTAACGCGGGCACATCGAGATCTGCGGGCACAGTGCTTATGTCTGGCAGCTCGGCGGCAAACAAACCCACCGCCGTGATATAGAAGAGAACAAACGCCTTCATGGGGTCACCAATTCTAACCGCCCCTTTTTGAGCGCCTCGATCAAAGCCTCACGCTTCGTCTTCGCGGGATCAATCCACGCGGTGAGCAAACCTGCCTCGTTGACGGTGGTGTGTTCGACGCCGTCGAGTTTGGCGATCGCGATGTAGGCACCATAACGGCAGCCTTTGCAGTCGAGAAGGCCGACTTGAATGTCGATTTTATGCAACTTGTCCTCGGGCAAAGTGGCCCGAGGTTTGAGCGTGAAGGTCCCGCGTGAGGCGGCTTTGAGCAGGCTGTCGAGCTTCTGGGTGATGTCGGTTTCGTTCGGCGGCTTCTTGGGATTGATGGCGGGGAAGAGCGCACTGAGTTCGTAGCGGAAGGTGGCCTCGGTGGTGGCGAAATTGAGGCTAACGAGATCCACGCCGGGAATGGTCTGGGTCTGCGTGCGCAGATCCTGCTCACGTGCAGGTTCGCTGAGGCCGATGATGCGGTGTCTGGCTTCATCGGCGTGAAGACTGGTGACGAGAAAGAATAGGAACGCGTATTTCATCGGGTCTGGAAGAGTGGGCTTAGCACGATCTCATGGATCAAGGTGCGGATGCCGCCGCCTTGCTTCTCGGTGCGGTTTAGGATGTCATTGAGCGCGGCACGGTCGCTGAAGGCGACGGGGCGTCCGGTGGCGTAGATGAGGAGCTGCTGCGCGAGATTCTTCAAAAGCTGATGCTTGTCGGCGGCGAGCAGAGTTTTGAAATCGGCGATGCCGCTGAACTGCTGCGAGTCGGAAATCTGGCCGCTGGCATCGACTTGGGGTCCAAGTTTAAAGCTGATGCCGATTTTCGGATCGATGCTACCACGCGGAGCGGGATCGCCTTTCTCGTTAAGCGAGCGATAGCGCTCACGCTGGCCTCCGATGACATCGAAAGACTCGAGCGCGAAGCCCGGTGGATCAATCTGTGCATGGCAACTGGCGCAACTCGAGTCAGCGCGATGTTTGTCCAGCAACTCGCGAATGGTGGTGGCTCCTTGCACGTCGGGTTCGACTGCGGGGACGTTCGGAGGTGGAGGTTCGGGTGGTTTGCCGAGCAGACGAGCCATCACATAGGCTCCGCGCACGACGGGAGAGGTCGTGGTGCCATTGGCCGTGATCTTTAAAATGGAGGCCTGCGTGAGAAAGCCACCTCGTGGGCAATCTTTGGGTAGTTTCACGCGGCGCATCTTTGGACCACTCACACCGGGGATGCCGTAATGCACGGCGAGCTTTTCATTCAGCATCGCGAAGTCCGATTGCACGAGATAGCTGGCATCAAGATCGTTTTCGATTAGCTCGCGAAAATAAGCGCGTGTCTCAGAGACCATGCTGTCCTGCAGATACGGGCTGAACTCCGGGTAGAGCTTCTTGTCGGGATCATTCGCGGCGATGGCGCTGAGCTTGAGCCATTGTGCGAGGAAGTTTTCGATGAAGCGCTGCGACTTGGGATCCTTGAGCATGCGCTCGACGGTGGTGTGGTCACACTTGAGAGTTTCATTCGGAGCGGAGTTCCAGAGGAAGTAGGACAGCCTTGCGGCGAGCGCATGTTCATCCAGATGACCCATAGGCTCGATGTGATAAAGAAAATGCGGCGAGCACAACGCCGCACGATAGGCCCAGCGCATCGCCGACTCGAAGCAGTCACCCGCTTTGAGCCGCTCATCGACCCGAGTCACGTACTGCTGGCGAATGTCCTCCGTCACTTGTCTGCGGAAGGCTTTGGGCAGAAAACTTGCGAGCAAGCGATCCGCCTCAACGAGTGGCTGCTCTGGCTGCACCGTCCAGAGACCCTTCTCCTGTGGTGCTCGGTTGTTCGTGCCGATGACTTCTTGTTTGAGCGGCTTGCGCACGGGAGGACGAGCCCCTTTGAACTCCGTTAGTGGCGTATTGCCAAACAACGCACGATGACCGCGCGGCGGCCAGACATCATGCAAGGGGCCTTCGACCTCCAGCCAATCACTGACCACGCAAGGCCCTGTAAAACCCATGGTGCGATCCACCTGGCCCCAGGTCCCCACACGGTAGAGCACGACATGCGCGAGCGAGGCCGAGTTGTAGCCAAAGCCTTCTTTCGTATTCAGCCACACGTCCAGTTCATGCACCTTTGACTCCAGTGAAGGCGCATCATAGTAGCCGACCACGTAGCTCGGGTGCTGACCGCCGCGGCCATTGTCATTGAACTGCACCACGGACAAGCGCGCCGCTTCAACACCGCGCGCAGGCAGGATTTTGCCTTTGTCCCACCAAATGCCCCAATACGAGGCTTTCACGTGATAGCGGCCCGGATAAAGCGCCACGAACTTCCGGAAGTAGGCATTCCAAGTTTCATCCTCGTGTTTGAAAACACCGACGCTGCTGCCTTTTTCGAACAAGCCCAGGCTTTCGTGCGCGCCTTGGTTCACATGCGCGTATTTGCCCGCAGGCGGCACGTCAGGGTCGAGTTGCTTATCACGCAGCAACATCGCATCGCCCGACATGATCTGGATGTCTGGCTCATAGTTGCCCGCGAGCGAGAGCCGCACCTTCTCCACCGGTGGAGCTTCCGGTCGTGTGGCAATGGCCATGTCGAGCGTCTTATCCGCTGCTTCGATGTATTTCGCCATGTTCACATGGGAGATGTCGAGCGCATCGCTGTTCGTATCAAAACCATGCGCCGAGCCATCCGAGGGAAGTCCAGCCTGCAATGCGATGCCTGGTAGATCAAACAGGTCACGCAAGGTATTTTCATACTCGACCCGCGTGAGCCGTCGCAACCCCGTGCGGCCTTCAGCGTCGATCTTTTCGGCTTTCACAAGTGCTGCACCGAGTTCCGCGATGACCGACTTCATTTCCGCTGCAGAAGGACGCGCCTTTTTCTTCGGCGGCATTTCACCGGATTCGATCCTGTCGTGAATCATCACCCACTTCGCAAAGTTTTCGGCGTCACCGAGGTCTTGCTTGAACGCGGCGAGGTCGAGATTGCCTTTGTGCGTGTCGGCGTCGTGGCAGTCGATGCAATGTGTGTCGAAAAACGCCTTTGGCTCAGTGGCGTTCAGGCCGCAGGCGAGCAGAGTGAGGGCGAGCGGTTTCATCATGCCAGTTCCAGTCCCTTCATCGTGCCTTTCGCAGTGGAAAACTCATCCGTCTCGATACCGAGTCGCTGCAGCATCGTGAGGTAGAGATTGCTCAGCGGGTAGTTGTTCTTGGTGTCAAAAGCGAGGTGCTGGCCATGCTTGAAACCGCCGCCGGCGATGAGGGTGGGCAGGTTGACGTTGCTGTGGGAGTTCGCGCTACCCATGGGGGTGCCATAGAGCACCTGCGTGCGATCAAGCAGGGTCTGACCTTCTTCCTTGGTGCCATCGAGCGCAGTGAGAAAATCGTTGAAGGCTTCAAACTGGGCTTCTTCTTTACTGCGCAACTCGGCGATGGCCTCGGGGCGATTGCCGTGATGCGTGATATTGTGAATGACCACCGTGTCGATGAAGAGCGTGATGATGCGCGTGGAGTCGGTTTCGAGCGCGAGCTTCATGACATCGAACATGAGCTTGGTTTTGGCGACGAATTCGCGTGCGTCATCGATATCGTTGGGAGCGGCGGATGTGACGACGGGTTTGGGTTTGTATTCCCACTCCTCGGCAGAGTGAAGGCGCTGCTCCAGCTCGCGAACGGAGGTGTAGTACTCGTCCATGCGATGCTGGTCGGCTTTGGAGAGGGTTTTGTTCAGACGCTTGGTCTGATCGCTGACGAAGTCGAGCATGCTGCGGCCTTGGCGGAGAGCCTCGACGTTGGCTTCGACTTCGCTGGCCTTGCCTTGCACAAAGAGACGCTGGAAGAGCTTTCGCGGGCTGTACTCCGCTGGAATCGGCGCACCGCTGCGGGTGTAACTCAAGGTGCGGCCGCCCTCGCTGCTCATGGCAAGCGGGATGGATGGATAGCGAGTGAGGTTGCCGATGTGCTCGGCAGCGACTTGATCGAGCGAGACCCAATTGCGGAAACCGCCGCGCTCAGGATGGGGCGTGCCGGTGAGGAAACAGCGCTCGGCTTGATGGCCACCGGTGACACCCGGCAGGCTCACGCCGGAGAATACCGTCATTTTGTCACGATGTTTGGCGATCTTTTCCAGATACGGCGTGAGCGCATAATCACGTCCCGCTTTCTCGGGAAAGAAAAACTGCGGCATGATGCCCATATTCGTCTCAATGGCGACCATGCGGCGCGGAATGCTCACGGCCTGGCCGGCGTGCAGCATCTTTTCGAGAAACGGCAGCCCTAGGGTGATGCCAGCGCTGCGCAAAAGCGTGCGGCGTGAAAAAGGACGATGCAGATGGAGGTTCATGAGCGAGACGTCTACGCTCTGAAATAGAAAAAATAGCGACACATGGCAAACAAGGTTCAATCATGCGACACCGCATGTTGATGAAGAACCTTTCTCTTGCATTTTTTCTCCTCGCAAGCGCGCTGCATGCGCAAACCAGCGTGCCGCCGCCGTCGCGTGAGTTGCGTGGCTCGTGGATAGCGACGGTGCGGAACATTAACTGGCCGAGCGAACCGGGGTTGCCAGTGGCGAAGCAGAAGCTGCAGTTGCTGACACTGGTCGAATCGGCGGCGAACGTGGGATTGAACGCGTTGATTTTTCAAGTTCGGCCTGCAGGCGATGCGATGTATGCCTCGAAACTTGAGCCGTGGTCGCCGTTTCTGACGGGGCAGATGGGCGTTGCACCATCGCCGTTGTGGGATCCGCTGGAGTTTGCGATTCAGGAAGCGCACAAGCGCGGGATGGAGCTGCATGCGTGGTTCAATCCGTTTCGAGCGCTTGCGGGCGAGAAACACGCGCCGAGTGCGGATCACATCCGCCGCAGGCATCCCGAGTGGACGATGAAATACGGCATCGACTGGTGGATGGACCCTGGTGTGCCCGAGGTGCGGGCGCAGGCCATTGCGGTCATGCTGGATGTGACGCGGCGCTACGATGTCGATGGCATTCACATCGACGACTACTTCTATCCATATCCAATCACCGATGCGGCGAAGAAGAAGATCGAATTTGCCGATGACGCGAGTTTTGGCCGCTACAAAGCCGCTGGTGGTTCGCTGGAACTGACGGCGTGGCGCAGGCAGAACGTGGATGAAACGGTGCGCATCATTTACGAGGGCATCAAAGCGGAGAAACGCTATGTGAAGTTTGGCATCAGCCCGTTTGGCCTGTGGCGGCCGAATTTTCCGGAGGGAACGGGAGGTGGCCTCGATCCATATGAAGATCTCGCCGCCGATTCGCTCAAATGGTTGCAGCAGGGCTGGGTCGATTACTTCACGCCACAGCTCTACTGGACGATTGATCGTCCGAAGCTCGGCCTCATCACCTACTATGACTGGTGGCTGGAGCAAAACACGCAGGGTCGTCATATCTGGCCGGGCATGAATACCTCAAAAGTTGGTGATGATCGCAACGCGGGTGAAATTTTGCATCAGATGAGCGTGCTGCGTGAACGTGGTCTGAAAATGACGCCGGGGCACTTCCACTGGAACTTCGGCGCGTTGCACAAGGACATCGGCAAGATCGGCACCTACACGAAGGAGCGGGCATACACGACGCATGCGATCCCTCCTGCCTCACCCTGGCTAAGTCAATCGACACTGCCAGCCCCGGTCGTTGGCAAAACGGTGCCTGGTGGCAAACTTACCGTCGTCTGGCAGCTCAGCGATGTGCGTTGGATGTCGCAAACACGCTGGTGGGTGATGCAGGCGCAGATCAATGGCAAGTGGATCACCTGGGAGACTTACTTTAAAGACCAACTAAGTGCCGTATGGCCGGACAATGCGACCGCTGTTGCCATTCGCGCCGCCGGACTCGGTTGGGAAGTCGGTGAGGCGGGCGTGGTGGTGAAGTAGGTCGCTATTCCACATCCTTCTTTGCCAACGTATGGGCGAATGGGCTGGTGGAAGCGAGATTGTACTGGCGGATGGCGGTGGCCCAGAAGGGAGCGAGTTCGTGGTTGGCGGCGCTCCAGAGGCGGTAGTGCAGGTTGGTGACGGTGTCGGTGTCGTGCATGAGGGCCTTCAACTCTTGCGCACTGATGACGTTCGGACCCTGAGTAATGAGACGATGGCAGATTTCTTCGAGGTAGGTGTGTGAGACGTCGATGGTGCGCCGGCGGCGCAGCAGGCTGACGTGGAGGCCGTTCACAAAGGGATCGAGGCAAACCTGCATGAGACCGTAATGACGTTCGAGTTCGGGCGGGAGCTGGATGCGGTCTTTAATTTCCTCCAGATTTTGCTGCATGTTTTTCAGCACCGTGGGCGGGTCGTACTCCTCAGGAGTCAGGAAGAATCCCAAACGCTTGCCGCTGCGCCCACCGGAGACGAGAACCGCGACGAGGATGGAAACGACGAGCGAAAAGAGAATCGGGCTGATCCAGACAAGGAAGGCATAGGATCCTAGCTTGACGCCGATACCAGCTCCTACAGCCGCCCAAGCAACGCCGAGCAACGTTACGCTGGCGAAGGTGAAGAGAATCTCACTCCAGTTGATGCCGCCGTCGATTTTACGCCGCTGCGTGACCCAACTCACGCTTTTACCAATGACCGTGTAGATGACGAAGCGTGCGTGAAAGACCATGAGCACGGGGGCCATGAGCGTGAAGACAACGGTGTCGAGCAGGCTGCTGACAAACGTGAGCAGACGCAGCTTCAAGGGCTTGAACAAACGGCCAGTGATGACTTCATCGAGCAGAATCACGGTCTTCGGCAAAAAGATAAGCATGGCCGTCACACTGAGCAGAATTTTCTCGGCGAGCAGTGACTGTGGCTGTACATGCAGTGTGGGGGTGGCGGCGAGATACGTGGCCAGTATGAGGAAGAGAAACCACAGCAGCGAACTGACATAGCTGAGGATGCCGTGCAGGAAGTTCACACGACTCATCGGATGCCAGCCTTTGGCAAACAGCAGCCAGAAGTGCTGGATGTTGCCCTGGCACCAGCGGCGGTCGCGTTTGAGCATGTCCACGAGCGTAGGCGGACCTTCCTCGTAGCTGCCGCGTGTCGTGGGCAGCAAGCGCACGGCGTAACCCGCTTTGCGCATGAGCGCGGCTTCAACGAAGTCGTGACTGAGAATGTGACCACCAAAAGGAGCGTTCGCGGGCAGCGGCGGAAGTGCGCAGTGCTCAATAAACGGGGCGAGACGCAGGATGGCGTTGTGGCCCCAGAAGTTGGCCTCGCCACATTGCCAGTAGTCGAGCCCGGCCATGAAGGGTGGCCCGTAAAGCACTTGCGCAAACTGCATCACGCGACCCAGTAGCGTATCGGCTGCGATTTGCTTTGGAAAAGTCTGCACAATGCCGATGCCAGGATTTTTTTCCATGATGCGCACCATGCTGGTGAGCAGAGCACCGGACATGAGGCTGTCGGCATCGAGCACGACCATGTAGCGATAGCGTTTGCCCCAGCGGCGGCAGAAGTCGCTGACGTTGCCGCTCTTGCGGTTGATCTGCTTGCGACGCTTGCGGTAAAAGATGCGCCCGAAGGCATTCAGCTGGCGGCAGAGTTCGAGCCAGGCGGTTTCTTCTTCGATCCATTGGCTAGTTTTGTCTGAGTCGCTGAGGATGAAAAAGTCGAAGTTTTTCGACTGACCAGTCGCTTCGAGAGAGAGATAAATGGAGCGCAGGCCCTCAAACACGCGCGTGACGTCCTCATTGAAGACCGGCATGATAATAGCGGTGCTTGCAGTGATGGGCTGCTCGTAATCATCGGCATTAAGCGTATGCCAGAGGCTCAGTGAGTCCGGCTTGTGCCGGTTCATGAGCCAGACGCCGATGAGCGCGGTCCAGAAGCCGACATTGAGCTGGTAGTAAAGCGGGATGAAGACCAGCAGAAGGACCCACTCGGCAATGCGCATGCCATTCTCCGACAGGAAAATGTAGGACAGCCATGCGCCGACGATAGTGCCGAGGCCGACAAGGGAGAAGAACGTAGCGCGGCGGGTGCGCGAGATGTGCTTCGGCGGCATGCCGGCGGTCATTGCGATGTTCGCAGTCTGGCTGCCGATGGGTGCGCTCATCCGAAGAGGGAATAAAGATAGCCGAGCACCGCACCGATGATGACGAGCAGCACGGAGTAGCGCAGGATGGGATGGCGGCCCAGACGGTCAAAGGTGTCATCGGCCACATCGGTGAACATGCCAAGGTCGATGTCACGCGGGGTCATCTTGCTTACCTGCATGCCGGGACCGGAGGTGCGGATGGCTGAGCGCATGGCTTCGGCCATGTCATCAGGCATGTTTTGTTCATCGAGGAAGAACTGCGGCCAGCGCGAAGGACCACCAGCGAGGTGGAAACCGAGACGCCCCGTGGCTTCGAGCTGCGCCTCGTTCAGATTGAGGTCGCTGTAGATCGACCCCAGCCACTCGCGCAGCATGAGCCGCGCTTGCTCGATGGAATGCGCCGTAGGTGTGCGGGAAGGATCACTCGCATGCGCCTTGGCTGCATTGCGCAGCGTTTCGAGAATCAACTGCGTGCGACGAATACGGTTATGGAGCTGGTACGAGCGAAAGTAATCGGCGAGGCGTGCATACGCCTCGTTCCATTCTTCCTCAGTGCCCGTTGCGGGTGCGAACTGGATGTTGACTGCTTCCATGCGGCTTCAAATCCGAACCGCTGGGAGAATGCGCAGTTTTGATGCCGTGGAAAGAGGTTTCGCGCCACTTGACAAAGTCAGGGAAAACCCGTGCATTGACCTATAATGGATGAACTCATTCGCCAGCACCCCTTTGCCACCGGAGCTGTTTTCCTCTCCATAGTGGTGTCGCTGCGGCTGGTGTTTGGCTTATGGCTGCTGCCGAAGTTTGATGACGTGCCACGTTGGAAAAAGCTGCGCTGGTCCTTCGTGGCCCTAGTGCCGGTGGCGGGCCCGCTTTTTTATGGCGCTTTCTTCAAACTGCCTCCGCGAAACAAACCCGATGTGATCGCAAATGTGAACAAGCACGTCACCAACGCCACGGTCAGCGCGGCCATTTTTCATAGATGACTTTTCTTTTTTGATCTTGCTACAGCCTCACCTGTCCGGGAATTTTTTCGCTCATGATCGCCCGCCTCTTTCAAATTCTAGCGTGGTGGACCCTTGCCATGGCCTTGGCCGCGCAGGCAGAACCACGTTCGTGGACCAATGCTCAGGGTAAACAGATTCAGGCCGAGTTTGGCGGCATCAAGGATGGCAACATCACCTTGATCCTGACGAACGGACAATCCGCCACGGTGCCACTTGCCAGTCTTTCGGCGGACGATCAGACCTGGGTGCGCCTGAACGCATCCAAAGCCATGGCCAGTGTGGTTTACCCCGCTGATGCCGCCCGTGTGCCATGGGACAAGCGCCGCATGCCCACGGAGGTGAAGGAACCGATGTACTACATGAACATCAAGGTGGTGAAGGAGGAGTTAGGCGAATGCATTTACGAATCCGGCCACTTTCAGTTCAAAACCAGCGCCAAACTGGGAGCGATCCTGATGAAGGACGTGTGCCGTGCCTTTGAGAGCACCTACGAGCTCGTGCGCTTGATGCCTTGGGGCATCGTGCCGAAGCCAGAAGAAGGGCGGAAGAAGTTCCAGGCCGAACTTTTCGCGACACGTGAGCAGTACCTCGCCTCGGGTGCGCCATCCTGGTCCGCAGGTGTGTATGTGCGCAAGGACAAGGTCTTCCGCATGCCGTTCAACGAACTGGGCATCTCGAACACCGTCGGTGCCAACGGTGCCTACTACCGCAAGGGCGAGATCAACAACGACACCATCACGCACGAGATCACGCATCAGATGATGCACGAGTACCTGCCTTACATGCCCGTGTGGCTGATCGAAGGTCTGGCGGAGTACACTTCCAATCTGGCCTACAAGGGCGGTGTTTTCTCCGTCAGTGGCGATGGGGGTGCTTTTCTAGCCAAACAGCCCGGCTCACGCAATCGCGGCCTCTTCGGCGCGGTGCGCTACCAGCCGCAGTGGCTAGGCGTGAAGGAAATGTGGGGCTACACCACGGACATTTCCACGCGCAATGAGATCAAGAGCTACCTCTTGTCCGACCGGAAGGAAAAACCGTCGGATGGCCCAGGAATGGTGCGCTTAACCTTCACCACTCCGCCGCCTACGATGGAGATGCTCTCGAGCCGTTACCACTCCTCGCACATTCTGGCCTACTTCTTCGTGCATGACAACGGAGGCAAACGCCTGATGCAGTACTTCGACGCCCTGCATGAGGAAAAGAAAAAGTGGCCCGCCTTTTGGGAGCAGGTGGACGCCCACAACGCTGAGATCGACAAGCTGAAGCCCGCCTACGACGCCTATCGCACGGCGATGAAGGCGTTCATGCAGCAGCCTGGCGTCCAAGACCTCGGCAACGGCCGCTTTTCGTATCCGAAAACCCTCACACCACCAGCGCCACCGCCCGATGCTCCCAAGGCGCCAGAACCGCCCGAAAACACCGATCCAGATGCGGTGTGTATGAAGCATCTGCGCATTCTGCTTGGTGAACGAACATTCGAAACTGTCGAAGCAGAGCTGCGGACCATGTTTCAGAAAAGTGGGTACAGTCTTTGAGGCTGCGGGCCTGTCCATAGGTCATCTTGACCTCAAGCTTGGTCACCGTTACCATCGCCTATGACTGCTGCCCAGATCATGCATGAAATTGATTGCCTGCCGCCTGCTGAGCAAGAGAAGGTGGTGCGTTTCGCTAGGCAACTCCCAAGCAAGCAGCCTTTGTCTGGCGTTGAACTGACCGCGCTGGCGCAGCGCATGGTGGACGCGACGGACCCAGCGGCGGCCCAGAGCCTCAAAGCCGATCTGATCAAAGGCTTCTATGCGGACGACTGATGCCGCAGATACGTCGCCATATGCTGCCACGCGCACTGATTGCACACTTGGCTGAACGCACGCTGCAGCGAGAAATCTCGGTCGATCAAATCGGGTTGTTCGGCGATTGGTGTGACACCATGCCCGAAGTCCCCGCAGGCCCCTGGTTCAAACGCTTCCCGGGGATGATCGCCTGTGGCGATGGTGAGTTGGTGAAGACGTTCTTGCTCCCAGGACAAGCGCCGCACGGTGAGGAAGTGTCATGACCCATCATTTCGACTCTTTCTCCCACCCGCGAATCTTCACATGCACCTGCGCCACGCGGCCCATGTAGTGGTCCATGCTGAAATCCTTGGCGGCTTTGAGCATGTGATCCTTCGCTTTCACGTCATCACCTGAGGCTTCAAAGTAGAGACCGAGATAGAGATGGGCATAGCAGCGGTGATTGCGCAGATTTTCGCCCTCGCCTTCCTCGGCGGCCTTCAGCACGGCTTCTTCGCTGCCTTTTCCGGCAAACAGCTCGTGAACCTGCTTCATCGGCACGCGACTGTCGCCTTCGATGGGAATGAAGACCTTGCGCGCGGCTGCTACGCTCTCGCCTTTGGCGATGCAGAGGAAATGCCACGCGGCGTTCTCGACGTCGTTGCCGTTCACGGTTTGATGCACCTCAAACTGCTCGCGCCCGCCTTTGAAATCGCCCGTGTAGTAGAGTGAAAGTCCGCGTTGCCAGAGCTGCGGCTTCGAATCGGGCACGAGGGCGATCAGCTTGTCGAACGCGGCCACAGACTCCTTCGGCTTCGCGGCAAAGAAGGCGTCCACGCCTTGCTGGAAGAGTGTGTTGGGGCTGTCCTGTGCCAGAGCGGAGGACAAGAGGCCAAGCAGAAGGAATGAGAGCCGTTTTTTCATGATATTCGTCAAACGTGGCCGCTGCAGGATTTTGCGCAATTCATAGCCAGGCAAGCGGCAGGGGCAGAATCAACGCCAGATCCACTAGCACGCGGTGCGCATCCAACGAAACATGCTTTCCGGCACGTTGCGCCAGCGTGTGCAGCACGAGAGCACCGAGCACCGCTTGCGCCGGACCGCGCAACACATGCTCCAGCACGCCGAACTCGATCAGCCACAGCACTGCTAGGGTGAACAACAAGGTGCCAATCACCAGCGCCTTGTGTCCTGTGGCGTTGTTACGCTCACGCGTGGAGATGCCGTGTAGATTGCAGGCAAAGAGCAGCGCCAGCAGCAGTGCTTCCAAGATGGGCTCATAAATCGTTTCCGGCATGGAGAGGAAGCGTGTGCTCGTGGTGCAGCCCATGGCGAAGAGCAGCGCCGCCGCCAGTTCCTTCGGCAGCACGTTGCCCATGCGAATGTCCAACTGCCGCAGAAACGACAGCACCATCACTGCCAGCACCAGCAAACTCAGGGTGAAACGAAATCCTGCGGGCAATGGCATGTGCGAGATGAGCATGATGCCACCCAGTCCGGCGATAGCGATGAACACATCCCGCGAGATGCGGCTGCCCTGCGCCGACCACGAAGCGAGATACAGCGCCACCAACAATGACAACCCGACCGCCTGCCATAGCACGCCTTCGGGAATCACAAAAAATGCCATCCACGCCAGCAGCGTCAGTGCCGGTGGAATCACGCCGAACATCAGCACGCGCCGGTAACGATGATAAAAGGCATGCCGCGCATCGAGTTCCACGACGTTCTTGGCCCCAAACGTGTCGAGTGTGCGGTCGATCACATAAATCAGCCAGCAGGCAAGCGCGAGACCCACGTCGAGCAGTGGCGTGAGCCGGATGCCGTGCGCATGTGCCAGCGCTCGCTGCCACAGCACGGCCACCAGCGGCGCCTCCAGGCTCAGCACATGCGGCCACAGCCACCACGGCGTGGGTTTCGCGGGTGCGGCTTCGCTGGCTGGCGGCAGATCGGTCAAGGCCGCGTTCATTAGGAGCGGTTCACGGCGGCAGCAAGCAGCATACGGAGGAAACCTGTGCTCAAGGGTTGCGATGAGGAAGGCACGCGACACTTTGAACGACCCTCATGATTGGCGATGACTATTTTGAACTGCGTTCACGCATTGGCACCGACCTGCTGGCTCTCGCCGCAGCGCTGCGTGAATCCGGTGGCGATGCCGAATCTGCCGCCATCATCGACAATCTCATCGCTAGCTTAAAGGAGCCGTTTGTCTTCGTCGTCGTGGGTGAGGTGAACGTGGGCAAATCGACTTTCCTCAATGCGCTCTTTGGCCAGGATTTCTCACGCACTGGGGTGATGCCCACCACGGGCAAAATTCTCTTCTTCAGACACGGGCCGGAGCACAGCATCGTGCCGGTGACGCCGACGCTGGATGAAGTTTACGCCCCCGTCGATTTCCTGCGTGACTTCCACATCGTCGATACGCCTGGAACGAACTCCATCGAGAACGAGCACCAGCAAATCACCGAACGCTTCGTGCCCATTGCCGATCTGGTGATCTTTGTGTTCTCTGCCATGAATCCGTGGGGTGCCTCCGCGTGGCAGTTTTTGGAAAAAGTACACCGCGAGTGGATGCGCCATGTGGTGTTCGTGCTTCAGCAAAGCGATCTGCGCAGCCCGGAGGAAATCCAGGTCATTACCGAATACATGGGCCAACTCACGCGGCAGCGCTTTGGCCGTGATTTTCCACTCTTCGCCGTTTCGGCCAAAAAAGCTTTCCTCGCTCGCAGTTCCGGCATCGATCGTGAGCGCTTGCTGGAGGACAGCGGCTTTCATGCGTTGGAGGCACACATCTCCAGCCTCGTGCGGCACAACGCCGCACGCTTGAACAAACTGGCCAGCACCATGCGCTTGGCACGGCAGATTCTCGACCAAATGCGCGAGCATTACGTCACTGGCCTGCGCAATGTGCAGCGTAAGGCCGCCGTGCTGCAGGAATTGCAGACGGAACGCGAACTTCAGGTGGATCGCACCTTGAAAAAAATTCTTCCGGCGCTCGATGCCACCGAACGTGACTACCACGAGTCCGTCATGCGCGTGGCGGGGCTTGCGCACGATGCGCTGGCCACGCGGCGTGCCTTTCAACGCAACGCGGCGCGTGAAGAGGAGGAAACCAATGGAGCGCGGCAGCAAAGCCTCGATCACCGCCTGTTTCAGGAACTGCAGCATCGCACTGGCGACCGCTGGCGGCAGGTCAGCCTCGTGCTCGAAGAAGATGTGCATCAATTCGAGCGGTTCCTCTATGCGCAGGGCCGTGGCATTTTATTTCCAATGGATGTGCCGCTGCCTGTGCATGATTACGACGAGGAGGAGAGCGAACTGCGCCGACGTTTTGGCACCCGCGTGGATTCTGCCCTGCGCCGTTTCGTCATTGGCTTAAAACTCGACGAAGATATCGAACCCGGCCTCGAACATGCACGCCGAACGGCACGCTGGTTGCCGCGCCTCATTCTGCCAGTCGTAATCATCAGTGCACTGTGCGGCTGGCTTGACGGCATCATGAGCGCCGGAATCGCCGCCGGTGCGGGGGTGCTGCTCCTCGCTGTGGTTTATCTGCTCACCCAGGTCCGACTGAGCAACGCCCGCAACGCCATCTTCGACAAACTCGAAGAGTCATCCGTCACACTGCGGGATCTGTTATCCAAACAAGTCACTGAGGATGTTACCAACATTTTCGCCAAGTTCCTCGATACCCTTAACCCCGCGCAGGCCGACGCCGCGCATGTGCAGCGTGAGCAGTCCACGCATGTCGAACGCCTGCGCCAGCTCGCTGATTCCTTCGACGTGATCGACAAGCAGATCCTTGTGCTGACACCCGCAGGCTCAAAGTAACTCCTGTGTCGCCCGCTGAGATTAAAACCGCACTCATCGCCAAAGCCCAGTCGCTCGGCTTTGACGACTGTCGCATTGCACCTGCACTGCCCGCCGCGCACCGTGAGCTGTTTGAACAATGGATCGCGGAAGGCAAACACGGCGACATGGCTTGGATGGCCCGCAATACCGAGCGCCGGACCGATCCCCGCATCGTTTTGCCCGGTGCCCAGAGCGTCATCGTGCTCGCGCTCAACTATTTTCAAGGCGGGACCGCCTATCCCACCGCAGAATGGGCAGGCCACGAAGAACCGCAAAACGTCTCTTCTGATTCCGAAAAACCATCGTCAACAACCGTCAACCACGGCCAACCATCGTCAACTTCCCCAAGCTACCGCATTGCTCGCTACGCGTGGAATGACGACTACCACGATCTCATCGAGAAAAAACTCCATGAACTCGATGACTTCCTCATCACTCACGGCGGCACACAGCGGCGCTACGTCGATACCGGCCCCGTTTTAGAGCGTGACTTCGCCAGCGAGGCCGGACTCGGCTGGGGCGGCAAAAGTACGATGCAGATTCATCGCAAACTCGGCACTTGGTTCTTCCTCGCCGATATATTGAGCACACTCGACCTGCCAGCCGACACACCGGCCAAAGACATGTGCGGCAAATGCACCCGCTGCATCGACGCCTGCCCCACGCAGGCCATTACCGCGCCGCAGCGCATGGATGCACGCCGCTGCATCTCGTATCTCACCATCGAAAGCAAAGGCAGAATCCCGCTCGAATTTCGCAAAGCCATCGGCGATCGCATCTACGGCTGCGACGCCTGCCTTGACGCCTGCCCTTGGAACCGCCACGCCGAGGAATCCCGTGAAGCTGCGTTTCAGGCCCGCGAAACCGTCTTCACCCAGTCCTTGCGCGACTTCCTCGCACTTACCGACGAAACCTTCCGCGCCCTCTTTGCCAAATCCCCCATCAAGCGCATCAAACGTCCCGCGTTTCTGCGAAATGTGTGCGCCGCCCTCGGCAACGTCGGTAATCTCGATGATCTGCCGGCGCTCGAAGTCGCCAGTGCTGATCCTCATCCGCTGATTGCTGAGCATGCACAGTGGGCTATCGCAGAAATCCTCCAGCGGCACGGTGGTTGACAGGGGAAGGGCCACCGCCTACTCTCCGCCCGCTTTAGAGCACGGCGAGGTAGCAAAGTGGTAATGCACTGGTCTGCAAAACCGGTATGCGCGGGTTCAATTCCCGCCCTCGCCTCCAC
>CANIBP010000067.1 GCA_947466075.1 Verrucomicrobiaceae bacterium
CGCTCCATGGTCTTCGACTACATCGAGACCTTCTACAACCCCGTGCGGCTCCACAGCGCTCTGGGCTTCCAATCCCCTGTCGCCTTCGAACATTCCATCCAAAACAACTAAACCAACTTTTCGCGTCCACGTTTTCGAAGAAAGATCAGGAGGTAGCGTTGGAGACAAAGAGCCAAGGTACTCTTGCCGGTGCCGGGATAGTCGTTTTGGATGATGATGAGCTTCTTCATAGTGTTATTCGCAATTTGCATGGCTATTCTGCAAATTATGGAAAACATTTCAATGATAAATAATTTATATTTCCATAATTTCAATATATCAGCAGCGCTTAAAAACCGCTCAACCCAAGCAAAATCAAGGGCTGGACGGGTATTTTGGCTCCCGTTCGATGTTCTCAAAAAAATTCACCCAGAGCCGTTTCAGACACGGTTTGAACCCTGCAAATACGTCTGGCAGAGTTGGAAAGCCTCTGAAATTCACGCCGAAGCCGCTCTTGCGCCGTGGAAAGGAGACGCTACTATCCGCCCCTCAAATTGAGTACCCACTGCCTCGTGGTGTAATGGTAACACAGGAGATTTTGATTCTCTCGTTCAAGGTTCGAATCCTTGCGAGGCAACCACTCGGGAAGACGTCTGACGCTTTTCTGAGGATTGGCAGGATGGCGGGAATTAGCGCCTTCAACGCGCGGCGGTTTCGGACTGAGGCCCAGTGAAGCTTTCGTCCGTCAGGGTTTTGAGAAAGGCCACCAGATCGCCCTGTTCCTGTGTGGTGAGTTGCATCCCAGCCTCAGGATGCTTGGCGAGATTGGAATCAAGCGTGGCTGACCGGCGCACGCCGCTGTTGTAATGTTCAATGACCTCCTCCAGCGTGGTAAAACGACCGTCATGCATGTAGGGCGCGGTGCGGGCGATGTTACGCAGGCTTGGCGTTTTGAATTTACCACTATCTGCCGCGTTTTTGGTCACTGCCATGCGACCAATGTCATCGGCGGCAAGTTCTAAACCGTTGTTGGCAAAGCTCTGGCTCGTAAACAGCGTGCCGCCGTGGCAATGGAAGCAGTCTGCGCCCCGCAGGCCGCGTTTGGGGTCAAACTCAGTCACGAAGAGCTGCAATCCACGCTTCTCACTCTCCGTGAGTTCAGCCAGCTTGCGTGCGGCACGATCGAAACGCGATTCCTGGGTGATGAAAGTGAGCAGAAACTGCTCAAGCGCCTTGGCAATACTTTCTGCTTTGATTTCGGCTGATCCGAAGGCCCGATGAAAAGCGGCAACACTGTCAGAGTCGGCACTTAGTTTCGCGATGACGTTCTCCAGTGTCTCGTTCATCTCGTTTTTGTCTTGGATCGGCATCAGCACTTGTTCACGGAGCGTCGATGCACGTCCGTCCCAAAAGAAACTTTGCTGCCAGGCCAGATTGAAGAGCGGCATGGCGTTGCGTTTCCCCACCTGCTGCTGTGCACCGAGGCTGAAACGCCGCGCATCGGCGAAGGCGTATGTTTGATCATGACACGAGGCGCAGGATTGCGTGCCGTTGATAGACAGCCGGGTGTCGTGGAAAAGTTGGCGGCCCAGTGCCACGCCTTCTTGCGTCAGTGGATTGTCGGCAGGCAGTTTTACCTGTGGGAAACGCCGCGTGATCGCCGGTGTCAGCGGATGAGTGTTGGCAGGAAGGGGGACAGGCTTTTCGGCAAACACCGGGGTTTGATAAACGTCGTAGTTCACGCTGCGCACGCGGAAGGTCTGTTCGATGTTCGTCTTGAGTTTCGCCGCCACCGCATCCCCTTCGCGTGAGTGCGTCGAAGTGCCGTCTCTTAAAAAATCGATTCCTGCGAGAGTGCGCGACACGTCGAAATCGAGTGCCAGCGTGAGCGGACGTCCGCCGCGAAATTCCACCGGTAGCTCCACTCTCATCAACTGCGGTGCATTTGCGATGTGATAGGAGAAGCCGTCATCCTTGCCGCCATTGGGGAAGTGTCCTTCGAGTGCTAAAAAGATGTAGCCTCCCATCCAGCCCCAGTGCAAGCCGTTGACCAGTGGATTGAGTGCATGATCCGCCGCGTAACGGTTCGGGTTGGCCTTGTTCACAGTTTCATCCACGCCGATGCGAAAACGGATGGCCTTGTACTCGCCCTCGGGAATTCCACTGCCTTCGGCAGTCATGCGCCCTGTGGCTGCACTCAAATAGGCGAACCAGTCTCGCGATTCCAGCCAAGTTCCATCGTTCTTCTGCAAAGCCAGCCCGGAGAGCAGAAAATCCAGCCGTGTTACCCGTGCTGATGCCAATTCCGGCAGCGCATCGTTCAATCGCAGATCACTTTCTTTCACCATGGGATGCACCACCAGCCGCATTTCCTGGCAATGTGCAGCTAGATGGAACAGTAGCATTCCAAAGAGCCAGATGGCCCTGCGCCAGGACGTAGAATGGCCTTGCGCGCTCATCGCTATCGCGCTGGCAGCGCGCGTGGAATGTTCTCCAGGCCAGGGCTGCCAAACTGCATGGATTCGTCGTAGATCTGGCTGCGGCCGCTCTCGATGTTGTTGGAGGTGTCGAGCGCATCGTCCGACTTCACGATGCGCGGTTGGATGAAGATGAGGAGTTCCTCACGCGTGGTTTGATTTTGAGTGGTGCCAAAGAGATGTCCCAAAATGGGAATGCGCCTGAGGCCGATGACGCCGTTTTTACCTTTGGTGGTGCGTTCCGTGATCAAACCGCCAAGCACGACCGTGGCACCGTTTTTGACTGCCACCTCAGTCACGAGTTCCTGGGTGCCGATGGTGGGCACCGTGTTGCCGCCGATGGTCTGTGACCCCACGATGTTGTCATTGACCTGGGCGATGCGCAAAGTGACCTCGTCGTCCGAATTGATCAGCGGGATGACTTCCAATTTAAGCACCACATCCCGATACTCCACGCTGACGCTGGTGTTGGCGATGCCTGATGAGAACCCGCCGTTGCTCAGGATCGTGGCCGGCACCGCAATGCGCTGGCCCGAGGAGATGACGGATTTCGCGGCGTTCTTCGCATAGATGCTCGGCGTCGCGAGCACTTTGAAGTTGTTGTTGTTGTCGATGACCTTGATGTAGTTGCTCAGCGAGCCGATTTGGCCGTAGAAATTGAGCTGGCCAAATTTCGCCGGAAATTGGAGGATGTTGGACGCGGTTGAGGTCGATGTGGAGCCAGTGGTGGTGGTGGATGAATTGGGGAACCCGCTGCGACTGACGCTGAAATCACTCAGCAGCTTGAGGAAATCGAAGCCGTAGTTGAAGTTTTTGCCAAGGCTAAGCTGACCGATGATCGCAGAAATGTAGATCTGCTGCGGACGCACATCCATTTCTTTGAGAAGCTGATCAATGCGGGCGATGTGCTCGGGCGAACCCGAAACAACGAGACTGTTGGACTGCGGATCAGCAATCAGCAGTGTTTTGCCCACGATCATGGACTCCGGCGCACCCACTTCTTCTGGCGCATCGAGACTGCTGCGACTGCCGCCGTTTGAGCCGGTATTCATGCCGGAACTGCTGCCGAAGTTGTTATTCGTGGCGAAAGCAGAATTGGTGCCGCTCTGGCTGTTGTTGCGCGCATCCGTCGAAGGTGAGTTGGGACTGACTTTGGCGCCGCTGCGTCGGCTGCTGCCGCTTTTGCCACCGCCAGCAGAAGCTCCACCGTCATTGCTTTGAATGTCGGTGTCTTTGGCCAGCGCATTGTAAGCCACGGGCAGGAAATCCGCGACATCGAGGTATTTAAGGCGGCGCTTGAGGAAATTGGTGCCGTCGTCCTGCTTGTCGAGTTTTTGGACGAGACCCTTGATGTAAGTGATGTCCACTGGCCGACCGATGACGAGCAGTTCATTCGTGCGACGATAAGGGAAGATTTTGACCTTCGAGGCGGCAGGATTGGTATCCGAGGTGCTTGCGCCTGCAACCACGGGTGCGGCCGGAACGCCAGGACGTGCGGCGGGATTTGGCACAGCGGCCACGGGAGCAGGGGTGTTCTTCTGCACTTTCTCCTGCTGCTCGAAAATCTCGTTCACGATCTCGGCGACGAGTTCCACATCGGAGCGCTCCAGTTTGATCATCTCGTTCGCGATCTCGGCAGGTGGCACATCGACGATCTGGGCGATCTCGCAGATGCTGCGAATGGTGGCGCTGTTTTCGGTGATGATGAGCGCGGAGTCGTTCGAGATTGGCGTCATTGCACCATAGGCGTGCAGTTTGATCACCTGCTGAAAGGCCTTCGAGGCGTCATCGGCGGAGATGTGCTGGAGCGGCAGCACGAAATGGCAGATTTCCTCGCTCTGTGGCAGGTCACGGGTTGAATTGTACACTTTCAAACCGTCGGCGGTGGGACTTTTGCCACCGGCGTGGTTGATCAGTTTCGCGGTGGTGGCGTCGATGTTGATGATCGCATAACCATTGAGCAGCAGCGTGGCTTCGATGAATGCAATGGCGTCTTTTTTGGTGAGAAGCTGCGGGGATATGATGCGGAGCTGCTCACCTTGCAGGCTGGAGTCGAGGATGAGCTTTTTGCCCGTGAGCTGGGTGTAGAAGGGGATAATTGCCTGAATGGGAGCGCTGGGAAAATTGACCTTGATCGTGGCACCCTCGCCGACTGGCGCATAGACACCCGCATTGACCTGCCCTGTTGGCACTGGCACCGTTGGTGATAAATCTGGGCTCTGCGCTTTTGTGGCTTCGCGCACACCGAGAATCAAAATCACCAGCAAAACTGCAAAGCGCAGCCGGGTAGGCAGATGTGAGGGGAAAGTTGACATATTATTGTTGTTATACTCAGTTTACTCAATTAAGACAAATCGGCAAGGTTTTAGTTAATATCTATTAGATTTCATCCTTTCCCCTGTCTTGAACGGTGCCTTGCACGCACCGCCCAGCCATGGATGATCCGGCCTAATGATTTCCATCCAGGGTCTCACGAAGCGCTTTGGCGCTCAAACTGCCGTCGATCATCTGAGTCTTGAGGTGCCGCCGGGCATGATCGTCGGTCTGTTGGGGCCGAACGGGGCGGGGAAGACCACCACGCTAAAAATGGTCACGGGTATGCTCCAACCGGACTCGGGTGCGGCACTGATCTGCGGCGTGAATGTCGTCACGCATCCCATGGAGGCGAAACGGCTCATGGGTTTTGTGCCGGATTCGGGCGCGGTCTATGAATCCCTCACCGGCCTTGAATTCCTGCTCATGATCGGCGCCCTTTACGGCATCCACGAAGACGAGGCGCGGCCCCGCATCCGCCAGTTCCTCGATTTCTTCGAGTTGGACGAGGAAACGCTCACAACAAAGCTCCTCGGTGCCTATTCCAAAGGCATGCGGCGCAAGGTTGTCATCACCGCCGCTTTGCTGCACAATCCGAAAGTAGTGCTGCTTGATGAACCGCTCGATGGGCTCGATGCCAATGCCGCCGTTGGTTTCAAAGCCTTGCTCGAAACCCTCGCCCGCGAAGGCAAAACCATAGTTTACAGCTCCCATGTGCTCGATGTTGTCGAACGTGTGTGCAATCGCGTCGCCATCATGGCAGAGGGAAAACTGCTCGTCGAAGGCACACCGCAGGAGCTCCAGCACCAGCACGGAGCCGACACGCTGGAGCAATTGTTCACCCGCCTGACCGGTCTCAGCGGTCTCGAAGCACGCGCTGAGACATTTGCAAAAAGCATGCTGTCATGAGCGCTGTCGTCTCACAATCGCCGGAACAGGTGCTGCGCAGCTTGTTCTGGAAGCTGCTGTTTCGCGGCCGTGCCGCCCAACATGCCGGTGCGCAGAAAACGCGCCGCCAGATCGGCCTCGGCATCACGCTGCTAATTTATGCGGTGATCGGCATCATCCCCGCGATGTTGGCGTTCACGGCAGATAGTTTCATCTTTGCCAGCTCCTTGCATGGCTTCACCTTCATGTTCGCCTCGCTCACGCTGGCCTCAAATGCGGGCACGATGCTGTTCATCAAAGAGGAAGCGGAAATTCTGCTGCACCGTCCCGTCACGCCCCAGCAGTTGCTGCGGGCGAAGTGCCATGTACTCGCTGGTTACTCCCTGCTGCTCGCGCTGGCGCTCAATCTGGCCGGCTTCGTCACCGGTTTGTGGAGCAAGGGCGCCACCTGGCGCTTCATCCCCGCGCATCTGTTTTCGACGACGCTACTCATGGTCTTTTCCGCCGCCAGCATCGTGCTTGTGTACAACGCCTGCCTCAAATGGTTCGGCCGCGAGCGTCTCGACAACATGATCGCCACTTTGCAATCCTTCCTCGCCATCTTCATGATCGTCAGTGGCCAGATCATGCCGCGCTTGCTTCATCCCGAGATGCTGAAGCACCTCGACCACGTCAGTGGTTGGTTGCTGGCACTACCACCGATGTGGTTCGGCGCACTTGATGCACTGATTGGTGGCACGACGCTTAATCCATCCATGCTGTGGCTCCCTGCGGGCATTGGCATCCTCGTCACCGCCATCACCAGTTGGCTGGCGTTTGAAAAACTCGGCAATGCCTACGGTCAGGGCCTCATGTCGCTCAATGAATCCTCTGGCACCATCAAAGACAGCAAGAAGCCACGTGGTCGCTGGCTTGCCGCATTGGTCAAACTGCCGCCCTTAAGCTGGTGGCTGCGTGATCCAGTCGAGCGTCATTCCTTCATTCTCACCACTGCCTATCTTGCGCGAGATCGCGAGGTCAAACTGCGGCTCTACCCCGGCATCGCTCCCATGCTCATCATGCCGCTTGTCATGATGTTTTCCGGTGGCGGTCGCGCGGGTGATTTCGACGCCTCTCTGATGATGCAAGCCTTCGCCACCTGCTTCATGGGCATCGTGCCGTTGCAGGCGATGGTCTTTCTGCATTGCTCCGAGCACTGGCGTGCCTCCGCGTTTTTTCATGTCGCTCCGCTGCCGCACTGGACACCGCTGTTTCATGGTTCACGCAAAGCCGTGCTCGCCATGCTCACTTTTCCCATTTTGGCGGTACAGGTCGTGATCATGTGCGCTTGGAAGCAATCGCTGGTCCCGCTTGCCCTCACCCTGCCTGCTGTGCTATTTCTGCCGACGTTCTCCCTCGTCATTGGCCTCATAGGCACCTGGCTGCCGCTCTCTAAACCATCTGAGGAAATCAAAAACACCAGCACCGGGTGCATGCTCATGTCTGGCGTCATGATCGCCGCAGGCATCGTTGGCGGTCTCGCCAGTTGGATGTGGCATCTCGGTTGGTTCTGGGTCTTCCTCGCTGGTGAAGCGTTCCTCATGCTCGGAGCCTCGTTCCTCATGAAATACCTCATGCGCGACTCACCCTGGGTTCCGGAGACGGAGTGATGTTTTTTCGTTTCCTTGCGCCTCTTTGCGGCTAATCACATCCTAACCATGACCAACGCCGAAGCCGCCGCCCGTGCCGAATTTCTCCGCACGGAACTCGAACGTCACAACCGCCTCTATTACGTCGAGGCGAAGCCCGTCATCTCGGACAAGGAGTTCGATGCGCTGCTGCGTGAATTACAGGACATCGAAACGAAGTTTCCCGATCTGCTGGCGCCCGATTCTCCCACGCAGCGTGTCGGCGGCGCTCCGCTGGAAGGCTTCACGCAGATCACGCACACCGTGCGCATGATGAGCCTCGACAACACCTACTCCGAAGAGGAACTCAGCGCCTTCTTCGCCCGCTTGCAGAAAGGTCTGGGCCGTGAGCGCATCGACTGCATCATCGAGCCGAAGGTCGATGGTGTCGCTATGACTGTGCGCTACGAAAATGGCGTGCTCAAACAAGCGGCGACACGCGGTGATGGCCAAACCGGCGACGACGTCACCAACAACCTCAAAACCATTAAGACACTGCCCTTGCGCCTGCCTAAAGACGTTCCGCAGACTTTTGAAGTGCGTGGCGAGGTCTTCATGCCCAAGGCAGGCTTTGCCAAACTCAACGAGGAACGTGACGAAGCCGGTGAACAGCGCTTCGCGAACCCGCGCAACTCCACCGCAGGCACCTTGAAGCTGCTCGATCCGAAGATCGTGGCCAAACGTCCGCTCGACATCGTCTTCTATGGCCTCGTCGAAGCCAGCGATGTTCAATCCCAGACTGACGTGCATGCGTTGTTCGACCGCGTCGGATTGCGCAAAGCAGATCTCATCTGGCATGCCGACAGCGCCGAAGGCTTGCTCGCGGCCATTCGCGAACTCGACGAAAAGCGCAAATCTCTGCCCTACGAGACCGATGGTGCCGTCATCAAGGTGAACGGCTTCGCCGACCAGCGCGAACTCGGCGAGACTAGCAAAGCACCGCGTTGGGCCATCGCTTACAAATACCAACCAGAGCAAGCGGAGACCAAAATCCTCGCCATCGACATCCAAGTCGGCCGCACTGGAGCGTTGACGCCCGTCGCAAGACTGGAGCCCGTCTTAGTGAGCGGCAGCACCGTTAGCAACGCCACGCTGCACAACTACGAGGAGATCGAGCGCAAAGACATCCGCATCGGCGACATCGTCGTCATCGAAAAAGCCGGTGAGATCATTCCCGCCGTCGTCATGGTGAAGAAAGAGCTCCGCCAAGGAGATGAAGGCGTGGTGATAGCGCCCACGCACTGCCCCGTCTGCGGCACCGCCGTCCATCGCGATGAAGAGCAAGTCGTCATCCGCTGCCCTAATCCGCACTGCCCGGAAGTCGTGAAGCGCCGCATCGAGCACTTCGTCAGCCGCGCTGCCATGGACATCAGCGGCCTTGGCGAATCCGTCATCGCCCAGCTTGTCGAAATCAGACTCGTATGCGATGTGGCTGATCTTTACGCGCTCAACGAGTTGCTACTGGCCCGCCTTGAACGCGTCGGCACCAAGAGCATCGACAACTACCTCAAAGCCATCGAAGCCAGCAAGCAGCAGGACCCGTGGCGGCTCGTCTTCGGCCTCGGCATCCTCCACGTCGGTGCTGGTGGTGCCCGCAAGCTGCTCGAGCACTTCGGCAGCATTGATGCCATCGCCACCGCCAGCATCGAATACCTCACGCAATGCCCCGACATCGGAGCCATCGTCGCCCCGAGCATCCACGCCTGGTTCCGCGACGAGCACAACGTCGCCCTACTCTACCGCCTGCGCACAGCAGGCCTCAATTTCGCGCAAAGAACCGTCGCCGCCGCCTCCGACAAGCTCAACGGCACCACCTGGGTCATCACCGGCACCTTGAGCGAAGACCGCGAAACCATCGCCGACACCATCCGCGCCAACGGCGGCAAAGTCAGCGGCAGCGTCAGCGGCAAAACGACTTACCTGCTCGCCGGTGAAGACGCAGGCAGCAAACTCGACAAAGCCACGAAGCTGGGCGTGAAGATTCTCACCGAAACTGAGTTTCGGGCGATGCTGTAAAGGTTTCCTAAGCAGCTTGGGGTTGACTAAGTCGCGCCTTCGAGCTGCGCTTCGGTCTTCTTCTTCTCACGCTGACGTTGGCTGCTGTCGAGGGTGCGCTTGCGCAGGCGGATACTCTTCGGTGTGCATTCGGCGAGTTCATCGGGGGCAATGTATTCGATGGCGCGTTCCAGGCTGAAGCGAACCGGTGGCGAGAGCGCGATCGCTTTGGTGCCGCCGGCTTCGCGGAAGTTGGTCAGGTTTTTACTGCGCGTCGGATTCACCGGCAGGTCGTCCGCGCGTGGGTTTTCACCGATGAGCATGCCGTCATAGACGAGCTCTCCCGGGCCGATGAAGAGCTTGCCGCGAATCTGGATGGTATCCAGCGCGTAGCTGGTGGCTTCGCCGCCTTCGGTGCTGACGAGAGTGCCAGTCGAGCGCGTCTGCATTGGTCCGGCATGCGGGGCGTATTCCTTGAAGAGATGGCTGTGGATTCCGTGGCCGCTGGTCTGGTTCATCAGATCAAACTCGAAGCCGATCAATCCGCGCGTGGGGATGTAAGCCTGCAGGCTGGTGCGTCCGCTGTGCGCGCTCATGTCCTCGATCTTGCCTTTGCGCTCGGAGATCGATTTCATCACGTTGCCGAGGTATTCATCCGGCACATCAATGTAGAGTGTTTCAAACGGCTCGCAAAGCACGTCATCAATGCGCTTCATGATCACCATCGGTCGGGACACGAGCACTTCGAAGCCTTCGCGGCGCATTTGCTCCACGAGCACGGCGATCTGCATCGAGCCACGGGCGCTGACATCAAAAATACCGGCGGTGTCCGTGTCTTTCACGCTGATCGTCACATTCATCTTCTGCTCGCGGTCCAGACGGTCGCGAATCTTGCGGGAAGTCACGTGATCGCCTTCGCGTCCGGCCAGCGGGCCGTCATTTACCGCGAACTGCATGACAATTGTTGGGGGGTCGATCGCCACGAAGGGCAGGGAAGGTGCATCCGCCGCTCCGGCCACCGTCTGGCCGATGTCCACGTCTTCAAAGCCAGAGATGCCCACAATGTCACCGGCAGTGCCTTCAACGGACTCACCGGTGGTCAGTGTCGTGTATTGGAACACCTTGGTCACCTTGACCGGCTTCGCTTTGTCATCTGGAGTCTTGCCGAGCAGGAAAATACGATCACCGAGCTTCACGCTGCCGCGTGTCACCTTACCGATGGCCACGCGGCCCACGAAATTGTCCCAGTCGATGTTCGAGACGAGCATCTCAAAACTGCCTTCGACTTCCGCTTTCGGTGCCGGGATGTGCTCGACGATTTTGCCCAGCAAGTAGGTCATGTCGTGGTGCTCACCATCCGGCTTGTCGGTCACCCAGCCGGCGCGGGCGCTACCATACAGGAAGGCGGCGTTGAACTGGTCTTCGGTAGCTTCGAGTTCGAGGAAAAGTTCGAGCACCTTGTCATGCACCTTCGAGGGCTCGATGTTCGGGCGGTCCATCTTATTGATGAGAACGATGGGCTTTATTCCCTGCTGCAGCGCTTTCTTCAACACGAAACGGGTCTGCGCCTGCGGGCCGTCATAGGCATCTACCACGAGCATCACGCCATCCACCATCTTCATGACGCGTTCCACTTCGCCGCCAAAGTCAGCATGGCCGGGAGTATCGACGATGTTGATGATGTGGCCGTTCCAATGCACGGATGTGTTCTTTGCCTTGATGGTGATGCCCTTTTCCTTTTCGAGGTCCATCGAATCCATGGCGCGTTCGGCAATGGCCTGGTTCTCACGGAAGTTGCCGCTGGAGCGCAGCAGGCCGTCAACGAGCGTCGTTTTGCCGTGATCGACGTGGGCGATGATGGCGATGTTGCGAATTTTATCTGGGGTCATGGGCAGTTTTTCTGGGGAAGGGGGCCGCGAGGGTAGCAGCCTTCGCGTCTTAGGCAACCTCTCAAACAGCGGTGTCCTAGCGTGACTGGATGCTTGTGCCAGCCTGCTCGTTGGTTTGCAACGATTCCGACATCTGACTGCCAGGTCCTTTCACAGCACGTGCCAACCCGCGCAGTGCTTTGCAACGATTCTGACAGTGTCTGTTATGTTGCGCAGCATCGCATGCGTTGGCCTGCGGCATGCACCATAACGGTGCGCGATGAAAGCCTCCCCCTCTTTCAGTGCAAGCATTACCGCTCGGCTGCGAGCGCCGCTCAGACGATCTTCATGCACACTCATGTGTTGTGTACTGACGTTCATGAAGCGTGGCGTCGGCAGCCGGGGGGGGCACGTTTGGTTGGGCGGGGGAACTTAATCACGACGTGAAATATCTTTCGCACATCCCCCATCATGCGTAGCCGTTCAAATACTTCCGTTGTCGTTACTGCGGTCACTCCGCGTGGCTTGGTTTCGCATCAGCCGCTTGGTTGGCTGTTATTAGTTCTGTTCATGGTCTGGTTGCCGGCAGCTCAGGCGGCAACACTATATTGGGACGCAGACGGCAGCGGCTCTGCTTCCACCGGTGGCACCGGCACCTGGGACACATCATCCTCACTCTGGCGTAATGGCAGCGCGACCGGTACACTGACCACATGGCCCACCGCGCTGGCTTCCGCAAGTGATGCCACTGCCGTGCTTGGTGGCACCGCAGGCGCGCTGACATTGAATACCAGCGTGATCCTTGGCGGCATGCAGGTGATTCCCTCATCTGGCACCAGTTATACTGTCAGCGGCAGCGGCAGGCTGAATTTCATCCCCGTCTCCGGCACACCGGCGGTGGACGTCCAGAGTGGTTCCACCCTCACGCTTACCGCTGTGATCAATGGCGTGAATGGTCTGCAAAAGACCAGCGCTGGAACGCTCATCTTGGACAATGTGGGCGACCGTCTAACCGGAGGCATCACTGTCAGTGGCGGCACATTGCAGGCCGGTTCAGCGACAAACAATGCCGCTAGCAACGCGCTCCGATCCAACGCTGTCAGTTTGGCCGGCGGCACCAGCATTACCACGGTCGGCACCACCATTGACTTGCGGGTGGGTGCGTTGAGCGGCAGCGGTACGGTGACGCCTGCCACCGGTGGAGCCGTCAACATCATGGCGCTCGCCGACGCGGCTTTCTCAGGGACAATCACGACTACGGGTGGAGTGAATGTGCGCGGCGCAAATGCGACGCAGACGTTCAGCGGCACCGTGTCAGGCCTCACCGGAAGCATTGGCATCAGTGGTGTCAGCTTGGGAAGTGGCAGCACCAGCGCCGGTCTGACTTTGACCGGCACCGGTGCGCTTACTGGCTCAGGCACCAGCTTTGCCCTGCGTGGTGGCACGCTGACACTCGACAACACGGGTGGCAACACAGGTGCGGGTTCCGCCACCGACCGCATGCTGAACTCCGGCGCGCTCACCACCAATGGCGGCACACTGGCACTGCTCGGCAATGCCACGAACGGCAGCACAGAGACGGCGGGGGCGCTCACGCTCAATGCGGGTGCCGCCACCTTTAGTGTCAAGCACAATGGTGGTTCTGGCGGCACCGTGCTGACTCTTGCCTCCATCGCCCGCACCTCAGGCGTCGGTGCGACGGTCAATTTCGTTGGCATTGGCGGCACGCTGGGAGCGGCAGGGGCCAATCCGCGCATCCTTTTCACGACGGCTCCCAACACGACCAACTCCGCACTTGTCACAACCTCAGCCGCCAAGGTCGGCTTTGCCACTGTGAACGGCACGGATTTCGCCGGTTATGATAATACTAATGGGGTGGTGGCTCTGACCACCACCTCTGTGAACGGTGCGCTCTCCACCGCTGGCACACAGAACAGTTTGCTCACTACCACCAGCACCATTGCTGGCACCACGGTGAGTTACAACACCTTGAAAATCCTGGCTGGAGCGGCGGCAACGCTCGACCTAACCGGCTCGGGAAATCTCAGCACGACTGGGATTCTCCTGGCTGGCACTGATGATTTCACGATTCGCAACACTGGTGCTGGTAGTGGCGGCATCAGCGGTGGCGACGACCGTTTTGTGTATGTCTCCAATGACAGCACGACCCTGAACGTCGCCGTCACGCTGGCGGGGTCTCAGCAAAAAATCACCAAGTCTGGCGATGGCTATCTCGCACTCACTGGCAGCTCAAACCAGCTCGCCTTCACGAGTAACAAGGCGGTGGTCATCACCAGTGGCGTGCTGCGCGGTACGACCACCAGCCTCGGCGGCGGCACCTCGTCGGGCGGTGCATTCACCACCATCCAGTTGCGCGGCGGCACGCTTGAAATTAGCGGTGGCGGCACATTCGTCCGCGCCGTCGATCTTTCGGGCACCACGAACGGCGGCGGCATCACCTTTGATGAAGGCCCGGCGGAACGAGGCAACGGCGGCTTCTCGGCCATCAATGGTAACGCTACAGTGACGCTGGTGACGACTATCGCTGGCTCGACGGCCGCCTCCTTGGTATGGAATGACAACACATTCCTCTCGAATGGCTACGTCTTGACTATGGGATCCAGCAAGGCCGACAGCCGCATTGACTTCACCAACAACATCGGCCTTGATGATGGCACCGCCACGAACAACTACTTCGCCCGCGAAATACGTGTCGCGGACAACACTGGCTCCACCGGTGATGTGGCACGGCTGTCCGGCGTGATCTCCGGCTCCAGCAGCGGTGACCTCCTCAAAACGGGCGCTGGCGTGCTAGAACTCACCGGCAGCAATACATACTCTGGCAACACCTTGATCCAGCAGGGCACGTTGCTGGCTGGCAATACTGGCAGCACCTCTGCCACTGGCACGGGCAACGTCATCCTCGGCAGCGGTGCCGTGTTCGGTGGCACCGGGCGCATCGCCACGGCGGCTGACGGGCAGGTGTTCGTGCAGGGTACGCTGCGTGTCGGCAGTGTGGCACCCACAACGGGCGAAAAGCTCACGATTGACTCCAGTGCCAGCGGTGCCATGACCATCATCGCCAGCACCGGCATCATCGAATTCGATCTGTTCACTCGCGGCGGCGATTTGACTGCAAGCACCACGGCGGCTGATCGCCTGGGTTTTAGCGGAATGCTCAGCCTGCAAAGCGGCGCCAAGTTGAAGATCAATAACCTAACTGGTGCCAGTTCCTCTACGACTTTCGCCAGTGGTGATGTCTGGCGCTTGTTTGACTGGTCTTCGCTGACCGTGAGTGGCACTTTCACTACCGATGTGGCGGACCTGCCCACACTTGGCAGCGGCTTGGTGTGGGATTTTTCCAATCTATACACGGCGGGTACGATAACCGTCGCGGTGCCGGAGCCAGCGCGCGGTATGCTTCTGCTGCTCGGTGGCATGCTGCTGATCTGCCGCCGCAGAAAGATCAACGACTAAGCGATTTCCATACCGCAGGCAGTCGCTCACGCACCAGTTTGGCGCTGTTGGGCGGAATCAGGGCAGGGGAGAGTGGCACGTTTTTGGTGTCTTCGTAGTCGAGCTGGCCGGGTGAACGTGAGTATTTGTAATCACGGTCCAAATTGCCGTCGGCGGAGAGTTGGATGCCAACTTCAGCGACGCGTGGCACGGAAAGGTAAAACTGGCCGTGATCGAGAATGCAACGCTCGTCTGGCTTCAAACGCAGTTTCGCCATCGCCAGCTCCCGAAATAACTCTTTGGCTGTGGCTTCGGCCGGGTTCACGAACAGGCGTTGTTCGGCGATCAAATCGACAAACGCTGGCTCTTGGCGCAGCAAACCGAAGGCGGTGTCGATTTCATCTTTGGCGAGCGGGTAGTGGGTGCAGCCGAGAACGATGGTTTGCAGCGGCTTGGTCGGTTTGGAGTCGCGATAGGCTTCGGTCAGAGCACGGGCTTCCTTCAAGGCATACGCGGCAACGGATTCAGGAAAGGCGGCATCGCCTTCGATGGCTCCGGCGAGCGTGGCGCTGCCTTGCTGGGCAATGACAGGCACGCTTTGTCCGGCGAGGCCGAGGGTGCTTGTAATCGTGCGTGGATAGACGCCGCTGGCGCAGGTCCCCAGGGTGGCGAGAATGCCGATGCCGCCGGTGGTTTTGGATTCAAGCACGCCACGAGCACCGGCTTCGACGACTCCGACCACGATCACCGGAATTTTCCATGCGGCGACGGCTTTGCGGATGTCTTCAAGGCCATACGCCGTCGCGGTGTTGCAAGCGATGACGATGGCTTTGACCGGTGGCTTGGTGAATTGCGGTTCCTTGCCTTCAGTGGGCCAGAATCGACGGCCGAGTAGAAAAATCGCATCCTTCACGATCAATTCGCGCAGGTAATCGGTGCGTTGAACGGCGGAGTAGTTGCCGTAGGGCATGTTTGCCTGATCACCGAAGTAGATGAAGCGCTCCTGCGCAAAATCGGCCACGCCATCGGTTCCAGGCTGCAGTGTGTCGTTGTGGAAGGCGTCGAGCGTGAGCAGCGCTTCGAGCACCGTGAGTCCACCGATGCCAGAGTCGAACACGCCAATGGGTAGGTGGCGTGTGGCTTCGTCATTGCTCCAGGCGGTGGTATCAAAACTGAACGCAGCTTTGCCATCGGGATGAGCCTTGGCGTACTCAATGAGATCAGCGGCGTGGAGCGGAACTGCGAAGAGCAGCAAACAGAGCGTTTTCATACGAAGGCAAACAACAGACGGCCAAAGAACACCGCAGCTACCATGCCAACGAAGTCGGCGGTAAGTCCGGCGAGCAGCGCATGGCGGAAGCGGCGGATGCCGACACTGCCGAAATAGACGGTCAGAACGTAGAAGGTGGTCTCGGTGGAACCGTAGAGGATGGCGGCGGTGAATTTCACCATTTCGCTCAAATCAGGTCGCGTGAGGATCTCGTTGAGGATGCCCTGCGCACCCGAACCGCTGAGCGGACGCATGATGGCGAGCGACAGCAGCTCCACCGGAAACCCGAGCAGGTTCAGCACGGGCGCGAGAATGTATTCGAGCAGTTGAAACGCACCGGATTCACGCAAAATCGCCAGCACGGCCAGCATGGCGACGAGGTAGGGCATGATGCGCACCGCCACTTGAAAGCCTTCCTTTGCACCATCGACAAACTCTTCATACACCTTCACGCCACGTGCCCAAGCCACGCTGACAGCGAGAAGGAGGATCGCCGGAATGGCGAGGCCGGATGCGCCATCCATCATGCGACGCCATACGGGGGGCTCGACCTTCGTTTGTATTGCAGCGGCGGCTTTGGCTTCTTCTTTTTTCAAAGCGAGCGTCTTTTCGGCCTCTGCTTTGTGTTTGGCGGAAGTTTCGATCACCGCCGCGAGGCCGGATTTTTCCAGCGTTGCTTTGCGCCACGCTGGCGGGCCGAGTTCGAGGGTGGAAACACCGATGAACAAGATGCCTAGCACCAACAGCCATCGTTTGGCTTTCGCGGAGATACCGCTGGGTTTTGCTGCGGTGGTTTGAGTCTCAGAGACGATTTCATCAGGCTGGGCGACGAAGCCTGGCAGGCGCTGAAAACTCTTCGCCGCGATCACCGCCGCAGTGGAGGCGCAAGCGGTGGCGAGGATGGTGGGAACGATGACGCGGAAGCTGTGGCTGACACCGGCGGCGTTGAGGAAGTTCATCGCGGTCATGGGGATGAGCGTGAAGGCGCCGGTATTGAGGGCGAGGAAGGTCACCATCGCGTTGCTAGCGCTTTGCTTGTGCGGATTGAGTTCCTGAAGATGTCCCATGGCCTTGAGACCCAGCGGCGTTGCGTTGTTCGAGAGGCCGAGCATATTGGCGGACAGATTCATCACCATCGCGCTCACCGCCGGGTGGCCGGTGGGAACATCAGGAAACAAACGGCGTAGCAGTGGTGAGAGCAGGCGTACCACGGCCTCCAGCACTCCGGCTTTTTCCAGCAGGCGCAAGACACCGAGCCAGAACATCATCATGCCTGCCAGTGGCAGAGCGATGCCCATGACGGCTTTTTCCGCGCCCTTCATGGCGGCGTCGATGACACTGGCATCACCCGAAACACGGCCAACGAGGCCAGCGACGAGCAGTCCAACAAAGAGAAGTGTGGCCCAGATATAGTTCAGCATGTGGCGGAAAATGTGACAAGACAGTAGCCAGAGGCGGCCGCAATGCGTAATCGTTCCAGCTTCTGCCTCAAGTGGCAACTGCCATTCGTTTTTCTCACTCATGTCCTGTCCCATCCAGCTTGCCAGCCGCCTCAGTGGCCTCAGCGCGCACGTCATCCGCATCTGGGAGCGGCGCTATGGGGCACTCAGCCCGACGCGGACGGACACGAATCGGCGGATGTATTGCGAGGAGGCCATCAAACGCCTCAAACTGCTGCGTGAACTGACGGAAAACGGCCACCGCATCGGTGGTGTGGCGAAGCTACCGACTGAGGAACTGGAGGCTTTGGTCAATACTTCCAATGCGCAGGCGACTCACCCGACTGTGGCTGGGTTGGAGTCGTCTGAGCAGTTTGTGGAAGCCGCCATTGAAGCTTCAAAACGATATGATGCCGATGGCCTGCGGCAGGTGCTGCTGCAGGCACGTCTGCAGTTAGGACAGCGCGGCATGCTGCATCAGGTGATCTGCCCGCTGATCGTTAAAATCGGCGAAAGCTGGCAGCATGGCAGTCTGCGGCCGAGCCACGAGCACATCGCCACCGTGGTGATTCGTGAGATTTTGCTCTCCCCTGTGCCAGGAAGTCAATTGGCCGTGAATGCGCCAGAATTGATTGTGGCGACGCCAGCAGGAGAGATTCATGAACTGGGCGCTTTAATCGTCACTTCCACAGCGCGTGACCTTGGCTGGCATGTGACCTATCTGGGACCCAATCTGCCGGTGGAGGAGATTTCCGCCTGCGCCAATAGCCGCAAAGCCAGCGCCGTGGCGCTGAGTGTTGTTTATCCTGAAGGATGCCCGACTATTCAGGAAATGCTCAGCCGCATGCGCGAACTGCTGCCCTCCAGCATGGCGCTCATCGTGGGTGGACGTGCTGCCGCTTCCTACCAGCAGCGATTGCCCGAATTGGATATTCACTGGACGACTTGCCTGCATGGCCTGGATGAAGCGCTCTCAAAGATTCGTAAGTGACTTGAGTTGCGCGGTGCACTCCGCCATTTAGTCTGAGAACCATGCTTCTTTACCGCATCACCACCGGCATCGTCATTCAAAACGCAGGCACTTGGCATGCCGTCCCCGAAACAAACTGGGACGCCTTGCTTGAAACGCCGAATCTCGCGGCGCATCTGGCCCAAATCGCTTCATCCACACCGAGCGTAAGCGCTCCGGTAGAAAGTAGCATTCTAGCGCCCATCGTTTCTCAGGAAGTCTGGGCCGCAGGCGTCACCTATTTCCGCAGTCGCACTGCCCGTATGGAGGAATCAAAGGATGCGGGCGGTGGTAGCTTCTACGATCGCGTCTATGCCGCTGAACGACCTGAGATTTTCTTCAAAGCCACACCACAGCGTGTCGCGCGTCCCGGCCAGCCGATGCATCTGCGCAGTGACTCGAAATGGATGGTGCCCGAGCCTGAACTCACGCTTTGCATCAATAGCCGTGGCGAAATTATCGGCTACACCGTTGGCAACGACCTCTCCTGCCGCGACATCGAAGGCGAAAACCCGCTCTATTTGCCGCAAGCGAAGTGTTTCAAGCTCTGCGCTGCCCTTGGTCCAGCGATCTTGATCCAAACCGAGCCTCCCGCTCCCACGACTCGCATCCACCTGCAAATCGACCGCGCCGGAGCCGCCGCTTTCGAAGGTGAAACGACCTTGTCTCAATTAAAGCGCACGCCGAGTGAACTCGCTGGTTTCCTCTATCGTGACAACACATTCCCCACCGGCACCTTCCTCATGACCGGCACCGGCATCGTGCCCGGCGACGAATTCACACTGCAAAGCGGTGACATCATCAAAATCACCATCGAAGGCATCGGAACACTGATGAATCCGATGGCCTGATCGGGCCTTGCCGAGATCTTGAAATCTGACATAATTCAACCATGAGCAACCGCCAGATCGCCATCGACTTGATTGAGAAACTGCCGGAGGACATGCCTCTCACTGATATGGCTCGTGAGATTGAATTTATCGCCGGTGTTCGCGAAGGTTTTGAGCAGTTGGATCGCGGTGAAGGTGTTTCTTTGGACAAAGTGCGTGAAATGATGCCGTCATGGATTGTCGGGTGATCATTTCGCCACGTGCGCTTCAAGATCTGGAGGAGATCGTTCGATACATCTCCATCGACAATCCGCAGGCGGCACGCCGATTTGGCGACAAATTGATCTGCGCCGCAGAATCGCTTGCCCAGTTTCCTGAACGCGGGCGCATTGTACCAGAGTTTGATGACGCGATAACACGGGAGATCGTGGTTTATCCGTATCGCATCGTCTATCGCCACGACAAGGATAAGAACACCTTCGGCATCGCCCGTTTCTGGCACGGCGCACGATTGCTGGACGAAACCGCATTTCGCTTTTAGAGACTACCACCATGACACTCACCGGACACCACTTCATCGCAGGCCGCGAAGCAGCCGCGCGCGGCAATCTATTCCACGCCTTCAATCCCACCACGAGCGCAAAGCTTGAGCCAGCCTACGGTGACGCCAATCATGCGGAGGCGGATGAGGCTTTGCAGGCGGCTGAAGCAGCGTTCGACGGTCTGCGTCTCGCCAAGCCAGAGACGCGTGCGGCGTTACTGGATGCGATCGCGGATGAAATCACCGCGCTGGGTGATGCACTACTCGAACGTGCGCATGCGGAGACCGCTTTGCCAATGGCACGACTCACCGGTGAGCGCGGGCGGGCGATTGGTCAGTGCAAGCTGTTCGCGGCATTGATCCGTGAAGGCTCGTGGGCGGATGCGCGCATTGATCATGCCATTCCAGACCGCCAGCCGCTGCCGAAGCCCGATGTGCGGCGCGTAATGCTGCCCATCGGTCCAGTGGTGGTCTTTGGCGCGAGCAATTTTCCCTTCGCCATTGGCGTGACTGGCACGGATACGATCTGTGCGCTGGCAGCAGGTTGTCCCGTCGTGGTCAAAGGTCATCCGGCGCATCCTGGCACCTGCGAGATGCTGGGTCGTGCGATTGTGAATGCGCTGCACAAGGTCGGACTGCCTGCGGGTAGTTTTTCGCTGCTACACGGTAAGGGTAACGATATCGGCACCACGCTGGTGAAGCATCCGCTCACGCAGGCGGTCGGATTCACGGGTTCGTTGCGTGGTGGTCGCGCATTGATGGATGTCGCTGCCGCACGTCCGCATCCAATTCCGGTGTACGCGGAGATGGGATCGGTGAATCCAGTGTTTGTGCTGCCTGGTGCGCTCAAGGAGCGTGCGTCGAAGATCGCGGAAGCCTACGTCGGTTCGGTCACGATGGGGGTGGGCCAGTTCTGCACGAATCCCGCTGTCGTGCTGGGCCTGAAAGGAACGGAACTGAACCAATTCATCAGCAATGCAGCAGCGCTCGCTGGCAAAGTGGCACCACAGACGATGCTGCATCGCGGCATTTGCGAAGCTTACGATGCTGGCACCGCCGTGTGGCAAACTATAGATGGTCTCGAACTAGCCGGACAATCTGAAACACCTCCGAGCGAAACTGCTTCGCAAGCCGCGTGCCGCATCTTCACCACCACCATTGACGTGTTAGAAGGCAACTCCGAACTGCAACGAGAAGTATTCGGCCCTTGCTCGATCATCACGCAATGCACAAGCATCGAAGACATGCTTCGTTACGCGAACAGCCTCGAAGGCCAACTCACCGCGACACTGCATGGCACAGAGCAGGATCTGCGCGAGTTTGCACCACTAGTGCGCGTCTTGGAGAAGAAAGTCGGACGCATCATCTTCAATGGTTTCCCCACCGGCATCGAAGTTTGTCCCTCCATGCATCACGGCGGCCCGTATCCGGCTGCGAGCCACAGTTTCTTCACCAGCATCGGCACGGCAAGCATCTACCGCTTTGTGCGTCCGGTGAGCTATCAAAGCTTCCCTGAAGATGCGCTGCCAGAGCTGCTCAAAGATTCAAACCCACGTGGTGCGATGCGTATCGTGGACGGTGAAATGAAGCGGTAGGTCACGAACATCATCCACAGCCCAGGCCGCAATCTGTCCCCATCATTCTTGGGTTTTGGCAGATTTCGATTCTTTGATCCGATCCACGGCTTGACGGACGATCTCGGCGGCTTCGCCGGGCTTTAAGGCGATGCCGGTCGATATAGCTCCGTCCATCAGTGCACGGATGACCGCCTCGACACGGGCGATCGCTTCTGCCATGCCGGTGAGCGCTGGAGCGGCGGCTTCGTCCTGAACAACGCTTGGCTGATTGGATAAGAAACCAAGGCCGAGTTCGAGCGTGGAGAGCGGATTCTGAATCTCTTGTGCGACACCAAAGGCAAGCCGGGCCAGGCCTTGCAGCTTTTGAAAATCGAGCAACTGCTCCTGCGCGGTTTTAAGTTCCTGATGCGCCTTGTTGAGTTCGGTCAGTGACTTGGACAACTGGCTCTTCTGCGAGGCGACGGCAGAAAGCGCCTCGTGCAGCGAGTCCTGCGTCTCCCGCAGCCGGGTGATGTCCTTGGAGATGCCGCAGGTGCCGATGATTTCGCCCTCACCATCGCGCATCGGAATTTTTGCCACCAAGGCCCAGCCAGTGCGGCCATCGAGCAGCAGTTTCTCTTCCACTTTGCCCGTGATGGCCGTGCCGGTACGCATCACCTCCTGCTCGTCATCAAAGGCGGCTTGGGCGAGTTCCTTGTCGAAGAAATCGAAGTCGCTTTTGCCAACAATCTCCGCCGCATCCTGGGCACCGAGGTAATCGGCTTCAGCTTTGCTAACGAGAATGAAGCGGCCTTGCTTGTCCTTGAAGTAAATCCTGTCCGGTATGTAATCGAGCAGACTGTGCAGGAAATCACAGCGCACACGCTCATCGCGGGTCACCGTCGCAGGTGATGATACTATCCCTGCGGAGCTTGGTGGCTGTGGGATGTTTTTCATGCGGCATTTTCTAGGCGGACAACCCAGAGGTGGGGAAAGACTACCAAGTCTCAAGGTGCACGGCGAGAGAATTTCATCGTGACGTCAAATCTCAGGCTTTCGTGCCTGTTCGTGGGCTAGGACACCTTCAGGCCCAGATAAGCCTGCGCATTCGCGTAGCAGATGTTCTTCACCATGCTGCCGACGAGGGCGTCGTCATTGGGTATGGCACCGGATTCGATGTCAGCGCCGAGCAGATTGCACAGCGTGCGGCGGAAGTATTCGTGGCGGGGGAAGCTCATGAAGCTGCGGCTGTCGGTGAGCATGCCGATGAAGCGACTGAGGAGGCCGAGATTGCTTAGCGCGTTGATTTGCCACTCCATGCCTTCCTTCTGATCCACGAACCACCATGCGGAGCCGAACTGCACTTTGCCGGGGGTTGTGCCATCGGCGAAATTGCCGGCCATGGTGCCGAACACGTAGTTATGCGCGGGATTGACGTTGTAGAGCACGGTTTTGGGCAAAGCGTTCTCGGTGTCGAGGCGGTCGAGGAAACGCGAGAGCGTCTCCGCCTGTGGATAGTCGCCAATGCTGTCACAGCCGACGTCTGCGCCGATCTGGCGGGCAAGGCGGCTGTTGTTGTTGCGCACCGGGCCGAGGTGAAGCTGCATCGTCCAGCTCTTCTCTGCATTCAGGCGTCCAACGTGTAGCATGATGTTGCTGGCGAACTGATCCTGCTCCTGCGCACTCGCAGCGGTGCCGCTGCGAGCTTTTTGGAAGATGCGTTCGGCCTCAGCATCGCTGACGAAGTTCGCATGGCAGTAGTTCAAGCCGTGATCGCTCAAGCGCCCGCCGATGCTGTGGAAGAAATCGTGACGTTGTTTCAGCGCATCGAGCAGAGTCGCATAACTCTTCACCTCGATGCCGCTGGCGGCACTGAGTTTGTCGCACCACGCGTTCCAAGCCTCGGGCAGATGCACCGTCAGCGCCTTGTCCGGGCGGAAGGTGGGATACACGCCGACTTCCAGGCCATCTGCCGCGCATTGGCGGTGCCAGGCGAGATAGTCGATGGGATCATCCGTGGTGCAGAGCGCTTTCACCTTCTGCGTGCGCAGAATGCCGCGGGCACTCATCTCAGGCTTCGCTAGTGCAGCCTCGGTCTGCTCCCAGATCGCCGGGGCGGACTTTTCATCCAGCAGCGTGTCGATGCCAAAGTAGCGCTTCAGTTCGAGGTGCGTCCAGTGGTAGAGCGGGTTGCGGAGTGTGTGTGGCACGGTTTTGGCCCAGGCCATGAATTTGTCACGCGGGCTGGCATTACCCGTGATGAACTCCTCCGGCACGCCATTGCAGCGCATCGCGCGCCATTTGTAGTGGTCGCCTTCGAGCCATATCTCGAACAGGTTTTTGAACTGCCGGTTTTGCGCGATGTCCTTCGGCGGCAGGTGATTGTGATAGTCCAGGATCGGCTCGTTCTTGGCAAAGGTGTGGTACAGGCGGCTGGCAGCCTTGGTGGAGAGCAGGAAATCGTCGTGGATGAAGGACATTGCTGTTTGTCGGTTGGAAGTGGCAAGCTACACTGGAGCGATGATGCCTGCACGCAACTGGTTCGCGCTCCTCACCACACTGCTGGTGTGCTCATGCAGCACCCTGTCGTTTTATACCCAGGCCATCAGCGGGCAGATGGAGCTATCGCGCAAATCCCGGCCCAATGCCACAGTGCTGGCAGATCCCACCATCGGCGCTGAGGTCAAACGCAAGCTGCTGCTCATCGAGGAACTGCGCGCCTTTGCCGCCAGTACACTGCACCTGCCGACGAAGAGTTTCGGCAAGTACTGCGATCTGAAACGGCCCTACGTTGTGTGGGTGGTGTTTGCGGCGCCGGAATTCTCCATCGAGGCAAAGACCTGGTGGTATCCGCTGGTCGGCAGTTTGAAGTATCGCGGCTTCTTCGATGAAAAAACAGCGCAGCGCGAGGGCGCACGGCTGCGCAAGCAGGGGCTGGATGTGTTTGTCGGCGGTGTCGATGCCTACTCGACGCTCGGCTACCTTAAAGACCCCGTGCTGAACACCTTCCTGCATCGCAGTGATGGGGAGCTGGCCGAACTCGTCTTCCACGAACTCACCCACGCCAAAGTCTTCATTCCTGGTGACACCGATTTCAATGAAGCCTTCGCCACCGCCAATGCCGAGGACGGTGTGCGCCGCTGGTATCGCTCCAAGAACGATCTGAGCGGCCTGCGTGCCTACGAAGCCAGTTTGAAGAAAGGCCGTGAGGTGATCTCTCTCCTGCTGCGTACTCGGGAAAAATTGAACGGCGTGTATGCCTGCACCTACCGCAGTATTGAAACCGAACGTCTGGCCAAGCACCAAGCCTTTGAAGAAATGCTGCACGAAGCCGATGAATTGCGCCATAAGGCAGGACAGAGCCGACTGGAGCATGCCGCCGCGCAGCACTGGAACAACGCCCGCCTCAACACCGTCGCGACTTACTACACACTGGTGCCGGGCTTTGAGCGCCTGCTGAAGAACCACAATGGTGATCTCGAAGCCTTCCATCGCGAGGTCGCTGCCATGCGGCGATTGAGCCCCGAGAAGCGCACCGAAGCGCTGGCAACCAAGTGAGATTGGAGAGGGCTACTCCTCCACCGCCTCAAACACGTCCGGCACGGGCGCATGATGAGCGACCCATGCCAGTGCTTCTTGCTTCGTCTTGAGCGTGCCTTCGAGTTGCAAGGTTTGCAGCGTGGTCAGCAGGCGGCCCAGGGCTTTGCCAGCGTGCCAGCCTTTCTGAATCAAATCGGCACCGCTGATGAGGCGCGGCGGCAGCAGTGGTTCGCTGGCGAATTCCTCCTTCTTGGCGAGCAGGAACTGGTAGTTGTCCGTGAAACCGTTCGAGCCGAGGCAATCGACGCGGTGCAGGGCTAGTTCGTCATCGAAGGACGAACGTGCCATGAAGCGGCGCAGCGTCGCGGTTCGCATCTTTTGCACGTTCATGAAGGCCATGTGGTTCTCCACGGCGACGACGGTGGGTTCGATGGTGTCGTTGGAGAATTTCAGCCGTCGCATGATTTGACCGGTCATTTCAGCGCCGAGTTTGTCGTGACCGTTGAAGCGAATGCGGCCCGTGTCGGCATCGCGCGTCTGCGTGGCCGGTTTGGCGATGTCGTGGAGCAGCACGCTCATCACCAGCGGCAGTGAGGCATCGGCGGGCAGCAGGCTGAGCATGAGCCGCGTGTGGATGAACACGTCGCCCTCGGGATGGAACTGCGGCGGCTGTTCGCAGCCTTGCAGCACGAGGATTTCCGGCAGGAACTGCGCCATGAGGCCGCTGTTCACCAGCAGATCGAAACCGCGCACGCGATTCGGGCTGAGCATCGTTTTGACGAACTCCTCGCGGATGCGCTCGATGCTCACACTCTTGATCTTCTCGGCCAAGCCACAGATGGACTCCCAAGTGGCATGCTCGATGTCGAAACCGAGCACGGTGGCAAAACGAATCGCCCGCAGCATCCGTAGATGGTCTTCTTCAAAACGATCTTTCGCCACGCCGATGGCACGCAGCAGGCCCATGCGCAGATCGACCTGACCGCCGACGTAATCGATCACGCGATCCGTGAGCGGATCGAAGAACAGGCCGTTGATGGTGAAATCGCGGCGCTCGGCATCGAGTTCAGGCGTGGAGTAGGTCACGCTGTCAGGCCTGCGGCCATCGCTGTAACTGCCGTCGCTGCGAAACGTGGCGACTTCGACGTGCTCATGGTTCAGCCGCACGATCACCACACCAAAATGCGCCCCCACGGTCTGTGCACCGGGAAACAGCTTCACCACCTGTTCAGGCGTCGCACTCGTCGCCACATCGAAATCCTTCGGCTCACGCCCCAGCAGCATGTCGCGCACACAACCACCCGCCAGCAGAGCCGTGTGGCCTGCTAGCGTGAGCTTTTCGATGATCTGGATGGCGGTGGCGCGCATTCTTTGATGTTCAATGTTCTGGGTTCAAAGTTCAATGTTCATTCTGGTTTCCGCTGTTCAAACCAAGCTCTCGCGTTAGAATCGCCGCCCTTACCATGGACCCGCTCATCGAACTGCTTCGCAATAACTCCAACCGCACTCCCAAAGAGATCGCCCTCGCCATGGGCATTTCAGAAGCCGACGTGGCCGCGCAAATCGCCGCCGCAGAGGCCGATGGCACGATTTTGGGTTACAGTGCCGTGGTGGATCGCCTAAAGGCAGGGGACCGTCGGGTGACGGCCTTGATTGAGGTGCGCATCTCGCCGGAACGTGATGGCGGCTTTGATCGTCTGGCACGTCGCATCTCGAAGTTTGATCAGGTGCGCGACTGCTACCTGATGAGCGGCGGTTATGACCTCGCGGTGATCGTCGAGGGCAAAGACTTGCTCGATGTGGCGACTTTTGTGGCCGAAAAGCTCAGCACCCTCGGTGGTGTACTGTCCACAGCCACGCGCTTTCAATTGAAGGCGTACAAAGAAAACGGGTTTCTGTCGAACGACGGTGGCGATGAAGAGCGCCTGCTGGTGGCTCCATGAGTGGCAAGGAACCTGAGGTCATGGACTACGACAATAAAATTTCTCATATCATTCGCGATCTGCCGCGTTCCGGCATCCGCGACTTCTTTGAACTCGTCATCGGCCGCACCGATGTCATCTCGCTCGGCGTCGGCGAGCCGGACAAACCGACCCCGTGGCCGATCCGCGAGGCGGTGATCCGCTCGCTGGAAAAAGGCCAGACGAGCTACACCTCGAACCTCGGTCTCGAATCGCTGCGCATACTCATCAGCGAGTATGTCACGAAGCACTTCCGCACCACCTACGATCCGAAGACGGAGATCCTCGTCACCGTTGGTGTGTCCGAGGCGCTCGACATCGCCTTCCGTGCGGTGCTGAATCCCGGCGACGAAGTGATCTATCATGAGCCGTGCTACGTGAGCTACTCACCGAGCATCAAGATGGCTTATGGCGTGCCCGTTGTGGTTCAGACGCGTGAGGAAAACGAATTCGCGCTGATGGCCGCCGATGTGGAGAAAGCCATCACTCCGAAGACCAAGGTCATCGCGATGAACTTCCCCACGAATCCCACCGGCGGCATCATGCCGGAGGAAGAACTGGCGAAGATCGCCGCGCTGGCGGTGAAACACGACTTGCTCGTCTTCACCGACGAGATTTACAGCGAGTTGCTGTATGACGGTCGCAAGCACAAGAGCATCGTCGAGTATCCCGGCATGCGTGAGCGCACCGTGCTGCTGCACGGTTTCAGCAAGGCCTTTGCCATGACTGGTTGGCGTCTCGGCTATGCCTGTGCTCCTGCGCCGTTGCGTGAGGCGATGATGAAGATTCATCAATACTGCATGCTCTGCGCTCCGATCATGAGCCAGATGGCCGGCATCGAAGCGCTGAAAATGGGCGAGACCGCCTACGAAGACATGCGCCAAAGCTACGAGCAGCGTCGCAACCTCATCGTCAGCCGACTCAACGGCATGGGACTGCACTGCTTCAATCCCGGCGGTGCCTTCTACGTCTTCCCGGACATCCGCAGCACCGGCCTCACCAGCAAAGAATTCGCCATCCAGCTTCTGGAGAAGAAAAGCGTCGCGGTTGTTCCCGGCAGCGCATTCAGCAGCGCTGGTGAAGGTTTTGTCCGCTGCTGCTACGCCACCGCTCCCGAACTCATCGCGAAGGCGATGGATTTGATGGAGGAGTTTGTGAACGAGGTGCGGAACTAGCCTAACTATTCACGGGCAGATCTCCCCCAATGAATTTCCGCCTTTTTTCTTTGCTCCTCACGATCCTGCTGGCATCCACCAGTTTGCTTCATGCTCAGGCCGGAAAAGGCGAGCGGTTGCTGTTTATTGGCAATAGCATCACGCGGCATGGGCCTTCGACGAAGGTTTCGTGGACGGGGAACTGGGGCATGGCGGCAAGCGCTGAGGCGAAGGATTACGTGCATCTCGTGGTGGAGGCCATTGCGAAGCAGCGTGGAGTGAAGCCGGAGTTACTCGTGGCGAATGTGGCGGAATTGGAGCGGAACTACGCGACTTTCGATGCTGCGGCAAAGCTGACGAACGAAGTGGCCTTCAAAGCTGACACGGTGATCCTGGCGATTGGTGAGAATGTGCCTGCGTTGAAGACGCCGGAGGCGAAGACGCAGTTCAAGGAGGCGATGGTTAAACTGCTGACGCTGCTAAAGCGCGACGGCCAGGCCACGCTCTATGTGCGAAGCTGCTTCTTTGCGGATGCGACGAAGGACACGATTCTGAAAGAAGCGTGCGAAGCAACGGGCGGCGTGTTTGTGGACATCAGCATGCTGGGCAAGGACGAGGCGAACTATGCCCGATCAGAGCGGAAGTTCGAGCACGAAGGTGTGGCAAGGCATCCGGGTGACAAGGGCATGCGAGCGATTGCAGACGCGATTGTCACAGCAGTGGAGAAGGCGGGGAAGTAGCCGGGCCAAGGCCTCACTTTTGCATTCTCCACCCCACGCTCACGAGTTTAGAGGCGTTTTCGACGTGACGCCGCTTGGGCTGTCTTACGGGCGATGTCTTCTAACTGGATATCATCCGGGTTGAGGTTCACGCTCAATTGGGAGGGATTCGTTTCGTGCCGATGCTGTCGAGCTTCTCGAATGAGCGCTTCAGGAATGCTGGTGCTGAGAAGATGCCAGCCACTCTGGATAAGCTTCGTTGCTTCCGTGCGCTGCAATGAGTCGAAAGCCTCTTGTGCGGGCAGGTAGAGGGCGAGTTTGCCGAGGTTCAGCGGGACCATGCTGGCATCGCACTTACCGACCAGCGGACAAACGATGACGGCACAGCCGAGTTCGACGGCCCGTGCGGAAGCGCAGCGATTGACGCGTTCGCTGCCGTAGCTGGTCTCAGTGGCGGTGGGCACGAGAAGAAGATCAATGTTCAGCCCACGTAGCCGGGAACTGATTTCAGGAATTTCAATATCCAGGCAAATAACGACGGCCACACGCAGCCCTGCCATCTCAAACACATACAACTCCCGGCCTGCTCTGAATTCGGACTCCCATGGGGTGAGGAAGAGCTTGTCCTGATGAAGCACTCGGCCATCGCTGAAGATGAGTGCGCGATTGTGGAGATGGTTGTTTACCGGATCGAGCCATGGTGCGGTGCCAAGGACGACGTGTTTGCCTTTGCGCGAGAGCCGCTGCTTGAGCTTGGGCATGAGATCAATCCACACGACTTTGGCGATGTTTTCCATGTCGGCTCCCGGCGGAAGGCATGGCTCCAAGCCTGCCCAAAGGTACTCAGGCATGAGCACGATGTCCACGCCGCCATCCCAAGCGGTCTCTACCCGATGAATGGCCGTTTCGGCAAAGCTTTCAACTGTGCGCCCGGCATCACCGACGTCGAATGTCCAAGCATCGACTCGCACGTTCGTCTGGGGCGAACGAGGAGCCGCTTGGTTGGAAGGTGCTTCAGGCATGGGGAGGGAGTAACGCGGTTAGGAGCATAAGAAGAGTTTAAACAGGAGCTAACAGAGGTAACGGAGAATTTTCAGATCTCCGTTCTCTTCGTTATCTCTTGTTTTAATCTGTTTGGATGGGGCAAATGCGCGATTTTGGCCTCGGTTTTGGAGTTGGCCGAATGCCTAAGGACGCAGAAAATTGAGAGTATTAAGGCATTGAGCATGAATTCTTTGGCCGAGTCGGCTGCCCGCTGTCAAAAAACATTCTTGTAGGTTTTTGAGGTTGCGGCTAAAAACGCCGCCAATGAAGCCTACCGCAATCACGCTCCACGGCTCCACGGCTCCACGGCTCCACGGCTCCACGGCTCCACGGCTCCACGGCTCCACGGCTCCACGGCTCCACGGCTCCACGGCTCCACGGCTCCACGGCTCCACGGCTAACCG
>CANIBP010000068.1 GCA_947466075.1 Verrucomicrobiaceae bacterium
AACGGCCAATGGGACAGCGGCACTTGGGACCAGCCGTCCGACTATTTTTCTCCTCAACCCAAACCTAAATCCAAAATGAAAAGACAAACCTACTACCCCAGCCGCATCGGCGACCAAGTGAACTGGCTCGACAACTACGCGGTGAAACTGCCCATCCACGGTGCCGCCCTCGGCGTCATCGCGGGCGACATCACCGCCAGCGTGAACGACGCCAAATACGGCAACTACGTCCTCGGCACCTGGCTCGCCGCCGTGCGCAACTTCTCCCCCAGCACCACCGATGCCGTGGATGACGTGCTCGCAGGCTCCGGCAGTGGCGCGATGGTGCTGCCCACCTTCACCGCGCCCGCCTTGCCAGCCGGTGTCACCGCTGCGCTACCCGGCGTGCTCACGCGCATCTTCGCCCTCATCGCGAAGATGAAACTCAGCGCAGGCTACACCGAAGCCATCGGCACCGACCTCGGCATCGTCGGCTCCGCCGAAACCGAGAAAGCCCTGCCGAAGTTCAGCGCCGACCTGCTGCAAGGCGGAGGCTGCCAATGCGTGAAGCTCACCTTCTACAAATACAACCACATGGGCGTCTATATCGAAAGCCGTCGCGGCACCGGAGCCTGGGAGTTCCTCGCCATCGACACCGAGAGTCCGTATGAAGACGAGCGCCCGCTGCTGGTCGCAGCCACGCCCGAAGTCCGCGAATACCGCATGAGATTCTGGGACAAAGGCACCCCGAACGGCGACTGGACCGATGTGGTGAAGGTCACGGTGAGTCCGTAGCCAAGCCAGACAAGGAGATGGGGAGACGATGAGACAAGGAGACTGGCTCATCGCTCCCGCATCGGCCTTCTGAGTTATCTCCCCCTCTCCCAGTCTCCGAGTCTCATCATCTTCTGAAACGTCATGCCCTTCGACCCATCCAAACCCGCGAACAATTCGCCTGCCTCCAGTGCGGAGATGCGCAGCCAGCTCACCTCGCTCAATGCCGACATCCAGCAACGAGCGACCTTCAACGACCTCAACAACGCCATCGCGAATGCCTTGTCCCAAACGAGCAACAACAGCAACGGTGTCGGCACGCTGGGCATCGGAGCCGATGGCGGCTACAACCAGCAGCAGATGCAGGATTTGATCAACAAGGTGGATGAGCTGATCAATGCGCTAAGAAGGTAGATTCTCAGCACCGTGGCCGTTAAGGTTCGTCCACCACGACGATTGCCTTTTGCCATGCTGAAATCTATTTCCGTTCTCCTCACCGCGCTCGTCCTCGCGCCGCTCGCCGCGCTGCACGCAGCCGACGCACCCATTTCTCACCGCGTTCTGCTCACCGACTACAAGGGCAACCGCGTGGCCATTCTCTCGGCCAAGGGTGAAATTGAATGGGAGTTTCCGGCGAAGACGCCGCAGGATTGCTGGTTGCTGCCAAATGGGAACGTGCTCTTCAGTCAGATTACCGGAGCGGCGGAGGTGACGATGGATAAGAAGGTGGTGTGGGAATACCAAGCGCCGGAGAAGGCGCTGGTGCATTCCTGCCAGCCTTTGCCCGATGGCAACGTGCTCGTGGCCGAGTGCGTCACGGGCCGCATCGTGGCCGTGGGTCGCGATGGCAAGGTGGTGAAGGAGATGCCAGTGAAGTCATCGCCCAAGGTGGTGAGTCACCAGTTTCGCGGTGCGCGGCGCACGAGCGATGGCCATTACTGGGTCTGCCTGATGGATGAGAAGAAGGTGGTGGAACTCGATGCCGACGGTGCGCAGTTGCGCGAGGTTGCCTTTGACGGGCACCCAGGTGAAGTCGTGAAGCTGCCGGATGGGCATCTCATCGTCAGTCTTTGGGACAAGACGAGCATCGTCGAACTCGACGAAAACTTGAAGACCGTCTGGCAGATTGCGGAGAACGAAATCCCCGGCAACCCACTGCGCATCCCGATGGGTATCCAGCGTCTGCCCAATGGCAACACCGTCATCGGCAACTACCTCGGCCACGGTTTCGAGGGCAAGCAACCGATGGTCTTCGAGGTCACGCGCGACAAGAAAGTCGTGTGGGAATTCGCCGACCACGCGCGCTTCAAGACCGTGTGCCAGATGCAGATGCTCGATGTGCCTGCCGACGCGACGAAAGGCGAAGTGCTCCGCTGAATGCCTCCACCACTGAACCCGATGAACACACCTCCACTTCACACCCGACGTGACCTTCTCGCTGGCATCAGCAGCGGATTCGCGGGAGTCGCGCTTTCGCAACTGCTCGTTCGCGATGCCTCCGCCAGCGTCCCGGTGCCGAGGCCGGAATTCAATGGCGGAATTCATCATCCGGCAAAAGTGAAGCGCGTCATTCAGCTCTTCATGAATGGCGGCGCGAGCCCGATGGACCTCTGGGATTACAAACCGATGCTGACGAAACAGCACGGGCAGAAGCTCGGCTCGAAGGTGAAAATCGAAGGCGCGACCGGCATGCAGGGGCCGCTGATGAAGAGCCCGTTCGAGTTCAAGCAGCACGGTCAAAGCGGCAAGTGGGCGAGCAGCTTGTTTCCCGAGCAGGCAAAGCTCGTGGACGAGATGGCCTTTCTCATGGCGATGCAGGGCCGGTCCAATGTGCATGGTCAGAGCGCCTACCTCATGAACAACGGCTTCCTGCTGCCCGGCTTCCCCTGCATGGGCGCATGGATTTCCTATGCGCTCGGCAATCTCACCGACAACCTGCCCACCTTCATCGTGCTGCCCGATGCGCGCGGGTTGCCCTACAACGGACGCGGTTGCTTCACCTCCGGCTTCCTCCCCGCCGTGCATCAGGGGACGGTCATCAAAGCAGGCGCGTCGCAACCCATCCCCGACCTCTTTGCCAGCGAAAAGTTCGCCTTCGCCACGCGTCAGGCCGATGGCGACGGTCTCGCCTTGCTGAACCAAATGAATCATGCGCACGCCGCGCAGCATCCCGGCGATTCGCGTCTCGATGCCCGCGTTGCCGGCTATCAACTCGCAGCGAAGCTTCAGCTCAGCGCGCCGGAAGCCTTCGACGTGATGCGCGAGCCCGAGTCCGCACGCCAGGCCTACTGTCTCGACAGCAGCGACAAAGCCACCGCTGATTTTGGCAAACGTTGCCTGCTCGCCACGCGCCTCATCGAACGTGGCGTGCGCTTCGTGCAAGTCTGGAGCGGCCCCGAGGGCGCAACGAACAATTGGGACAACCACGGCAACATCCCCACACAACTCCCGCCTATGGCCGCCAGCATCGACAAGCCCATCGCCGCCCTGCTGCGCGACCTCCGCCAGCGCGGCCTCGCCGAGGACACCCTCGTCGTCTGGACCACCGAGTTTGGCCGCACACCGTTCTCACAAGGCTCACTCGGCCGCGACCACAACTGCGGCAGCTTCGTGAGCTGGCTCTGGGGCGCTGGTGTGAAGCAAGGCATCGCCCACGGCCAAAGCGACGACTGGTGCTACCAAGCCCAGCAAGACATCACCACCGGCTACGACATGCACGCCACCATCCTGCACCTCCTCGGCATCGACCACACGAAGCTCACCGTGCGCACCAACGGCGTGGATCGCCGCCTCACCGATGTTCACGGGAATGTCATCAGTGAAGTGCTGGCATGATTTGATCGTGCGCGCGCGTTCATGTCGCCATGAAACACTTCTTTGCTCTCGTTGGTCTGTTGGCTGTTCGTTGTTTGGCGGATGATCCAGTCGCGGCGTGGGCGAAGGATGTGAGCATCAAGCCCGTGTCGGGGGTGGAAGGTCGGCATTCGATTCACAGCTACTATGTGGCCAATCCTGAGAGCCCGGATGGCAAGCGTGTGTTGTTTTTCACTTCAGCGGACCCTGCGGGCTATGTGGGCGAGGTGCGCATGATCGAGCGAGCCACGGGAAAGGAGACGATGTTGGCAGAGAACGTGCATACGGAGGACGCGCATCGTGTGGCATGCCAGCAATGGCTCTCTGGCGGCAAACGGGTGGCATACCATGAAGTGATCGATAAGAAATGGCGCGTCGTGGTGGTCGATGTGGAGACGCTGGATAAGAAAGTCGTGGCTGAGGATCATCAGGTTGGCTTTGGCAGGCCCGAGGGCGATTTGCTGCCGATGTATGGCTGCCATTGGAATCCGGGGCCGTTTCGGGATCTCGAAGTTTGGGATGCTAAATCGGGCCAGACGACCACGCGGGCCAAAATCAGCGAGGTGGAGGCGAAATATGGCGAATGGCTGGCGAAGGAGTTCGCGGGGAAGCCGTGCTCGATTTTCTTTCCGGTGATCAGTCCGGATTTGAAGCGTGTGTTCTTCAAAATTGCCGCAGGCAATGGCGGTGATGACTACATGGCCAAAAGTGCCAGCCATCGCCAGGGCATCGTCTGCTATGATTTTGAACAAGCCGCCTGCATCTGGCAACGCGGTCAGTGGGGCCATCCAGGCTGGACGCCGGACTCGCATCACATCTTTGAAGTCGGCAACATCACCATGGACACCGACAAGCCCGTATTCACTTACACCAAACTCAAAGACATCCCGAATCTGCGTGGCTCACACCCTTCCGTCAGCCCCGATGGCAAGCTGATGGTGACCGATGGCCTGACCGAGCCCGTTGGCGGCAAGCCGAACGAGTGGGGCATCATGGTGGCCGACATGAATGGCGGCAAGTGGACGCTGCTGCACAGCTTTGAGCAAAATCGCGGCGCGCGCTCCTGGCGGCGCAATGATCCGCATCCCGCCTTCAGCGCGGATGGTAAACGCATCTACTACAACACCAGCGACGGCCAGTTCACGCGGTTGATGGTGGCGGAGAGGGATTGAGCACAGCACACAATTGTCTAACTTGCGCGACTGATGACGTCATTGTTTGCATCGTGAGTTGCAGCAGACCGATTGGCATGGGAAACAACCGTGTGAGTCCATCCGCATTTTCACAGCGCTTGTTTTACTCGGCTTCATTGGCGGCGTTCGCGCCGGATGAGGCAGCCGAGCACGCATGGATGGAGTTTTTAGAGGCTGTTGCGCTGGCACCGGGGGAGGTGCTATTTCGTGAGAGCGATGCAGCGGATGCGATGTTTCTGATCGAGTCGGGCGTGCTGGCCGTGGTGCTGGAGGTGGAGGGTGCAGGACGTGCGGAATTGCGGCGGCTGGGGGCAGGGCAGTTCTTGGGCGAGATGGCTCTATACAGATCCGAGCTCCGCACGGCGACGGTGGAGGCGGTGGGAGAGGTAAAACTCTGGCGACTGACAGCGGAGAAACTGCGTGAGGTGGAGGGCTGCTATCCGCAACTAGCGATCGCGCTGCACCGGCATGTGGCGTCGCTGCTGTCGGAGCGGGTGTCGTTCAGCAATGTGGAATTGAAGGAGCCGCTCGCACGTCTGGCGCATGCGTTGCGTGATCTCGCGACCAGTGATTTTTCCGAGGAAGGCTGGGATCGGCCGGTCGTGTCGCAGGCGGCGGATCGTGACGACGAAGTGGGCGCTGTGGCGCAGGCGATGGAGTTTCTCGTGGCGCGGTTGCAGGAGCACATCGCGGCGTTGCGACAGGAAACGGCGGCGCGTGAGGCGATTGAGAGCGAGTTGCGCATCGCGGGCCAGATTCAGCTTAGTTTGCTGCCACCAGCGTTGAATGAGCAGGAGCGGCGGCGTGTGGATTTCGCGGCGCACATTGATCCGGCGAAAGAAGCGGGCGGCGACCTCTACGATGGCTTCTTCATGCCCGATGGCCGTTTTTTCACGCTGGTGGGTGATGTATCGGGCAAAGGCGTGTCCGCGGCGGTATTCATGGCGCTCGCGGCGATGGCGGTGCGCACACTGGCGCGGAAAGTGGACGATCCGGGAGAACTGCTGGCGCAGGCGAACCATCTGCTCTGCGAGCGCAATGAAACGATGCAGTTCGTGACCGCGTGCGCTGTGATGTTTGATCCAGCGAGTGGTGAACTGACCTGGGCCAACGCCGGTCATCCGTTGCCAGCGGTTGTTTCAGCGGATGGCGGCCTTGTTTGGCTCGAAGGGCCGCGTGCGGCACCGCTCGGCGTGTTTGAGGATACGGTCTTCAAGACGCAGCGCCGCATGCTCGCGTCGAATGAAACACTGATCGTGTATTCCGATGGCGTTTCGGAATCAATGAACGCACAAGCGGCTCTGTTTGGCAGCGACGGCATTCAGCGCTGCTTGCAGGGCTTGGCGCTCAACCACAGCGAGGACGCGGTGAAACGCATCGTTGCGGCAGTGCAGGCGCATCAAGGTGATGCGCCGCAAGCCGATGACATTACGCTGGTGGCGCTACGTCCAATGCGGTGAGCAGGCCGGTGATCTCAAAGATGTTTCGTACAGCGCTCGTAGGCGCGACGAACCTGGCTTCGCCACCAGCGGCCTTCATCTTCTTTGCGGCGAGGATGAATATGCGCAATCCGGCGCTGCTGACGTAATCGAGCGCGGCGAGATCGAAGACAAGCGTGCGGATGTCGGATGTAAGCAGGGCAAGGACTTGCTGTTCGAGTTCGGGACTCGACAAGCCATCGAGCCGGCCGCTGAGGGCGAGTGTGGCGGAAGATTCGAGCTTGGTGGCAGCGAAGCGAGCTGTGGAGTCGCTGCCGCGATTGAGCTGGCGCTCCATGGTGAAGATGTTGCGGCCATCTCGATGCTCATAGAGGCACACATTCATAAGCTGGCGCACCAGATGAACGCCTAGTCCACCAACGGGCCGTTCTTCGAGCGGTAGTGTCGTGTTCACGTCGGGTCGCGCGAGTGGATTGAAGGCAGGCGCGTCGTCCGTCACGATGGCGCGCACTCGATCGCCAGAGATGGCTTCGAGGGAGACGGTAAACGTGTGGTGCGGGCCGTCGGGGTAGCCGTAGGTGATGACGTTGGTGACGATTTCCTCCACCGCAAGGTGCAGGGCGGATGAATCAGCCGCAGAGGCGTGGGATTGATCACAAACCTCGTCCACAAGCACCTTCACCCGCGACAACTCGGCGAGATCGCTGCGCAGGGTGAGGGTTTTGGCGTTCGTGCTCACGGTGGGTCAAATGTAGAGCTCGTTCAGCATCGCGGCGGCGCTTTCGTCGAGCAATTCGCGGCGGCGCACTTCTTCGAAACGGTCGATGAGGTCCTCGGGGCGCAGGCGTTTCTTCTCCGCGCCGCGGATGTCATGCAGCACGCGGCCGCGATTCATCATGATGATGCGGTCGCCGAGGCTGACGGCCTGTTGCATCGAGTGCGTGACCATGAGCGTGGTGAGCTTGTCGCGTTGGATCACTTCGTCGCTGAGCTGGATGACTTGATCGGCGCTCTTGGGATCGAGCGCGGCAGTGTGCTCGTCGAGTAGGAGAAGTTCTGGCTTCAACCACGTGGCCATGAGCAGCGTGAGCGCCTGGCGCTGGCCGCCGGAGAGGGAGCCGATGGCGTTGTCGAGCCGGTCTTCGAGTCCCATCTTCAATGAAGCGATGCGATCACGCAGCGGCTTCATCAAGTTAGGTGCCAAAGCCCAGCCGAGACCGCGTGCGTGCCCACGTTTGCTGGCGAGCGCGAAGTTTTCCGCGATGGACATCGTCGGCGCGGTGCCGCTGAAGGGATTTTGAAACACGCGGCCGATGAGTTTCGCGCGCTTGTGCTCCGGCCACTTCGTCACGTCGTGTCCGGCGAGCGTGAGCGTGCCTTCATCGACGAAGAACGAACCGGCGACGGCATTGAGCAGCGTGGATTTGCCGGAGCCGTTCATGCCGAGCACGATGACGAACGATCCGGGCTCGATGGTGAGATCAACGCCCTGCAGCGCACGGACTTCGTTGACCGTGCCGGGATTGAAGGTTTTGCGGATGCCGCGAATCGTGAGCATGGCGGATCAGGTGGCGGTTGGAGCGCGGCGCTTGAGTTTCTCGATGAAGCCCGGCAGCACGAGCGCGGCGAAGACGAAGAGCGCGGTGATGAGCTTGAGGTCGTTCGGGTTCAAACCCCAGCGCAGGGCGATGGCGACGAGCAAGCGGAACAGCACGGAGCCCATGATGGTGCCGACGATGGTGAGCCCGAGGCTGCGCGTGCCGGTGAGCGCCTCGCCGATGATGACGCTGGCGAGTCCCCACACGACCATGCCGATGCCCATCTGCGCATCGGCGAAGCCTTGATACTGGGCGAGCAGCGCGCCGCTCAATGCGACGAAGCCATTCGAAAGCGCGAGGCCGAGGATGATGTTGCGCTCCACATTGGAGCCGAGCGCACGGATCATCTGTGGATTGTCGCCAGTGGCACGCATCGCGGTGCCGAGTTGCGTGCGGAAGAAGACGAACATCGCCGCACCGGCTGCTGCGGTGAAGCCGAGCGCGAGGACGAGCACCGCTGCATCGGCCGAGGCGACGGGCCAGCCGAGGATGTGGATCGTTTTGCTGCCCACGAGCCATTCGCCGAGCTTTTCGCCGAAACTCGCGAGCGTCGTGGCCTGCATGAGCGGTACGTTGCTGCGGCCCATGACATGCAGGTTGACTGAATAGAGCGCGGTCATCACAAGGATGCCGGAGAGCAGCGAGTTAATCTTGAACTGCGTGTGCAGGATGCCGGTGGTCGCGCCTGCTGCAGCGCCGCCGAGCGCTCCGGCGAGTGTGGCGAGCACGGGATTCACGCCCTGCACGAGCAACACGGCGGCGATGGACGCGCCCAGCGTGATGGAGCCGTCCGTGGTGATGTCTGGCATCGAAAAGATGCGAAACGACACCAGCACCCCGAGCGCCAGGAGAGCCAGAATGAGGCCGATGATCAATGCGCCGATGAGAAGAGTCATGCTTCAGGTAAGAATGGGGGCAATCCAGACAGCGCCGCGATACAATTCGCTTTCGCCAGCGCCGCTAAAACCACGAGGATCGCAGATGAGATGCAGCACGTCCTGCAAGGACTGGCCGTCGAACAAACTGGTCACGGCGGCTTTCAATTCGATGCGGCCTTTGCGCAACGGTCGATATGGAAACACGGCGGCGTGCAGATGGCCGAGCAAATCGCTGCCTTTGGCAAGCGGACGCAGCAGCGCGTCGTATGCGGAGCCGGGCTTGGCGACGACACCGACGATGAGTGAAGTGGTGTCGCGGAACGAGCGCTCGCTGGTGAAGGAAAGCCAGTCGCGAATCTGCGGGAAGGCGAAGCGTTCGTCGCTTGTGTTTGTGGTCGGTGACTGGCGCAGCGTTGCGCCTACAAGGCCTGCGGTCTCGGTGACAGCAACAATGACGGCTGCATTCGCACCACTGGACTCCAGCGCTGTTTGCATTAGCTCCGTGATACCGATGCGGCGGTCTTCATCGTTCGCTTCGAAACGCAGCAGTGATGAAAAGGTGCCCTGCGCAGTCAAACCGAGCACGAGATGGCCTTCAGGCACGAGTGCGCCTTCACTGAGCATGAAGTCGGGTTGGCTGGAGCCGTCGGCGGGCTGAAACGCGGCCACACCGGCCACAGCGAGCAATTCACCACAGCGCGATGCGTTCTCCGCGAAGTTAGCACCGAGCGCACCGATGCCGAGCGCAACGGTGCTCGAATCAAAACGACGCGTGGCAGGCTGTGTGCTGCCAATTCCGCGTTCCAACATCGCAGGATCGCCCACCAGCTCGATTTTCATGCCGCCACTGCCAAGCGAGAAGAGTTCATACCCGGCACTTGGTGAGGCGATTTTTTTACCGGAGTCGTCGCTCGTGGTGCTCGCGGCTGTTTCGGAAGCGATGAGCATTTGCAGGCCGGATAGCTCCAGCACGGAGCGCACCGCCTCGGAGGGTCGAATCACGCCGAAGAGGCCGTTGATCGCACGCAGTTGCTTGTAGCAGGCCAGCAGCACACGGATGCCTGCGGAGCTGATGTAGCTCACCGCGTTCATGTCGAGGTGGAGGCGATGCTCGCCCTCGCGCACGGCATTCGAGAGCGCGGTTTCGACATGCGAGCACCAGTTCGCATCCAACCGGCCATTGAGGCGCAGGATGACGAGATCGCTGGAGGATTGGCGGGAGATTTCCATGGGTTACTCGATCACTTTATCGACTTCCTTGAGCAACGCGGGCGGCAAGGTCATACCCACAGCGGCGGCGTTGGCGGGGCTGGCGCTGTAGAAGAGCTTCGGCGGCAAGGTGAAGGGCATTTTCGACACATCCTCGCCGCGAATGACGCGCTCGATGACGGAGGCCGTGACCTCGCCGGTGTTGTGGTAGTCGCGGCCGAGCGAGATCGGTGCGCCGAGTTTGATCGTGGTGCTGTTGAGGCTGATGAGCGGCTTGCGGGCCTGGCGCGCGGCTTTGGTGATCGCGTTGAAGCCGGTGTTGGTGAGGTTGTCGGAGATCTGCACGACGGCGTCGATCGGGCGTGCCATGAGCGACAGCGCCGCATCCGAGAGATCGCTCGATGTGTTCACGGCCACGCATTCGAGCGTGAGACCACGTTCCTTGCACAGCACTTCGAACATCTCCTTGAGGCTGGTCGAGTTGACCTCTGCCGGACAGAACAAAGTGCCGAGGCGGCGATACTGCGGGAAATGCGTTTGAATCATTGTGATGGACTCGCTGATGGGCGCGAGCACGGAGACGCCGGTGATGTTCGGGATGTGATCCGTGAAACTTTTGCCCGCACCGGCGGCGACTGGATTGGCGACGACAGAGAAGACGACCGGCGTGTTGCGCACCTTGTGGATGGCGGCTTGCAGCGTCGGTGTGGACATGGGCACGATGATATCCGCGCCCTCGGTGAGCACGGCGTCGAAGATGCCGTTGAGCGCGGCCATGTCGCCCTGTGCGCTGCGGAACTTCAACTCGTAGTCCTTGCCCTCGACGAGCGGTCCGTGCTTCAGAGCGCTCTTCATGCCTTCCAGCGTTTCTTCAGACGGACCGGACTCGACATAGTCCACAATCGAGATGCGCCACTTCTTTCCGGATGGATTTGGAACGATGACGGCGGCTTTCGTTTGCTCCGTGCCGTTTTCGTCAATGGTGAGCCGCGCACGCTTGCGCATCTCGTCAGTGGTTTTCCATGGCGACTTGAGATCCTGCGTGGCCTTTTCGTTCAAGGCGAGCATCTCCGGCATCACGTTTGTGATCGGCACCGTGGCCGGATTGCGCCCGCTGAGGATCTCGCCCGCGAGATTGCCCGCTAGGCGGCCGACTTCGGCGTAATCGGCCCCGAGATCGAAGAGCGCACCCTTCTTCACGTTCGGCGGGATGACGGTGAACACGGGAATGCGGCCTTTTTTCGCCGTCGCGATCAAACTGTCCGCCGCAGTCATCACTGTGACATCGCCACCCATCCACAAGGCTTCCGCGCCACGTGCCACGAGTGCTCCCGCTGACTCCGCGACGCCGGAGGAGTTATCGACCGTCGATTCCATCAACTCGATGCCCATCTCCGCGCACACCTTGCGTGCCAGCTTCACCTGCGCCTCAGAGTTCGCCTCCGCCGCGTTCCAAACGACGCCGACCTTCGCGAGCGCTGGATTCATCTCTCGCGCTGTTTTGAAAGCCTCCGCGATGGGCTGCATCGTGCCGAAGCCCGCGAGATGGGCCGGGTGATCGAGCGGTTTCGCCTTGCTCACGCCCACACCCGCTACGGACGGATCGCTCACAAGTGCAAACACATGTGGTGTGCCACCTGCCTTGTTCGCGTTTGCTACGGCCTGTAATGAGACCGTGCTGATCGTCATGAGCAAATCGTAGCCGCCGCCTGCCATTTCTTTCGCGATGGTTTGTGACACTGCGTTGTCGCCCTCGGCATTGTAGAGCTTCACGTCGAGGTTCTTGCCCTTCTCCCAGCCCTTTTCCTTCAATCCCGTGATCATTCCTTCACGGCCCTGCTCCAAGATTGCCTGTGAAGCGTGCTGGAGAATGGCCACACGCATCGCGCGGCCCGATTTTGACTGCGGCGTGTTCGAAACGCGTGATCCGAGATCCGACAGGAGCAGCACCGCCGCCGCCGCGGTCATGAGGATGAATCCAAGGGAGAGTCTGCGAAGTGCGCCCGTCATTGGCCACGAGTTATGAGCGAGGATGCGCTGCGGGGCAATCTTATTTGGGAGCTGAACTCGTCACAAGATGCGCCCGGATGCTGATCCACGACACGCTCGACAACTCGGCGAATTATTCTTCCATCAACTTCACAGCCAAGCGGCGCATGAACTGGCGTTCCGGGAGGAGGCTGAGGCGTTCGTAGGCTTCGTCGAGATTGCGTAGGATGCGTAGCAGCGTGCCGTCAGCGGTCGCGGGTTCGCGGATGAGGTCTTCCATTCCGGGATTGGCGGCGGGATGGTGTTTTGCCACGTCGGCGGCCAGCATGAAGCGGCCACGGTTAAAGCAATCCACCAACCACGTTTGGTCCTGATAGGTCACACGGGAGAGGAAGTGACCGGGGAAGTTGCAGCCTTCGATGACGAGGCCAAAACGATGGCCCAGCAGGCGGTAGAGGCAGCAGAGGCTGATGGGGTTGCCCAGGCCGGTGTCCAGCACCCAGAAGAGATTGCTGTTCGCGGGGGAGTAGTAGTCCTTGCTGTTGCCACGGAAGCGCGTGATGCCACCACGCGGCGCGAACAGCCACTGCGCGAGTTCGTGCGCGTCCATGCGACCGTTTTCAGCAAAGGCTTCTTCGGCCATCGCGTCGAGACGTTTGGCGAGATCGGACGATTGTGTCTTCCAGCCGTTTAAGAAGGCGGAGAGCTGGCTCAGGCCTTCCTCAAGCTGCGCATCCGGGCCTTCCATCCAGCGCCAGCGCATCCAAGTATCTTCGAGTTCCGTGCGGCGTGCGGGTTCGAGCATCTGCGCCACCAGATGTTCTTCATCTGCGCTCAATGGAGTTTCCAACGACTCGACGTGCTGCGGCAGATCGCGCCGCATACCGGTCAACTCCTGCTTCACCGCCTGACGCACGACTTCAGAGTCGTCGTCCAGCAATTTGATGAGGTGGCTCAGGTGAGCGGTCACAGGCATGTAGAGGTGTTAACATGAGCGGCCCACTGGACGCAATCACGAATTTATCAGAGCCGGATTTCCATCGCTTTGGCAGCGCGGTGGGCTTTGGCGCGGGCTTCGTTGATATTTTCAGCGCGGGCGAGGGTCACGGCCATGCGGCGCTGACCACTGACGCTGGGTTTGCCGAAGAGACGCACCTGCGTGTCGGGTTCGGCGAGGACATGATCGAGTGCGCCGAATTGAACTTTGGCGGATTCGCCCTCCACAAGCACGGCGCAGCTCGCACTGGGGCCGTGCTGATGGATATTTGGGATTGGCAGGCCGAGGATGGCTCGCACATGAAGAGCGAACTCGCTCAAATCCTGCGAGATGAGGGTGACAAGGCCGGTGTCGTGCGGACGCGGCGAGACTTCGCTGAAGATCACGTCATCGCCCTTGATGAACATCTCAACGCCGAACAGGCCGCGACCACCAAGCGCTTCGGTAATGGCTCCAGCCATGTGTTCGGCGGCGGCGAGGGCCTTGTGTGACATGGGATGTGGCTGCCATGACTCACGGTAGTCGCCTTTGATCTGCGTGTGGCCAACGGGGGCGCAGAACGACGTGCCACCGGAGTGACGCACGGTGAGCATGGTGATCTCGTAGTCGAAATCGACGAAGCCTTCGACGATGACCTTGCCTTTGCCGGCGCGTCCGCCTTCCTGGGCGTATTTCCACGAATGCTCGATGTCGGCCGCGGTTTTGACGACGCTCTGGCCTTTGCCGGAACTGCTCATGATCGGCTTCACAACACATGGCATGCCGATTTTGGCAATCGCGGCCCGGAACTCCTCTTCGGTGGCCGAAAACACGTAGGGTGAGGTCTTGAGACTGAGTTCTTCAGCGGCAAGGCGGCGGATGCCTTCGCGGTTCATCGTGAGTTTGGCCGCACGGGCGGTGGGGACGACGCGATAGCCTTCTTTTTCAAGTTCCAGCAGCGTGTCGGTGGCGATGGCCTCGATTTCCGGGACGATGCAGTTGGGCTTTTCGACTTCCACGATGCGGCGCAAAGCCTCGCCATCGAGCATCGAAACGATGTGGCTGCGGTGTGCCACCTGCATGGCCGGGGCGTTCGCGTAACGATCGACGGCAATGACTTCGCAGCCGAGACGTTGCAGTTCGATGACGACTTCCTTGCCCAGCTCGCCGGAGCCGAGGAGCATGACTTTCGTTGCGGTGGAGGAGAGGGGGGTGCCGATGCGTGCCATGCGCGCATTTAGGCTCGCAGTTGGCATGCTTCAAATCGCAATTAAACTTCGCCGATGTCCTTTCCCGGTCCTCCCGCCGAATCACGTCTGCAACGAGCGTTGCAGCCAGCGTGGTCGGCTTTCGTGGACCTGATCTATCCACCACTCTGCAGTGTGTGCCATGTGCCGCTGGGGGATGGGGCGCGTGGGTGGTTTTGCAAGGGCTGTGAAGAGGCGCTGCCGCTGGTGGAACCGCCTTATTGCAAGGTGTGCGGTGAGGTTTATGACGGCGCGTTTACGAACGAGTTTCGCTGCGCCAATTGTAGCGGCCGCAAATTAGAATTCGATTTCGCCGTGGCGGCGTGTCGTGCGGAGGAGGCGGTGCGTGAGTTGGTGCATCAGTTTAAATATGAGCGGCGGCTGCATTTACGGGGCGCGCTGGCCGCGCTCCTACTACGGACGTTGGACGAACCGCGTCTGGCGCAGGAAAATCTCGCGGACTGGCTGCTGGTGCCGGTGCCGCTGCATCGGAGCCGCGAAATGGACCGGGAATTCAATCAGAGTTGGGAGCTGTGTTTGCGGCTGGCGCAGTTGACCGGCATTCCTGCCGCGAACGCACTCGCCCGCATTCGCGAGACGGACTCGCAGGCTAATCTGGACCGCGATGAGCGGCTGCGGAACCTGCGAGGGGCGTTTGCGCTGCGGAAGCCCCGGTTTTGGGAGAAAATTAGCCTCACCCAAGGCCGCCGAATCCTGTTGGTGGACGATGTTTTCACCACGGGGGCCACGACCAGCGAGTGCGCCCGGATTTTGCGGCGTGAGGGTGGGGCAGAAAAAGTGGTGGTCATCACCGTTGCACGCGGCTAGGATCGCCCCCGCGTCCGGCCTAGGCCGGGCCTGACAATGCGAACGCTAGGCGGTTTTCCGCCCGGCAACTCCTGCGACATGCCACTCGGGGAGACGCACCATCAGGTCCGCCGTAGCAGGATGCCTACACCGACTGACCTACCATGGGATTTTTCAAAAAACGCTCCGTTGACGATCTAGGCGAAAAGAAACGCGACATGCCGGAAGGCCTCTGGACGAAATGTCCGTCGTGCAATGAAAGCCTCTTTGAGCAGGCGCTCACCAAAAACCTCCGCGTCTGCACCAGTTGCGGCTACCATTTCACCATCGGCTCTGACGAGCGCATCGTCAGTCTCGTGGACGAGGGCAGCTTCGTCGAGATGGACCAGAAGCTCGATTCTGTGAACGCCCTTGGCTTCAAAGGCTATTTGGACAAGGTGAAGGCGTATCAGGCGAAGACCGGACTGACCGAGGCCGTCGTCACGGGTCGTGCCACCATTGAAGGTATCGCCGTGCTGGTCGCGATCATGGATTTCCGTTTCCTTGGTGCCAGCATGGGCAGCGTGGTGGGCGAAAAAATCACCCGCGCCATCGAGGCCGCCACCGCCGAGCGCAAGCCGGTCATCGTCTTCTCCGCCTCCGGCGGCGCCCGCATGCACGAAGGCATTCTGAGCCTCATGCAGATGGCCAAAACCAGCGGTGCACTCGCCCGCCACGCGGAAGCCTGCCTACCCTACATCTCCGTGCTCACGCATCCGACCACTGGCGGCGTCACCGCCAGCTTCGCCACCCTCGGCGACATCATCATCGCCGAACCGAAGTGCATGATCGGCTTCGCCGGTCCCCGCGTCGTGAAGGAAACCACCCACGCCGACCTGCCGCCCGGCTTCCAGACTGCCGAATTCATGATGCAGCATGGCCTCGTCGATATGATCGTGGACCGCAAAGAAATGCGCCCCACGCTGGCGAGGGTGCTGCGTTACATGGCGGCGGCCAAGAAGGCTTAGCGGCTTGGTTTCAGTCCAAGGTGTGGGTTGGGTGCGGTTCAGGCAAACACGAGCCTGCATGCCGCTGCAGTTGATCTCAGGTCATTCCCGTGCTGAACCCGGCCGATTGCGTTCGGCACGCTTCAGTTTGTCAGCCAGTTGCACACCGATTCCATTTTTCCGATCAACGCTCTTAACTTTGTGCCGCTCATGCTAAGCCTGCAATTGCTTTGGCCTGCTATCCTCACGGAAAAAGCTGGTGGTTGCCGGGCGTGGCGGATTAGCATGATGAGATCACCTCCACCTGGCGCATGTTCATGAACCGTTCCCAACTCACCGCATTGGCGCTGCTGGCATGGCAGCTCATGGCACAGCCGTCCGCAGCTCAAACTGAGTTTTGCCTAGCACCCATTAAGCCCGCAGTGGACGCTTCCGAGTATGACACCTTTGTGCGCACGCATCGGCGGTTTGAAGCGCTCAGGGCGACGCCCAAAAACCAGCGGTTCAGCCTTCGGCTGGCGGCCTTCAGCACCCATGGCTGCATGGACATGACCGTTTGGTATGATCCCAAAAAAGATGTCTTGAACCCGACTCCGGTACTGGTGGTGCGCATCCTCGGAAATGACGAGGACGGCGCAGAGCGCCAGGGTGCGTTTGCAGTGGAACTGAGCGAGGAGTTCGTCCGGGTGCTGCATGCCGCCACGGAAAAGGTTTTGGAAAACACCAGTTATCATTCCGGCAGCAGGGCGTTCGTAGGCATGGATGGCAGCGCTTTTGAATTCACTACCGATTTCATGGCAGGCATGTGCGCCGAACCTCCGGCCAGTTCATCTGTCGGCAGGGTCATCGCGCTCTGGCTGGAGCTGTGCGCTTTGCAGGCGGGCACCAAACTCAAACTACCCCGAACCTTTGAAAACCCCAGGTCCCTACAGCAGATCAGCCAGGACCTTGAAGCGCTTGTCCAGGAGTTGAACAGCCGCAAGGTGAAGCTCGAGCCGCGCTCATTGCTCGATCCGTCGCCAGATTACCCCGGCCCCGATCTTTCCCTTGATTATTTTTTGCGGGCATGGCTTGAGCAGAAAAAGCCGCGAGCCAAGGAGAATTAACAGGAAGGCAGCGTAGCCTGCGCAAGGGATGGTGGTTCACCCTTGAAAAGGTGTGTAAAAGCAGCCTTTCCTGATTTGCACTTGGAGCGAATGGGCGCATTCTCTCCGCCCCCCCTCATGAGTGCTACATTGCCGTACCGCGCCAACGCGGATTTCCTCGAGTCCAAATACGTGGATTGGAAAAACGACCCTGGTTCTGTCGAACCACTGTGGTCATCGTTTTTCGAAGGTTTCGAACTGGGCATGGCCCGGCTCGCGTCCAAAGGCACGGCAGGTGCTGCACCGCTATCAGAGAAAACGCTGAACTTCCGCATGCGTGTGTCGAACGCGCTGTATGCCTTCCGTTCATTGGGTCATACCGCCGCGTATCTCGATCCGCTCGATAAGGAAGGGCCTGAAGTTCCAGCACTGACGCTGGCCGGTCTTGGCTTTACGGCGGATGAACTTGAGGAGGAAGTGCAGACGCATCTTTTCCGCAATGGCCGACCCATGAAGCTCAAGACGATGCTCGGTGATTTGCACCGCACGTATTGTGGGCGCACCGGTTTTGAATTCATGCACATCCATCATCCCGAGGTGCGTGCTTGGTTGCTGGAACGTGTGGAAGCTCGTGATCTCGATGCCAAACCGGTAGCGCAGGATCAGATCAATGCCCTGCGCTGGCTACTGGAGGCAGAATCCTTCGAGCGCTTTCTGCATCGTCGCTTCGTCGGCCAGAAGCGCTTCTCCGTGGAGGGCGGTGAATCGATGTTGGTAGCCTTGGAGACCATTCTTGAAGGCATGCCTGCCCAAGGCGGCAAAGAAATCATTCTCGGCATGGCGCACCGTGGTCGTCTCAGTGTGCTGGCGAATTTCCTGCGCAAGCCTTTGGAGTACCTTTTCTACGAGTTCAGTGAGAACTACGTGCCGAACATGGTCTCCGGTGACGGTGACGTGAAGTATCATCTTGGTTTTGAAACCGTGCGGCAGACGAGCAGTGGTGATTCCGTGGGAGTGATGCTCGCGCCGAATCCGAGCCACCTCGAAGCCGTCGATCCCGTCGTCGAAGGCATGGCCCGTGCACGCCAGCGTGCGCTGGGCGACACGAAGGAACGCAAGAAAGTCATTCCAGTGCTCATTCACGGTGATGCCGCCTTCGCGGGGCAGGGTCTCGTGGCCGAGGTGCTCAATCTTTCGCAGCTTCCTGGTTATCGCACCGGTGGCACGATTCATATCATCGTGAACAACCAGATCGGTTTCACCACGATGCCGGAAGACGCGCGCAGCTCCGATTACTGCACGGATGTGGCGAAAATGATTGAGGCCCCGGTCTTCCATGTGAATGGCGACTGCCCGATGGAAGTGATGAACGCGACGCGACTCGCGCTCGAGTTCCGTCAGACCTTTAGCCGCGATGTCATCCTCGACATCGTTTGCTACCGCCGTCATGGCCACAATGAGACCGACGAACCCGGGTTCACGCAGCCCAACATGGCGCGTTCTATTGCCGAGCATCCTTCCACCGCGACGCTGTTCCGCCTTGATCTCGCATCAACAGGCGTTCTGGACGAAGCAGGTTCCGCCGCACTCCAGCGCGAACTCGACGATGAACTCGAACAAGGTGTCACCACGCTCGCCGACAAGGATAAGAACGCCGATGGCGGCAATCCGTTTGAAGGCAGCATGGCCATGCCGCAGCCTGCTTATGACTACAATCCGGTGAAGACCGGTGTGGCGCTCAAGAATCTGAAAAAAGTCGGCGAGCGTCTGCTGGAAGTGCCGGAGAGCTTCAATCTGCATCCAACGATTGCCAAACGCTTCCTCGCTGCGCGCAAGAAGGCCATGGAGGCCGGCGAAGGCATTGACTGGGCCTACGCGGAGTCCTTGGCCTTTGGCACACTGCTCACGGAAGGTCATGGCGTGCGCCTGAGTGGTCAGGATGTGCGGCGTGGCACCTTTAGCCAGCGCCATTCGGTGTTCTATGATTCTCAGTCGCGTGAGCGGCACATCCCACTGAATCATTTGCAGGCCGAACAAGGACGCTACTGTGTCTATAACAGTCTGTTGTCCGAAGCTGCCGTGCTTGGTTTTGATTACGGTTACTCGCTCCTCACCAGCAACCTGCTCGTGTGCTGGGAGGCGCAGTTTGGTGATTTCGTGAACGGTGCGCAGGTGATCATCGATCAGTTCATCGCCAGTGCGGAAAGCAAATGGCAGCGCCCGAGCCACATTACGCTGCTGCTGCCACATGGTTATGAAGGGCAGGGGCCAGAGCACTCCAGCGCACGTCCTGAGCGCTTCCTTCAGCTCTGCGCCGGCGGAAACATGCAGGTCTGTAATTTCAGTACGCCTGCGCAGTATTTCCACGCACTGCGTCGTCAGCTCAAGCGCAGCACGCGTAAGCCGCTCATCGTCATGACGCCGAAAAGTTTGCTGCGTCATCCGAAGTGCGTCTCCAAACTCGCTGAAATGGCCGAGGGCACCACGTTCAAAGAGGTGCTCGACGATGACCAGCTTCTCGCTCCGCCTGAGCGCGTCACGCGTCTCATCCTGTGCAGTGGTAAAGTGTACTATGATCTGCTCGATTTCCGTGCGGAGAATAAAATCAAGAATGCTGCCATCATTCGCATCGAGCAGTTGTATCCGTTGAATTATGAGATGCTGAAGGAGATCGTTGCCAAATACCCACGTGCCCAGAAAAAGTGGATCTGGTGCCAGGAGGAACCGCGCAACATGGGTGCCTTCTATTACATCCGCCCGCGTCTGGAGGAACTCTCCAATCACAAGCTGCGCTACGCCGGACGCGAACGCAGCTCCAGCCCTGCTGCTGGTTCCAAGGCTATTCACTCCCTCGAACAGGAAAATCTGGTCGAGGCGGCCTTCAACGCTTGATCCTTTTTCCCCCAATACCCCGTCATGCCCTCCGACATCAAAATCCCCGCACTCGGCGAATCCGTCGCCGGTGGTCAGATCGCCAAATGGCACTTCAAAGAAGGTGACCATGTCAAAACCGGTGACATCCTCCTCACACTCGAAACCGACAAGGTCGCTGCCGAAGTCACTGCTGAAGCCTCCGGCGCATTGCATATCGGTAAACAGGCTGGAGACGATGTCGAAGTCGGCGCTGTGGTCGGTCAGATCGACGAAAGCGCCGCAGCCCCAGCCGCGAAAGCCGAAGCGCCCAAACCCGCACCTGCACCCAAAGCTGAAGCACCCAAGCCTGAAGCCAAACCGGCCAACGTCACTGAATTCAAGGTCGTGCCGAAACCTGAGCCGACCCCAGAACCAGCCGCCAAGGCACCCGTTTCTGCGGATGGCCGTGTGACGCGCAAAAAGATGAGTCCGCTGCGCCGGAAGATCGCCGAGCAACTCGTCAGCGCCCAGCATACAGCGGCGATTTTGACGACCTTTAACGAATGCGACATGAGCAACGTCATGGCGATGCGTTCAAAGCTACAAGACAGCTTTGTAGCCAAAAACGGCGTCAAACTTGGCTTCATGAGCTTCTTCATCAAAGCAGTCGTCGAAGCGCTCAAAGCTGTGCCGCAGGTCAACGTCCGCGTCGAAGGCGATGAGATCGTGCAGCAGCATTACTATGATATTGGCGTCGCCGTTGGCACTGAACGTGGTCTGATTGTGCCGGTGCTGCGTGACTGCGATCAGAAGTCCTTTGCCGAACTCGAAAAAGAGATCCTCGGCTACGCCGCGAAGGCCAAAGAGGGTAAAATTCAGGTCAGCGACCTCACTGGTGGCGTCTTCACCATTTCCAACGGCGGTGTTTATGGATCCCTCCTTAGCACGCCAATCATCAACCCGCCGCAGAGTGCCATCCTCGGCATGCACAGCATCCAGCAGCGTCCGGTCGCGGTCGATGGTCAGGTTGTCATTCGCCCGATGATGTATCTCGCTATGAGCTACGATCATCGTGTCGTCGATGGCAAGGAAGCCGTATCATGCCTCATTCGCGTCAAAGACTGCATCGAAAATCCGGCGCGCATGCTCGTGGGAGCGTAATCAAAGGAATATTGCTGAACGAAGCAACTGCTGCGCGTTCTCAGTAGTGCGTCGAGATTGATTTAAATGACCACCGAAATAACCAGCACAGTTCCAACGCACGATGCGCATGCGCCGAAGGGCTGGGGCGTGTGGCTGCGCAATAAGTTTCTGGCTGGTCTCGCGCTGGCGCTGCCGCTGATCATCACGTTTTGGATTTTGTATTCGATTTACGACCTGCTGCACGGCTGGAGCAAGCCGGTGCTGGCCCAGGTGGTGAATTTGGTCAACGAACTCTCCGACGAGACGGTGTTGAACATCGAAGATCCAAAACTTGCGAGCCTTACCAACTTTATCGGTTTCCTGTTCTCCGTGCTCGCCATCATCGGCCTCGGCTTCATGGCCACGAACGTCATCGGTGTGCATTTTGTCACCGCCGTTGATAAGCTGCTGCTGCGCATTCCGCTCGTCGCCGTCATCTACCGGCCGCTCAAACAGGTGATCGACGCCTTTCGTAGTCTTGGCGGCACCAAGCAGAACTTCAAACGTGTTGTCTATATTGACTATCCTGTGCCCGGCATGCGCATGATCGGTTTCGCGACCGGTCAGTATTGTGATCCGCAAAACGGCAAGGCGATGACCTGTGTGCTGCTTCCCACTGCGCCTAGCCCGATGACTGGCATTTTGCTGGTGGTTGACTCTGAAAAAGTCAGCGATGCGCCGATTACCATCGAAGAAGCGATGAAGATGATCATTTCCGGTGGCCTCGTGGTACCGCTAAACTCGGTAGTACCGTTGAATCAAAAGCCTGCCGTGGCACCACTACCAGAATCCCTGCCGGTGCCTGAACCTGCGTATGATTTGCCAGTAGGCCTGCCGCGTGCCGAGGACTTCGATGCTGGCGACACCGAAATCCTCGCCCAGTCCATGGACATTAAGGGCGGCAAACGCTGGTTACGGGCGCTGCCTTGGAAGAAACGCTGACTCACGTGATCATCGACTGGAAAACCTGGCAGCCCGGCATCCGTGCAACGCTGATGTTCATCATCGACGAGGTGAAGCTCGAAGTTCTGCTCATCCGCAAAAAACGTGGCCTCGGCGCGGGTAAAATCAACGGGCCCGGCGGCAAGATGGACCCGGGTGAAACTTCTACAGAGTGCGCCGTGCGCGAAACGCAGGAGGAACTGGGAGTTACCGCGTTAAACCCAGTGCATCACGGAGAACTCTGGTTCCAATTTGTCGATGGTCTGCGCATGCATGTGGATGTTTTTGTCGCCACTAAACATGAAGGCGAAGCCGTAGAGACTCCCGAAGCTGTGCCGTTGTGGACTTCGCTGGATGCTCTGCCGTTTGATGAAATGTGGGCCGACGACATCCACTGGCTGGAGCAAACTTTGGTCGGACGTCGTCATTTTGTGGGGCGATTTGCATTTGACGATGACACCATGCTTTCTCACGAAGTGGAGTGGCATTGAGTTTTTGATTCCAGTCAAGATGGGATCATGGTTATCATTAGGGCATGAAATTTCCCCTGCTGTTATTCGTTGATGGTTGTCCTCGGCCACGCTGTGTCGCCTGATTTGCCGAACATTGTGCTCGTGATGGCAGATGACCAAGGTTGGGGAGACATGGCTTACAACGGCCATCCAAAACTCAAGACGCCGAATTTTGATGCGATGGCGAAGGATGGCATCCGCTTTGACGAGTTTCATGCCGCAGCGCCGGTGTGCTCACCGACGCGTGTCAGTGTGATGACTGGACGTACGCCAAATCGTTATGGCTGCTTCTCCTGGGGGCATTCATTGCGACCACAAGAGATCACCATTGCGGAGGCGCTCAAAACTGCGGGTTATGCGACGGGACACTTTGGCAAATGGCATCTGGGTTCGGTGCAGAAGGCCAGTCCTGTCAGTCCCGGCAATAGTGGATTCGATGAATGGGTCTCATCGCCGAACTTTTTCGATCTTGACCCGGTGCTAAGCGTGCAAGGCAAGGCGGTGCCATTTCGAGGTGATAGCTCCGATGTCGCGGTGGAGGAAGCGTTGAAATACATCCGTCGATGCGCGGTGCAGAAGCAAAGATTTCTAGCCGTAATCTGGTTTGGATCGCCGCACGATCCGCATCAGGCGTTGGAAGCCGACCGTGCGCTTTATGTTGGCCTGCCGGAGAAACTACAAAACTTTTATGGCGAGATTACCGCGATGGATCGTGCCTTTGGCAAACTGCGTGCGGAGTTGCGCGAACTCGATTTGCGTGAAAACACGCTGCTGTGGTATTGCAGCGACAACGGGGCTTTACCAAAGGTGGGTTCCGCTGGCGGGCGTCGAGGTTTCAAGGGGCAACTTTACGAAGGCGGCCTGGCTGTGCCTGCTTTGATGGAATGGCCTGCGGTGTTTCATGAACCCAAAGTCATCAAGGCTCCCTGCGTGACCTCGGACATCTATCCCACGGTTCTGGCGCTGACGGGAGTGAGTATGGAAAAGCAGCCTCCGCTGGATGGCGTCGACATCATGCCGCTGCTGACGGGGCAGGAGCAGAAACGTCCGAGTCCCATACGTTTTTGGGATTCGGGCAACAAAGGCATCAGCACGCCGTCCAAAGAATGGATGAGCTGCTCGCTGCTCAGACGAAAGGTGAAGAGCCTGCTGATCCGGCCCGCCTGCGCCCTGATGCGGCGGCCATCGGTGAACCCGTCTCACTGACGGAGTTCCCGGGGCATGCCGCCTGGCTGGACTGGCCATGGAAACTCCATCGGATCGAAAACAAAAAAACCATGATGTGGCTTGGGTACTATACAATCTCGCCAGAGATCCTGATGAGAGCACAGTCCTGCTGGCAGAACAGCCCGAGCGAGTGCCTGAAATGCAAAAAAACCTAGGAGACTGGCTCGAGAGCGTGGCGCGGAGCCTGAATGGCGAAGATTATTCGGGCGAAAAAGCCGTGGTTAAGTGACAATGGCCCCGCTCTGGCTCCTTCGAGGACCATTCGCAGGCGGACAATGGAAGAAAAAGAGTCCTTTTTAGTACACGCTTGCCAGGTCCTCATTGAGTGAGTACTCGTGGGCAGATGTCATTCAATGGCAGTTGCAAATTTGGTCGAACGCCGACTTTTCATGGGTCAGTTTGCCTTTGTTGAGGGCACCATCCTGTCCGATTAAATTGTGCCTAATAGCAGACACCCCAAAATAGGCATAGACTTAGCATTCAAACTTAGATAGTCTCTTTTGTATGCTTAAGCTTCTCACAATTGTCCTGCTGGTTTCCTATGTTTCTTTTTGTGGAGCGTTAAAAGGATCCGACTATTTTTTGATCGCTGCGCCTGTTGGAACCCTCGCATTTGCTTCAGTTCATGAAGCTGGGCATGTTACAGTTGCAAAACATTGCGGATTTACATCAGTTAGCGCCAGGGTTTTTCTGAAAGAAAAATACGGGGTGGGAACCTTTTGGAAAGGACAAACGACTTTAGGGAAGGGCAACACAAGGAATGGGGAGATGGCGTTAATTAAACTAGGAGGCCGCTTTGCGGAACATTACCTTGATCCCTCAAACCAAATTTATCAGCCTAGCTTTCTTGATGTCATTGGAGACCGCGGCGTAATAAGCCAGTCGGATGAAATATCTCGCATGGATCTTGGAAGTGATAGTCTTTTGGAAGCACAGCGAAGAACATTTTTTATTCTCAGGGGGAGACTGGTTGAGTTGGATCGAATTTACAAAACTTTATTGGGGCGTAAGGGATACCCGTAACTCGGTGCTCAGCCGGAGAAATTGGCGGGGCAGACCTGAAGCCCTGCAAGCGTCCAGACCTATCAGCCAACTGATGCCGGACTTATCCAGATACTTCTAAATTCATGGACAGTAAATAGGTGTTAAGCCCGTGGCTATTGATTCAATAGTTTTTGAATGTTGGGATGATTTTTAGTCCAATTCTCCAAGTTTTCCGGGCTGTTTAGTTTCCACGTTCTTAGAATTTTAAGCACACTCTTTTTTTGAAGTGGTATTCCACTGATGTACAGTGCAACATCGATGGCGGTCTCGGGTTCGGTTTCCATCAAGACATCTGAAACTTTGCTGAGTCCAAAGTCCCTATTATGTCCCTTTATTTGCTGGTTTAACCAATGCAGGCAGGGTTTGTAGTCAGTAAAAGCCCAAGTCTCCAGGGATAGTTCCATCATGGTGCTGTTGTGGTTTTCTTGGTCTATATCCTTAGCCCATTTCAAAACATCCAGCGGGTAGTCGGCGACCCAATTCCCAATGAGTACTTGGAGGGCATCTGAAAGTTGCTCGCCTTTCAAGTTTTCGTTTGCCCATTTGGATGCTCTTTCAGGATTAAAATAACCCCACTCGACAACGATTGCAGATTGACAAGAAATTTTGACTTCTTGATTGTGTATATTTGCCAAAGATTTTAAGGCAGCAACGTGGTCGAACTTTGTCCACTTTGCCAAAACAGCTGGCAAGAGCCACTGGTGTTCGGAGGTTGATAGCAGCCACGTGCACGCCGCTTCTGGATAATAATTAACCCATGTGAATACAACTTGGGAAACCATCAAGTCGTGGAATTTTCCAACAGGCAGTTTGGCGGCCCACTTATAAAACGCGGATCAAAAGTGTAGCGGATCGCGGATCAAAAGTGAGTCACCTCTAAGCGATTGAACAGGTGTTGGGCATGTTCGTCAAGGCTGTGATGAGCTTCGTGCCTGCCTCGATCCTGAGAGGAGGCTGGAGCGGAGCGGAAG
>CANIBP010000069.1 GCA_947466075.1 Verrucomicrobiaceae bacterium
AGTGAAAAAGAGCTGATGCAGGATGGTGGATGGCAGCGACAACCTACCGGCCAGCAGGTTACGACACCGACTTGAGTGATGTAGAATGGGAACTTTTGAAGCCGCTCATTTACCCGGCGGATGCCAGGCGTGGCCGATGGCGTGATCCAAACTCAGCGAGAGCTTGTCTCGATGCGATCCGTCATGTGCTCAAGACCGGTTGCCAATGGTCGCTCTTGCCGAAGGAGTTCGCGCCCAAGAGCACGGTGCATGACGCGCTGCGCACCTGGACCGAGCAGGGCTGATGGCCGCGCATCAACGAGGCGTTGCGCACCAAGACACGCCTGCTGCTAAAAAAACGCCCTGCCCAGCGCCGCTGTCATCGACAGCCAAAGCGTCAAAGGCGGGCAGCTTCCGGCTCTGAGCTGCGGCTACGACGCGGGCAAAAAGATCAAGGGCCGCAAGCGTCATGTGCTCACCGACACCAACGGGCTGCTGCTCGGCGCAGTGGTTACGCCCGCCAGCGTGCAGGATCGCGATGGAGCCAAACTGCTCTTGTGCATGTTCTGCCACAGCTTCATGACCCTGCTCATGATCTTCGCCGATGGTGGTTATGCAGGGAAACTCGAGCAGTTCGTGCAGAGTATGGGCAGGCTCTTCGGCCATGGGGCGAGCTTTGGCCTGGGCATCATCAAGAAGCTCGAAGATCAGAAAGGCTTCATCGTGCTGCCACGCCGCCGGGTCATTGAACGAAGCTTCGGCTGGCTGGTGAAGCAACGGCGACTGACCCGTGATCACGAGAAAAATCCACGCCACCACGAAGCCTTCGTCTATCTCGCTTTCATCGGCATCATGACCCGGAGGCTCACCTCTTTACAGCCAGTTCAACCTTTTGCCGGATAGGCTCTTACAGACGTTTGGCCTTATCCTCGGTACTCGTTGTCGCCAGAACGCGTGCGCCAGCTAGTTTGGCAAACTTGAGGGCAAAAATCGAGACCCCACCAGTTCCTAGCACGAGTACCGTTTCTCCTGCTTTCAAACTACCACGCACATGCAGGGCATCCCAAGCAGTGACGGCAGCACAGGGTAAAGTGGAGGCCTCTTCGAGAGAAAGGTGTGCAGGCACCGGCAGCAGGCTTTCGGCAGGAAGCACCACCAATTCACGCAATATGCCGTCCACCACCCCGCCGAGAGCTTGCGCAGCGTGACCCTGATTGAATTCTCCCTCCAGCCACGTCGGCATAAACGGACAAACCACGCGATCACCCACTTTCCATGCAGAAACGTCCCTTCCCACGGCAACCACTTCACCAGCGCCATCCGAACAAGGAATTCGCGGTAGCGGACCACTGACGCCTTTAATACCCATGACGTTCATGTAATCGCGGTAATTGAGGCTGACAGCCCTTACCCTCAGCAAAACCTCGCCATCACCAGGCTTCGGCTCTGGCAGGGATACGGGTTGCAAAGACTTCAGGCCCTCGGTTCCGGCAATTTGATAAGCTTTCATGAATGGAGGGAGCTAAAATTAAAGTTACAGTTAGCAACAACAAGACGGAAATTGACTCCCTTCATTAGTGCAAGACTTTGACCCTTTTCTGAAAGAAAAAACTTCTTCTTCCGAGCTGTGAACAACCTACAGCGATGATAGCCAAATGCCTCGTCCTCAAGGTTAAAGTGGCTTTTTCGTGTCAAAATTGAAATGAACCCATCCTTATCTAAAACAGGTAATCAGTCAGCATCGACATCACCAATAAAACAAAAGAAATGGATGATGGATCGGATTCGTTTTTCTCCTCGCGGTCCACTTTGCAGATCAAGATCGTTCCCCGTCTACTGTTTGAAGTTATTCTCGCTACGCCCGTTTGACCAACAGTATAAAAATGTCTCTTATTACTGTAAATGAATAGATTACACCTACATTTACCACTCTTTGAGATCCTTAATGGCAGAATAAACTCTGATCGGCTACATCATGCATTTCGTGTCGAAAACGTTTCACAAAACTTCTTAAGCCCGACGTTCCACGATTGATTTAGAAGGGTTCCACAATTGCTCTTTGTCAGTACACAGAAACATGATCATTGGGATATTCACCTGAACGGCAGGCTTGAATTGGCGCAAGATTGAGAATTCCCAATTGCATGTGAACAACCTGTCAAGAAGTGGGCACTACGTAGAGAAAATATGCGAACAAACCCATTCGCGGCAAACGACTGGATCACGGCAGATTGGCATAACCCCCACCTGCCTTATTCTCTCACGGCCATCTTTATCATTGTCACATTGAAGGCAGCATGATAAAAACTACGTCCTTTGTGAAATCTCCCACCTTTTGTCTGGTCGTTGCCTACTATTGTTCTGCCGCTTTTTTAAGCGCGCAAGAACCGCTGTTGCCGCAGGCCTTAGTTCCGGGCATGACGTTCCATTCAGATGGCCCACGCGGCTTTTTGAAACCCTCCAAGTCAATTAGGCCGCCGGTAAGCGATACATCTGCAATCGCTGCCCCCTCAATCGTGCAGGCGCCGACAGCGGAAACTCGTCTGCGGCGCCTTGTCGTGGTTTCAGGAACGATGACGCCAGAGGCGATTCGTGAGGCGATTCTGGCTTGCGGTCAAAGCCGCACGCCAGTGACTATGCTGGGCGGCGTGAATGCGCCTGCGCCAGTTTTGACGGATCTCGCTGGGTTATTCGGATCCACAGTGACCGAGGACACACAGAAGAAGGTTTTGGAAACAGTGCGCAAAGGTATGGGGGAATCTTCCAAACCTCTCAAGCGTGCCGAAATCGTCGGCTGGTTGCCAACCGAAGGCATCATGGCCGTAGCGGTTTATCCTGAGAGCTGAAGGAGGCTGATATGGCCTCCAAACAAAAATACGCCCCCGTTTTAATCGAACCGCCTCATTCAGAATTGCAGCCAGATTTACCCGAGAAAAAAACTCTTACGCCGCGGGTTCTGCTGGCGGAAGAAAGTTTGCCTTTCAGGCGTGTCATCCGCGAGGCACTGATGGCTTTTCGCATTTGCGAGGTGGATGACGCTCCCAGTGGTGAACGTGCCTTTGAAATGGCGTTGCATCGCGAGTACTCGCTATTTTTGTTTTCGTTGCCCCTGCCGGATCTCGCCGGGGACATGCTCGACCGCCTGCTCAGCAAGGCTTACCCACGAGTGCACCCTGGTATCCATGCCGCGCCGCCGGTGATTTATCTCGTCGGTCCTACCGATGCACTACGCTTTCAGGAACTGCAGCGTGATGTGCGTGTGCGCGGCAGCATGCCGCTGCCGCCGAAGCTTGATGTGCTACTGTCTCTGACGGCATCCTTGCTGCCGGAACGCCAAGGCCAAGCATTCCCCTTCCCTTTGCCGCCGCATGTTCCCTGATCCGCACCGGCACAGTGTTAAAATCTGTGGCATCACTCAGCCGCAGCAGGCCACCGAGATCTTCGCTCTCGGGGCGGATGCTGTTGGCATTAACCTCTGGCCAAAATCCAAACGCTACATGCCGCTCACAGTCGCTCTTAGTGCGTTACAGGACGTCTCCGCACAGCACACACTCGTCGCCGTGCTGGTTAATCCCGATCAGGCTCTGCTTGATGCCGCCATTGCCAGCGGCCTGTTTCGCGCCCTGCAACTGCATGGGGATGAAACACCGCTTGATGTGGAACGCCTCATGGAGCGCGGAGTGCCTGTCATCAAGGCACTCCAGGTGCGCGACGCTGTCTCGCTCATGCAGATTGGTGATTATCCATGCTCGTCGATCTTACTCGATGCCTACAATGCCGAAACCTACGGTGGCGGTGGCCACGCCTTCCCTTGGGAACTGGCCGTGCGTGCCAAAGAACTCTTTCCGGATAAACAAATCCTGCTTTCTGGCGGTCTCACACCAAACAACGTTCGCCTAGCAGTGCAGCAGACGCAGCCGGTTGCAGTCGATGTTGCCAGCGGTGTCGAATCTCAGCCCGGCATCAAGGATCTTGCTCAGGTCGCACGCTTCATCGCCGAGGCACGGTCGGGCTGGATGGCAACCTAGAGTCTTCGACTGACAGACCGATTTTCCGCGAACGCGGCCTCACGTTAAATCAATCGAAGGAAGAATCACTTCCCACCAAAAAGACGCTGGAAGAAACCACGCTTGGGAGGTTCCGGCGGTGGCGGTGCAGGCTCGGCTTTTCTGACAACGATTGGACGTGGCTCAGGCGCTGGACCTTCGATGATGACGGTCATTCCTTGAGTGATGTGTTTGACCAACCTCACAACATCCCAGTTCGCGGTGCGCATGCAGCCATGGCTGGCACTGCGGCCAATGCTCTGTGGCGAATTCGTGCCATGGATTCCAATGCCAGGGCGATTGAGGCCGATCCACATGACGCCAACAGGATTATTCGGGCCAATGGGCAACTCGTAGTAGTTCCCGCTGCGCACGCCATATTCGAGCACGCTCTTGTCCCAGCGGAAGGTGGGCATCTGTGTGATGCCTAGAATACGCCACGTGCCAGGTGGTGTGGCAAGATGGCCGCTGCCGGGCGTAATGGGTAGGCTGGCGAGCAGTTTTTCGCCCTCCCACAAGCCAAGCAACTTCTCGCGCGTGTCGATTTTGATGACCCGTGCCTGATACTCCAAAACTTCGGGCAATTTCGGAATCTCCGTGAGTTCTTCGATGAGGAAGGGCTGAACGGTGGGGACTTTAACGACGTCTCCGGGCTTGAGAGCGCTGAGTATGAGCGGTCGGTTGATAAAATCGAGAAGTTCGGGTGCGCTGTGAAAGCGCTCGGTCAAGAACTCAAGCAACGAGTCATAGGGCAGAAATTTCCTTTTGCTCTGCGCTGAGGGCTGACTGGGTAGGTCACCGACAAACTTGAGATCTTCTTCGCGAATAGTATAGGCAGTGTAGGTCTCCGACACACTGGCGAGATCAATCGTGTGCGCCTCCAGTTCGGTCTCTGGGAGCCCCTGTGCACGCTGATAACGTTTGAGCGCTTTGGTGGTGAACTCTCCTGGACGCCCGTCGAGCTTCCCAGGCCCAAAGAGCTGCGTGTCGAGGAAGATTTGGAGCCGCAGAATATCATCAATCGGTTCCGGCGCTTTCGGCAGCGGGTCAGGTATGACGATGGCCAGTCCAGCAGAAAACGAAAGGAGCAACAGAGTTAGAATGATGGCAAACGGATGCTTCATGGGGGACGGTGGCACGAAAAGAAGGATGAGATCAAACGACCTTCGATGGTTCCCATAGCGCAGGAGGACCATGAAGCAAGAAAGCGGAATGGCGATGATGCACTGCCAAAGCAGGAACGAGATCAGCATCGAGAACACTGAATTTCATCGTTTTTGCTGACGTGACTACTCACAAACGGTGCTATGGGAGGCGCTGTAACACTCACAGCACTATGGCGACACCCAATTACAGTTTCGAGAAACGGAAGCGCGAACAGGCCCAGAAAGCGGCGAAAGAAGCCAAACGCCTGCGCAAAGCGGCGGCCAAGACCGCATCAGCTGAGACGCCGACAGTCAGTGAGGAACCACCCGCCACAGATGCGGTTAGCGTGCCCTGAACCGGCACATGCGGCACGCGATCAATCACCGCTGGCCGTTGTCCCATTGCTCGTAGGTCATGATCGACGTTGGGAGCATGCCAGCCCGCTCGCGGTCGAAATTCAGGCGCTCCATGTCGGTGCGATACCGGACGTAGGCATCCCGCTGGACGGCGTTGCCATACATGGCTGCGGCACCCACACCTGCACCGAGGGCGGCGATCACGCAGCCTTGGAGCAGCACGGCACAGGCGAGGAGGACGAGGGGAAGAAATTTCTGCTTCATGGGGCGTGGCTTTCAGATGCCCATGTTCCCAAGCGAGGTGGCAACGCGATTCAGGAAAGCGGTGGCCTCAGGATGCGCGGCCTCAAGTTCCGTCACGACCGAGTTGAGCGTGACTACGGCAACGTTTGGAGTGGCGGGTGCCTGCTCTGCTTGAGCAACGAGATCGAGCAGGCGTGTCCGCGCCGTTGGCGGAAGATCGCCCGCATTCTCTGCCATCGTCCTGAGTTGCTGAAGCTGCGTCTTGCTCATGAATTGAATTCTTCCTGTCATGCCTACATGTGCATGAAGCCTGTTAATGGGCTGGTGGCTTGATGGCGCGCTTGCTACCTGGTTTGGGTTTGAAGGTGAGGGCCGCCTGCGGGTTCGGCTTCGCCAGGGCTGAAGTTGTCCTGGCATTCTGCGGAGCCTTGGCCGCTGCAGCTTTCCCAGCCTGAGGCTGTGGCTGAACCTGCTGTTCGGCTTGCAGCCAGAAGTCGAGATCCTGCCCGGTTGGACGGTTGGCCTGCTGCCAAAGATGGTAGGCACGCGCATGGATGGCGGCGAACGGCGGCGGCGGAATGGTGAACGAGGTTTTTTTCATGGCGAAAAGGGTCGGCGATTGCGGACTTGAAGTGTTGAAAATGATGCAAGAACCCGATGGGTGCCATGGGGTGTAAACCCCATTTGGCACGACACCTTCTTCTTGCCCTGCTGCGTGCATCAGTTGGTGAAAAGCGGCGCGTGGATGCGTTTATGTTGACCTCATGCAACGACTCCTAGTTCTTTCCTTCCTCACGGCGCTCGTGCTGCCAGCGCAGGCACAACTCGGCCCGAACGGTGCCACGGCATCCTTCAAGGGTAGTTTGCCACCGAAACCGACGGCGGCCTTGTCTGCCGAGCAGGAGGCAGCGATTGAAAAGGAACTGGCGGCGGTGACACAGGCGTTTCAGGCGGTGAAGCAGCATGAGCGTGCCGCTGACGCACACATTTTCCTCAAGGCGGTGCGCTACGCGCTCGATTTCGATGAGTGGTATGACAAGAAGCCTGAAGATGGTGTGAAGAAGGCGACCGTCTTGCTCGACGAGGCAAAGAAACGCATCGAATCGCTGAAGAAAAACGAAACACCATGGCTGAACGGTAGCGGGCAGAAGGTGCTGGGGTTTTACTCGAAGATCGACGATTCACCGCAGCCCTATGGCGTAGAAATCCCGGAAGGATTGGAGTTTGGCGCAGGCAAGAAGCCGGTGCCGATGTGGATCTGGCTGCATGGCCGCGGTGACACAGCAACGGACCTGCCCTTCGTCTATTCACGCCTGATGGCGAAGAAGCCGGGACAGTTTCAACCTGCGAAAACCATCGTGATTCACCCTTTTGGCCGTTACTGCAATGGTTGGAAGAGCGCAGGCGAGACGGATGTGTTTGAATGCCGGGATGATGCCACGAAGCGTTTCAACATTGACACCAATCGCGTCGCACTGGCGGGCTTCAGCATGGGCGGTGCCGGAGCGTGGCATCTTGGGGCGCATTATGCCGATCAATGGGCCTGTGTTCACACTGGAGCCGGATTTGCGGATGTGAAGCGCTACCAGAAGCTCACACCGGACAAGTATCCAGTCTGGTATGAACAAAAGCTCTGGGGTGTGTATGACGTGCCGGACTATGCGCGGAATTTCTTCAACGTCCCGCTCATCAGCTACAGCGGTGAGGTGGATGCGCAGCGCGACAGCGCGGAGTACATGATCGAGGTGCTCGGCAAAGAAGGACTGCATCCGCCGCATCTCATCGGCCCTGGCATGCCGCACAAGTATCACCCCGAGACGATCAAGGAGGTGCAGGCGTGGATTGAGAAAGCTGTCGCCAAAGGACGCGAGCTGTTTCCTGATGAAGTTCACATTCAGACGAAGACAGCGTTCTACGGCCGCATGAAGTGGCTAAACCTGCATGGCTTGGAGGAAAGCTGGAAGGAAGCCCGGTTAGATGCGAAGGTCGTGGACGGCCAGACGATTGACATCAAGACAAACAACGTAACGCGCATTGTCTTCTACCCGCCGCCGCAGGCACGGAAGGGCGGCGGCAAGCTCAAGGTGAACGTGGACGGCCAGGCGCTGACGTTGACCGTGGGGCCGGAAGTGCCGCAGTTTGAGACCTTCATGAATCCAGGCCCAAAGGTGGCCGGTTCAATGTGCCGCTTAATCAAGGAGAACGGTGCGTGGCGTGATTTTGGCAACGCACAGCCGTTCCAGCACGAAGGCCCGCAAGGCGGCAAGCCCTCCGCACATCCCGGCCCGATGGATGCGAGCTTCATGAAGCGTTTCCTCGTCGTGTTGCCAGATGGCAAATCATCTTCGCCCGCCGTTGATGCGTGGGTGGCAGCTGAGTCGGCGCATTTCATCCAACGTTGGAAAGGTCTGATGCGCGGCGATGTGCGCGTGGCGAAGGCTTCGGAGATCAAGGACGTGATCGAAGCCGGCAAAATGCAAAGCCTCATCCTCTGGGGCACGCCGGAGTCAAACTCCTGCCTCAAGCAACTGGCCGCCGCTCTACCAGTGAAATGGAATGCGGAGAAGCTGAGCATGGGAACGCATTCGTTTGATGCGAACACGCATGTGCCTCTCATGACCTATCCCTGTCTACAGTCACCCGGCTTTGAGGTCGTAATCAACTCCGGCCTCACCTTCCGCGAGGCGCATGACAAGACGAACTCGTTACAAAATCCCAAGCTGCCCGACTGGGCGATTCTGGACATCACGCAGCCGCCAAACGCGGAAACCGCCGGTAAAGTAGTCGCGGCTGATTTTTTTGATGAACGCTATGGGGTTCGTCCGGCAAAATGATGGAGGGTTGATTGCAACAGTCACGCAAATGCTGCTTGTTCCCGGGCACTTCGCGGTCATTCATCATCGCCTGAATCATGCACTGGATTGAATTCACCTTCTGGCCGGCGGCGCTCGCCATTGTTTCCATTATCTGTGCGGTGGTTGCCTTCGTGCATCTACTCCTGCGGCATCGCGATTATCGTTCTGCCGCGTTCTGGACGGCGCTCGTGGTGTTCTCCCCGCTCATCGGGCCCTTGCTGTATCTGTTTCTTGGGATCAACATCCTGCGCCGTCGCGCCAAACATTATCGCAGCGGCACGTATGAGCCGTGGTTGGATCCGGTGCCTGAGCATCCCCTGCCCTTCCCGCCGGAAAGTTGCGAAGCACATGAGCACCAGCAGCTCGCCAAGACGCTCGACCGCATCTCGCGCTTCTGCTTCACACTGGGCAACACGGTTACGCCGCTGCATAACGGAGACGAGGCAATGCCGCGCATGATGGTGGCCATTCGTGGGGCACAGCACAGCATTTCGCTCGCTAGCTATATCTTTGAAGCCATTGGCATCGGCGCTGATTTCGTGACTGAACTTTCCAATGCAGTCAAACGCGGCGTCCAGGTGCGCGTGATGGTCGATGATGCGGGAACACGTTATTCATGGCCACCCGTGGTGGACGCGCTGGTCAACGCCGGTGTTACCGCGCGGCGCTTCATGCCCAACCGCATGATCCTGCGTCTCATCACCATGAATCTGCGCAATCACCGTAAAATCATGGTGGTTGACGGCAAACATGCTTTCACCGGCGGCATGAACATCCGCGAAGGCAACATGCTCGCCCGCAAGCCTGCGCATCCGGTGCATGATCTGCATTTTGAGGTCACTGGCCCCATCGTCGCACAAATTCAGCGCGTCTTTGCTGAAGACTGGGCTTTCTGCACCAGCGAGACGCTCGACGGCCCACAATGGTTCCCCGAAATTCCGGATACCGGCAAAACCAGCGCCATCGGCATCGTCGATGGTCCTGATGAAGACCTGGAGGTCATGCCTGCCGCGTTTTTTGCTGCCCTTAACGCCGCACGCAATGAAGTACGCATCATCACGCCCTACTTCCTGCCCACGCCCACGCTGATGGCCGCGCTGCGGCTCTGTGCCATTCGTGGCGTGAAGGTCACCATCCTTACTCCGGCGCAAAACAACATCCCATTCGTCGGCTGGGCCGCGCAGACCTTGTATCCAGAGTTGCTTGCCGTCGGCTGCCGAATCTTCGAGTCGCCGCCGCCGTTCGATCACTCCAAATTTTTCCTCATCGATGGCGTTTGGTCCTTCCTCGGCTCCACCAACTGGGATCCCCGCAGCCTGCGCCTGAATTTTGAGTTCAACCTTGGTTGCCACGATCGCGAACTGGGCCAGCGACTCAGCGCCGAAATGGATGCCAAACTCGCCTTGAGCCGCGAAATCACCCGCGAAGGACTGGCCGCTACCCCGGTAATACAGCGACTGCGCAACGGCTTCGCCCGGCTGTTCATCCCGGTGCTGTGATTTCTTTGCAGCATTTCGCCAGATGAAACGTAATCACACCCGCACGCCAGACCAAATCGGGAATAAAACCGCCCACCTCAACGTCACACACGACCAATTCATAAAACCTTGGTTTCACCATTACTAAATCCTTTGCCCCGGCAGACGGGGCCGCTGCCGCGCACAGCCACCACGCGCAACCCTAACTCAACCCATCCAAACTCAATCATGAAGAAAATCATCGCCCTCGTGTTCGCACTCGTCGCCTCCTCGGTGTTCGCCGCCGAATTCCCAGACATCAGCATCGCCGACCTCAAGCAGGCTATTGCTGACAAGAAAGTCACCGTCATTGACGTCAATGGCGCCGCTTCCTATACCGCTGGTCATGTTCCTAGTGCGATCAACTTCGCCACCCAGAAGGACAGCCTCGCCACTGCGTTGCCAGCCGACAAGGGTGCCCTCGTCGTCGCCTATTGCGGCGGTCCTGCTTGCAGCGCTTACAAAGCTGCGGCCAATGCTGCCAGCCAACTTGGCTACACCAACGTGAAGCACCTCTCCGCCGGCATTTCCGGTTGGAAGGCCGCCAACGAAACGCTGGAGAAGTAATTCTCCAATTCATCAACCGGGTGTGCGGGAGAAATCCTGCCACCCGGTTTTTTTATGCCTGATTTCGCAGATTTCAGGCTGGCGACCAAGCTTCCATCGCCAGACTCGCTGCACCAAGTGCACCAGCATCATCACCGAGCGCCGAAGGCACCACCTTTAGCGGTGCTGCTGCTAGCGCGGGTGGTAGCGCACGCGCTGCCTGGATGATTGACGTGCAAAAACGCTCCCCCAGTGAGGTCAGTGGTCCATGGAGGATAAAAACCTCGGTATCGGTAAGCAGTTGCAGGCAGCCGATAACGCGCGCGAAATCCGCACATATCGCATGCCATTCCGCGCTATCAGATTCTGCAAATTCAGCCAGCTCCACCCGCAAATCTTCCGGCAGTTTCGCCTGCGCCGAGGCACCCGCTAGCCGTCGCCACGTCGCGGGTGCGTTGAGCACATGATGCAGTTCCTGACTGGCGACCTCACTACCACCCAGTGGCCATGGCCAGCGACCCACTTCACCTGCGGCATAGTGCGCTCCCTCCACCAGCTTGCCCTGCTGCACCATCGCAATTCCAAAACCACTGCGCGGCCCGAGAATCACGAAATCATTCAATTCATGACCCATACCAAACCAGCGCTCGGCAAGGGCAATCGCACGCAGGTTGTTCTGCAAAATGACCGGTACACCAAGTTGCTTGCCGATCAGACTGGAGACCGGCACCTGATTCCAATCAGGGATGAAAGCGTAGTGCAATCCTAGGCCCGCCTTTGGGTCCACCAAACCCGGCGCACCGAGGCCAACCGCCAACAACGGCCCGTGCATGGCTTCAGCCAGTTTCTTGACGCAAACGAGTATGGTTTTGATCACCACGTCCGCCGTGACTTCCGCTGGTAACGGACGCACCACCGCAGCCGTCCTTCTGCCTGAAAAATCCACGCCCACCGCCTGCACGCGCTGCGCATGAAATTCCACTCCGGCAAACCAGCCTGCATCAGCCAGTGTCGTCAGCAACCGCCGTGGACGTCCCATCGGACCCTGTCTAACTCCTGATTCACTCAGATATTTTTCCGCGATCAGGCGATCTACATACATCCCGGCTGTTGAAGGCGAAAGGCGCAGAGCCTTTGACAGCGTGGTCCGCGATCTAGCGCGCATGCTGCGCACTTGCAGGATCACCGCGCCGAGCACCTCATTTTGGACCACCGGATTTTTACGCATTTGAGTAAAACATTGATTGCTGTCGTTCACGTATGCAGGAAACAACTCCTGACTGTCACTAGTTATCAGTATGACTGCTCTACCCATCCGCACGCCTGACCGCAAGGCCGAAGTCGCCTGGTTCTCTGCTCTTTGCGCAGACGATTACGAATTTCTTGGCGTGCCAGATGACAGCCTGCGCTCCAGCTATGAGCACTGCGGCGATATTGTGAAAAAAGCCGACGCCCTCGGCTATCAAAACATCCTGCTCCCCTCGGGTTGGATCGCTGGTCAGGACGCATTGGCCTTTGCCGCCGCCATGGCACCACAGACGACACAGATCAATCAACTTGTCGCCCTCCGCATGGGTGAAGTGTGGCCGCCTATGCTCGCGCGGGCGCTCGCCACCGTCGATCACATCGCCAAAGGCCGCCTGTGCATCAACATCATCTCCTCCGACATGCCTGGCATGAAAGAGAGCAACGAAGTCCGCTATGCCCGCGCCAGCGAGATCATCCAGATCCTGCAAGGCATGTGGCGCACCGACGGCCCCTTCGAGTGGAAAGGTGAATTTTATAGCATCAGCCTCCCCACCACCGAACCCGCCAAGCCTTATCAGCAAAACGGCGGCCCGCTCATGTACTTCGGCGGCATCTCGCCCGCCGCACAGGACTTGTGCGCGAAGCATTGCGATGTCTTCCTCATGTGGCCTGAAACCGAGGACCGTATCGCCGAAACGATGCGCATCATGTCCGAGAAAGCCGCCGCGTATGACCGCAAGATTGACTTCGGCTTTCGCGCGCATGTCATTGTCCGCGAAACCGAAACCGAAGCCCGCGCCGCTGCTGATCGACTCATCTCCAAGCTCGACGCCGCCAAAGGAGCCGAGATCAAAGCGCGTTCGCAAGACAGCCAGAGCGCCGGAGTGAAACGCCAGGACGAACTCCGTGCCCAGAGCGCCGATCTCTACCTCGAGCCGCATCTCTGGAGCGGCATCGGCCTCGCGCGTAGCGGCTGCGCCAGCGCCATCGTCGGCGATCCCGCTCAAGTCCTTGCCAAACTGAACCGCTACATGGACATGGGCATGCGCGCCTTCATCCTCAGCGGCTACCCGCATCTGGATGAGTGTGATCTCTTTGCCAAGCATGTGCTGCCACATCTCCCCACCTGCCGCCTGAACGAACTCCAAGGCCGCCGCGTTGAAAATCCCGTCACGCCACTCGCTACCGCACCTCGCCGCTGATATGTCTTCACCCGTCCGCTTCGCTCTCGCCGGTTTCGGTGCCTGGGGTAAATTCCACGCTCAATCCATCGCCGGAAATCCAGACGCCAAGCTCGTTGCCATCACCGCGCCATCCGAGTCCTCGCGTGAAGAAGCCCGCAAGCTTTACCCCGAGGCCCAAATCTTCGCTGACAGCCTCGACATGATCGCGCAGGCCGAGTTCGACATCATCGACATCGCCACTCCAAGCCACACGCACCGCGAGATCGCGCTCGCTGCGATGGCGAAAGGTAAACACGTCCTACTGGAAAAGCCCATGGCCATCACGCTCGATGATTGCAAAGCCATCGTCGCGGGTGCGCAGCAACACGGTGTCCATCTCGCTGTCGGGCATGAGTTGCGTCTCTCATCACAGTGGGGCCGCATCAAGGAGATCATCGATGCAGGAACCATTGGCGATCCTCAATACGTGCTTGTGGAGCTTTCGCGCAAACCTTACCGCCAAGGTGCATCGGGCTGGCGTTACGACCAAAGTCGCGTCGGCAGTTGGGTGCTCGAAGAACCCATCCACTTCTTCGACCTCGCCCGCTGGTATCTCGAAAGCAGCGGCGATCCCGTGGAACTGCACGCCTACGGCAATTCACGCGATCCGCAGCGCCCGAGCTTGTTTGATAACTTCAGCGCCATGTTCAAATACGCCAACGGCAGCTACGCTGTCGTCTCGCAGACTCTCGCGGCCTTTGAGCATCATCAAACCGTCAAAGTCAGCGGCACCAAGGGCGCACTCTGGGCCGCATGGAGCGGGGCACTCGACCGCACGCTGGAGCCTGAGTACTTTCTCAAAGTCTTCGACGGCGAGAAACTCGAAACTGTGAAGCTCGAAAAGCACAGCGGCGAAGTCTTCGAACTCCGCGAAGAGATTGTTCAATGCGTGGAAATGGTGCGTACGGGCAAGAAACCAGCCGCCACCGGTCTCGATGGCCTCTGGAGTGCCGGTTTATGTCTTGTCGCCGAAGAGTCCATCAGGCAGGGAAAACCACTACCAGTGGGAGAGCGGCTGAAGTTCTAAACCCACTGCAGCTTTGACAAATAGACGGATCGGCAGGCATGGCATGATCAACTGATGAGCAACAAGCGCTTTTGTCCAGAAATGGGATCAGGAGCGCGATGAATGCAGGGCGGCACCGGGCACCCATCATGCAGCGTGGCGACACGCCAAAGATTGCCGACACCAAAGGCGTAGGGCTTTGCGTCTGGTAGCGGTGCGTAGTGCAGGTCGTAGTAGTGATCGTTCAACCATTCGTGGAAGTGTTCGTCATCAGCGCCGCCGTATGCTTCGAGTAGCAACGCACGTGTCTCGGGCACATCGACACGACGGATGGCCTCCTCATTGGGCAAACCTTCCGAAGATGCGCCGAAGTAGGTGCATAGATAAGTGTCCGCTTCGCAGGTGGCACTGTCCACATGCCAGGAGCACACATCCGTGCGCATAGAGCCGGCTTCTTCAGGCTGAATGTAACCGTTGATGCAATCCAGCGTCGGCTCCAAGCCGCACTGACGCAGCATGGCGAGATCGGCCAGCATGATCGAAATAGCAGCGCCGCCTGCTGCACTAAGCGGTAGGGCGTGCAGATCGTCTTCGACTAGATGCGTGATGCCCTGTCCTGCCGTGAGACGATTCAGCACCTCAGCAAAATCGCCTTCGAGAGTACGCGGCCAGCACAAGGCGTTCACGCCGTTAGCAAACCGCGTGGAAACCAGTTCATCAAAGCTCGCCACAATGCGGATGCGTGGATGCGTTGATGGCAGATCGGTTGCAGGCATGATGCGTTTGAAAGGGAGCGTCTTCTTATAGCAAGCCTGCTTGCTTCGTCGCGTTTAGGTTTAGCAGCTTCCGCGATCTCATGACTTCTTCCCCCAAGTGGTATTCCTCCGTCACCCGCTACCAATGGCTCGTGCTCGTCGTCGCGTCGCTCGGCTGGGTCTTCGATGCGTTTGAGGGACAGATCTTCAACATCACGCGGAAGGCGATGCTGGCGGATATTTTGCAGCAGGCACCCGATTCGGCAGGTGTAAAGGAATGGGGTGACATCGTGCTCGGCTTCTTCCTTGTCGGCGGCACGCTGGGCGGATGGCTGTTCGGCATGCTGGCAGATCGCTGGGGCCGCAGTCCGACGATGATCGTCACGATCCTGTTTTACTCGATCTTTTCCGGCCTGACCTATTTCGCGACGGATCTTTGGCACGTCTGCACGCTGCGTTTCCTCGTTGCGATGGGCGTTGGCGGCGAATGGGCCGTGGCGGCAGCGCTAGTGGCTGAAGTGTTTCCCAAGGAAGCGCGTGCGCGTGCGTCCGGTATCTTCCATTCGACGAGCGTGCTTGCGACATGGATGGCAGGCATCACTGGCATGTGGGTGGGCGCGAACTGGCGCTATGGTTATCTCATCGGCGTGATTCCCGCACTACTGACACTCTGGGTGCGTGCCTCGATCAAAGAACCAGAGCGTCTGCAAGCCGCGCAGAAGTCGATGGGAGAACGCGTCGGCAGTTTTCGTGAACTGTTCAGTCATCCAACATGGCGATTGCGTGCGCTGTGTGGCATGACGCTCGCAGCGGTGGGCCTCGGCACATTTTGGGGCGTCACGGTAGCCGGGCAGGATTTGATGAGCCATCTGCTCGCCAAACTCGGCTGGGCGAAGGATTCCATCGAAGCAGAATCCAAGTTCGCCTACGGCATCGTGCAGGCCACTGGCGGAGGATTGGGCATGCTGGCCTTCGGGCCGATCTGTGAGCGCATCGGCCGCAAGCGCACCTTTTATTTGATGCAGATGCTCTCGCTGATCGTGATTCCCATGGTCTGCTTCCTGCCACAAACGCACTGGCAGATGCTCATCGCTCTGCCGGTGATGGGATTTGTCACGCTGAGCATCCACGCTGGCTTCGCGGTTTATTTCCCCGAGTTGTTTCCCGATCACCTGCGCGCCACAGGATCGAGTTTTTGCTTCAACACCGGCCGTCTGCTCGCGGCACCGATCTTGTTCACCTCAGGCAAGCTCAAAGCCGCCTTTGATCTACCCGTGGCCATCACCATGCTGTCGGGACTCTTTGTGATTGGTCTGCTGGTGCTGAAATTCCTGCCCGAAACGAAGGGGCATGAATTGCCGGAGTAACAGACCACTAAACCATCTCCTGCATCCGCTTCTTCTTCGGCTTGCCTGCTTTGGCAAATTCCACATCGGCGGCCACGACTTTGTATTCGGGGCACATCGTGTCAGCGTCGCAGCCTTGGCCGGTGACGTTGTTCACCATGGCTTCGGGGAAGTGGAAGGTGGTGTAGAGGATGCCGGGTTTGACTTCATCGGTGACGCGGGCTTCAAGCTCGACTTCGCCGCGGGCGCTGCTGAGGCGGACGCGGTCGCCGGTGCGGATGGATTTGCGCTGGGCGTCGGCGGGATTGAGGGAGAGGTAGTCCTGCACGACGATCTCGCTGTTACCGGTGCGGCGGGTCATGGTGCCGCAGTTGTAGTGCTCCAAAATGCGACCGGTGGTGAGGATGAAGGGGAACTCGGCTCCGTTGGTCCGGATCTCGGTGGACTCCTTCCAGTCGAAGTAATGGAAGTGGCCTTTGCCTCGTGTGAACTGCTCCTGGTGCATGATCTGCGTGTCCACGCCGCCTTCTTTGATCGGCCATTGCTTGCCGTTGATGTCGAGGTTCTCCCAGGTGGCTCCTTTGAAGAATGGAACGATTTGAGCGATCTCGGCGAGCGCTCCTTCCGGCGTGTAATCAGGCTGCGGGATGCCGAAGCGCTGCAAAATCTCAGTCATGATGACGCCATCGGGCTTGGTGCCTTCGAGCGGCTTCACGGCGGCGTTCACACGCTGCACACGACGCTCGGCGTTGGTGAAGGTGCCGCTCTTTTCGAGGAAGGAGGACGCGGGGAGGATGACGTGTGCGTATTTGGCCGTCTCGGTCATGAAAATCTCCTGCACGACGAGGAACTCCAGGCTCTCCATCGCATGGCGGACATGATGCGCATCGGGGTCGGTCTGCACGACGTCTTCGCCCATGAGCCAGAGGGCCTTCAATTTACCTTCGATGGCCGCATCAAACATCTGCGGGATCTTCCAGCCGGGTTCGGTCGGCGTGGGGGTGCCGTAGAACTCGGTGTAGCGCTTTTGCACCTCGAGATCGTTCATCTCAAAGTAGCCAGCGCCTTGATGCGGCTGGCAGCCCATGTCAGCGGCACCTTGAACGTTGTTTTGACCGCGCAACGGGTTCACGCCGACGCCTGGACGACCGATGTTGCCGGTCATCATGGCGAGATTCGAGATGAGCATGACCGTTTTGGCACCTTGCTCGTGCTCAGTGACGCCGAGGCCGTGGAAGCTCATCGCGGCCTCCGCGCTGGCGTATTCGAGAGCGGCGGCGCGGACGGTTTCGAGCGGCACGCCGGTGATTTTTTCCAGTTCGGCCAAATCGAGTGCTTTGAGGCCGGTTTCGAACTCCTCCCAGTTTTCGCAGCGTTTGCGCACGAACTCCGTTTTCACCAAACCGGCATCGAGGATGCAGCGGGCGAACATGTTCAGCAGCGCGACATTCGTGCCGGGGCGGAGTTGTAGGTGATGCTTCGCATACGGCACGAGCTCGATCTTGCGCGGGTCGATCACGATGAGCGGCGTGCCCTTCATGATGTGCTGCTTCAAGCGTGCGCCAGTGACCGGATGGCCCTCGGTGGGATTCGCGCCGATGACCATGATGCAACGGGTGTGCTCGATGTCCTCGTAGCTGTTCGTGGCTGCGCCAGTGCCAAAGGACTTCTGCATGCCCCAAGCGGTCGGCGAATGACAGACGCGGGCGCAGCAGTCGATGTTGTTCGTGCCCATCACATGACGGATGAACTTCTGCATGAGGTAGTTTTCCTCGTTCGTGCAGCGTGCGGAGGAGATACCCGCCACCGCGTTGCCACCGTGATCGGCTTTGATGCGGGTCAAATTGGCCACGATGTGGTCATAGGCCTCGTCCCAGGTGCTTTCTTTGAACGAACCATCCGCTTGCTTGATGAGCGGCTTCCGCAGGCGGTCCTTGTGATTGTAGAACTTGAAGGCAAAGCGGCCCTTCAGGCAAGTGTGCGCATGATTCACCTCCGCATCGACCGGAGCCTGAATGCTGAGCACCTGATCGCCCTTGGTGGACACATTGAGATTGCAACCGACGCCACAGTAGGTGCAGATCGTGCGGGTCTTCTTCGTCGCCTCGATGGACTTCGAGAAGAACACATCGCTGATCGCCGAAGTTGGGCAGGCCTGGGCACACGCGCCGCAGGAGACGCACTCCGAGTCCGCGAAGGACTGGTCGAGGCCCTTGATGATCTTTGCGTTGAAGCCGCGACCATGCATCGAGAGCACATGCTGCCCTTGGATCTCATCGCAAGCACGCACGCAGCGGGAGCAGTTGATGCACTTCGCCAGCTCGCTGGTCATGTAAGGGTGCGAATGGTCCTTCGCACGGTCGAGATGATTCGCTCCCGCCGGATAACGCACGCCGCGAATGCCCACCTTGGCCGCCACGGTCTGCAATTCGCAGTTGCCGCTCACCTCACATGTCAGGCAGTCCAGCGGATGGTCCGTGAGCACCAGCTCAACGATGTTTTTGCGCAGCTTGCGCACTTTCGGCGATTCGGTGAAAACATGCATGCCCGCCGCCAAAGGCGTGTGGCAGCTCGCCACCACCCGACGCGGCCCATCGGGCTGCAAGGCCACCTCAACGCTGCAAACGCGGCAAGCGCCATAAGGCTCGAGCTGCGGCGCATCACAAAGTGTCGGCACAAAGCCGCGCCCTTTGTGGCGGTCGATGTAAGTAAGTAATGTGTCGCCCGAATTGAAGCGAAGCGGTTCGCCGTCGATGAAAGCAGTGAGGGTGGTGAGGTCTTGAACCATGGTGAGTGAACGTTAAGAGGGATGTATTTCTGGCGGAAGGACGGAGAGCACGAAGTCGTAGAGACGTTGAGCGGCATCGAGAGCCTCCTGAAATTCAGATCGCTCAGGCTCCATTGGCACATCCTCCATCGGGTAGCGGAATCGGGAGGCATAAGGCGTGATGATCTCCGCCTCATTCAGCCACTTGCCAAATTCAGGCAGATTTATAGCGGCCAGCTTGATCAAGCGCTCTACATCATGTGTTTTCTCGATCGGCGCTTCCGCATGGCAAAGGTAGGCTTTCACGGCTTTTTCCGCAGCTTGCTGACAATGATAGATGGCAGTGTCAAGTGGATCGCCATCACCCGAAAGTTTTTTTGCGGCGACCAGATCATGCGCTGCTTTTTGAAGCCACGCGCGGACTAGCTTGCTGTTAGTTTCCATCATAGACCAGCACCCCCTCTCTGGCAATTTTGTGAGACATGGACGAGCGCACCGCCTTGTAGAGGTCGAAAGAGGCCTTGGACTGAATCAAAATGTCCTTGGGCATTTCAATCGAACGCAGGCAGCGACGGGCCTGACGAATATTTTGGATAGATGTTTGTTCTTCCCCGCCAACGAGCATCAGAATATCCAGGTCACTGTCCTCATGCGGCTCTCCCCAGGCATAAGAGCCGAACAGCCACACCTGCTCCGGCTGAAACTCCGCCACCAGCCGACGCGCCGCCTCAGCGATGACAGGCTGCGCCTTCTCGCGCAGCGAGTTCGCAGTGACGGTGCTTTCTGCGGTGGTGACCATGACAGAAGTTAGCTTTTGAAGTAGCCGTTTAATTCTGCGCCGAAATGCTCCAGCGCGTTCTTGATCGGCAGTGGCACGCCACCACCCAATGCGCACAGCGAGGTTTGCTCCATGGTGTCGAGCAGGTCGGTGATGAGTTCGCGGTCTATCTTGTAACTGCTGTCGCCGCGGGCTTTGGCGATGAGTTCCTTGCCACGCGTGCTGCCGAGGCGGCAGGGGAAGCATTTGCCGCAGCTTTCGTCGGCGGTGAATTGGAAGAGATGCTGGATGTATTCGATCATCGGCATCGACTCGGGGATGCTGACGACTCCGGCGTGGCCGAGGAGGAAGCCGGCTTTCTTGAAGCTCTCGAAATCGACGGTGAGCTGGGCGATATGGCTCATAGGGATGAGGCCGCCGAGCGGGCCGCCGATTTGAATGGCTTTGATCTTCGATTTAAAACCGCCAGCGAGATCGATCACGGTTTGCAGCGGGGTGCCCATGGCGACTTCGTAGATGCCGGGCTTCACGAAATGGCTGTCGAGCGAGAGCAACTTCGTGCCGCTGGATTGCGGCGTGCCGATCTGCGCATAGCCTTTGCCGCCGAGCGTGAGGATGGCGCGGAGGTTGGCGAAGGTTTCGACGTTGTTGACGATGGTGGGCTTGCGGTAGAGGCCTTCGTTCACCGGGAAGGGCGGACGCGTGCGCACTTCCGGGCGCAGGCCTTCGATGCTGGCGAGCAAAGCGGTTTCCTCGCCGCAGATGTAGGCTCCGGCGCCTTTGATGCTCTTCAGCACGAAGTTGAAACCGGTGCCGAGGATGTTTTGACCGAGCAAACCGACCGCATGCAGATCGGCGATGGCTTGATTCACGATGGTGACACTGTCCGGATACTCGGCGCGGATGTAGAGCACGCCCGTCTCCGCTCCAGCATACCAACCTGCGACCATCATGCCGAGTAGCACGCTGTGCGGCTGCTTCTCCATGAGGTATTTGTCGATGTAAGCACCGGGATCGCCTTCGTCGGCATTGCAGACGACGTATTTCACCGCGCCTTCGGCGACACGGCAGCCAGCCCATTTGATGGAGAGCGGGAAGCCAGCACCACCACGACCACGCAGGCCGCTGTCCTTCAATTCGGTCGTGAGAGCATCGCGGGCGCCTTCGGTGATCAGCTTCTTGAAGGGCGCGTAGTAGTCTTCGATGCCTTTGAACTCGGCGGTTAAATTGGCGGGCTGAAGATGCGAAACGACGGCGTAGCGGTCCTCGCTGTCGCCGCTGCCGGTTTTGAAAAGGTCGCTCAATGCGGCGTCGGACTGGCCGGAGTAGTTTTTGCCCTGGTATTGCAGCGCAGCGCCCTCATGGCAGCGACCAAGGCAGCAGATGTGGCCGATCTCTTCCTTTTTGAAGTGGCCTTCCAGCTTGTGATGCAGCTTGTCCTGCGTGCCTGCGCACAAACAAGCGCTGCCGTTGCAGACGAAGACCTTCTTGCCTTCGTTCTCCTTCTTCAAGAAATCGTAGAACGAAACAGCTCCGAGCGTGATGGCATCGCCAAAGAGGTGATCCTGGCCCATCTGGCGGACGACGTCGTTCTTCTCAGCCGTGCCAGCCTTATCGGCAGCATCGACCATGCGTTCGAAGACGTTCTTTTCGACACCTTTGCGGAATGAGAGGGCACTGAGATTTTTGGACATGGGTATTTCGGGACAGATTAACGATCAAAACCTAATGATGCACTCGCAAAAATTGCGATTATACCGCTTCGACAATGATCTTTTCACCCCGCACTTCGCGGACTCGGACCGCTACCCCGCTTTGGATGTAACCACTCTCGGCGGTCGCCTCGACCAGCCGCCCATCGATTTCGATGGTGCCATAGGGCCGTAAAGCGCTGCGGGCCGTGCCGTTGTCACCGGATTTGGCCTTGGCGGCGGCCTGCATGGACGGAGTATCCTCCAGCGTGCCACCGGCGGATGATTGCAGCACCAAAGCACGGAAAGGGCGCAGTTCAGGCATCCACAACACGAGCAGCGTGATGATGATGGCCGCACCGCTAACGCCGAGGGTGAAGTTCCGAATGCCTACGGCATAGGTGGCAAAGTTAAAGCTGATGCCACCGCTGTCAGCCGCTTCACCGCTGGGCGGGACGACCTCCCAACCGGACATGGCATAGACGAGCGCCACCATGACGCAAAGGAACCCAAGAACACCGGGAAGAATCGTTCCAGGCGCAGCGAGCAGTTCCACGCCGATCAACACAATGCCGAGAACGAAAATGGTGGCCACGACCATGGTCTCCTGCCCTGCCAGACTGCCGGCGACATAGTGGCCGAAGAAAAACAACGCGAAGGCTCCAATCGCAACGAAACCCGGCAAACCAAAACCCGGCGCCTGCATTTCGAGATAGCCACCGGCCAGACCAATGATGATCAGGATCGAGGCATAACGCGTGACCCAGATGGCGATCATTTCAAAGCCAGTCGGCTCGGCGGTGATGACTTCGCCTTTCAAGGACTCGCGCTGCTTGATTTCGTCGATGCTTTTGACGATGCCCTTCGCCAGCAGCGGCTTGCCATCGATGATCATTGTCGCCTGTTCGGAATCGAGCGTCACAATCTCGCCTTTCGCGATGATGACTTGGCCATTGATGATGAGACCTCGGTCCATATCAATCATGCCTTCGATGATGCGCACATCGTGGCCCTTCTCGCGCACGACGGTGCGTGCCATGCCCATGAAGGCGGAGTTATTCTTGGCGCGTTCGGCTGCGGCTAGCGGTGTGCCATCGCCTGAAACCGGAGTTGAAGCACCGATGGCACTCGCAGGCGCCATGTAGATCGTATCCGTTGCCATGGCGATCATCGCACCGGCGGAGATGGCGCGAGTGTTGACGAAGGCATAGCTGCGCGTCTTGAGATTCTGCAGGTCCTTCATCATCAGACTGATCGTATCCCAAGCCAGACCGCCGGGAGTATCGAGTTCAAAAATCACCGCCTCTGCGCCTTGTGAATTGCAGAGGTTGAGCGTGCGCTTCATGAACTCAAATCGTGCGGGGATGATCAAATCGTCTTCGCCAACGGCAATGACGATCACCTTATCCTTGTAGCTTTGATCACGAGCGATCACGGGTGTTTTACCCGCAGATTTAGCCTCCACTTTGGCAGCGGGCATCGCTTCAACCGCGACTTCGACACGCTTTTCAAACCAGGCTGCATTCAGTGTGACAAGTGTGCCTGCCGGAGTGGCGGATTTTGCCAGTGCCTCAACATCGGCAATGATCGCGCGTGCCAGCAGCGGCTTGCCATCGACGGACTGCACAGCGGTGTCAGCATCCAGTAATAGTAGTTCACCTTTTTCAGCCAATGCGGTCGTGCCGAGTATCAGGCCTTTTTCGCGATCAACGAACGCATCCGCAATCTCCGGTCGATGCCCTTTCAGCTTGCACAGACTACGTGCCCCGGCCTTCAAAACGGCGAGCGCTTCTGCCAGCAGCGTGTCTTGCGCCTTGGGGGAGAGTGTTTCGTCCGCCTGCACCTTCGGTGGAGCTGCACCGATGCGTGAACCCGGCGCCATCCAAATTTCATCACAGGCCAAGGCAAGAAGTGCACCACCACCAATGGCGGATCTGTTCACAAAAGCCTGCGTTTTGACTTTGAGTCGAGCGATCTCCTCCGCCAACGGCAGCACGGCTTGAGCATGGCTTTGCGTGACGTGAATATCGAGAATAAGCCCCGATGCGCCCTGCTTGACGGCCTCATCCATCCACAGCCGCAGCTCGCGCCAACGGCGCATGTCCTCGACATCGGAATCGGTAATGACCACACGGGCCAGTTTGCCGGTCAGTGCAGGAGTAACCGCGTGTGCGGCAGACAAGAACAAGGCGGCAAGCAGGAGTTGGCGAAGCGTTGGCATGACTCAGAATACGAGCATGAGTGCTGACAAGCAACCGCCGCGCTCACGCCTTCTTTTTGAAGATCAGCCCCCAAACAAACATCAGCAACAGTGCTCCTCCCACGGCGGTGATGATGCCTTTGATGCTGAACTCACCTGCAACGCCCCAGTCAATGAGACTTCCCACCTTGCCACCAATGACGCTGCCGATGATGCCCAGAAGCACCGTGGTGATGGGATTGATCCCCTGCTTGCCCGGCATGATGAGCTTGGCAATGACGCCAGAGATGAAACCGAGGGCAGACCAGATGAGAATGGCTTGGAGTGACATAAGACTTTGATGCTACGGGATTCCGCCGCCAATCGTCAATGTCATTTCTTGGCGGTGTCGCGGTGCGATCAAAACCGGACTGCTTGTAGCAGTCAAAACCGGAAAGCAAGGGCGGAGCCCTTGCGAGCGAGCGATGCGATGCGAGCCGTGGTGCGCTGATGCACAGGATACGGCTCTGCTGGAGAGCAACCGGAGCGGTGCAGC
>CANIBP010000070.1 GCA_947466075.1 Verrucomicrobiaceae bacterium
CAAAGGAATGGGCGCAATGGAATGATTTGGATCAGACTCAGTCAGGATTTCTTCATTCCTTTGCCCCCATTCCCTTGCCAACAAGCCTTATCCATCGGTTTTGATTGAACTGCCATAATCAGTTGTTCATTTAATGCGTAAGCCCTGCCTCCTCGCCGCCGTTCACCGTGTGCCCATCGTGCGTCGCGAACCAACGGCGGCTGATCTGGCCGATCCCAGCATCGCCGTCGTCGATGTCGGTGGCGAGCATGTCCCCGAGCGGCACAACTTTGACCACCATCAGTTCCCCGCCGATCACCCACCCGTTTGTGCCCTCAGCCTCGTGCTGCAGCACCTCGGTGTGTATGAAGATGCGCGGCAGTTCTGTGACTGGCTGGAGCCTGCCGAGTGGTTCGATACGCGTGGCCCCAATGTCACCGCGAAATGGCTAGGCGTGGATCGCAGCACCATGAACAAGCTCAGCTCGCCCATCGACGTCACCGTCCTGCGTCGCTTCGCCAAGGCCAAACGCCTGGAACCCGACGAGCCGCTGTGGGAAATCCTCAGCTACATCGGCGCAGACCTACTGGAGTTTTTGCGGGATCTGCGCACGCGGCTCGACTTCGTGGCACAGCATGCGGAAATGTGGCGCGTGGATGACCATGACATTCTCTTCTTGCCGCGCACCGAACCCATTCCCGACGATCCCTCCGCCGGCATCGGTCGTTACCTCGAAAGCATCGGCCGTAGCAGCAACGTCGCGGCGCTCATCTATCCCGATCGCCGCGGCAGCGGCTACGGCCTCTCCCGTCACAACGACGACCCGCGCTACGACTTCACTCGTATTGAAAAAGAAACGGATGTCCACTTCGCTCACGCCCGCGGCTTCGTTGCCAAAACCTCCACTGCCGAGATCAGCCGCCTGAAACAGTTGCTCAGTCTGGCGCGGGTCTAGCAACCCAGTGTCTTGGTCACCGTCCATCCGGATCCTGTCCGCCGGTGGGATCAAAGAACAGTCCGCCATCCGGCCGGCGTCCCAGATAGCGGAACGTGCGCCTCACCTGGTCACGGAGCAGCGGCGCCAGAAACACCCGGTCCGCAAACGCTCCTTCACGCGGTGTCCGTCCTTCCATCATCGCTGCCGCCACAGTGGCCACATCACCCTTCGGCCACGGCACCCGTGCCGCCACATCGACGCTGTAAGACTGCAAGATGGCCTGAGCATTGCGCTTGTCCTCCCTCAGCCGTTCCTCCGCACTCAGCCTCACCACAGTCACCGACAAAACAGCACCAAGGAGGATCACCGCAGTGACCAGTTCGATCAGACTGAACCCTGCAGGGCGACGGACAGATATCTCGGTTTTCATGGGGAGCGTGGGATTGGATGGTCGCAGGAAGACATCACCTTCATGCTAAAAACCGTCGGTACTCTCTTTCTCATTTCTGTCAGCGTCTTGTAAGAATATTTTAATTCCGCTCAAGCCCCGCTGAACACCACCGCTCGTGCATGATTAATCAACCTCAAGCATCCCGCGTCCTCGATCCAAAGCATGGATAGCACCCAAGAGACTTGGCTCATTCGATCAGGACGTTGATCGTGCGCTCCCGTGCAGGTTCAGCCTCCTTATCAAAGGGTCGGCGGTAGGTGAAATGCAGCGCCGTCTTGCCCGGCTTCACCGCCTGAAACTTCCACCGCTCCGTGCCTCCCACTCCTACCATTCCCGGCGGATGCGGGCGGCTCACGAACTCGTCGCTCAGTTTCTTCACCACCGTGGCATCCTCTTTCCCATCCAGCGCCCAGCGGTAACCCGTCGAAGGGTTGGAATCCAGCTCGACGGTGAATGTCTCCCCCGGCTTCTTGCGGATGGAATCCCCCGCATCCGTCTCAGGCACCTCAGAAGGCACCGGCGGCTTCGGCGCAGGACCACAGGCAGTCAGGCTCATCGCTAGCACCATCATCCACAGCATCGAAATAGACTTTTTCATCCAAGAAGTTGCCGTCCACCCAGCCAAATGTCCACGCAAAACCATCCAGCATCCAGCATCCAGCATCCAGCATCCAGCATCCAGCATCACGGCTTCCACGCCTTGCTCCAGAGCACATACGTCTCATGCATTGCGCGTTGCTCCAACGGCGTCCATTCCAGCGTGCGTTCGTGCAGGGTCTTGTTCTCACCCAGTCGGGGATCGCGCTGCACCGCGAGATCGTAGTTCTCCTGCGCGCGCTGCGTGTCGCCCGTGCCCCAGTAGCCCAGCACCAGCGAGTAGTAGTCGTAGTGCGCCTGATGCCCGCTGAGCTCCGCCGCCGCTTCAAACTCGCGCACCGCCGCCGCGTAATCGCCCAGGTTGAAGAACGCCCAGCCCACGCGATTCCGCATCGGTGCCTTGCCGTCCAGCGCCAGCGCGCGTTGCAGGTCTGCGCGCGCCTCTTCTTTGCGGCCCAGCAGCGCCAGCGTGTAGCCCCGGTTGGAATACGCCTTCGCATCCTCCGCATTCGCCGCGATCTGCTTATTCAAGATCTCCAGTTTCGGCGTCGTCTTCACCGGTGAGGGTGCCGTAGGCTCAGCAGCAAAGGCGGCAGCGCTGGACAGAATCAGGCTCAGACCAAGCCAGGCAAATCGAGAAGGAATCATGGGAAGAAGTGGGGTTGAAGGAACAGCCACAGCCGCTGAGCGACGGCCACACTAAAAGAACGCCATCCACCGCCATTCTTGTGCAACGCATTGCCCGCGTTATCGAGTCTTGGCTCAGGCATCTCCTCGTCTCGGTTCCGTTCAGCAAACCACCGTCAACCACGGCAACCAACCGTCAACCATCCATTCTCCGTAGCAGGACTGCGAAGGATGAACCGCAAACGGCCTTCTCTCCGTTTCCTCCCTTCTCTCCTATAGCAGTCTGGGAATCTCACAGGAGATAACAGCCTTTCGCAGCAGCGATGCAGGCGGGAGTTAACGGAGTCCAATCCAGCATCCAGCATCCAGCATCCAGCATCCAGCATCCAGCATCCAGCATCCAGCCTTTCCCCACGGCTGTCACGAATTGCCTCCCGACCCTTTACTGCTTCGGGGTTGTGGCGGGAGCGCGTAGAAAGGGAACAGGCAAAAGGCAGCAGGCAGGAGGATGATCATGAAAAAGGCGGTGCCTTGCGGCACCGCCCTGAAACTGGCGCTTGGAGGACCCAGCGCCCTACCTTGCGAATGGCTTAGAAGCTGTAGCTGAAGCGCACGGCACCAAAGTGGGCCTGCATGTCCTGGCGGAAGAACTGACCCTGATAGCTCAGCAGCAGGTTGAACTGGTCGGTGAGCTGGAAGTTCACGCCGGCTCCGGCGACGAGGTAGTCCTGGCCGGGCTGCTGGTTGCCACCAGCGGCGGTGAACGGTGCGTTGATGAGGGAGACGCTGGTGCCGTTGTTCTTGAGGTTCTGGCGCTCATAGCTCAGGCGTGCCTGCGGGGTGATGTCACCAAACCGGCTCTTGAGCTTCTTGGACACCGGCCAGCCGACGCGGCTGACGAGGGACTGGTAGGTCTGCTTGCCGTAGCTCAACGCGGCGGCACCGCCGCCGGTTTCGCTGTAGGCATCCACTGTGCCATGCAGGTAGTCCACGCCCGCAAACGGACCGGTGACGAGCGTGTTGTTCTGAAAGCGGAAGTTCCAACCGGTGTTGTACTGCACGGCGTTGGTGTAGGTGCGGGTGGAACCTATGGCCTGCGGGAAACCAGCGCCGGGATTGCGGGTGGAGTTGAGATCGTAGGTGCCGAAGCTGTAGAGCAGGCTGCTCCAGTAGTTCTTGCGCACGAAGGAGACGTAGGCGGAGAGCGCCGGGCCTTCGAGCTGCACGCTGCCGAGACCGCCGGTGTAGCCCTGCTCGCTGTGGAGGAAGGACACCGCGACACCGACGGCGAGGCCACGGGAGAGATGGCGCTCAATGCCAAGGCCGGGGGCCCAGCTATCGACCTGCACGCCGGCCTGACCGCCGATGGCGCTGAGCTTGACGTTGCCGTAGTTCACGGTGGTGAAGACTTCCCACTGGCGGGAACGGGGCACGCGCTTGGCGATGGGGGACTTCGCGTCAGGATCACCGTCGCCCTGACCAACGACGACGCCGTCGTCGATGCTGGAGGCAATGCTGCCATCGTTGGCGGCTTCCTCGCCATCACCAGCGCGGAGGTTGTAGAGGTGGTTGTTGACGTCGCCGGTGACGGTGTTGCCGCCGTTGACCACCGCTTGGCCTGACGCGTTGGCCATCGGCAGGCCGGTTGCCACGGCGGAGAGTTCTTCAGGCGGCGGGCCGGAGGAGAAGGACAGGGTGACTCCATATCTAGGGGTGAGCCCGGCCGTCTATCCTCTTTCCGGGTCAATCCCTAGGCTTTCAAAGGTTTGGCCATCAAAAGTCATCGTGCCATCGATAGGATTTCCGGAGACATAACCGGTTGGAACGCCTACGAAAATGGATGAAACATAAAAGAATCACCTGTGGAAGAGGTGGCATCTGGTGAAAAACTGCCTAGGCCAAAATTTAGAACACCGGGGAATATAGCGCCGGCCATGGGCATAGTATTTTCATAACGGTCCCCACCGGCATTGTTAACAATAATGTACCCATTAAAGGGGTTAAAAAATCCCGTGCCACTAGGACTAGTCCCGGTTTTCGCAAGCCCCGAGAGATCAACGCTGCCAGAGTATGAAAACACGACATTGCTGCCGGTTTGCTGCCCCAGGATGTTGATGTCTGCATTGGCGGGGACGCACAGGCTGATCATCGTCATCCCTGTCATGGCGGTCGTCAGCAGACTGCGTGGACATGATTACTGGTCTGGAGGGGTAGGGTTGACTTGGTGCGAGTGATGATTTCGTCTTTAGCTCAGAACCAGGCGGCGGGAGCGCGCCTGGAACGGTGAATGGCAGCCGTCTGCCATTAAGCATGTTCCCCTAAGCGGAACACCTTGAGGCTACAAGCAACAAACTCGTCACCTAACGCGCCTCCCCCAGCCTCATTTAGAAATTCATCGGAATCTGGGAGGCTTCGACGGTGAGGGCGGGCGGGATGACGCGGCGGAAATCGTCGAGGGAAACGGGCTTGGTGAGGAAGGCGTTCATGCCGACTTCGCGGCATTCTTCTTTGACGCCGGTGAGGGCATGGCCGGTCATGGCGATGATGGCAGGCTGGTGCTTGAGCTGGAAGTTGCTACGGATGGCGCGGGTGGCATCAATGCCGCCCATGACGGGCATTTGGAGGTCCATGAAGACGATGTCGTAACCACCTTGCGCGACCATGCTGACGGCTTCCTGACCGTTGTTGGCGACGTCCATCTTAGCGTAGCCAAGACGCTGGAGCAGCATGGTGGCGATCTTCTGATTGAGGGGCTGGTCTTCAACAAGAAGGATGCGTGCAGGATTCTGGATAGCGAAGTTATCGGCGTCGGCTTTGGCGGCTTTGGCGATGGCACGATTGGTGGAATTGGAGACCTGCACGTCATGCCCCCCCGGAGGCGGCACGGGCGGCACCGTTGTCTGACATGCTGTGCGGGGTGGGTTCAGCAAAGGGTTCCTGGTAGGGCTGCGCCAGCGGAGTGGGCGGCACGTTCCAAGCCTGAACGGGCGCGGGCTGCGCGTACAAAGCAGGCAGCGGTGCGGCGGCAGGACGCATGACGGGACCCGGGGCCGTCTGCGCGGCTGCGAGGACGACGCGGCGTGGCATGCGATACAACTCGGCCATGGTGCGCAGCAACTCGCGGCGCTTGATGGGCTTGGAGAGGCGGGTGTGGCGGCTGCCTGGAGGCGGTGTGAAGCGATCGCGATCCAGCTTGGCGCTGGTGATGGGCATGATGGTGATGATGGCGGTGCCGCGCATGGCGGCGGCATTGAGCAGCGGCTGCGCCTCTTCCTGCCGCAGGCGTGAGATGTCGAGGATGAAGAGTCCGGCCTCTTCGAGCACGGAGTCCAACTCGGCGAGAGAACGATCCCGCAGGGTGTTTACGGTCATGCTCCAATGCATGAGCGACTGCTGAAGCACGGAAAGCGTGGTGGGATGCGCGCTGTAAACGGTGACAGGACGATTTTTAACCACATCAAGCCAGGTGATCTCCTCATCGCGTGATTCATCGTCAGGAGCGACGACAAGGGGCAACTCGAAGAAGAAGTCGGACCCCTTCCCGTCTTCGCTGACGGCGCTGACTTCACCGTGCATGAGTTTGACGAGTTTTTTGCAGATGGCGAGACCAAGACCGGTGCCGCCATACTTGCGAGTGGTGGAGGAGTCGGCCTGAATGAAGGCCTGGAAGAGCTGGCCGATCTTGTCTGCTGGAATGCCGATGCCGGTGTCACGCACGGAGAAGTGGAGCAGCGTTTTGTCGCCCTGCGCCGTCGGACGTGAGACTTGGCGGACGAGGATGAGGATCTCGCCCTTCTCGGTGAACTTGATGGCATTGCCGACTAGGTTGACGAGGACTTGCTTGATGCGATGGAAGTCGCCCATGACCTTGCGCGGCAGGGCGGCATCGAGGTGGACATTGAGTTCGAGATTTTTCTCGGCGGCTTTGTGGGAGAAGACGTCGGTGGTCTCGCTGAGGAGTTTTTCGATGTCCACCGGGAGGCGTTCGATGTCCATCTTGGCAGACTCGAGTTTGGAGAAGTCGAGGATGTCATTGATGACATGCAGGAGGGATTCACCGCTGGAGCGGATCATGCGAACGAGTTCTTCCTGCTCAGGATCCATGCCCATCTCGATGAGAAGGCTGGTGGTGCCGATGATGCCATTCATCGGGGTGCGAATCTCGTGACTCATGTTGGCGAGGAAGTTGCCCTTGGCGGCGGTGGCAGTCTCGGCCTGGCGTTTGGCGCCTTCGTATTCGACGAGCAGCGTGTGTTTGCGCTGATCCTCCTCCTGCACGTGAGTGATCATGGTATTGAACTCCTCCTGGACGAGATCGAGATCGTCGAAGCCACGAGCAGGAACGCGGATATTCAAATTACCCGAGCGCATGGCGCGGAAGGCATTGATGAGAGCGTGGGTCTTTTGGGTGATGCGACGACCGATGAAGTAGAAACTGAAGATGGCGAAGACGAGACCCGCGCAGGCACCCAGAATGGGCACGATGAGACGCTGGGCATTGATTAAATGGCGCAACTGAATCATGGGCTGACGGGCAATGAAGGCACCCGCAACGCGGCCATCACGACCATAAAGCGGCGTGGCGCTGATGAGCCAGTGGTCGCCGCCGTTGATCTCAAGGTCGCGGCTATCACTGGTGTCATCCATGACCAGCGTGCTGCCGGCCATGACACGGTAGATGAGGTTGTCCATGTGTGCGGGGGTCGGCTCCTCAATGATGCACTTCTGGCAGATGGGCAGAATGGCGATGGGCGGTGACTTGGCGATCGGTGGTGATCCGGTGCCACCGACCGCCTGCCGGGGGGCAACGACTTCGACCTCTAGACCCAAGGTTTGCAGCGCAGGTGGGATGTCCACGGTCTGCAAGCGCATGCGCATGCGGGTTTCATTTTCCCAGTTCAAGGGGGCAACGCCGCTTATCTCACCTTCGCTCAATGCCTGACGATTGAGCTCCATCTGCCCAGCGAGAGCGACGGCACCGAGGTAAGAACTCTGCACGAAACGCAGCGTGATGAATTCCTGCCAGAGGAATCCAGTCGCAGTCGCACCGGCACCGACGAGGACGGCAAACATGCCCAGCAGGGTGAAGCGATTGGCGATCTGGAAACTAAACTTCATGAGGCGACTCCGGGTTGGAGGGTGGCGACATCGCTTTCCTGCATCATGGCACGACGCACGGCGAGACAGAGATTTTCAAGATTGAAGGGCTTGGCCAGCACATCGGCAAAGCCAATGGCCTAACAGAGATCCTTCACGTCCTCCTGAAAATAGCCGCTGCAGGCGATGATGGGCAGGCGCGGATCGCAACCGCGTAGCCATTCCAGCACCTCAAAGCCGGAAGCCGGAGGCACTGCCAGGCATGGTGAGATCGAGAATGGCGACGGTGAAACGATTGTCTTCTGCGATCCCGGTGCGAACCAGTTCAAGCGCCTCCTCGCCGGTGCGCACTGCCGTGGCCTCAAAGCCATGGGCTTCAAGCACGGCCTTACCGACGGCGAGAACGTGCGGTTCATCATCAACGAGCAGCACGCGGGCGACGGCGCGCGCGGCAAACTCACGGGGCAGGAGTTGGGAGGATGTGGACATGAGTAGCTAGGGATTGAGTGATTCAAGATTCAGGCGCATCACATGGCGGTGTAGCTGAGACATTTGATTTCATCGAGGGAGGTATGCCCCCCGATGACCTGCTGAAGACCTTCCTGATAAAGAGAACGGAAGCCGTTTTTAAAAGCAGCGGCACGCATGGCGCTGAGAGGCGCACCTTCTTCCACCAGATCGCGCAATTCGTTATTCACCTCGCACAACTCCATGAGGGCGACACGTCCGGCGTAACCGGTGCCATGACATTCGTCACAGCCTCTTGCATTGTAGATGGGTGTGGTGAGTGGTTGGGTGATGACTGCCTGCTTGGCCAGGAGATCCTGCACGTCCTGTGGGGCCTGCATGGGCTGCTTGCAGTAGGTGCAGAGACGCCGTGCCAGACGCTGCGCCTGGCTGAGTGCAAGGGAGTCAGCAAGGAGGTATTTTTCCACCCCCATAGACATCAGACGAGACACGGCACGCAGGGAGTCATTCGCATGCAGAGTGGTGAGCACCAAGTGACCGGTGAGGGAGGCGTTCACCGCCGCCATGGCCGTCTCAGCATCACGTGATTCACCGATGAGAATGATGTCCGGGTCAGCACGTAGGAGGGAACGCAAGCCATTGGCGAAGTCGAGGCCGCGGGCGTTGTTGGTCTGCGTTTGGTTGATGCCCTCGATCTCGTATTCGATGGGATCTTCGATGGTCTGGATGTTGATGCCTTCATCGTTCACACTGTTGAGCAGCGCATAGAGCGTGGTGGTTTTACCGGAACCGGTGGGACCTGTGACGAGCACGAGGCCCTGATCACGCTGCATGGTGCGCGTCAGGATGTCGATCTGGCGTTGGGAGAGATTGAAGTCTGAAAGGCGCTTCACCCCGTCCTGCTTGTCGAGGAAGCGCATGATGACCTTTTGGAACTCGCGGCGGGTCGGAATGGCAGCGACACGAACATCCACACGACGGCGACCGATGGAAAGCGCCATGCGGCCGTCCTGGCACTCCTGCCGGTTCTGGCTCATGCCCGCGTAGTTTTTCAGCAACGCGACGTAGCGATTGAGCTGACTCTCCGGTGCCGTCATGATCGTCTTCATGGTGCCATCCATGCGGGCGCGGAAGCGGGTGAAGTTGTAGAACTTCTCCAAGTGCAAATCTGAGGCGCGGCAGCGAATAGCGGTGAACAAAGCCCACTGCACGAGTTGCTCCGGCTCATGATTCGGACTCTGTGGATTGATGCGCCCCATGTCCTCCGGTGAAATTTCAACGACGCTGGAATCATTCGCCGCCGAGAGGGTGGCACTATCCATCGACGCTACCGCACCGGGATCAAAGGTGGCACCAGCTCGGTTGATCGCCTCGCGAATGCTTGCCAGATCAGCCAGCACGGGGACGATTTTGACCGCCGCATTGCCCATGGAGAGCCATTCATCCTCGAAGGCATAGCAGTCGCTACTTTCACTGAGAAGGAAGACGACATGCTTACCGATGTAGAGCGGATAGACGTTGTGCCGCTCCAGCAGCGGAATGGGGAAGAAAGTCTGGAGCGGCGCTTCACCCGCGCTGTAAACGAGCGTGCGACAGCTGCTGATGAGATGCTGGAGCGCGATGCCCATGTTTCGCTGCACCACATTGAAGTGCGTGATGCCCAGCGTGTCAGTCTTGCCCTTCTGTGCCTCGTAGAAGCCTTTGAGCTTGGTGATTTCAGCCGGCTCATAGGGATATTTTTCCAGCAGCCAGTTGAAGGAGCCTTCCAACCCAAGATCGGCAAAGACCGGCGGCTGGAGTTGCTCCATGGCATTCGACTGGGAGATCGGCATCTGGCCGAAGCGCTGCACCAGATCCTTGCGCGTATTTTGATACTGCTCCGACGTGACGAGAACTCGAATGGTCAGGAAAGGCGGCACGCCCCAGAGATCCCCTGCCCTGGGATTGTGATGCGCCATGACCAGCAGCGGGCCAATGGTGGTCACTGGCAGCCAAGGATCTGCCACATAGGGCACACGCCCCAGCTTGCGGATCAAACGCTCCGCATCCGGTGAGCAACTCTCACGCAATAGCGTGACCGGCAGCATGCCGTGCTGCAGGGCAAGGCCTTCGATCGATTGAATCGCGAGAATAGCCGACTGTTTTGCCTCGATTGTCGAGTTGGGTGGATTACTCGCGACCCCAAAGGATTTTGGAGTTGGCGAAGCCGGAATCTGGAGAGTGGCAGGCATGAAAGCGTCAGTAAAAAATCAGCGTCCCGCCATTTTGAAGTTAGGCGGGAAGACAAATGCCGTGGTGAAGTCGGTGCCTTCGAAATTCATCAGTAGGCCAGTGCCGGTCTGACCGGGTTTGAGCAGTTCGTAGAGCTTACCCGTCCAGCGCAGGCGATAGGATGCTGAGGAACTGCTTGAAACGGGATTGTAGCGCGGGTCCACGTAAGGCGAACCAACCTTGGCACGGTCGATATCGGAATCGCGAAACTCAAGGGTGCGCAGCACGACCATTTCATCGGCAGCGGAACCATCCATGGGATTGAAGAGCATCTCGTAGTTCTGCTGGGCAAAAGAATACAGCGCCTGATTGAGCGACTCCTGCCGCGCCGCCGCCAAGGCATCTTTGGCCCCACCGATGAATTGTTGATATGATACCACGATGATGGACGATAGAACGCCAATGATGGAAATCAAAATAACCAACTCAGACATGGAGAACCCTCCTTCCCTCCTGCGGGATGGCAGTAAGGCGGAGGGCAGCAAATGAATTCCTCTGTCTGGGGAGGTGGTCATGCTTGGATGTGTGTCAGTAATAAATGATACCGGTCGGCCCAGTCAGCGTGGCCTTAGTCATGGAAGTGATAGCTGCGGCAAAAGTCACCGTGTACCCAGACGGCATGAAGGTAGCCAGAGTGGTCTCCGAAAAGCTCAGGTAGGGCCGCAGCAGCGTGTACTTGGCTTCAGAAGACGCCGTCGCAGACCAATCCAACGCCGCCTGAGTCCGGCCTCGCACCTGGATGTAACTTGCTTGAGCGAGATTGAGTGATTCGGCTCGGGCGATCGCCAGATTGCGTTCACTGTCACCGCGCATGCGAGTGACGGAAGGAATGGCCATAAAAGCGATGATGCCGATGATCGAAACGCAGGCCATCATCTCCACCAACGAAAAGCCACCCATGAGTGAACGTGAAGCTTTGTGAAATGGGTTCATGGTGCAATTAATTGAGATGGTTATTCATTGACCAAGTCCACACGCGGGAAATCGCCGCTCTGCCAAGTGGGCAACGACAGATACTGCTTCGCATTATCCAAGGCGGCGGTTTTCAGTTTGTCGGTGCCGGTCGTGTAATCCAGAAAGTGATCTGCGGTCGTCTGATCAAGAAATCCGGCGCGTAGATTGGGGTCTGCCGAGGTGGCATTCGGCACCAATAGATTGAAACGGGCAGAAGTGGTGCCAAGGGCGTTGTAAGAGATGCGCACACTCTCAAGACTGCGTAACTGCGCGGTATTACCGACACGGTTCTGCGCCATCACCCAAGCAGTCAGGGCACTTTGTACCGCAGCCTGTTGCTGCCGTCCCATGACTCGATGGGCATCACGCGAGGCATTGGAAATCGCCGCGACGACAAGCGATGACATGATGCCGATGATGGCAATCGTAAATATCGCCTCAACAAAGCTGAATCCATTCTTTCCCCTCATCTGAAATGTCGTGTTCATGTCCGGTTTTCAGCAGCCTTAATTATTTACAAAAAATCCGCCGGGGAGTCACCTCCCCGGCGGACGTGAAGCGTCCGAATCTGTTGTTTAGATCAACAAGGAGCCGGGCGAATCGTTAGCTGATCTCCCGGTTACTGGGCGGTCGTGTTGTAGTTCAACTGCTTGTTGCCGTTGTCCCAGGTCAAGTAGCTAACCACAGCGGCGCGATCTTCTGCATTGATAGCACCTGAGGTGAATTTCTTGCCTGCGAACGCACCCTTGTCTGGCTGCAGCCCAGTTTCAGCAGCGGCGACGGCCAAAGCGGTGGTGGTGATAGCACTGGTATCAACGCCAGCGGCGATGGCAGCGTTCACCACGGAAGCGACGGTCTGCGCATTGCGGCGAGCTGAAGCGTCACGAGCGCTGGAATTCAGGTTGCCGATGTTTGGGATCGCGATCGCGGCGATGATGCCGATGATGGCGATGACGACGAGCATTTCCACGAGGCTGAAACCAGCTTTGAGGGAGGACATGAGTTTGATGTTTTTCATAGTGTTATTTGTGTGTTTGGCTGTTGGTCTTGCTTTGATGTGAGCAACTCGTTATTGAGCCGCTCAGCATCGAAGTGTGGTATTTATATTCGATATTGTTATTCGATTCAACATTTATTTTATATTTTTTTACAATTTTATAACTTTTCTGTGTTTTCCATATTGTAATACTTGCATTTCGAAGCCCTAACGATCCACTTTCCTTCACGGCCGTGTGGTGGTTAAGTTCGAGAACAACGCAGACACTTTTGTAATCCCCGCTAGGTTCTAGGCCGCTTCCTTTATGAAATTCTGCCTTCTAAGCGCTATTCTTCTCTGCTTCACGCTGCCACTTCCAAGCTTGGCTGAAACCACAGCCAAGGAGCCGCCTACGGTGGCGTTGCCTGCCGAAGTTCATGAAATAGCCCCTGATCAGGTCGAACGCTTCCTCGTAGAACACTTCGACACACTTATTATCGACGTCAGAACGGAGGACGAACGCCACACACGAGGTTTCATTCTCAACTCGCTGAATCTCGACTACTTCCACGGCCAGAAGACCATCGATGCCCTAACCAAGCTCGACAAGACCAAGCCTTGCATCGTTTATTGCGCTATCGGCGGTCGCGCACAGTTCATTGCTGTCGAAATGCACAAACTCGGCTTTAAAAACATCCTGCTGCTCAAGGGCGGCTTCAATGCCTGGACCGCCAGCGGTCAAGCAGTGGCAAAATGAACTTCCCTGGAGGTTAGTTCCAGCTTTTCGCCACAGCGCATGACACGGCAAGGCTGCTGTAGCCTCTCACAAGCTGTCACGAATTCCGCCGTCGTCGCAGTATTGAACTCGAACATGTCGTAGTGGCACGGCACAACTAGCCGGGTGCCACACGCCTTCGCTAAGGCCGCCGCCTCGGTGCCATTGAGATTTCCTGCCACGCGACGCTCAGACTTGTTGCCATTGATCGGCAGCAGCATGAGATCACATTTTTGCCCGCGCAGAGCTGTGACGATGTCATCGTGCCAAAGCGTATCTCCACTGTGGTAAATCGTAAATGGGCCGCATTTCACCAGGAACCCGGTGTAGTGGCAGTTGTCGTGTTCGTCACGCAGCACCTCGTTGTGTTTCGCGATCACACCATGCAATACCCAGTTTTCTTCGACATACACGTCGTGATCGCCAATGCCACAAAACACGACCTCCGCATCCCCCATGCGCTTGCTTGCCTCGTAAATGATCGGATGCGGTTGATAGAGCTTGAAGCCAGGATTTGATTTCGCCAGTGGCACCAGCGTTTCACCATCGAGATGATCCGTATGCACATGGCTGGCAGTCACACGCCTGATTCCCGTCAGCTTAGCCGGGTCAATGCAGCGCTCCGTCATGCGCACATGGGGCTTGTCACTACTCGCATACTTCTTCGTCAGTGAATCAGAGAGATAAGGATCAAATAGCAGTCGTTCCCCTGCCCACTGCACCAGAAACCCGCTTTGTCCCAGCCACCAGACATGCAGCGTTGTCTTGTCATGCGAAGCTGCGGCAATGTCCGCGAGCAGCACATCATCCTTCTGAAACGCAGCAATCATCCGATTAAGCTCCAAACTGAATCGCTGCGATTTTCTCTGCCATATCGTGGCTGGCACAAAAGACCAGTTCCGCCGCAGCTGCTCGTGACAATCGTGCATGCAACGCCACGACGCGCCCCATGCTCTGGCCATCCACAAACGCCTGCACTGGCCGGTGACGTGGATCAAGGCTGCGAATCTCCACCGTTGTATCAGGCGACAGCAAGGCGCTGCGCCAGTGCGCAGGCTCCAGCACATTCGAACCGACAAGCAGCCATGCCGGTGTATCTGCTAATAACGGTGCCGCCCCCATGCTACGCGCATAAGCTGTCGACCCCGCAGCAGTTGCCACCAATGCGCCGTCGCAGACCAGTTTTGGAATGCGGCGCACATTGTTCACCGTGATTTCGAGCCAGGCGGACTGGCTCGTGGCACGCTCGAGCCAGGCATCGTTGAACCCATGCGCCGTGTGCCTTTGTCCTTCCTCGTTTTCAAATTCGAGGAAGAGCATCGGCAACTGTCGGAAGATCACATCGCTGGGCGGAAACGGACATGCATTCACCTGCTCCGGTGCATTGAGCAAAAAGCCCAAGTGCCCCGCATTGATACCAAAAAATGGCAATCGCGCCCGCCAATGCTCGCGAATGCTGCGCAGCATCGCTCCGTCACCACCCACCACGCTGATGAAATCCGCCGCACTGGCGGCGACATGCCGCCCTTCCAGCGTAGCGCTCAATGCACGCGCCTTGGGGTTCGTGATATCAGCTTGTAGAAAAAACTGTGCCTCTTCAAGCGAGCCACGTGCCCAGTTGCCCGGAATCGGTGCGCGGTACAGGCCGTAGCGTTCGATGTAGGCCAACGCACGCGGGTGCAGCAGCTCGCTCACGCTTTTTCCACGGCTCAAATAGTCACGAATCACGGTGCTGGCACCTTCCACCAGCAGATCGACCTCACATGCATGCGGTGGTAGATCACCTGCTTCGAAGGCATATCCCGGACGCTTCAGCACGGCAAAATTCGCTTGCTGCCAGAGTTCCACTCCCTTCTCCCATGTCTGCTGGATCAACGATGCGCCCCGTGCACCACCGGCGATCAAATCCGCCCCTACCACATGCCAGACTTCACCCAGCGACTCGAATCGAGACTGCAGTTCGTGATTCCGCGTGAAGACCTCCTGCTCGAAGTCGCTGAGATCGACCACAACTCGCGTCAGACCGCCAAAAACGATGTCCGCCAGGGCGGCGCGATATACTGGCGGCACGCTTCCCGTAACGGCTTTGTCTGGGCGTGGGCCACATGGAATGACCCGAACTTCATCAAACATCTCCGCCAGACGCGCGGCGATGGCCGCATGATGATTTCCCGGCGGATTGAAACTGCCTCCAAAAATGGCGATGCTTTTCGGCATAGCGCACCGTGGCAGTTGTCGAAACGAGTGCAAGCAGTCCGGCAAGTAAAGCGTTCCATATTCAGAGCTAAAACAGGATGCCAATGCGTGGCACCACGCTATGCTTTTATGACATGAAGATTCTCACCATCCTTCTCCTTCTCGCTGCCGCCCACACGCTGAACGCAGAGATCACGCTTGAACCATGGTCCTAAACGGAGAAAGACCTGTTTCCCAGCGCCATCGTCTCCACCGCGACGGTCGATTGGAATGGCGACGAGGAAACCGCCGAAGACAAGAAAACCGAAGACGATCCTAAGCTGAAGAAAAAAGACATCCCCGTATATGGCGATGAAAATGGCTGGCTCGCAGTCACTTTAACAGGCTTGCCAAAAGGCGCAGTCGTCGAGGTGCAGATATCCATCGATGGCTTTCTCAAACCATCGAAGTGGAAAGGCAAAGTCACCAAGGTCACCCGGGAAGGTGAAGCACGCATTTTCCCCAAAGCTGTGTGGGACTACGATGCACTCCTCAAAGCGCGCCAGCAGCGCCCGGTGAACATTGTCTTTAAAGCCACCGTCAACGGCAATGAAATCGCTGAGGACACTGAAACTTATGTCATGCGTTCCATCAATGACTGCATGTTCTACGTGCTCTGGGATGAAGAGGGCGCGGACTTTGATGATTTCTCATGGCTCTTTGCCGCCTATGTGAATGAAAACCACCCCGAAGTGGATGTCATCCTCAAGGAGGCGTTGGAAAGCGGCCTCGTCTCCTCTTTCACTGGTTACCAATCGGATGATCCCAAACAAGTGATGATGCAGGTCTTTGCCGTGTGGAACGTGCTCCAGCGCCGAGGCATTAAGTACAGCGATGTCTCCACAACAACACCCAGCAAATTCGTGGTTACCCAAACAGTGCGTTTTCTGGAAGACTCCGTCGCAGCCACCCAGGCAAACTGTGTGGACGGTTCCGTACTGATGGCATCCGTGCTGCAAAAAATCGGCATCAACTCTTACTTGGTCATGGTCCCAGGTCACTGTTTCCTAGCCTTTGATGCGAGCGATGAGGAAGGTGCCAAACGCATCGGCCTCGAAACCACCATGTTGGGAGACGATGAACTCAACCCAGTTGGAGAAATCGCCAACCTGACGCAAAAGGCCAAAATTGCTGAGTTTCAGGAGTCCTATAAGACATTCAGCAATGCTGTCAAAACCGGCAACGCCAATCTCAAGAAGTATAAAGCTAAATTCGATGACGAAAGTGAGCCGGACGTGCAACTCATCTCCGTTGCTGATGCTCGTGACCTCGGCATCATGCCGATCTCCCCGATCAAAGAAAAAGAGAGTGCGAGAAACAGCCGGCAAGCCGATGACACAGCCAAGCCAAGTGTCAGGGAACTCATCAAGGCTGGGAAATAAACAGCCTCGAGTTTCTCCCGTCTGCGGATAAGAACCGCTTAGGTATTCATTCCCCAACTTTGTCGATGAGCAAAACTTGTCGTGGCGATTGCTTCACAAGAGCACAATAACATAAGGCTCGTACCAATCGCAGTGCCAAAGCGATCCAAGGGCGTCCTCTCATCTTATAGCCATTCGCCTGTAACTAAACACCGGCTGTGTTCAGGCGAAATGGGCACAAAAAAGCGCATGATCCGCAGACCATGCGCTCAAATCTAAGTTTTAAAGGAAATCGGAGAACAGATTAGCAGCAGCAGCCACCTTCGCAGCACTCAGCGACGCCGTCGTCGTCTTCTTCTTCCATTTCTTCTTCCTCGTCCTCTTCTTCCTCGTCCTCTTCTTCCTCGTCCTCTTCTTCGTCTTCGAGGCCGTCACCGTCGTCGTCGCCGTCCTCTTCGTCAGACACACCATCATTGTCGTCGTCTTCGTCTTCTTCGTCAGACACGCCGTCGCCGTCTTCGTCATCCTCGCAATCAGAGGCTTCTTCAAAGAGGCTATCCTCATCTTCGTCTTCGTCCTCGTCTAATTCTTCCTCGATCTCCTCTTCGTCATCCGCATCTTCCTCGGTAGCGGATTCTTCATCGTAGGCTTCAATAGACTCTTCGAATGAGCTTTCTTCGCTTTCGGTGATGGATTCAGTAATGGAGGTTTCCTCGTAGTAGCTAGCGTAGTTGGCGATGCTCACCGAACTGTACTCCCAGCCTTCATAGTAGCTCCATGCAGTGCTACCGAAGAGCGAACCCATGCTGCTGGTGATGGGGTCAAGGAGGGACCAAGAAGACTTGTAGTAAGCGGGGTAGTAGGCCTTGGTTATGTTGGAATAGGCGGACAGTGCGTTCTGTAGGCGGTTCCACTGATATTGATACTTGGCGTAGGCGCTGCGGTCTTCGCCTTGGATGCCAACGAGTTGCTTGATCAGGCCGATGATGTCAAAAGACATGCGGGACTGATATGACTTCGGTTTGGCGGCAGCGTGGACCTTTTCCAGGTTGCCCAGCAAGGCTTCGAGTTGCGTGCCGGACTTTTCAATCATGGCCAGCTCGGCATCTGTCAGCTTACCTTTCTTGCCACCACCTTTTTTAAAGGCAGCCACAGAGGGGCCAAAGTGATTCATATACATCTCATAGGCAGCATTGAGTGACTTCAAGCCACGACCCACGGTGGACTTTGGATGAGCGGTGCGAATGATACCCCAAGTAGCGCCAAGTTCGGTGACACCGAGACCCACAGTGCTCAGACCCTTGAGCATGTCGGGGCTCTTTTTCTGGATGCCAGCTTCCATGAGGTCAACGCCTTCAGCGGCTTTCTTGAGGGAAGCCCAGAAGGGCACGGCCTGCTTGGATTTTGGATTGATGTCCTTCGCGTTTTTAGCGATGAAAATAACGGAGGCTTTCATGTCCCCAACCAGAGAGGCGGCCGTAGGAGGAGTGCCTTTCTTGTTATGAGCTTTGGAGGGTGCTTTGTCTTTGCCATGCAGACTCATACCGGGGACACCGATAAGGCTGAGGCTGGCGGCAAAACCAATGGTTCTAAGTAGGAGCAGTCGAGTTTTCATAGTGTGGGGGAGCTTTCACCGATAGGTGTTAGCAAGGCTGTGCTTGTAGCAGTAACCATGATCAACTATCACACTTTTTTTGAAGTTTTTTCGTCAGAATGGCATTTTAATGAAAGAATCAGGGCTTTTTCATCGCCCGAAGGTGCTTCAAGGCGGCTTCCTGCATGAATTTGCTGGCCGCAGGCGTGCTCGTGTGGCCGCTGAGCACATCCGTATGGATCGTTTTCGGCAGCGCGAGGGCGTTGTAGGCCGCATACACGCTTGTCGGCGGACAGGTCGTGTCGATGAAGCCGACAGTGACGGCTGCTCCTTTGCATTTAGCCCGGGTGGCGAAGTTGACATTGTCAAAGTAGCGCGAGGTCTGCAGCGAGGCAGCATCCGGCTTGCCATCAGTATCGTTGGGCACCATTTTGGGCCAACCGCTGATCCGATTCGCTTGGCTGCCGGTGTGGTCGCAGCCCGCTGGCACGCCGGCACAGATGAAACTCACACGTTCATCCAGTCCTGCCGCCGCGAAAGCCTGGAAGCCGCCCTGGCTGGCACCATACACGATCAACGTCTTCCCATCCCACTCCGGCTGTGCCGTGAGGAAGTCGATGGCACGAATCAGGCGCAGGAACATGCCTTTGAAGTAGCACTGCTCGCGGTCCTTGTTGCCAAACTTGGGGTAGTCCTTGAGTTCACCATTTTGCAACGCCGTGTAAAACTCCGCCGGTTTGCCATTGGGAATGCCGTGCGCGTTGATATCTAGCGAGAGCATGCCGCCTTCGTTCGCGGCCCAGTAAACACTGCCGAGATTCGAGCTACGTACTCCTGCACCATGCACGTGAAGAATAGCAGGCAGGGATTTTGGTTTCGCGCCTTTCAGGCGGCCGAAGTAGCCACTCACCGGCTTGCCGAGGCAATCAATCTGCACATCGAAGGCTTCCACGCCTTTCACGGCTGTTTGCACTGGAGTCAGCGTCGATTTCAACGGCACCTTCGCGTGTTCAGCTTTTTGTGCAGCCCAGAACGCATCAAAATCATCCGGCACCGGCATGCTGGGCTTGAGTTGAAGCGGATCATAGCCCGCGCCTGCCATCGCCGAGGCCTTACCGCTCGTAAGTCGCAGCAGCAGAAAGCCAGGCTCATCAAGCTTACCGATGATCGTCGCCTTGCCGTCTTTGAGGTTCAAAGTCTGCGGTGGCTGGGCTTGCACGCCGTCTTTGGAGAGAACGCAGACCACTTTGCCATCCATCAGCGGTTTACCATTCTGCATCGCTTCGATGGTGAAGGAGGCGGTTTCACCGACGTGGTAGAGCGCATCTGCGTGATCAGTTAAGGCTTTCAGTGCGATGACTGGCGCCGGAGTCTGTGCCCTGAGGCTGAACGTGACGAAGAGAAGGCAGGCGGGAAACAGTTTCATGACCATACGAACGATGCTGGGACAAACACGGGCCTGAATCAATCTTCAAAGTCATGCGAATGACATCGCGCTTGATCGCTGTGTGGCGTACTCCATGCTGGCACACCCTCATGCCCAGTAAACGTGGCTGCTTCAAAATACTTCTGCTGCTCGCCCTCTTCGGGGCTCTGCTGGTGTACTTCATTGGTGAGGTCTTTTTTAACCTGAACAGCAATCTCGTGGCCGTCAGCGTGCGCAATTCGACGCAACCGCTGCAGATCCTCACCAAACGTGGCGCTTGGAAGCCTGCCACCGGCCTCACCCTGGCGGATCTGGATGCTGCTTTGATCAAACGCCATGAAGAAACCGGACTGCGTTGGGACACGTTGAAAGTGCGCCGTGACGGCGATTTCCTCGCAGACATGGCCCAGCGCGTGTTCGGCGCCGAGGTGCATGTCGTCACGCTTGCACCGGAGCGGTTCGATTTCATGACGTCATTCCAGCCCAAGTTCGCACTCACCACGGCACGTGAGCGGATGGCTTCTGAAAACCTCTGGTTTTCGATCACCGCCAACTTTCGCGATCCCAAGGGCCGCCCGATGGGCTGGGTCTATCACGAGGGCAGGCAGGTCAACCAACCCTTCGGCGAGTGGAGCGGTTGCTTCTTTGTCAAAGACGGTCGGCCGTGGTTCGGTCCCAAATCACTGCTCAACGATGTGCCAGGCCTGATCCAGGAAGGTTCGCAGGTCTATCCTTCGGTGATGAAGAACCATACCATCTTCTCCTATGTTGAACTGAAGCCGGATGAGTTTTTTGACGGTACAAAGATCAGCTACCGCGCCCTCGGTGGCATGCGGAAGGATGGCACCATTGTTTTCGTCTTGTCAGGTGATGGTGGCGTGATGAACGTAAGCGAAGTCACCGAAATCGCCCGCAAGCTCGACGTACAGCACGCGACGCTGCTCGACGGTGGACGTGCCTTGCAATACTCCATCCGCACCGATGACGGCCCCTGGCACTTCCATGCCTTCAACACGGAATTGCCCTTCACGCACAAGCTGCTCGAACGCCAGCGCTCACCGGTTTACATCGGCGCCAGACGCAAGGCCCCGGTGATTCTGGAAAACTCCCCGCCCTAAAGCACAAAGGGCACGATTTGCATCGTGCCCTTCGAATGGGTTCAAAGATCAGCCACGGCTACTTCTTGCCGCCTGCCGCTTCCTGACGCAGTTGCTCAAGACGTGAAAGCACTTTCGGTGCAGCGGGAGCCGCAGGCTTGGGTTCTTCCTTCGGCTTGTTCGCGGCAATGACCGGTGCCGCTGGCGGCGGCGCGACCACTTTGCGTGGTGCGTCGATGCGCAGGATGGAGCCGAGCGCGATGCGGTGAATCGTCGTCGTGTTGGTGCCTTTGATCGGCACGTCAACGCGCACGAACAAATTGGCCTGCTTGCCGAGGGGCGACTTCGCATCGGTCTTCACCTTGAAGGAGACTTCCTTGGTGTCTTTGTTGATCTTGGCACCTTCGATCGGAATGGTATCCGGCACGCCGAGCACCTGGGCATTGGCTTCGCCTTCAAACGGCAGCAGTTGCTCCAGTTTGGCGACCATGAAGGCTTCCTTGCCCTGCTCCACCGCCACCAGCGGAATGGCCGGTGCATTGATGTAGGCCGGTGCGGTGATGACCTGCTGGAACGGCGAAGCATTGTAGGTGCGGCCGTTTCCGGCGTCGGCTTCACCCATGACGGTGAAGTTCCAGGTGCCGGCAGGAGCGCCGGCATTGGCATCAAGCTGGAAGATGCACTCGTTCTGGCCTTCAGCGATGGTCTGCTCACCGAGAGAGCTGACGCCGTTGGGCTTCCAGATCATGAAAACACGGATGGGTTTGGTGAAGCCTTCCTTGCGCTTGGAGACGACCTTCAATTCGAGAATGCCGTTGTTCACCAGCGGCACGGCAGGCTTCACGATTTCCAGCGAGTAAGGTGCCTCTTCGACGACGGCCACCGGCAGGCGATCTTCGATCTCGGTGTAATAGACCACGTTGCCATTGCGCACGATGTCGAACTCCTGACGCAGCTTTCCGCGTGTCTTCACGGCAGGATCAAGGGGATTGAGATACATCGGCACGATCTGATGCCCCAGCGGCGCATCACCCGTGGCTTCAAACAGCAGTGGTACACTGCCCAGGTCCTTCGGTGCCAACTCGGTGAGCAGTTTCACTCCCTGCGGCAGGTTCTGGGCCTCAAACTTGAAATCACCACCCACGTTGTTACGGCTGATATTCACCAGCGTGGCATAGCGCCCGCCCTTCGGCACCGGGATGAACTGGCGGTAGGCATTGTCATTCACCGTGTATTGGGGTGAGGCAAAGAACACCTCCGGTTCGGCGGCGATAAGCTCGAGACGATAGACGAAATTCAGTCCGCCACGCTCCAGATGATCCGTCACGCGGACGAAGTAGTCGCCGTCCGCCGGAATGGCGATCTTGAACTTGCTGTCGAGGCGGCGGCGGCCACCGCCGTCATCATTGCCGCTGAGGCTGCCGCCCTTTTCGTTGTAGATGTTCACCACGCTGTCCAGCGGTGAGCCAACACTCTGCGCATAGCCCTGCACTTCGAGTGTCATGCCCTTCTTGAGCGGCAGCTTGAACCAATCCACATCACCGGGTTTCTCGATGATACCGTTCAGTGCGATCGGCCCCGCCGCCGCCACGGTGGCCTTGGCCTGCTCGTCATTCGGCTCGGCTTCGAGCACGTTGTCATAGTTCACCAGACGGAACGGATTGCCGGAAGGCGCTGGCTCCTGGGACTTCGAGAAGATCATGTAGCCAGGATCGATTTCAGCCGGAAGCTGGGCCTCTTCTTCAAAGGAGCTGTCACGCTCAATGAAACGCACCTTCGTCTTCGTGCCGATCTTGCCACCCGCCGGATACACCACATCCGGGCGGCGGTAGCTGCCGACATGCAGGCGGTAGTACGAGTTGCCGCCACCGCGGTAGGAGGACTCGCGGATCATCACTGTGTAATCACCATCTTCCTCAGCCACGTAGGAGCAGTAGCCATCTTGACGATGCAGGATGGTGTCATCCGAGATCACCTTCTCAAAGCGCTCCTTGTCAATGATCGCCAGGAAGGGATCAAAGATCGTATAGCCGAGGCGCAGGCCATCCACCTCCACCGAGATGCGCTGCCCCTTCTTCACGCTCAGGCGGTAGTAGTCCACGTCTTCGTTCTGCACCACGCCTTCCACGGTCTGATTGAAATTGATCACCTGCGGCGCGTCGAATTCGCTGTTCGGCTCTTTTTCTTCGACATTGGGGAAGATGCCCACAAAAAACTGCCGTGCGTGCGAGATGCCCGTCTTGGTGCGAATGCGCATGGAGTGGTTTCCCGGCGGCACATCAGGGGCGATGGTGATGGTCAGCTCCACCTTGCCTGCCTCCACCTTATCCACGCTCTTCTGCGTAAAGCCCGGTGAGAAGAACATCAGGCTCTCAAAATCCGTCAGGCGGGTGCCAGTCACCGTCAGCTTCACATCCGTGCCCCGCTGGCCGCCATTCGGCTTCGTGGAGCTGAAATCAGGATAAGCAGCAAACGCGGACGTGCAGAGCGCGGACGCAGCGGCGAGGAGGGCAAAACGGCGAAGTGAGGTCATAGCTTATGATAAAGGGGTGCCAAACATACGCACGCCAACAGTAGAAATTTCCGCCCACCGCAAATCTCTGCCAACTCCAGAACTCTCCTGCCTCCTGCCTCCTGCCTCCTGCCTCCTGCCTCCTGCCTCCTGCCTCCTGCCTCCTGCCTCCTGCCTCCTGCCTCCTGCCTCCTGCCTCCTGCCTCCTGCCTCCTGCCTCCTGCCTCCTGCCTCCAGTCCG
>CANIBP010000071.1 GCA_947466075.1 Verrucomicrobiaceae bacterium
AGTTGGGCGGCCTTACGACCGCCTTCAAGCAGCGCGACTGCGTCGCGCTTGAAATGCTCGTCAAAGGTCCGCTTTTTCGTTGGTGTGTTGTTCATGTCGGTTTGGGTTATTACCCAACTTTTGCTGTCCGCATAAACGAAGAAGGCTCATCTTCCTCTACAAGTTCCTCAATGACAAATTCGCCCATGAGGTGAAGCGCATCGAGCCCAAGCTGGCCAAGGCCAAGTCCTGGGAGGATGACCTCAGCCAGATGCCAGCGGACGAGTATGAACTCCTGCTCATGCAGCTCGGGGCCAGCACTGCCCGGCTCAAGCCCGAGCACTTTCTTTCCATCCTCTGGGGAAAGCAGAACGACAAAGACTTCGCCGCCACGCTGGATGCCACCCTGCTAGACATCGCCAAGTTCAATACCGACATCTTCTCCGTCAAAACCAACGACGGCCAAAAGATTGTACTCTTTGATGCCGTCACCCAATTTGTCGCCAGCAAGCGCGATGACTTCGCCAAAGCCATCATCAACAAGCTCATCCCCTTCAGCTTCGAGCGCATCTTCGCCGAGAAGTTCGACTTCTACGCCACACTCTTTGAATACCTCATCAAGGACTACAACAAGGACAGCGGCGGCAAGTATGCCGAGTATTACACCCCGCATACCGTGGCCAAGATCATGGCAGCCTGCCTGGTGCAGGGCCCGGTGAAGAACGCCAGCTGCTACGATCCCGCCTCAGGCTCCGGCACGCTCCTCATGAATCTGGCCCATGCCATCGGCGAGGACCGCTGCACGCTTTACACGCAGGACGTTTCCCAGAAATCCTCCAGCCTACTTCGGCTGAATCTCATCCTGAACAATCTTGTCCACTCCATCCCCAACGTCATCCAGGGAGACACCATCCTGGAGCCCTACCACAAGGCGGACAAAGGCGGCGGCCTGCGGAAGTTCGACTTCATCGTCTCCAATCCACCCTTCAAGCTCGACTTCTCCGACTACGCCAAACAACTCGACTCCAAAGGGAACAAAGAGCGCTTCTTTGCAGGCATCCCCAACATCCCGAATAAGGACAAGGACAAGATGGCCATCTACCTGCTCTTCATCCAGCACGTCATCCACACCCTCGCGCCAAAGGGCCGCGCCGCCATTGTGGTGCCTACCGGTTTCATCACCGCCCAGTCCGGCATTGAGAAAGGCATCCGTGAGCATCTGGTGAAAAACAAGATGCTCGGCGGCGTGGTCTCCATGCCCAGCAACATCTTCGCGACGACCGGCACCAACGTCTCCATCCTCTTCATTGACGCCAGCAACGACGGCAACGTCATCCTCATTGATGCTTCCAATCTCGGCGAGAAGATCAAGGAAGGGAAAAACCAGAAGACGCTGCTTAGTTCCGACGAAGAGAATCGGATCATCGAGACCTTCAACGCCAAGAAGGCTGTCGAGGACTTTTCTATCGTCGTATCCTACGACGAGATTGAAGCAAAGAACTGCTCGTTCAGTGCCGGGCAGTATTTTGATGTTAAGTTGGTGCACGTCGCCATGACACCAAAGCAGTTTGATAAGCAGTTGGCGGAGCGAAGAGAGCGCCTCAAAGGCTTGTTTCAAGATTCAGAGAAACTTGAGGCGGATATATTCCGCCGTTTGGAGGGGCTTCAGTATGAATAAATGGAAGCCAGCAAAGCTCGGTGATATTGCCGAAATGTGTCTTGGTAAGATGCTGGACAAAGAGAAGAATAAAGGAGTATTACAGCCTTATATTGCTAATGTTAACCTGAGGTGGGGCGGGTTCGATCTAACGAATCTAAGCACCATGCGCTTCGAAGAGAGCGAAAGTGAGCGCTATGGATTAAAATCAGGTGATCTTGTTGTTTGTGAAGGGGGCGAGCCTGGCCGGTGTGCAATATGGCGGGGGGAAATCCCCGAGATGAAAATCCAGAAAGCAATTCACAGGGTCCGCACGAACAAAAACTATAGTAACGAATTCCTCTTCTATCGCTTCTTGCTCGCAGGACGAAATGGCGAGCTGAAAAAGCATTTCATCGGGTCCACGATCAAACACTTAACTGGATCATCGCTCAAGCAGGTCGAATTTGATTTCCCTTCGCTGACCGAGCAAAATCGCATTGCAGCGGTCCTCACTGCCCTCGACGCCAAGATCGAACTAAACCAGCGGATCAACGCTGAATTGGAGGGGATGGCGAAGCTGCTGTATGACTACTGGTTCGTGCAGTTTGACTTCCCCATGACCAGCGCCCAAGCCGCCGCACTGGGCAAACCCAACCTCACCGGCCACCCCTACCGCGCCTCCGGCGGCAAGATGATCTACAACGAAACCCTCAAACGCGACATCCCCGAGGGGTGGACTGATGGCAGCCTGTTGGATGTTGCCACATTCACGAACGGCATCGCCTGTCAGAAATACCCAGCAGATGGGGGCGAAACCCTTCGCGTGATCAAAATCAAAGACATGCGAACCGGCCTCACGGCCGAATCTGACATCGTGACTGCCAATGTGCCCTCCAAGGTAAAGATCAAGAATGGAGACATCTTGTTTTCATGGTCTGCCTCACTGGAAGTCATGATCTGGGCCGGAGGTGAAGGCGCTTTGAACCAACACATCTTCAAGGTGACCTCCGACACCCATCCGAGGTCCTTCTGCTACTTCGTCCTCCTCGACTACCTGCGGCATTTCCGGATGATGGCCGATCTCCGCAAGACCACGATGGGCCATATCACCATCGATCACCTCGAACAGAGTCAGATTGCCATTCCCGATGATGCGGTCGCCGAAGCCTTCGAAGTGTTAACCAAGCCAATCATCAACCGCATGGTGAAAGCCCACGAAGAAAACCAAGAACTCACCCAACTCCGCGACTGGCTGCTGCCGATGCTGATGAACGGGCAGGTGACGGTGGGGTGATTTCACCCGCCCCATGGAACCGGGGTCAGGGTGCAAAAGTCTGACAGAGCATGAACCGTTCAGGCGGCGATGAATCCAAGCCGCAAGGCGTCCCAGCGTCAGAGTCGCCAGCCCGCTTGGTGGAGGCGTTGCAAGAAAGGGTCGGGAGTCGATTCGTGACAGCCATGGCTGGGCAGGCCCTTGATAGGCACCAAGCGCGCTGCCTTCAAGCGGACAGGCTCGGACTGGATGCTGGAGGCTGGATGCTGGAGGCTGGATGCTGGTGACTCGATTCTCGATGGGACTCCGTTAACTCTGTTATCTCCTGTGAGATTCCCAGATTGCTCCAGGAAGTAAGGGAGAGAACGGAGACTGGATGAGCCGAAAGAAACGAAAGAGTTTAAAAAAGCCGGATTTGGATCTTTTCCATCTTGTTCTTTTTGCGGCCAACCTTCCGGACTCTGAGCTTCGTTGTCTTTGTGAGATTCCCAGATTGCGACAGGAGGTAAGGGAGAGAACGGAGACGAGGAGTCTTGGAGACTGGATGCTAGAGGCAGGAGGCAGGAGGCAGGAGGCAGAGTCTCGAAGAACGCAAGCAGCCGGGTTCCGCATTGAAGGCGTAATCAAGTGACCTGTGAACACCCGCCGCAGCATGCAGGCTCATTTTTTTCGAAGACCGTCTGGAATCGCAGCGGCACCCACCAAGACATCGAAGGCGCGGCGTTGCGCTGGCCGAGTGCCGCGCTAGCCTGAAGCCATGCTTCAACTGCTCCGAGAAATGCTGCACTCGCCGGTGCTGGACATCGTCCAGCGCCTGAAGGGTTCGCTGGGCATGTCGGTCAATGAACTCAGCGCGGCGATGAAGATGAGCTACATGGGCGTGAAGCAGCATTGCGTGGAGTTGGAGAAGCGCGGTTTTCTGGATACTTGGCGCAGGCCGAAAGGCGCAGGGCGTCCGGAAAAACTCTACCGCCTCACCTCGAAGGCGGATGCGCTGTTTCTCTGCTCCGGTCCGGCGCTGACGCTGGACCTGCTAACGACGGCGGAGCGGGTGTATGGCGAAACCGCGCCACCGAAACTGCTGTACACCTATTTTCAGGCGAAGGCCGAGGCGTGGGCACCGAAACTGGCCAAGGCGACGAACATCGCAGAACGGGCGAAGCTGCTGGCACGACTGCGCACCGCCGAAGGCTGCCTGAGCGCCTGTGAAACGGACGCGCACGGCCAGCTCGTCATGGTGGAGCACCACCGCCCGCTGCGGGAACTGGCCTCACGCTACGACATGGTCGATGAACTTGAATGCGAGATGATCGAGCGCTTGCTGGGCTGCGAGGTGCGCCGTTCGGTGGAAGAAGTGTCCGGCCTGGTGCGTGTTACCTTTCAAATCAAGACAACAGCGCAGTGAGCATGACAATCGGGAACGCAGGAACAATATCGGCATGGGTGAAAACAGTGGCCGTAGCGGTGGGCATGAGCCTGCTGGCTGCATGCAGCGTGAGCAGGCTCAAACCGGCCTGGCAGCAGGATCCGAACCTCTACCATCACGGTGTGCCCGCACGGCCATCGCAATCAGCCACGACGCCGCACATGGTCGCCCGGGTGGTGTATGCCGCACCAGATCATCTCGCACGCTTGATCGAACGGCAGGGCGATGTGCCAGACACGCAGCGCGGCTTTGCCCGCATGGGTGATGGCACGGTTGAATTAGCCTTGCAGGATGTAGCGACGGGAAAATGGATCGAATCCCATCTCTGCGGCGGCATTCTGTTTGTCTCCGGCCTGCCGCATCAAGCTTATCGCATCGTGCTCAAGAATCGCACGCCGATGCCGCTGGAGCTTGGTGTGGGAGTCGATGGCAAGGATGTGCGGAATGGTGCTAAAGCCTCTTTACGGCGCGGTGGCCTGCGTCTGGAGCCGAATGGCGTGCTCACGCTGGAGCACACGGCCCACGCGCCGCTGTTATTCCGTGCCGTTAGTGGTGATGCCATGCTGTTCGACACCAGTTCCAGTGGGCGCACGGGATTGATCCAAATCGCCGTGTTCCTGGCCGCTGATGCGCCAAGCATCGGTCCAGAGAAGCTCAAGGCCAACCAGATCGCCCCCTTGGGTTTCTTCCCCTTGGGCGCCCCAGAGCAGTATCGCTGAGGCTTCGTGCTTGTAGGCGCGGATGGGGCGGTTAACTTGGCTGCGGTCATGTTTCGTTTCCTGCGCCGAGTTTTACTGTTTGTGATCGCCAGTTCCTTACTGGCGGGCGGCTTGTATCTGAACACGACCGCTTTTCGCACGCGCTGGCATGGCTTTGTCACCGGTGAACTGGCGCAGCACGGTGTGTATCTGGACTTTGAACAACTGACCGTGAATCCCTTCGGCGGACTGGTGGCGGTCGGGGTGAAGGTCTTCAATGACGCCACCAAAAAACATCTCATCGCAGCGGTGGATCGGCTGAATCTGGATGTGGATTTTGGCAGCCTGATTGAAGGCAAGGTCAAGATTGATGCTCTGGAACTGCTGCATGCGAGCGTGGCGCTGCCAGTGGATCCCGAGCGTCCTGAACTGACCGTCATCGAGCTGAATGACCTCAGTGCCCGCGCTTTTCTGGAGGAGAACCGACTCGACATCCGACAGGCCGAAGGACTGCTCTCAGGTGGACTGCATATTTCAATCAGCGGCCTGCTGGAACTGCCAAAGCCAGACCTTGCACTGCCACCCCGGCCAAGTCTCAGCGCCATGGAACGTCTGAGTGCGATGCGGGAGCACCGCGTGCAAATTCAGCACGGCTTGGACTGGCTGGCACGCTTTCGTGCGCCGCATGTGCCGAGACTGCGCGTGACGGTGTCTGGCGCGCTGGATCGGCCGCAGGAACTTCGGGCGGAACTGGTGTTCCAAGCGAACAGCTTAACCTTCGAAGACTACGTCTGGCAGGAACTCGTCGCAGAGGCGGAATATGACGGCGGATTCATTGATTTGAAGCGGCTGCACCTGCGTGACCACCTCGGCACGCTGGATGCCACGGCCACGTGGCGTTTGGGCGCAGAGAAGTTGCGCTTCAGACTGAACTCGAGCGCTGACCTGCCAGGTCTGGCACGTGCGTTCTTCAGCAGTGAGCAATTGCGTGAGGTGGTGTTTTATGAAGCACCGCAACTGGCGCTGGAGGGCACCTTGTTTCTGGGAAAATCGCAGCCGGAGGACTTTGTGCCCGGTGAATTCACGGGGCGGCTCGACTGTGGTCGCTTTGGCAGTCGTGGTGAAATTTTCAACGCACTCAGCCTCAACATCGGTGCCAAGCGGGAGGGCATTCTGGTGCGTGATGCGCTGCTCAAGCACAAAACCGGCACGTTGAAACTCGACTTGATGAATCATCGCGAGCAGGGCTTCAAATACGACCTCAATCTGCGGATGGACCCGAATGTGTTTCTGCCCTTTGTGCTGCTGCCGAAAACGCGCGAGATCATCCAACGCTTCGGTTTCGATGACACCTCGCACATCGACGTTCACATGGCCTGCGCTGGACCGACGCCCAATCTTCATGATTGCCCTTCCTCCGGCCACGGTGTGCTGCGCAACTTCCGCTATAAGGACGTGCCGTTTGAGTCCGTCGAACTGGACCTGGCGTTGTTCGGTGACATCCAAAACTATTCCAACGTTCGCGTACGGCGCAGCGATGGCCCGGCAGAGGCGGAGTTGGTCTTTGTGGACGATCACGATGACGCGAAGTGGCTACGGCTCGTCAATGTGCGGGCGGAGGCTGACGCGGCAGGCATCGTGCAGGCCTTTGCGCCCAAGGCAGCGGAACAGATCGCCCGTTACCGCTTTTCCGCTGGCACGGAAGTGACTGTCAATGGCACCCTCGGCTTCAAAGCCAATCCGCAGTTCAACAACTACCATGTGTCCTTCAAAAATCCGGTGGGCGGCGCGCATTACGTGCTGTGGAATGAGGATTATCCCATCAACGCGCCCTATGGCGATGTTCGCATCGTCGGTGATGTGCTGAATTTTGATATCAACGGACGGCTGTTTGGTGACACCCTGCATGCCAAGGGTGCGGTGAATCTGGCACCCAACGTCAAACACTACGATGTGGACCTGCGGGCTGGTCGCTTCCCTTACGGCGTGTTTGGCAAAAAACTGCCGTTTCAAAATCTGCACGCCGAGGTGCACAACCGCGAGGGCAATAGCCGCTTCGATGTGGCCGCAGACGTCCTCGGCGGCGGCATGACGCTGAAGGGCACCTTGAATGAAAACCGCGACCCCAACCCCTACGAGGGCGAGTTGCGCATGAACTCCATCAGCTACCAGCGCTTCGCACAGGTGTACTCGCCCGGCAATGAAAGTGAGGGCGACATCACCGGCCATTTCAAATTTACCGGCCGCATGAACGACTGGAAAGCCCTCAAGGGCGGTGGCGTCCTCTACGTCCTCAACGGCAACCTCCTCGCCCTTCCCGTGCTTGGTCCACTCACACCCGTCATCGGCGCCATCCTGCCCTCGCCCATCAAAGGCTACAACGTCGCCAAAGAAGCCCACTGCACCTACGAGGTTTCCGATGGGTTCATTGTCACCCAAGACATCGAGGCGCTCACCAGTGCCTTCCGCATTCAATCATCAGGCAACGTGGATTTCATCAAAGACGACATCGACTTCAATGCTGAGGTCAGCGTACGCGGTCTTACCGGCCTCGTGCTCTTTCCGGTCACCAAACTCCTTGGCTTCAAAGGCTCCGGCACCATTGGCGACACCAAATGGCACCCGCGCATCTTCGGCGGCGGCAATAAAGACGAACGCAAGCCCCCCACCGACGCCGAACTCAAGGCCGCGCAAAAAATCGGCGGTGCCCCTTCCAAACCCGCCGGCGAATCCACCACCCCACCGACGCGCAAGCCGCTATTCGGAAATTGAGAACCAATACCGCGTGCGCGGCAGTCAGGCGGCTTGCAATCACCCTCATTTGGGCCATTCATGGACGCCCCATGACCCCCAAGCTCGACCCCGCCCTGCATCGTGACAAAAAACCGGACTGGATCCGCGTAACTTTGCCGCGCGACCCGAAGTTTTGGAGCACGAAGGGGCTGATTACGGATCTGAAACTGCATACAGTGTGTGAAGAAGCGCAATGCCCAAACCGCTGGGAATGCTGGAGCCAGGGCACAGCGACGTTCATGATTGCCGGGGACCGCTGCACACGGGCCTGCGGCTTCTGTGCGGTGAAGACGGCCAAACCGTTCGCACTAGAAGTGGATGAGCCGCAGCGTGTGGCGGAAGCGACGAAGCGCATGGGCCTGAACCACATAGTGATCACAGCCGTGGCGCGGGATGACATGAAGGACGGCGGGGCGGAACACTTTGCGCAAACGATTGAAGCGGTGCGCGAGGCGGTGCCGACGATCACGATTGAAATTCTCGTTCCCGACTTCAACGGGAAGGACGATGCGCTGGAAGTGGTGATGAAGGCGAAGCCGCATATCTTTAATCACAATCTGGAAACCGTAGAGCGTCTGACGCCGCTGGTACGCAGCCGGGCGCAGTATCACCGCAGCCTGCATGTGCTGAAGCGCGCCAAGGAGATGGCGGTGGAGTTCGGCACAAAGTGCGCGACGAAGAGCGGTCTCATGCTGGGGCTGGGCGAGACGGAAACGGAGTTGTTTCAAGCGATGGACGATCTGCGCGAGCATGGCGTGACAGTGTTGACGCTGGGCCAGTATCTGCGCCCATCCGCGCAGCATCTGCCGGTGATCGACTACATCCACCCAGACACGTTTGAGAACTACAAGCAGATCGCCCTGAAGAAGGGTTTCCGTCATGTGGCGAGTGCGCCGCTGGTGCGCAGTTCGTATCACGCGTCGGATTTTAAGCCCGAGTTGGATTTGGAGTGATCTGCAAAGCGGAGTTGCAGAGCGGGCGTTTCGGTTCTTCTTCGAGGCACTCCCAACCAACCGCTATGTCCATCCGACCTCCCGCTGAAGCCTACGAGAAAGTTCCGACCGTCATTTTTCCTGATTCTGCGAAAGCGGCCAAGACCTTGGCACAGGAGGTCAAGGAGTTGATTGAAGCTAAGAACAAGGCCGGGAAGCCTGCGGTGTTGGGCATGGCGACGGGATCGACGCCGGTGCCGTTTTATCGTGAGCTGATCCGTTTGCACAAAGAAGAAGGTCTGAGCTTCAAGAACGTCATCACCTTCAATCTCGATGAGTACTACGGCCTAGGGGCCGATCATCCTGAGAGCTATTCGAAGTTCATGGCGGAGCAGTTGTTTGATCACATCGACATTCCGAAGGCAAACATCAATCTCCCCAGCGGCACGTTGCCGGGAGACCAGGTGTTCAATCACTGCCGCCAGTATGAGGAGAAGATCGAATCGGTCGGCGGCATTGATTTGCAGATCCTCGGCATCGGCCGAACGGGCCACATCGGCTTCAATGAACCGGGATCGAGCCGCGACTCGATGACGCGTCGCATCACGCTGGACCGTGTGACACGTCAAGACGCAGCGAGTGACTTCCGCGGTGAGCAAAATGTGCCGCACTTTGCGATCACGATGGGTGTCGGCTCGATTTTGCGGGCGAAGAAGCTCGTGCTGATGGCCTGGGGCGAGAACAAAGCCGTGATGGTGGCCAAGGCAGTCGAAGGGCCGACGACGGAGGCAATTTCGGCTTCGTTCCTGCAGGATCACCCGGATGCACGGTTCTTCATCGACAATGGTGCATCACGCGAACTCACGCGTATCAAGTTGCCGTGGCTCGTTGGCCCAGCGTCATGGACGCCACGGGAGACGCGCCGTGCGATGGTGTGGCAGGCGTTCAAGATCAAGCGGCCGATTTTGAAGCTCGTGGACGAGTACTACAATGAAAACGGTCTCTCTGATCTGCTTTCAGAACAAGGTCCGGCCTATCAGCTCAACATCCGCATCTTCAACCAGCTCCAGCACACGATCACTGGCTGGCCGGGAGGTAAACCGGATGAAGATGACACGTATCGCCCAGAGCGTGCACGTCCTTATCCGAAACGCTGTCTTGTTTTCAGCCCGGAGCCGCAAGATGCGATCACCGGCATGGGTGGCACGATGGATCGTCTCATTGAGCAAGGCCATGATGTGCGGCTGATCGCCATGACCTCTGGCAGCCTGCGTGTGCCAGACAGCGAGGCGGACAAGTTTGCCGAAACGCTGCTCGAACTGGCCTCGAACGCAGCCAAACCGGATATCTGGGGCCCACAGGTGGCCTATGCGCGTGAGGCGCTGGGCTTGCTGGAAGCCAAGGGCGAGTTTGGTGAAGACCCGACACTGCTGCGCCAACTCAAGGGGCTCATACTTCGTGGTGAATTGCGCGATGCAGCGCATACGGTGGGATTGGCAAATGATCGTGTCACCTTTGTGGACCTGCCATTCTATGAGCAGGGCCGTTACCGCCGATTCAAGAGCACCCAGGCGGACGTGGATGCGCTGGTGCGGCTGCTGCAAGACCACAAGCCGCATCAAATTTACATCACCGGCGATGCCGCTGATCCTTCGAGCGTATCAGGTATCTGCTTCCGGCAGCTCGTCACGGCCTTGCAAACCTGTGCAGGAGAGGAATTCGCGGGTTCATGCAGTGTGTGGTTGTATCGTGGCAAAGAACGCCCGCTGGAGCCGCATGAGATCGACATGGCCATTCCGATGAGCCCATTGCAGATCGAACGCAAAGCGAACGCTATCTCCCGTTACGGCGCTTTGTCTTCCTTGGAGAAAGAAGCACCGGAAACCAATCGCGAGAACGCACGGCTGTATGATGCTTTGGGCTTGGCCGAGTACGAAGCGATTGAAACCTTCCAGCGCTGGCGTCGTGCTTAATCAGCTCGCAGTCGCCAGCTTGGAGTCGCGATAGCTGCATTTCCCGAGACGGCTCAGTTCGTCACAATGCGCCTCAATGCGCATGCTTTTCATGCTTGGCTGGAAACCGAGACGGCGAGTGATGCAGTCGTGCAGCAGTTCGGTGTGCTCGTCTTCAAACTCCACCACCCGGTCACAGTCGAGGCAGATGAGGTGGTTGTGCTGGGGTTTGTCCAGAAAATTGGGGTCGTAATAGGTCTGATCGCGGCCCAGATCGACCTCTCGCAGCAGGTCGCACTCCACCAGCAGGGTCAGGGTGCGATAGACCGTGGCGCGCGACACCGTGCTATCGAGTTTACGGGCTTTTTCGAGCAGTTCCTCAGCCTTGAAGTGGTCGTCGGTGGCAAAAGCAGCCTCGACGATGACATCGCGCTGCTTGGTGCGGCGTAGGCCCTGGCTGGCCAGATGTGCCTCCAAGCGTTGAATAATGCGTTCGTCCATGTGTTCGCGAGGTTAGCCACGGCTTCCCTCGGGTGCAAGGCAGTGCTTTTTCTCAATGGGAATTAGCGCCGTTGATCCGCCGTTGAAGCCCCCCTGCGCCTTAGAAGCAAACACTTATTTTAAACTTAACCGATTGTATTACAATAAGTTGTCGCCTTCTTCACTGAACTTACTTCCCCTAAACACCCGACAAGCTCAGACAATGGGGCGATAGAACATATTCAATTAAATTCAAAATAATTATGGATTTTATTGTTAATATTGATAAAATTACTTTAACTGCCTGATTCCAAGCATGCCTTTACCTTTCTCATTCTCTACTCAACGCCACGATTCTGAGGCCGAAACGCCTCTCGGAAGCGCTGATATTGCTGAACAAGAGAAAGTCATGAACTACGCGCCAGGGAACATCATAACTGAACCTGTGTTCGGAACGCCAGGAAATTCATTTTCTCCTCCTGTTCTTGAGGCAAGCCCACGAGCAAACATAGCTCAGCCGCGAATGGCTCCGAACGTGGTTTTACCCCCCTCCACGAATCTTCGTTTCGCGAGAAGTGGGGAAACGCCCGCGCTTGTCGATTTTTCTACTGCGGCGGCACAGCATACACCCACCGCGATGCATTCTTCTGCGAAGGCGGCTACTCCAACCAGCCCTGACTGGTCGGCCCAAATGGAGCAGTTGCGCAATGACGTATTCGGCATCGCCATGAGTGTGAGTGCCTTAAATGACAGGCTTGACCGCTTGGAGCAACGGCTGCCCCAAGGAGGACAGTCGGTCCAGGCGGGAATTGCCACCTTGCGAGGTGAAATCGAGTCTTGGCTGGAAAATCACCTCAATGGGGCCGTCGAGCACTGCCTGCATCGCATCATGAGCCGCACGAATTCTTCTGCTTCCGTTCCAGCCAACTGATCCCTCGCAATCTAACCATCCGCCCCTCCACGACATGAACTCACTGCGACTTCGCATCCTGTTCCCACTTTGGCTTTTCGGCTTTCTGCCGGCCATGGGAGCTACACGCATGATGGGCCAGCCGCTTGACTGGTTTTTTGGCATCACAGGTGTCCTGCTCGGCGGTGGCGTCTTCCTTGCTGCCTACCTGATCTCCGGCTGGCTACTCAAACCGACCACCGCTGTCATGAAGGGCACCACCGCTGTTCTGCGCGGCGTGCCGCCTGATGCCCATTCCGCTGAATGGCTACCCGAAGACTTCTGGAAGCTGCGCTGCGGCATTAACATGATTTTTGCCAAACAACGCCAGGCGCTCAATTCCGCCGAGCAGCACGCCTGCCAGACTGCACAGCGCCTGCTCAACGCCGAACGCCTTCTGCGTGAGGCCTTCACCGCGCTCCAAGGTCTCTTTGCCGCCAGTGATGAAGGCGTCCTCGTCGTCGATGCTCAGGGCTCCATCATCGCCTCAAACGCCAAGCTGGATGATTTCCTCGGCAAAGCGGTCGAAGAAGTTGCTGGTCGTGATGCCGCGCGTCTCCTCAGTGCCCTAACAGAGCGTTTTGCGGAGAAAGCCGTCATCACTGCATGGATCGAAAAAACCGCCTCCAGCCTCGAAGCTCAGGATGAAACACCGCCGCTCATCGCAAACGACAGCCGCGTCTTCTCACTACGCTCCAGCCCGATGCGCACCGACGCCGGTGAAGTGATCGGCCGCATCTGGATCGTCAAAGACCGCTCCGAAATACGCGTGCTCGAAAACCAGCTCCGCGAATCGCAGAAGATGGGCACCATCGGCCAGCTCGCTGGCGGCATCGCCCATGACTTCAATAACCTCTTAACCGCCATCCGCGGCAATCTAACGCTCGCCGAACTTACACCATCTTCCAACCAAGCCGGCGTGCGCGACAAGATCCAGAACGCCAACCACGCCACCACACGTGCGGCCGAACTCGTCAAATCTCTCCTCGGCTATTCGCGCCGCAGCACCGGTGTTTCCATCCGCAAGACCACCAACCTGAAGCGCCTTCTCGCCGACGTACAGAACCTCCTCAAACACAGCGTCGATCCGCTTGTCACTATCCAGATGCGCGGCGGCATGGACGCCTCATACGTCACGGCAGATGCCACGCAGATCGAGCAGGTCATGCTCAACCTCTGCCTCAATGCCCGCGATGCCCTGCCCGCCGACAAAGGAGTCATCGAAATCGCTGTCGAAAACGTCACCCATCGTCAGCCAGCCAAGCCAAGCAGCGATACTGCTGACTTCGTCATGCTCGTCGTGCGCGATAACGGCCACGGCATCTCCGAAGCGGATCGCTCACGTATCTTTGAGCCCTTCTTCACCACCAAGTCCGCCAACGGCAATGGCCTCGGCCTCTCAACCGCTCAGGAATTCGTACGCGAACACGGCGGCTGGATCGAGTTCGACAGCGAAATCGGCCGCGGCAGTGAATTCCGCGTCTTCCTGCCCCGTGTGCTCAATCCTGAGCAGGTAGAAGAAGAAACCCCGATCGAAGACAACAGCACGGCCACCGTCGCACCCGCTGGCGGCCAGACCACCATCCTCGTCGTTGACGACGAAGCTCCCGTGCGCTCCATCGCCATGAACATGCTCGGCTTCCTCGGCTATCATGTCATTGAGGCATGTGACGGCCAGCAAGCGCTCGATATTCTCCTGCGTGGCAATGAAAGAATCGACGCCGTCCTGCTCGACATTTACATGCCCAAACTCTCCGGCCGCGACACCTTCAGGGAACTGCGAGCCGTCGGCAATGATGTCCCCGTCGTCGTCTGCAGCGGCTTCGTCATTGATCCTGACGAATTCATGATCCTCAGCCAAGGCCACCCACCACCCGTGGACATCATGCTCAAGCCCTACTCCCTTGATGGCCTCAGCAAAGCGCTCGCCAAAGCTGTGCAGCAGCCGCAGGGTCGTGAACCCGCCTTCGACCTCTCTGCCAGCCGTTCCCAGCTGTCGCAGACGCCAATGCTCGTCGCGTAAACAGGTTTTTCGCCTCATAACCCTACGCAGGTAGGCGTTCTGGGGCCATCTTTCCCCTTTTCGATTGCCGCAAAGGCGCTACCATCCGCGCCCCATGATCAAAGTCGGCCTCGTTTCCCTCGGTTGCGCGAAGAACCTCATCGACTCGGAAATCATGATCGGCCACCTTCAGCAGGCAGGCATGGTCATGACACCCGAGCCGGAACTGGCTGACGTACTCATCGTGAACACCTGCTCGTTCATCGACATGGCCAAAAAGGAGAGCGTCGGAGCCGTGCATGACGCGGTGGACCAGCGTGCGGGCTCCAAAAAGCGGGCGCGGCAAAAGATCATCGTCGCCGGCTGCCTCTCGCAGCGTTTCGCACAGGAACTGCCCGGCTTAATGCCTGAGGTGGATGCATTCATCGGTCTCGATCAGATCACCCAGGTCGCCCCGATCATTCAGCGCCTCGTCGGCACCAAGGATCACGAGCAGGAAAACCTCGTCACCCGCCAGCCGCAGTACATTCCCGATTACGACACGCCACGCTTCCGCCTCACGCCCAAGCACATGGCTTACATCAAGATCGCTGAGGGCTGCAATCACCCCTGCTCCTTCTGCATCATCCCACGCATCCGTGGCCGCCACCGCAGCCGCACGCAGGAAAGCATCATCAAAGAGGCGAAGCAGCTCATCGCCAGCGGTGTGAAGGAGATCAATCTCATCTCCCAAGACACCACCTACTTCGGCATGGACAAATGGACGGAGGAGCGCCCCAAGCCCCGCAGTGGTGTCGATTCCTCCAAAGGCGAATCCCTGTCATCCCTCATTCGTGAACTGAACAAGATCGAAGGCGATTTCTGGATCCGCCTCCTCTACACGCATCCGGCGCATTGGAGTGACGATCTGATCCAAGCCATCGCCGAATCGCCCAAAGTCGCTCGTTACATCGACATGCCGCTGCAGCACATCAGCGATCACATGCTCGACCTCATGAAGCGCGAGACAGACGGCGCTTACATTCGAGATCTCATCAAGCGCATCCGCGCAGGCATCCCCGGCATCGCCATCCGCACCACCTTCATCGTCGGTTTCCCCGGTGAAACCGAGGCCGATTTCAATGAGCTGCTCCAATTCATCGAAGACACCAAATTTGAGCGCGCCGGCGTCTTCAACTACTCCCGCGAAGAAGACACCCGCGCTGCAAAGATGGAAGATCAAATCCATCACATGACCCGCAAAGCACGTTGGAACGAGGCCATGCGCGCCATTCAGCGTAGCATCGAAGGCTTCAACGTCAGTCAGGTCGGCCGTAAAATGCGTGTCCTCGTCGAAGAACCTGGTGTCGCCCGCAGTGAGATGGATGCTCCTGACATTGATACCACCGTCTTTGTGAACAAAAAAATCCCGGTCGGCAGTTTCGCTGACATCACGGTCAAAGAATGGCGCGGCTACGACCTCGTTGCTGGCTAAATCAGGCGATCAGACAAATCTCAAACGATGGTGCCACGATTGCTTTTGGGCGTCGTTTTCTTCTTCGGTTTGGCGTCTGGCAGGCCTTCGTCTTGAAGAATGGTGTCTTGTGGCAGTGGTTCGGTGCCTTCTTCGGCTTTGGGCTCCGGTTCGGCGAAGGGGGTGGTCTTTTGGTAAAGATTGAGACGCGTGTCGAACTCCTCCTTGAGCTTTTTGCGATCTTCCTCGGGCAGTTCCTTGTCTTCGCTGAGCAGGGTAATGCAACGCTTCTGCCACAGCTCAGCTTCTTTGAATTCGCCATTGCGGGCAAGGGCAGCAGCCATGGTGTCGATCATTTCATAGGGTTGTTCATCACTCTGGATGACCTCAGCGACAAGCTTGAGCGCACGGCGTGAGAGCAGCACGGCCTGTTCGCCATTGTGAAGGTTATCCTCCGGGCAGGTGGCGAGAAACCACGCGAGATTGTTCGAGGCCCAGGGATCTTCAGAGCGTGCAGCACGATGATACCAGGCACCTGCACGGCGATAATCCACCGGCACGCCTTGACCCGTGTAATACAGGTTGGCCAAACGAGTCATGGCAGGCACGAAATCCTGCTGCGCGGCCTTCAGGTAGTATAAAGCTGACTTAGCCGTGCTCTTGGACACGCCATCACCACGTTCGAGCTTGGAGGCATACGCGGTTTGCGAAGGCGGATTGCCCTGCTCCGCCGCTTTCTTGAACCACTCCGCCGCCTTGGTCGTGTCCTTCTTCACGCCTTTGCCTTCCTCATACATCAGCCCCAGACTGTGCTGCGACAGCGCAAAGCCAAGGTCCGCCGAAGTACGATACCACTCCGCCGCCTTGGCCAGATCCTTCTTCACACCGACACCGTCTTCATAAAGCGTGCCAAGGACATGCTGCGCGCGCAGATGCTTCTGCTTGGCCGCTTTCTCGACGGACTTCACCCCTTCCTCGATATTCTTCTTCACGCCTTCACCGGTGATTTTGCGCAGACCCAATTCGAACTGTGCATCCGCATCGCCTCGGTCCGCCCAGCTTTGCAGTTCTTTTTCATCCACTCGCTGTGCCTGCTGCGCATGCGTGAGTGAGGATGAAATCAATAGCGCAGCGAGGATGCCAAGAGTGAGAAGCGAGGGGCGTGCGTTCTTCATATGGGGGAAACTACGTCTCATAGGATGCCTCTCAACCAGCAAAATGCAGCGCACCGCAAAATGCTGGAGCTAGACCTTGTTTTTGAAAGAACCGTAGATTGCTGATTCAAGCCAGTATTGAAGTCGCGCCGTGACTGTTGGGGTGGGAAAACTTGAAAACCGCCAACCCTGTCAAGCCCATGATCACTGTTTATCTGCGGTCGCCATTTTGACAAAAGGTGAAGCCCGTGCGTGAATTACCTCGCAGCCGAAGTCGCCACTCCTTCCAGAGTGGTGGCACGGGGGACCCAAAAACCCTGAGTCGCAAGATTCAGGGCGGGGCGAAGGAAGGTGGGTAACCACTGACCAGTCCACTTCCAAGGACCAGTCCGACAGCTAACCTCGCAGGCGACATTGGAAGGGCGATCCTCTGCCCGGCGCGAGTGCTCCGGGACCATGGTTTCCCTCACATCACCGCACCCTCCTGCGGACGGGAGACCGTCCTCATGCAGGTGCTTCCGAGAACCATACCCATGAACTGCAAAGAATGTCGAAGCCCCATGACTGAGGGCTTTGTCAATGAATCCGTCTGGTGCGCACCGCCGCCACCCGAATCACCCCAACTGCGCTGGACCAGCGTGCTGCGCCAACTCGGCTTCGGCGCACGCGATCTGCGCTTTGTCCACGCCTGGCGCTGCCCCGAGTGCAAGCGCCTCGAACTCCGCGCCGAGTAAAACCCAAATCATCCATCTCCAATCAAAATCATATGACTCATCATCACTTCAAAGCCCCCCTGGGGCCGCACCCTGGTGCTCATCTCTCTCTTCACGACGCTTCTGATGCTCGCCATCGCCGTCGGTCTTACCCTTGGTCATTCGCAGCCTTGGTTCATCAGTCTGCCGCAGTTTCCTGCGCGTTCGCTCGCCATCGCCTCGGTGCTTCTCGTGCCACTCGGTGCACTGCCATTCATCATTCGCGGTTACGTCGTCACGAAGGACGGCATCCTCATTCGCCGCCTGTGGTGGAATACGGTGCTGCCCTTTGCGGATATCCGCTCCGTCGAAGCCGAGCCGCTCGCGCTGAGCAGCAGCTTCCGCACCTGTGGCAATGGCGGCCTCTTCAGCTTCACCGGATACTACTGGAGCAAACAACTCGGCCACTTCCGCGCCTACGTCACCGATCTGAACCGCACCGTCGTCGTGCGCATGCATAAGCGCACCGCCGTGCTCTCTCCCGACGATCCCGAGGCCTTCGCCCGCACCGTCACCTCCCACCTCCATCATTCCTAACCCAACTTGAAACTTTAAACCTGAAACTTTGAACCCCACATCATCATGAAAACGATCATCATCTTCGCCATCGACCACTGGTACCTCACCCTCCCAGTCCTCGGCATCATCGCCCTCTACTTCATCTCCTGCGTTTACATCCCTGAGAGCAAGGTCGGCATCGTCATCAAGCGCTTCGCCTTCAAAAACCTCCAGCCCGGCGAAATCATCGCCCTCAACGGCGAAGCCGGCTACCAGGCCGACACACTCGCGCCCGGACTGCACTTCGGCTTCTGGATCGTGCAGTATCACATCGAGAAAGTGCCCATGATCCGCGTCCCGCAAGGCGAACTCGCGCTCATCGTCGCTAAAACCGGCGCAGCCATCCCTCCCGGCCGCATCTTGGCTCGCACGGTCGATTGTGACCACTTCCAGGACGCCCGCGCCTTCCTCACGCACGGCGGTGAAAAAGGCCGCCAGCTCGGCGTCATCACCGCAGGCTCGTATCGCATCAATCCTGCGCTCTTCACCGTCATCACCTCCGAAAACGCCAATCAGAACGGCCTCGACCCACGCCTGCTGCGCATCCAGCACGTCGATCCTGACCTCGTCGGCATCGTCACCACTCAGGATGGCAAACCCATTGATCAAACCGAGATCGCAGGTCCGATCGTCCATGGGCATGACAACTTCCAGAACCCGCAGGCCTTCCTCAATGCCGGCGGTAGTCGTGGTTTGCAGGAGCAAGTCCTCCTCAGCGGCCAGTGGAACATCAATCCCTGGTTCGCCCAGATCGAGCCCGTCCCCATGTACGAGATCCCCATCGGCCACGTCGGCGTCGTCATCTCATTCGTCGGCAAAGCCCACCTCGAAATCAGCGGCCCCGACTTCAAACACGGCGACCTCGTCGATGTCGGCCACAAAGGCGTCTGGGGCACTCCATTGCTCCCCGGCAAGCATCCCGTCAACACCCGCATCATGCGCGTCGAACTCGTGCCCACCACCAACATCGTTTTGAACTGGGCCATGCGCACCGAGTCCCACGCCTTCGACGCCAAGCTCAATAGCATCACCGTCCGTTCCCGCGACGGCTTCGCCTTCAATCTCGATGTCTCCCAGATCATCCACATCGGCTCCAATGAGGCCCCCAAGGTCATCTCCCGCGCCGGTTCGCTGCAAAACCTCATCGACCACGTCCTGCAGCCCATCGTCGGCAATTACTTCCGCAACTCCGCGCAGGACTACACCGTGCTCGACTTCCTCAGTGCTCGCAGCCAGCGCCAGGGTGAAGCCGCCAGCCACATCGAAGCCGCGTTGCGTGAATACGATGTCGAAGGCATCGACACCCTCATCGGCGACATCACACCACCTGAGTCACTCATGAAGACTCAAACCGACCGCAAACTCGCCGAGGAGTGTCGTAAGACCTACGAGATGCAGGAAGCCGCCGAAAAACAGCGCCAGCAACTCGTTCGCCAGACCTCCCTCGCCGACATCCAAAACCAAGTCGTCAGCGCCGAGCAAGGCGTCAACATCGCCGAACTCCATGCCACCGCTGCCGTCAAGAAAAGCGAAGGTGAAGCCGCCTCCACTCGTCTCCGCGCCAGCGGCGAAGCCGAAGCCATCCGCGCTACCGGCCAGGCCAAGGCCGACGCCTATCAAGCCGGTGTTACATCGCTCGGTTCCGATGTCTATGGCATGCTCCAAGCCTTCCAAATCATCGCTGACAAAAATCTCCGCATCGTCCCCGACGTCCTCGTCAACGGCGGTGCCAACAACAACGGCATCCTCGACGCCCTCATGGCCATGATGACCAAACAGCGTCCCGTACTTCCCAGCGTGAACTAGGGCGTGTTTAAAAACTCGAAGCCCTGCGGAACTGGGCTGATTGGAACTGACCTCTGAGATGTTGGACGAGAATGGCGAGGTGAACGAAAGCCTCAAAGCTCTGCTTGAGCTTTTCGTATCGGGTTGCGACTCGACGCACACGCTTGAGCACCTCCCAGAAGTTCTCGACGACATGGCGCTTGGCGAAGGTGGATTGGTCGTAAGGGGCTGGCGCGACACGATTGGCTTTCGGTGGGATGCACACTTGGCATCCTGCCGCTTCAATCGCGGTGCGAGTCGCATTGGCAGCATAGGCCCGGTCAGCGATGAGTGTTCCCACTCCGGCCTCGGTGCCCATCGCCTGGATGAGTCCTTGGGCTTGCGGGTTGTCGTGATTGCTACCGCCAGTCAAGCTCATTGCCAAAGGTTCCCCGTTGTCCGCCACGATGGCGTGCAGCTTGGTGTTCAATCCGCCTCTTGAAGTGCCAATGGCCTGAGCCGCCTGGCCTCCAGCCGGGTTGCACCCAGAACGATGCACTTTGACATGGGTTGAATCCATAGCGCCTACTCGACCAGCCTGGGCGCTCTCCCACGGCAACATCTGCGACAACTCAGCAAGGATAACCGCCTTGGTCCAGCGGCGGAAGTGTGCATAAACAGTGCCCCAAGCCACGTCAGAGTCATCAATCGCACGCCAACCCACGCCCTCCTTCAACACGAAGAGTAACCTCTCAATGACCCGTGAGAGATTCGTGATGGGTCTGCCTTCCCGAACCCCCGTCGCGTTATGGTATTTAAGGGTCTCTGGCCATTATAAGAGCCTCAATCTGAGGCACCACTTTCAAGAATGATGGGCATAGCTGCATGGGCTGCTCACTTACTCCTTCGATCTCAAATCTCAACTCTTCGCTAGTTTTTAAACACGCCCTAACTGATTCACCCCCATCTGGTGCCGCCAATCATGAGGCTCGGCCAAGTACGACGGACACTCCTGTCCGTCGGTCTGGGGTGACTGGCGTGCGTTGGAATCGACGGGCAAGAGTGCCCATCGTACTTCCATCGACTCAGCAGCCCGACATCCACACGCAAAGAATGCCCGCTTGAACGATGGATTTCATCCTCGGCAGAGTGTAGGAAGCCGCATGAATGCTCTCCATTCCGTCCGCCTTCTCCTCTGCTGCTTTGGCGTCCTGCTGCTGGCACAATGCACCGAAGACACAGTTCCACTCCCAGGCCTGGCCTTTGGGTATGATGATTTCGGTCCGGAAAACATCGCCGCACCACTGATTGGCCCCAAAGGCAGCAGCACTCAGGTCGTTGCCCGCTTTGGTTCCACCCAAGCTGCGCCGCCAAGCGCCGGCCCCGATGTCCGCTACGTCAATGTCGAGCAAGCGATGAACTTCCTACGCCGCACCGTGCGAGGATTGCCGCACACAGAAGAAGGCACAGCAATTCATCAGCGCCTCGCCGCCACCTATAGCCGCATGTACCGGCAGTACTGCGCCCGGCGAAACTCCGTGACCGCAGCTCCCTCCGCCAGTTACGGTCGCGGTGGCATGAATCGCGCCTTCATCATGCCACCCATGCCGCCTGCGATCTGACCCACCTGTGGGCAGCTTCACGCATTTGACATTCCCGGCTCCCCGTTCACCCTCTCTCACACTTTCGCGGGTGTAGCTCAATGGTAGAGCAGGTGCTTCCCAAGCATCATACGTCAGTTCGATTCTGATCACCCGCTCCACTCGCCGACTGTGTTCAAACCAAGCACCAAGCGAATCAGCGGCAGTGTTTTTTGAGAACCCGCGCAGGTCGATGCCAACTGCCAGAAACGCGTCTTGGCTAACGGTTGCCTTTGATCCATTCGTCGTAGCTGAGGATCGGCGTCGGATACATGCCGGCACGCTCGCGATCGAAGTTCAGGCGTTCCATGCCGGTGCGGTAGGTGGCGTAGGCTTCGCGCTGTTTGGCACCGCCATAGGCGACGGCACCCACGCCAGTACCTACCGCAGCCACGATGCAACTTGGCAGCATGACAGAACAGGCGAGCACGGCGGTGAGCAGCAAGAGCCGTTGAATGAAAGAAGACGTGGAGATCATAGGATGCATCTTTGACCGGAATCTGCGTGGTGTCTGTGAAAAGAAGTGTCGGCTCTCGGCACAGCTACGGCTGGGTGATCCACTCGAGCTTGAAGCGCGCACAGACGACATTCGTATCGGCTTCGTAGAGGCAAAGCACCGTGCCGTCCGGCAGCACGGCGAGGTCGGAGTAGGCGGCTTTGCCGGGATCGAGGACTTTGTTCACGGGCCAGGTTTTGCCGTCGTCGTGGCTGAGTTTGATGCTGAGGTTCTCGCGTTTGCCTCGGCCTGCGGGGACTTCTTTCCCGTCCTTGTCGAGCTTGAGCGTGTGCGGATTCGAGAGGATGAGCGTGGCGGGTTTCGATGGATGCGAAACAATGCTGGCCATGCAGATGGGTTCCCAGAGTTGTTCATGGAAGACGGGAGTGGTCCAGTTGCGGGCACCGTCGGGGCTAGTGGTGATGAGTTTGCGATTGGCTTTTGAAACACTGCGCGAGACGAGCATCACGCGACCATCGGACAGTTCGGTGATCATCGTTTCATTGGGATTGCCGAAGTCGCCTTCGTTCGGCAGGCAGAGGTCGCCTGCTTGCCACGTCTTGCCATGGTCATCGCTGAAGATCGTAGCGGCCGCGGAAGGTGCATGATCGCCTTCTTTGCCATAGGCGAGCCAGATAGGCACGACGAGGCGTCCGCTTTTGATCTGGATGCCATGGCCGGGACCCGTGGCGATGACTTTCCAATCGACCTTCGCGCGGAAGGGCTCAAAGGAGGCCGTGATGTCCACGGGAGCACTCCACGTGAGGCCATCGTCAACGCTGCGCATGGAGTAGCAGCGAGCGTAGTTGATGCAGTAGAGGAACTCGATGGATCCCGTCTCGCGATCGACGATAGCGACGGGATTGTTCACTGTTTGCTCCTTCTCACCGCCTTCTTTTTTATGTGGGTTGCCCTCCAAGCGTGTTCCGAGATGCGCGATGTGTTTGCCTGCCTCCCAAGTCTTCCCGCCATCCTTGGAACGGCGCAGATGGATCTCGATTTCGCCCCAGTCGGAACTGCTGTTTTTCCGCGCCTCGGCATAGGCGAGCACGGTGCCTTTTTGCGTGACGACGATGCCGGGAATGCGATAGCGCGCGATGCCACCCATTCCGGCGGGGAAGACCTCGGACTTTTCGAACAGAGGCTCGGCGGCTGGGAGCGAGCAGACAAAGGCACAGGTAAGGGAAAGGACAGTTTTCAGCATAGCAAAATGAGATCGTCGTGAGTGGCCATCCTTAACGGCCACGCTGCTGCAAATCTACCTCCTCAACGCCAGAATCAGTTCATCGAGCTTGCTCGCAATCGCCTGCACCTCACCCACAGTCGGCGGATCGCTCACGGTCATGACGAGCGTGTTCACCCCATTGCTGTTGTTGCTGTTGTTGCTGGTGCCGCTGAGCGCACTGTTGAGCTGCATGAGTGACTGATCTTGCCTCGATAAAGCGGACAGGTGAGTTGTTAGTTGAGGGAGGCTTCGAAGTCCAGCGGTGACATGTAGCCGAGGGATGAATGCAGGCGTTTGGAGTTATAAAAGGTGGTGATGTAATCAAAG
>CANIBP010000072.1 GCA_947466075.1 Verrucomicrobiaceae bacterium
CATCGCGGTAGAAATCAAACCATGGCAACCTTGCCCTTTGGTATTCCCGCGCTGTGACGGGCGTTTGCGGCGGATTCTCGCCGGTAATTTCACGCCACAGAAGAGCGTCACACAGATGCACGAAGCACCGGCTGGTCTGCTGCATATCCCAGTCCTCGGCAGTATAGGGATCTTCGAATATCTGCTGCCTCATCCGACCGCCAGCGCCGAGTCCCATGCTGGGCTCGCAACACATTGCGCACTGAATCGTGGACTCATCCCTCCAAGCGGGAATCAGATCACCCAGGATGTCGGCCAACCGCTTGGGCAACCTCGAGCGCAGTTCGGATTCAAAATACTTGCGAGCCTTCATCGGGATCGCCTGAAACTGCACGCCGCCAAACTCAGCTTTGCCGGAAAGCTGCTCTTCCACCGAGTAATCGGCTCCCAGCGGCATCGCCACAAACTGCCGAATCACTCCCTTCTCCACGGCAAACCCATCCAGCCAGGGCTGTTCAGGCGTCACCACGTAATCCTGTGGTTTACGATTGAGTCCCTCCTTCCAAGGTTCGCCACTCACTGCATTGATCTTCCCAGCAGCGATCTTGATCGCAAAAGGATATTCGCCCCTGAAGTTCAACCAAAGCGCCTCGGCTTGATACATCGGCATCAGCACTCCCCCGCGCTTCAGCCATTCCGATGGGACCCTGTCAGCAAAGTCATCCACATGCCGCAGAGGGAACCGGCCAAGTCCGGGTGGAAGATGATACGTCTTTCCGTCGTCGGGAATGCGCAAAGTGCGCTGAAACTCAATCTCCACGCGACCCGGCTTGTTGTAGCCGTAGGATTCCGTCTCACGCCGCACTCGCTTGCGCAGCAACTTTTCAATGTCCTCATCGCTGAGACCGTGAACCACGTTGCGAACATTCTCTTGATAGTCGGGTGAACTGCCGAGAGCACGGTTGGCGACAAGGACCTGTTCGATCACCTTTTCGCGGTCTTCCGCGATGAAGGATGGCAGAACGGTCGCCACGTGAGCATCGAGCAGACTCTCGATTTCGGCAGCGATGGCGGGGAACGAAAAACGAAGCACGTCTTGGTGGATTTCAATCATGATGTTTGGTTGGGTTGGAATGTTTACCAGCTTCCATCCCTCACCTCGCGCACGAGGCGGAGGACGGCATGGTCTGGCATGCTCTTGAGTTGTCGGATTAGGTCGGCAAAAAGGCGCGGGCGGGAGCGGATGATCGCCAGCAGATCGGAGGAAACCTTTCCCGCCAGGGCCAGCAAGACATCGGGGTCCTCGGAGAGCTCGACGGCCAGTTGCCGGATCACCGCCTCACCTGGCGGCGGCTGTTCATCGCGCTCGATCTTGCTGAGGTAGGATGGTTCAATGCCTGCACGCTCGGCAACCTTGCGCAGTGAGAACCCCCGGTCGGTCGCGACCTTGGACTCGCGAGACTCGCGGAGGAACTGACCAAATGTGAGCGGCTTCGGCATTGTGTAGTAGTTACTACACACTCACCACAAGTCAATCCACTTTCATCTCGCGTCGAATTGACTCGCCACGCAGGCCATGCCCCGCCTGCGCTATCGTGCCACCAAATCTCCCTCTCGACTCGAAGAACGCTTTCTGATGCTCTGGAACCACGTCAAGGGGCCGGACTTGGAGAGAGAATACCGCTTCCATCACGAGCGGCGTTGGAGGGCCGATTTTGCGCAAATGGAAGCCCGTGTGCTGATTGAGATCGAGGGCGGCATCTGGGTCAACGGCCGCCACAACAGAGCGGCTGGGTTCAATGCCGATCTGGAAAAATACATGGAGGCCGGGTTGGCCGGCTGGCGCGTGTTTCGATTCGGTCCCGATCAGATCACGCTAGAAAACGTGGAGCGACTGGCGGCGCTTGTGGCCGAAGCGATTCGTCCGCGCGGATGTGCTCTAACATGACCTCCACGGTCCGCCCGCCTGCCAGATGTATGAGAATCTTTCGCCCTTGGCCGCAGCAAAGGCAGGCGGCAGGAGAAATGACGCCGCGTGCCTGACTACCTCTTCCAGTGAGAGGACGGGATCTGTTTTCACCGATTTCCTCCAGAACGCTTTCCATACAGCCTGACGACTGGGATCGAGCCAAAAGGCATCATCAAAGCCGATGGGGGTTTCGATTGGCAGGGTGCTGCCGCGTCTGTTGAATGTGGCACGAATCGAGTCCGCCAGCTCCTGTCCTGAGAAGGCGTAGTGAGTCGCCAGGAACCAGAAGTCGTAATAGTCCTTCATGCGTGAGTTTAGGATGCCAAGGTTGACCGCAGCCTCGAACTTTTCAGCCATCGCGCTCTCCATGCGGTAAGCCCGCAGCTTGGGAGTGGGCATGCCCAACAGGCTGGGAAACTCCACCTCCACTGGGTCGACTGCCGTGGCATCGCCAAAGCCCACATCAATCTGCAGTGGTGTTCGTGCGTTGCTAATCTCCCCTGAATCTCAACTCGGACCCCCACATAGAGATCCTGGGCTCGAATCGGTTCAGCTTTCACGGAGGCTGGATCAAAGACCACCCCATCGTTCGTCACTTCGTGCTCACAGATTTCCCGAAACACCTTCTGCAATTCTTTGATGGATGAATCACCGAAGCCGAGAAGATCAAGGTCGCGGGTCACCCGATGGGGTGTCTCCTGCCAGAGAGCAAAGAGAATCGCCCCCTTGAGGACAAAGCGCTGCCTGTGCTTGGATTCCGACAGTCGAAACAGCAAGCGCTCAATGGCGTAACGGGTGAGCAGCGTATTGAAGTCCTGTCCGCTGGCGTCCGTGATCGTTTTGAGACGATCACGCACCGATGCAGCCACGTTCTTCAGTTCGTCCTTTCTCTTCATGAGACAACGCTTTCCAGATAGGGACGCATAACGTTAGTCATGCGGCAGAGTTTGGCGATCTTCCAGAGTTCGGTGGCGTTCGCTTTCTTCTTTTGCCAGGCATCGCGCAGAGCTTCGACTGCGACATTGATACCCACTTTGCTGCGATACTTAAAGCAATCGACAACGGTCTTCGCCGGGTTGGTGATCTTGACCTTCACTCCAGAAATCATGTGCTCGTCAATCCCTGCACCGTAGGCTGCGGGTGACGACCAAAAGACCTCAAGTCGTGGATTCGTGATCCGCGGGCGTTGGATGCCTACTGGCAGCAGGACATACACATCTGAAGGGTTTTCGGTGGTAAGTCCGTGAAACCGCAGCGCCGAGAGAAGACAGATCACAGCTTTGGGAGATCGCACAGCCACTTCCGCGAGTGAGACATGGGCATCAAGTCGAGCGTCGCTTGCCGTGTAAAGTCCACGCTGGGCTTTCCGCAGCAGGCCCTGATCCACGAGCGTTCGAATTTGCATTCTCGACACGCCTTGAGCCTCCAGTTCCCTAGTTCGGACCAGGCGCTTTCCCGCAAGGTTGATCACCTCCCGTTTTTGGTTCTCTTTCAGCATGAGGCACTTTACATCCTCACGCAAGATAGTGTCAAGTTGAGTATAATTGTAAACACAGCACTACAGCTTCCGGTGAGACCGATCCGATAACCTTGGCGGCGCTTGTGGCCGAAGCGATTCGTCCGGGACACGCGCCAACTTTACACCACGCGGAAACTCCAAAGCATTGATTTTGAATCATTCCACCGACACGCACGGTGAAAAAAGTGGAAAGCACAAATTCGCGTTTGCATGGAATTTGCTTGGTGGGGCGCCTACCCAAGGTCACAGACGCGCACGGAAAGAGATTTCCTGGCTCGTAGCGGCATACTTCGGCACTCGACTGACTAACGGCTGCATAGTGAACTGATAAGAAACTGCTTTTAAGTTAGGACCGCCAGCAAACACCTTGACGCTCTGCGCTCGCGCTGTCTTAATCACCTGCCGTGATGAAGTCACTCCCAACTTATGTGGTGCTGCTTTTCTTCCAATGCTGGACGCACTGTTCGATGAGCCAGTATGGGGCGTATATGGAGGACAGCGGCAAGGCGGACTCCGGCTGCGAAGTCTGTGACCTGCTGACGGATGGCACCACGCTCACCGCCAAGGTGAGCATCACTGCGCCAGCAGTGGCTCTGGTTGATGAACTTCCTCTCACAGCGCCGGTCGTGACATTGGTGGCAGTAAAGACGTTCACGCCAGCGCAGCCATTCCCGCCGCCGCGATGGCGATTGTGTGAGTTTCTAGCCAGCACGGCATGTCCCGTACGCGGTCCGGCGTGCCTTCAGGCTTGAGTTCAATCTGCGGTCCATAGGCCGTGTGTGATTGATCTCTTCCTCCGTAATCACGGCCATCTGTGGCTGTGCCTGCTGCTCTTTGTTTTTTGAACCATCATGCTTATGAAATCACACTCTTTTGTTCTGCTCCTCTGTTTCTCGCTGTCTGCCACTGCCGCAGACAAACCGACTCCCGTTTCCATCGAAACACTGGTCGCCAACACGCTCGCTGGAAATCCTGAACTCCAATACTACGAGGCGGAAATCCTCGCAGCGAAAGCGGGTCGGCGTGAGGCGGGCAAGCTGGGCAATCCTGAACTGAATGTCGATTTTGGCCGCATGAGAGTGGTGAATGGCTCAAGTGACACCAATGATCTCACGCGTTCCATCGGCGTAGGTTATGCCGTGACACTGGCGCAGCCGATTGAGTGGCCGGGACGGCTGGGGTTGCGCAAGGCGATCGCGAATCGCGACATCACTCTGGCGGAGCTGGGGCTGGCGCGCTTCCGCAGTTTTCTCGCCTCACGTGTGCGTGCACTGGCCTATGCGTTGGCGATGCAGCAGCAGGATGCGGCCGCCGCAGGTGAAGTGGCAGAGCGCTTCGCCGCCGTACGTGCTGTGCTCGTGCAACGTGATCCTGCCGGAGCGGCACCACTGCTGGAGGCACGCATCATTGAAGCTGCCACTGTCGGTGTGCAGCGCCGTGCCGGTGAGACGGCGGTGCTGATGCAAAAGACGCTGCTGGAGCTGAACTATCTCATGGGCAGGCGGGCTGACACACCTCTCATCGTGAAGCGAGCCGACTTTGCTCTTACCTCACTGCCGCCGCTCGGTGTGCTGCTCGCGCAGTCGGCGCAGCATAACTATGACCTGCGGGTGAAGCGTGTGGAGTTGGAACAGCAGGGTTTGAAGGTTGATCTCGCCAAGAACGAACGGCATCCCACCTTCACCGTCGGTCCAGTAATTCAGGATCAGCTTCCTGGTGGTCGTCAGACCTTGATCGGCATCAATGTCAGCATGACTGCTAGGAAATTGCTTTTGAGGGTGCCGGGTCGAGTTGGCCTTGGACGTGGCGCGGGGACGGGGTGTGAGGGGGTCTGGCAGGCTCTGGCCGGCCTGCACGACGATGGTGCCGCTGACACCGTGGGTCCTGGCGATGGATTCGTGGTCTGCCGGGAGAAAGGAGCGGCTGAGCGTTTTGACGTCCTTTTTAATCCAGCCCAGCCCGGCGGGGCGCGCGATGTCCCAAAGGTGAACGTGGCAATCAATGATGGCAGGCGGCTCGTCGGCACAGGCCAGTGCGACGAGGCCGAACCAGCCGAGGATGTGTGCGCGGATGCCGCTCACGCCATGAACTCCTTGATGGGCCCGGTCTGATCCAGCTTCAGCGAGAGGTCGGGGTCACCGTAGTGTTTGATGGGATTCCCGTAGGCGTTGAGGATGGTGGTGTAGAAGTTGCCAAGCGTCTTGTGGCCGGGCATGCCCCAGTAGGGCAGGCGCACGTAGCGGCTGCCAAGCTTGAGTTTGGTGTTCGAGCCGGAGAGGACGATGAACGGAAACTCCGTGCCTTGGGCGTGGTGCGTTTCACCGCTGTTGGGGAAATAGAAAATCATCGTGTTGTCGAACATCGTGCCTTTGCCCTCGGGCACGCTTTTGAGCCGAGCGACGATTTTTTCCATGACCTTCATGTGGTGCAACTCGGTGCGGTGGCGGATTTCGACGGCCTCGATACCACCGATGACTTTGCCGTGGCCGATGTCGTGCATGTTCACGGTTTCGCCTTCGATGCCGGGGATGCCGGTGTAGTGGTGGCCGAGTTCATCCACGGTGAAGGAGACGACGTTGGTGAGGCCGGAGATGAGCGAGGCGAGGAGCACTTCGGCGTGACCCATCTGGCGGTCGAGCGTGGTCATTTTTTCCGCGAGGTATTTGCTGTCGAGCTTCGGCACGTGGCGGCGCACGGTGTCGGCCATAAGGTCGATTTTGCGGTTGCGCTCGCGGATGTCATCGATGGAGCCGGCGTAGTTGCCGACCTTGCGCTGCTCGATGCCCGCGAGCTGGCGGGCGAGTTCCGTCTCGTGACCGGCGACGAACTCCAGCACGCGGCGCTGTAGCTGATACTGGGTCTGGCCGGTCTTATCCGCGGCGACGGATTTGAAAATCTCGTCCACCGCGATTTTCGGCGAGCCGAAGGCGTAGTTCGGCTGTTGCGGGCCGCGTGCGGAAAAACCTTTCGCGATACCATCGAGACTGCCGCGCGCATTTCCTCCGCCGGTGGGGAAGCAGGCCAGCTCGATGTGCTCCATCGGCGAAGGGAAAAGCCCCGCGAGCTCGAAATCCACGGTCGCCCACTTGATGGAGCTGGGGCGCTCATTTGCCTTATAGACGCCGAGCGAGGAGCACCACGAGTGATGGCCGACGGTGCACATTTTTCCGGAGAGGCCCTGGATAATGGTGAGGTTCTTTTTGTGCCCCTCCAGCGGCCCCATCCACTCGGGGAGCTGGTGCTTGTCGAGGTCCACCTCGAATGCGTGGTTGCGCTTTTCCTGCTCCTGCTCCGCAGCGCCGAGCGTCGGCGGCACGCAGACTCTTGGGAAAAGGCCGTTGCCGCGGTGCATGAAGATGAAACGCATCGGCGCGGTGCCGGTCTGCGCGGCGGAAAGGCGCGGGAGGAAGCCGGGCAGCGAAAGTCCGCCGAGGGCGAGGAAGGCGTGTTTGAGGAAGTCTCTGCGGTGTTGCATGGTCATGATGTGGATTATTTGCGGTAGAGAAACGAGTCGGAAGTGAGCAGTGAGATGACGACAGCTTTGAAGCTGCCGTCGCTCTGGACGTAGGCTTTGTCGGCCTCGATGAGCGTGCGCGAGTCGGAGAGCATTTCATTTCGCCCCATGAAAAAGCGGAACGCATGGCGGATGATGGACTGTCGCGCGCGGGGGGATTTGGCGATGCGGTCAATCATGTCGAAGGCGTCGGCGACTTCGCCATCGAGCGCCGGCGAGCCGGTGCTGTCGAGCGCGCCGCGCGTGTTCACGGGCAGCGTTTTGTAAATGGGGAAGTCGGTCTTCGGGCCGGGCGTCTTGCCGACGATGTTTTCGGCGTGCTCCAGCGACTCCTGCGTGCGGAAGCGGCCAAAGTCGTCGAACTGCTCGAAGGGCAGTCCGAGCGGGTTCATGTATTGGTGGCACTTGATGCACTGCTGCGCGGAGGTCACGGCATCGAGGCGCTGGCGGAGGGTCTTGTGATGGTCTTCCGGCACCACGGCATCAACGGTAATCGGGATGTCGGGCACGCGGCCCGCGAGCAGCTTTTCCCGAATCCAGCGGCCCCGGCGCACGGGGTCATTTTCCGTGTTCAGCGAATGGGCGATGAGCCACGCGGGATGCGTGAGGATGCCTTTGCGGTTGGCGATTTTGAAGGGCTGCTCCAGCGGGTAGTCCCAGAATTTGGTGTCGTCCAAGCCCTTGAACTTGGGGTTCTCCACCTCGCCATAGCGCCCCCGCAGCGGCGTCGGCGGGAGGCTGTAGAACGGGGAGTGATTGTAGTGATAGCCGAACGCGGTCGCGATGGTGGTGAAGGGCGTGACACCTTTCTCGAAGTAATCGCTGAAGAAATACATGTGGCGCAGGAACTCGCGCTTTTGGTGCAGGCCGTTTTTGGGGAACTGGACGGTCTTGCTCGCCATCAGCAGCGCGAGATTCTCAGCCATGACCTTGTCCGGCTCAGTCTTCCACTTCGTGTCCTTGAGCGCGGTCCAGAGCTCCTTCCAGTCGGCGATAATCGCGCGGCCCGCCGTAGGCTCCCGGTTGTAATAGACGATGAACTCATCGGTGCCGAGCAGCGTGGCGAAAACGTCGCGGTCCCTTTGGAGAATGTGGTCCACGACGCGGTCGGCTTCGTTCACGAGAAAGCCGGGAGTCCCCGCTGTGCCGCGGTCGGGATTCTGGTAGATGCCGGCCCCGCGCTCCGGGTCTTTGAAAATTTTTGTCGCCATCGGATACCCGAAAAAGTCGCGGAAGAAACGGACGATGCGCGGGTGCGAAGCCACATGGGAGCGCATGTTTTTCCCGGTCAAGGCCGGATCAATCTCGCCCGCGTAATAGGTCTTGTCGTCCAGCAGGCGCAGCACCTCGCGCTTGTAGTCGTCGCGCGTGGCGAGTCGTCCCTGCTCGGCGGCTGCGAGCAGCTTTGCATCCGGCCCGCGGTCGCCGAGCGCGTAGGAAAGCGCGTAAGCGCCCTCGCGGGGCGCGAGCAGCTTGCGGCCATGCGCGTCAGCCGCGCCCGCGCCGAATTCCAAGCGGTAGAGAAACTCCGACTCCAGCAGCACCGACAGCAACATCTGCCGCAGCCCCTCCGCATTGCCGCCAATCGCGATGGCGTCGCGCGCCAGCTTCGCATACTTCGTCAGCTCCGCCTCGCCGGGCGCGCGCTGCAACACGCTGGCAAACTGCGCGCGCACCGCCTCGGTGATTTCCGCCTCTGTCGGCGGCTCTTTTTTGAGGACAATCGCATCGAACGCCGCCGGGTAATGTCTCGGCACCCAGCGGTCCTGCTTGTTCGGCAAGTCGTCGGCCTTCAACTCGCCGTTCTTCACGCGCGCGCCGAGCACCTGCTTCTGCGAAATCCATTCCGCGTTCGCGAGCATCACCAGCAGCGTGCCGCCATCGAGCGACTCGTTGTCGTAATACCGCACGCCCGATGCCTCCGGTAGCACGAAGGGATTCGCCACCCCGTAGAGCTGCTGCGGACGCCCGAACCCCATCGGGCCGAAAACATCGTTCGCCCGCTGCGAGAATATCTGCGGGCTGACGAGCCAGCGCCGCGCGGGAGTGAAAGGAGCGTCCGTGATTTCGCCGCTAAAAAGCCGATCGTGGTCCACATAGTTCCCGTAGGCCGGGAGGCGCAGCTTATCCTCCAGCGTCGAGGCATTGTGGACCCGAAGCTCGCCGCCAATCCACTCCAGCAGCGCCTTCCGCTCCGCGGCCGTGGGCTGCGACTTGCGGCTCTTGGGCGGCATCTGTCCGATGAAGGTCTGCTCCTGCATCCGGTTGAGCAAAGCGAGCCGTTCGGCGAGCGGCATCGCGCCCAGCTTGTCAAAGCGCACGTCTCCTTTCTGGCTGTCCGCGCCGTGGCAGGACGAGCAGTGGTTGACGAGGAGCTGCTCCGCCGCCGGCGCGATGCGGAAGGCGCTCTGCGCCTGCGCGTGAAGTCGGGCCGCTCCGAAAATCACGGCGGCGAGGCAAACGAAGGCGGTGGTGATGCTCTTCATTCCCTTAGTTGGCGGGTGTTCATGCGGTCGGCTGGATCGTTTCGCCGTGTCATGGAACCGTCAACACAGGTTTGCCGGGAACATCCAGCCTGGACGGCGGGCTGCGAGCGATGGAGCGAAAGGAGCAGGGATTTCATCACTTCGCCGACTTGAGTTGTCTGAGTTCCGCCATCGCCTCGGCCAGTCCTTTGCCGACGCCGCCAAGGATTTTCGCCGAGCCCAGATAGTGGTATTCAGCATTGGAAACGCCTTTCTCCAGCACCTGCCGCTCGCGCTCGGTGAGGCCTTTGGTCAGCTTTTTTTGCATCGCGTCGCGGAAAAGGGCTTTTTCCTCGGCGGGCTTCATCTTGCCCTCGGTCGCGAGCTTCTTCACCTGTTGTTTGAGGTCGTCTTCCTTGGCTCTAGCGGCGCTCAGTTCCTGATCCCAATACTTCTCCGTCAAAACGGCGGCGACATTGCCTTTGAACTCTGGCAACAGCGCTGGTGCGGCCATCGCGGAGCGGAAGTTATCCTTATGTGTTTTGCTTCGTTGCTTGTCGGGACCAAACTCCGCAGTCGGCCCTCCGACCCCGAGGACGCCGATGACGAAAGGCAGCTTCGGTGCGTTCAAGTCCTTCCGCACATCGCGGATGAAGTGGGCCATCACTGTGCTATAGTCATCGTAGCCACCCGGCATTTCACGGTTTGGATAGACGCTCCTGGCCACGAGGTCGTTCCAGCCTTGGAACCAAGCGAAGCCCGCCAGCTCGTAGCCCTGCGCTGAGTCGTAGTCCGGCACCACGCGTTTGATGTCGGCGAGCACCTTCTTCACATGCTCGATCATGAGCCGATAGTAAACGCCGGTCGCCTTCGCCTTCTCGGTCTGCATCGCCGCCACGTCCTTGTTCTGTTTCTGAAACCCCGCGAGCTGCGTCTCGTTGAAGACATACGGCCCGGCACTCGGCGGACGGAAATCCGTGTTCAGACTTTTCCCACCCCACGAGGTCTTGATGAGCAGGATGGGCGCGTCGGTGAACTTCTCCATGTAGAGCCCAAACGTGAACTCCGGCCCGATCTTCTCAGTCGTCGCGCCAAAGCCCGCCGTCAGCTTGCCCGTCTGCTCTGCCTCCGCGCAGCCGATGGACGAAATCCACACGCGCTCGCAGAGCTTCGGCTTCCCATCCGCGCCCAGCATCTCCGCCAGCATCGGCTTCGTTGCGGGGTCCATGCCAATGTGTTCGAAGGTGGTGACCTTGGCGTGTCCCTGCATGTTGGACTGTCCGGCGAGGACGAAGACTTGTAGCGGTTTTGCGGCCTGGGCGACGAGGCTGCCGACCGCAAGCGCCGTGAGGGTCAGGAGGAGGTGTTTCATGAATTGGCTCTAAGTGTGAATGGCGGGGCCCCGGAAGCGAGCCCCAGATTTCTGCGAACAGATCGAAAGCGGCTTTCAATGCGATGAAAATGAGCGGTGGGGTTGCCACCCTCAAGCCTTCTTCCTTTTCAGCATCGGCACCAATTGCACCACTAGCACGCCCACCAGAATCAGAATGCAGCCGATGAGTGCCCGCCCCGTCAGGGTTTGATGAAGCACGAGGTAACCGGCGATCGCGGCGAAGACTGCTTACTGCTAGGAAATTGCTTTTGAGGGTGCCGGGTCGAGTTGGCCTTGGACGTGGCGCGGGGACGGGGTGTGAGGGGGTCTGGCTTGGGCGTCGCGGCAGGAGCCGGTGGCGGTGTGGCAGGCTTCGCAGGAGCCGCCGCAGGCTTGGTGTCCTGGGCATGGAGGCTGAGGGCAAACAGCGCGGGAAGGGCAAGACGGAGTTTCATGGCTATGTGAATGCTACTGCCATCATACGCAGAACGCAGGTTGCATGTTCAGCAAAATTCGCCTCTCTCTTGCGCTCATGGTCAACGTCATTGTCATCCTCGAAATCGATCCGATCAAGATCGACGAATTCCTCGCCGTCATCCTCGAGAACGCCGCCGCCTCGCGTCTGGAACCCGGCTGTCTCCGCTTTGAAGTCAGCCGCGACAACACGGAGTCGAACCTCTTCGCCCTCAGCGAAAGCTACGTGGATCAAGCCGCCTTTGACCTGCATTACACGACCCCGCACGTCGCCAAGTGGCGTGAAAAGGGCCCCGGCTTCGTCCTCAAGCGCTGGGCGGTCAAAGGACCGGTGTATTGATCACTTTCCCACCGCACGCTTCAACGCGTGCTGTGCCTTGTTGAAATCCGTCACGGCTTCCACACGGCTCTGTCGCGCGCGGGTGAGTTCATCACGCGCCAGCAAGTATTCGAGCACGACGCCGATCTGGCTGGCTTGGCGTTCTTTGGCGAGCTTGGTCATCTCTTCGGCGGCATCGACGGCTTCGTCATTGATTTTGATCTGATCGTTGGCGGATTGCGAACGCGTGGCGGCTTCGACGACTTCGCGGCCGATGGCGGCGCGGATCTGGCTGGTTTGCAGTGAGGCGCCCTCCTCACGCGCATTCGCGATATTCTGCCGCTGGCTGTCAAACAAGCCGCCGGGGCCGATTTTCCAACCGAGACCGAGATAAAAATCCTGCTGCCGGCCGAAGTTGCCCCACTGCTGACCGCCCACGCCGGGACCACCGCCGAATCCACCCATTGTGTAACCAGCCTGCACGCTCGGAATCATCGGCGCGATGCGCGCACGGTCTTTTTCCGCGTCCATCGAGCTGTGAATGGCCTGCGCGGCTTGAATCTCGGGACGATGCTGCTGTGCGAGCGAGATCATCGTGGCGACACCTTTGCCAGACATCATCTTCACCGGCACGAGATCGGATTTCGCGGGACGCAGCGCGGCATCGGGCGTGAGGCGTAGAATTTCAGCGAGTCTCGCGGCACCGAGGTCGCGTGCTTCCTCACCTTGGCGAATGGCCAGCTTTGCGCGGCTGATCTGCGATTTAACGCGAAGCAAATCAGCGCGGAAGGCCGTTCCGGCGGTCACGGCACCTTCGAGCTGCTTCGAATAGTCCTCGGTCAGTTGCAGGTCGTCCTCGATGATGACCATCGACGCTTCCGCCGCGAGCAGATCGTAGTAGCGCTCCACTGATTGCGTCACGATGTCGATGCGCGCCTTTTCTGCGAGATGCTCGGCGGCCAGCGCCTTCTGTTTTGCGGCTAAAGCGGCGTAATAGATGTCACCGGGCGACCAGTCGATCATCACGCCAGTACCGACGTTGTACTGCTGCTTGTTCGCATTGAACACATTGCCGGCAATGTCCTGCAATCGCCCGTCATGCCCGCGATAACCGGCTCCAAGACTCAGCGCCGGCCAGAACCGCTGCCACGCCTGCTTCGACTCCGCCACCGCCTCGTTATGCTTTGCGCGTGCGAGCTGAATCTCATCGTTGTTCGCGCCCGCGAGCTTCATCACCGTGCGTAGATCGACGAACGCGGGATCAGCGTGGGCAAGCGTCGCGATGAAAAGAAAGGAAAGGGCGAGTTTCATGGCTTCGCGAGGGTGACGGGTTGTTTGTCGGTGAGCAATGTCGTTCCGGGCAGCAGGATCACGTCATCGGCTTTGAGTTCAGGCACCTCGACATTCGTGCCGTCATTGAAGCCGATCTTCACGGCGGTCTTGAGGGCTTTGCCATCGACGTGCTTGAAGACGAAGGCGTTGGTCTTTTCCATCACCAGTCCGGCCACGGGAATGAGCGTGGCTTTTTCGTGCTTCTCCACGGCGATCTTGGTGCTGGCATACATGCCGGGGCGGAGCTTGAGGTCAGCGTTCTTCAAGTCGGCCTCGGCGAGCATCGTGCGCGTGACGGGATCGAGCGCATAAGCGATGCGGCTGATCGTGGCCTCGACGGGCGTGGTGCCAATGGCATCAATCGCGGCCTTCACCGGCTTGCCGACTTGCACGAGGCTTGATTCCATCTCGGTGACGGGAATTTGCAGCCGAATGGTGCTGGCATCGACGATTTGTAGCACCTGGCTGGTGCCAGCATTGACGAGCGCTCCAGGATCAACGCTGCGCATGGTGATGATGCCGTCGAAGGGTGCTTTGATCTGCGCAAAGGCCAGCATCGTGCTGGCACGTTCCAGCGTGGCCTTCGCGATGGCGAGTTTGGCCTCCACATCATCCACAGCCTGCGGCAGCACGAGATCCGGCGACTTAGCGCGTGCCTCATGCATGCGTTTCACCTCAATGTCAGCAGCGGCAACCTCGGCTTTGTTCTTGGCGAGATCGGCCTGGAGTTCAGGAATTTCGATGGTGGCGAGCACCTGGCCCGCTTTGACGGTGTCGCCTTTATCGACAGTGATCTTGTCGATGTAACCAGTGACCTTGGCGTAAAGCACCGTCTGCTGCCACGGCGCTAGTGTGGAAGGAAGAGTCACCCAGCGATGAATGAGGCCGGTGGTGGGCTTGGTGGCTGGCAGATCAAGCGCGGCTGCCAGACTGCTGAGCAGGAGAAATAAAATGAGGTAACGCATGTTGATTTAGATCGCGGTTGATTCGTCAGGCTCCAGCGAAGCTGTCTTCGCATGCTTGCTCGCCACCAGCGCATAAACGGCAGGTAGCACCAGCAACGTCGCCACGGTGGCGAAGGCGAGGCCGCCTAATACGGCGATGGCGAGAGGAGAGGTCTGACTGCGGCTGAGGGCCATGGGGATCATGCCGGCCATCATGGCGAGGCTGGTCATGAGGATGGGACGAATGCGTGAGGTGGCGCCTTCGAGCGCGGCATCTTTGCGGGCGAGACCACCGAGCTGCGCACGATGTGCGAAGGTGACGAGCAGAATGGCATTCGCGACGGCGACACCGACGGCCATGATCGCTCCCATGAAGCTCTGGATGTTGAGCGTGGTCTGCGTGATCCACAGCGTGAGCACGACACCGAGCAGCACGGCTGGCACGGTGCTGACGACGATCACCGCGAGGCGCACGCTTTGGAAATTGGCGATGAGCAGGAGGAAGATGACAATGACGGTGGTTAGCAAACCGGTGCGCAGACCGGCTTGCAGCTCTTTCATCGGCTGCACCTGGCCGCGCAGGGCGACATTGACGCCGGCGGGTGCGGTGAGTTGTGCGAGAGCTTTTTCGACCTCCCTCACGACGCTGCCGAGATCGCTGCCGTGGATGTTGGCGGTGACGCTGACGGTGCGGGCCATGTTGTAGCGGTCATACTGGCCGATGATGCTGCCTTCGCTGATTTTGGCGAAGTTGCGCAGCGGCACGGTGGCCTTGCTGGCGGTGATGGGCAGGTTGCGCAGGTCTTCGAGGCCCTTCATCTGCTCGGCGGGCACTTGTACCTGCAAACTGTAGCTGACGCCGGTCTTGGTGTCGGCCCAGTAATTCGGAACGGTGAAGCGGCTGCTGGTGGTGGCGGCAACAATGCTGCGCGTGGCGTCGTTCATCTTCACACCGAGCAAGCCGGCGCGTTCGCGGTCGATGTTCACATCGACGCTCGGGTAATCGAGCGTCTGGCCGAACTGCACATCGCGTAGCGCGGGAATGGCGGCGAGTTTTTCGCGCACCTGCTCGGCAAAGGCACGGCTGACGGCGAAGTCCTTGCCGCTGACGGCAACTTCGATGGGCGTGGGCGAACCGAGCGACATGACACGCGAAACGATGTCGGCAGGCTCAAAGGAGAGCCGCACGCCGGGGAGTTCGCGGGCGAGGCGCTCGCGCAGTTTTTCGCGCAACGGGGCGATGGCGACGCCGCTGTTGTCTTTGAGCTGGATTTGCAGCATGCCTTCCTCGGGACCGCTGTTCCATTGGTGGATGAGATTGACGGGGTAGTTCGGCGCATGCACACCGACGAGGCCCATGGTGATGGCGATCTTGTCGGCTCCGGCTTCATCGGCGATGGCGGCGAGGATGCGCTTGGCGATCTGCTCGGTGGTTTCGAGCTTCGTGCCCGCAGGAGCACGGAAACGCAGTTGAAGCTGCCCGGCATCGACCTGCGGGAAAATTTCGCTGCCGAGACGCGGGAAGAACAGCATGAGCGCGAAGACGGTGCCTGCGAGGTAGGCAGGGACGAGGATGTGGCGGGTGGTGATGCTGGGTTTGAAAAGTAGTGCAAGCCTCTGGCTTGCTGAATGAGCAACCGGGACGGTTGCACTACTGCGATGCCACCAGATGTTCAAGACGGGCACAAGGGTCGATGAAAGCAGGTAGCTCGAAATCATGCTGAAACCCACCGCCAGTGAGAGCGGTACGAACAGCGCCTTGGCGGCACCTGTCATGAAGAAGCTCGGAACGAAAACGGCGAGGATGCAGAGCATCGAGAGGAAGCGTGGTGCGATGGTTTCTTCGGAGGCGTCGAGGACGACGCGGGCGATGGATTTGTCGCCGCGTTGCGTCATGCGGCGGTGGATGTTTTCGATTTCGACGGTGGCTTCATCAACGAGGATGCCGACGGCGAGGGCAAGACCGCCGAGCGTCATGAGATTGATCGTGTGACCGCCGATCCACAGGCCAAACAGCGCGGCGGCGATGCTGATGGGAATGTTCAGCACGACGATGAAGACGCTGCGGAAGTCGCGCAGGAACAGCAGCACCATCAAACCCGTGAGCGCCGCACCGAGCATGCCTTCTTTGGCGAGATCGTTGATGGCGCGGATGATCCACGGGCTTTGATCGAACTCGAAGGTGACGTTGATGTCCTCGGGGCAGGCGGCTTTGAATTTGCCGAGATTTTTCTTCACCAGTTCGACGACGCTTAGCGTGGAGGCATCGCTGCGCTTCGTCACGGGCATGTACACAGTGCGCTTGCCGTTCACGAGGGCGTGGCTGGTGATGATGTCGTGATCATCCATCACGGTGGCGATGTCGCGCACATAGACCGCACCCTTGTCGGTGACTTTGAGCGGCACGGCGGCGAGGTCCTGGATGTTTTTCACCACCGCGTTGATGGGCACGATGGGATAGCTGTTTGGCAGCGAGAGATTGCCGCTGGGGCTGATCGTGTTGGCAGCGGTCATCGCGCTGACGATGTCATCGGGCGACAAACCATAAGCGCGGAGGCGGTCCGGCTTCACTTGGATGACAATGGTTCGCGCACTGCCACCAAACGGCGGCGGCGCGGAAACACCGGGCAGTGTGGCAAACAGCGGGCGCACCATATTCAGTGCCGCATCCTGCATCTGAGCCACGGAGCGGTTCGGGTTCTCGGTGGAGAAGACGAGATTGCCCACGGGCACGCTGCCCGCATCAAAGCGGGTGACGAAAGCGCCCGGCGTGCCCGGTGGCATGAAGGAGCGCGAGCGGTTCACATAGGCGATGGTTTCCGCGAGAGCAGCGGACATGTCCGTGCCCGGATGAAACTGGAGCTTCATGATCGAGGCTCCCTGGATCGACTTCGACTCCACATGCTCGATGCCGGTGATGTAGAGGAAGTGGTACTCGTAATAGTAGGTCAGGTAGCCTTCCATCTGCAGCGGGTCCATGCCGCCAAACGGCTGAGCCACGTAGATCGTAGGAATCCCCAGCGGCGGGAAGACATCCCGCGCCATCTTTTGCACCGCGACCCACGCGCCGAGAAGAATCGCCACGACGGCGACGATGATGAACCATGGATGGCGAAGGGCTAGACGGGGGAGGGACATTGCGGAATAACGAATGATGAAACAGAGCCGAGCAAAGCGAGACAGACGACCAAAGGGAGCCTGAAAGGTGAGCGAAGCGAATCAATTACGAATGACGAAGGCGGTGGAAGCTAGGCGTGGTAACTGGCGGGGCGGGGGATTATTTCAGGCCATGCTAGCCAACGGTCAGTTGTTTCACCAGCCCCAAGACCGCGCAGGCACCGATGACGGGCATGAGGCCGATTTTGAAGCGCTGCATGGCGATGAAGGCGGCGATGGCAAGCGCGGCAACAAAGACGTCGAAGCCACCGCTTGCAGGCCAGAGCGCATGGGTGGTGAATTTGACACCGAGATTCAAGATGACGCCGACAACCGCCGCCGTGATGGCCGTGAGCGCGGCGCTGAGGCGCGGTTGCTCGCCGAGTTTTTCGATGTGCGGTGCGCCGAGGAAGATGAACAGGAAGCAGGGCAGGAAGGTCGTCCAAGTGGTGATGAGGGCACCGAGCGTAGCTCCGGCGAGTGGTGTGAGCACGCCGGGATGCTGCCAGCCGCCGACGAAACCGACGAATTGCAGCACCATGATGAGCGGGCCGGGCGTGGTCTCAGCCAGCGCGAGTCCGCTCATCATCTGTGGATGCGAGAGCCAGTTGTGACTTTCGACTGCCTGCTGCGCGACATACGGCAGCACGGCATACGCTCCGCCGAAGGTGACGAGAGCGGCTTTGCTGAAAAACAGCCCCTGCTGTGCCTGTGTGCTGTTCCAACCGAGCCACCACGCGATGGCAAACACGGGCAGCCACCAAAGCGTGAGGCACAACGCCGTGATGGTGAAGGTGCGTGCCCAAGTTGCTTTCGGAGCGGGTGGCAACTCGATGGCTGGGGTGTTCTCTTTGGCTGCGCCGTGGCCTTTGCCTGAGGGAAATTGTTTTGGCAGCATGCGATTACCCATGTAGCCGAGCAATGCTGCAGCGAGCACGATGAAGACAAACGAGATGTGAAAGAAGTAGATGGCGATGAAGGACAACGCGGCCACGGCCCAGAGCGTGGAGCTTTTGAGCGCCTTCTTGCCGATGCGCAACACGGCTTCGGCCACGACAGCGATCACTGCACCGAGCAGGCCATGAAAAATCGCCGCGAGCCATGGCAGATGACCACCGGCCATGTAACTGCTAGGAAATTGCTTTTGAGGGTGCCGGGTCGAGTTGGGCTTTTGAGGGTGCCGGGTCGAGTTGGCCTTTTGAGGGTGCCGGGTCGAGTTGGCCTTGGACGTGGCGCGGGGACACTGCTAGGAAATTGCTTTTGAGGGTGCCGGGTCGAGTTGGGCTTTTGAGGGTGCCGGGTCGAGTTGGCCTTGGACGTGGCGCGGGGACGGGGTGTGAGGGGGTCTGAGGGCGATGGTGGTTTGTTCGCCGGTGGCCAGGAGCACGTCCATTTCGCGCTCGCTGGGATTGGGGGAGACGTCCCGGGCAAGTTTGATGAGGTTGTCCGTGACTCCGCTCATGGCGGAAACAACGACAACCACCTGGTTGCCTTGCGATTGAGTTTCAATCACGCGGCGCGCAACGTTGAGGATGCGTTCCGGATTGCCGACGGACGTGCCGCCATATTTTTGGACAATGAGAGCCATGGGAAAAGGGGCACTGAGTCTCATCGAGATGAGTCGGCGCTAAAAGAAAAAAGCGGTTTCGCGGAAAAATGGGGAAACTAGGGGTCAGTGATCATTTTACTTCAGCCAAGGCTGCAGATGTCATTTGCGTCTGCTGAAGTCCCGACATGGCGCGTAGTATTCCTTGTTCCTCACTGAGAAAGTGAAAGAATGTGAACATTGACCCCTAGTTCCCTGCAGACAATGACGGCTCAAGAGGCTGCCGATTTGTTGGAGTATTTGGATTCGTTGAAGTAGCGCAGTTCCTTTTGACTACCCACGGATTCAGGACGACCACGGATCATATGATTTTGTATTCCAATCCGTGGTCGCCCTGAATCCGTGGGATAATTCTCCTTCCAAGAAATCCTACAAATATGAAACTCATCGTCCTTGCCCTGACTCTTTCATTTCCTCTCCTCGCACAAACTGCCTCTGCAGCCGCATTGACCGTCGAGTCCAACTTCGAAGGCGCTTCCGTGAGCGCGGTGGAGATCGACAATGCGACGCGCAGCATCAGTTTCATGCCCGGTGGTGACCCAGCGCGCGGTTGGCCGTGCTGGTGGAACTTCCGCATTCGCGGCGCGCGTCCCGGTGAAACCCTGACGCTTCGCCTGCGCGCGGTCAGTGCGCCGATCCCACAATCGGTCTACGCCTGGCTCAAAGACAAACCGCTTTCCCTGGATTGGGCGAGTCCGTCTTGCGCAGCTTGGTCGAGCGACGGCGAGACATGGCAACGCACGGAACCAGGTTTACGCGAAGGCGAATGGATGATTTACCGGCTGAAAGCCACGATGGATCCGCTGCTGGTGGCATGGGGACCGCCTTACACTCCGTCGCGAGCCGGGGAGTTTGCGCGGGCTTGCGCGAAAAAATATCCGGCGGTGGTGAAGGCGGAATCACTCTGCCAGTCGCGCGATGGCCGCTCCGTCACTCTGCTGCGGATCACGGAAGGACCTCGACCCGTTCCGGAGCGGGGTGCCATCTGGGTTCAAGCGCGACAGCACGCATGGGAGAGCGGTTCAAGTTGGATCGCGCAAGGATTTGCAGAGTGGCTCTTGGCCGACAGTCCGGAGGCGACTTGGCTGCGACAGAACCACGAAATCTTCGTTGTGCCGGTTATGGACGTGGATCACGCCGCCACCGGTCAGGGAGGCAAAGAAGCAATCCCGCAGGATCAAAACAGGGATTGGACAGATCGCCCCCACTGGCCGGAAGTCGCGGCGGCGCAAGCGGCCATTGGTGCGCTGATTAAAGCGGATCGACTGCGGGCATTCCTCGACCTGCACAATCCGGGACCGAACGACCGTGCGGTCCATTTTCACACCCCGCCGGACGAAGCAACCAAACCGGGTCAACGCGCCGCCATCGACAAGTTCAATCTGAGCGCAAAAACCCACCTGTCCAAAGTGATGCCGGTGCAGGAAGCAGTCGTTAAGAGCGGGGCGAACTACAACGCAAACTGGATGCAAATGAGCCATTGCTGGGTGGCGGCCCGCGCGCCGGAAAGCACGTTGGCGCTGTGCATCGAAACCCCGTGGAACCTCGAGCAAAGCAGTCAGGAAGGATACCGGAAGATGGGAGCCGCCATCGGCTTGACGACCTACATGCAGCGGCACGAGGCGGACGCCCCTTCCACGAAATCTGTGAGCTACCTCTCGCCGAATGGATCAGATACGAACGACGGCAAAACGCCCGCGACTGCGTGGAAAACCCTCGCGAAGGCACAAGCCTCCGTATTTCCTGGTATGACGCTGCTTCTGGAACGAGGAGGCGTATGGCGTGAAATGCTGGATCTGCGTTTCAAGCCAATCATTTCGATCGGAAATTATGGATCGGGACCACCGCCCGAGGTGAATGGGGCGGATGTGATTTCTCCCGGTTCATTCATCCCTTCCACGCACGCTGAGGCAGCCGGAGTTTGCTACGAATACGCATGGACTCGCGGACACGGCCATGAGGCCGGCTTTGATCAAGTGATGCTTTGGGAGAATGACGTTAGGCTTTATCGAAGAACCAGCGTGGCGCTGGTAGCCGCGAGTCCCGGCAGCTATTATTCACCGGGGGAGGAAGCCGCTACCTCCATCGTCTACATGCATCCCTACGGCACCACCGATCCGCGCTCGGACGGGAAAACTTACGAGATCACAAAGCGGGGAGCGGGCATTGACAACTATGACCCGGCCTCCGCAGGTTCCAGCATCTCAGGGGTCCATCTCAATCGCGCCTGGTCCCATACAGGGCCGATGAGCGGGCCGGTGCGCGGCGGCATGGCACGAAATCTGTTAATCGGTGGAGGTGGCATCCACCACATTGTCACCTCTGTAGATACCAGCGAAGACATCGTCATCTACGACGTCGCTAAGAATTATGGAACGGGCTTCTTTCCATATGTCAATTATCTGGCCAACGGCCGTGGCTATACCCACACGGCGCGGAGGATCTTCAGTCATGGGGATTCTGACGCCGATGCGGCCAGCCGAAGTTGGAACGAGGGATTCTACTCTCACGGTTTTGGAAGCGGATACGACAAAGTGACCTACGAACAGTGTCTCCAGACAAATGCCAGGAAAGGGTTTTCGAGCTCGAACCCCGAAATCGCCGTTCTCGGGTGCTATGGAAGGAATTTGGACACAGCGGTGTATACCGGCAGTAATCAGACGATCACAGTTAAGTATCTGATCGCTGCCGGATGTGGCACCGGGATTGATGACTCGGGCCCCGTCAATCACACTGTCAAAACGCGGCTCATTGAGCATTGCGTGATTGAGGCTGACGGCGCCTTGGCTACTGGGATCAGGGCGCTTGCGAGAAACGGATCGTTGATCCTTCGGAACTGCGTCATCATTGGGAACTTTTCCCGGTTTTTAGAGTCTTCTGTCGTAACGGCGATGAACATCACGATTGAGCGGTGCATCGTTGTTTACACAGGAACGGGACCGCTATTGACGTATCCCAACATCGGATCGGGAACCTACACCGGAACGAACAATATCTTCTTCAACCTAGCCGCCACTGCCGAAGCCAATAGATTCTATTTTAACAAGGGCACGGGACAAGTCAACGGACTCACAGCATGGAAGGCTCTCGGTTTCGACACGAACAGTCTTGCTATCGGCCCGTTCAACGGGAAATCAGAAGTTACCTCTCTTTTTGTGGAAGATCCCCGGAAGAACGGTAACTACACGTTGCGCACAGACACCGGGTTAGTGTTCGGCGATGGGTCCACGATCATGACGGCAGGTCCGCAAGAGCATTGGGACTGGAATCTTCGCAAAGCAGTTGCGGGGACTGTGACAAGGTTGCCGGTGCTCCCGACGACTTTTGCGGAGATGAAATCTTACGTCGATAATCCTGCGACCTGGAATTTCTATCCGCAGTAATTTCGTGAGGGAACCGTCATACCCCCGATTTCCTGACAGTTAGAGAGAAGCCGCAAGCAGATAATTTTCAAGAGTTTAAAATATCACCTGTAATTTAGGCACCTCAGTAAATTATGAAAAAAAGCATCTTCGCAGCAATCCTGTTAGCGCTTTGTCTCTGTTCCGCCGCACTTTGTCATGCGGGAGAAAAGAGCAAACTTGTTAGAAATCTCGAATCAGGCAAGAGCCAGGTGGTCGTCGCGTATGGGACCAGCCTGACGGAGACGGGGCCGTGGGTTAAGCAGGTCGACGACATTCTTCAGAAACGCTATCCGGGATTGCTCAAAGTCATAAACAACGGCGGCTCAGGTCAATGGTCCGATTGGGGGGTAAAAAACCTTGATGAGAAAGTGTTGAATAAAAAGCCGGATACCGTGTTTATTGAGTTCTCGATAAACGATTCCGTCGACCGCTTCGAGGCGTCCGTGGAAACTTCCCGCAGCAACCTCAACAACATGATCGACAGGATTCTGAAACAGAATGCGGACTGCGAAATAATTCTCATGGTGATGAATTGTGTCAACCCAGCGGCGGAACGCTGGGCCAAGGGACGATCCCGCCTGAAGGAATTCAACCAGGCATACAGCGACGTGGCAAAGGAGCGGGGCTTCCTTCTCATAGATCATTATCCCAACTGGCAGAGAATTTTGGATAGGGATCCTGCGCTTTTCGCAAAGTATGTGCCCGACGGCCTCCATCCTGCAGCGGAGGGCTGTGCGAAGGTTGTGACTCCTGTGATCATAAGGGCCCTGGGGATCGAGGACGAAAAAATGAAATAGGGGTCAGTGTTCATTTTACTTCAGCCATAGGTTGCAGATGCATTTGCGTCTGCTGAACTCCCGGCCTGGCGCGTAGTATTCCTCGTTCCTCGCTGAGAAAGTGAAAGAATGTGAACACTGACCCCTAGTTCCCTAGAGCAAAATAGGGGTCAGTGTTCATTTTACTTCAGCCATAGGTTGCAGATGCATTTGCGTCTGCTGAACTCCCGGCCTGGCGCGTAGTATTACTGCTAGGAAATTGCTTTTGAGGGTGCCGGGTCGAGTTGGCCTTGGACGTGGCGCGGGGACGGGGTGTGAGGGCGGTTCATGGCATGGAATTTAAGCACATTATAAGAATGCAGAACATGGCACCACAAAGGCCCAGCAAGAGGATGAGACAGCCACGTGTGGTGCGGTTGTAAATGCGGTTATGAAGCGCACGTTTGGGATTGGTGAGCCAACCCCAGCCGCGTGGAGCTTTCAATCCAAGGGAATGGCGGACGAACCGCTTTGCCGAGGTGCGAGCGGCGATGCGTTTCTTGAGCGAGGGGATGCGCAGGCCGAATTTCATACATGAATGAGCCGAATCCACGCTC
>CANIBP010000073.1 GCA_947466075.1 Verrucomicrobiaceae bacterium
CCGCTCCGCTCCAGCCTCCTCTCAGGATCGAGGCAGGCACGAAGCTCATCACAGCCTTGACGAACATGCCCAACACCTGTTCAATCGCTTAGAGGTGACTCACTTTTGATCCGCGATCCGCTACACTTTTGATCCGCGTTTTATACCAGTCGAATCTACCCGCAAGCATCTCGTTCATGGGGCGTTTTGTCTTCTCCATGATTCGATCCACTCTCCTCGCCCTCGCTGTTTTTGCTACTCATGCCTCCGCTGAGGACTGGGGTTATTACTCGATCAGTCCTGCGGGCGCACCGGCGATGGTGCTGGAAACTGTCGATGCTGCACCGGTAACGATTGGCAAAGACACGGCTGCACTGAATCAGAAGTGGATCATTCAGCCGAAGGGAGACGATCGTTTCTGGATCATGCCGGCTTCGACTCCGACTCTGGCGCTTACTGTAGCCAAGGGTAGCACGAAGAACGGCGCGGAGATTGTGCTTGAGAAAGAAAGAGGCCAGCCGTGGCAGCTTTGGTCGATGAAAAGGCAGGACAATGGCAGTTTCACGATCACTCCGAGCCATGCGCCGGAGAAGGGGCTGGATGATTTTGGTGGCAACACGAAGCCCGGTGCACGCATCGACCTGTGGGAGAATAAACCGGGCGACAAGCATTTGCAGTGGTTCATTCGGCCGCTTGCAGGCAGTCCTTTGCCGACGGCGAGCGCTACACATGCCTCGACTTATGTGCCGGGGGAGATCAAGCCAGAAGACATCCTGCCAGGAACGATCAAGGAAACAAAATTCACCACCAGCAAGGTCTTCCCCGGCACCGTGCGCGATGTGACCGTTTTCATTCCGGCGCAATATGACGGCAGCAAGCCCGCTTGTGTTTATGTGAAGACCGATGGCTACAATCCACGCGAGAAGGCCAATCTGGAGACGCTGATCGCCACGAAGGAGATGCCGGTAACCATCGGTGTCTTTGTGAAACCCGGCACCCTGCCTGCGCCAATGAAGGGCACGGCAGATCGACGCAATCGCTGTTTTGAATACGATGGTGTGGGCGACAATCAGGTGCGTTTCCTCGTCGATGAGCTGCTGCCGTTTATAGCGAAGGAATTTGATCTGAAGCTCACCAACGATGGCAACGATCGCTGCATCTCCGGCGGCAGCAGTGGCGGCATTTCAGCCTGGAACACGGCCTGGGAGCGGCCTGAGGCATTCAGCCGTGTGTATTGTGCCAGCGGCAGTTTTGTGGCGTTTCGTGGCGGCCATGAGTTCCCCACATTGGTGAGAAAGTTCGAGGCAAAACCGATCCGCGCATTCACCACGACTGGCATGAGAGACATGGAAAACGCAGCGGGCGATTGGTTCCTGCTCGATCAGGAGATGGACAAGGCCATGAAGTTTTCCGGCTACGACTATCAGTTCCGCATCATCGATGGCGGTCATGTGGCGGGCTATGCTGAGAATTACCTCGAAGCCATGGCCTTCCTCTGGAAAGGCTGGCCGGAGCGCGTGAAAGCAGGCCCCAGCTCTCCGCGTGCGCAGGAGATCATCATCCCAGGCGATGGCTGGCAATTGCTCGCCGAAGGCTTCAAGAGCACGCGCGGCCCTTCGACGGCTGCGAATGGCGAAGTGTTCTTCGCTGACACCACGGCGAACAAAATCCACCGCATCGATCTCGATGGCAGCGTGAAGGAGTTCGCGTCCGACACTGGCAATGCTCACTGCGTGTCGGTAGGTGCAGACGGATCGCTTTACACCATCTCCGAGAAATCTGGCAAGCTCATGCGCTACGACACCACAGGTAATGCGAGCGTCGTTTTGGACGGCATTCTCGGTCACAGCATCCTCGCGCATCCAAATGGCAGCCTCTACGTCACCGACAACGACGACAAGAAGCCCAACAACGGCGGCACCGTGTGGCTCATTAAGGACGGCCAGAAGAAGCAGGTCGATGCCGGTATCAAATTCGCCACTGGCCTAGCCTTTCGTCCCGATCAATGGCTCCTCACCGTTGCCGAAGGTCACTCGAAGTGGGCCTACAGCTACCAGATCGCCGATGACGGCAAGCTCACGAACAAAGAGCGCTACTTCCACCTCCACGTCGCCGACTGGGAAGACGACGCGGGTGCCGAATGTCTCTGCTACTCGCAAGAAGGGCGCCAATTCATCGCCACCAAAAGCGGCATCCAAATCAGCGCTGACGACGGCCCAACACAGGTCATCCTCCCTGTGCCCGGCAACACCCGCGTCACCGGCGTCGCCATCGGTGGCAAGGACAAAGACACTCTGTTTGCCTTTTGCGGCAGCAAGATCTGGAAGCGCAAGATCCAGCAGCACGCCATGGGCGCATGGAGTCCGTGGACGAAAGTCACCCCGAACAAACTTTAACCTTATGACATCACGCATCCTGCTTATCCCACTCTCTTGGCTCTCGCTGTCACTGCTTGCTCAGGAAGCCTTGCCCAAAACTGCCGAAACCTTTGATGTCGGCGGACATAAAGCCTTTCTCTCTGCCGCGCCCATGCCTGCCGAAGGCAAACCATGGCTGTGGTATGCGCCGACGTTGAAGAGTTTAGCTTTTGGTGAGCGGAAGGGTTATTTTGAAACCTTCGCGAAAGCAGGCATCAGCATCGCGGGCTATGATATTGGCGAGGTGCGCGGATCGCCGACGAGCACGGCGAAGTTCACCCTGTTTTATGATGAGATGGTGAAGCGCGGCTATTCGCCAAAGCCGATCCTGCTCGGCCAAAGTCGCGGCGGCCTGCGCAGCTCGTATCTCGCCGCGTTGGATGATCGCATCAAGGCGACCATCGTGAGCAGTTGGATGTGCTCGTTTCCCAATCAACTCGCGGCTCACATCCGCGGCATCGGCTTCACCAAAATCATCCCCGGCATGTATCACCACATGGATCATCCCGACATCGCCTCGCTCGCGATGCCAAAGCCGCTCATGGTCATCAACGGCTCGCAAGACCGCCTCTTCGAACTCGCCGGTGTCCACGCCGCGCACGAAAAGATCGCCCAGTGCTACGCCAAAGCCGGCGTGCCCGAGCACTTCAAAAGCATCATCGAAGACGCCCCACATCAATTCAACGCCGAGCGCCAGGCGGATGCCTGGGCGTGGTTTGACAAGTGGGTTTGAGTCACACGAAAACAGTCTGCATGAGTCCCATCCACACCATTGATCAACTCGAAGACGAACTGAGCCGCCCCACGCAGGGCGTGCTGGAAACCCTGCGCGCGCTGGACGGCGACGTGATGGTGCTCGGCGCGGGCGGCAAGATGGGGCCGACCCTGGCGCGGATGGTGCGGCGGGGCTTGGATGAGATCGGGCACAAACAGCGGCGGGTGATCGCGGTGTCGCGATTTTCATTGGCGAGTGCGGCGCAGTCGCTGCAGCGGCATGGCGTGGAGACGATCGCGTGTGACCTGACGGATCGTGCGGCGGTGTCGGCGCTGCCGGAGGTGCCGAATGTGATTTTCATGGCGGGACAGAAGTTCGGCACGAGCGAGGCTCCGGAGCTGACCTGGGTGATGAACACGCTCGTGCCTGCTATCGTGGCGGAGCGGTTTGCGAGGTCGCGCATCGTGGTGTTTTCGACGGGCTGCGTTTATCCGCTGGTGCCTGCGGATGGGCCGGGCTCGCGTGAAGACGATGTGCTGGGGCCGCCGGGCGAGTATGCGAACTCGTGCGTGGGACGTGAGCGGGTGTTCACGCATTTTGCGAAGCAGCACAGCACGCGCGCGCTGATGTTTCGGCTCTGCTACGCCATCGACCTTCGATACGGCGTGCTCTGCGATGTGGCGCAAAAAGTGGCGCAGGGTTTGCCGGTGGATGTGACGATGGGCGCGGCGAATATTATCTGGCAGGGCGATGCGAATGCGCGTGCGATCCAATGCCTCGGGCACACCGCATCCCCACCGCTCGCGCTGAATGTCACGGGGATCGAGCGCGTGTCGATTCGCTGGCTGGCGCAGCGCTTTGGCGAGTTGCTTGGGCGCGAGGCGATCATCACGGGCAAAGAAAGTGAGACAGCGTGGCTGTGGGATGCGACGCGCTCGTATGAGCTATTTGGACCGCCGACGGTGACGCTGGAGACAATGATCGAGGCCACCGCGCAGTGGCAGCGGCAGGGCGGGGCGACGCTGGGTAAACCCACACATTTCGAAACGACAGACGGACGATTTTGATCATGAACTTACGACTCTATCAACCGAGTGACCTCGATGAACTGAAGCGCATGACCATCGAAGGTTTCGAGGGCATCGCCATTGACCAAAATGTGGAGCGCACGCTCGGCATCGAGGGCCCGCACGACTGGCGTTGGCGCAAGGCGCGGCATGTGGATGAAGACATCGAGGCGAGTCCCGATGGCGTCTTTGTGGCGGAGGAAGAGGGCAAGGTGCTCGGCTACATCAGCACCCGCCTCGACCGTGAGGCTGGCAAGGGGCGTATCCCGAATCTCGCTGTGGACAAGGCGGCACAAGGTCGCGGCATCGGGAGGAAGCTCATCGAGCACGCGCTGGACTACTTCCGCCGCGAGGGCATGGCCTTCGCGATGATCGAAACCATGGTGAACAACCCCGTGGGCCAGCATCTGTATCCCTCGTGCGGCTTCGTCGAGGCTGGGCGGCAAATCCATTATGCAGTGAAGTTATGAAAGCAAACCTTCACCATATCCAAAACCATTGATCATGCTCATTCATTCGATCCTCCCCAAACAGCCTTCAAAACTATGAAATTCACATCCATTCCATATTGCACTCTCATCGCCGCAGGGGCGCTGTGGTTCATTGCAACGGCTGGCGGCAATGCTGCGCATCCAACTTTGGAGAGCTTGCAAAGGGATCCCGCCGACATGCTTTGGCAGGCAACCAATGGCACCATCGAGAAGGCGGAGACGAAAGGTGAATCCCTCTGGCGCTGGCGGCCCAATGCTGGGCAGACGGCGGAACTGCGACTACGCGCGAGTCATCCGGTGTTTGATAAGCTGCGCTATTTCGACCGCTTGCAGTTCCGTTTCCGTGTGATGAGCGGAGAAATTGATAACCTCAGTTTGCGCGCGCTGGGGCATGTGTCGGGCCCACGCCAATACAAGCAGCATCAGTGGAATCTCGCCCTCCGCACGACGCCAATGCAGGTGTGGCACGAACGCGATATTGACCTCACACGTCCCAACTGGCTGCCATGGGACAACCCCGATGGCGAGGGACGAGAGGGCTATTTTCACTTCGAAACGGTGGCGATGGCGCCGGGCACGGTGATCGAACTGGCGGAGGTGCGCTTGGTGCATAGCGCGGTGCTGATCAAGCCCTTCTACGAGATGCCGGTGACGTGGCCCATCCTGACCACAAACGCCGATGGCAGCATCACCTACAACCTCACTGTGCATGCGCTAAACATGAGCGGCCTGCCCGCCGACATCACGGCGCGACTCATTTCGACGCATCGCCGTTTCAAAGTGAACATCGAGACCGCCAAGGTCGCGACAAAGGCCAACATCGTCGCGCAGTTCCCCATCTCGGTGACGATGATCAAAAGCGACATCGCAGCCACGCCGGAACTCTACACCGAACGCTTGCGCGTTGTGTTCAATGCGTCGTCGTGCCCAGAGGCGGAGGCGGTATTCGACATGCCGATGGTTCGACCTTTGTCAAAAGGCCTGCATCGGCAGGTGATCGTGCCAGAGAAGGATCTTCAAGCAATTCGCGACCAGGTGGCGGCGGGTGACAAGGACATGCGCAAGGCAGCGGACTATGATCGGGTGCTGAAGTCGGCGGACGAGTTTCTCACCAAGGATCTGCGCACGCTCCCGCCGGGTCAGCAGTGGCCCGGCTCGAATCCAGGCACCGACTGGATCGTGGGCGAATCAATGCCGGAGATCGTGAACAAGAAAACCGGCGCGAAGGAAACCGGCAGCCTGCTCTCGGGGCTCGTGTGGAAGCGCTACCTCGCGTATCCGGGTTTTGCCACGGAGAACCTCGGCCTCGCCTATCTCTTTACAGGCGACGAAAAGTATGCGGAAAAGGCCATTGAGCTGTTCCGGCTCTATGCGAGGCAATACACGGAACTGCCGTGGGGTGGCATCGGCGAGTTGCCTTGGCTGGCCGGCAGTCGCCTGCAGATGTCTTCGCGCATCGCCAGCGGCTCGGGTTACGGGAGCAATATCTTCATGAGAAATCACATGCGCCTCTTGTCGATGATCTCTGGCTCGCCCGCCTGGACGCCTGAAGAACGCACCACGATCTATGCGGACTTCGCCGTGCCCTACGCCGCAGAATTGATCAAATTTGTCGGCGGCATCAACAACCAGACGGACATCAGCAGCCACAATCTGGCACTGCTCGGCCTTGTCTTCGATGATGCACTCATGCTGCATCAGTCCGCGCTCAGCGATGCGGGACTGGTCGCGCGAATCAATGACATCGACCGTGATGGCTTCTCCTCCGAAGGGCGTCCCATCGGCTACCAACTCGCCGGCATGGCGGAATACCTGCCCGCTGTCGGCTACCTCGAAGCCTCCGGTTTGAGACTGCCCTTTGATAGACAGCGCCTGCTCGCGGCCATCCGCATGCCGTATCTGCGCACCACGCTGACCGGTTGGGCGCCGAACTGCGGCGATTGCGCGCGTGGGTTTCGCGCCGGTGCATCACCGCTCGCGGCCCATTTGATTCCGATGTTCCCAGAGGAAAAATGGCTGCTCGATGTTGGTGCGACCGGCACGCTCTCTGCCAAAGTGCGCAACCATCTGGCTGGCACCAAACCCGACCCGGAAGCCTGGCGGTCTCTCATGGAGACCAAGCCAACGCTGTTCCGCGACACCGGCTTCGCGATCCTGCGCAGCGGCACCAGCGCGGAGGATCAGGTGATGGTCACGCTCGACTACGGGCGCGCGAACTACCACACCGGCTTCAACCGCAATCAAGTCTCGCTCGCTGCATTCGGGGCGCTCTTCACGCATGATCCGGGCAGCCTTTACAACGTCGGCGCTGGTGGCATGACGCGCACCAAGGACACCTTGCTTGATTCATTCGCACTCAATCACAGCATTGGTTTCAATGTCATTGTCGCCGACGCGCGGGATCAGGATCACGCCATCGGCCGGCTGCTCGCGTGGTCCGCCAAGCCTGATTTCCAAGTCGCCGTCAGCCGCGTGGACGGTGTCTATGTGGGCGTCAATCACACGCGCGGCGTGGTGCTCACGGAGGGTCTCGTCATCGTGCTCGACCGCGTGGAGTCGGACACGGAGCACACCTATGACTTCGCGTATCACAATCTCGGCAAGCTCACGCTCGGCGCTGGCTGGACCGCGCAGGACATGGATAGACCACTCGGCACCACCGCGAACTATGAGAGTATCCAGCACCTAAAACGCCTCAAGGGAGCAGGCCCCGTGCGCCTGTCATGGGACATGACTGATCAGCTCGATGCCCAGTCAATCGTGCGCGCCAGCGGTGCTGCGCTCGATCTCTGGCACCTGCCAGCGCCCGGTGGTGAAGTCTTCACCGGCACCACCGGCCTGAGCAATCCCAACTTAAAGATCTACCCGGACTATGCTCCGTCGTTGTTTCATCGCGTAAAGGCTAGGACAGCCGCGTTCATCACCGTGCTGGAACCACGCAAAGGAGCCGCCGCGCGCGTGCAGTCCGTCGCAGCCACAGTGGACGGCGGAGTCACCGTGCAGATGCTCGGCGGGCGTAGTTTGACTCTAAATCTCGATGAGTTGCTGCGACAGCATCCAGCAAAATAGCATCCAATATGCCCCCATGCACTCCCCACTCCGGCTTTCGCAAATCGTGACCGCGACACTGGCTTTCCATGCACTCAGCAGTCAGGGTGCCCAACTCATTCCCGTGGATCGCACCTTCGGCGCGGCGTGGCAGAATTCCGGATATCCCGGCGAGATTCCCGCGCCGACAACAATCGTGAATGTGCGGGATTTTGGAGCGGAGGGCAATGGTGTCGCGGACGATCATAGCCTTGGTCCAAATCAAATGCAGATCGGAATCGTCACCCAAACATCCCAATGACCGAGCTTGATACATCCAAATTGAGATATCGCGGAAGCAGTCCTTCAAATCCATCACACAAGGATGCCACGAGTGCGGACCTTCGCCGGCAACTGCACCAAGGACTCGCGATTCCCGCGCACCCGCTCGCGCTCATGGCGTCGCGCAAGCTCGATGAACGTCACCAGCGGGCGTTGACGCGCTACTACGTCGCCGCTGGCGTGGGCGGGTTGGCTGTGGGTGTGCACACCACGCAGTTTGCGATTCGGGATCCGAAGGTGGGCTTGTTTAAGCCGGTGTTGGAACTGGCCAAAGAAGAGATGGATCGCGCGGTGCTGCATAGTGGTCCGCACAGTCCTCTGTGCGGAACGGATACCCCTCGGCCCTCCAGCCGCACAGGGGACTGTGCGGACTACTCTCTTGTGCGCATCGCGGGTGTGTGCGGCGAAACGAAGCAAGCCATCACCGAGGCCACGCTCATTCGTGAACTCGGTTATCACGCCGCATTGCTCAGTCTCGGGGCGATGCGTGACGCCGATGAGGATGCGCTGCTCGCGCATTGCCGCGCCGTGGCGGAGGTCATTCCGGTCGTCGGGTTCTACCTCCAGCCCAGCGTCGGCGGGCGTGTGCTTCCCTATGCCTTTTGGCGTCGGTTTGCGGAGATCGAAAACATCGTCGCCATCAAAATCGCGCCCTTTAACCGCTACCAGACGTTCAATGTCGTGCGTGCGGTGATTGAGGCTGGTCGCGATGACATCGCTCTCTACACGGGCAACGACGACAACATCGTCGCCGACTTTCTCACGCCTTTCCGCATTGCCGGCAAAGAGCGCCGCATCGTCGGTGGTCTGCTCGGTCATTGGTCCGTGTGGACGCAGCGCGCGGTCGAGCTGCTGGAGCGCTGCCGCAATGCTGATGCCACACCGGAGTTGCTGCGCCTCGGCGTTGAAGTCACCGACAGCAACGCAGCTTTCTTCGATGCCGCGAATGGTTTCAGCGGTTGCATCGCCGGTCTGCACGAAGTCCTGCGCCGCCAGGGCCTGCTCGAAGGGCTATGGTGCCTTGATGAACAAGAAACGCTCAGTCCTGGCCAGCTTGCTGAAATCGATCGCGTCCATCGCGCCTACCCGCATCTCCACGACGACGACTTCGTCGCCACTCATCGCGATGAGTGGCTGAAGACTTGATGGTGAGACATATCCAGAGTTGTTTAGCCAGAACGTAAACGTCATTACGTAAATAGTCGGAGGAAGCCCGTGAAAGTGTGGGCGCGATGACTGTATCCTATGGGACGCTATTTTCACAAAAGTCCGCCGAACTCATGACTCATCCCACGACCCCCACGACCATCCGCCATCGCATCATCGGCGTGACGATGCTGATGGCGTTCATCCTGTATCTCGACCGCATCTGCATGGGCGAGATCGTGAAGTCGGTGTCGTTCAACAATGACCTCAAGCTCACCGAGGAGCAGATCGGTCGCATCCTGGGCTCGTTCTTCTTCACGTATGCGCTGCTCCAAGTGCCCGCTGGCTGGGCGAGCGATCGCTTCGGCGCGAGGCCGATGCTGACGATCTACATCGTGCTGTGGTCAGTATTCACCGCCATGACGGGCTTTGTGACGGGCTTCGTGGGGTTGCTCATCGCGCGTTTGTTGTGCGGTGTGGCGGAGGCGGGGGCTTATCCGACTTCGATGGCTTTGATTCGAAAATGGATCCCACTCACGGGTCGAGCCACGGCCAGCGGCATGGTCGCGCTCGGCGGTCGCATCGGCGGGACGCTCGCTCCATTTCTCACCATCTGGCTCATCGTGAAGATGGGCAATTGGCGCACCTCACTGTGGATTGATGGAGCGGTCGGTCTGGTCATCGCGGCGATCTTTTGGAAAGTCGTGCGCTCGAATCCGCATGAGCATCCGCGGGTGAATGCGGCGGAGTTGGAGTTGATCGGCAGACCGCAGGGCGAGAAATCCTTGAGCGCGCGCGAACTCAAGAGCGCGCTGTGGGCGTTCATTAAGAGCCGCAGCCTGTGGTGCAACTCCGCCGCGCAGATGCTGCAAAACATCGGCTGGGGATTTCTCGTCACGTGGCTGCCGACTTATCTCGTGAAAGAGCGCGGCGTGGGCGAAATCGAAGGCGGCAAGATGCTCACCTACGTGCTCGCGTTCGGGATGCTCGGCCAAATCGCGGGCGGCTACTACTGCGACTGGGCCACGCGTCGTTTCGGCCTGCGCTGGGGGCGATTGCTGCCGATGACCAGCTCCATGTTTGTCTGCGCGGCGGCTTATATGTGTTGTCCGTTTGTCGAATCCACCTGGACGCTCGTCGCCTGCTGCGCCGTCGTTTCTTTTTGCACCGACTTAGCCAATCCCGCGCTCTGGGCCTTCATGGGAGACGTGGGCGGACGCGCCACCGCCGCTGCTGGTGGCTGGGGAAACATGTGGGGCAACTTCGGTGCCAGCGCGGGTGCCATGCTCATCCCCTGGCTGATGAAACTCGGCGGCGGCGATGGCAAGACGCTCGTCTTCTTCACCCTCGCCGGAACCTTCGTCCTCGCCGGCCTCATCGTGCTGCCGATGGACGCGACGAAGAAGCTCATCGCCGATGAACCTTGATGTTTGTCGCCGTAGTTATCCCATGATCTCAAAACACCGCCTATTCCTCTGTTTGGCCCTTCTATTCTCTGCCATTGCTTCAGCGGGCGAGGTGTTCATTGAAGCGGAGTCCTTCAAGACCTCGGGCGGATGGTCGGTGAGTGAAGCTAAGACTGCGTCTGGTCTGGCAATGCTGGGTGGTGCTGGCGGTGCTAAGGATGGTGTCGCGGCGACGACGGTGAGCATCAAGGACGCGGGGCACTATCATCTGTGGGTGCGCTACAGCAGTCATCCGAAGTGGCGCGGGCCTTTTCATGTCACGGTGATGGCGGGTGAGCGTGTGCTGGGTGATGCCTTGTTTGATACGGAGTTTGCGGGGCAGCGCACGAAGCCGGATGATGTGTGGAAGTCTTTTGAGGTCGATCTGCCTGAGGGTGAGGTGACGCTGAAACTCAGCAAGCATGAAAACCTCAACTCAGGCGGTGCGTCACGGCAGATTGATTGCCTGCTTCTCACCATGGATGGCAAACTGGTGCCCAATCACCTGCACTTTGGCGCGCAGACGTTTGTGCGGGTCACGTTGGGCGAAGGCTATGAGAAGCCAGCTTACATTCACATCTTCGCGGATCACTTTCATGCGCCGTGGTATCAGCACTACTCGCTCGGCCGTGCGGGCGCTGTACCGGGCACCGCGCCGAAGAAGACCGAATTGCTCAAGTCCGGAGAGAGCACGCCGTGGTGCAATATCACACCAACGATTTTCCAGGACTCCGGCGCGATGCTGCACATCACCGCTCGGCACGGCTACACCGACTACGCGGAGCGGCTGCGCGCGAAGTTCGAATTTGCCACCGCGCCGGATGAGAAGGCGATCGTCCGCACGCTGAAGCTCGACAACAAGCCGGGCACGGTCGCCGTCTTCATGCCGCCGAATCTGCTCACGCCGGAGAATCTCGCGCTATTGAAAACCGACGGGGAAATCGCCGAGGCCACCGGAAAGCTGGCAGATGCACACGCGTGGCCGACTCACGGCAAGCCTTTGTCGAAGTTACCCTTCTTCGTGAGCGCCAACATCGACAACAGCTTCACGCCGCCCAGTGAGGCGGTGAGAGCACGCGAGCAGAAGACGCTAGACTACTTCGGCTTCACCTCGAGCCATCTGCGGCACATCGGCGGCGCGTGGTTGATGAAGGACAAGTCGTTCTGCAATCCCGATCTAGAAAAGATGCGCGCCAAGCTTAATCAAGCGGCGGCAGTTTTCAAAAAGGAGGGCGGCAAGGTCGAAGACATCGTCTTTTGCGAGCTAACGGATGAACCCACCGGTCAACCGCTCGACTTCATCTCAAAGGAGCCATCGTATGCGGAGCCGTTTCGAGCGTGGTTAAAGAAGTTGGGCAAAACGCCTGCGGATTTGCTGGTGAAGGACTGGGAAGCCGTGAAGATCGTCACGCGCGAGCAACGTGCTGAGTCACCGGCGCTCTATTATTACTCACAGCGCTTCCGCACGCGGGCTTTGGGTGATTTTATGGCCACGCAGGGCGCGATGGCGAAGGAGATCTATGGCGGCGACTTTCCTGTGTTGGCCAATTTCAGCGATGGTGCCGTGTATGGGGCCAACTTTTACATCCAGGGCGTGGATTACTTCGAGCTTCTCGATTCACCGGATCAAAACGCCATCTGGGGCGAGGATTGGGCGAACGGATCGTCATCGTATCAATGCGCCTCATTCAACATCGACCTCATGCGAGCGGCCACACGGGATCGCGGACAACTCATCGCGCATCACCTCGTCTCTCACGCGGGTCGCAAGGCATGGGACATCAAACTGAAGGCGACGAGTGAAGTGGCTCGAGGTGTGAAAATCTTCAACAATTTCAGCTACGGACCCACCTGGGCCACGCATGAAGGCGGGCCGTATTGGCGCTCGCATGTGTGGCAGGGCAAGCCCGAGACATGGACCGCCAATGCAGCGATCACGCGTGAGATCGGTGCGGTGGAGGACATCGTGCTCACCGCCATGCCAGCGCCTGCCGAGGTCGCGTTGCTCTACAGCACCGCGAGTGACGTGTGGACGGTGGAGGAAACCAACACGTATGGCTTTGACCGCATGCACACTTGGATGGCACTCTCTCACGCGCAAATGCCCGTGGACATCGTCTCTGAGCAACAAGCGGAACGTGACATGCTCGATGCCTATCGCGTCTGTTACCTCAGCGGCCCCAATCTCACCATCGCCGCAGCTACGAAGCTCAAACAGTGGGTGAAAAACGGTGGCACGCTCTGGCTCACTGCTGGTGCTGCATCGCGCGATGAATACAACCGCCCGCTTAATGTGCTCGATGACATCCTTCCCGCAAAACGTGGCGACGTTGCCGAATTGCAATCCTTTCTCCAATCAGGCCGCTACCTCGCCACGCTGGCGGCGAAAGACGAAGTGCAGTGGAATGGCGGCACAGTCGACGTGCTCTCCGTGAAACAATCGCTCGCGCCGCGGGAGGGAGCCGTGGGGCTCGCGACGTTCAAGGACAAGTCTGCCGCGCTCGTTCGCGGAAATGCCGGCAAGGGCACGGTCTATTGCGCGGGCTTCCTGCCAGCGCTCGCCTACATCAAGCCCGCGCTCGACGCGCGGAACGCATTGCAGAAGAAAGTGACCGACGGCCTCGCGCTCTCGGCATCCGAGGCGAAGGACGCCCCGCTGCTGGAGCGCACCTCGAACCCGTGGAAATTTCCCGCCGCTGTCCGAGACCTCATCCTCACTCCCACTCGCGCAGCAAAAATCACCCTGCCGCTGACGTGCAGTTCACCACTCGTCGATGCGGTTTTCATGCCGCATGAGAAGGGCATCCTCATCCCGCTCGCGAACTACACCGCCGAGCCGATCCAGAAGCTCACGCTCCGGATCAACGTGCCACGCGCGATTGCCAAAGCCGAGTCCGCGACTCACGGCGATATCCCCTTCAAGCAAACAACACCCACGACCGTCGAGTTGTCGCTGCCGCTCGATAACAATGACTTCGTCACGTTGCGCTTTTGATTGGTGTCGCATATTTCCATGAAGCTCATGACATTCATTAGGTCCGGAAGCCTCGCGTTGCTTTTGAGCGCCGCATTCATCGGACAGGCACACGCGATGGAGCCACCGCGCGTTCTGTTCACGCGCATGATCGCTCACTGGACTGAATACGGTGATCCCGACTATGTGAAGTTTGTCGCGGAGGCGCGGCCCGAAGTGGCGCAGGTGGGATTCTATGGCGGGCACTTCTGGAGCTTGTCGCACACGCCACAGTTCAAGGGCTACCCGGCGCATTTTCCGGTGCAGGGCCTGAAGGAATGCGGCGACTGGTTCTCCGATCTCAATCGGCAGCTCCATGGGCTGAATGTGAAGGTGGTGGGGCACTTCAATATCAAGTTCCTCGTCGGCGATCCCGATGGCCCGGATGGACCGCGCGGCTTTTTCAAATTCTACCGCGACCTCTGGGACGAGCGCGAACTCGGGCCGAAGCCGGTCGCGAATCCACTCGAACTGCTCGAACGCGATGCCGCTGGCGCTCCGATCGTGAACGAGAAATACAAGATCGGCGGCATGAAGGAATACTGGGGCTGCCTGCTCAACCCGCACTGGCGCACGGTGCTGAAAGCCTGGGCCAAACGCGGGATCGAGCGCGGCGTGGACGGCTACATGATCAACTACTTTTACCGTCACGACTGCCTGTGTGAGCATTGCCAGCGCGCCTTCCGCGAATACCTGGGCGGGCGATTTTCAGCGGAGCTGTTGCGGGAAAAATTCGGCATCGCCGATCTTGGGACGCATGTCTTCAAGGAGATCGTCGCGTGGCATGCGCCCGAAGAGTCCACTCCGCTGCGGCGCGAGATGCTGCGCTTCTCCCAGATTGCAAACAAGCGCGCCTACGACGAGGTGTTCGTGGATTATGCGCGCAAGCTGAAGCCCGATTTGATCCTCGGCCAATGGAATCATCTCGGTGACTTCAATCAGGTGAGCGGCGACGAGCGCTGCCTGTTGCCTGCTGATCTCTGGGGACGCAGCGAGGACTATGCGTGGTATAGCACGGGCGCGAGCGCCTGCTACACAGACCTTGCGAACGGCTGGCTCGGCGAGGGCACCTTGCAGGCGCGCTATCTCGCTGGTGCTCTCGGCGGAAAGCCCTTCACGCTGGGCAAGTATGAGAGCACGCGCACGCGCGTGGCCATCGCGGAACTGGCGGCGAACGGTGGCGCACCGATGGGCTTCTACACACGCTTCAAGGATCCACAGGCGCGCGCGGAGATCACGCGCTACTACCATTTCATCGAGCAGCACGACGAAGTGTTCCGCGGTGCGCGACCTCATGCGGAAGCGGTGCTGCTTTATCCACGCCGCTCGATTCATGAAGGCGACCTCGGGCCACTCACGACTTTCAAGACGCTCGGGCATCAACTCCTCGATGAGCACCGGCTGTTCGCGATTTTACCGGACGACATCGATGTGCCCGCGCATCTCCAGACGGCGCGAGTGCTGAAGGCGGCAGCGGCAGCGGATGATGCGCGGAGCCGCTTCGATGCGCCGACGACCGTGCGAGTCTCCGCTTCCGTGCCGACGAAGGACGGCGAGTTGCACTTCCACTTTGTGAACTACAACCGCGAGGAAACCGCGAAACCCAAGAGCCCCGGACGCGGCATCGAGGACGAGAAGCCGATCGCGACGAAAGACATCATGTGCGATATCCTTTTGCCCGCCAGTTTCGGGCACCCGCGCGTCTCCGTGTTCACTCCGGAGTCGCCATCGCCGATACCTCTCGAGGCACGACACGAAAACGGTCGTCTGCATTTCACGGTGCCGAGCTTTCTCGTTTACTCGGTCGTGGAAGTGGGAGCGGGAGGGAATGCCAGGTGACTGCCTCACTCCCCGGCACCGAACCGCGTTCAGTCCGTCCAGTTTCCGATAGCGTAAGAATTGTTTCCTCCAAAATATGAATCCACTCGAATCCCCGCTGACAACTTCGGCGTCCTGCCCCATCCACACCTCCGACGATGTGCGCTGCATCCCGTCTCAGCAATGCCTCGCGATTAGTTATAGCCATGTCAGATGGTGGTTCGTGAGCCTCCTCGCCGTCGCGATCTCGCTGGTGTTTTCGCGAGTTGCTCCAGCGGCTGAGCCGGAGGTGCAGAAGCCGCGGGCGGCCGCGGTGAAGGCTGCCGTCAAACCAAAGGTCGTGCCTGTCAAACAGGAAGTCCCTGCGGACATCCTCGATCCGGCTGTGTGGAGCATCGGTGCGGGAAAGACTGGCACTTTGGAACTTAGCAAACTCGACGGACACGCAGCGATGTCGGTCGCCAGTCTGCCGGTGAATTTCATCGGCACTACAGTCCAAAGCGCAGATACGGAGATCACGATGCGCCTTCGTTTGCCGACGGACTCCGCCAAGCCAACCAGTGTCACGCTCACCGCGGGATTGAAGGACGGCGCGGACCTAAAGAACAAGGGACTCTATGTGACCCTCGCAGGTCAGGGCGACAGCATCCGCTGGACGGTTTTCGACCCAAATTCCATCGAGGCGCGAACACCGACGCTGTCGGGCTATTATCGTCCCCATTTCGCCGTCGAGCGCAGTCTGTCGTGGCCCGAGTCGCTGCGGCGAATTGTTGAGTCGGACATGGTCGCCTCGACTCCGCTCACTGAGCGATGGCTGACCTTGAAGCTGGTGCTCCGCGAGAATGGGTATGAGGTATCGCTCGATGGCATCCCGCTGGCTCATCCTAGGAAGGAAGGGCTGGATACGAAGGGCTACGTGCGACTAGCACTTTCGCCCGGCACGCAGATCGGAGCAGTGAAGATTGAAAAGGCCGCACCATTGGACAAGGCGCAGGTGTATCTGCCGGTTCCACTCGAGAGCATTCTGAATGCATCGCGCATCGATGGGCAGGAAATGGATCGCGGTTCTCTTGCCAAGGATGGGAGCATCGTTGTTGGCGGCGTGCCATTTTCGCCCGCGCCACCGGATGCGAAGGGAAACGATCACGTTGATGTGGGCGCGAGTTGGTTTCGCCAAGGCGGCATGGATGGACGCTACAGCGGCAGTGGCAAAGACGCCATGAGCGGACGCTGGGTTGGTGCATTGATGAAGGATACTGCACGCCTGACGGTCCGGGTTCCGATGGCCCGCTATCGCGCGTTGCATTTGATCGCCGCTGCGGATTCCGAGACCGACAGCGTGCCGGTGGTCACCGCACAATTCTATCGTGCGCAGTCCGGGTTCCCGAAGGATTTTACGACACGCGTGCCGGCCTTTCGTGCCACATCATCGAAAGCGGAAGCGCTTCCGGTGAAGACCCGCGATGGTGGAAAGGGAACACTGTATCTTGTGACCATCGCGATCGATCCGGGAGCGCTGGCTGAATTCGACGATCTCGATTTCGTGGAGTTGGAACTGAGCAAGCAGGTGCAAATCTATCGCGCCTCTCCCGACCCGCTTTTTTACAGCCAGCATCAGGCAGGTCTGCCCAGCAGCGTGCATATCTATGCGCTCACTGCCGAGCGCTCTGCGGTGGACGTGGTGCTCACAGCCGACGCGACATCCCACATCTGGACCGCACCGGCGACGCCGAACTACTCGGTGACGCTGCGCAATCTCAGTGGTGGGGCGCGGCAGTTACAAGTGGAGCTAGCCACGACGAGCCTCGATGGACGCAGCGTCACCAGCCAAAAGCGCAGCATAGCGCTGCCGGGCGACAAGCCGGTGACGCTGAACCTTGCACTGAAGCTGGCGGCTTACGGATACCATGACGTGCGGCTGACGGTGAGCGATGGCTCGCAGACTTGGACCGAGACGCGCAGCCTCGCCTATCTGCACGAAGACACGCGCTCGCGCGGCGACTGGGACTTTGGACGCGGGCCGCTGTTTGGATTCTACAACTGGGGTGGCGCGCACAAGACACCACCCGCCGAGCAGCAGTTACTCGCGATGGCCAAGGCCGGCATCGAGTCCACGCCCGGCTCGTTCGAGCAGTATGTCTCACGCCACGGGGAGAAGACTCAAAAGGTGATGGAAGACTATAAGATCTTTACCATGAAATTCGCGGGCGGCGGAGACCACTACATTACCGCCCGATTTTCGGACAACCTCAAAAAGGAAGGTTTGGAAAAGGCGCGGGCCATCTTCCTTGCCGATCTCGAGAAAGCGCAATCCAAAGCCGGACCACACAGCCGGCCCATATTCCTGTCATTCTTTCCCGAGCCCGCTCTCGGCCCTATTACCAATGGTCTCTGGCCAGACTATTATGGCGAGCCCGAGTATCAGCTCTCTCCGGGCGAAAAGGATCGCTACCAGTCCTTCCTCAATGGCTTTGTCGAAGGCGCGAAGATCGTGAAGGAGAACTATCCCGGCGTGAAGTGCCTGCTGCCGCATGGCGACCCGATGTTTGCCGCTCACTTTCTGCGCGGCAGCGCCGAGGTGCGCAAGCTGATCGATGGCGTGACGGTGGATATTCCGTTTTTCGAGCGATTGCCTGAGCAGCAAATCCACCAGGTCGCACTCCACCGTCTTTACATGGTGCGCAATGAGTTCACCAAGGCCGGCATCCCCAATCCGTTGCTGCCGATGTATGAGGGACCTTGTGTTCCCAGCGGACCCGGCGCACTCACTGACCAGGAGCAGGCGGATCTTTCGATTCGCGACAGCCTGATGCTGATGGTCTATGGCGTGAACATCCAGAATGGCGGATTCCCCGCCTATGACACCGCGAGCTATTGGGGCGAGCAACACTATGGCTTCGGCGTGCTCAATCGCATCTCATTGGAAACTCCGAAACCGGCCTATGCCGCACTCGCGACACTTACGCGGCATCTCAATCGCGCGAACTACAACAAATGGGTGCCGACCGGAAGCCTCACCACCTTCGCGCTCCAGTATATACACTACAAGTCCGGCAAGCTGGTGCATGTCATGTGGACGCTCCGGGGGAAGAGGCCGGTCATTTTGCAAGTGAAAGATGGAGCCTCGGTCAGCGTCTTCGACCAGATGGACAACGAGCGCAAGCTCGTCGCGAAGGATGGCAAAGTGGGTTTCACGCTCGACCAGTCGCCCTGCTATGTCGAAGGGCTTGGCGAAGACGCGGTGATTTCGCTCGGCGACCCGGATCACTCCGACTCGAAACCTTCGGCAAACGCCGCAAAGCTTGCCAACTTAGGCGACGGAACGTGGCAGGTCTCCAACGAACGCGAACTTGGATATGAGGGAAGCCACACGCCCTATATCGTGCGTTTGCAAAACAAGATGGCCGTGGCGCCCGTCGAGGCTCCCACTGCCCAGGGAGGAAAGGCACTCGCCGTCCATCTCGCGAAGCCGGAGAAGGAACGGGTCGTCGTGCCTTACTACTCCGTGCTTACTCCAGCGCAGCCCGTGGTTATCGCCGGCAAGGCAAGCCATCTCGGATTGTGGGTCAAAGGCGCCAGCGATTGGGGCCGCGCGGTTTATTTTCTGCGCGACGCCAAAGGCGAGCAATGGATCAGCGTTGGAGCGCGCGGTGCGTGGAACTGTGACGACATGCACAGTTGGTCCTCATTCAACTTCGACGGCTGGCGTTACCTCCGGTTTGAAATGCCATCCAACAGCCCCTACGACGCCTATCGCGAAGCAGGCACGACTTGGTGGGGTGCTTACAGTCGGGGTGACGCCATCGTGGACTTGCCTCTGAAGCTGGAGAAGATCGTCGTCGAACGGCGCACGCATGTTCTCTATGTCAACGATCCCCAGCCAGCGAAGGCTGATGATGTTCTGCTTGGCGATCTCATCGCCGAGTATGCCAGCCCTGAGGACGCGACGGCCGAAGCAGTGAGACTCGCGGCGCTTCGCATGCCCTTGCCAGCCGAAGTCAAAGGCCTAGGAAATCCGATTCAGCAAATGCTGGCCGAAGGCGTGGCCGCGCCAGTGACGATTCAGAAGATCACATTGCCTGACCAGGAAGCCGACGGAACGCGCTGCTTCGTGCACTTCGATCCCGTCGTCGGCGCGAAGCAGTATGATATCTGGGCCAGCCTCTATCCCGACGGCACCGGAGCGCTGCGGGTAGGCAAGGACTGGAAAGCGCCGGGCCTGCAAATTCGCGGACTGCGTCCCAATCAGGACTTCTATCTGTTCGCCTCTTACAGCAACGCCGACGGGACAAAATCCAAGCCTTCCGCACCTTTCAAGGTGAACCTCGAAGACTTCTTCGCCATGAAGTAAGCGTGGCTGTCTTGCGAATGTATTCCAATCCGTAACAAACCCCTCACCTTTTCACCAACATGACCAACCCACTCGTCTCCTATCCGCAACTCAAAGACACACCCACCTCGCACTTGCCATTCAGTCCCTGCGTCGTCGTTGGCGACCTCATCTTCATCTCCGGCCAAGCTTCAGTGGACAAAGCGGGCAACATCATCACCGACACGTTTGAAGGTGAGTTCCGCCGCAGCATCGAAAACGTCCGCCTCGTGCTGGAAGCCGCCGGCAGCGATCTCGCGCATGTGGTGCAGACGCGAAACTACGTCCGCGATGCCGCGAACCTGCCGCTCTACAATCAGCTCTACCGCGAATACTTTCCCCACCCCGCACCCGCCCGCACCACCATCACCGACTGCCTGCCGCCCGATTTGAAATACGAAGTCGAAGCCGTCGCCGTCGCCGTGCGCCGCGCGTAGTTCCACCCATCTTCCGCATCTCATCATGACTGATCGATACGCCACCTCCCGCCGCCTTTATGAGCGGGCCATCAAATCCATCGCCGCTGGAGTGAACAGCGGCATCCGCAAAATGGAGCAGCCGGTGCCGCTTTATTTTCAGCATGGCAGCGGCTCGCGCGTGTGGGATGTGGATGGCAACGAATACATCGACTTCCAGATCGGTCAGGGCGCGTTGCTTTATGGGCACGCACCGGCAGGGATGGCCGAGGCCATTGCCGCACAGGCGAAACTCGGCACGCATTGGGCCGCGCAGTGTGAGTTGGAGATTGAGGTGGCCGAGAGGATTCAAGCGTTGGTGCCAGGGGCCGAGCGCGTGCGCTTTAACAACTCGGCCACCGAGGTCGTGCTCTCGGCGCTGCGGCTCGCGCGGGCACACACCGGGCGACCGCTCATTCTGAAATTTGAGGGTGCTTACCATGGCTGGGCGGATGAAGGGCTCGTGGGGTTCGCACCGCCGCCGGGCCAATGGGGCGACTCGGAAAGCCCGACTCGTCTGCATCCCAGCCAGGGCGTGATCCCGGAGGTGCTCGATACTTTCGTCGTAGCCCGCTGGAACGATCCCGAGCATCTGCGGCGCAAAGTCGCCGAGTTCAAAGGTCAGATCGCGGCGATCATTTTTGAACCAATCATGTGCAACACCTGCTGCATGGAGCCGGTGCCCGGCATGATTGAGACGATCCGCGAACTCTGCGACAGCGAAGGCATGTTGATGATTGCCGATGAAACCATCACCGGCTTTCGCGTCGCTCCCGGCGGCGCACAACAGTCGCTCGGCTTCGTCCCGGATTTGACCATCCTCGGCAAAGCCGTCGGCGGAGGTCTGCCGTTTGCGGCACTTACGGGCAAGGAAGCAGCGATGCGGAAAATCATCGATGGCACCGTCGTCCACGCGGGCACGCTCAATGGCAATCCGCTCTGTCTCGCCGCCAGTAAGTGGTGTCTCGATCACGTAAGATCGATCGGAGGCCAGCATCCGCGCGTCGTCACGATGCTCGGTGGGCAATTGATGACTGGGCTGCGTGACTTGGCGGACCAGCACGGCATTCCACTCCGCCCGCAGGGGCCAGGGCCAGCCTTCCATGCCGTCATGCTCAAGCCCGGCGCTGCCGAAGGCCCAATCAAAGACTACCGCGACTATGTGAGCCGGCAGGATTCCGCGCGCTGGGCGCATCTGCGGCGCTGCCTGCTCGATCAGGGCGTGCGCGCCATCGAGCGCGGCCTGTGGTTCATCAGCCTCGCGCATACCGAGAAAGACATTCGCGAGGCACTCG
>CANIBP010000074.1 GCA_947466075.1 Verrucomicrobiaceae bacterium
ACGAAGACGGCTGGCTGGAAATGTTATCAGATGCGCTGCAATGCCTCGGCGGCGAGGAAGCCTCGGTCAAGAAAGCACCCGCATCGCGCCCTTCCAACCTTGTTGCGCAACAATGATGCACAACCATGACACTTGGGAAGCTTCCGCTGCCGTTTCAGCACACCTGCACCGTCGCTTATCACGGCTGATCATCATGCGTGTGCAACAGCCCTAATCATCAAGGTTTAGCAGCCCTTGTGGCCATCCACAGATGCTTGCAACCTGACGGCGAGTTGAAGTTGCAAAGGGCTGGAAAATCAGAGGCAATGTCCCACATCAAGCCAGCGCGGGATGCTCGTTTGGTAAGCATTTACGTGCTGGTGCAAGCAGCTGGAGGGGCAAATGTGCGCCTGCCTGCTTGAACGTGGGAAGGCTTCATGACGGCCTGGAACACGAAAAAAGTGGAAAGCACAAATTTGCGTTCTCATGGAATTTGCGTGGTGGGGCGCCTACCCAAGGTCACAGACGCGCACGAAAAGAGATTTCCTGGCACGGAGCGGCGCTCATCGGCACGCGGCAGCCTGCCAAAGCAATTTTCGGTTTCGATGCGTCCGGGCATCCCGTTTCAGGTTTACCAGCCCGGAGCCGCGCAAGACATCACCACCGGCTACGACCTCCACGCCACCATCCTGCACCAGATGGGCCTCGACCACGAAAAGCTCACCTACCGCCACGGCGGCCGTGACTGGCGGCTGACGGATGTGCATGGACATGTGGTGAAGGCGGTGCTGGCATGACATGAAGGGTGGCTTGCCTTCCGACGGAGGCTTGAGAAGCACTTCCCCTTGTAACTACGCTTACGCCTCCGCCTTCAGCCCCTTCATCACCATCTCGCGAAAGGCGCGGACGTGGGCGAGTTCGTGGCGGCCTTTGGGGTGGAGGAGGGCGACTTGGTCGTGGCCGAGGAAGCTGGAGACATTGCGGTGGATGAAGCGGGCTTTCACATCGGCAGGCACGGGCAGCGCCTCGGTCGCGGGGCGGGACAGGATGGCCACACCCATGCCGAGAGCCACGTAGTTGAGGATGGAGGTGACGTTGCCCGCCGTCATGATGACGTTCACCTGGTCCCTCAGCCCGGCTTTGGCGACGAGGTGGTCAAACTGGATGCGTGAGCTGGAGTCTTCCCCGGCGAGGATGAGCGGCTGCTTGACGATGTCGCGCAGCTTGGGGGCTTTGATCTGGGCAAAGGGATGGCTGGCAAGGCAGACGACCTCGAAGGGATAGCGCACGAGCGGCGTGGCCTCGAAGCGTGTGGGCAGCGTCACCCCTTGTGGCGTGCCGACGATGGCGAGGTCCGCTTTTTCGGCTTCCAGGAGCTGCCAAGCGATGCGCGATGGCGCATCGATGAGCGAGAGGCGCACCTGCGGGTGGGACTCGCGGTAGCGGGCGATGACATGGCGCAGGGAGCTGTTGAGCACGGTGGCGGGCGCGGCCATGCGGAGATGTCGCTCGGCTTTGCCGTGCTGGTCGTGGAAAACCTTCTTCAGCGAGTCAAAGCCCTCCACCAGCGGCGCGGCGAGGTCCAGCAGCCGCTCGCCGTCCTCGGTGAGGCGCACGTCATGGCCTTTGGCGGAGACGAGTTGCACACCGTAGTCGTCCTCCAGCGCCCGCACCTGCCGCCAGACGGAGGGCGTGGCCATGCCGAGGCTCCGGGATGCTGCGGCAAAGGTGCCGTGCCTGGCGATTTCAAACAAGGCGCGGATCTGGCGGAACCGCACTTCCTTGAAGTAACGGCGGTCATCGGAGGGCTTGGCACTGCGTTTGGGTTTCATTGCTCTGAGAGTAACGGCCATTAGGAAAATAGTCTCGCAAGCTCATGAAGAAGACGGGTGGTGGCTCTGTATTTTCAAGGGTGCTTTCGCCGTCGTCGATCTCGCCAAGCTTTTCCGAATCCTGAATGAAAATCACCGCCACTCTTATTCCGCTGCTCATCTTTCCCGTCCTCACCTTCGGTGCTCCCGAAGCGGACACCGACGGCGACGGGCTCTCCGACTTTGCCGAAACGCATAAGTATTTTACGAACCCCGCGAAGGAGGACAGCGACGGCAATGGAAAGCCGGATGGAGACTGGAATGAGCGGCGCGAATACAGCTATTCGATCCGCACCGTCGTGCGCGTGATGAAGCCCTACGATTTGCGTTCGATGAATGATGATTATCAGGATGCGCGGCTGCTGCGGGAGACGGCGGAGTTTGGCGAATTCGAGGTCATCCATTACCCGCTGAACACCCTCGCAAGCGTCATCGGCGCAAACGCGAACTGGCAGCGCGACTACGCAGCCATGCAGGAATGGCTGCGGCCCGGCATCACCACGAACTGGACGCCCGCGATGCGCGAGAAGCTGCTTGCCGAGTTGAGGGTGGCTGGCATCGAGCCGGACAAGCTCACCGACCGGGAACTCGCGGAGAAGGTATCGAGGTGGATGAACGATACCTGCAGGTATCCGGGCTACATGTATACGACAGCCTTCATGGAATTCACGTCCGGCAAGCCGAAGCTTCTGGCGGGCTGCGAAGCGGCCTATGAACGGGAGAAGGGCGCGTTTGGCTGGAGCTTCGAGGAGCAGCTCCAGCACGAGGTTTTCGGCGCGGGGATGTTCGAGCACAAGACGCGCGGCACCTGCAGCTCGACGGCAATTTATTGGAATACGATCTTTCGCGCGCTCGGCCTGCCGTCGCGGCAGGTCTTTTGCATTCCTGCGGTCGATGCCAACGACCCGGCGCAGCTCGTGATGGTGCGGCGCGGCATCACGCATCACGGCGTGCGCAAAACGATGCTTGCCGGGCTGGAGCCGCTGAAAGGAAACAGCGCGCACGGCTTCAACGAAGTCTTCGTCGGCGGACGCTGGGTGCGGCTAAACTACACCAACCTCGGCCAGAACATTCTCGACCGCCACAGCATGGGCCTGATGACGCACCTGATCACCTTCAGCGACCGCAGCGAGGTGGACTTTTCACGTGCGTGGGGCCTGCGCTACGCGCAAGGCCTGACCTCCGCAGAGTTCCCGACGGCAAATCCCTATCGTGCGCTCGAGGTCAACGACCATTTCGGCGCGCACGCGAAGGTGGAAAATCCACCCGACAGTCCCCAGGTTGAGCACACAAACCTGACGATCAAGCGCGCATACTGGCTGCGCTCCGCAGAGAAGCCTGGCTGGGTTGACACGTCATTTTTCGCCCGGATCGAACCCGATGCCATCGTGGCGATTCTGCATCCCGCCGAGTATTTCCCGGAGCAGGACTACGGGCAATACGGCCGTTTTCTCCGCAAAACCGACCGCGCTTTCGCGCTGCGCGCACCCGGCCAGCCCGACATCGCGGCGCAGATCAACCGCGGGTTTATTACGGTGGACCGCGAGTGCGCGATCGCCCTGGCGATCCCGAAGACCGGGTATGCGAAAATGAAGCCCGGCGTCGCCTATCAGCTCGTGCCCGCGAACGGAAAACCCGAGGCACAGTGGGCGGTGAAAGAGGGCGTGACCCTTACGTCTTCCGGCGCCTTTACCGCGAGCGCGGCAGGGGAAGCGCCCCTCATCATTAGCGCGTATTGGTGGGACACGCTGCCGCCTGACGACTGGCGGCGCAGCGGAAGCAACAAATTGTGTGCCTGGCGGGATACCAGCGGGAAAAAGCATTTGCTGCTGCACGCCGACCTCCCCGCGGATTGCAGGACCACCACCGAAGCCCTTGCATTCCTGCGCAGCGCAGACCCAGAGTTCTTTCTTGTAAACGGCACGGATCGGCTGCCGGTGAAGGTGTCTGATGGCGCGGCTTGGAGAGGGAGTAGCGGACAGGGCTTCGAACTTGAGGTGGTGCTCGAGCCAGAAACTTTCGCCGCGCTCAAACCGGGCAAGAGTTACACGCTCGAACCCCGCAACACCACAGGCCCGCACTGGGCTGTTTCGGCGGCAGCGTCTGTTAGGCGGCAATAACGATATGAAACTGATGAGTTCAAGGCCTTCAGGGCTGAGGCATCGAAAACCCACCATCCCCAGGCCAACGGCGGGGCGGGAGCTGGCGGAGTCCACGATGGCGCAGCATTTGCAGGCAGCGCGCCATGTCACGGATGCCATTGGCAAATGGCACCTCGGGAGCGAGGCGCAGTTTCATCCGTTGAGCCGGGGCTTCGACGAGTTCTTTGGCTTTCTCCCCGGTGCCACGTCCTACCTGCCCGAGCCCGGCGGAAAGAGCATCCTGCTGCGCAATCGCGAGCCTGCGCCGCAGACGCAGTCGGATCAATTCGGCAGTGAGGCTATGGCGTTCGCGGAGAGTCACCGCGCCGAGCCATGGCTCCTCTATCTCGCGTTCAATGCACGGCACACGCCGCTGGAAGCTCCCCCGGAGTGGCTCGCCCGTGTCGTCGCTCCGCAGAAGGGCCGCAGCGTTTCGAGCGCTTCGACAGAGACAAGAGCGGCAGTCTCAGCCGCGAAGAGTTCAATGCAGTGAAAAAAGCCCCCGAAAAGAAGCCATGAAACTCACCCTCGCGCTCCTTACCGCCCTGCTGCTCGCGCCGCTGGCTCATTTGCACGCTGCGGAACCGCCGCTGGTGCTCATCCTTTCCGGTCAGTCGAACATGGCAGGCTATGGCAAGGCCGGGGAGCTCTCGGACAAATGGCGCACGCCGCCCCCGAACGTCACCTTGATCCATTGGGGCCGCACGCAAGCGCTCGCCAAGGGTAGCATCGGCCCGGAGGTCACGTTGGCTCATGCGCTGGCGCGGGCCATGCCTGGACGCCAGATCGTGCTCTTCAAGGCCGCGCACGGCGGCACGTCACAGCTCGCCTGGCAGCGGGAGCTGGATCAGGCTCGCATCGACCGCTTGAAGCTCAGCCATGATCAACGCGTCGGCCATGCCTACGCGCAGCTCATCGCCGCGTGGAAGAAGGCCTTCCCCGCAGGCGACATCAAACCCGCCGCCCTCCTCTGGATGCAGGGCGAGTCCGACGCACGCGTGTCCGAGCTGGCGAAAGACTACGAGCAGCACCTCGCGCGCCTCATGGCCGCGCTCCGCCGCGATCTCGGCGCACCGCAGATGAAAGCCGTCATCGCCGAGATCAACCCCGCCAAGGTCACGCCCGTCTCGCCCTTTCCCTTCGTGGATGAAGTCCGCGCCGCCCAACGCGCCATCCCCGGCAAAGACCCGCTCGCCGTTTGCATCAGCACAGACGGCCTGACGAAAGCGCAGGACCAAGTCCACTACGACACCGCCGGTCTGCAAGGGCTTGGCCTCCGGTTTGCCGAGGCCTTGCTGCCATTGCTCGCCAAGGACACACGAGGACAACGCCAATGATGAAACCCACGCTTATCCTCATCACCCTGGTGCTCGTGCCGATGGCCGCGCTCCACGGAAGTTGATTGGCCCATGAAGCTCACCCTTGAAAAACCCTCGCCACTCGCCGCCACGGAAGTCGTGGCTTGCGAAATTGTGCGTGGGGCGGATTTCGGCTGCGTGTGGCATCATCATCCTGAGTTTGAAATCACGCTGGTGAAGCGCGGCGGCACGGAGCGCTGGGTGGGCGACAAGCTCACGCCGCTGAAGCGTGGCGATCTCGTGCTACTTGGCTCGGACTTGCCGCACGACTATCGCAATGACCGCGGCACCGCTCGTCGGGCGAAGAATGTGGAGGCCATCGTTGTGCAGTTCATGCCGCATCTGCTCGGCGCGGACTGGCTGCGCCACGCCTCGATGAAGCCGGTGCAGCAGTTGTTTCATCGGGCGCGTCTGGGACTGGAAGTCCGCGGTGCGACGAGACAACGCGCAGCGCAACGCCTCGCGCAGATTGCGAAAGCGAAGGGTCTGCGCCGCGTGGTGCTCCTGCTGGACTTGCTGGATGACTTCGCCCAATCTAAGGAGCTGCGGGAGATTGCTTCGCCGGGCTTTCACGCGGCAATCGGTTCCGCTTCCTCCGACCGCATCGGCACCGCCGTCGCTCACATCGAGGCGCATCTCACCGAACCCATCTATGTGCCCGCGCTCGCCACGATGACGGGCCTGAGCGAGAGCGCCTTCAGCCGCCTGTTCAAGAGTTGCACCCGTCGCACCGTGCCGCAGTATGTGAATGAACTACGCATCGCCCGCGCCTGCCGCCTGCTGGCGGAGACGGACCAAACCGTGAGCCAGATCGCCGATGCCTGCGGCTACCCAACACCCGCCCATTTCCAGAGGCAGTTTCACCGGCACCAGAAACGCTCCCCGCTGCTCTACCGCAGCGCGGTGCGGAAGCAGGGCTGAGGTATCCGTCGGAACTGCCGGAAAAAGAGTCCATTTTGCAGGATTCGGAGACTAGTTTTCCTGCGGGGACTCCGTTCTCTCAGGGTTATCCTTTTCATGGTCTGAGAACCGCAATCGTCATCACATATCTATGAACGCATCACACTCCATGTCCCGTCGTCAGTTCATGTGATCTGGAAACAACGCCATGCCACTAGAACTTGCCTCTCTCAACGCCGTGGTCTCCCGTTCGGGCCACGAAACGGTTACTCTGCTGCGAATAAACGTGCTGCGACTGGTGCTGGTCTTCGTCAGCGCGGTAGCGTTTGGCGCGAGTGATGAGACGGTCGGCTTCAACCGTGATGTGCTGCCGATCCTCGCCGACAACTGCTTCCAGTGCCATGGATTCGATAAGGCGCAGCGCAAGGCGGGTTTGCGTTTGGATTCGGCGGCGGGAGCGATGGCGGTGCTTGAGTCGGGCGAGCGGGCCGTCACGCCGGGCAAGGTGGCGGAGAGCGGGCTGATCGGGCGCATCCTGACAACGGACGCCGATGACCTGATGCCACCGAAGAAAACGGGCAAGCATCTGACGGCGGAGCAGAAGGAAACGCTGCGGCGCTGGGTGGAGCAAGGGGCGAAGTATGAGCCGCACTGGGCCTACATTCCTCCGGTGCGAGTGGAGCCGCCGTCCGTGCCGGGCTCGGCGCATCCGGTGGATCGTTTCATCCGCGCACGACTGGCGCAGGAAAAGATCGCGCCCGCGCCAGAGGCGGATCGCTCGACGCTGATCCGCCGTGTCAGCTTTGATCTCACGGGCTTGCCGCCATCGGCGCTGGAGGTGGACGCGTTTTTGAATGATGCCCGCAGTGATGCTTACGAGCGTGTGGTGGAACGGTTGCTGGCTTCGGAGCACTTTGGCGAGCGGTGGGCGCGGTGGTGGCTGGATCTCGCGCATTATGCGGACAGCGATGGTTACTTGCAGGATTTCCTCCGGCCTGTGGCGTGGCGCTACCGGCAGTGGGTGGTGGAGGCGTTCAATCGCGACCTGCCTTTCGATGAGTTCACCATCGAACAACTCGCGGGCGATCTTTTGCCGAATACGACCACTTCGCAGCGCATGGGCACGGGCTTTCTGCGCAATACGCTGAGCAATCGCGAAGGCGGTGCCGATCTGGAGGAGTATCGCGTGAATCAAACCATCGACCGCACGACGACGGTCGGCACGACATGGCTGGCGCTGACGGCCGGTTGCGCGCAGTGCCACGATCACAAGTTCGATGCGGTCTCGCAGCGCGAGTTCTACCAACTCTACGCCTTTTTCAACAACGCCGACGAGGTGAACGTCAATGCGCCGCTCCCCGGCGAGCGTGTTCTCTATGAAGTCGCCAGGAAGGAGCATGATCGCAAGCGTGCGGAACTGATCGAGCCCGTGGCCGCGCCGCTGGATGAGTTGCAGGCGGATTGGGAAAGGCGGCTGCTGGAAACGGAGGCGAAACCCGGCGTGGATTTCGCCTGGGATCGCACGCTGGAACTGCTCGGGCTGCAATGGGGGCAGAATCTCGGCGAGGGACAACTCGAAGGTCTCAACATCATCAAGACGCCGCGCGCTCAACGCATGCCGGAGCAGCGCGACGGGCTCCTCGACTACTTCCTGAAGAACAGGCCGACCATCTATCAGGCGAAGTTCAAGGAACTGAAACTGGACGAATTGAGGACGAAGCTCGATGCCTTGAAGAAAGACCTGCCTACGATCGCTCGCGCACCGGCGATGATGCAGGCCGTGCTGCCGCGCGCGACGCACATCCATGTGCGCGGCGAGTTCCATCGCAAGGGTGCCGAGGTGCAGGCTGGAACGCCAGCCGCCATGCCCGCCCTCGCGAAGCTGAACGATGCCAATCGCCTCGACCTCGCGCGCTGGCTCGTCTCGCCGCGGCATCCGCTCACCGCGCGCGTCGTGGTGAACCGGCTGTGGCAGGAATTGTTCGGGCGCGGCATCGTAGCGACCTCGGAGAACTTCGGCGTGCGCGGGGATCGTCCGTCTCTACCCGAACTGCTCGACTGGCTGGCGGTGGAGTTCATGCGCGAGGGATGGAGCGTGAAGGCGATGCTGAGGCAGATCGTGCTATCGCAAACCTATCGGCAAAGCTCAGTCGCGCGACCCGAACTCGCCACGCGCGATCCATTGAACAAGCTCGTCGCCAGACAGGCGCGTCTCCGCCTCTCCGGTGAAACCGTGCGTGATGCCGCGCTCGCGGCGAGTGGATTGCTCAACCACACCGTCGGCGGGCCGAGCGTGAAGCCACCGCAGCCCGCCAGCGTGTCGAAGGAAGGTTACAAAAACCTATGGGAGACCAGCCCCGGCGCGGATCGCTACCGGCGTGGCCTCTACACCTTCATCCAGCGCACCTCGCCCTTCGCCCAGTTCGTCACCTTTGACCTACCTGACACCAGCCGAAGCTGCACTCGCCGCGAGCGCTCGAACACTCCGCTCCAGGCGCTCAATCTTCTCAACGATCCCGTCTTCCTTGAAGCCGCGCAGGCGCTCGCCGTGCGCGTCTATCGCGAAGCGCGCGGCGACGAGGAGCAACGTCTCGCCCAAGCCTTCACGCTCGTGCTCTCGCGCCCGCCCACGTCCGCCGAATCGAAGCGCTTGCTCAGCTATCTCCAGCAACAAAAGACGCTCTTTGAAAATGACGCCGCATCCACGCACGAACTCACCGGAGAGGATGGCAGTGCGGACCGCGCCGCGTGGATCGCACTCGCCAGCGTGCTGCTGAATCTCGACGAAACCATCAACCGTGAATGACCCCATGAGCCCATCATTTCCATCCCACGGCTTGAGCTCGGCTCCTCAAAAGAAACCCGCAGTTTAACCACGCCATGAAAAACCGTTCTTTACCTTCTTACCTGCTGCTCGCGGCGTTCGTCATTCTCTCTGCGATGGGTTTCCCTCCCGGATTGCGGGCGGCTCCGACCAAGGTCACGCCTGCTGTGCCCACGAGCGGGGTTCCCGTCGGATTCAGCCCGGACGGCGCGCGCCTGATCTATTACACGAACAACACGACGACGGCCCGCAGTGACCTCTACAGCGTGCGGGTGGACGGGAGTGACGCCGCCGCACCTGTGCAGCTCAACACCCAGCCGCTGGCGAAGAGTGGAATCAATGTGGAAACGATTCCTGTCGTCACGGCTGCCGGGCGGGTGCTTTTCACGGCTGGAACCAGTTTCAAGGATCTCTTCAGCAACTCGGTTTCCGGCGGCGATCTCCAACAGTTGACCACGGGCAAGTCAATCAGTGGCAAGGGAACCGATGACGGCATTGCGTTCCCGGCATTTCTGATCTCACCGGATGGGACGAAGCTGGCGTTCCGGGCACCGGATGCCAATCTCCGCAACCAGGTCTTCACCGTCCCTCTCATGGGAGGGGCGCTCACGCAGGTCACCTCGGGCTTTGCCAATGCCCAGGCCTCGGCGGGCACTTTCCGCTGGGTCGGCAACACGGCCATCGCCTATCGTGCCGACGCCGACCAGTCCGCCATGTATGAGCTGTATGTCAGAGCAGCCAATGGCACCGGAGCTGCGACCAAGATCAATTTCAACTTCGGGGCGGCGGCTGCGGGAGGAACAGGCCTCAATCCGAAAGTGAAGGAGAACTTCGCGGTGAGCGACGATGGCGCGCGGCTGCTCTATATGGCCGATCCCACCCATACCGTCGGCTCCAGCGCCAGTTTCCCGTTCAATCTCTACTCCGCACCCGTCGGAGGTGGCACCTCCACGCAGCTCAATCCGGCTGGCTCCAGTGTGCAAAGCGCACGGAATTATCTCGTCTCGGGACCGCTAGTGGCTTTCCTCGCCTCATCCACCTCCACCTCCTTGTATCGGGCTCCGGTTTCTCCTCCTGGCGGCTGGACGGGAGCGGTCCTCGTCTCATCAAGTCCGTATGAGTTCCGCATCGCTCCGGACCAGACAAGTGTGGTTTTCACGACCACGAGCGCCAAGTCGGACTTGCTCCAGCAAACGGGCAGCGGTGCCGCCCATGTGATCAGCGACACCTCCTCCGCCTCCTACACCGCGAATCCGAACGTCGCGACACGGAACCTGATGCTCGGTGCCGATGGCCAGAGTATTTATTACACCGTGAGTTACTCCGGGGGAGCCACCAGCGATGACTCCTACAGCATTTGGAAGGCTCCGCTTGCCGAAGGTGCCCCGCAGGAGCTGGTGGCCGGAATGACCGGCAGCAACCTGGGCAGTGGCGTGATCAGCAGCGACGGAGCGTGGATCTATTTCTCCTTGTATCCCACCGGTGCATCCGTTCAGCAGCATTATGTTTTGTCCACCGCGACAGGTCAGGTGCGGCAGCTTGTCGATCCAGACGGCAACTCGTGCAGGCCGACGTTCGCCTCCACCGGCACGGTGGTGGCGTTTCAGGGCACTGAGAGCGGGACCAAATACCTCTTCTGCGGGCCACCAGACGAGAGCTATGCCAGTTGGCTTGTGAACCAGCGGCTTCCCACCAATGGCACCGGCTTGGGCGCTCCGGACGCCACCCCGGCCAACGACGGGATCAAGAACAGGATGAAGTTCGCACTCGGCATCCAGCCGGGTTTGTCAGGCTATCAAGACCACCTCGGCCACAGCACAGCCACATTCAGCGGGAAGGACTACCTCACCCTTACTTACCAGCGCCCTGAGCCGGCACCCGCCGGGGTGACCTACACGGTGAAAACCTCGGGCGACCTCATTTCCTGGTCTGCCGTAGAGACTGCGGTGGTTTCTTCCTCTGCCGTCGGGGCCTTCAGGACCATCGTCATTCGTGACACCATCGGCATCCAGGATACCCCGCGCCGTTTCATCCGCCTGGAGGTGGGGCCGTAGGATGAAACGCGTCTTTGCCATCATCACAGCCCTGCTCGACGACTACTGCCGCAGCAGTTTCGGAGCCGGAGCGGAGCATGTGAAAAAATACTGGATTCTCGCCGACAGCGTCATCGTGCCGAGACCGAGGATGTTTCCGCTCATCAAACCCGAGTCCCTCGAGACCATGCGCCCCGCCCTCATCGCCGCCGCCAAACCCACGATGAACGAACCCTCCTCCAACCACCGCATCTCGTTCCTCCACGCCGGACTGGAGTTCACCGCCATCACTGCCGAAGCCCATCGCCTCAAGGAAACCGCCGAAACCAGCGGCACCAAGCCAGCCCCCACCACCGTCAGCGCCCTGATGGAACGCCGCTGGCAGATGACGCGGGCCATTTTCCAAACGCGCCCTCTCGCCGTGAACGCCGCCCTCGTCGCCGCCAACGACTCCACTCTCAACTCCGCCATCAACCGTGAATGACCCCATGAGCACCTCATTCCCATCCCACGGCTTCTCCCGTCGTGATTTTCTCGCCCGCAGCGCGCACGGCTTCGGCGCGATGGCACTATGGGATCTGCTGGCGCGTGATGGCCACGCCGAAGCGCCGCTGCCGCACCTCGCACCGCGCGCAAAGAACGTCATCTTCATCTTCATGATGGGCGGCCCGTCGCACCTCGATCTGTTCGATCCGAAGCCGAAAATGGCCGCGATGCACGGGCAGCCGATGCCAGCATCGCTCATGCAGGCCAAAAAAAGCGCGACCGGCGGCGTGCTCGAAACCGTGATGGCGAGTCCGCGCAAGTTTCAACGTCACGGGCAGAGCGGCATCGAATTCTCCGAACTGCTGCCCCACACCGCCGCGATGGCCGATGAGATTTGCCTCATCCGCTCGATGCACGGCGAGCAGGCAAACCACGATCCGGCCCAATTGCTTTTACACTGCGGCACGCCGCTCTTTGGCAATCCCAGCATGGGCTCGTGGGTGAACTACGGCCTCGGCAGCGCGTGCCAGAATCTGCCGGGCTACATGGTGCTCATCTCCGATGACGGGCATGGTCTGGAAGGCGCGGGCGCATCGTTGTGGGGCAGCGGCTTCATGCCCTCCACCTATCGCGGCGTGTCGTTCCGCAACTCGGGCGATCCCATCCTGCATCTCAACCGCCCTCCCGGCATCAGTGCTGCCACGCAGCGTGCGCGGCTGGATGTCCTGCGCGATTTGAATCAAATGCATCAGCAGAGCACCGGCGATGCGGAAATCGCCTCGCGCATCGCGTCGTATGAGATGGCCTTCCGCATGCAGACCGCCGCGCCGGAGCTTCTCGACTTCGGCGGAGAGAGCGCCGCCACGCGGGAGATGTATGGCCTCGATGCGGAGAAGACACGCGCCTTTGGCACGAACTGCCTGCTCGCGCGGCGCATGGTCGAGCGTGGAGTGCGCTTCGTGCATCTCGTGCATAGCACTTGGGATCATCACAGCGACCTGAACAGGCGTCTGGCGAACAACTGCGCCATGACCGACCTCGGAGCCGCCGGGTTGCTCAAAGACCTCAAACAACGCGGGCTGCTCGATGACACGCTCGTTGTCTGGGCTGGTGAATTCGGCCGCACTCCGATGGGCGAAGTGAGACGCGGCAGCACCGCAGGCAAGGAAGGCCGCGATCATCATCCGAACGCCTTCAGCATCTGGATGGCCGGTGGCGGTGTGAAGCGCGGCCACGTCCACGGAGCCACCGACGACTTCGGCTACAACATCGTCGAGAACCCCGTCCACGTTCACGACCTCCAGGCCACCATCCTGCACCTGCTCGGCATCAATCACGAACAACTCACCTACCGCCACGCCGGTCGCGACTACCGCCTCACCGATGTGGAAGGAAAAGTAGTCACAGACATCTTGGCATAGCCCGCCATGAAACCCACTCTCAAACTCCTCACCGCCCTGCTGCTAGCCACGTCGTCCGCCCATGCCGGCTTGGTCGCGCATTACCGTTTTGACGGCGACCTGAAAGACGCCACGGGGCGGCATGATGGCGGGCCGGTGGACGCGAAGCTCGCGCCAACCTTCGCGCCGGGGCGCGTCGGCAGCGCGGTGGTGATCGAGCGGGCGAACGCCGGCATCGAAGCGGCAAATCCTTCGGCGATCGATTTCAGCCGCGACTTCACCCTCGCGACTTGGGTCAATGTGGGAAACTACTACGCGGAGATGCCGGTGCTCTTCAAAGGCCGCGCCGACCTGACTGCCGCGCCGGACAAGTTCTTCGGCGTCTTCGGCATCGAGGGAATGCAGGTGCATGGCGAGGGCCAGGGCGAGTGGATCACGAACTTCCGCGCCTCGAACGGCCTCGTCCCGAACGACGGCGGATGGCACCACATCGCGATGACGTATTGCGCGGCGGAGGCTCCGCAGTTCACGCTGTATGTGGACGGCCAGGGCAAGACTCCGGCAGACAAAGGCACGTTCCGGGGCGGTGATTTCACGTTCCAGCCCGACGCGCCGGAAAGCGTGCTGCGGATCGGCTGCCGCGCCGATGGCGACACGTGGCGCTACGTTCGCTCGCACCTGCGCGGGCTGCTCGATGAATTGCAAATCTACGACGAAGCCCTGAAAGCCGGGGACATCCGCTTTCTCTTCGAGCATCCCGGCAGCACGATGAAGGAACGCGAAGCCATCACCTTTGCGCCGCGCTTTCAGTTCGATCCCGGGCATCCCTGGCGGCCTCCATTTGGCGTGGAACGCGTCGGCCTGACGCCGGTGATCGTGCAGTTCGCCAGCTACACTCGACCGGCCCCAGAGCATTGGCTGGCGGCGTATCGCGAAGGCAAGGAAGTGGAGCGGAAAGCGCTCAATGTGTCGGGAAACTCCCCCTTCACCGCCCGCCTGACCTTCACCACCTCGCCCGCGCCGGAGGAACTGGTGTTACTGGCGAAAAACAAGGACGGCAAGACGGTCGAGCAGGCCCGCTGGAAGGTCCAGCGTCCGGCTCTGGAGGCGGATGCAAACGCGGCGGCCGATCCGGTGAGGAATCCGGTCGATCTCGGCGCGATCCTGCCCCCGGCGGATTGGCTCGTGCTAGGGCCGGAGCAGCAGGCTCGCGTCACGGTCGCGGCCTTCTCCGCCAAGGAAACGATCTCCGGCGCGGAGGTGCTCGCGTGGTTTGAATCCGACCCGGATAAGCCCACGAAAGCCGCCATCGAGTTGCGCAAGGGCATCCGCACCGAACTGGATCTCGTCTTGCCGTTCCCCGCCTCCAGCAAGGATCGCGACACGCTGCAGGTGGCGCTCCGCGATGCGAAGAGTCGCGAGCTTTGGCGCAAGACCCTCCGCACGATGGTCATGCGAGAATCGCCGAAGCTGCCCGCGTTTGGCGCCATCGAGACCAAGCTGCGCTACGACTACCCGCTGCTCTCCTATTCCGACCCCGACGAAGTCACCGAGATGCCTTATGACAAAGCCTGGGCACCGGAGCGGAAGGATGTCGTCATCGCATTGCCGAACGGCTCGCGCTTTGTCTTCTGGCGCGGCGCGGCCTACACACCTTTCTGGGCCGGGAAACACAACACCGCGCTGAACTTCGAGTTTGCCGAGGCACCGCGCCGTCCGGACGGGCTGGACTGCATCGATGCCGCTTCCGACAAAGAACTGCGCCGCAGCCGCGTCGAGATCCTCGAATCCACCGCCGCCCGCGTCCACGTCCGCTGGACCGCGCAACCCTGCGATTTGAACTACAAGGTCTGGGGCGAGACCGTGACCGAGGATTTCTATTTCTACCCCGATGGCTTCGGCTCGCGCACCGTCACCCTGCAAACCGAACCCAAGGCCGAATACGAGATCGAGGAGTTGCTCATCCTCACCCCGCCCGCCGGCTATCCGCTCCGCGTGTTGCCGGAAAACCTCATCGACGTGCTCTTTCGCGATGGCACGAAGCGCGAGTTGAGGTTCCCCCTCCTCGATCAGGAGCGCGATTACGAGAAGCTGCTCTCGGGCGAACTGCCGCCGCTCTTCCGCATCTGCTTCGGTGCCCGCGAGCCCTTGTCGGCAATCTATTTCAACCCCGGCTGGACGCGCCTGCCCTCGACCGCCTACCGCCCGTTTTACAGCCAAGGCCAGATGGTCACCCCGTTTTATTGGGGCAATCACCTCCCACTCGCCCGGCGCAAGCCCACCGGCATCAACATCGACGACCTCGCCGCGATGACCCCTGCACACAACGCCATGATGAGCTGGGGCTATCGCCGTCCGCAGCCCCTCGAAAGCCGCACCGCCGACATGCCCGACGCCCTCGGCGTCACCCGCACGATGCAGGTCGAAAAATGGGCCTGGCTCATGGGCCTCAGTGATGCCGACGACGCCCGTCTCCTCGAATGGTCCCGCAGCTTCGCCACCCCGCCACTGATCAAGGTCGAAGGCGCAACCTTGCAAAGCCCGTCCTACAACACCGAACGCCGCGCCACGCTGCTCAACGTCGAAAAACCCATCGTCACGCTCACGATCCAACCGTCCACGCCCTGCGTGCATCCCGTCTTCGAGCTTCAAAACGCCCCCAAGACGCTCTCACGCGTGGAACTGAACGGTCGCGTCCTCGCTGCCAATGACTACGCTTGGGACGGCCGCGTTTTCTGGCTCAACGCCACGCTGCGCGATGAGTCGACGCTGCGTCTGACTTTCCGCGAATAACCTGCAGAGCAAGCTGTCCGCTAAAAATGGAGTCCGAGCGCTAAATCAACTCACGAATAACCTCATGAACACCGTCACTGATCTTCCGTTCAACCGGTTGCTAGGTCTTCAACCCGCGGATGATGCGACGAAGCTGCTTCAACTTCCGGCAGGCGGGCAGCACCTCAACCATCTCGGCACCGTCCACGCGAGCGCGCTGCTGGCATTGGCGGAGGCGAGCAGCGGGGAGTTTCTGCTGCGTTCGCTCGGCGGAACGGATGGCATTGTGCCTGTCGTGCGGCGATTGGAGGCAAAGTTCCGCAAACCGGCAAATGGCGTCATCACCTCGGCCGCCAGTGTCGCCGATCATGCATTGGACGAACTCCGCGCCGGATTGGCAGGCAAAGGTCGCGGCCTGATTTCCGTGAATGTCGAACTGCACGATGATTCCGGAGCACACGTGCTGTCCGCCACGGTCGAATGGTTCATAGCGACGTCAAAAGAAGCAAGCTGACGAGGCCTGGCTCCACTCGCAATTAATGCTACGCCAAGAAACCATGATCACACCACCCTGCGAGAGACCGCGACGCTGCGGCGGATCATCATCCACACTGTCGGCATGAATCGCATTCACACACATTGCCCCTCCTGATGCACGAACAACCAATGGGGCTTTGACTATGAGCGTGGATTCGGCTCATTCGAGTATGAACCGCCGTCTGCCTGTCTATCTCCCCATCAGGGCCAACAGCAAGGATCAAAGGCAGCTTTATTTGTCTGAACACGGGAAATTTTGCGGCACCAACAAGCATGGCAGGGAGAACTGGTGATTCTCGGAGCAACCTGCGGCATGCAGATTTTTTGACAATCGCACGCATAAATACCGCTCCTCGTGCGACTTTCATGAAAAGCGATGCCGTCCGATCTCCAGCACCTCCAGCGCTACGCCACCACGGGCGATGCTCACGCGTTTCGTGAGCTGGTGCAGGCGCATGCAGCGATGGTTCATGCCACAGCGTTGCGTGTGACTCACGATGCCGCTGCAGCCCAGGATGTGGCGCAGGAGACGTTTCTGGAGCTAGCGCGTAGAGCCGGAAGCATCACGCAATGCGTCGCGGCATGGCTGCACCGCGTGGCGTGGAACCGAGCCTGTGATGCTGTGCGTCGAGATAGCACTCGAAAACGTTTCGAGCAGGCCATGGCGGAGACGTGGCACACGGATCGCGAGGCAACGTGGCCGGACATCGAGCCGCATGTCGATGAAGCGCTCAACGAGCTGCCGAAGGAGCTGCGTGAGGTGCTCGTGCTCTACTTTCTCGAAGGACGCACTCAGGCGGAGGTCGCGCGATATCTCGGAAAGAATCAAGCCACGGTCTCCCGCGCCATCGAGCGCGGGATTTCGGCGATGCGGGAGGCATTGCGCTCGCGCGGCGTGATCGCGGGCGCAGGTCTCGTGGCCTTGTTCGCCGCCCAGCCTGCGCATGCCATGCCTGTCGCCGTCCAGGCTTCCTTGGGAAAACTGTCCCTCACGGGCATCGGCACCACCCCCGCGATCCCCGCCGCATCCGTCACCACCACGCTTGTCACCATGACCGCTACCACCAAGACCCTACTCGCCATCGCAGCTACCACTGCCCTTGTCACAGTGCCGCTCATCTATCAGCAGCAGCACAAGCCCGCACCAGTGATCGCAGCGAAGGCTGCACCGCGGGATTCGCCCGTGAAGACAGTGCGCTTGGCCGACTCGTCCACTCCTTCCATCAGCCAAGATACGAAGCCCGAACTTAGCGAAACAGCACGCATCAAAGCGGAAGCTTTCATCCGCAAACATCGCGGCCTAAGCCAGGACGCGTTAATGCAAAGCCCCGAGATTACGATCTTTAATGAAAACTGGCAGAGGTTGATGAATAGTTTTTCGCCACGCGACAACCAGCGCATGCAAGACGCCCAGGATACTTTCGTCGCCATCAACGGAAAAAAATCCGGGTTAAACTTGACCTTGCGCAATGTGGACGACCCCGCGTCCAGGGAGATGATCGAGGCTGCCTTTTCAGATGATCCCGCTTACGTCGCGGACTGGTTGTTGCGCAAACTTGACGCCGCAACGTTCGAAACGGCGATCAGTCCCGGCGTCAGCGAAACCAGTGAAGGGGTGAAAATCATCCGTGGTGGTCTGAAGAAATCAGGCCCTGTCACGCCGAAGTGAAGCCGCGACACCGGCCAGCCTTTTCTTTTCGTGCTCATGGCCGTGTGACCGTGAAGCATGAGGCGACGCTTTGAGAGAAGCCAAAAAGTTGATTTACGCCCACGCGAATAATTTCTGCATAAACCCAAAGCGGGCGGTGGCATAATAAGTGGGCGGTGGTTTGAGCCGCTCCATCACCCTCATGGAAACTGATCTTGACCTCCTCTCCCGCTACCATCGCCACGGCGATGCCGAGGCGTTTCAGGTGCTGGTTGCAGGTCATGCGGGCATGGTTCATGCCACTGCCTGCCGTGTCACACGAGATGCGGCGCTGGCTGAGGATGTGGCGCAGGAGACTTTCCTTGCCCTCGCACGCAGCAGTGGAGCGGCGATTCAATCCGTGGGAGCCTGGCTGCATCATGTCGCTTGGCAGAAGGCGCAGAACGTCGTGCGAGGTGAGGCGCGTCGCCAGAACTATGAGTCTGCCGCAGCAGCACAGTTCGCCGCGGCCCAAAATGAGCGCACCTGGGCCGAGCTGGAGCCGTTGCTTGATGAAGCCCTGGACGCTTTGCCAGAGGCCACTCGTGCACTCTTGATCGAGCGCTTCCTGGAAGGCCGGAGCCAGAATGAACTGGCGGCCCGCACGGGCGTGAGTCAGTCCACCGTCTCGCGCCAGCTCGATGAGGCAATTCACCAGTTGCGCCTCCGTTTGAGAACGAAGGGCGTCATCGGCGCGGCATCGCTCGCTCTGCTGCTGAGCACGCACTCCGCGCAGGCCGCTCCAGCCGCCGTCCAGGCCTCCTTGGGAAAACTATCCCTTACCGGCATCGGCACCACTTCCGCGATTACGCCAACCGCATCCGTTCTCACCACCACACTCGTCACCATGACCGCCACCACCAAAGCCCTCCTCATCACCGGAGCCATTGCAGCCGCAACACTGCCTTTTGTGCTTCATCACCCCGCAAACAAATCACTGGCCACAAATGCACCAAAGACGGTGAGGCAGGCGACTCCTGAAATCCCCGCAGTGCCACAAGGAACTGATCAACCAAAACGTTACCGACCGGTCACCATGCCGGAAAGTGTGAGACGAAAAGCTGATGGTGTTGCGGCCCGGCACCGGGGAATGACCAAGGAGCAGTTTGAACAGAGCGCTGAGATTAAGCAGCTCGGTGAGCGATTTGGCCGACATTTGGAGCCACCCGAGTTCCAGAAGAAAGTCCAGCAAGCCATCGAGGCGCTGAAGGCCGTGAAAGGCATCGAGCATGGCACGCTGAACTTTGATCTTCACGATCTGACCTCGCCAAACGCTCGCGCATGGCTGGAGGCGGCTCTGTCGGATGATCCGCA
>CANIBP010000075.1 GCA_947466075.1 Verrucomicrobiaceae bacterium
AAGCAACGGCGACTGACCCGTGATCACGAGAAAAATCCACGCCACCACGAAGCCTTCGTCTATCTCGCTTTCATCGGCATCATGACCCGGAGGCTCACCTCTTTACAGCCAGTTCAACCTTTTGCCGGATAGGCTCTAAGCCATTGCAATACTGTGCGCCGACACTGCAATCCATCCGATGAGCTTGTGTTTCATCCGCGCTTCATATCCAATCCTGCAAGCGTGCCAGTGCTGGTGCCGAACTTGTCGGCTTCGATGCCGAGGCGTTGGAGCAGGTTGACGTAGAGATTGCACAGTGGCGGCGGGTTGTTTGCATCGAAGGGCAGATGCTGGCCGTGCTGGAAGCCGCCGCCTGCTAAGAGCACGGGGAGGTTCTTGGTGGAGTGGCTGCTGCCGTCGCCGAGGTTGCTGCCGAGGAAGATGGTGGTCTTATCGAGCAGGTTCGAGTCAGCTTCTTGCGATTGCTTGAGCTTGGCGAGGAGGTCGCGCACGGTCTTCATGGTTTCTTCCTCCACAATCCTGAGCTGCGCGAGCTTGCTGGGGTCCTTGCCGTGGTGCGAGAGGTCGTGATGGCCGAGCGTGACGCCTTTGATTGGAGGAGCAAACGTGGAACCTGCCAGCATGATGGTGATCAAGCGCGTGGAGTCAGTTTGCAGCGCGAGATGGCTGAGATCAAAGATCAGGTTGGTGCGACCGATGAGGTCGGCGGCGTTGGGGATGTCCTTGGGCGGCTCGACGTTGACCTTGGGCTTGGGCTTCCTGGCCCAGCTCTCGTCGTTGACCATGCGCTGCTCCAGCTCGCGGACGCTGGTAAGGTATTCGTCGAGCTTGTCGCGGTCTTCGCCACCGAGATTCGATCGCAGCGACTTCGCCTGGTCGCTGACATCATCGAGAATGCTGCGGCCATCTTCGAGGCGGCGCATCTGGTTCTGCACTTCGTCGGCGCGGCCTTCGAGGAACAAGCGAGCAAAGACTTTTGACGGAGAGTTCTCTGACGGAATCAATGCTCCGGTGCGAGTCCAGGAGAGGCCGCCGGAACCTTCGCCGGACAGTGCGAGACTGGGGAATCGCGTCTGTGTTCCGATGTGTTCGGCGGCGAATTGATCGAGCGAGATGGCATTGCGGAAGCCCGGCCTACCTGCGCCCGGAACGCCGGTGAGGAAGCTGGCGGAGGCTTGATGTGCGAAGCTGGAACCCATGCCTGCATGTTGCAGACCGGAGATCACGGTGAAGTCATCGCGGTAGTCCTTGAGGATGTCGAGGTAGGGCGAGAGCGCGTAGTCCTTGCCGCTCTGCGTCGGGAAGAAGTTGTCGGGATGCAGGCCGAGCGGCGCGCAGATGCAGATCATGCGACGCGGTGGGTGCTTCGCATTGGATGAGCGCTTCGAATCATCAGCGAAAATGTCGAGCCAGGGCAAGGCCAGTGAAATGCCTGCGGAGCGGATGAAGTGGCGGCGTTGGATCTTCATGGTGTGCATTTGGGTTGACCAATCACTTGTTTTGGAAAAGGGCGTTCTGCACGACCTCATGGATTAACGTTTTGAAGCCGTAGTTCTTGTCGTGCAGTCGAGCGACGATGATTTCGATCTGCGGCTTGTCGATTTTCGACGGCGCAGCACCGGTGGCGTAAGTCATGAGCTTCTCGGCGAGGGAGCGGGCCAGTTGATCCTTGTCCTCGGCGAGCAGCTTCTTGAGTTCATCAATGTTCGCAAAACTTCGCCCGTCAGCCATCGACGCAGTTGGGTCAACGGCTGGTCCTTGCTTCACGCGGCGACCGTGTTCGTCCTTCTCGCCGCCTTTGGTGAGAGCGCGGTAGTTCTCACGCCAGCCGCCGATGACGTCGAAGCTCTCCAGGGCAAAGCCCGGTGGATCGATTTTCTTGTGACAACTGTTGCAACTCTCGATCTTGCGATGCTTCGCAAGTTGCTCGCGGATCGTTGTAGCACCGCGAATGTCTGGCTCGATGGCTTCGACATCGGCAGGTGGCTTTGGTGGTGGCGTGCCGAGGATTCGGTCGAGCACCCAGGCACCTCGAATCACGGGGGACGTGATGGTGCCATTGGCTGTGACTTTCATGATGCTCGCCATCGTGAGCAGACCACCGCGATGAATGTCCGGTGGCAGCGTCACCTTGCGCATGTCCATCCCTTCAACGCCGGGGATGCCGTAGTGCTTGGCGAGGCGGGCGTTCACGAACGTGAAGTCGGATGACACGAAGTTGGTGATGGGCAGATCGCGCTTCAGAACATCATCGAAGAACATCGTCGTCTCTTTGAGACTCGCTGTTTTCAAGATGTCGTCATACTCGGGGTAGAGCGTGCGATCTGGCATCGTGGCGTCGATGGCGCGGAGGCTGAGCCATTGCTCGGTGAAGTTGGTGGTGAACGCCTTTGCTTTCGGATCGCTAAGCAAACGCTCGACTTGTGCGTGCAGCACCTCGGGTTCATGCAGCTTGTTGTCGGCGGCGAGTTTGAACAGCGTTTCGTCGGGCATCGAACTCCACAGAAAATACGAGAGACGGCTGGCGATTGCGAAGTCGTCGAGCTTCGGAGCTTGTTCGCGGAAGAACAAAAAGTTCGGCGACACGAGCACCGCGCGCAGTCCGACGCGCATCGCTTGTTCGAAGCTGTAGTCTTGATCGAGCTTTGTCTTTACGCGAGCGAGGAAAGGTTTGATGTCGTCGTCGGTGATGTTACGACGGAACGCTCGTCTCGCGAACTCGCGCAGAATGCGCTCGGCGTCTGCCATCGGTTGTTTAGACTCGACCTCGAAGCGTTCAGGGGCAACGCGCTTCAACGGCAATTCACCAAAGATCGCCTTGTGACTTGGCGATGGCCAGGACTCGAGAATGGGCCCTTCGACATCGACCCATTGGATCACAAGTCCGGGGCCGGTGTATTTGTCGGCACCTATTTTTTCAACCATTGGCGGCAGCGCGGGCAGTCCTTCGGCGAGGATGCGAATGCGATTCTCAGGCTCGAGTTGCTGGGTGAACTCAACAACCGTGGGTTTGTCGGCAGGAACCGAGAAGTAGTCGATGAGATGCTCCTCGGTCACTTCTTTGAGCGTTCCGGCGGTGACGCGGAAAGTGATCGGTTTGCCCTCGCTTTGGAAACCGTAGCCGGAAATGCGGAAGCGATACTTCCCGCGCACGTGACTGCGGAAGTTCCACATGGTGACGCGGATATTGGCTGACTCCCATGTGGCGAAGATGGCGACGCCATCATCCGTGTGTCGGTAAACACTGCCGGTGGCCTTGACGGACTTTTCCTCCCGGATGTCGAAGCGCTTCTTCAAGATCCACGGCTGCGGTTTGTTCGCAATGGCCTCATCGAGCACACGATCCGCCGCATCAAGGTAGCTGCGCATGAGATACGAGGAGGTGTGCAGCAACTCCGCATTGTTATCGAAACCGTTCGTCGAGGTGTCAGGGGGCAGCAGATCAGCGAGATCAACTTCCACGCCGAGGAGATCGCGCACGGTGTTCGCATACTCCGCACGATTCAGCCGACGCATCACCACACGGCCTCGTTCCTTTTGATGAGCGACCTCGGCGGCGGTGACACGCTCATTGATCCATGCGGTCAAAGCATTGACTTCTGTCTTCGGCGGACGCGGCTTCTCCTTCGGCGGCATGTCGCCGGACTCGATTTGATCGATCACCGCTTGCCAGCGCTCGCGCATCATTTTGTCGGCAAAGTCGGGCGAGAGCTTGGTGATGTCGAACTTGCCCTTTGGTTTTTCACCCGAGTGACACTTCTGGCAATGCTTGGTGAAGAGCCGCTGAGTCGGGCTGTCCGCCGCCTGCGCTTCCGAAGTGCAAACCATCCAACCGAGAGCGATGGAAATGCCCCACCCATTCACACCAACAAGGCGGTTTTGTAAGAAGCGATAATGAAACAGGCTTGGGAACATGGGCGCATTAAAAAGCGACTTCACTTCTCTACAAACTAAAAAGCATAGAGCTTGCAGTCGCGCATGGTGAAACGCAGGCGGATCATCCTGCCGATGAGCGCGGCGAGATCGGGCTTTCCGACGAAGGTCTCGCGCTTGTGGACGTTGTTGTAGCAGATGTGGCCGTCCTGCACTTGGAAGGGGCAACTGCTAGGAAATTGCTTTTAAGGGGGGGCGCGTCGTGTTAGCCCTGAGGCGTTGATCCCATCATCCGAACAGCCCCATGACCGGTTTGCCAGTGGAGAACGGCGGGCGGGAGATACCGGTGTTCATCGTGAGATCGTTCAGCGGCACGCCCAAGGTGTGTAGCACGGTGGCGTGGAGATCTTGAACAGTGACGGGATCATTGATCGGCGCGGAGGCTGTTTTATCTGACTCGCCATACACCGCACCTCCGCGAATGCCGCAGCCGGCGACAATCGCCGAGAAACACTGAGGCCAGTGCTGACGACCGGGAGGCCCTTTCGTCAGAATGATCGGTGTGCGGCCGAATTCACCGACGGCGACGACTAGCGTGTCATCCAGTAGGCCGCGCTGCATGAGATCGGTGAGGAGTGCAGAGAGAGCCTGGTCGAGGCGTGGCAGGCAGAAGTTCATGCCATAGGAGCCGGTGCCGAAGGCATTGCCCATGCCCATGTTGCCGCCATGCATGTCCCAGCTCGAGCTGGGAGGGCCGCCACCTTTTTCGTCCGGTGCGGGACCGACCCAACCATTGACGGTGATAAAGCGCACGCCTGCCTCCACCATCCGCCGCGCGAGGAGCAGATTTTGGCCAAGCGGGTGCATGCCATAGCGCTCGCGGACGGCCAGCGGCTCGTCCTTCAAATCAAAGGCCTGCCGCCCTTCAGCACGGGTCATGGAGTCGTAGGCTTTCTCGCGGAGTTCGCTCCAGTCCTTGCCCAGTGGGGTGTCTGCCAGGAGCTTGGATTCCAGGTCGGCCAGGAGTTTACGCCGCTCCCACAAGCGCGCGGCATCGCCCATGTCATAAATCTCTGGCGGTCTGAAATTCGGCATCGCTGGATGGTTGTCGGCCGAACCAATGAACACAGGAGCATGCGCGGATCCCAAGTAACCACCGGAGCCAATATTCGGCGCACAGAAGACGGGTGCGCCCACGCATTTGATGAGCCAGGCATTCGAAACCAGATTGTGCTCGCTGGGCAGATGCTTCGCCACCACTGAACCGAGGTAAGGCAGGCCGTCGGGTTGTCCTTCCTTCACCCGTTCAATCAATTGTCCGCTCAGCAGGTTATGCATCGCGTCGAAGTGATTGTTGATCGGCCCGGGGTGTGTCATCGAGCGGATGAGGCAGAAGTGATCCGTTACCTTCGAAAGCATGGGATGGAGCTCGCTCAACTGCATGCCCGGCACTTTGCTGCGGATGGGTTTATAAGGCCCGCGGACCTCGGATGGGGCGTTGGGCTTCAGATCCCAGGTGTCGATATGGCTCGGGCCGCCGCAGAGGAGTAGAAAGATGCAGCGCTTCTTCGAGGCCACCGCCTTGCCTGAGGCATCCAGCTTGTCCTTCCCGATGACCAACCCTGGAAGGGAAAGATTGAGGGCACCGATGCTGCCAGCTTTGAGAAATCGGCGACGGGAAGTCTTTGGGAGATTCATAAACAGTTTCTGTTCGAGTGAATTGAATGTTGCCCAAGGCAGCATGCCCCTGCTCATCACGAGGCCAGCAGACCAACGGACGAGCGGAACTCGATTTCTCATCCAGACATGAAAAGACCGGAATGCCGTTGCCCATCGAAGATAACTTCATGCATGAATGGATTCTTTGGAGATTGAAAGTTGAAGCGAAAAAACGCCTTTGATGTCCCATGCCAACGCTTTCCCTCACTGAAGACCCCACGCCGCAAAGCCGCTGCCGTTTCGCGCTGAAGTGGTGCGACATCACACCGCCCGCCGACATCTACCACCGCATGTGGGGCGCGGCGAAGCATGAACGCGCCACCGGCGTCCACCGGCCACTGCGGGCCACCGTGACCGTCTTTGCGCCGATGGAAGGCAGCGAGCGGCAGATCCTGCTCGCGCTCGATCATTGCGTCATGGGAGCCACCGAGTACTCGAATCTCGTCGCTCAAGCGACGGAGATCGGCGGCGTGGCGAAGGAGGAAATCCTCGTCGTCTTCTCGCACACGCATGGCGCAGGCTTGATGGGCCTGGATCGTGCCTCGCTGCCAGGCGGCGACCTCATTCAGCCGTATTTGCAGTCAATCGGTGAAAAAGCGGGCGCTTTGCTCCGCGATGCCATCGCCTCGCTCCAGCCTGCGGGCATCGTGTATGGCCGTGGGAAGTGCTCGCTGGCCACACATCGCGATTTTTGGGACGGAAAGCAGTTCGTGTGCGGTCACAATCCCGGCGTGCCTGCTGACGATACCGTCATCGTCGCCCGCGTGACCAATGACGATGGCAAGATGCTCGCCAGCATCGTGAATTACGCCTGCCATCCCACCACACTCGCCTGGCAAAACACGCTCATCAGCCCCGACTACGTCGGCGCGATGCGCGAACTCGTCGAACGCGACACCGGCGCTCCGTGTTTGTTCCTGCAAGGAGCCAGCGGTGAACTCGGTCCGCGCGAAGGCTTCGTCGGCGACACTGCCGTCGCGGATCGAAATGGCCGCGAACTCGGTTACGCCGCGCTTTCGACTCTCACCGCCCTTCCCGCCGCCGGGACGACCTTTGTGTATGCCGGCCCCGTCGTCTCCGGTGCCACGCTCGGCTCGTGGAAGCATCAAACCATCGACCTCGCCGAAAAAGCCACCTGGAAGCTCCAACGCTGGCACGAGCCGCTGCGCTATCGTCCCGGTCAGCCAACCATCGAGCAAACCCAGGCCGAACTCGATCAATTCAAAGCCGACGAAACCGCCGCACGTTCCGCAGGCGATGAACCCCGCGCCGCTGACTGCCGCGCCATGGCCGAACGCAAAACCCGCCTGCTCCATCGGCTCCACCAGCTCCCACCCGGTGAAGCCTATCCACTCCAAGTCGTCCTATGGCACCTCGGCGATGCGATCTGGCTCGGCGTCCAAGGCGAAAGCTACTCCCTCCTCCAAACCGAACTCCGCCGCCGCTTCCCCGACCAAATCATCCTCATCGCCACCATCGCCGCCGACTGGGGAGCCTCGTATCTGCCTCCGCGCGAGCTTTATGACACCGGCATTACCAAGAAAGCATCGCCGTCGTCGCGGCGGGAAGTTTGGAGCAGTTGATTGAGGCGATCACTCAGCGAGTTTCAGCTTTTTGATTGCTGATGAGGCAACGACTCTTTTATCTGCGAACACATGACTATGGATGATCTATTGGCTGAAATCTCAAAGCGGGAAGAAATTGAGGATCTCCGTGCCTTCCTGTCGAGCAGATCAGATCAAACGGAGTTGAGAAATCAACTCCTCCAGCTCCTGCGCACGGTCGTGGAATATGATGATGCCACAGCATGGTCAAAAGCAGTGCGAATCTGTGAGTCACTTGCAATCACAGGCTGGGGCGATTGGGAGAGGGTCGATGCCTGCACTCGCTTCACCGGTGATTGCTGGGAAACTGGGTTCATCAATCATCAAGGAAAGCATCGTTTTCGGCTAGGTAACTGGACGAAACGCAAGGCGGGCTGGAGCCTCTTCAATCCTGAGTACCACTTCAGTCGAGATGTCCCTGAAATCCCAGCCAAAAGCTGGGAGGAATATGCAGGTATTGAATTTCCCTGTGTGGAACTCCTGAAACTTCCATCTCAAAGGAACGCTCAGAAGCAGATGCCGATCGTAATGGGGCTAATTTGTGGCGATGGCCCTGTATCAGAGCGTGTTTGGGATTTGAAGAGGGAACTAACCAAGCTGCTCATCCAGACCATGCGGCCTGAGATCTATGGCGACGCGATTAATCGCTTCTACCTCACTCTCTACTGCGCAGCAGACAATCGGGCTGATAGCGCAACGCATGACGGATTAAAAATTGGTTCTTATCGGGCCAAGCCGAAGGCATTCTATTGCGAGCTGCATCTTGATTCCAAGTTCGGCCCTCTGAGCGTCGATGATCAGAAAGGGGTGTTCTTTAACGCTGTTGAAGAGTCGATCAAGGCACTTGAAACCAAATTCGCGAAGCTCAAGCTAGAATACGACTTCGCAGCTTTTCGTTCCGACATTGTTTCTGCTTTCGATCTCTGGAAGTGACAGCGTCATATCAGCGATTCACACCTCACCAAGCCCATGAAAATCACCGCCATCGAAACGCTCGTTTGCCATGCTCGGATGCGAAACTGGGTGTTTGTCAAAGTCATCACCGACCAGCCCGGCCTCATCGGCTGGGGGGAGGCGACGTTGGAGTGGCACACGCGGAGCATCGTGGGGGCGATTGAAGACATGTCGCACCTGCTCATCGGCGAGGACCCGACGCGGGTGGAGTATCTGTGGCAGATGATGTATCGGCAGCACTTCTGGCACGGGCACGGCATCGTGCGCGCCACGGCCATCGCGGGCATCGACCTCGCGCTGTGGGACATCGTGGGCAAAGTGGCGAACATGCCGCTCTCGAAGGTCTTTGGCGGGCCGGTGAGGGATTGGGTGCGCACCTACTGCCATCTCGGCGGCGGGAAGATGGAGGACTTTTATCAAACACCTGCCGACAACGCGAAACGCTTCGCCGAACTGGCGCAGCAGGCCGTGGCGGATGGTTACACCGCCTTCAAGAGCATGGCCGTGCCGAGCACGATGCCCATCGAGGGCATGAAACCCGTTCGAGCCGCCGCCGCGGCTGTCGCAGCGATGCGTGAGGCCGTGGGGCCGGACATCGACATCATGGTCGATTGCCATGCGCGGCCCTCGCCAGCCATGGGGCTGAAATTTGGCAAAGCGCTCGATGATTTCGGCCTCTACTTCTTCGAGGAGCCCTGCTGGCCGGAGGCCGTCGATGGCCTCGCGAACATCAACGCCGCCCTCACCACACCCGTCGCCAGCGGCGAGCGTGTGACGAACCTGGAGGCCTTCAAAGACATGTTTGAGAAGCGTGCGGTCGAGATCTGCCAACTCGACATCACCCACTGCGGCGGCCTCAGCGCCGCCAAACGCATCGCCGCACTCGCCGAGGCCCATCGCATCGCTTTGGCACCGCACAATCCGCAAGGCCCCGTCAGCACCGCCGCGTCGCTGGAGTTCGGCTTCTCACAGCCGAGCTACATCATCTGCGAAACCGTACACAACGACGTGCCGTGGCGCCAGGATGTGGTCGAGGAAGGCTTCACCATCGAAACTAAGGGCCGCATCGTCCGCCCGAATACCAAACCCGGCCTCGGTATCACCATCAACGAGGCCGAGGTGAAGAAGCATCCCTTCCAGCAGGAGATCGTGCTGCGAGAGTGGTGCGGTGACGGACTGGTGAAACTCAATCGCCTCATGAAAACTTTGTTTGCCTTCATCTTGTTCGCCACCTCCATGCTGCATGCGCAGCAGCGGCCCATCATCCCACGCGAGCAGGTGGGCAGCGCCTATGCGCCCGTGATTGAAGTGCAAGGACTGCCACGGGTGCTGCTCATCGGCGATTCGATCTCGGAAGGCTATACGTTGCAGGTGCGCAAGCTGCTGGAAGGCAAGGCGAACGTTCACCGCATTCCGAAAAATGGCGGACCCGCACGCAACGCGGTCGCATTGCTCGATGGCTGGCTCGGCACCACGAAATGGGACGTGATCCACTTCAACTGGGGGCTGCATGATCTGATGTTCTTCCCCAGCAAGACGATGGACCCGGCGCAGCATGAGAAGGAACAGCTCGCCCTGTATGAAAAGAATCTGCGCACACTGGTGGCGCGGCTCAAGCAAACCGGCGCGAAGCTCATCTGGGCCTCCTCCACGCCGGTGCCGGATGAAATCTCGTCGCCACGCAGTCCGCCCAACCGCTCCGCCGTGGTGAAGCAATACAACGAAGTCGCCGCCCGTGTGATGCGGGAGAACGCTGTGCCGATCGATGACCTTCACGCGCTCTGCACTCCGCTGCCGCCGAACCTGCAGCGGCCCAAGGACGTACACTTCAACCTCGACGGTTATGACTTTCTCGCACGCAAAGTGGCGGCGGAAATCTCCACAGCGCTTGGTGCCAACTAAGGCGCTCAGCGCACGAGCATCCAGTCGATCGTCGCCTGATCAGGAGCGGGTTTGTCAAAGGTGAGGGTGAAGCCTTCGGCGGTCTTGCTGGAGACAGCGCGGCTGCCGATCCAGGATTGCTCGATGAAGACGGCGTAGTCGGCGTCAGCTTCGGGCGTGGCGAAGCGAACCTTCAAGGTCATGGCCTTGGCGGCTACGGCGACATTTTTGCCGCGCAGGTTTTTCGCGGGTTTCGCATCGCCAGAGAGACCGGTCACGGCTGAAACGCTGCCGCCTGCGCTGAGACCGCCACCTTGAAACTGAAATTCGCCGCTCTCGCGTTGTACCTGAAGCGAGGCGACTTGTACATCGGGCGCGGGAGTGGTGACGGCCTTGGTGATGCCCGTTTTGCCTTTGTCCTCATCGGACTCGGGCTTCATGCCGTAGTGCCAGTGGATGGCCTGCTCGTGATGCGGCTGCTGAAACAACAACGCAGCACGGGCGAAGTCGGCTTTGAAATTGAGGCCGACGGTGGCGGCGGTGTTCACAACCATCACGTTGTCCCACGCCGGTTTGGTTTCGTGACGTTTGGACACGTCATCGAGGTTCGCGGGGCCACCGCTGACGCTGACGACGGAGTAACGGGATGTCTGGCCGTTGTTGGCAGCGTCAATGATGGCAGCGGGATACTGGCCTGGCACGTCCTCCCAGGTCCATGCACGGAAGGCCTGCGGTTTGAAGGGATCGGGGCCGATGGCTTGCTCGATCGCGTCACCGGCGGCGAAGTCGAACGGAGTGCCGACGCCGACATGCGGAGCGACTCCGAGGATGCGCTGACCGCCGCGATCACCACCGGCGATGGCCCGCGAGACATCATTCACATAGGCACCCGGTGCGATGATGTAGCTCAATGGCCGCAGATGACCATCCCAGGTGTAGTTCTCCGTTTTGTAGAGCGTGGGACTGCCGGCGCTCTTCGCACCCCACCAGAAGCGCTGGATTTCGATCTCCTTGGTCGCATCGGCGTTTTGTTTGAATTGGGTGATCAAATACCAGCGCATGCCGCCCTTGGGCGTCTTCTCGCTGGCATCGCTCAGGCCAAAGAAGCGGCCCACGACATCACGTGTCCACGGGCAGTCCTTGTCACCGCGAATGAGGCCGCCGAATTTGCGCTCCACGCTGTTCGTCACCGGGCTTTTGACCAGCGAGGTGGTGTAATCGACGCCTTCAAACACACTGGCCTTGCGGTCGGGCAAGTCATAGTCGGTGCGCCCGGCCACGATGATGACTTTGCCTGTGGTGAGGTGCTTGGTGGGGTTCAAATTGATCAGCGGCCGCGAATCTCCGAGCGTTTCGGTGTGAGCCGCAGCCTTGTCGAAAACGAGCTGCGCTTTCGTCCAGTCCACGCTCTCGACTTTGCTGCGAAAGTTGTCCTCCTTGGAGCGGATGAAGGCGGCGTAGCAGTTGCCATTCTCGTCACCCGCAGCGGAGTGGATGTTGCTCATGTAGTTGAAGTCGCAGTAGTACATGTAGGTGTCGCCATGCGCGTATTGGTTGCGCTTGACTTTCACATCGTACGTCTGGTTGTCGTTGTGACTGGTCTGCAGCATGTGCACGATGCCGGTGTTGCTCTTGTTATGCAAAATGGCACCCGCGACATGATCGAGGTCGGTGTCGGCGGTGAAGTAGCTCATCTGCTTCTCGACATCGTAGCCCACGGATTTCACAACGCCGCGTGTGACGCCGCCGCCATAGCCTGGGCCGCCGTGGAGATTGAGAAACTGCCCCGGATGAATGCCGCGCACCGTGGCGAGGTAAAAGCGCTGGTCCTTGCCCTTCTTCACCGGCAGTTGGAGCCAGTCGAGATAGCTCGATGAGCCGTAGGTGATCTCGCTGTCGATGGTGATGGCCGGATGCGTGCCCCAATGCGGCAGGCTGTCGCCATCAGCCAGTCGGATCGGCCGCTCGATGCGCAATCCTGTCACCGGCGGCACCTGCACGACGACGCTTTTGCCATTGTGGGAAAGCAGCACGACACCTGGCTGGTCCGCCCATTTCTTGGTCTCCGCAGGCGGCTCCGGCGTGCGAGTGAGACCTTGCAGCGGCAACAGCTTGTTTTGCAGCGCGGCCCAGTCCGCCACAGGAATTTCGAGCACACCACCGACTTTACGCAGCTCGCTGATGGCCTTCTCATACGTCTCGCGCAACTCTTTGCCGCCCGTTTCGCCAAACTCACCGAGCTGCCTCACGACTGGTGGTTTCGGAGCAGGATCAGCGGCGAAGGTGGCGTTGGCAGCGAGCAGCAAGACAGCGAGGCAAAGGTTTGCGATGAGTTTCATGAGGAGCCTCATCAAAAGCTCCGCAAATCCTCGTCTTTCACGGAGGCCATGACATACGGCAAGTTTGTCAGCCGCCCGCCCGTAGTTTGCCGCGTGCGTTTTCTGTTTCCGCTTTGCCTGCTCGTCGCCACACCGCTCGGTGCGGTGGATTATGTGCGTGACGTGCTGCCCTTGATGAGCCGCTTCGGTTGCAACGGCTCCGCGTGCCACGGCAAGGCGGACGGGCAGAATGGATTCAAGATTTCCATCTTCGGCGCGGATCCCGCCGCCGATCATGAAGCGATCACGCGGCAATCACGCGGCCGTCGCATCATGCTGACCGCGCCGGAGCACAGCCTGCTGCTGCGCAAGGCCGCTGGCGAGGTGCCGCACGCTGGCGGCTCGCGCATGAAGACGGGTTCGCGCGAATACACGATCCTGCGCGATTGGGTGGCCCAAGGTGCGCCGTTTGCGACCGAGGGCCGCGCGGAGATAGCTTCGCTCACGGTGGAGCCGGTGGAGCGTGTGATGACTTTCGGCCAAAAACAGCCGCTGCGCGTCAAAGCCGTGCTCAGCGACGGCACAGAGCAAGATGTGACCTGGCTAGCGCAGTTTCAGTCGAACGACAACGCGATCGCCGAGGTCAGCGAGCGTGGCGAGGTCACCACCGGTAGCGCCGTGGGTCAGGCGGCCGTCATGGCGCGTTACCTTGGCCGCATCGCCATTTTTCATGCCATCGTGCCGCGTCCAGGTGAAGCGGTGGCGGCCAACGCGGAGACCTTCAATGAGCTGGATGAGCATGTGCAGGCCAAGCTGCGCAAAATGAACCTGCAGGCCTCCGCCGTGGCCGATGACGCGACCTTTCTGCGCCGTGTCACGCTCGACCTCATCGGCCGCCTGCCGACGGTGAATGAAGCGCGTGCCTTTTTGCAGAGCACGGCGCAGGACAAACGCGCGCGTCTTGTCGATGCCTTGCTCGATAAGCCCGAGTTCGCGGATTTTTGGGCCTTGAAGTGGGCGGACTTGCTGCGCGTGGACCGACTGGTGCTCGACCATCACGCTGCGCATGATTACCACTCATGGATTCGCACCGCCGTGGCGGAAAATCGGCCGCTGGATGTTTTCGCGCGCGATTTGCTCACCGCGCAGGGACCGCTGGAGGAGCAGCCAGCGGGTTACTTCTTCAAAGTGGCCAAAAAACCTGGCGAGATGGCCGCGTCGCTCTCGCAGGTCTTCCTCGGCGTGCGCATCAATTGCGCGGAGTGCCACCAGCATCCGACCGACCGCTGGACACAGCGCGACTACCACGGCATGCGCGCCTTTTTTGAGCAGGTGAGCTACAAAAAGGCCGGCGGTGCCGAAGCGCTCATCATTCAAGGCAATCCACAGGTGAAGCACCCGCGCACCAAGGAAGTCGTGCAGCCTTACGCGCTCGGTACCACGATGCCCGAAAGCGCGCCGGACGGCGACCGTCGCGCCGCGCTGGCACAGTGGATGACCGCGCCAGAGAACCCGTGGTTCGCGCGCAACATGGCGAACCGCCTCTGGGCGCACTTCATGGGCCGTGGCGTCGTCGAACCGGTGGATGATTTTCGCGCCACGAATCCGCCGAGTAATCCCGCACTGCTCGATGCGCTGACGCGGCGCCTCATTGAGCAAAAATTCGACGCCCGTGCGCTGATTCGGCTTATCACAGCCTCACTCACCTATCAACTCAGCGCCACGCCGAACACCACGAACGAAAACGACACGCAGAATTTCAGCCGTGCCGTCTTCCGCCGCCTGCCCGCCGAGTCACTGCTCGATGCCGTGTGTGATGTGACCGGTGTGCCGGAGAAATTCAGCGGCGTGCCCGCAAACACGCGCGCGGTGGAGCTGTGGGACAGCCAGCAGCAGCATTACTTTCTCAAACTCTTCGGTCGTCCCTCGCGCACCACACCCTGCGTGTGCGAGCGCAGCACCGGCGCCAGCATCAGTCAAGCGCTGCACTTGATGAACTCACCCAACCTGCAAAACAAGCTCGCTCACGCAGGCGGCAGGCTCACCCAACTCGTCTCCATGAGCGACGCGCAAATCATCGAGGAACTCTGGCTCGTCTGCTTCAGCCGCTTTCCTGATGAAACCGAGCGACAGCAGGCCATGGAGCACCTGTCCACGCGCCAAGACAAACGCCGCCAGTCCATCGAGGATCTCGCATGGTCGCTCCTGAACACGGTGGAGTTTGTGTTCAATCACTGAGCGCGGACAAAGAAGTCACCAACCCGCCGTATTAACCCGCCATGAACACCTCACCCTTCTGCGATGGCCTTTCGCGCCGCAGCTTTCTTCGCGTCGGCGCTGCCAGTACGCTGGGGGCGCAGTTTTCACTCGGCGGGCTGCTGCAAGCGGAGTCGGCGGTGAAAACGGCCACACGCGGCGATGTGTCGTTCATCTTTGTCTTCCTACGTGGCGGACTGAGCACCATCGACACCTTTGACATGAAGCCGGACGCGCCGGACACCATCCGCGGCGAGTTCAAACCGGTGCGCACGAAGGTTCCTGGCATCCACATCTGCGACCAGCTCCCGCGCATTGGCGGAGTGATGGATCAGTTCTCGTTGATCCGCTCCTTCACGCATCAAAACGCCGGTCATGGCCATGCGGATCACTACATGATGACCGGCTATCATCCGACGGCGGCGTTCAATGGCAGTCTCACGCCGAACAACGAACATCCGTGCATGGGTAGCGTCATCGCCAGCAAACTCGGCGCACGCGGCAGCATCCCGCCGTATGTGTGCCTGCCCACGCTGCATCCCAGTGGCAGCAGCGCATATCTGGGACCGAACGCCGCGCCTTTTACCATCGAGGCTGACCCAAACTCTCCCGGCTTTCAGGTGCCAGACCTCATGCCACCGCTCAGCATCGACGCGCAACGTCTCGAGGACCGGCGCGGTCTTTTGAGCAAGGTGGACCGCTTTCAGTGCAGCATTGAGCAAAAGGCCAACGCCGCCGCGCGTGACCTCGGAGTTTTCAGCCAGCGCGCTGTCTCGCTCATGACCAGCAAGGAGGCGAAGCAAGCCTTCAATCTTCAGGCTGAGGATGAAAAACTGCGCGATGCCTACGGGCGCAACACGCTCGGCCAGAGCTGTCTCATGGCACGCCGCCTCGTCGAATCCGGCGTACGTTGCGTCACCATCGAGCATCAGAACTGGGACACGCACTACGGCCAGTTCCCCACGCTGAAGGACGATTTGCTGCCAAAACTCGACAACGCCATCTCCACACTCTTCACCGACCTCCGCCAGCGCGGCATGCTGAAAAAGACGCTCGTCGTCATCACTGGCGAGTTTGGCCGCACGCCCAAGATTTCCAAAGAAGGCGGTCGTGACCATTGGAGCCGCTGCTTCACCGTCGCACTCGGCGGCGGTGGCATTCAGGGCGGTCGTGTCGTCGGCCAGAGCGATAAAATCGCCTCCGATCCCGCAGACAGTCCGTATGGACCCGAAGATCTTTGCGCCACGGTCTATTCGCTCCTCGGCATCTCGCCGCATGATGAGATGCACACGCCCGAGGGCCGCCCCGTGATGCTGACCAACAACGGACGTGTCATCAAAGAGCTGATCTGATGCGTGCGTTCATTTTCATCGCGTCCTCCTTCGCGATGACGCTCCACGCCGAGCCGCCGGGTGCCTCGCACATCTTTCCAGCCGGTGGGCAGCGCGGCACCACGGTGAGCGCACGCATCGGCGGCTTTTATTTTCACGGCCACGCGGAGTTCGTGATGAACGATGCAAAGATCGAAGCACCGCGCGAGGTGAAGGAAGTCGAAACGTTCTGGATCGAAGGGCCGATGATCACGAAGCCAGCGTCGCAGAAGGGCGAAGATTACCCGCGTGATCATGCGGTGGCGCTGAAGATTGCAGCAGACGCAGCACCAGGTATCCGCCACTGGCACTGCCGCACTTCGCAGGGCAGCACGCCGACGCTGCGCTTCGTCGTGGGCGATTTGCCGGAGGTCGTGGAGCAGGAAATCGATGGCACGCCAATCCCGCAGCAGGTGAAATGGCCGCTGACGATCAATGGTCGCGTCTTTCCGCGCGAAGATGTCGATCTGTGGAACTTTCACGTCGAAAAAGGCAAGCGCGTCGAGTGCGCGCTCGCTTCACGCGGCCTCGGCTTTCCGCTCGATGCGATGATGGAGGTCAGCGGGCCGGACGGACGTGTGGTGCGAAACGTGAAGCACGCTGCGGATTCGTCGCATGATCCGCGTTTGAGCTTCACTGCCACTCAAGCCGGTTTGCACACACTGAAATTGCACGACGCCGGATTCGACGGCGGCCCGCATTTTGTGTACCGACTGACGATTCGGGCTGTGGAGGCTGAAAAGGCCTTGGCGGAGGAAGAACCGGGCTTGGTGAGCCTTCCGGCTGATTTCCGCGGCGTGATCGCGAAACCGGGCGAAAACGATGTTTGGGGCGTGATGCTCAAAAAAGGCGAGACGCTGGCTCTGGAGCTCGAAGCGGCACAAATCGGCAGCAGGCTCGACAGCGTGATCGTGCTCGGTAACGCGCATGGCGTCGAACTCACGCGCAACGACGACCGCAACGAGTCCAGTCCCGACTCGTGGCTGCGCTTCACGGCGAAAAACGATGGTGAGCACCGCATCACCGTCAGCGACCGCTTTCCAACACGCGGTGGACCGGATTTTCATTATCGCGTGAAGGCCGCGCTCGTCGAAGCGGATGACTTTGAACTCACACTGACCAGTGATGTGGTCAACATTACCCGCCAGACCGACACCGAGGCCGCTGATCCCGACTACAACAAGAAACAACCGCCAAAAGGCGGCACGCTGAAGGTGAACCTCGCCGCCATCGGTAATTTCGCTGCAGAAGTGAAGCTCAGCGTCGAAGGCCTGCCGGAAGGCGTCACGCTCGACAAGGACAAGATCGGCGCGAAGCAGAAAGCGACCGATCTCCGCTTCATCGCGCCGCCACACACGAAAGCGCAGGTGGTGACCATCATCATCAAAGGCACCGCCAAAATCGGCGAACGCGAAATCACGCACACCGCGATGTTTCCGACGCTCGCAGGCGAACCGGAGATCAAGCAAGCGCGTCTCGGCATCGCGCCGCCCGCGCCGTTTCGCCACATCGGCGAGTATTGGGTGACGAATGATCAGCCCTCCGGCACCACGATGAGCAAGACCTTCCACCTCGTGCGCGACCACTTCGACGGTCCCATCACCGTGAGCCTCGCCGACCGCCAGGGCCGCTGCCTGCAAGCTGCCACCGCCAAGCCGATGATCATTCCACCGGGCGCGAGCGAGTTCACTTACAGCGTGCTGTTTCCGCCGGACCTCGAGCTAGGCCGCACGAACCGTCAGCAACTCATGCTCGTCGCCGAGATCACCGACTTCGACGGCTCGAAGCACACGGTGAGTCACACGAGCTTCGAGCAGAACGAGCAGATGATCAGCGTCGTGTCCGAGGGCATGCTGAAACTCATTCCCACCAACACTTCCTATGCCGCCGTGCCGGAAACCGAAATCAGCGTGCCCTTCACGCTGCGGCGTGATCCGCGTCTTGCGAACCGGCCCGTGCGTGTCTCGCTGCAAGTGCCGCCGCACATGCGCGGCGTCAGCGCGGAGCCAGTAGATGCCGCCAGTGGCCGCATCGTGCTGCGATTCGGCAAAACCCTCGGCCCCTTCAACATGCCCCTGACCTTGCTGGCCGAAACCAGTGACGGCAGCGACCCACCGCACGCCGCTGCGGCTAAAATCGAATTAGTGGCACCGAGCAACGCTGCCGAATGATTTCTCCGAGTCGCACCCGCTTCATCGTCCTCGCTGGCATCTGTGCGGGCGCAGCGCTGGCGTATTTTGTGCGCAATGGTGTGGGCTGCAGGAAATTGCTTTTGAGTGGGCCGGGTCGTTTGGCCCTGGACGTGGCGCGTGGACGGGGTGTGAGGGGGCTGTCCCCTGGTGTAAGGACAGGAAAGTAACATCGGGTGGGCTTTGATTTCACGCACAGGCCTTCGGGGCGAATTCGGCCCAATGGCGGCGGACTGTCGCTTGGGCTGATTGCAGAGCGGCGGCAGGTCCGTATGACTTAAAATCATGTCCACCCACTTCCTCCGACTCCTTTCCGCCAGTTTCGTCCTTCTCGCTGCCCATGCGGCGGCTCAGGAAACTCCCGCCTCTTCCGATGGCGTGGCCATCGGTCACGGTCCGGCCCGCTACCGCGTGGACATGAAATGGGCCAAGGCCGATCCCTCGGTCGCTCCGGTGATCAATTCGCATGCGCTGGCAGAGGGGCGCGACGGGCGCATCTACCTCGTCACCGATCATCCGCAGAATGACTTCATCGTGTTCGAGAAGGACGGTCGCTACGTGCGGTCGATCAGCAAGGGGCTCGGAGGTGGACATGGACTGGAGATTTTCGAAAAGGACGGAGTGGAATACCTGCTGCACATCGACTGCGGCTGGCACTTTGCGGCGGAGGGTTGGAATCCGAAGGCCGGTCAAGGACGCGTCACCCTGTTGACCACAGAGGGCGACGTGGTGAGGAAGTTTCCCACACCACAGGAGCTCGGCATCAACGAAGGAAAATTCATGCCTTGTGACGCGGCTTACACGCCCAGTGGCACGCTGCTGATCGCGGACGGCTACGGATCGAACTTCATCTATGAGTTCACGCTGGAGGGAAAGCTCATCAAGAAATGGGGTGGACCCACGAAGGACGCCGCGAATCTCAGCAACGCGCACGGTATCTCCATCGATGCGACCGATCCGCGCGGTCCGCTCGTGTGGGTGCCATCACGCAGCCAGAGCCAGAT
>CANIBP010000076.1 GCA_947466075.1 Verrucomicrobiaceae bacterium
CCAGCGGCACGCTGTGGAACCGCCACGGTGGTAGGTTGACCATCGCGGCGTGTTTTCGTGATGCGGTGGAGCAGTTGCGTGATCTCGCCGATGACGGCCTCATCTGGGCCGACTGCGAAGCACTGGAACGCCGGCATCAGATCGCACGCGGCACGCTCATCCTGCTCGATGCGATCCCCTCTGATCCGATGTTCACACCGAGCTATGTCGAGCGCCGTCAGTTCCTTGAATCCCTGCGCGTTCCACTGGAGCCATTTTCGAGCGGACTCCATGCAGGCGATGAACCGCCTCTCCTGCTCACCACCAGCCACATGGTGACCTCCCAAAACGAATCTCTCGCGTTTTACCAGAGCCTCCGGCAGAGCAATCACCAGTTGGGAGCCGAGTTCTTCGAGGGCGTGGTGATGAAACGGGCCGACGCGGCCTACCCCGTGCAGTTGCGCAGCCCGCTGGAAGAATGCCGCGCCATGATGAAGCACCGATTCATCACCTGAGTTGCGATGAAATATGGTGATCAAAACGGTGCGACAACGGTAGCCACGGTGACGAGGCAGGATTCATGAACGATTCCCTCTGCAAGTATCACATCTTACTGTTCATCAACGACGCACAGGTGGGCGATAACGCCACGTTTGCCGACTGGTATGCGGATGACGTCGCCGCCATCAGCGATGCGCGCAGCTACTTCACTACCGAAGGCTACCACGTCGAATCCGTCACCACCAGCCACGGCGAAGTGCGTCCGGCCAGCCGGTTCCTGCCTGCCCTGCACGGGAAGATTCTCACCGTGCATCTCACCACTCAACCCTGATCCGCCCATGACCTCCAACGACCTCTTTGCCTGGATCGCGCTGGTCGGCCTGATGGCCGCCATCCTGATCTTTGGCTGAATCATCCGCAACCTGCGGAGCTATGAACCACCACCCAAACCCGATACCACCATGCCCACACGCACCCTGAACCGAAACGCCGAAGCCCCCGAGATCGAACTGCCGCCCGACGCGGCCACGGCCGATGATCACCGCAACCCGCGCCGGAGGCGCAATGAAGAAGAACCCGTCCCTGACGTGGGGCTGCTGGTGCAGCCTGAGCCGCGTCATGAACTCGACAAGCTGATCCTGCATGCAGAAGTGAAGACGGACATTCTGGCCGGACTGCGAGCACTGGAGATCCGTGCTGACCTTGACCGCATCTGGAACCTGAGCAGCATCCAACCGCAGGAGGGGAAGTGCATTTTGAACTTTTACGGCCCGCCGGGAACAGGCAAGACGCGCGCCGCTCTTGGCATCGCGCTGCGCCTCGGCAAGCCGCTTTATCAGGTGGACTACAGCGCGGTGATTTCCAAATACTTGGGGGACACCGCCAAGCACATCAAAGCGGCCTTCGCCGCAGCCCGTGAGCATGACGCAGTGCTATTCTTCGACGAGGCCGACAGCCTACTCTCCAAGCGCGTCGCCACCGGCGAATCCTGTTCCACCAGCATCAATCAGAATCGCAACTGCCTGATGCAGGAGTTGGATCGGTTCGACGGAGTGGTGATCGTCACGACGAACTTGTTCGAGAACTACGACCCCGCGCTGCTCCGGCGCATCCAGCGCCACATCAAATTTCGCAATCCAGATGCCTCCATGCGCCGGGAGTTGTTCGCTCTTCATCTCCCTAACCCTGATCGGGTGAAGGCTGATTACGCGGTTCTCGCGGAGCTATCGAAGGGCCTCAGCGGCGGGGAGATTCTCAACATATGCGTGAATGCGATTCATGCGGGGAGTGTGGATGCAGACCCGGCGAAGTGGATGGTGACGCAAGGGATGTTGGAGCGAGAGATTGCGAAGGCGAAGAAGGCCAAGGCAGAGCACGCGGGGGAGAGGAGCAAGAACCGCAGGAAGATTGGGTTTCAGCCGAGTTGATCGACGGAGAAATTGCTTTTGAGTGGGCCGGGTCGAGTTGGCCCTGGACGTGGCGCGGGGACGGGGTGTGAGGGGGGCTGACCCTCACCTACCACGCCTCTGACAAAACCCTCGAGACCGCCGAAGTCGATGCCGCCCACGCCGCTATCCTCACGGCGCTGGAAAAGACTTTGCCTGCGAAGATGAGGGGGTGAAGCAGCCACTGCCTGCGATCATAACTAACCTTTGTCAGTTTCTGGTTTCGTAATGCTCGCTCAGATATTGCGCCGTGAGTTTCAGGCGTTCGGCTTCAACACTTTGATCCCAAGCTTCAAAGCCCCAATTGACCACAACTCCCGCCCCAACTGCAATCAAGCCGACTCCAGTCCATGACAACGCAGACCCGAGTGCCACCGAACCTCCGCCAATCCAAGCTGCCGTGGCACTCGAAGCAGCAGCACCGCTTAGGCTGGCTATGGCTGTTCCTGTTCCAGCAACTCCATAAGTGGCGATCAATGACGTTGCAGCCCAGGCTGCTCCAGTTCCAGCAAGGACTCCAAAGCCTCCGCTTACAGCCATTCGGTTCGCTGTCGTGATGTCAGTATGCCCCATGAAGTAGAGTAGATATGGCAGGCCAACTGCCGCTACGGAAGCGCCAGATGCAGCGCCAAGCAGATTAGCCGTGTAGGATGTCGAATTAAGTCCCATGGCGTTCGCCACGCTGCGCGTCAGCTCCAAACCGGATTGTGTATTCAGCAGCGCATGGGTGGTCCAATAACCGGCAGAGGTTCCTGCAAATGCGCTGCCAGCACCGGCCAGTGCAACTGTCCCGGTCTTTTTCCAATCAACCGAGCCGGTATCCCAGTATTGAGCCGCTGCATCTAGCCCTCCTGTCGCAAACGCAGCCAATGCCCCGGTCGTTGCCGCCTGCTTCGAGGCAATAACCAAGCGGTTCCTGGAGCTTTCGGCAAAACCGTGACGCAGGGTCTTCGACGCAAGTGCCTTGGCCTGACCATTCACTTCGCTGTCAGCCAGAAAAGGCTGGGTGCGGCGCAACTCTGCCACCCAGGCTTTTTGCAATGCACTTCCCACCGCATTCTTCGTCTGCGAAGGAATTTCAAACTGGTGCAGAACATGCAACCGTGATTCCTGCGTTCCAAGCGCCAAGCCCGAGGCATCTTTGACAGTCACATGAATGTTTTTGGGATCAAAGCGGAGGCGAAGGATGCGGCTGCGGTGGCTTTTGTTTCCGTGCGCCACAGCCTCGAGATGCTGGCCGAGGCGCCCCACTTGAGTCTTCACCTGGGCCATGTCCGCACCTGCTGTATCAATCTTCCAAGAGGCTGCGGCATTTTCCCTCCACGCAGCCGCATGCTTTCCACCTCCTAACGGAATATCCAACAATTGCTTGGAGGACAGGCCTTTGGGAACGCGTTCCATTACCGGAAGACCAGTATTCAGAGCATCTCTCAGCTTCAAATAGCGATCATTGATCTTCAGCAAGCGCTCAGCCTTCCATCCGGTTGACATCTGGCGTCCGCTTTTGGTCAAGTTCAACTGTGAGCCACCGGTTTTCACCTCGCTGACCATGGTGTCGACAATGCGGCCGTCCGACAGAACTTTGACATGCAAAAGATCAATCCCCTGTCGCCCAATGGTCTGACGGAGTGGTGCCCATTCGGCTCCCCGGCTCAGATAACCGTCTGCCAGTGCCTCCCCGAATCCCCCCTGAATATGTTTGATCGCAACACCTGAATGGGCCAAGGTCAAGTCGGCTCTTCGAAGTGCTTGGCTCAAACCAGTGACCACTGGAGTTGCCGCTGTGCTGATCTTATCGGAGGTATTTCTTTTCTCAGGCTGCGCATGCAAATCTGGGGTAACCCAAATGCCGGTCGCCGCGATCATTGTGAGGGTCAGTTTCATCAAAAATCCTCCAGTTTCTTTTTTGCAGAACCTACAGTGAACGTACGCTGCACGTCGGCTTTCTTTGCATCACCGCACTCTTTCAGCATGAGACCAAGCACATCCTGGACAAACTGCGCCACCTCAGGTGCGAGCAGTTGAAAATCAATTTTCTGCATTTCTGACTTCTTGAGGGCATCGTCAACGTGGTGCTCTACTTTTACCCAATTTGTCAAGAACCATGCCCTGGACTTTTCAGTCTCGGCCACAGCCCAACTCTGATAGGCAGCAAACTGGTTCTTCCTCAGTGATTCCATTTTGTCAGCGATCTCTTTCAGCAGCAGTCGAAACTCCATCTTGGCTTTCGCTCCTTGCGTTTTTGATGCGAGATCAGTGCAGTCCACCATTGCCTTGCCGCATGATTTCAGACGGTCGGCACACAAGTCTGAGGAGGATACAGACAACTTGGCCCAAACGTCAGTCCAGAGTTGTTTCGCAGACGCAACGTGCACTTTTTCCACCTCATCCTGAACTTCGGTCGCAATCTCTTTTAATTTAGCTGGCAGCTCTTGGATTTGCGCGGCGATTGCTGGGGGTAGCAGGCGGTGCTTCACCATCCAGATTTCGTTGATAACAAGTTCGGCGGCCTGAAGGCTTGCCAGCGCATAGACCCGACTTTTTTCGTCATTTAACCCTCTCAACTGTCGCTCGGCTTCCACAACATTATCGACCCGCACTTTTGCAGCATCCAGAATCTGAAGTCCCTTTAAGCACGCTTGGGTGATCTCTATTCCTTCAGCAAGCTTTTTGACTTTGTCGGCCTCCAGATGCTCGCCTTCCTCAAATTCCTCTCGGACGCCCAGAAGGCTTTCCAAACGATCCGTGAGTTTGTCAGCTTCATGTCCCATGGGAGTAGCTAGTATCTCTTCAAGTCTTTGGTTCAGAGCGACCTCAGGCTCTGGTGCGGAAGGTCGGGGCGCTTTATCGCTGGCCTCGACGATTTGTCCCAAAAACGCTGCCACCTTGGTCACATCTGCAGGTCTTGCTTGAAACAGCAATTGCTCCAAGAGCCTCTGAGCCCCTGCAATCAGGTCGGCATCCTTTGTTTTGATGACCAAATCCACATAGCGCTTCGTGCTTTCAATGTTCGCTGGCTGTCTTTGGAGAGCATTGACCATAAAAGTCACCGCCAAATTCATGTCGCCGCGTTTCTCGGCATCTTCCGCCGCCGCAATGGCTTCAGCGACTAGTGCGGATTGCCCAAAGTTCTCCGCTCCTCCTTCTAGACGGACCATGATCTCTCTCAAGTCAAGCCCCGCTGCGACTGCCTTTTGAGCAGATGTCTCTAATGTTTGTGCAGTTGCCTTGGCCTCTGAGGTGATCTTGGCAACTTCTGTCAGCTTGGCCATTAGCGCTTTTTCTTGTTCGGCCAGTTTTTCGGCAAAGGCCACAGTAGTCTTGGCAGTGTTGCCAAGCCATACTGATAGCGCTGCCAACACCATAATGAGGAGTATATGGATCACGAAGGGGCTGCACGCGCTCCAGAATGAGCCACTAGTTTTTTTGTCCGTTTCAGCACTCATTGGTTAAAGGCATTACAACCGCACCAAGTCAGAAATCCAGCACTATTTGCCGCATCAAATATCACCAATCATCCCCACCAAGTGATCCATCTGCGTTGCTGTGTTGCAGAAATGTGACTGCATTGTGGTGAAGGGGCCTGGTCAGCGAAGCCCCATGAGCAGAAGCCGCTCTACAAGCTGACTCATAGTCGCGCGTGTGTCCACGTCACTGATTCCCGCCCATCGCATCACTAGCTGCTGGAGGTCACCGAATGCCTCACGCATGAAGGACGACTCCAGGTCGAGGGTATCATGAATTTGTTCTTTCCCGGTTCTCCCGGCCAGTTCACGCTCCCCCATGAGGGTGATCATCTGGATCACGTAATGGGTGATGGCCGACATCTTGTCGTAGTTGAGCCGATCGGGCGTGTCCGTTGGCATGTGGTAGTGCTCCCACATTCCGCAGGAGAGGAAGAAGTAGGGCACACCATTGCGGCGGAATACGCCGTGGTCGCTCATGTCGCCGACATAGCTGTTGAGGGTCGGCATGACGCGCAAACCCTTTGGCTGACCAATCGCACCAAGCACCCCGGTCAGTTCCTGGTGACTCTCACTGCCGGTCACAAAAAGCAGGGAACGAAGCGCTGGATTTGAAGTGTCCCTTCTAGCAGAGTCGTAAATCGAACCTGTGAGCGGATCAATGACAGGAAGGCCCTCCGACATAGCGTCAGGAAGACTGACATCATGCCCGACCAGATCCATCACCAACGCGGCATGGATCTCCCGCTTGCCGAGCACATGATCCTCATAGAATCGATTGCTGCCCATGGCATGACCCTGGAAATAGGGCGGCTCCTCCGCATCGAAGATGGCCACGACCACGTCGCGTTCCAAGCCCCCACTCTCTCCGATGATCCTGCCCGCATGGAGTGCAATGGCGACAGCGGCGGCATTATCATCCGCACATGGAAAGGAAATCACCGAGTCATAATGAGCACCAACGAGAAGGGGAGGCAGTTTGCTGTCCCTGCCCGGAATACGCCCGACTAAATTGCAGAAACCCTGGTGCGCCACCTTGTAGGGCAGCTCGAAGGATTTGCCGATGTAGGGCACGCAGCCGATTTCAGAGATCCGCTGACGAAGGTATTCGCGGGCGTCATCATGGCCAGGCGTGCCCACCTTGCGGCCATCGTCATGGCAGATGGCCACCACGTCCTGGCGGAGCAGTTTCGATAAGGTGGTCATGATTCCGTTTCGGTCTCGGTTGTTAGGATGGCGATACTCCAAGAAGGGTGCGTAGCCGATCAAGCGTGTCGGCAACGGCCTTCAATCGCAGTATCAATGCTTCCGCCTTTGATGAAGCGTTTGCGTGAACTTCACGCAGCGTGGTTGAGAGAGAGGCGGGCATTCCTTCATCATGCCAGAGCGTCCATGCTCGTTCGGCCAGTTTGTGAGAAAGCGTGTCCACGTCTGCCTGTAGCTTGGCCCGCTTGTCGATGCGTTCTTGTGCTGCCTTGGCGTCTGCCTGCATCTCTCCGATCACGCCGCCGATCTCCAGCAGAGCTGGGACGGCCACAGCGAATCCAGCATCGATCAACAATGCCCGCCGTGCTTGCTCCGCGTGCGCCGGGTCGCTCAGTCTGCCTGCACGCCGTGCCGACTGCTTTGCATATTCTTGGAACGATCCTGCCTGCTTGAGCTGCTGAAGTTCGACGCGCGCCTTCTCCAGCGGCATGTCGAGAGCATGAGGCATAGCTTCGCGGAAGGCTTTCTGTATGATCTTGTTCATACGCAGGATTTCGTCGCGTCGTGACTTCGGAGGGGGTGCCTTAACTGCGTCATTAGTTTCCGGCTCTTCTTCCTCGAACAGAAGATCGAAAATGGACTGCCAGTCTGGCCGTTCGTGCCGTTGCTTGACCTCCGCGTCCGTCTCTGCTGCAAAAGAATCCAAGGCAGCGTCTTGAGCCTGCCACCAACGATCCAAGGTGGAGTTCATGCGGTTGGTGAGAATCTCGAGCACAATGCTGTGATCCGCTCCGCTACGGCGGCTCGCTGATGCGACCTCTTCACCGATCCGATGCTCCAAATCTGAGCGGGCACCGCCCAGGAGAGCTTTCAACCGAGCCAGCGCGAGACCATGGGCCTCGGCTTCATTGGTTGCGGCTTCACTGGCGATCCGTGTCTGTTGAGCAACATCCTCTAGCGAGCGGCATGAGTTGCCAAGATGAAAACGCAAGAAGCGCCGCTCGCCCCACACAAGCAACTCTGCCTTGCGCTGCGTCAGCGCCCTCAAGGTTGTCACAATATCGACCATGCCGTCCCAAGCACGCCCGCTGTTGTAGGTCTGCGGTGTGGCGTCTTGGGCGCTGCCTACCATGCCATCCGGGTCTGCGGCGAGGGCATGAATGGTGAGGCGGCTTTCATCCACCTTCGCCGCTGCGAGGATGGCACTCAGCTCGCGGCGTTTGCGCTGGATAAGCTCTGCATATCCAGCGGGATCAATGTTGGGCATCACCCCGGCTTCATCCATTCTCGTGAGGGCAATGACAAGCCCGCCGGGTGCGAAGGCGGAATCGGGAGTACAGTGAAAATGGGAACCATCGAGCACGCTGGTGATGGCCTCGCGGTCGCCAGTGATCAACTGCGGCGGCAGCACCATCACCACCGCATCCGTGAGCAGCAACGCATCGCATGCTGTTGCTTCGTGTTCTTGATTACCTCCTGCGACTCCAGGGGTGTCGCGAATGATCAGGCCGAGCGCCTCGGCCTCGTTGCGCTCAAAGGTCTCACGCCGCGCGCTGATCGTCAGCCACTCAGGCACCTCGCGCTCATCATCCACGAGCAGGCGCTTCAGCAGCGTGCTTTTGCCCGAGTCGTAGGGGCCAAAGAAGGTCACGATGACCTTGTCTTGCTTGGAGTGCTCTTTCCATGTCGCTTGCAGCTCGGTGCCGATGGCGCCCGGCAGCTTGTCGGCCACTTCCCATGCAGCTTGGTTCCAGTGTTTGAGTTCGTCAGTCATGGTGTTGGTGGTGTTTGCCCCAATGCTTTCCAGGCAGCGGCGATACAGTGATGATAGCGCTGGCGGCGTGCGTGCAGGGTTTCATTTTGGATGTTGATGGTATCGCGCTCCAGACCGAGTTCGCGCCCGATGCTAGCGAGTTCATTGGTGAGCGCACTCAGGCAACCGAGCGGCCCCGTCGCTTCTTCATCGCCAAGGGTAATAGAGACAAGCACTTGCTCTGTCGTGTCGCGGATGAAGGCATCCAGCTTTGCCCTGTCGCCTTGGCGCTTCTTCTCCGCGCCGAAGGAGTTGTAGAGTTCGATGATGTCCAACGCCGTGACGACCACACCGAGCGCGGCACCCACACGGCCCAGCGTCTTAGCCAAATTGACCGCGCCATAGGGCCGAAACTTGCCCCCCAACGCTTTGCCCGCAGCATAGACCATATCGCGTGTCGCCCCTTTTAGCGGCTGGGCAACAGCGTCCAGCGTTCGCTTGAACCAGTTCGGTGGAGGTGGCTCGAAGCCCGAGACATCAAGGTTACAGGATGCACCCGCCAGCGTGGCTCTGAAACGTGGTGCGTTCAGTGAGCGCTCCAGTTGGTCCGTACCGCGCTGCCACCAGAGATTGATCTTGGCGTGTGCTTCCGTCTGCCAGCGCTCAGCTTCAACCACGAATTCAGGCTGTGTCCACCACGCCGACAACTGCTTCGCTACGGCCTCGATCTCGACCTGATTGGCGGAGGCTGTGACTCGGTCGCGAAGATTCCCTGAGTGGTCCTCCACAATGCGCCGGGCGGTGGCCTGCAATTCGTCGCACAGCCGCTGACCCTCCTCGGTGATCTCGGTCAGCATGGTGTGTTGTCGGCGAAAGACTCCCGCACGTTGCTTCAGCGTGGCAGCCTCCTTCGCGGCGGCAGCATCCACCCGGCCAAGGCGGGCAAGTCCACCTTCCAGCAGGGTGTAATCCAAGCCCGCGCTCTGCCTGTTGATCACGTGCATGGCACGGTGAAACTCGTCAAAGCCATCCCATGCCCGAAAGTGGTCAAACTGGGTTGCATTCACATCGCGACGATCTCCGACCATTCCGTGTGGATCCGCTGCCATGCACAGGATGCGGTCTTCATCCACACTGATACCGCGCGAGGCCAGCGCCTGGCGCAACTCGATCTTCTTGCGCTGACAGAGCTGAGCATACTGCTCCGGGACGACATCAGGATCAGCACCGAGTTCGTCCGCGCGATGGATGATGAACAGGGTGCGGTCGAGCTTCGGTGCCAGCCCGCTCGCTGGGTCGCCTTTGAGAACAAGTTCCAGCGCTTCCGTCGAACCCACTAGCAAGTTGGGCTGAAGCAAACAGATGAGCGCGCTGGCATCAGAAACGGCCCGCAACGCAGCGGCTGCGTGGGCCTCCTTGGTGCTTTGCAGCCCTGGCGAGTCCACCAGCAGCGCGTTCTCCCACTCGTAGGTGTGTGGGCCGTCTGTCGTGGGATCAGCGCGCACCTCCAAGGTGGCACGAAGGGACAATCCAGAGTCAATGAGCAGGCGCTTGATGAAGGATGTCTTGCCGCTGCTGTAGTCGCCGAAAAGATGATAGCGCGGCAGCCCCGCCGCTGCGAGCTGGCGCAGTTCTGCCATCGGAGCAGTAGCAAAGGCATCCGTGGCAAGCTGGCCTTCCGCATCCGCTAGCCAACTTACCCCATCTCCCCGCCTGACACCGCCGCCGAAGCGTTCGGCGAAACGCTGAAAGCCTGCAAACAAGCGTGCGAACAAGCCAGCGTCGTAAGCCCGAGTGCGCTTCGGTTCGGCACTGCCAGAGGCTGCATCAATACCCGTGTCATCGTTCAGCCAATCCTCGCCCAGCAACACGCGGGACATGCCGGATGCACCTGGCAAGCCAGAGCGGGCTCCGGCGATACGTCGCGCACTTTCATGAAGCAATTGCTGCGCATTCGCTGCTAGCGGTAGGACTTCACGAAGCTGCTCTAGGTCATGCAACGCTTGCTTGGCAGCGGTGGTGAATGTCCAGAGCGCACCTGCATTCTCCAGGGGCTTAAAGAGTGTGGCCAAGCCTGCTGCCAGCACCATTGCATTCACCCGATCAGCAGCTTGTTGCTCCATTCGATCATAGGCGTCATTCACATGGCGGCGGACATTGGCAAGAGCGGAGGATTTTGCGTGTTGCCGCTCTTGCTCGGCTTGGCGAGCCTGCTTGCCGCCAAACCAATTCAGCACCGCGGAAAGGATTCCCAGGGCCACCATCGTAACAGCAAGCGTGGCTTTGCTGATGGGCTCCGGATCAAGCAATACTACAGGAGCAAGTGTCGCAGCCGCTCCCGCGAGAATACCGCCAATTTTTGCGGCGTAGCCAACTTTGCGCCGCACAGCACCCGTTGCGCCCGCTGTTTCCGCAGCTTCGTTGGCGGCGAATTCCACGTCCATCCTAGCATCAGCCAGAGTCAGATTCAGTTCCCGCCGAAGCAACTCCGCAGATTCCACCACCACCTTCTTCCCAGCGGCTTCGATCTGGGCGGGGTCATACACCCGGCGGTTAAACTCCTCGCCATCCAAGTCACACCCCTTGTTGAAACAGTTGGCGATTTCGTTGTCCGCAGATCGAAGTGAATTGGAGCGAAGCACCCCGAGTTCCGCCTTGAGGCGCTGATGGGCAAAGCGCTGCACCTTACCCTCGGCACTTGCGGTGTAGGCACCCCCGCGTGCCTGCTCGGTCACGGCGAGCAAGCTTTCGCCGCTGGCGGTTTTTGGCAGAGTCTCGCGGGTGGCACTACCTTCGGCAGGATAGCCGATGATTTCGAAGATACTTGTGATCGCACGAGCCAGAACCTCCGCTGCCATCGCCGATTCATCACAGGCTTCCTGGAGGTCTCGGGTCAGTCGTTCCAGCAATGCGCGCGCTTGGGAGTGCAACATGCCGAGACGAATCTCCACCGCATGATTTGCCAGGGCTTCCACAATGATCGCCTCGAAGACTTCGAGATTCGACTGGCGCAGCAATTCATCACGGCCCAGCATTTCTCGTAGCTTCCCACACTGCTCTGCCTGCGGCCCACGAAAGGGATCGCCTGCCCGTGCATACACCGCCCGCTGCGCACCTATCGCAACTACCGAGGCGTTGTGAATGCTGATGTTGGCGAGTTCAGTTTCAATGTTCGATACATGCTCTCGAACCGTGCCGGAGAGGCGTTGCCGTTGGCTGCACAGAGGGACACTTTCGCACCAACGCCACTTCGAGGCTCGGACATTGAGCACGACGATTACCGGTTTCCCAAACTCCTTCACCCAGGCCGCGATTTTCTCGAACTCAGAAGCCTGTTGGTTCTGGCTGTCGAAGCACAGCACCACGATGTCGGCCACCTCGGCAGCTTTGCGTGTGCGAGCTTCCAACTCATCTCTGCTGCAAGTCCGCCCCCAGCCGCCAATGCCTGGTGTGTCCATGAATCTCACGCCGTTCCACGCTACTGGCCGGACTTCCGTGGTGAAGTCGCTTTCGCCTGTGGAGATGGTGACTCCATCGCCGTGGCTGAGCGCCTCGATGAGGCTGCTCTTGCCCGCGCCCGTCCTGCCGAACATGACTAGGTTTACCGTGCTCAGCGCTTCTCGTTGGCGGGTGAACAGGTCGCTCGCCTCTGCTCGTGCCGCCTCCAGTTTGGATTGCAGGCTGCGCATCACTTCAGGCTCATCGCCTGTGGTGGGAGCGACGGCAGCCTGCGTCACGGTGGCACTGACCATGCGCAGGGCCGCATCCACCTGCGTCTGAAGACCGGCAGCGGCAGCGAGGCTTAGCGCGATGGCCGATTGGACCGCGCTGTCGAGCGAGGGGCCTGTGCCGCCAGACGCTGCGTGAGTGTTTCGATCTGACATGATTCGATCATGCTGACGTTTACCGAAGCGCGATTGCAGTGGCAAGAGCCACCAGTCCACCAGTGATCAGCCCTGCGGCGATGTACAATGCCCGCTCGATTCGCCGCGTCAGCGGATCAGCGAGGCTCTTGAGACGTTGTTCAGCATCGCCTAGCAAGGAGTCGCGCTGTTGTTGGGCGGCCTCTCGTCCGAGGTTGGCCAGATTGGAAAGTTTGTCGGTGAGGTTCATGAGTTGCGTTTCTTGGAGGTCTTCTTGGCTACCGGCCGTTTTGGTGGGCCCGGGCTTGCTTCGTCGGGCTGTGCTTGGATTTTTTGGAAGAAGCTCAAGGCCGCCGCTCCGGTAATGGCACCGACGACACCTCCCAGCGCCCCGATCCAGCTAAAGCGCGTGGCACTTGCCAGGAGGCCCAGCCGGGCCTGTGAAATGATCCCCGCCGTGGCTCCACGGGCGACAATGCCGGCGAATCCCGTCTTGATTGCCGCATTCTTGATGTCCTCAAGCGTCAGGCCGCTGGCCTTCGCGTTGTTCAAGACCTCGGCCACACAATCGATCAATGTATGGATCTCCAGATCAATCTCCTTGTCCGCCTGCCGCAACATGCGATGCACGGTGGCAGGACTGACCCCGAGGGCTTTGGCAAGCTCTTGCTGGTCAAGGCCAAGCTTGGTTTGGATTTCTTTGATAGCGTCACTTGCGTTCATGCTGCTTTCTATTGTGTATTCATTCGAAATTCAAATGAAATCCTTATGAATTGTGAAAGCATCGTTGCCCTATGCCGATGTGGAGGGAATCTCTTTCCGTGCGCGTCCGTGTCCTTGGGTAGGCGCCCCACCACGCAAATTCCATGCAAACGCGAATTTGTGCTTTCCACTTTTTTCACCGTGCGCATCGGTGAAATGATTCAAAATCAATGCTTTGAAGTTTCCGGGCTCGTCAGAGATCCAGTTTTCTCAACAGATCCATCTGCCTCTGCCCCACCGTATCGCTCTTCCTTCGGTTCAAGGATTGCGGCATCAGCTCCAGATTCCAGAATTCCTTTCCGTACTGCGGGAACTTGGCGACCGGCAGGATGTGATCCACTTCGGCAATCTCGCCGGCATACGGTCCCAAGGTGACAGTGGGTGATTTGCCTCTTTTCATGGCATCGAGGTTCTGCGGCGTGAGCAGCCCCAGACGAAACGCGATGACCAGGTTTCGCAGCAAGGATTCCTTCACCAGATGCAGCCTTGGCTGCTGCATAAGGGAGGCATCGAGAATCACCTGCGGGTCCTGTCCTGCCTGCTGCGCCTGATGGAGCCAATAGATCAGCTTCAACAGCCTGTCATTGGAAGCACGGGGGTCTTTGAGTGTGGCGATCTTGGCCGGATCCGTGAGTGAGCGAATGGCCCCCATCGCCGCATTCTGAGCCTTGGCGATGGAGCAGCACAGAACCAGAAACAGGAGGGCGATGGCAGGAACTTTGATCAATGCAGTTGTGATGGGGCTTAGCTTGCAGAATATGCGGCCATGGGCATCACCAAAATCATTTCCGGAGGGCAGACAGGAGCAGATCGGGCCGGACTCGACGTCGCCATCTGGCACCAGTTTCCTCATGGTGGTTGGTGTCCCAAGGGCCGGAAGGCAGAAGATGGTCCCATTGGTGGACAATACCAACTCAAGGAGTCTCCGAGTGCCAATTACCTCCAGCGGACGGAATGGAATGTGCGTGATACAGATGGCACCCTTGTATTCACCTTTGCCGCCGAGATCACTGGCGGTTCGATGCGGACAGTGGAGTTTGCTAAGAAACACAAGAAGCCGTGCATTCACATCAGCAGAGGCAGTCTATTCCAGCCTGAGGTTTTGATACAGAATTTCATCGCGGAGCACGGAATCAAGACTCTGAACATCGCCGGATCACGCGAGAGCAAGGAGCCCGGTATTAACCAATGGGTCAAAGAGGTGCTGGATCGTGCGCTGTTCTGGAGTGAATCCCATCCGAATATGCTTGGAGGGCCGGGAGAGGGATGAATGCGTTGCAGCAAGCCATCGAAAAGGCAGAAGGCTTTGTGGCTCTAGGCATTGGCGACGATGCATGGGAAGTTCTGGAAGACTTGCCGACGGAATTAAAGAATCACCCTCGCGTTCTCGAACTAAGGCTGGAATCCCTCGTCTGCATGAAGAACTGGCAAATGGCGGAGATTCTTGGTGGCAGTCTCGTAGCGATCATGCCTGACAGCGTTTCCGTCTGGTGGTCACTAGCGAGGGTCAGAGCTGGGCTAGGACAGAGGGAAGCGGCATTGCAGGCAATGGGGCGGATCACGGCGCTGAACTCTGCATTGCGGCTGCAAATGCTCGATGATCCTTTGCTGGCAAGCGTGTGGTGAAGGCTATCAGGCGAGCCAGTCGCTCAACGTTTTCCATGGTGATCTGATCGGGACCGAATCGAAACACACGCCAACCGGCCAGACTCGCCTCCAGATATTTCTCCAGATCAGCGTTGAACCCGGCGGCGCGGTTGTGGCGGCCGTTGACCCAGATGCCGCCCTCGATCTCAATCAGCACACGGGCTTCCATTTGCGCAAAATCGGCCCGCCAACGCCGCTCGTGATGGAAGCGGTATTCTCTCTCCAAGTCCGGCCCCTTGACGTGTTTCCAGAGCATCAGGAAGCGTTCTTCGAGTCGAGAGGGAGATTTGGTGGCACGATACCGCAGGCGGGGCATGGCCTGCGTGGCGAGTCAATCTGGCAGCAGTCGGGTCGTTTCCTATTTGTCGGGCTGGTGTTCACCTGAGCTTGGAGCCGAAGCCAGGCGGTGATGGAATTTCTCAACAGGAAAACGCGCGTTTGCACGCTCAATCCGCAGAGAGACGTCCACAACTTGGTTCAAGCAATTTCACAATGCTGCTCATTTGTCGGACGACACGAGTGGAAACCAGTGGGTTCTTCCTGCTTCTCAGAAGCACCGAGCGTCTACCAGCGCTGGTGGCCACATTCACGAATGCATAAAATGCGTTGTAGTTCGCTCGGTAGATAGGGCCAAGACGTCCTGCAATCCGTTTCACATCAAAAAGGGTTTTTGCCTCACGCAAGTCTAGCATTAGGCGCATGTCTTTCGTAAGTGGACGCTTCAACACCCCCCGTGCCTCCATCGACTTTTTGTCTTTATCGCGATTGAGTGCTTTGCGCCATTCGGTCAGGAAGCTGAGAACAGCCTCACAGTAGTATTCAAAATTCCGATCGTAATTGTTGGGAAAGTAGCGCCGGTCGAATGCTAACAGTAGGTTGTGCAGTGCTTTGTTGAAATACCAGTCACTGGGCTGGAGATTCTTCAGTCGTTTTAGTTGGTCAATCAAATCCGGAGAAAGAACGCCGCCTTCCTCTATAAAATGTGCTGTGGGATAGCCATTTCGAAACCAATACTGCCTGTCCCTGCCATTAGCACTCTTGCGCTGGTTTGCCTTCCACGACGCACAGACTCCATTATCGAGCGTTGAAGGTCCTCGTTTAGTCGACGGCTGGACGTGGTCGACCCAATCAACAATCGCTAACCACGTTGCGCCGTGATCGAGAATCCAACAACACGCTCCAGTGAATGCACAAGTCCCGCGATCTCGCCGAAAAATTTCCGCCTTGGTTTGGTAACTGAAGTCTGACCGTTTGCGAGCCATGTGATACAGAATGAAACGCAACACTGCTATTTCAAGACTGATCCTGAACCTGCACTGGCTGAGGGATGATTGGCATCCTCGGATTTCTGCTCCAACGCGAGCATGCGTGCCTCCAGGCTCTTGAGCACGGCATTCCTAGTGGCGAAGTAGTCGCTCACCCAGCGCTCAATGGGGATGCATAAGGCTAGCACGATCCATGCGATGCCGAGGGCAAGCGCCCAGGCGATGATGTCTGCGGGTGTCATAAGGGGATTCGGGTTTTGGTTTGGTTTTGATTGAGTTACAGCAGCTTCATCTGGTCGGGGTCATCGACCTGGCTCTCGATCTCGTCGGTGATCGTTTTGCTGATCGAACACTTCACCTTGAGCTTGGCGGGAGCGCCGTTCTGCACGCTGATGCGTAGGCTGATGGCGAATTTGCCGTCATCGTCGGCGGAGTCCTTTGCCTCGCGCCAGTGCGTGGAGAGCAGTTCGCGAACGTGGTCGAGGGCTTGGTCTTGTAGGGGTGTGTCGGTGTCCATGATGGGGGTGAGTGGGGTTTGGTGGTTGAGTTGGAGGGATGGGTGAGGAGCTGAAGGTCAGGCTTGGAGTTCCTTGATGATGCGGGTGACCAAGTTGAGGTCGCGCACGAGGATTTCCTTCTGCTCGCGGGTGGCGCGTTTGAGCCAGCCGTCCTCCTTCATCTGCCACCACCACGCGTTGAGGCGGTTGAGGAAGGGGATGTGGTTGAGGCGGCCACGGTCGGCCGGGTCGATCATCATTTCCTTGGGGGTGAGAAGGCGTCCGACGATGATGCTCTTGCGCAGGCGGCGGGTGGGCACGGGACCGATCACGGGGTCGGCATGGTCCAGCGCGATTTGCAGCCAGCGCTGCTGGCCGGTCTCATCCAGCTTCGCCACCGCCTTGTGGTGCTCCCAGGAGAGATGTTCGTTGCGCAACGAAGAGGGCACGCGCCGGGCCACGTAGGCGTAGGTGGCCAGCGTGCTGCGGTCCAGGCCGGTGAGACGCAGGGCCTCCTCGTAGATCTCCTGGGGGATGCGGGCGCTGCCGATGGGTTCCTGCTCGAAGCCTGGGAGGCGTTTCTGGCCGCGAAAGTGGTCCTCGCCATAGACGAGCCAGTCGCCGATGACGAAGGCGGCGCTGGCCATGGCGGTGCCGAAGCGGGCGGCCATGTCCTTCCATTCGTCGAAGGTGAGATCCTTGGCGATTTGCAGGCCGGTGCGGGTGAGGGAGACTTTGGTTTGGATGCGGGCGGGTTTCATGGGTGGTTTTCGAGGTGGTTCACGCGCGAGGCGCAGGATTTGTGACGGGCGCTGAGAGGGCGCATGGCGCGACTGGGCTTCACGTTGAGAGCGATAGTCAACTCGACGCAGCGCTTGGAGACGGCGGCGCGGGTCACGCCGTGGCGTTCGGCGATCGCGGTCATGGAGTCGCCGCGGTAGGCAAGGCCGGTGACCAGGGCGAGGCATTCGAGGGA
>CANIBP010000077.1 GCA_947466075.1 Verrucomicrobiaceae bacterium
AGCAAGGTCGGAAGTCTCATGGCGGTGCGGTTGAACGGCGGGGGAACGAGCTTCTTGCGGTTTCCTAGCCTAGCCTAAGAAGGCGACAAGAATAGCCCACAACAAGGTTACAACCGCGGCACAAAAAACTTTAGTCACGAGCGAACAAAATCTTGACTCCAGATTTCTAGTTTTATTTACTGGCAGGCCCCCCCCAAAAAAAGGAATTAAAATAATTATGCTGAAGCAATCACGTCCCAAGAGACAACCGCTTGGCCTGATCATGATCGTCTTTCTGCTCACGTGGCAGATCGGTCAGCCCTTACAGGGGGCGATCGTTTACTGGGACATCAACGGCACCACGGCCGGAGCCTCGAGCGGCGGCACTGCCACAGGAACGTGGGATGCGTCGAATACATTCTTCAATGGCACCGCTAACGGCACGGGTGCAGTCGCGGCCTGGGCCGCCAATGACACGCTGAACATCGCTGCTGGCTCCAATGCCACCCAGGCTTACACCATCACCGTTTCCGGTACTCAGGTGATCGGCGGCCTCAACTTCGAGGAGGGTCTTGTCACTTTGAGTGGTGGTACGCTCGAGTTGTTCGCGAACTCCAGTTTCGACGTGGCTTCCGGTCTCACCGCCACGGTCAATTCGACCGTCGATGATGGCGCGGGCACTTTCAATCTGACCAAGACTGGTGCGGGCACTCTGGTGCTTGGGGGCACGAACAGCTACAACGGGAACACGCTGATCAACGCGGGCACACTCTCCATCTCCACGGATTTGAATCTGGGCGCGGTTCCCGGTGGAGTGACGGCGAACAGCATCAACTTCACTGGTAGCGGCACGCTGCAATTCACCGGTACGGGGAATCCAACGATCAATTCCAACCGCGGCATCACCATTGGCAATACGTTCACGGGCACCGCTCAGGTGGTGGCCTCGGCAAATGCGGTTGCTTATGGTGGCGTGATTACGGGCATCGCAGGTACCACATTCAAGAAGACCGGCGCGGGCACACTGAACCTCTCAGGCAACAGCACCTCAGCTTTCTTAGGCGCCTTGAATGTGGATGGCGGCACGCTGACACTCAGCGGCGCTGGAGAAATGGCTGGCACGAGCGGAGTGACCATTGGTAATCGAGGTGCCTTGTCCTTGGATAATTCCGTGACAAACAACGGCAACCGCACCGCCGGTGCCATTGCCTCCTCGGGGGGCACGATTAATTTCATCGGCAACGCGGCGGCCACCACGGAGACGCTCGGCGTGCTCACGCTGAATGCCGGCGCGCTGACGATCAACAGCACGGCGGGCGCGGGCGGGAGCACGCTGACCATTCCGTCGATTACAAGGAGCGTCGTTGGCGGCACACTCTACCTCAACAACAACTCCGGAGCGAACGTGGTTCTGAGCACGGCTCCGGCACTGGTAAACAGCATCCTCAAGTATGCAGTCGTGAACAATGGCTCGCTCATCTCCTTTGCCAACTACCCCACCAGTGCGGGCACGAACCAGACTGTGGTTCCGCTGGCGCTCGCCTCGCACGCCCAAGGTGCTGAAACAACTTGGAGTGCGGCGACTATTAATGCCCGGCCATCTGTGACGGTGGCGTCGGCCGTTGGGGCTGCACGCACCCTCTACACATTAACGCTGGACGGTGGTGTGGATATTACTGCACCCACAACGTCGGATCGCACCATCACGATCAGTGGTGGTGTCCTGCAGACAGGCGGGTCGAGCACCGTGTTTTCCTCCGGCGGCACGCTCGAAACGGTTTTCGCCTTCGGTGCAAATGAGGCCTTGTTTCATGTTCTCGGAACTTTGCAGCTCGACCGCGGCAACACGAACACCCTCACCGGCACAGCCGGCCTCACCAAGTCCGGCGCGGGAACCTTGATCCTCAACGGGGTCAGCACTCTGACCACGGCCACTGCAGGCTCGGCCGTCAGCATCAATGAGGGTATCCTCGAACTCCGAGGTGCTACCGCCCTGCTGCCTGCTTCATCGGCAGTCGTTCAGAACCTCAATGGTGGAACCCTTCGTCTGAGCAACGACACGGCCACGAGTTTCACCAATGGCACCATTACGGTGAATGCCGACTCCACCATCCAGGTGGACCGCGTCACGGCAGCGGCGACAGCCACCACGCACACGGTGGGCGCGCTCACTCTCGGCGCGGGGCGCGTTTTGTCGGTGAACTCGAATGACATCACCAGCGGCACGGCTTACGGCCTGACCACTGGGGTGCTTACTCTCTCTGGTGCCGCCACGATCGACGTGGCCAACAATGGAGCGGGCACCGGCACGTTGACTGTCGGTGCTCCGGCGGGTCTCTTCACGCTGGCCAAGACCGGCGCGGGCGACCTCATGACCTCCAGCATCACCACGGGTTTCTCGGGCACTGTGGACATCCAGGCGGGTCGTGTCGGTTGGAGTGGTTCCAGTGGCACCATCGCCGAGTCGCAGATTTTCTCCGGCGCGGGCGGCATTTTCAGGAACGGTGCGGGCGCGACAAACCTCACAGGGGCCAGCACGTTCACTGGCGGCGTCACGGTGAACGCGGGAACGCTCGGCTTCAGTACCGTTAGCGACAATGGTGGTGCGGCCAGCAACCTCGGTCAGGGCACGGATGGCATTACGCTAAGTGGCGGCACCCTTGCCTTCATCGGCGGCATCAGCCAGTCCACCAACCGGGCCATCAACATGACGCTCGGTTCCACCTTGGCGGCAAATGGGACAGGTGGGGCGACGATTACGTATGCTGGGGCCATCAATGCCAACGCGATCAACCCGACCTTCACCGGCACTGGTGCTGGCCTTCTGACCGGTGGTCTCACCCAGACAGGCATCACTGCAGATGCCACCATGAGCAGCGGCACCTGGACCTTTTCCGGGGCCACCACGACCATCGCGGATGATTTCACGGTCACAGGTGCCAGCACCGTGTTGAACCTAAACAGCACGAACGCCCTGACTTTTGGGGCCAGCGCGGACGCTACACTTCAGATTCAGGCCGGTGCGACGATCAATCTCGGAGCAGATAACGCGGTTACAGCCTCGGGCTTTGACCGCCTCCTCATCGGTCAGGGAGGCACGGCTGCCACCAACACTTTGAACATGAGCACCTTCGACCTCACCACGGATCGTCTCGACCTCGGTCTGGCGACGACAGGCCTGATAGGGGTGATCACGGGTACGGCATCGAGCGACCTCACCGTCACCACGACGCTGAACCTCATCCGCGGCTCCATCAGCGCCAATCTCGTCAGTCCCATTGCCTTCATCAAACAGGGTTTGGGCGATCTCACCTTGTCTGGCTCCGCAAACAACCTCTCCAGCGCCACTGCAGCACGTGTGGATGCCGGGAATCTGGTTCTCGATTACACGACCTTCAACACGAGCAAGCTCACGGCCACCACGGGGATTGACATGCGAGGTGGCACACTCACGATCATGGGTAACACCGCAGCCACGGCCCAGACTGTGGCATCCCTGACTCTTGCCAATGGCGGGGCCAACAACATCACGGTAAACGCCGGAGCTGGAGGTGCTGTCCTCAACCTCAACGCCATCACCCGTGCGGCAGGCGCCGGAACGATCCGCTTTGCCCTACCCACTGGAACACAGTCCGCGACCAACGGCATCACCACCGACACGCTCAACACCGTTGGCACCAGTGGCAATGGCATCCTCGGCGGCTACGCCACGGTCACGGATAGCACTGGCACTTTCTTTGCCAAAAATACCACCAATGCGGCGGACGGCAACATCGTGGCCGCGACGACGACAACTCAAGAGGTCATCGGCTCTTGGACGGCAGGTATCAACGTCAGTGATAAAGAGACTGGCCCCGCCACCGGTTACTCCGGTAACCTCGACTCCGCCAATCTCAACAGCCTACGCTTCGCTGCCAACGTCGCTTCTGCCGTAGCCATCAATTCGGGCGGCGTCTTGGGTGTCAACAGTGGCGGCATTCTCATGACCAGCACCGCGGTGACCGGCGGCGCGCGCACCATCTCCGGCGGCAGGCTCGCCGCTGGATCCCAGGAACTGATCTTTACCCAGGACAGTGCGACGACCCTGACGGTCTCTTCCGTGATCACCGGTACCACGGCGGTTACCAAGACTGGAACCGGGACGCTCTCGCTCACTGGGGTGAACAACAATACGGGTGCCACCCTGATTCAGGCGGGTACCTTGATCGCCAACGGCTCCGCAATTGGTGATACCTCCGCCGTCACCCTCGCGGACGATCAGACGAACGAACTCCAACTATCGGCCAATGAGACCATTGGTGCGCTTGCAGGCGGCAATGCCACCACTGGCATCGTCGTGGGCAACGTGAACATCGGCTCGAACACACTCACCATCAATGAGACGGCGATCAGCACATTTTCTGGCTTCTTCACCGGCAATGGTACGATTATCAAAACGGGGGGCTCGACCCTGACCTACACCGGCAACAGCACGGCCTTCACGGGCACATTCCAGGTGGACCAGGGGCAGGTAACAATGTCCGGCGCTTTCTCTCAGCTTTCTGCGGCAGCGGCGGTCGTCTTAAACGGGACCGGCGGTCTAGCGATTGCCATGGATCAGAATGCTACCCCCACCAAGGTGAACGACAATGCCACTGTCTTGCTCAACAACACCGCCTTAGGTATTGGCATTCAGGCATCGCTTTCAGGCAATATTACTGGCAGAACGGAAACCGTGGGGGCCCTCACCCTTGGAGCAGGGCATAACATCATCAGTGCCACCTCATCCAACGGTACCGCAGGCGCGATCCTATTCTCCAGCCTGGCCAATGTCAACAACCACGCCACGGCCCTCGTGCGTGGGCCTGCGCTGGGGGATTCCGTCACCGCACAGCGCGGTGGAATCATCTTCACGACAGCACCGACTGGCGGACTCGCCGGAGTCGGCACCACAGCGGGCGGTGGGGTCGGCACGACCAAGAACCTCATTATTTTCCCATATTTTGTGGGGGCCACCGCCTTGGCAGGTGTGGGCAACTCCTTTGTCACGAACACCGGGGCCACCAATGGCCTGCGTCCGCTGGCGGCGGCAGAATACGATCAAGATCTCGTGACGCTGACGGCCGGGAACAACACCCGTTACACCGTATCGACGGCGGTCACCACACTCGCGGCCATCAACTCGCTGGTGTTCGATTCTGGCACAGCCATCGCCCTCACCGCCAGTCCCACGGGGGCGCTGACCATCAACTCCGGGGGCATCATCGCTGCCGGTGCGGCCAGCCACAGCATGGGTGCCTCCATCACCGGTCTCGCCACCTCTGGCACTACACGTGATTACACGGTTTATGTCACGGATGCCGCCGGCACCCTAACCATCGACTCCCCGCTGACCACCGCCGCGCCGCTCGTCAAATCCGGTGCTGGTACGCTCATCCTCACCAGCGCCAGCAATGCCAACACCGACGTTTACCTGAACCAGGGCAGTGTACAGGTGTCTGCTCTCGGTCAGCTCGGCACGGGTGCTCTAAACTTCTTCGGCGGCACGCTCCGATTTGGCGCAGCCTTTGATCCCGTCAAGACCATCGTCTTCGGCACGGGTGGCGGCACCATTGACACGGGTGCCTTCAACCCCAGCTTCGCCGGCAGCCTCGGCAGCGGCAGCGGCACCTTTACCAAAATCGGAGCAGGCAATCTCACCTTGAATGCAGCCACGGCGCACACCGGAGCCACGGTCATCAACGCAGGCACCGTCACCCTCGGCGCGAATCAGGCCATCGGTACGGGTGCCCTAACAGTCAGCGGTGCCAGCACCGTGCTGGCCATGGGAAGCCAGACAGCGACCGTGGCGGGATTGACTCTGACCAGCTCTGGTGTGTCCATCACGGGATCGACCGCCGTTTTGACCGTCAACGGGGATGCCATCCTGAACAACAGCACCAGCATCGCCCCGAAACTGAGTGGGACGATGAATTTGATCAATGTGGCCGCGACCACCGCGACGCTCGGCCATGCAGCCAGTGATTTCACCGGTTACTTCTGGGGTCAGTTCGGCACGGCCAGCGTCCTGAACCTCGCCAATGCCGGTGCTGCCAGCGGTCTCGGCGCTGCCACCGGCGAGAACGCCGCCATCCGCCTGGGCCTCACAACCGTCGGTGCAGGCGTGCAGATCGCTGCCGCAGGCACCGGCGGCACCACAAATCGTCCCTTCTGGCTCACCGGCACCACCGGTGGCGGCACCATCGACAATGACGGCGCAGCGGCACTGACGCTGAATGGCAAGATCATGAGCATGGAATACGGCAGCAAGACGATCACCCTCCAGGGCGCGACCACCGGCTTCAACAACGTGCTCAATGGCATCATCGACCAGCCCGTCGGCACGGTGAGCCTGACCAAGGCCGAGGCGGGCACCTGGTCACTCACCGGGGCCAGCAACTATTCGGGCGGCACGACGGTCAGTGGCGGCACCCTGCTGGTGAAGAACACCACTGGATCGGGCACGGGCACCGGCCTGACCACCGTCACAGGCGGGACCACCACCGCCACCCAGGGCATCTTGGGCGGAACTGGCATCCTCACCGGCGGCGTGACGCTTGCCCTGGGCACAGCCACCACTTTTGCCCAAGGGGCAGTCCTCAATCCCGGCACCGTCGGCACTGCGGGCACGCTGACGATTAACACCGTCGGCCTGACCACGAATGCCTCCGCCTTCAGCAATCTTGGTTTTGACCTTACGACGGCGACGACCGAGGGCGGCGGGGTTAATGACTTCATTTCCACGAATGTGCTGCCCGTGATCGGCGCGACGACGCAGGTCAACATCAACACCCTGGCCACGCTGACGGCAGGGGGCACCTACACACTGATAAACGGCTACACCGGCAGTATCGCCAGCCCAGGGAACCTTTCGTTAGCCGCCTTCACCGGGGCTGACCTCAACAAGGTCGGAACACTGCTCAACAACAGCGGCTCACTGAAACTCCTCGTCTCCAACACCAACCTTACCTCCGCCTACTGGGCCGGTGCTGTGGATGCAAACTGGAACAGTCTCAACCTCAGCACGTCCGCCACCAACTGGCGCACGGCTGCCACCGGCAACGTCGATACCCTCGGTCTTCCCAGCGCGACGACGGATGTGTTTTTCTACACCACCAATCCAACTGCGGCAAACCTGACCACCACCCTCGCGCAGAATTTCACCATCAAGACGCTGAACTTCACCGCAGACTCCGACAGCGCCGTCGCTATCAATGGCAATGCCCTGACCATCACGCCCGGCGCGGGCACGGGCATTAGCATCGCCTCCGGTGCTGCGGGCGCGGTCACGATCAACAGCAACGTCGTCCAAGGTGCGGCGAACACTTGGACGAACGACTCCGCTCAAGTGCTCACTGTCGCTGGAGGTGTTTCGGGAGCCGCCACCCTCACGGTGGCCGGCACCGGGGACACCACCATCAGCGGCGTCATTGGCACCGGCGCCATCCCGATCACGAATAACGGTGCTGGCACCCTTTATCTCAGCAATGCGCTCAACACCAAGACGGGACTCACCACGATCAATGGCGGCGTCGTCAAGATCGACACCGAAGCCAACCTCGGGGCGGTCGCCAATGACGTGACTTGGGGTGCCGCGAGCGCAACCTTACAGGTGACGACCGGCTTTACGCCAGCCACGACTAAGTTCTTCACAGTGACAGCCGCAGGCGGCACTCTCCAGATTGACAGCGGCACACTTGTCCAAAGTATCGCCAACCAGTTCGTATCGGTCGGTGCCACGGGTGGCTTGATCAAGACCGGGGCGGGCACACTGAACCTGAACCTGTCCAACAGCAGCTTCGACGGCATCGCCGTCGGCACCGCAGGCGCTACGACCGTCGGCTTCCGCGTGGACGAGGGCCTTCTCCTTCTGACTGGCGCCAGCACCAGCGTGGTGGGGGACATCAGCCCCACCTCCATGGCCATCCAGCTCAACGGCGGAAATTTGACTATCCAGACCGATACAGCCAGCATTGCCCGTGCGAACGTGTATGTGACCGGCACGCCCACGACCATCACGGCCGACAAGGCCACTCTCAACACGGCTGGCATCGTCCAGGCCATCGGCACTGGCACCGGGGTAGGACTCACCATGGGCACCGGATCGGGCGTGCTCAATATTGCAGGTGGTACCAACATCAATAGCGGCATTGAAGCGGTGAGCTTCACAGGCACGGCATCGTTCCTCGCCAATCCCACCTTCAATATCACGAACCCCGTGAATGGCGGCACCGTGACGGTGACCTTGGGTGCCATCACCGACAACGCCACCGCCCGCACCATCACCAAGCAGGGCAACGGCACGCTGATCGTGGCCACCGCCGCCACCAGCTTGGTGGACGGCACCGCCGTCAACATCACCGGCGGCACGCTGAACTCCAACCTCTTGAATGCACTCGGCTCCGTGGCCGCAGTGGATGTAGGCGACGGCACGACCTTTGGCGTGGGTGCCACCCAAACCATCGGTTCCCTGAACAACGCTGGAACGATCTCGAACAACGGCATCGTCAACATGACGGGGGCCATCACCCTGACCGTGGGCAGCGCCACGAACAACCTGACCTCTGCCTATACCGGCACCATCACCGGTGCCACCGGTGCGCTGACCAAGGCCGGCAGCGGCACCATGACCCTCTCGGGCCTCAGTTCCACCGCTGCCAGCAACTACGGCGGCCTCACCACCCTGAGCGCTGGCACACTGGTCCTCAATACCGGCGATGTCGCCCTCACGGGCGGCCTGACGTTCGGTGCTGCGGCCACCACCACGGCGGTTGCCATGGATATCGACGCCATCAACGCCACCTTCGGCGGTGCGCTGACGATGAACATCAACTCCTCGACGGCTAGCACCATCACTGTGGATGCCAACAAGACGCTGACGATCAACAACAACGTCCAGATCGGTGCCACAACGCCCGCGGCGGCAACCACAGTCAGCAAACTCACGATCAATGGCGGAGGTAACTTCAACGTCACCACGGCAGCCGCAGGCACCTTCACCGTCGGTGGCAGCACCAGCACGACCAACGCTCAAAACACCACACTCGATCTCACCGCGCTGGCCTCGACGACGATCAACACCAGCACCACCGGCACGCTTCGCGTGAACCCCTCCGGAGCGACCAACCTCACGGATGCCAAGGCCACGTTCCTGCTGCCCACTCCGGTGGTTGCCGATACGGTTGCGACCGCGACGATTACCGCCGGCACGATCGCCGTGGGCAACGCCAGCCTCTTCAACAGCCAGGCCGGCCAAATCAACACCATCACGCTGGGCACCGGCCTGACCACACTCAATGTGGACACTATCAGCGTTGGCACGGGTGGCCGCGATATCGGCCAGATCATTTTTGGACAGGCAGCGGGGGATATCGTCATCCGCGCAGCTCTCGGTGGTAGCAACCGCGCCACGGCCATCAATATTGGCACCGGTGGGGCTGGCACAGGCACCACGGAGGCGACCACCAACAACCTCGTGGACTTCAGCGGCCATGACGCCGACATCCTCGTCACTTCGCTCAACGTCGGCAATCAGGCGCGCATTGGCAATCTGACTTCCGAGTTCAAATTTGGCCAGGGCAGTGGCTCGATTGCCAGCGTGCTCGACGCCACAAACGTCAATATTGGCTTCCGCACTGGCACGGCGTCCACGACTAGCATCCTGACCAATCGCGTTAACATCGGTGGTGGCACCGTCACCTTTGGTGATGTTGGCGGGACGGGCGCGGGCGTGGATATCGGTAACAGTACCTATAGCGGTGCTGGCGTGGCCAGTACGATTGGTGAATTGAACATCAGCGGCGGCAGCGTTACCATCAACAACAGCACCGCGCTGAGTGCGGCCGTCCGGTTGGGAACGAATGCGGCAACTGGTGGCGGCACTGTGACTGCTTCCATGAATCTCACCGGCGGCACCACCACCTTGGGTGGCAACATCATCCGCAACGCGACCGCTCCTCGCACCACCAGTACTGTACTTCTGAATGGAGCCAACGCCACGCTCAACATGGGCGGCTTCAATATCGGCACGGCCACGGAGTTGATCACCTTCGACGTGCGACAGGGCACGCTACAAAACCTCGGCCAGTTCAACGGCGGTGCGAATCTGGTGAAGACCACCAGCGGCACCCTCACCATTGGCGGTACCAACACTTACACTGGGAACAATTTATTCCAGGAAGGCACGGTCATCGCTGTCGGTGGAGCCAACAACCGGCTCAGTACGGCGGGCTTGACTCTCGGCAGCAGCACCACCTCTGCCATTCTACAACTTGGCAATGGTTCAGGCTCCTCTGACCAGACCTTCACCTCCCTCGCCACCTCCGGCACCGGTACTGCCAATGCCATCGTCAACGGCAATGCCGCCTTCTCCACACTTACCATCAACCAGAGCACCAATACCCAGTTTGAAGGTAACATAGGCGGCGTAGGCACGAACCAGAACAACCTGAATCTCGTCAAGTCAGGTGTGGGTGAACTCGTGATCTCTGGAACTGCCGCAGCGGGCACGGCCTGGACCGGCACGACCACGGTGAATGGCGGCAAGCTCTTCATCGACAATAAGAATGCCTTTGCCGCCACCACCGCCAGCCTCACGGTGGCCGATGGCGCGGAGTTCTCCACGCGCGGCACCAGTCTCACCGCCAATCAGATCTATGGCTTCGGAGCTAGTCTGGGCAACAAAATCACCGTCGGCAGCGGCGCAGGCACAGCAATTCTCGGCTTCAGCCTGGATGGGGCCTTCAACACCCAATTGCAGCTCCTCACCGGTCAGACCATGACGGTGGCAACAGGCTCTACCCTCCAGACCGCCGTGTACGTAAACAACGCGCCAACCGCGGGTCAGGGCTACGTCCTGATCGATGGTGCCGATGCCAACTCGCTCCATGCTGGCACCGGTGCCTTTGACATCAACCCGGTCGTCTTCAACGGTGGCAGCTTTACGTACTCATTGAGCAACATCACCCTCGGCGGCACAGTGGATCGCTGGGTGATCACACCGGCAGCGCAAGCCGCTGCCGCTGATGTTTGGTGGAAGGGGGACCTCACTGGCATCGCCACGGGCGTGTGGTCGGCGTCGCTGACCTCGGGCACTGGCTTCCCCACCAACTGGGATGATTCCCAGTCGGGAGGCGTCGATGCCCTCGTCCCGCCAGACAGTGGTTCCATCGTCCACTTCATCGCCACCGGTGCAGCGAACTTCGCGACGACTCTTGGCGCGAATTTGACCATCCAGGAACTCATCTTCCACAGTGGTGCGAGCGCCATTTCCGTGGATGGCAACAGCGGCGTCTTCACCCTAACCCTTGGCAATGGATTGACAGATCCCGCTGGTCTGACCTTGCTCACTGGCGCACCCAATGTCAGCATCACGGCTGATGTTGCCCTCGCCAAAGCGCAGTCGTTCAATATCGCTGACGCAGCTTCGACACTCACCTTCAGCCGTAGTCTGAGCGGAACTGGAGCTCTCGGTATTAATGACAACGGTTCCTCCACGGGCAGCATGATCCTCTCAGGTGTCAATGGCCTCGCCACTTACACTGGAGCGACGAACCTCGTCGCCGGACGCCTCATCCTCGAAGGCCTTGCCAACAATCGCCTGCCCACCACCGCGCTGACCATGGGCAATGCCACCCTCGGAGCGACGCTCCAGCTCGGTGACACGGTAAACGGTGCATCCAGCCAGACCATTGGCACACTCAATACCGGTGCGGCTACCACCAACCGCATTGTCGGTGGTGGAGCGACAGCATCGACCCTCACCATCGTCCAAGGCAGCGCTGGCACCTTCAACGGCATCATTGGCGGCGGTGGCACCAATGAGAATCAGCTGGCCATCATCAAGCAGGGCAGCGCCACCTTGATCCTCAACGGGGCCAACACCTACATCGGCGGCACCACGGTTAACAACGGCATCTTCCAGCTCGGCAGCAGCGGCGGCATCAATGGCTCCGCGTCCCTCACCGTCAATGCGGACGCCGGCGTCACCGCCACCTTCGACAACAACGGGCGCATGACCGTCCTCACCGGCGGCATCACCCTGGGCGGCGCGAACACCTCGGCCGCGCCGGTGATCGCCAATTCCACCGCAGGCGGCTCCATCACTTTGGGTGGCAATATCATTTACGATGCTACGAACAATCCGCTCGGCGGCAGCATCGCCGCGCCGCTCATCCTGGGTGCGAACCGCATCTTTACTGCCAATAATTCCAGCACGGCGGCAACCGATCTTACCCTCATTGGCAGCGTTACAGCGGCGGCCTTCACTTTGCAGATTGACGGGGCCGGGAATGGTCTCATCAGCAACAACATCACCATGGCGGCAGCCGCTAATACCGGCCTCACCAAAGCTGGCACGGGAACTTGGGAACTGAGCGGAACCAACTCCATTGGCGATGACATCTATGTTACCGCGGGCACGCTCACTCTCACGGGTGTAACCACCGTCCTAGACGACATTGTGAACTCGGGTGCGACCACGATTTTGAATTTGAATGCCGCAAACTCCATCCAAGGTACCTCCAGCGGCAGCAATGGTATCTACGGCAGGACCGGAGCCACGATCAATGTCAACACCAATGGTGCCATCGGTAATTTGATGGACTTCATCATCCTCGGGGACAACAGCCAAGGCATCGGTAATCTGGTCTTGAATGCCAATGCCTCGATCCTTCGCCTTGACCTTGGTTTCGATTCCTCTGGCGAGATTGGCAACGTGACCGGAACCGGCACGCTTGATGTCACGACGAGTCTCGCCCTCAATAACGGCACCATCTCCGGCAATTTGTCGGGTGCCGCAGCTGCCACCAAGGCTCAGAACCTGTTGGTAACAATCAGTGGAAACAATGCCCTGACAGGAACAACGTCTGTCACGCAGGGGGCATTGACGCTGGATTACACGACGAATGCCGGGACAAACAACAAGATTGGCACTGGTGATTTCAGTATTGGTTCGGCCACAAGCACAAACGTGCGTCCAACCGTGTCCATCACTGGCAACGCGACGACCAGTAGCCGTCAGAATGTGGCAAACTTTACTTCCGCAGGTGGTGCTTCCCAGATCAGCCTGACCGGCACTACCGGTGTGGACAACATCCTCCGCATCACAGGAACCCTGGCCCGCACCGCTGGCACAGTGAACTTCACTTTGGCAAACGCTAACACCAAGCTCCAATACAGTGGTGCTACCACCAACACCAACGGCATCGTCCCTGCATGGATGATCCTCAATCGCTCCGACTTCCTCACCATTTCTGAGATCGGTGCTGTCGATGATCTGATTGCGGCCTCTTATATCACGCAAAACAACGCCAGCCTCTGGGGCAGCAACGAGAACATCACCAACAGCGGCGCAGGCTTCAGCAACACCGTTGACGCCGATTGCAACACCATCAACAGCCTGCGCTTCAATGCCGCAGCAGCTTCGACGGTCACCGTCGGCACCGGCAACAGCTTGATCGTATCCAGTGGCGGGATCATGGCCACGAGTTCAGTCGGCGCCAACGCCGCCACCATCACAGGCGGCTCGCTCTACAGCGGCACAGGTGAGTTCTTCTTCCACCAGAACAACACCTCATCGACATTGACGATCGCCTCCGCGCTGAAAGGTGGTTCGATTATCACCAAGACGGGCGCTGGTGTACTTGTGCTCTCTGGTGTCAATAACGAAACTGGCACGATCAATATTGAAGAAGGTATCATCCGACTCAGTGGTGGCAGCGCCATCAGCGATACGTCAGCGGTGACCATCTGGAACAGTGGCGGCACAACCAACGCGGGCCTTGAGCTTCTCGCAAGCCAGACAGAAACCATCGGCAGCCTTAGTGCTAACACCACAGCTGCATCCATCATTCTTAATACCGGTTCGACTCTTACCATCAACCAGGCGGTTGCTGGAACGATGGCCGGTATCATCAGCGGTGGGGGCTCCCTGGTGAAGTCTGGTGCAAGTACGCTGACGCTCACCGCAACCTCGAACATGACGGGCACCGTCCGGGTGGATCAGGGGCAGCTAATTCTGAGTGGCAACGTCTCCAACATCAACGCAGCCACAGCGATCATCGTGAATGGGCCAACGAGTTCGATCCAAAACAATCAGGACCAGGCTGCTGCCAACTCTCGAATCAAGGACACCGCCACCATCTTGCTGAACAACACCGCCGGCGGCACGGGCTTCGCGATGTCCAAATCTGCTTCGACAGGCAACGCCACGGAAACTGTTGGAGCCCTCACGCTCGGAGCTGGTCACAACGTGATCACCGCGACCTCTGCGATCGCCGCTACCACCGGCCAGTTCACCTTTGCGTCCATCGCCGCCACGAACCCCAACCGCGCGACGACACTCGTTCGCGGATTGGACCTCGGTTCTAATACCGCCACCCAGAGGGGTCAGATCGTCTTCACCGCCGCGCCAAGCGGAACCTATGCTCCCGTTGGCACCACGGCAGGTGGCATTATTGGCACGACACTAAACCTCCAAATCCTTCCCTATTTCATAGGCGATGACACGGCGGCTGGCCTCGGCAATTCCTTCGTCACCAACACTGGCACCACCAATGGAGTGCGTCCGCTGGCCGCTGCCGAATACCAAGCCAACCCCACGGCACCTACCGCTGCGAACAACGTCCGCTACACGACTACCACAGCGATCGCCACACTGGCGACCATCAACTCCCTTGTTCTCGATTCTGGCACGGGCATCAACCTCACCGCCAGCCCTGCCGGAGCCATGCAAGTGACCTCCGGTGCCATTCTTGCCGCTGGTGCGGCCAATCACACCATCGGCAGCAGCTTCAACGCCCTCACCACAGGCGGCAGTCGTGATTACACCGTGTATGTCACCGCAGCGGGCCAGTCGTTGACCATGGACGCCGCCCTCACCAGCGCCGTCCCGCTCGTGAAATCCGGCGCAGGTACCCTTTCCCTAACCAACACCGGCAACCTCTTCACCGATGTCTATCTCAACCAAGGCACGGTGCTGATCGACGACCTCGACAAAGTCAACACGACCACCGGCGTCCTTCGTTTCTACGGCGGTGGCATCCGCGTGGCCGCCGGCTTCGCCGACGACCTCTCCACCAAAACTTGGGACATCAACACCGGAGGTGGCACCATCGACGTCAGCCTTGTCACCGCAGGCACCACCTTTGCCAACGGCATTGATGACTCCACTGTGAGCGCCACTGACTCGTTAGACATTTTCACGCGCAGCAGCGCGACCGGCAGCGTCGGGCAACTCACAATCGGGGGCGCTTCGACCTACACTGGAACGACGATTATCAGGAACTCCGGCATCAATAGTGGTATCGTCAACGGGGTCGTCCTCAATGGCACCACCAACGCGGCCATCAACGGCAACCTTGAAATTGGCAACGTCACCAACATCAATGACACCTTTGACGCGGTCGTCGCTCTCGGAGCCAGCAATCAGATCGTGGACACCGCCACCATCACCTTCCGTGGTGCCAGCGGTGAGAACGCCTACTTCAAGCTCATGGGGTTCACCGAAACCGTGGCTGGCATCAGTGGCAGCACCCGTGAAGGGGTCATTGAGAACGTGGAGAACTCGGAGGCGGGCGTCACCACCAATGGCAAACTCATCGTCAACAGTAGTAGTGACTTCAGCTACAACGATTACCTGAGGAACCGTGGTTCAGGCAGCAATGCTTTATTGCTGGAGTTCGAAAAGCAGGGAACGGGCACTCAGACGTTGATGGGCGACCGCATCGTTTACACGGGAACGACGACCGTCTCTGGCGGCACCTTGCAGTTGACGGATGCCACGGCGTTTGCCACGGCCAGCAACATCGTTAACAACGCCAATCTGACCATCAACCGCACCACGAGCACCCAGACCTTCGCCAACATCATCTCCGGCACCGGCAGTGTCACCAAACTCGGCGCAGGCACCGTCACCCTCAGTGGTGCCACCAGCAGCTACTCCGGCCTGACGGACGTCCAGCAGGGCGTCCTGAGCATCAGCACGAGCAACAACATCGGCGACGCAAGCGCGACGAACGACATCAAGATCGGAAACGGTGCCACCCTCGAGAGCACCGGTGCCAGCGTGGATCTCGGAGCCCTCCGCGGCATCACCCTCGCCGGTGCCTCGGCCAATATCGCGGTCACGGGTTCGAACGTCCTGACCTTCGGCGGAGTCATCGCGGGTGACGACTGCACCCCGCTCTCCAAGACGGATACCGGCACACTGATCCTCACCGGCACCAACACCTACTCTGGTGCAACCAATGTTTCCTCTGGGACTCTGCAGGTTGGGGACGGCACGAGTGGCTCACTCACAGGAACGGGTACGGTCACCGTCAGCACTGCCGGGTCCAAGCTCTCCGGCTCCGGCAGCATCGCAGGCAGCACCATCCTGGGTAGCGGCACCATTCTGGCCCCTGGGGTGGGTAGCAACACGGACACTGACAACAGAACCCTGACCTTCACAGCAGTAAGCACGGCGGTGGCAGTTCAGGATGGTGGTCAAATCCAGCTCGGCCTGACCTCCAGCAC
>CANIBP010000078.1 GCA_947466075.1 Verrucomicrobiaceae bacterium
ACGGCACGCCGTTGTACCAAAGTTGAATTATCAATGCTCGCGATGAACGGTGCTTTTGGAGGTCCTCCCGAACATTCAAAATCCACGATGAATGGTCTTAACCGAGTGCCATTCATGCGAGGAGGCAAACGCCGCTCAGTTCCACACATTTGCAGCGGCTTAAGCGAGAATGCCTTCCACCACCTTGCCGCCTTGCAGCCCGGTGAGGCGGATGCGGCGGCCGCCGCCGACTACGGCTAGGTTTTCGTGATCGAGACCGAGCAGATGCAGGATCGTGGCGTGCAGATCGCGGAAATGCGCTGCGCCATCAGCGACGATACTACCATCGTGATTCGTCTCGCCATGCGCGTGACCAGCCTTTACGCCGCCACCGGCCATCCAAAACGTGAACGCGCGATGCTGGTGGCCCGTTTGATCCTTGTCCTTGCCCGGTTCGAGGCCAGGCCGTCCAAACTCACCGCCCCAGACGACGAGCGTGTCCTCCAGGAGCCCGCGCTCGTCCAAATCGTCGAGCAGCGCGGCAATGGGAGCATCGGTAGTGGCGCAGTTCGCGGTCAGGTCGCGGCGATGATCGGTGTGCTGGTCCCAGCTTCCGTGCGTGATCTCGATGAAGCGCACGCCCGCTTCGCAGAAACGCCGCGCCAGCAGGCACTGGCGGCCAAAGTCGCTGCCCTTGCAGGTGCCCGCCGCGTAGTTCTTGCCGACTGCGTAGCGTTCGAGCGTCGCTTTCGATTCCCGGCTCAAGTCGAGCAGCTCTGGAGCCTGCGCCTGCATGCGAAAGCCGAGTTCCATCGTCTGGATGACGCCTTCGAGCTGCGCGTCATCGCCACGTAGGCCTGCGTGGTCGCGATTCATCGCCTGGATGAGAACGAGCTGACGGCGCTTCACGTTCATTGGCAAATGATCGCCGGTGATGTTGCTGATCGTCGCTTTCGACATGTCCTCGCCATTCACACCGATGGGTGTGCCGCCAAACACGGCGGGCAATTGAGCCGCCGCGTATTCGGAGGGCTTCGCGGTGTTGAAGCTGATGAAGCCGGGCAGGTTTTGATTCTCCGTGCCCAGACCGTACGCCACCCACGCGCCCATGCTCGGGCAGGGCCGCAGGCGGTCGCCCGTGTGCAATTGCAGCATCGACTGCGCGTGAATGCTCGTGTCCGCAGTCATTGACTTGATGACGCAGAGCTTGTCCGCATGCCGCGCGATGTTCGGCAGCAAATCCGATACCCACAGGCCGCTGCTGCCGCGCTGCTTGAAGTTCGCAATCGAGCCCGCATGAGGCTTCAGACCGATCTGCGGCTTGTAATCAAAGGTGTCGAGCTGCGCCGGACCACCGGCCATGTTCAGAAAAATCACCCGCTGCGCCCGGGCGCGCACGCGTGGAGGCCTGGCGTCCAAACTGGCTCCTGCAATGCCTGACATCGCTAAATAGCCAAAACCACACGAGGCGGTGTGGAGCATCTGGCGGCGGGAGAGTGCATTCATGGCCGATGAAATACGCCTGACCGCTCTCAAATCTCGCTCAGCTTTGGCACGACGAAGGGCGCACGATATTCGCGAGTGAGCAGCGCATTCGCGGCGGCGTTGTCGAGGAAGGCTTCTTTGTCGCCATCAACACGGAGATGCTGCCCGAGTGTGAGCTTGGTTTTTTCGAGATCCACGCCTGCTTCCGAGAGATAGAGGCGCGTGCGCTGGAAGGTGTCATCATCGAGAAGCTTCGGGATATCATTCATCGCAGTCTGCTGACCGAGACGATACGAAATGTTGGCGATGTGGCAGAGCGCGGTGCTTTGGTGGCCTTCTTCGATGTCAGCGGCGAGGTCGGTGTGTTTGCGACTGCGCACGGCGCGGAGGAAGTTGGCGAAGTGGTTCTCCGATTTGCCTTCAAAGGCGCGGACGAGATTGCCCTTCGGATCAAAGAGACTCGTGTCGGCGATGATGCCGTCGCTGCCGTAGAAGAACCACATGGATTTGATCGTGGGATGAAACGGCGCGGTTTTGAGGCCGCGTGTTTCGGAGACGATGGTCTTGTCGCCGAAGTCGAAGATGCCGACCTGCGAGTTCGGTGTCTCGGCCACGTCGGTGTAGCCGAGACGGCCACCGTAACTCATCACGCTGCGACCCAAACCGGTCACGCCGAGGCCCCAACGGCAGATGTCGAGCGAGTGGACGTTGTTGTTGCCGATCTCGCCGCTGCCGGTGTCCCAGAACCAATGCCAGTCGTAGTGGAACTTTGGCCGCGTGAGCTTCGTCATCGGCGCGGGACCTGCCCAGAGGTCGTAATCGCATCGCGGCGGCATCACGCACTCCGCCGGGCCGCCAATGCTGCCGCGCCCGCTGTAGATGATGCTCTTCGCCAGTTTCACCTCGCCTAGTTTGCCCTCGCGCATGAACTTCACCGCCTCGGCTAATGCTCCACGCGAGCGGTTCTGCGTGCCTGTCTGTGCGATGCGTCCCAATTTGCGTGCTACCTGCACGATGCGGCGGCCTTCAACGACGTTGTGGCTCACGGGTTTCTCCACATACACGTCCTTACCCGCTTGCATGGCCCAGATCGCCGCCAACGCATGCCAGTGGTTCGGCGTGGCGATAAAAACGACATCGACGGATTTGTCTTCGAGCACCTTCCGCAAGTCCTGCACCTTCTTCGGCATCGGACGCTTCAGTTCGACCAGCAGCGCACCCACTTCATCCGCACGGTCGAGATCAGGATCGCAAACATACGTCACATCGCAGTCCGCCAGCCTCGCCAGCTCCCGCGCATGCGCTTTCCCACGAATCCCGCAGCCAATGATTGCCGCTGTGATCTTCTCGTTTGGCGAAACGGGTGAGGGATCGGCTGCGACGAGTGATTTTGGCAGTGCGATGGCGGCAGCAGCCAACAAGAAGTCTTCAAAAAAGCGTCGGCGTGTGGGTGTTAACATGGTCTGTGGGATTACGTTGCAGCAAAGCCAGTTCACTCCATCCATCGAATGCACGACGGCATCGGTATTTCGACCGGATCGCCAACCTTGGTTATCTTGCCGCTTGCCGCGTCGATTTGGAAAACAAAGACGCTGTTGCCGGGCATGTTCGCGCAGAGCAGCCAGCGACCATCGGGCGTAATGAGCAGGTTCTGCGGGCCTTTGCCGAGGCTTGGCTCAATGTCGATGAGCGTGAGTTTGCCGTCATCGCCGATGCGATAGGATGCGATGCTGTCGTGGCCGCGATTGGTGCCAAAGAGGAACTTGCCATCGGGTGTGATCTTCAAGTCAGCGGTGTAGCTCTTGCCGGTGAAATCGCTGGGAAGCGTGGAGATCGTCTGGCGCTCGATTAGCGTGCCGTTTTCGGTGTCGCAGTCGAAAAACGTCACCGTGTTGGCCAGTTCATTGATCACATACACACGCTTGCCGTTTGGGTGGAAGGATAGATGACGCGGCCCGGAACCGGGAGCTAGTTTAGCGAAGGGTTGCGCTTCGTTTGGTGTCAATTTGGCCGTGGCGGTATCGAGATGGTAGATCATGATCTTGTCGATGCCCAAATCAGCCGCGAGCGCGAAACGATTGTCGGGACTGACGATGATGCTGTGTGCGTTCGGGCCTTTCTGCCGCTCGGAATCGACGCTGGAGCCGCTGTGCTGCACAAACGACGCTGCTCCGCCCAAGGAACCATCCGGCTGCACCGGCAGCGAGGTTACACTGCCTGATGAGTAGTTCGCCACCAGCACCGATTTGCCCGTGGCATCGACGTCGAGATAACAAGAGGCTGTTCCACGGGTCGATTGCTGATTCAGTCGCTTCAACTTTCCCGTGCGCTCTTCAAGCGCATACGAAGCGACGAACTCATCATCAGGCCCGCCAAACTTCTCGGCGTCGATGGCATAGAGAAAGCGTTTGTCTGGAGAGATCGCGAGGAAGAACGGGTTCTGAATGTCCGTGGTGCGATGCAGCGGTTTCAGAGCGCCGGTTTTCGAGTCGAAGCTGAAAGCGTGAATGCCCGCTTTGTCACCGGACGCGAAGGCGGAGATGAACACGAGCGGATCAGCAGCCTGGGCGATGGCTGAGGTCATGAGAAGAGCGCTGAGCAGTAATGCAGCGAACATTGAACCTTGAACGCTCAACATTGAACTTTGAAACTTCGGCCTGCGGTGTCGTGTTCGCTTGCTGGTCATGCAATGTTCGGAGTTCGATGTTGGATGTTCCACTACGCGATGATGTCCGTCACCACATCACCATACACATCCGTGAGCCGGAAATCGCGGCCAGCGTAGCGGTAGGTGAGCTTTTCGTGATCAAGGCCGAGTTGATGCAGGATGGTGGCGTGCAGGTCGTGGACGTGGACTTTGTTTTCCTCGGCGTTCATGCCGAGTTCGTCGGAGGTGCCGTAGGCGAGACCGCCCTTGATGCCCCCACCAGCGAGGAGCGTGCTGAAGGCGGTGTGATGATGATCCCGGCCGCGGCGCATCGGATCGACCTTCTTGTTCTTGTCCTCGGTTTCCTGTGAGTAAGGCGTGCGGCCAAACTCGCCGGTCCAGACGACGAGCGTGTCATCGAGCAGGCCGCGTTGCTTGAGATCGCTGATGAGCGCGGCGGAGGCTCGGTCGCTGTCGGCGCAGAGTTTGGGATGGTTCTTGTAGTGGTCGCTGTGCGTGTCCCAGGGCTGGTTGCTGCTGCTGGTGTAATAGACGCTGATGTAGCGCACACCGGACTCGGCGAGACGACGAGCGAGCAGGCAGGAGCGGCCAAAAGGTGTGTCGCCATAAAGCTCGCGCATCTTCGCGGGCTCGCGGCTAATGTCGAAAGCATCGCTGGCGGCGCTTTGCATGCGGTAGGCGGTCTCCATGGCCTTGATCTGGCCTTCGAGTGCGCTGTCTTGCTCGCGCTTGGCAGCGTGGAGGTGATTGAGCTTCTGAATGAGATCGATCTGCCGCCGCTGCTGCGCGGGGGCGAGCACGGAGTTGCGCACATTGGCGACGAGTTTATCAACGCTCATGTCAGAGGTGATGACGCCGGTGGCCTGATACTCGGCGGGCAGGAAGGAATTACTCCACAAGGCGGGGCCCACCACGATGTTTGGCGTGGGCCGCAGCACGACGAAGCCCGGCAGGTTCTCATTCTCGCTGCCAAGTCCATACAGCACCCAGGAGCCAAGCGAAGGCCGGATCGGTTGAATGTTGCCCGTGTTCATCATGAGCAGCGCAGGCTCGTGATTCGGCACGTTCGTGTGCATGGAGCGAATGACGCAGCAATCATCAATGATGCTGCCGAGTGCAGGCAGGCTTTCGCTCACTTCAATGCCACTCCGCCCGCACTTGTGAAAATTCAATGGCGACGACATGAAGCCGCTCGTCTTCGGTGCCCGGTAGAGTTTTCCGGACGGCTGCTGGCCCTCGTATTTCTTCAGCGCTGGTTTCGGATCGAATGTGTCGATGTGCGACGGCGCTCCGTTCATGAACAGGAAGATCACGCGCTTCGCCTTCGGCGTGACCTGCTGCTTCACCGCTGCGTTCACCTGCGATCCCATCATGCCCGCGAGACCGATCGCCCCGAATCCCGCCGAGAGTCGGTGGAGGGCATCACGTCGAGTCATTTGAGCTGGTGTGTGTTCAGTCCACATAAAGCATTTCGTTGGTGGCCAGCAGTGCTTGAGCGAGTTGTTCCCAAGCGGTGAGACCGGCATCGACGGGTTGTTTCAGAAACTCCTGAGCCATGAAGAGCTCTTCTGCTTCGGGTTCGCGGGCAAAGAGGAGTTCATAGGCGTGACGGATGCGTGAGTCATCATCGCTGCCACCTTGCTGGAGGCGCTGAGCGAGTTTCTTCGACTGCTCGATGATGAAGGGGCTGTTCATCACGAAAAGCTTCTGCGTGGGTGTGGTGCTACTGCTTCGACGGGCGGCATGGACGTTCGCATCCGGGTAGTCGAAGAGCATGAGCGTCTTGTTCAGCTCGCGGCGGCTGACCTGGGAGTAGATCGTGCGCTTGTGATGCGTGGGAGCGTCGAGACTCTGTGACGGGCCGCCTTCCAGTGTGAGTGTGCCTGCGGTGGCCATGATGGCATCACGCCACGATTCGATGCCGAGCTGGCGGCGGTTCATCCGCCAGAAGTGATCGTTGGCTTCATCGAGTTGCGCATTTGCGGCGCTACCACTACTGCTCTGGCGATAAGTGGCGGACAGGACCAGTTCGCGCACGAGGTGCTTCAAAGACCAGCCGTTCTGCATGAAGCGGATGGCAAGGTCGTCGAGCAATTCAGGATGCGTGGGCTTGTCTCCCGTTGCACCGAAGTTGCTCGTGGTACGTGCCAAAGGCTTGCCGAAGAGCAGGTCCCACACGCGATTCACCATCACGCGGGCCGTGAGCGGATTGGCAGGATCGGTGATCTGGCGGGCCAGCTCCGCACGACCGCTGCCTTGCTGAAATTTCACTGGCTCGCCTTTGCTCAAAACTTGCAACCAGCCACGCGGAGTTACAGTGCCAGCAGTTTCGACATCGCCGCGATCATAGACGGGCAGGTCGTGCGGATTCACGTCCCTCACGATGTGCAGGGTGCCGGGGTCCATTTTATCGGCCAACGTCTTGCCGTCCTCCTCCTTGCCATCGGGGCGCAGGTTCACCATCTGCACGGAGGCGAAGACGCCAGCCATGGCGTAGTAGTCACGGGCCATGATCGGGTCGAACTTGTGATCATGACAGCGTGCGCAGGCCACGGTGAGGCCGAGAAAGGTCTGCGAAACAGTGTCCACCTGCTCCGACCACTCCTCCGCCTGCACATCGAGCCTACCGCGAGCATACAGCTTGTGCCCGAGGCCGAGAAAACCGAGAGCGGCGAGATCCGCTTTGTTTTGCGGCTCGATCAAATCAGCCGCGAGCTGCTTCTCGATGAACGCATCGTAAGGCAGGTCAGCATTAAAGGCGGCGATGACCCAGTCGCGATAGCGCCAGGCATTCGGATAGCTGAACGACGAATTGTTTCCCACCTGGTGTGCCTGATCCTCAGCATAGCGGGCGAGATTCAGCCACACGCTCGCCATGCGCTCACCGAAAGCGCGGCGGCCCAGTAAATCATCCACCAGCCGCGCATAGGCATCCGGGCTCGTGTCATTCACGAAAGTGCGCACCTCCTCCGGAGTCGGCGGCAGGCCGGTGAGATCGAAAGTCAGGCGGCGGATCAAAGTCCGCGCATCTGCCTCGCGTGAAGGCGTGAGTTCCTTCGTCTCCATGCTCGCGAGGATGAACTGATCCACTCTCTCACGCGGCCAGGCGACGTCCTTCACCTTTGGCAGAGCCTGTTTCTTCGGCGGCACGAAGGACCAGTGCTGGCGGGCCTTGGCCCAATCAATCGCCACAGGCTCCGCCGCCTGCGTGATGACGCAGAGCAGGAACGATGTGGCGATGATTTGGAACAGGGCGTTTGGCACTTGTCCAAAACGTGGTGTGAACGGCTTTTTCCTCATCAAATCACGCAATCAGTCCCTTCACCACCTTCGCCGGATTCACGCCGGTGAGGCGGAAGTCGAGGCCTTGGAAGCGGTAGCTGAGCTTGTTGTGATCGAGGCCGAAGAGATGCAGGATCGTGGCATGGAAGTCGTGCATCGACACGGGATCGCGGGCGACGTGCCATGCGAAGTCATCGGTCTCGCCGTGCACCTGGCCGCCTTTGATGCCGCCGCCAGCCATCCACAGGCTGAACGCGGCGGGATGATGATCGCGGCCGGTGACTTTCTTGAAGCCCTTGCGGTTCTCGCCAAGCGCTGTGCGGCCAAACTCGCTGCCCCACACGACGAGCGTGGTGTCGAGCAGGCCGCGTTGTTTGAGATCCTTCAGCAGCGCGGCGATGGGCTGATCGACCATCTGGCAATTGTGCGCGAGCTGCGGATCGAGGGCACTGTGATGATCCCACGAGGCGTGGATGATGTTCACGAAGCGCACGCCGCGCTCGACCATGCGCCGCGCATTCAAACAGTGACGCGAGAAGGTCTGGTAGTTGCCGATGCCGCCGAGGTTGCTCTTGATGGGCGGCTCGATGCGATTCACACCATATGCATCGAGCGTGGCCTGCGATTCGCCACTGAGATCGACAAGCTCCGGGGCTGAGCTTTGCATGCGGAAGGCCAGCTCGTAGCTGTTGATGCGCGCGGCGATCTCGGGATCGCCAATGTGCTTATGCTGGAGTCGGTTGAGGTCGTTTAGCGCTCGGATGCTCGCCGATTGCATTTCCGGTGTGATGCCATCGGGATTTGCCAGATTCAAAACGGGCGAGGCACCGTTTCGAAACATCACACCGCTGTATGACGACGGCAAAAAGCCGCTCGACCACGTGGAACTGCCGCCGGGAAGCCCGCGTCCTTTGCTGACCATCACAACATACGACGGCAGCTCCTGTGAGGCATTGCCGAGGCCGTAGGTGATCCACGAGCCGACGCTCGGACGCCCGAGCAAGGCTGCGCCGCAGTTCAGCATGAGCTGGCCGGGCAGGTGATTGAACTGCGTCGTGTGCATCGAGCGGATCAAAGCGATGTCATCCGCGCATGTCGCGATGTACGGCAGCAGATCGCTGATCTCCATGCCGCACTGCCCGTGCTTTTTGAAGACGCGGCTCGTGCCCATCACCGTGGCCGATTCCTTCTGCAAAAACGCAAACTTCGCATCGCCCACGATCGAGTCCGGCAACGGCTGGCCGTCGTATTTGTTCAGCAGCGGCTTCGGATCAAAGAGATCCATCTGCGAAGGTCCGCCTTCGAGGAAAATGAAGATGCAGCGCTCCGCCTTCGGCGCGAAATGCGACACACGGGTCGAAAGAGGATTCGCGGGGATGCTTCCATCTTCTGCCAGCAGGCCGTCATGCTTCAGCAACGACGCCAGAGCCAGCGTCCCCAGACCGCACGAACTCGTCGCGAGGAAATCGCGGCGTGTCTGGGTGAGGTGTTGTTCGAAGGGGGACATGCGAGCTACGCCAGCTCCTTGATCGACTGAAATTCGTTATCGACCAGATAATGCGGGCGACCGGAGAAGTCCGACACTGTGCTGGTGTGAGGATTGATGCCGAGATTGTTGTAGAGCGTGGCGAAGATCTCCTGGAAATGGACGGGACGATCCGAGGCCTCGCCTCCGAGGCGGTCGGTGGCGCCGATGACCTGGCCGTTCTGCATGCCGCCACCGGCGAGCAGTGCGCAGGAGACGTTGGGCCAGTGATCGCGCCCGCCTTTATCGTTCACGCGTGGCGTGCGGCCAAACTCGCCCCAGGCGAGCACGGTGACGTCCTTGTCCATGCCACGCTCATGCAAATCCTGCACGAGCGCGGTGATCGCTTGGTCGAAGTCGGGCAAGTTTTCCTGCGCGTTCTTGAAGTTCTGCCCATGCCAGTCCCAGAAACTGTAGCTGAGCGTCACCACACGCACACCGGCCTCGACGAGTCGGCGGGCGAGCAGGAATTGCTCATTGAGTCGCGGTGCGGCATCGCCCTGAATTTTTTCGGTGCCTTTGCCGTAGCGCTCGCGGATCTTGGGCGATTCCTTCGAAAGATCGAGCGCATCAACCAACTGCGAGGAGGTCAGAATGCCGTAGGCCTGCTGCCGGAAGACATCGATGCCTGCCATCGTGCCGGAAGCATCTGTCTCACGACGGAACGAATCAAAAGCAGAGAGCAGACCGCGACGATCGCCCAGACGCTCCAGCGTCACGCCATTGAGCGACATGTCTTCTTTCCCGCGCTCCAAGGGCATGAAAGGCGCATGCGCCACGCCGAGGAAGCTCGGACGCCCTTGATTGTAGGGCGTGTGCTTCATCTGCTGCGAGAGATTCACATAACCGGGCACGGTGGGCGCACCGCCTTTGAGCTTCGATACCACGCTGCCGATCTCCGGCCAACCGCCGGGAGGCGCATTGTTGCTGAGGCGGCCTGTCACGCACTGAAAGCTCTCATGACGGTCCTTCGCACCCACCACGCTGCGGATGAAACTGAACTTGTCCGCCATCTTCGCCATGCGCGACAGGTGCTCGCTGATCTGAATGCCCGCCACGTTCGTGCCGGTGGCCTTGAACGGTCCGCGTACTTCCGAAGGCGCGTTCACCTTGATGTCATACATGTCCTGATGCGGCGGCCCGCCCGGCAGATAAACCAGAATGAGCGCCTTCTGTGATTTGCCGACTCCCAATTCCGACTCCGCACGCAGCAGCTCGGGGAAACTCAAGCCTCCCAGCCCGAGTCCGCCGATGCGGAGAAACGAACGGCGTGAAAGGCCGTCGCAATAGCGGTTGGCAGTCTGTTTGGAGAAAAGGGTGAGCATGGTGAGTTTAAACGGACGAAGGGAAGACGGTGTTGCGGTCGTGAGTAATGAGTATCAATGCTATTCGCGATTGATGAACTCATCGAGGTTCATGAGCACGCGCGCTGTAGCCACGAGCGTGGCTGCTTCGATGGCTTCGGAGGGCGAAACGGCCTTTTCGATGAAGCCGAGAGCTTTGAGTGCTTCCTTGCCGCCATTTTGCACGCGAGTCTTTTGCTCCGCTTGGAATGATTGCAGGCGCAAAAGCTCTTCTGCACGCGGAGCGCGGTTCAAAACGAGCTGGAAGAGCTTCTGGAGGCGATTTGATGTTTCTGATGAACTTCCGCGCATGACGCGCAGAGACAAAGATTGCGCCGCTTCGACGAAAACACCGTCGTTCATCATCGCGAGAGCTTGCAGCGGTGTATTCGAGCGTTCACGTCGTACACAGGCATCGGCGGCGTCTGGTGCGTCGAAAGTAGTGAGCGTGGGATACAGAACGCTGCGCAGCGTGATGATGTAGAGGCTGCGGCGGTAGATTTCATCGCCTGGGCTCGCCTGCCAGTTTGACGAGCGACCGACATCGAACACGTCCTCCGGCAACGGTGGGCGGAAACTCGGACCACCGATGGTTCGCTTGAGCAAACCGCTGACAGCGAGTGCGGAATCGCGCAGGATCTCCGCATCGAGACGTACGCGGTTTTGACGAGCGAGGAGCCGATTCAGCGGATCAATCACGACGATGTCATCGCGATGCGCAGACGACTGGCGGTAGGTGTCGCTCACGACAATGAGCTTGATGAGCCGTTTGCGGTTCCAACCGTCGCGCATGAACTCGCTGGCGAGCCAGTCGAGCAGTTCAGGATGCGAAGGCGACTCGCCGCTCGTGCCGAAGTCATCAGGCGTGCGCACGAGGCCGGCGCCAAAGAGCTTGCTCCAAATGTGATTCACCGCGACGCGGCTGGTGAGCGGATGACTGGGCGATACGAGCCATTTCGCGAGATCGAGGCGGTTTGGCTCGGGCAGCGTGGGCTTGTTCATCGCTGGCAGTGACGAAAGGCTCGCCGGCACGACATCAGGGCCGCGCCGGGTGTAGTCCCCGGCCATGTGGACGTAAGTTTGCCGACGATCCTTGATCACTTCAGCGAGGGCGGGGGCTTTGGATGTCGGCTCGTCGCGATCCTCGGTGTTGTCGAAGAAAGCGTAGAAGCTGTAGTAGTCGCGGATGGTGATGGGGTCGTACTTGTGCGTGTGGCACTGCGCGCAGCCGACGGTGAGGCCCATCCAGACGCGTCCTGTGGTATTCACGCGGTCGGCAAGGTTTTGAAAACGCGCTTCTTCTTTATCGAGGCCTGCTTCTGTGTTGAGCGCCGCATTGCGATGGAAGCCGGTGGCAGCGATTTGCTCGCGCGTGGGATTGGGCAGCAGGTCACCGGCGATTTGCTCGATGGTGAATTGATCGAAAGGCAGGTCGCGGTTGACCGCATTGATAACCCAGTCGCGATAGCGCCACGCATTCGGACGCAAGACATCACCGAGGAAACCGCTGCTGTCAGCATAGCGGGCCATGTCCAGCCAGTGACGCGCCCAGCGCTCGCCAAAGTTGGGAGATGCGAGGAGTCGGTCCACGATCGACTCAAACGAAGATGGCTGACGGATAAAAGATAAAACCTCCTCTGGGGTCGGTGGTAGGCCGGTGAGATCGAGAAAGACACGGCGAATCAGCCTGGCCGGATCGGCTTCAACAGCCGGTTTGAGGTCGTGTTTGGCAAGTTCGTGCTCGATGAAGGCATCAATGGGGTTCCTGCGCTTCGATGTCGGCACGACTGGTCGCTTAATCGGCGCAAAGGCCCAGTGATTCTGATATTCGGCCCCTTCAGCAATCCAGCGACGGAACAGATCGCGCTCGACTTTTGTGAGCTGCTTCGGCGAGGACGGCGGCGGCATCACATCATCGGGATCAGTGGTGGTGATGCGATGCCAGAACTCGCTGTCATCCGGTTTGCCTGGCTTGATGGCTTCTTTGACCGCCTCGGCCCGCACATCGAGACGGAGATCGGCCTCGCGCTTGTCTTCGTCGGGCCCGTGGCAGGCATAGCACTTCGCCGCGAGGATGGGGCGGATGTCACGGTTGAATTCTACGCGCTGCTCCACCGCGAGCAAAGCTGCGGCAGCCAGCAGCCAGAATGTCGTGACGAGGCGCATGCTACTTGGTCAGCTCTGCAGCCGCTGCTTGCGCCTTCGCCAGCACATCGGCCAACGCGACGGGTTTTCCGCCTTGGCGGAGGCTTTCGTCGGCGGCTTCCATGAAGGTGAAAATCTCGAGGGTCTCGGCCTCGCTCACTGGTGGCGTGCCGGTGCGGAAGAAGGTGCCGATCTGGCGGCAGAGGGCTTCGTAGCTGATGGTTTTGGCTCCTTGGCGCACACCGGCGCTGCCGAAGACGAGCGCACCGAACTCCGACTTGCCTTTCACGATGCCGCGATAGGTGCCGACGCGGCCATCCTTCCACACGCCGGTGACTTGATCAGTGATGGGGCCTTTGGTGCGCGAAACGGTCTCGCAGCCGGTGCCCATGAGTGCGAAGAGCGACTCGATGCCGTGAATGGCATAGAAGAAAAGGTCAGGTGTGCCGCTTTGATACGAGCATGGCCCCCAGGTCGTCACGCTGAGAATGTCGCCGATCTCGGGATTCGACTTCATGGAGATCAAATCGACTCCGAAGCGTGAGGATGAGCTCGACCAGACCTTCACGTTGCTCTTTTTCGCGAGTTCAAAGATCACGATGGCCTCCGCGAGCGTGCCTGCGACGGGTTTGTCGATGAAGACCGGTTTGCCCGCTTTGAAGATCTCCCGCGCCTCCTGAAGATGGATTCGGCCATCCACGCTCTCCAGTAGCACCACATCGACTTTCGCGAGCAGTTCAGCGATGGTCGGCACGATCTCCACGCCCATGTCGCGAAGCTGCTGCGTGAACTTCTCTTTTCGATCCTTGCTCGCCGGCATGTCCGTGCCGCCGGTATAACCTGTGGTCACCTTGATGCCTGCGAGCTCGCCCGTCGTCTCGCCTTTGTTGAAGAGCTTCGTAAAAGCCGGTACATGCGAGGTATCGAGGCCCACAATGCCCGCACGGAGCGGCTTGAGGTCGTTTTGAGCTAAGGCGGAGCTGACGGCGAGGAGGGAGAGGAGGGAGAGGAGGGAGAGGAGGGAGAGGAGGGAGAGGAGGATGCGTTTCATGATTTAGAAATGTTGTTTGTTGGAATCGAACTCAATCCACATAGCGCAGTTCATTGCTGGCGAGCAGGGCCTGGCAAAACGCGGCCCAGGTGTCGAGTTCGCGTCGCGGGTGATCGGTTTGCGTCGAAACGAGCATCGCGTCGGCCTCGCGGAGGAAATCGAGGCCGCGCTGGAGTTCGGCGGCGCTGGCATCGCGGCTCAAAGCGTGACGATAAGCCTGTGCGATGCGTTTTTCGGCCTCGGCGGGTGTTTGGAGCAGTCGCTTGGCGAAGCGGCGTGATTGTTCGATGACGAAGGCGTTGTTCAGTAGATACAGCGACTGCGTGGCGAGTGCGGAGCTGTCCCGCTGGGCGACGACGGTGGTGGCATCGGGCAAATTGAAGGGCGTGAGCTCGGGCGGCATCGAATTGCGCAGCATGAGCAGATACACGCTGCGCTGTGAGCTGGGCTGATGCAACGAGGGCAGCTCATTGATAAGCACGTCGCGATGCTGGATGAGCGAGCCGCTCGCAGGCTGCGGATTGAGGTCGCCGGTGGCGGCGAGCATCGCATCGCGGATGGTCTCGGCATCGAGACGGCGCACGCGATGCTGGCCGAACAAGGAGAGGCGGTTTTCAACCGCCTGCGGCGATTTCAAATCGCCGTTCCTTGAGCTGAGCTGATAGGTGCGGCTCAAGACGATGCTGCGGATGAGTTTTTTGATGCTCCAGCCTTCACGCATGAAGCGGGTGGCGAGGTGGTCGAGGAGCTCGAGATGTGTGGGGCGCTCGCCAGAGAGGCCGAAGTCGTTCGGCGTGGTGACGAGGCCTTCGCCGAAGAGCTGGAGCCACACGCGATTCACGAAGACGCGGGCGGTGAGCGGGTTTTGCGGGCTGGTGAGCCACTTTGCGAGTTCAAGGCGGCCGCTTTGCTTCAAATCGACGACGGTTCCGCCGCCGCAGGAACTCAAGAAGCCACGAGGTATGGCTGCGCCGAGTTTTTTGGATTCGCCGTCGATATTGAGTTTGCAGTCCTCGATCTTTTTGGCTTCACGCACGCCCATGGCGAGCGGAGCGTAGGCCTTGTAGCCGAAGGAGGGCTTGGCGGGCGGACGATGAGGCGGGTTGGCTTTGACGATGGGTTCCAATTCGGCACGCTGCGTGACTTTGGCAGCTGCTTGAAGCTCATGCAGCGGTGTCTGTGGTGCGGTGAGGCCTTGATGCGCGGCGGCACCCCACATCGTCTCAGAGCTTTTGAAGATGCCGGCGAGTGCGTAATAATTGCGAGTGGAGATGGGATCGGTCTTGTGATCGTGGCAGCGGGCACAGCCGACGCTGAGCCCGAGGATGCCGTTGCCGATGACGTTGATCTGATCGGCGATGACATCCATCTCGAAGTTCTCGTTCATGGCCTTCGCGGGCTTCGCGCCGAGCGCGAGCAGGCCGGTGGCGATGAGCTGGCGATCCTGCTGCGCCGGCGAATTAGCCGGCAGCAAGTCTCCGGCAATCTGCTCGGCGATGAAACGATCATAAGGCAGGTCTTCATTGAAGGCGCGGATGACGTAATCGCGATAACGCCACGCATGCGGGAAGCTCGGATTGCGCGAAAGGCCGTCGTTGCCGTTCGATTCGGCGTAGCGGGCGACATCGAGCCAATGGCGGCCCCATTTTTCGCCGAAGTGGGGCGAGTTGAGAAGCGAATCGACATAGTCAGACAGGTCAAATATGTCAGACGAGTCGGACGATGGCAGGCCGACGAGGTCGAAAGAGAGTCGGCGCTTTAAAACGGCCATTTCGGCATCGGGGGCGGGTTGGAGGCCGTTTTGCTCGATTTTGGCCAAAATGAAGGCGTCGAGTCTTTGACGGGGCCACGCGGTGTTTTTGACTTTGGGTGGCCGGGGGTCCGAAATCGGCTTTAGGGACCACAGTGGCTCCTGCGAGACTTTCTTCACCATCTTCGGCGGTTCGCTGCGTGGATCAGGTGCCCCCATTTTCACCCACTCGACGAAATCATTCACGATGTTGTCCGGCAGTCGCTTCTTCGGCGGCATTTCGAGGCCGTCATAGCGCACGGCTTGCACGATGAGGCTTTCATCCGGCTTGCCTGGAATAACGGCGGGCCCAGATTCGCCACCGACGATCATTTCAGAAGGCGCATCTAGCAGCAGCTTGCCACCGAGCTTCTTCGCGCCATGCGAATGGCACTCGTAGCACTGCTTCACGAGCACGGGCCGGATATTGGACTCAAAGAAAGCCCGCTGGTCCGGCGTCATGTCTGCACCACCAACCAGCGTCCGCATGGCAAGAAACAGCACAGCAATAATCGCGCAACTGATGCATGGTTGCAGTTTGGGGTTCTTCATGATAGAGCTGTTCATACGAGCTGATTGGCGCGGCTATTGCCCACAAATAGATTCACCCAGAACTTAGAGCCTATCCGGCAAAAGGTTGAACTGGCTGTAAAGAGGTGAGCCTCCGGGTCATGATGCCGATGAAAGCGAGATAGACGAAGGCTTCGTGGTGGCGTGGATTTTTCTCGTGATCACGGGTCAGTCGCCGTTGCTTCACCAGCCA
>CANIBP010000079.1 GCA_947466075.1 Verrucomicrobiaceae bacterium
AAGGCGCTGGATTCGCTGAGCAAACCTGCTGCGCTGTGAATCTTGGTAGTTTCGATGGCTTCTTCCTCGCTCATGCCGGGCATGATGGTGGCGATGCGTTTAGCTATCATCGACTTGCCCGTGCCAGGAGGCCCGATCATGAGAATGTTGTCAAGTTTAGCACCAATAGATTTTTTGCCCGCTATGCTGCGTGAACACCAAGGTCTCCCTTTTCGCAAGCTAGTCCATCTGGTGCGCTTCAGCCCCGAGGCCGTGGCCGCCATGCACCCGCTCATCTTCATGGTGAAGCGGGCGTAGCGGGTGGCTTCGGCGATGAGAGAATTGAGGGGCATTTGTCAGCGATAAGCAAACCACATCACGCTGCCTTGGGCAGGTCCCTGTTGGTGATCTCATACACCATGTCCGCCACAAAACGTTTGAAGGACTCGTTCTGGGCGAACTGCTTGTAAACCTCGGTGTCATCTTTGAGCAGACCCAGCATCACTTTTTCCAGCGCCTTGTCGTGTTGAATGCGGGCGGTGGAAGGCGTGTTCTTCTTGGCGTTCTGGTAAGCTTGATCCGCCGCCACTTTCTCAGCTACCTCTTCCTTGATGCGACGTGCCACACGGTCCGGTTCCTTGAAAAGCTTGCCGAACTGGTCATTGAAGGATTTCAAAATACTGGAGAGCCGTTCGAGTTCTGGCTCCGGCTTCTTCCCGCCACCCCCCACATCAGCGGGATCAATGACCGCATCCTCGTCCGCCAGCGCCAGCTTCATCGTGGCCTTCTTCTCGACCCGATAGTCATCCATGTTGATTAGTTCGAGAATGCCTTGCGCCAGATCCTCCTCCTCCGGAGCTGGCAGCTTCGGAATCAGCATGTTCATGAAGATGGAGCGTTTCTCCCACTCCACCTGGGTGTATGGCAGGATGGAAGAGAGGAAATCATAGGTGCGGACGAAAGCTTTGGCATCGCCCTTGAACTTCACCTGATCGTCCTCATCAAGCGTCTGCTGATACGTTGCCACACAGGCATCCAGAATTGGGTCGATGGTTTTCTCGCGTGATTCCCCGGAGAGGTAGCTGGTCACAACTGCCGTCACCTGGTCGAGGGAATACACTTCGGCATCATCGAGGCTGCTCACCAGATTGTGCAGTTTGTTCGGGTCCGTCTCGTCACTGAGAATGGTGGCCCGGTAATAATCCTCGAAGGACTTCGTGATGGTTTCAGCGTCGTTGATGAAATCGAGAACAAACACATCATGCTTCTGCGGATGCGCCCGGTTCAGGCGCGAGAGCGTCTGCACGGCTTTGATGCCGTTCAGCGTTTTATCCACATACATCGTGTGCAGCAGCGGCTCATCGTAGCCGGTCTGAAACTTGTCCGCACACACGAGGAAACGATACGGATCTTCTTGGAACCGCTCGGCGATGTCGTTGCTTGGGAAGCTATTCAGTGATGCCTCGGTGACTTTCACCCCCTGGTAATCTGGTTCGCCTGAGAATGCCACGATGGCTTGATACGGACTCTTTCTCTTCGTAAGGCAGTCCTGGATTGCGTGGAAATACTGGATGGCCCGTTCGATGCCATTGCACACCACCATGGCCCTGGCTTTGCCGCCGATCTTCCCATGAGCGATCACATTGCTCAGGAAATGATCGACCATCAGCTCTGCCTTTTCCTCAATGGCCTCCGGGCGACTCTCTACATACTTCCATAGCTTCTTCTTCGCCTTCCTGGCATCAAAGAGCGGATCATCCTGAACAGTCTTCACCAGTTCGAGGAAGGTGCTCACTGGTGTCCAAGAACGCAGCACATCCAGAATGAATCCCTCCTGAATGGCCTGCTTCATCGTGTAGGAGTGAAACGGGCGGTGCTTCACCTTGCCATCAGGTTGTGGCTGCTTGATGCCAAAGGTTTCCAGCGTCTTCGGCTTCGGGGTGGCGGTGAAGGCGAAGTAGCTGGCGTTGGTGAGCAGCTTCTTGGACTCCGCCAGCTTGTTGAGCTGGTCTTCGAGGGATTCGCTCTCCTCCTCGTCATCTTTGTGTCCGAGAGCGCGGCTCATGGCAGCCGTAGCCTTTCCGCCCTGGCTGCTATGGGCTTCGTCAATGATGATGGCAAATTTCCGCTCCCGATGCTCGTCACCGATCTCTTTGTAAATCACCGGGAACTTCTGCACCGTCGAGATGATGATCTTCTTCCCGGCCTCAATGAAGCGCCGTAAATCACCTGAATTCTGAGTCAGACCCAACAAGGAGGCGACGGCCGTGAACCCCTTCACCGTGTTTTTGGTCTGCTTGTCGAGGATCTTGCGGTCGGTGACAACGATCACCGTGTCGAATACGTCCTTGTCTCCGCATTTCAGCCCTACGAGCTGATGTGCCAGCCAGGCAATGCTGTTGCTCTTACCACTGCCAGCGCTGTGCTGGATCAGGTAGCGAAATCCCACGCCCCGAGCCTGGACATCCGCGATAATTCTCCGCACCACGTCCCATTGATGAAACCTCGGGAAGATCTGCACCTCTTTGGTCTTACCGGTCTTTTCGTTTTTTTCCTTCACCACCTGGGCGTAGCTTTCGATGATGTCGGTGAGCGTGGCGGGATCCAGGATGGATTTCCACAGGTAGTCCGTCTTTAAGCCGTTCGGATTTGGAGGATTGCCTGCCCCATCGTTATAGCCCTGATTGAAGGGGAGGAACCACGAGGCTTTGCCCTTCAGTTCGGTGCACATCCGCACTTCGGCATCATCGACGGCGAAATGAACCATGCAGCGCTTGAACTCAAAGAGGCGGTCCTTGGGATTCCTGTCCTTCTTGTATTGCTCGATGGCGTCCGCGACCGTTTGTTTGGTCAGGCTGTTCTTCAGCTCAAACGTCATGATCGGCAGGCCGTTGATGAAGGTGCAGAGGTCCAGCGCACGCTGGGTCTCATCCAGGCAGTAGCGGAGCTGGCGGGTGACGCTGAAGCGGTTCTTCTTGAACAGCTCGGCTGACTTGGCATTGCCCGGTGTGGGGGTGCCGTAAAAGAAGTCGAAGGTGCTGTCCCCATGCTTGATGCCTTTGCGCAGCACATCAATCACCCCACGGTTGCGGATTTCGTTGCTGATCCGGTCGAGGAACTTCAGACGGTTGATGTTCTTTTTATCCTTGTAATCCGCCATGCCCAGCTTGGTGAACTCCGGTAATTGGGTTTGGATGAGGAAGGCGAAAAGCTCTGCCACATCCAGGGCGGATGCTCGGTCATAGTCCTTCGGGCTTCCGGCAATCCAGCCATGTCCCTCAGGCAATGCCCCCTTCTCTGCCACTCCTTCCACTTCCGCCTCAAAGCCGTCGATGCCCGTCATATGGCGCATGATCAGGTTTTCGAGTCCCTTTTCGCTGGTGTCGGTCGGAGGAGGCATGGCGCGAAGGTGGTGATTGTTGAGCAAGATTATTTACCAGCGTCTGCAGCGGCCTGCCACGCTTTTAGCAACGACTGTGCGAAGGCACGATCCGTCACCTTTCCGTTGCGACGGAGCTTCGTCAGGGCACCACGGCCCAGCTTCTTTGCCAGCAGCTTGAGGGACTTCCGGCGACGGTCAGGATACTCGACATAGACATACGAGATGCTCTCCAGTGGATCTTTGCGCACATGCAGCACATAACCGGGCGGATACACCCAAGTGTCCTCATCCGACTCTTTGAGCACCTGAATCACCTGCTGGCCCTGGCCGAATGAGCAACGCCCTGCCCATGTGAAGTCGTCAAGCTCATGCGTTCTTGACCGATGTTGGCGAACACGCTGTGCCTCGGCCTTTCCCACCTTTAGCTGCACCTCCTGGTCCTTGGTCAGCTTTTTTCGCGGCTTGAGCTGCGCCAGCCGCAGTTCAGCCAGCTCAGGCTTCACGGATTTGGCGGAGGTCGTCCGTTTGCCGCGCTTCCCACCTGGAATGTGAGGCGGGCGGTAAATCTTGCCCAGTTCCTTGAGTCGCTCCGGCCCCAAACTTTCCAGGCACAGGTCCGCCACAAACTGCCGGGCGTCCTTGACGGCTTGAGACTCCGTTGTGTGCAGCAGCGTCTCAATCAGGGTTCCGGCCGAATTCTTCGAGACATTGGCTGAACCAATAAATGCCCCCTTCCCAGCGACATAGACCTTGGCATGCAGATTCATGACGGAAAAGATCTCCACGCCCTTTTTGTGCAGCTTCAGCAGTTCAGCCGGGCAGGTGAGTCCCTGCTTCACCGTGCGGTCGCTGGCATCCACGACGAGGCGGCTGCCCTTCGGCAACGGCAGCATTTGGGCGGCTCCCTGTCCGAGGTAGGCCACCGCCACCTGGCAGGGGCGTTTGCAGGAGCGAATGCCTCGTGTCAGTGAAGGCCACAAGTCGTCAGTGATGAGGCGGGTGGACATGGTCAGGCTTCCTCCATCGCTTCTTCGGTTTCATCGGCATCTTCCGTCGTTTGAGATAGTGGGTGGTCATCCACTTCTGGCAGCTTGCTGGCAGCTTCCCGGACATCCAGCCTGCCGGTGACGAGATCGGCGGTCAGGCGGGTGCGGTATTCCTGCATCAAAGCGATCTCGCGTTCTGTGCGGGTGATAGCGGTGGTAAGGACGTTGGTTTCATTCCCGATGAAGGCGACAATCTCTTTTTGTTCGGCAGGAGGAAGTGTGAGATTGGGCATCTGCTTGAAGCTGTCCCAATACAGACGATTTCGGTCGGAGACGATGCCGGTGGATTGGCGGTTGACCTGCTGCTTGTAAACTTCGGTATGGAAAATAAAGTCGTAGAACGCAGGACAGGTCTCTTGCCTTGGCTTGAGAACGACGTAGGCGGGACTAACCAGACCTTCACTTGGCGATACGCCGACGGCTCCCTGCCACATCCGCATCGTGTTGTAGGCAATGTCTCCTTTGTAAATGCGTTTGTATTTCTTGGCGTCGGCAATGAGCCGTTTGGGTCGGCCAAACTGATCCAAATCCTCGGCAGTAATGCCGGATCGCAGGCTCACTTGCAGCACGGGAAGGCCTACAATGCCGGATTCAACTCGATGGGCGAAAAGCGCCATGTTACGAACAATTCCCCAATGCGCCGGGATGTCGCCGAGCCAGGGAATGCCGGAGGGCTTGAGCGGGACGGAGGGATCAAGGCCACGGGTGACAGCGCGGTGGATGATGGCCTGCTTCTGCTCGTTCAGCAGCCCAATCAGCTTCCGCTTGGCGCGGATGAAGCCGTCGACCTTCCGGTTCGCGTGGTCCAGAAACCGCACGATGGCCGCTTGTTCGTCGGGCGGCGGGAGCACCGAACCGATGACTTTGAAATGCTCTGGGCGCAGACTCCACATGTCCGACGTGATGCCGTAAGACCAGCGCTCGGCCTCCTTCGCGAACGCCGGGGTGCGGTAGAGATTATGAAAGAACCACGGGTTGGCTTCCTTCCGCGGACGCATCACAACGTAGGCTGGGCTGATGATGCCGCGAAGTGTGGAAGCACCCAACGCGCCCTGCCATGCCCGCATTTTGTTGTAAGCGATGTCGTGCGGCTGAACGAGTTTGTAAGCGCCCTTATTGAGATTGGAACTGTCCTTCTTCGACGAGCCATCGAGCAGCACTTTCTGGCGCACGATGCCCCGATTGATCGTCACCGACAGCATTTCCTCCTTCGGGTGATTACGGTCTTTGACCTCATCGAAGAGCGCGCGGTTCGGAAGGACGGACCAATGAGCCGGGACGCTTCCAAGCCAGCGATTCCCCGACTCCTTGTATTCCGCATACGGCTTGAGTCCCTCGATCATGCCGTGGCAGCCTCCATGATGCGTTGGGGATTCCAAATGTGCTCCGCAAGCTTGAGGTAAAGCTCACTGCGTTCCTTCATTTCGTTGGACTTGAAGGAGGCCAACGGCTTGAAGGGCAGTCCTGTCTCCTGAATAAACCGGAGGAAGCCGGGATTGTTCTCGTAGCAGGTGGGATGCAGGGAGCGGGCCAGCAGGTTCTGCCCATGGTAGTGGGGAAGCTTCTCTTCGTATTTCAGGTCGCCGTAGCTCGCGTTGAAGCTCTTGGGCAGAAGGAGTAGCCCACCAATGCGGTTCCGCATGGCCGAAAAATCGCTGGGGTGATTGAACTCATCGGTGTGCCGGTCCGCGTGATTGGCCCAGATGTGCTCGATCTCGTAACGCTTCTTTCCCGTTGCCATGTATTCAGCATAGTGTGATGCCATACCTGAATGTGTTTCGACGTGATCCGTCATGCGAGCCAGCAGGCGATGGATGGGCCGTCCGTTCATGCCATGCAGGGCAAAACGGTCATTGCCGGAGAAAGTCTCCTTCTCGTCGGCAAGACGGGTGGTGAGAACTTCGGCGACGTCGATAGCGCTTTTGCCACGAATGTCCCGCAGGACGGTGAACATAGCATATTGCAGGGTCGAGTAATCAATATTGCGCCAGTTCCAGACACGGCGGGTGATCAGGATGTCCAGGTAGGTGCTAACGACACGAAATTTCCGCAAAATGTTCGCATCAGAATCGTCTGGCAGCAGGGGTGCAAGCAGCACCGGATACTGGAGGGTGAAATTGTGCTGGGCATTGAAATGGATGGCTTCAAGCCCGCTGGTCAGTGTGACTCCTGCCTCGCGGGCACGCAGGTATTGCGCGGTGTAGAACTTGAAGTCACGCTGGATGAAGCGTGCGAAATCAACGGATTTGGACAGCCCCAGCAGTTCTTCTTGATCACGAATCCAGCGGTGAAACTCCGTGCCGATGAGGTCGAAATCCTCGGGCTTAGCATCGCGTTTGCGTTCGCGAATTTTCCGTGAGTGCTGGCTGCGGAGCCATGCCTTGATGGCATCGGCATCCTCTTCTTTCCCGAACTGCTGGCATTCGGCCACCCGTTCGCGCCAAACTTTGCTGGCCTGGTTGCGGGCATCCGTCTCAGTGATGTTGGCGAGCAGATACCCCTTGAGCATGTCGGTGGGCGTCAAGGAGAGCCCCCGGTCATTCATGGTCTCGAAGATGGTGTAGGCATCCTCATCGGAATAAGCCGTGATCTCCACGAGGTGGACGTTTTCAATGAGCCAGTCAGCAAAGAACGCCAATGAAATTTGCTTCAATTCATCTGGGAAATGCTCCTCGATGTCGTCAAACCGGGCAAGGATGTTCACCACGGATTCGGACTGATCACCGGAATCATAGGGTAGTCCGGTGTAAAGTGACTCCATGCACGGCGTCCGCTCCGGCACATCCAGGTTGAAGGAGCGCTTGCCGTATTTCTGCGAGAAGATCAGATCGGCGAGCTGCTTCTTTTCCTCGTCATCTTCCACCTGCCGATGCAGGTAGATGAGCAGGAGCGTGAGCGAAGTGAGGCGCTGCTGCCCGTCGATGATGAACTTCTGTCCCTCCCGGTCGCTGATGATGATGGAGCCAAGGAAATAGTGTCCGTAGTGCTCGACCGCACCACGCTCGTCATCGACCTCATGCGCCTCAAGAAACTTGGAGGTGAGATCTTCAATCAGCTCCGTCATCTGCTTCGTCTGCCAGCGGTATTCACGCTGGTAGTAGTCGATGGAGTATTTGGCACCACCCAGCAATTCGCGGATGGTCTTGGCCTTGCCGAGGATCTCTTTCATACGATTGTTCCTTTCGTGATCTCTGTCAGCAGACCTTCCGTTTCCTGTTCGAGTTTCACAATGTCTGCGCTGATTTCCGCCAGGGTGCGCAGCTTCGGGGGCTGGTAGAAATGGCGGGTAAAACTGATCTCATAGCCGATCTTCGTATCTTCCTCGACGATCCAGGCATCTGGCGTGTAGGGCAGGACTTCGCGCCGGATGAATGCTTCGATGCCACCATCCTCCAGCAATGGCACCTGCTCATAGTCGCGCAACTCGCTGTCGGGTTCGTATTCAACCAGGCAGGTCTTTCCTTTGATCTCTGCCTCGTAGCGCCCACACAAAGGGTCGGCCTTGGCTTTGCTTGCCTTGTGAACTTTCTTGATAACCGGCGGTGCGTCTTCCACCCGCCAGCTCACTGCTGCGACGATGGTCTTCAAGTCAGCCGCACTCAGGCGAATACTCAGCTTTTCCAATGCAGCAGCCACGGTTTTTAGGAAGACATTGTGATCTTCAAACAACTGCTCTCCGATTTCTTCGCGCAGCTTATTGGCGGTCGCCACCAGTTGGGCGTCACGCCGCCAGGTCATTTCACTGAGCAGCTTCTTCTTTTTGCCTTCGGGCAGAGTCTTCTTGGCACCGCCTTCGGAGTCATCCTCATCACCTTCGGCATCTGCCTTGCCCCATTCAAGCACCATCTGTTCGAGCTGCTCCTGCACAGAGGCGAAATCTTCAAACAAGGCGTCTCCAAGCGCCTCGTGCAATGTTCGCCGAATCTCCTCATCCCCCGAAGCGAAACGCAGGGGTTCGATGCGTTGGAGAGACAATTGGCTGTGAAGACGCAGGGGGCGCTCCACTTTGACCTTCCAGTAGCCAAAAGCGGCGTCGGGGAAGATCTTCGAATGGGGGGTTTCTTGGAAGCCAAGGAAGCTGTCACAAATGCGCTGAATGTCCTCCGGCCCCAGTTCGCAGTTCTTTTTGCCGAGGTTCTTGCGCAACGGGCGGAACCACTGGCTAGCGTCGATGAGCTGTACTTTGCCCCGCCGATGTTTTGGCTTTTTGTTGGTCAAAACCCAGACGTAGGTGGCGATGCCGGTGTTGTAGAACAGGTTCAGTGGCAGGGCCACAATGGCCTCCAGCCAGTCGTTTTCGATGAGCCAGCGGCGGATGTTGCTTTCCCCCTGGCCGGCATCCCCGGTGAAAAGCGAAGAACCGTTGTGAACCTCGGCAATCCGGCTGCCCAGCTCCGACTTGAAGTTCATCTTCGAGGCCATGTTGGCGAGGAAGAGCATCTGACCGTCACTGGAGCGAGTGACGAGCGAAAGCTCCTCGCCTTCGTGCATCACCTTGAAGCGGGAATCCCGTATGCCGTCCTTGCCCCCCATCTTTTCCAGGTCGGCTTTCCAGTTCACGCCATACGGCGGATTGGCGAGCATGAAGTCGAACTCTTCAGCCGCAAAGGCGTCATTCGAGATGGTGGACCACTCAGCACCGCCGACAATATGATCAGCATTCTCGCCCTCGCCCTTCATGAGCATGTCTGCCTTGCAGATCGCAAAGGTCTCGGGGTTGATTTCCTGGCCGTAGAGGTGGGTGGTGATGTCCTGCCCCCGCTTCTTGCCCAGATCGACGAGTGTCTCTTCAGCCACGGTGAGCATACCACCTGTCCCGCAAGCGCAGTCGTAGAGCTTGTAGCCACCGGATTTCAGATCATTGGCGACCGGCAGAAAGACCAGTCCTGCCATCAGCCGGACCGCATCACGTGGAGTCCAGTGCTCACCCGCCTCCTGATTGTTGTCCTCATTGAATTTGCGCACGAGCTCCTCGAACACGGTGCCCATGCTGTGATTGTCCATCGCGGGGTGGCGCAGGCTGCCATCACCATGCAGAACGGGATTCGGGCTGAGATTGATCTCTGGATCGAGGAACTTTTCAATCAGCAGGCCAATTCGATCTGCACGAGAGAGCGTCGTGAGCTGATTGCGAAATTTGAAGTTCTCCAGGATGTCTTGAACATTGGGGGAAAATCCGTTCAGGTAATCGGTGAAGTCCGCCAGCAACTGCTGCTGTGATGTGGCAGACCGAAGGCTGCGCAGGGTGAAGTTAGAGGTGTTGTAAAATGCCTGGCCCGCTGCATTGCGAAGTGCAGCGTCCTGCTCGGTGATGCCTGCTTCATCGAGCATCTTTTTCGTGTCCAGCACCGCCTGCTTGGTTGGCTCCAGCACCACATCGAAACGCCGCAAGACGCACATTGGCAGAATGACATCCGGGTATTTTGTCCGCTGGAAAAGGTTGAAGAGCACATCGTCTGCGATGCCCCAAATGAACGAGACGATTTTATTGTGGGTGGTTTGATCCATTCTGAGAAATCCTAATAGTCGCGCATCAAAGCTGGGGAAGACACCAAGAGCAAGGAGTGCCGCTCAATTCCTCCCCGGAATCTGACGACCACTACCACCAGCCTCCCATTCGGAAATCCACGTATGCTGCGGACGCTGTTCAGCCGATGCAGTTCTCAATTTCGGCAAGACGGTTTTTAATCTTAGCCGCATCAGCAATTAGATCTCGAAGGAGCAGCTCGACCGCTGGTTCGTTCTGGCACGCCAGTTTGTGCGCCTCGCGTATGTCGCTGACGAGCAGATCAGCGCATTGCACAGCTTTTGTTATGGTTTCGGCTTGTTGTTGATTCATAGGTTTATGGATTCAGGTGATATTACATGCTGGTCGTCCATTGCACTCTTTCAAAAATGAGTAGGTGGGCGGGCGGCGATGTGCATAGAGCAATTCGGGTAGCGGGTTTGTTCAGGATTCGGCCGTCTCCACCAAAGCATCCAGCCGTTCCTCGACCTCCCCCGCCAAGGCATCCAGCAGGTCATGTTGTTCCTCCTGCGTGAGCGTGGCAAGGACATGATCAAGCAGGGTGGTAGTGGAGCGAATGAACTCGCGGGCGTCTCGTTTCATGGGCAGAATCTAACCATTTTGCCACAGGGGGTGGGACATTTATGGGGGGTAGCGTGAAAAATCGCGGCGGAGACGATTCTCCCGATCAAGGTTTTCAGCTTCTCATTCCTCTCTCTTAGGATGCCGAGCAAGCATCCCCCTGATGGCCCCATGAAGATCGTCAAAAGGCTTGCCGATCCATGCGACCGCCCCGAATTCGACCATCTCATCTCCAAGTTCTGAGTCGGGGCCGAAGTGTGCGCTCATGGAGAGCACTAGCGCAGCGCGGTTCCTCGGATGCTCCTTGATCTGACGAAGAAGTTCCCTGCCCACCTCGGCGCGGGGTGGTTTGCCTGAACGCGCTGGCAGTTCCAGGTCCAGGAAGATGTAGTCGTAGGTGTGAAGGTGTAGATACTTGCACGCTTCGCTCTGTGATCCCACGGAGTGAAAGTCATGCTCAAGTTCGGCAACGCGGTCCTCCAGCGTCTCGCGAACGCGAAGGTTGTCGTCAACAATCAAAGCGAGCGGTTTCATTTCTTACTCTTATGCGCCGACATCCGGAAATTCGAAGACGAGCTGTTGGCTTTTCTCTTGAGCATCAAGTAGCCGAAGGGATTTGACTTGCATCAGCCGGGGGCGTCCTTGCAGGTCACGCTCGACCCTGCCGGTCACTTCGACGCGTTTGTTGAGCCATTCAGTAGCATGGGAGTCGCTGACGTTTTTGCCATACACGCAGCGCATATCAGTAATTATATTGCCTTCCCTGATGCCTCTCACTTCGAAGCGGTCCTTGTCGAGGTCGGCCTCTCGAACGGTGCCAACGACCGTCAACACTTCCCTAGCCCTTACCGGAACGGCAAGAATATGCCGCAACGTCTTTCTGCTTTCGGTCGTGAGCGGCTTTGAGTCGTGAATCTGCAAATCACCCCCTGCGATGGCTACACTGTTGATTCCCCTATTTTGGTTTGAGGGAGAAAGGTTGCGCACAGCCAGCATGGCCGAGTCACGCAATTTCGGATCAGTAAGTAATTCTTTGACCTGCCTTTCAATTTGCGCTTCGTCTTCGAGGTCGCTTAGCGAGATGCTCACGGACCGAATCGCTAAAACCGCCCGACTCACTGCAACATAAAGCGGGTCATTCTTTTTGAGCAACTGATCGTCAGGCTCCGGAAGGGCAAATCCGAAGCGCAAGGCGCCGTTGCAAGCAAGTGAGGCGAAGCCAAGCTCCATCGACTCAGGTAAATGGAATGGTTTTTGACTCTCCGGCTGCGCTACGCCCGCGATTGCCTTGGTGACTTGCAGCACGTTCTTTTTCACTTTTTCAAAAGTAGAGGATACCAGCGAGATACGTGGGTAGGTGACTTCGACGTCGGGGCCCTTTAGTTCCACGATGAGATCAGCCTCATCCATCAACTTTGCCAGCGGCAGCTCGTGCGCGTAAAGCTCCCTAAGCCATTCGTATGGCTGGGCAGTCATGCTGGAGAATAGCGAGGCATCAGAGCCGCCATGCTGCTTCACCCAGTCAAGGGTGGCTGCAATCTGCTCATGCAGTTCGAATGCCTTCTCGTCCACGAGCCGCTGCCAGGACTGTGCTGGGTCTTTCGTGTTCATAAGGACAAGCGCACGATGCCTTTTTGGAGACGGCCAATCTCGTTGCCGAATCGCCAGGCTTCTTCAGGTTTCACACGTTGGAACCATTGCAGATCGCGGTTCTTCAGTCCTGGAACGTAGATGTGCAACTTTACCCCAAAGTCATCCAGGAATTCACGTCTGACTTGAGAATCTACAAGCATCTTGAGCGTCTCGATGTGTCCACATTCAAAATCGCGAGCCTCCAAGATTACATCGATGTCACGACACGATCCCCAAGCAGTGATGAAACTACCGTCCAGATAAATGCTCAATGGAATGGCGGCGGTGCTGCTTAAGCGCTCAATAAAGCCGTCAAACTTGCTCCAAAGTTCGGCACGGTGGCCGTGATCACCAAACAATGCGCGCACGTCATTCCTGGTCATTTCATGGATTCCCTGAGGAAGTACCCCACATTCGGTGATGGCTGGCTTTGCCATAATCAATCAATGGTTTTGCTGTGAGCAGGATTTGGAGAGGTACTGGCCTGCGCCTGCAATGCTTTTTCAAGCTGTTCTGCCCGTGGATCTGCAAGCGCCTCGACAAATTTTCGCAGGCTCTCAATGTCGCATACCTTCAGGGCTTCAATGCCCGCAGTCTCAAACTGTAGGAATCGTTCCTTCTCCTGCGGCGCGAGATTATCGGGGATTACGAGCGCCATGCGATAATCAGGCATTTGCATGGCGATGCGCTGCATTTTGCCGAGAAGTTTATACTCCAACGACTTGTCACGAGGAAAGCGCGAGTGTGCCTCGATAACAAGCCGAAGCGAGGGCACTTTGAAATCAAAGATGTCGCTGGCTCGCGCAATTTCGCCCCCATGAGGGCGAATGACTTCGAGAATAAGACTTTCGAGATCATGCTCTGAACGCCGTGCCTCGGACATCGAGCGATCGCTTTCGATCAACGCCATCGCGTAGGCAGAAAAATTCCCACCGTAAAGATTCTGAGCCCTGTCGTTGGCAAAATCGAAGAGGGTCAGGTCGGTGAAGTTCACCGATTTTACCCGTCGTTCAGGTCCTTTGTCCGGGGAATGAGGTCCAGCTAGTTTGCGAACGGTGGGGCCGTAGAACCGTTGTACAGGTCCTTTGTCCGGAGTATCGGGAGTGGCATTCATGTCTCCATATTATTGTCTTACAAGTAGGACATCAAGCTAATAGTACCTCACAGGAAAAGTTTACAGAGGTGTAAAAGATGCTTGCCTCGCTCGTAAAGTATGACAAACAGTTGCTGTATGACTTCAGCAGCACCTACTCGCACCTCAAAAAATTCAACGGTTCCTCTTACTAAGGGGGGCACCAAGAGCAACCACGGAGTTGCCATGACTTTCTGGATTTCCAGTCGAGATCGGGAACGTCTTCGCCAGTTGAGCGGCACCGCAGATGTTTCGGTCTCCAACCTCATTAATCGGTCCATTCGGCGACTGCTTGATGATCCAGCCGCTTTCTTTTCGCTTCCAAGTCATACACTTCATACACCCGAGGCAAAGCCTACAAGAACCTCTATTGGCTCCTGAACCATCGCGCTGCTGATCGAGAAATATCCCACAGCCCTCCCGAATCATGCCCTCCACCGTCTCCGACGTCATCAACTACATCCCTCGCCGCGCTGCGCTGCCCGACAAGCCTCGCAAGGTGAGCGTGAGTATCACCCGAACCGCAGAGGGCCTCTGGCATACATGCATGCCGGTGGAGGACCTCGATTACCTGATCGCCCTCGAGTTCGAGCGCCAGCGCCAGTTAGCCGACATCGCCGATCACAACGGGGGTGATGCTGCCGAGATCGCCCGACGTGACCTGTTTCTCGAGGGCGGAGTCGGACAAATGAAACGCCCCTCCTTAAAAAAGAAAAAGCTATGACTCCAAAAACCCACCCTTGCTACCCGCAGCTTGCGGATATGCGGCCAATCACACGGCTGCGCTCTGGCCTGCCCTGGAGGCCACAGCCCGGCCTCCTCATCGCCGGGATCATCCTCGGCTGGCTCCTCCACTCTGCATTCCAGCATCTCACCCAAATCCAAACCACCATCCCATGAAAACCACCCTGCAAACCATGCTCCGTCGCGGGCGCGTCACCCGTCCTCAAAAATCTGCCATCTACGGTCCCGAAGGCGTGGGTAAAACGACACTCGCCTCACAAGCCCCCAATCCCGTGTTCCTCGACACCGAGGGCGGCACCGACCATCTCGATGTGGCCCGTCTCACTGCTGAAAAATGGGAGGACATCCTCGCCATCATCAACCAGCTCGCCACTGAGCCGCATGAGTTTCGAACGCTCGTGATCGACACCATCGACTGGCTTGAAAAACGCCTCGCGGAGTTCGTCTGCCGCCGCGCGAGCAAAGACAGCATCGAGGACTTCGGCTACGGCAAAGGCCACGTCATCGTGGCGGAAGAGATGGCCAAATTCCTGGCCAGCCTCGACGTGCTGCTGAAACGCGGGATGCACATCATCCTGCTGGCGCACTCGACGGTGAAGAAGTTTGAGATGCCCGATGCCGCCGGCAGCTACGACCGCTTTGAACTCAAACTCAGCAAGCAAGTGGCACCTCTCATCAAGGAGTGGGCCGACATGGTGCTCTTCTGCAACTACGTCACCCGCGTTGCTGAGAATGATCAGGGCAAGCGTCGGGGCGTGGGTGGTCGAGAGCGCGTCCTGCACACGACGCACACGGCCGCCTGGGATGCCAAGAACCGTCACGGCCTGGAGGAAAAACTTCCTTTCACCTATGAGGCCATCGCCAAGGTATTTGGCGAGGTGCCTCCGGCCCCGGTGGCCGACAATGAACCTTCCATCGGCGAAAAACTCGCAGGGCTGGTCAAGGGCCGCGAGTCGGACGCCAAAGCCTTCCTCATCGCACGCGGCCAGCTCAAGGAGAACGGCAGCTTCGATGACCTCAACCCCGAATACGCAGCACGCATTCTCGGCAATCCCATCGGGTTCCTTGAAGCCGTGGAGAAATTCAACGCGGAGGTCACCCCACTCGTATGAGCACCTCCTTGCGTCCCTCAAATCTTCCCAAGTTGGCGGTTTGCCCTTGCTACGAATCGCAGCCGAACGCCGGCTCCGCCGCTGCGCGCGGCAGTTCGCTCGACACGATCTTCCGCGCCCGCATGGCCGGTGATCCCGCCCCGCTCGACCTTGTACATCCTCCCACGGAGGACGATCTCGCCGCCGTCGAGTGGGCCGTGACAATGATCACCGCGCTCTCCAGCGGCACGCCCATCCTCACGCGTGAAGATGAGTGCCGTGTCGCGGTGCCCGGCTTCAATCACATCGGCACGGCGGACGCCATCATGCCCGAACGTCTTGCTCATGCGGATCTGAAGACCGGCCAGAAGCGCAACTACCGCGAGCAGATGGCGGCCTACGCGCTCGGTCTGATGGAGCAGCACTTCGCCTCCGAATGGACGGCGCATCTGCTCTTCTGCGACCAGCGGGAGGTAGTGACATATCGATTCACCTTTGAGGAAGCTCACAAGATCGTGGATCCGGTGGTGGCCGCTTGGAGCAATCCGGACAAGCAACCCACGGTCTGCGACTACTGCAACTGGTGCGTAAAAGCCGACACATGTTCGGCGCGCCTCGCACTCGCAGCGCAGGCCATCTCCGCCACCGAGCCAGCGTTCAACTTCGAGGCCATCCTCGCGGACAGTCAAGCGCTCGGACGATTCCTCACCGCGTGCGACGTGCTCGAGAAGTTGCGCGACACGGCCAAGGACACGGCGAGGGAGCGCCTGCGC
>CANIBP010000080.1 GCA_947466075.1 Verrucomicrobiaceae bacterium
CACCACCAGCCACGGCGAAGTGCGTCCGGCGAACCGGTTCCTGCCTGCCCTGCACGGGAAGATTCTCACCGTGCATCTCACCACTCAACTCTGATCCGCCCATGACCTCCAACGACCTCTTTGCCTGGATTGCGCTGGCCGGCCTGATGGCCGCCATCCTGATCCTTGGCTGAAACATCCGCAACCTGCGGAGCCATGAACCACCACCAAACCCGATACCACCATGCCCACACGCACCCTGAACCGAAACGCCGAAGCCCCTGAGATCGAACTGCCGCCTGACGCGGCCACTGCCGACGATCACCGCAACCCGCGCCGCAGGAGGCGCCATGAAGAGGAACCCATTCCCGACGTGGGATTGCTTCTACAGCCAGAGCCGCGCCATGAGCTCGACAAGCTGATCCTGCATGCAGAAGTGAAGACGGACATCCTTGCTGGCCTGCGGGCGCTGGAGATCCGTGCTGACCTGGACCGCATCTGGAACCTGAGCGCCATCCAACCGCAGGAAGGAAAGTGTATTTTGAACTTCTACGGCCCGCCCGGCACGGGCAAGACCCGTGCCGCCCTGGGCATTGCATTGAAGCTGGGCAAGCCGCTCTATCAGGTGGACTATTCGTCGGTGATTTCCAAATACCTCGGCGACACCGCCAAGCACATCAAAGCTGCCTTTGCCGCCGCCCGTGAACACGACGCGGTGTTGTTCTTCGACGAGGCCGATAGCCTGCTCTCCAAGCGCGTCGCCACCGGCGAGTCTTGCTCCACCAGCATCAACCAAAACCGCAACTGCCTGATGCAGGAATTGGATCGGTTCGACGGCGTGGTGATCGTGACCACGAACCTGTTCGAGAACTACGATCCCGCGCTGCTGCGGCGCATCCAGCGCCACATCAAATTTCGCAATCCCGACGCCTCCATGCGCAGGGAGCTGTTCGCCCTCCATCTTCCCAACCCTGATCGGGTGAAGGCTGATTACGCGGTTCTCGCGGAGCTATCACGCGGTCTCAGCGGCGGGGACATCCTGAATGTGTGCGTAAACGCGATTCATGCGGGCAGCACTGATGCGGACCCGGCGAACTGGAGAGTGACTCAGGAGTTGCTGGAACGGGAAATCAGGAAGGTGAAGAAGGCGAAGGCGGAGCACTCGGGGGAGAAGGGGAAGAACCGGAGGAGGATCGGGTTTCAGCCGAGTTGATCGGCGGATAAATTGCTCTTGAAGGGGCCGGGTCGAGTTGGCCCTGGACGTGGCGCGGGGACGGGTGTGAGGGGGCTGTCTCCTGCAACGGATCGTGAGGCGTGTTTTGGACGTCATTATGAACGGACCAAATGCCGCGAGCCAGGTCAATCAATGATGCTCGATACTGTCTAGCTGCATGAAGAGCTTTCGCCACGGTCCTTTACGCATGATGTGCAAGCGCTTGATGAGCGCTTGGCGGAGTTCAATTGGCAGATTCCGAGCGGATACATAGTCAATCTCAGCGAATGAATCAGGATAGAATGCAAGAGGGCGGCTTTCGTCACGGCAAATCGCCTCAAGCCGCTTCTCATCGGAGAGTTCGGCAAGGGTCTTGCAGATATTAACGCGGTCATTAGTTGCTATCGCCTTCCGATCCTCATGAGCTTCGTGTATATTTCGCCGCTTGTGCTCCCGCTCTTCTGAACGGGCAAGTGACTCTCTTTCCTCTCTCTCAATTCCTTCTTGCCGACGCTTCTGATGAAGTGCCTCAGCTTCATTCACAAGCCTCCAAGTGTCTTTAGGCGATGTAGCCTCTTCTCGGCTGTGTTCCCATTGATGTCGTGTTCGTTGGAAATTAAAAGGGATATACGGATTCGTGGTATGAAGCACAATCCAATCAGCCAAACGCGCCCAGTCTGCCAGTGGATGAATCTGTCTAAAAACATTAAATGACCAATTCACGAGGGAAACAGAGCCACCTGATTCCGAATACCCAAATTCCTCTGCGATAGCCAAACCACGAATCAACGACTCAGCTTCTTCGCGAGGCATTTGTCGAATGCACTCAAAGCGAATATCAGTTCCGCATGCCAAGAGATAAAACGAGTATCGAGCTAGCTTGTTAAGCTTGTCAGTGAGGTCATCGCACGACTCGACATTGGCGTTCCCTAATTCGATTAGCACGGAGGCTGTGACTAGATCGAGAGGCCAATACCCCAATCTTTGCATTGCCTCCATGATGGAAGGGCCAGTGAATCGCTCGTCGCCGAAGCGGTCCTTGATTACTTTGTTTAGCTTTGAGATTAGCTCAGGCGGCCAATTTTGGATCACCTCTCCAAAGGCATCTTTATCAGGCTGCCTGAGATAATGCCAAAACTCGTTCCATAGCCTGATTCTTGGCAAGGCAATCATAGATCTGTTGTCGTCTGTCTGCTAAGAAATTGCTTTTGATGGGGGCCGGGTCGGGTTGGCCCTGAGCGTGGTGCGGAGATCATGAAGGTGAGGAGATGAGCGCATGAGCCTTAAAAAGGCTTGGGTTTCTTGTTAGATGACAACTTCATTCATAATTCAGAATACTATTTTTTCTCGAAAACCTTCCCTTTTTAAAAGTTCTCGCATCGACGGTTGATGACGTTTCAGCGCATCGTCGAGCCACTCTCTGCCATGCAGAGAAACCCGACAGACTTCCGCAGCCCTTCTGCTTCTTCTCCCAAATTGGCGTGCTGTCGAATGAAGCATTCGAACAGTGAAGTTGACGCAAAGTGGCCGCTCAAAGAACGGCTGTGAGCCTGCCACTGCACGGACGCCTTCTTCACTATCAAGCGTGTCGTTTATAGTTGTTTTGCACTGTATGAGAATATTTTCTTTCGCTGCTCCCCATCCAAGCACCACGACATCGGCACCGTGATCGGAGCCGTGAGGTGTGAGAATAACGCGTTCGGCTTCGCGCGCAAAGATAACCGCGATTAGAGCCTCGTACATTTTCCAAGAAAGCCGCAAAGCGGCATCAAGGGTAATTGGTATATCTACATCGCCAACTTCCTGCTCATTTACTGATCCGAAAACCTTGGCTATGATTTCTGGTGCGGAGACGGTATCGGGAGGAATTAGGCCGAGTGCGCCTTGCAAACCCCGCTTATTTTCGATAAGCCGATGAAGGATCAGATCGAATGAATCAAAGTCCGGATGCGTAGCGCTGGGCAGATACACCGTCACTGGCTTTGTCTGTCCAATTCGGTAAGCCCGATCTGTCGCCTGATCTTCCTTCGCCGGATTCCAGTGCCTTTCGAGATGGATGACATGATTGGCAGCCACGATATTTAGGCCCGCACCGGCTGCGATGGGTGAAAGGACGCAAACAGCAAAGCCTGGTCTGCGTGAAAATTCATCGATCAACCCGAGTCGGGTTTCTTCAGGCGCATTGCGAGAAGTGGCTTTGGTATCACCGTTGATGATGGGAACCGGGATGTCGTAGATCATTTCAAGATGCCGCGAGAGTGCTTCCTGAAGTTGCTTGAGCACGCAAAAGACCAGCACCTTCTCGCCTTGCTTCTTGATTAAATCGAGTTGCTGCAAGAGCCACGCGAGCTTGCCGGAGCGCAGCAAAACTCGGCGGCACTCTGCGGGTGTACGTCCGGCAGCGATACGGCCGCCACCCACCAGATCGGGATGAAGGGAAACTTGGCGTAGATGCCAAAGCGCAGCGAGGTGCTGTCCCTGCGCGCTATCGTCGCCAGCTTCTTGTGCCGCTGCGACTGTACCGCGTGCCTGCTCGTATAGTGCCTGCTGCTCGGCAGGCATCTCGCACATAACTACTTTCGGTGTCTTTGTCGGAAGGCCGGGAAGTTCGTCCTCTTTCATACGGCGCAGCATGAGTCCCCCCACATGGTCGCGCAGTTCACGCCCAATCTCCCTCATCCGTTCGCGTTCCCGCAGCATGGGAGCGATCCATCGATTGCGGAAATCGGCGAAAGCACCCAACGGTCCTGGTTCGGCTGTATCGAGTATGCACCAAAAATCACCGAGATGATTTTCAACCGGCGTCCCCGTCATCGCAATACGAAACAAGGCTCGGAGTGCCTTGGCCGCGATGGTTTGTTGTGCATTCGGATTCTTGATGTTCTGCGCTTCGTCAAAAACTGCTGCGCTCCATTCAGATGCGGCGAAGGAAAAGCGATAGTCGCGCAACGTTTGATAGGTCGTGATGACGCACGATCCCGGCCAGTCAAGACTACGCTCCGACCCATCGCCGAAACACAACCCAAACTCTCGCACCCGTCCTGGTTCGGCTTCGTCTCGTGCGCCTGGGGTACGGCGAAAGCGTTGAAGATCGAAACCCGGATGCGCCAGCACTACTCGCGCAAATGGAAAACGGCCATCCGCGTGAGCCTTTTTCACTGTCGCGCACCAACGCGCCCGGTCATTGATCAACTCGGATGCCAGCCCGTCATCTAGGCCCAAGTATGCCTTCGCCATTTCGATCTCCCAGTTTTGAAGTAGCGAGAGGGGTGCAACAACAAGCGCTGCTGGGGGCTCGGTGTTGGTGGATTGACGCCAGTGGCTGAACCATTCTGCGATCCCCGCCAATGCGCTGAAAGTTTTCCCGAGACCCATGTCGTCAGCGAGAAGTGCTCCCGCACCCCAGCCGCACTGTCCCGGCTCGATTTTACGCGCCTTCAATGCTCGCCGCGCATGCGCCAGCAACCAACGAATGGCTTCCTTTTGATGAGCCAATGGCTGCCGCGTGTAACGCGAGAAGTCGAGTTTATATTCCATTTCGGCCACCTCCGCTAGCGATGGGAAATCCCAGCCGTAGCCAAGCTCGATGTCGTTGGGAATAATGAGCGGATGAAGAACATGCGGCTTAGTCTCCGGCTTAGGCGGAACCGGTGGCGATGGATCAGGAGTCGGTTCCGTTTCTGTATTCTGCGGCTCTGGCTGCTTTCCAAACCAGTCCTGCGGTTCGCCTAAAGCCGCACCAACATAGCCGCCACTCCACTCACCAATGCCTGTCACGCGCGGACTGAACTCGATCGGCACATCGGGGAACACATAATCGCTTAGCCAAAGTGCCGGGTCGCTCTCGTACGTGGCGCGTTGAGATTTTGGCACTCGAGAGCGTGACTTGATCGCCCGTGCCTGTGCTGTCTGCACTTCATCAAGCAGCACGATATTCCTGCCGACCCGAATGACCGCACGCTTTGCCTCATTCCCGAGTTGGCCGAGACGTGCCTCGATTTCATCGGCTTGAATTTCAGGAAATTTCCCCTGCAATAGCGGACGAAGGATGAGTTCACCCGTTGCAGCATCTTCGCGGGCATCCACGAGAAGTTCGTCAGCGCGGACGATGATGGCTCCATCAGCATCTCGATAGGCAGCCAGGTCAATTAGGCAACCCTCGGTGTGAGCTTCACGCAAGCTGGCCAGCAAGCTGAGATGCGTCAGCTCATCTTTCGGTGTTGTGGAGTACCACGCTTGGAACGCGGCGAGTGCGGCAAACTGCGCGGCAGTTGGGAGGTAGTTTGCTTCACCCACTTCGAGAATCGGACCGCGCAACTTCCAATCCCACACAATGCCAGTCGTCATGTCCACAAGGCCGAGCCGTGCAACGAAGCCAACCAGTTGCGGTACGCTGTTGGTTTGCAACCGCATCCCGCCGGGCCAAGCTGGCGGCAGCTTGAAAATCTCACGAGTCTCTACGTCGAGCCGCACGGCATCTTCAGCGCGCAGAAATATTCCCGCCGTAACAGCTCGCACTTCTGCTTCACCACATTCCGCGAGCATCTGCATCCGCCGGTGGCCTGTCTGAATATCATCTGAACCGACGAGCCTTCTTGCCTTATCCTGCTGCCGCTCATCCCCAAAGCGGACCGCAAGCCCCTCTACATTAGCGGACCAAATGAAACAGGGGGCTTTGGAAAACAGTGACATGGTGCTTAAAGGTGAACATCGCCCCACTCGACGTGGAACTTGTAGCGAAGCTCACGAAAGAACTTTGAAACCCAACTCCCCGTGGCAACATGGGCTACAAATACGGGGCACAGGCTAGGGCTTATGCGCAGTTCGTTATCTTGATAGGTTTTTTTGGATCGTTCCCAAAAACCGCGCACTGGGAACTGACGATGAAATGCTCGCAATCCGTAGTTATGCGTACCCTCGATAATGAAGACCTCCTCTGTGCATCGCAACGCGATCATGCTTGTCTCATCCGTCGTGGCACTGAGGTGAGCGATGCTCCATGGATCACGGAGTCGCGGTTCCAGCCGTTGAAGGCATGACCAGTTCAGCACAAGACGAGCATCAATGATTTTACCTGCATCAAACAACGATTCCAAAAATTTGCGACGGTCTCTCCATTGAGAAACGCTTACTGTCCCGTCCAAAAAGTCGAAAAAAAAGCGCAGTGAAAGCCCAATGACCCCCTGCTGCGCAAGCCTCAATTCGGCATCAGTCGCCCATCCCCACCACTTGGCACCTTCCGCTGACGAGCGTCCAAGGCGCGGGTCGCAGCCGAGACGCACGATCCATTTTTGCCAGGCATTAGGCCATCGACCACGGCCCTCGTTCGCGACACGGCGTACAATAATCCTCAACGCCGCTGCTCCGAGTCGGAGGGATTCAAGTGCAGTTTCTGGCTTAGCTGCTTCGATCTGTTCCAGCGCAGGGGGGTCATCACCTAAGCGACACTTCTTTAGAGATTCCAGCAGATAAAGTTGGCGAAGGCTTTCAATGAATCGCCCCTTTGCTGGTACGGCAAATCGTTCGCACAGGCCGTGGAGTGTTTCTCCCTGCTGTACCAGGCTGGCGACCTTTGTAGCCCCCGCTGAATCGAAAACAATGTCCCGATTCTTGGCCAAAGCGAACACAGAGGAATCCAGCTCGGCATTCACCTCAGCATACGATTCGCGTAGTCTCTGGCAGACGAAGGCGAGGCCCGAAAGTAAATCGAAGCGTTGGAAGAAAAGGTGTGTGACTTGCCGTCGGCGTGACGGGTGCCACTGTTCCCCAGGTTTGCCCATCACCTCCGCCGCGACTTCAGCATCAAAAGGGCGGAGCCATTCGGCACCAAGGTGATCCAAGTAAAGACTGAGAAGCAAGCGCTGCCAGCCAACTTCAGTTTTAACGATTTTCCAAAATTGCTCTTCTGGCCGTGTTGCTCCTTGCAGACGATTTCTCAATCGCTCTTTCCGGATCTCAAATGGCCTCGATGTCCCACCCTGCGAGTATCGTGCTTCGTTGCGGGTCTTAATCTCATGTAAGGTTCTGGCAGCCCGGTGTAAGAGGGCTTCACTCAAGCGAGGCTTCGCCAGTTCACCGAGATGAAGCTTATGGTCCATGAACAGCTTTTTCTATTCGGTCTAGCAATCCGCGCGTCTTGCCGCGTAGTTCCTCCAGATTCTTCCGCAATGCTTCGAGGTGCTGTTTCTCTGACGCCGAGAGCGTCAGCCTGATCTCTATTCGTCGATCCTGTGGCCGGTCTTTTGGGAGTGTCTCAAGCTGTGCTTCCGTAAATGTAGAGCGCGTGTCTGCGTATCCGCTGACAGATACCAGCAGCTTTGGTGATTCGCCTTCGTTTGAGGGAATAGTCTTCAGGGTTTTTAGCGCCTTCAACCCTTCGCACTTCTCTGTCCAAAATATCCAGAGTGAAATTGCACGTTCCCCGCTCAAATACCAATTTCTGTGACTGTCTTTTTCACCTTGCGAGTCAGTATGGCCTTCAATAAAGACTGTGTCTAAAATTTTTCTTAACTTCTCATTTCTCAAGGCCTCCAAAAGCACCTCACCTATAATTTTGGCGTCTTTCTCCTGCGGCTTAGGAATGCTGGACTCATCTACACCAAAACCAAGTGTGTTGGAGGGAATATTGATCCCATTTTTACTAATATTCACAAGAATCTTTTTAGCTTCGAGTTGAGCTTTGATATTTTGGATCATGCCCGCGAGCATGTTTTCATTATTCGAGACACTAGTAATCGAGGTCGAGATCGTCACTTGGAGACGCTCGATCTCCTGGAGGCTGTCTCGAAGTTCGTTGATCGTCAGGCTTATTTCATTGCGCTGCTTTTCTAGCTCCGCTTTTCGCTTTTGGAGTTCAAGCATCGTCACGATCAGCGCGAGAATGAAGATCGCGAGCAGACTTGCCATGAGATCGGAGAATGAGAGCAGAAACGGGTTCTCCTCGTTCGACGGTTTAGCGGTCTTGGATATGCGGCGAAACATGGTCACGCACTACGTTGGATTTTGCTGATGGCGTCTTGCAGATCTTCAAGGCCGCCCTCTAGAGTCTCCACCTGATTCTCGTATGTCTTGAGACACTCTGCCACTTGCTGCGTCCACTGGTTCATCAAGTTCTGCGTTTGCCCTTCAATCTGTGCGCCGTAGGAACCTATGATCTCCTGCAATCGCTCCTTCATCGTATTCAGGCCGACTTTGGCCCCATCGAACCACAGCCGCTGGAGTTCAATCAACCGGTCATAAGATCCAGCCACTGACTCGGCACCTTCTTTCACACTCGTAGCTGCCTGCGTCAGCCCGCCCGCGAGTTCGGCGAACGCGCCTGGCAACGGCGTGAGCGCTGCGGTGGTTCGCTCGCTTGCACTGGCTGCGTTGAGCGATGCCTCGGACGCAACGCGTTGCTGCTGGCTGGCTTGAAGAACCTGCTGCCCAAAAACCGCGAGTTCGTTGCTCGCCTCTTCGAGGCTTGTTGAAGCCGCGCTAAGTTGCTGCGCCACAGCGCCAACTTTGGCAAACTCTTCGACTGCTTTGGTTACAGTTCCAGCAAGGTTAGTTGAAAGATTCAAGAGGCGGGTGCTGCGCTCCTCCTCCGAGGCAGTTCGTTGACCTTCGAGTTGCTGTTGTAGTTCAGGTTGTTTCGCAAGCAGCGTTTGAAGCTCTGCGATCGGTCCACCCAGAGAGCCGATAACGCGTGCAGCATCCTCGATGGTTTGGCGAACTTCCGGCAATCGCTCGCCAATCGCGCTGAACTTCGCTGCGACCTCCTGATTAGCAGTCGCCGCCGTTTGCTGAGCCTTTGCTGCCTCTTCATTCCGTAACGCCGAAGTTTCCAGTGTCCCCCGCATGTTAGCGAAGGATTCAGCGGCTAGTTTTAATTCCTTCACTGCATCGGCCATCTGGTCCATCACTGCCTCATGCGCATTAAGCTTTGCGACGGCATCCGTAACCGCCGTTCGCGCACCCGAAACGGTCTCGGAGAGTGTTTTCACCTCCGGTTGGAATCCCTCCACACCTTTTCGGATCGTTTCTAGCTCTCGTGTCAGCGACTCCGACAGAATTTTCGCGGCGTGTTCCGCCATAGGCCCCTGCCCATCTTTTGTGGCCGTCGCCACAGCATCGCGAATTTGCTCTCCCAGTGTTCCAATGGCCTGTTGCATCGCATTCCCAATTGCGACTGCCAGCCCCTGCAAAAGCTCGTGACTGCCACGTGATGACCTCTCCAGCTCCGCCATAGCTTCCTCAGGTACGTAGCGCGGAATTAGCGAATCAATTTGCGTTTGAAGTTTGCGCACGCCACCCAGTCCAAACGCTTCTAGTGCTTTCTCAAAGAAGCTAAATAATAAGCTGGCAATGACACCCCAAACAGAAGTGGAGAATGCAATGGCACATCCCGCGATTAATGGATAGATGCTTTTCTCCAGATCTGCAGATGATGATTGTGGCGTAACATGTGCTAGAAACGCATCGTGAAGTCTCGAACGATTGAACCACCAATGGTCAGCATCAGTTTTCATCGAGTCTTTTAGCCTTGAACTATTACTGGATTCTTTTATGTCAGCGAAGGCGCTGGAACTTGTAAATGAGTTGTCGCGGATGACTTTACTAAGCTGCTTGGCGAGTAAATCCTTAGCTTCCTCTGGAGGCAGTGCAGCTATTTGGCTCTTGGCATCGGCATCAAAACGACTCCACAATTCTTGTGCAACGGGATTGGCTGGCGTCAGTAGCCGTGCTATCATTGCGGGCGCTTCCTTTAAATCTTCAGATTTGATGTCAGGTGATCCACGTAGATCCAAACCACCGATGCCAAGTTGCAACCCAACAAAGGTGCCGAGCACGCCGAGGCCGGTCAGAATCCCGGGAAGTGCTTGGAAAATGCGACTTGATGAAAGCCCTGGTGCCAAAATGTCATCGGTAAAGATCTCTGCAGCCTCCACAGTGCGGCGGGACTCAGTTCTATCTGAGCCATCTCGCAATGGAATTTCAACGAGGTGGTGATGCAACCCACGAAACAACGGCAGCAGTTGGTTGGCCTGGAGCTTCTGCCGGACAGCGGTATAATCTGTCACACCCCTCAGCGCCTGCCGATAACGGTTCGTGCGCCACCATGAACGCAGCGTCAGCCACAGAGACCAAAGAAGGAACGCCGCTCCGAGGTAAACCGTCGAAGTAATAAATACATCACTCAGCGCCTGGGACGACTCGGCGTTCGTGCCGTAGAGGAGTCGCTGCCATGCGGTCGCAGGATTCCAAGTCGAAGGGAGCAGCAGGAGCCAATTCATTATAATCTGACCACTATGGCCACTTGTCACTTTCGCAATTATTTAGTCTGTGCCGATCCTGACCTAGGAGTGTTTTTAAATCCGAACTGTGCAAGGGAATCTCTTTCCGTGCGCGTCTGTGACCTTGGGTAGGCGCCCCACCAAGCAAATTCCATGAGAACGCAAATTTCAGCTTTCCACTTTTTTCACCGCCGGATTGTCGTCTAGCGGTTCATAATCAACGATTTGAGGTTTTTTAGCCAAAGTGGATTCGGTGGAAAACCGCCTGATTTCGTCACGCACCTGCTCAGCGGTGCGCTCCACATTCTCCAGCGTGATCTGATCGGGTCCGAACCGAAACACGCGCCAGCCAGCGAGACTTGCGGCGAGGTATTTCTCCAGATCGGCATTGAACCCGGCAGCACGGTTGTGGCGACCATTGACCCAGATGCCGCCCTCGATCTCAATCAGCACACGCGCTTCCATTTGCGCAAAATCGGCCCTCCAACGCCGCTCGTGATGGAATCGGTATTCTCTTTCCAAGCCCGGCCCCTTGACGAGTTTCCAGAGCATCAGGAAGCGTTCTTCGAGGCGAGAGGGAGATTTGGTGGCACGATAGCGCAGGCGGGGCATGGCCTACGTGGCGAGTCAACTGAACAGAAAGGTTGAGGGTCATATTTGCTTGACCCTACCCTTCTTGCGGATATCGGGATCTTGGCGCTCACCGGCGGCGAATGTTTTGCGCGCCGTTTTTCACCCCGCATCAATACGACTATGGCCACGAAAAAGAGAGCGTTCATAAGTTTTGATTACGATCATGACGAAGGAACCAAGACGATGCTTGCTGGGCAGGCGAATCTTGCCGACAGTCCGTTTGATTTCAAGGACGCTTCCGTGAAGGAGCATCTGACCGGTGATTGGAAGAACAAGGTGAGGCGACGGATGGACAACATCGACTTTGTGGTGGTGCTCTGCGGAGAGCACACGCACCAAGCTAGCGGGGTGGCTGCGGAACTCGAAATAGCACAGGAGAAGAAGAAAGAGTATTTCCTGTTGAAGGCCTATCCCGACAAGACCTGTACCAAGCCGACGTCGGCACTAACCTCGGACAAGATCTACAAATGGACTTGGGACAATCTCAAGACCCTTATCGGCGGAGGGAGGTAAGAAGCCATGCGGAAAGCTCTTGTTGTTGGTATCAATCACTATGACCATAGCACGCCACTATACGGCTGCGTCGATGATGCCCATGCCGTAAAAAGCACTCTAGAGCGAAACAGCGACGGCACAGTAAACTTCGCGGTGAAACTTCTGTCGGGCTCAGGGCCCAGCGACCGCGTCGTAGGGGCCGACCTCAGGGAGCAGATTCGGGCGCTTTTTTCAGGCGATTGCGAAACCGCGCTATTTTACTTCGCTGGGCACGGCCACATCGAGTCCACGGGTGGTTACCTCCTCCCAAGCGATGCCAAGGCGGGTCATGAAGGAATCCCGCTGAGCGACGTGCTAACCTTTGCCAATCAGTCGGGTGCGCGAAACAGGATTATTGTGCTGGATAGTTGCCATTCTGGGATTGCAGGCGCTAGTCCTTCGACACCCACGACAGCCGAACTTAAAGAGGGTACCACCATCCTCACCGCCTCCACGGCTGAGCAATACGCATCAGAAGAGAACGGTGCCGGTGTGTTCACAACCCTCTTTATTGATGCGCTTAACGGAGCGGCAGGTAATCTCGTAGGGGACGTCACGCCTGGCAGCATCTACGCGCACATAGACCAATCTCTAGGTCCATGGGATCAAAGGCCTGTGTTTAAGACGAACGTGAGGAGCTTCGTGTCATTGCGTAAAGTCCAACCGCCGATCAGTCTTCAGGAGTTGCGACGGATCACTGAATTTTTCCCTGCACCGGGGTTTGAATTTACTCTCGATCCCTCGTTTGAACCCGAGTTCGCTGGTCGCGATTCAGGTATGGCCAACCCAGATCCAGTTAATACGGCGAAGTTTGCGATCCTACAGAAGTTTAACCGCGTGAATTTGGTGATTCCGGTTGATGCACCACACATGTGGCATGCGGCGATGGGAAGCAAGGCGTGTAAACTCACGGTGCTCGGCGAACATTATCGCAGAATTGTCGCGCAAGGGCGCATATGACAGACGGCCTCCATACATAGCACGGCGGTCACAGCAGCTTCATCTGGTCAGGGTCATCGACCTGGCTTTCGATTTCGTCGGTGATCGTTTTGCTGATCGTGCACTTCACTTTGAGCTTTGCGGGTGCGCCGTTGAGAACGGAGATGCGAAGGCCGATGGCGAATTTGCCGTCTTCATCGGCGGAGTCCTTCGCTTCGCGCCAGTGCGTGGAGAGCAGTTCGCGGACGTGGTCGAGGGCTTGGGTTTGGAGGGGTTGATCGGTGTCCATTGTTGTGGGTGGTTTAGGCTTCGAGTTCTTTGATGATGCGGGTGACGATGTGAAGGTCACGCACGAGGGTTTCCTTCTGTTCAGGCGTGGCGCGTTTGAGCCAGCCGTTTTCCTTCATCTGTGCCCACCAGGCGCTCAGGCGGTTGAGGAACGGAATGTGATTGAGGCGGCCACGGTCGGCGGGATCGGAGATCATCTCCTCAGCAGTGAGTAGGCGGCCTGCGGTGATGCTCTTGCGCAGGCGGCGAGTGGCAACGGCTCCGTATTCCTCGTCGCCTTCGTCCTGAGCGATTTGCAGCCAGCGTTGCTGCGCATCCTCGTTCAGCTTTGCCACCGCCTTGTGGTGCTCCCAAGAGAGTTGTTCGTTGCGCAACGAAGATGGCACACGCCGGGACACATAGGCGTAGGTGATGAGGGTGCTGCGATCCAAACCGGTGAGGCGCAGGGCTTCGCCGTAGATCTCGGAGGAGACGCGGCGGTTGCCGATGGATTCATCCTCGAAGCCGGGGAGTCGTTTCTGACCACGGAAGTGGTCCTCGCCATACACGAGCCAGTCGCCAATGACGAAGGCGGCACTGGACATGGCGGCACCAAAGCGGGAGGCCATGGACTGCCACTCCTCGAAGCTAAGGTCGGAGGTTACCTGCAAGCCGGTGCGGGTGATGCTGATTTTCGGGTCGATGCGGGCGGGTTTCATGGGTGGGTGCGGAGATGGTGCATGCGGGCTGTGTGATAGCTTTGGCGGGCGAGCAGCGAGCGCATGGCGCGGCTGGGTTTCAGATTGAGGGACTGCGTCAACTCGACGCAGCGTTTGGAGACGGCCGCGCGGGTCACATCGTGGCGGTTGGCGATCTCGGTCATCGAGTCGCCGTCATAGACAAGACCGGTGACCAGGGCGAGACAGTCGAGCGAGAGGCGGGCATTGCTCTGGCTGACCATCTCGCCCACAAGTCGGCGCAACAGATCGTGAAGACCTTCAGTGTCCGCAGGCTGCGGATGGCTTGAAAACGACTCAACTGTGGAGGATTTTTCCAGGTGGACGAGCGCATTGCTGCCAGGTTCTTCGGGTTCCTCGAAGTTATCCTCGCAGCGGGCACGGGAGGATTCGGCGGCATCTTTGGTGGCACCGCCGGAGCCTGAGGGGAGGTAGGCTTTGTCCAAACCCATCTCTTTAATCTTGCGACGTTCTTCGGGCGGCAGGGAGCTGATCCACTCGGCGTATTCGCGCTGGTAGCGCTCGTCGCGCTCGCGCTGCCTGGCGGCATAGGATTTGCTGATGGGCGGTTCATCATCGTCGTGGTCGTGCATTTGGGTGGCTCCTTTCATTTCTCGCCCCAGTTGGAACATGACCCCGCCTCGACTTCGATGGGCACCTGCGGGAACAGGGCGGCC
>CANIBP010000081.1 GCA_947466075.1 Verrucomicrobiaceae bacterium
AGGCATCAACAACAAAATCGGCAGACTCACGCGCATGGCCTATGGCTACCGCGACGTGGAGTTCCTCCACCTGCGCCTCTACGCACTCCATGAGTCCAAAGCCATACTCACTGGCACCTGATCAACGCACCAACTTCCCGGATGAACCGTGATCTCAGGTATTCGGTGTCATTTTCGGTAAACACCCAATCCACTATGCCTTATCCCTTTGCTCGAGTGCTCAGCCTTCGCCTTTTTCACCTTTACGCTTTCCCACTCCAGCACCTCCTGCGTCACCCTCCACTTCACAGGATCATCATTCGAACTCCCCGCATGAATTTGAGTTCACTCAGATGTTCAAGATGTAGACTCGCTGGCATAGCTAAAAAAGGATGCCACCACCTTCATCCCGGCATTGCCATCAATGCCGGGATGAAGGGATGCGGAGTGAGATGTGCGGTCCCGTCTGAACGTTCCGGCGGGACCGCGTGGTTACAGATCACATGCAATGATCCAGATGTCCTGGAGCTTTGCCTTCGGGATCGGCGAGCACGACGGTGGCGGTGGCGGCATGACCGTTTAGATCGCAGCCACTGAGCACCAGCACAGGAAGAGCTTACCCTTCGAGTTCGTCCCAGTAGATCGCGAGGATATGGCGGCCGACGAGCTTTTGGTAGTGCTCGCGTTCGATGCGGGTGGGAACACTTATGATAGCAAGCCCACGTGTGAGTCGAGCAAACCGTGTAAGGCTTCGGTGCGCTTGGGGAGTTCGGCGAGATTGCCGTCCTTCAGGGACTCCGTGAACGCGTTGAATAGACTCCACACGTTGCGTGATTCAAAGGCATCATGCCGTGGCTCGCGCCATTCGTGGAGAACGGGTGGAGCAGACGCCGACATCGGTGGCGCGGATGACGAGGTCATGGGCTTCGATGTCGGTGATGTTCGCTTCTTTGTAGGCAGCGATGCGTTTGTCCTGATCATGCCATTTGGCGAGCAGGAGTCCGATGGAGCGACTCACCAGTTGCGGCAGGTCGCGGACGATGAACCGGGTGTGCTTGCGGGCGAATTTGATCTCGCCGCTGAAGCTCAAGTTGTCGCAAACGAACACGCTGGCCCCGGCGACGATGCCGGCGGGGAACGTTTTGTCGTGGCTGTTACGGAGGCCAAGAACCCAGCAGTAGTCGTCGCTGGATTTCTGGGCGTGGACTTCCATGAGCCCGAAGTAGCGCTGGCCCTCGTGGGACAACGAATGTGCCTGCATGCCGATGCGCAGGTTGGTGGTGGCCAGCGTGCGCTGCACGGTGGTGATGAGTTGATGATGCGGAATAGGGCACCAACTGTCGGTATGAAATGGTGTGGAGACGGCGCGGATTTCGTCGAGGTCCACATGTGAAGCGCCGCAGTGTAGCATGAGGTTAGGGCTGCGGGATGACGGGGGTAAGTAGTTCAAAATGGGCAATCATAGTCGTGTATTCCTTTCTGGAATGTAAAAGGCCGGACACGCGCATGCGCATCCGGCCTTGGGTTGAGTTGTGGGTGTGTTGGGTTACAGCTTGAGGCCTTGCAGGGTGCGCAGGGTGGAGCGCACCGAGTTGAACTCCCGGCTGTTGGTCTTGTGCTCGCGGTGGATGCACTTCAACTTCAAGGACAGGTCGCGGATGAGGTTGAACCCATCAGCAAACCCATCCGGCGGAGAAGAAGCTCGTCCTCATTGATCTCGGACCGGGCGTGGCCAAATCGCTGGCTGCGAAGAACGGCGTGCTGGGTGGCCTGCATCCGAATGACCGAGGGCATGCCGTGTTTGCGGCGAAGATTATTCCGCAGAAGCTGGGGATATTGAGTGGGGGAAAGTAAGGTGAGTGTAACGAATGACACCCTATAATTGATGCCATTCGAGTCTGGCATTTTTCCAGCGAGTATGAGAGCAGGGGAGAATCGCTGGCTGCTGTTTGCGAATGTGCCCATTCCATCTGGCGTTTATTCTTCGTTTTTTCTGTGTGAATTTTGAGACAAAGACAAATCGTTTCGTACGTGTGAACGAAGGCCCGAGACGCAAGTGGAGCACAATGTTGTGAGGTTTGTCTCCAACAAGGCACGATTTGGCTGCGGAGGCGCTGCAAATCCAACGGAGAGCCGAATTTGCCGATGCATATAGGAACAGATGTCTGTTTCATCAGCACCACACATCTGACAGCGGCGCCGCTGCTTTTGAATCACTGCTTGGACAAGGGAATCGTGATTTTGACACTGCCAATGCGTTAACGGCCGCGGATACACAATGTTCTTCAGTCGAATGAATGATCTCCATAAGAACACTTTTTGCAAGTGGGTTTGCTATGGAGTGGTTATGAAGAGCCTGCGGACCGGACAGGCATCGCCCAGAAATGTCATTGCAGGCCGGATGCGGCAGGCGCGCATGTCCTTTGATCCTCCTCTGACCCAAGATGAGCTCTCTGGGAGGCTGGCGGCACGTCAAGCTTTCCTAGACCGAGTTGCCATCACCAAGATCGAGAGTGGTCAGCGTTGTGTCTTTGATTATGAGCTACCAGCTCTGGCGGAAACGCTCAAGGTTGATGTGCGCTGGTTGCTGGGAATTCAGGACATCGGTGGGCCGCCGAAGAAGAAGAGAAAGGGGGCAGTCAGTGAACTTTGATTCCGCCTTAGCTTTGAAAAGTGCTGCTGGCCGCGCCAAGTCGAACGTCGCCAACAAACTGGTTAGCATGTTCCTGCATGAGATCAGCCGTAAAGCCAGTCTGGCTGGAGGTGGCAATGTCACGTCGCCTGCCTACTCCAAAGTAGTCGTAGAAGAATTCGGTCACCGCTGCCTGTATTACAGCCAGAATTTGGAGCATGACCGGGCTGCTGTAGAGCATTTGGATGGCATGAACCGTTTTCGAGTCGGGTTGCATATCCCAGGCAATGTCGCTGTTGCGTGCAAGTGTTGTAACAATGAAAAGCGCCGTGATGACCAGAAACACGTTCTGACTTTGGCCACTGCTGGTTGGCAGTTCTTTCTCTCCCATGACGGCAGTCGATGCTCTCCGGAATGTAAAACCTGCGAGTACTGGTCTCAGTTGTGGCCTGATGCCGGCGCAAAGATCAATGCACTCAAGGAGGCCGTTATTCGCATCCAACAGTTCCGACTGCCATTCAGCCACTTCATTCAGTGGTCTGATGACGAACGCCCAGTAATCCAAAAGCTTGCTGAAACTCTTTATCGATCCTGTCAGGATTTTGCGACCAATCAGATCGAGGGATTGACGTCCAAATTGGACTTCGATTTCGCAAAGCTTGCAGCGAAATGATCAGATTTTGGAGTGCGGCTGCGCTAGCTGCCGCTTTCGAACGTCTCGTGGCATGGATGAGCATTTCCCCCTGCACAAACCATCCCCCTGCAAGCTCCCCCGCCCCTCCCCACGTAAATCATTTGAACCCACCCGCCTCCTGCGGCAGGTGCGCCACCGCTCTCCCCCCACTTCCGCCTTCGTCCTGATCCAACTATGAACTACCCAGCCTCCCGCAGTCAGCCTCGTTTTCGATTGAAGTCCGCCCTGCTCGCGCTCGCCCTCGCGTGCCTGGCTCAGGTTGAGTTTGCTTATGCAGCCAAAGACCCCACGGACGTCACCGCCGTCGTCGCGGGCGTTGTGAAGGATGACAAGCTCTCGATCACCGCTGGCAACGATCTCTTTGGCGACACCGCCTCAGGCGTGCCGAAGAAACTGCACATCGAGTACACTCTCGGCGACGTGAAGCTCTCGCGCGATGTGGGCGAGAACCGCAAGCTGGAAATCGTAGCGCCTGCAGGCAAAAAACTCGTCATCACCAAGGCCGTCTATGGGCCTGCGGATGGCTCGAAGCCGAAGACGGTGGCCGTCGTCACGGAAAATCCCGGCGAGTTGCTGGCCACGCTGCCGGGTTTCAAGGTCGAGCTCGTGCGCAAGGCGGACGCGGCCACGGAAGGCTCGTGGATCTCCATCACGAAAGACCCCAAGGGCCGCCTGCTCCTCGGCGCGGAACCGAAAGAACCCATCTCACGCCTCACGCTCAAGGACGGCAAAGTCACCAAGGCCGAGATCCTCAAAATCCCGCTCAGCGAGGTCATGGGCATGCTCTTCGCCTTTGACAGCCTCTACATCAATGGCCGTGGCACTGGCCCCGATGGCAAGAACGTCTATGGCCTCTGGCGCTGCACCTCCACCACCGCCGAGGAGGCCTTCGACAAGGTCGAGTTCCTCCGCGAATGGAAGGGCGGCGGTGGTGACCACGGCGCGCACACCATCCTGCTCAATCCCGACAAAAAGCACCTCAACGTGCTCTGCGGAAATTTTGTGGACGTGCCTGCCGATGTGCTGCCCACCTCCCCGCACAAAAACTACGCCGACGATCTCGTGCTACCACGCGCTGAAGATGGCAACGGCTTCGGCGCAGGCCGCAAGCCACCGGGCGGCTTCGTCGTCCGCATGGACCCCGATGGCAAGAACTGCGAACTCATCGCCAGCGGCGAGCGCAACACCTACGGCGTCGCCTTCAATCACGATGGCGAGCTCTTCGGCTTTGACAGCGACATGGAGTGGGACTGGGGCACACCGTGGTATCGCCCGGTGCGCGTCTATCATGTGACCAGCGGCGCAGACCATGGCTTCCGCGAAGGCGCCAGCAAGTGGCCCGAGTACTACCACGACAGCCTGCCCGCCACCGTCACCATAGGCATCGGCTGCCCCACCGGCGTGGGCTTCGGCACCGGCGCGAAATTTCCCGCCAAGTACCAGCGCGCCTTCTTCATCCAGGACTGGACCTATGGCCGCCTCATCGCCGTGCATCTCACGCCGCAGGGCGCCAGCTACGGCGGCACCTGGGAAAACTTCGTCGCACCGAAATCACTCAACGAAAAATCCGGCAAGACCCCGCTCAATTTGACCGGCCTCACCATCGGCGACGACGGCGCGATGTACTTCACCATCGGCGGTCGCCACACCCAGGGTGCCCTGTTTCGCGTGACCTACGAAGGCACTGAATCCACCGCAGCCGCAGACCTACACGAAGTGGCAGGCGATGAATCCCGCACGCTGCGCCACAAGCTCGAAGCCTTCCATGGCCACGAAGACGCAGCCGCCGTGGATACCGCATGGCCGCACCTCGCCAGCGAAGACCGTTTCCTCCGCTACGCTGCACGCATCGCCATCGAAAGCCAGCACATCAATGCATGGAAAGCACGAGCCTTGGCAGAAACAAACCCCACAGCAGCACTGACCATCCTCCTGTCCGTCGCACGCCTCGGCGGCACCGAGGCCCAGGGCGATCTCTTCAAAGCCATCGCCAAGCTTCCCCTCACGCAACTCAAGAGCGAAGCCCAGCAGCTTGAGCTCATCCGCGTCATCGAAGTCGCCATCAGCCGCATGGGCAAACCCGCCGCTGAAATCGCCGCTCCCATCATCGCGCTGCTCAGCCCGCTTTACCCCGCGCCGAGCGTCGCGCTCAATCGTGAGCTGTGCCAGACCCTCCTCGCGCTCGATGCGCCCGACACCATCGCCCGCACGCTCAAGCTCCTCGCCGCCGCACCCACGCAGGAAGAGCAGCTCAATTACGTCGTCGCCCTGCGCACCATCACCAGTGGCTGGACACCAGAAATGCGCCGCCAGTATTTCGCCTGGTGGGCGCAGAAGCGGAACAACACGCAGCATCCCGAAACCACCCTCAAGTGGTTCACCGATGCCGGCCGCGACTTCAGCGATGGCGCAAGCTTCAGCAACTTCCTTGTCAAAATCCGCCGCACTGCCATGGCCAACGTGCCACCCGAAGAGCTCGCCGCACTGCAGCCCGTGCTCGATTCCTGGATCGAGCCCGCCCCCAAGCTGAAGAAGTCCAAGAAGGACCGCACCTTCGTGAAAAACTGGCAGATGTCCGACCTCATCGGCGATCTCGACAAACTCAGCAAAGGCCGCAACTTCGCCCAGGGCCAGGACGCCGTAAACGGCACCCTCTGCCTCATGTGCCATCGCATCGGCGATGAAGGCGGCTCCGTCGGCCCGGATCTCACCGCCGTCGCCAGCCGCTACTCGCCCCAGGTCATCCTCGAAGCCCTCATCGAGCCTTCCAAGGTGATCTCCGAGCAGTATGCGAACACCGACATCACCCTCAAGAACGGCGACTTCTTCACCGGCCGCATCGTGGGAGACACCGATGACAAAATCATCCTCCGCCCGAGCATGCTCTCGCCCGACACCAAGGAGATTAGCAAAGCCGACATCAAGACCAAGGAAACCTCCAAGCTCTCCCCCATGATGCCCGGCCTCCTCAACACCCTCACCAAAGAAGAAATCCTCGACCTCCTCGCCTTCTTCGAAGCCGCCGGCAAGCCTGAGGGTGCAGCGTTCAAAAAATAGTGTTGTCACCTCCTCGTAGGCCTGGGCCGACTGTGGCCAGGACCCAGACCGTGAGGAACGGCGTGATGGTTGTCTGCATCCCAATGACCAGCCCCCTCCCCCGTCTCCGAACCACGCTCAAGGCTGCTTCGGTCCGGCACATGCAAAAGCAATTTCCTAGCAGAACCAGCTTTGACGCTTGGCTACGGATCGATCTCAAAGATTGTCAGGCTACCGACATAATCACGCGCTTTAGAAGCGTAGTAGTTGGCTACCCTGATCACTTCATTCCACCATGCCCGTCGCGAATCGCGCTCACATCTTCTCCGTCTCATTGGCACTCATTGCTATGGCCCTGTGTCCATTGGCAATGGCAGCAGATGCCCTGCCTGCTCTTTCGCCTGAGCACTTGGCTTTCTTTGAGTCCAAAATCCGACCGGTGCTGGCGGAGCATTGCTATGGTTGCCATTCCGCGCAGGCACAGGAGAAGGGCAAACTGAAGGCGGGCCTTTTTGTGGATAGCCAGCAGGGCCTCATGAGCGGTGGGGAAACCGGCCACGCTTTGCTGCCTGGCAAGCCACTCGAGAGCCTGCTGATCAAAGTCATCCGACATGAGATCAAGGATGCTGAAATGCCGCCCAAGGGCAAACTGCCCGAGAGCGTCATCGCTGATCTCACCAAGTGGATCGAGATGGGTGCACCTGATCCCAGGCTGGCTGCGGCACCCGTGGCCAAAGCAAAGCGCACCATTGATGTCGCATCGGGAAAGGATTGGTGGGCATTCAAGTCTTTGACTCAGCCTAACCTGCCAGCAGTAAAGAATGCTGCCTGGGTGCACACACCCGTCGATGCGTTCATCCTGGCGAAGCAAGAAGCTGTTGGACTCACGGCGAACAACGTCACGAGCAAAGAGAAGCTGTTACGTCGAGTGACCTTTGACCTCACGGGCCTGGCACCGACACCAGATGAACGCGCCGCGTTCTTGAATGACACCAGCGCCGAGGCTTACTCGAGGCTGATCGATCGCCTGCTGGATAGCCCCAAGTATGGTGAGCGTTGGGGCCGTCATTGGCTGGATGTAGTGCGCTTTGCCGAGAGCGGCGGCTATGAGTTCGATGGATTCCGTCCTGGGGCCTACCATTATCGCGACTGGGTCATCAAGGCGATGAACAATGACATGCCGTATGATGAATTCGTGCGCATGCAGCTCGCGGGCGACCAGATCAAGCCTGGCGAGTATGAAGGTGCGAGTGCGGCGGGCTTTCTCGTTGCAGGCCCGTATCCGGGACAGATCACAGCAAAGACAGTGGAGAAAATTCGCTATGACCAGCTCGATGACATGGTCTCCACCATCGGCAGCGGCTTGCTGGGGCTAACGATGGCTTGTGTGCGCTGCCACGATCATAAGTTCGATCCTCTGCCACAACGTGACTATTATGGCATCGCCGCAGCGCTGGCGACCACGGTTCACTCCCCGAGTCAAATCGACCTCTCCTATGTCGAAACGCAGAAAAAGCTTGCCGTGCACAATCAAATCGGCGCGCCGCTGCAGGCCGCACTCAAGAAATTCGAGACCGAGGAGCTTCCAAAGCGTTTCGATGACTGGAAGCGCGATCAATTGCCCAAACTTCAATCCACCGCGCCTTGGCAGGTCTTTGACATCCAGAAGGCAACAGCCCAGAGCGCACGTCTCATCACGGATCGAGACGGGCATGTCATCTACACCGGAAACAAGGCCAAGGATGACACTTACACGATCAAGGTCGTCACCCATCAGAAAGGCGTGCGTGCCTTCCGGCTCGATGCGCTGAGCGATCCCACGCTGCCGTCCAAAGGTCCTGGTTTGTCCGACAACGGCAACTTTGTCCTCGGCGACGTGAAAATCATCGCCAAGCCGCTCGATGCAAAAAACAAGACCAAGCCAGTGACGCTCAAGCTCAAGGCCGCGCAGGTCAGCTTTGAACAGAAAAACTTCGAATTCGCCAAAACCGTCGATAACAACCCGAATACCGGCTGGGGAGTGGCACCGCAGATGGGCAAGGATCACGCGGCTGTGTTTGCGATTGATGGCGAGACCGCCGGATTTGATGGCGGCACCGAATTCGAGATCCAGTTGCGCTTCAGCAACTTCTTTGGCCTCGGGCGCATCAGATTGGCGTTTAACAATGGCAGCGCACTGGCCCAAATCGCTGACACAGAGGACATGCAAAACCTCCGTGAGCTCCGCGCTCTCACGGATACCAAGACAGTATCGTCCAGCATGACACGCTGGTTCAGCCGCTTCGATGAGCGTGCACAAGAACTCACCGCTGCGGTCACTGAGCACGAGCGCAAACGCCCACAGCCTGTTTTGACCGAAGTTTACACCACCAAGAATGGCGGCGAGGATGTGTTTTTCCTCCGCCGTGGCGAGGTGGATCGCAAAGAGGGCAAGGCCAGCCCCAACTTCATCCAAGTGCTCATGCGCTCCAGCGACGCTGAGAAAAAATGGGTACCAACACCCGAAGCGAAGCAACCTGCCGTGCATCCGCGACTTTCTTTGGCCAATTGGATGACCGATGCACAAGCAGGCGGCGGCCCGCTGTTGGCGCGCGTGATCGTGAACCGTCTCTGGCGTCAGCATTTCGGCCGCGGCCTCGTCCCGACCAGCAATGATTTCGGCACGCAGGGAGAGAAGCCCACACATCCCGAATTGCTCGACTGGCTTGCGTCTGAACTCATCAAGAATGGCTGGAGGCTCAAACCGATCCACCGGCTCATTCTGCTGAGTTCCGTTTATACCCAATCTGGCGATGTGAATCCCACCACGGTGCAACGTGACCCCGAGAACCACCTCTGGGCGCAACGCCCGGCGCGGCGGCTGGAAGCGGAGGCCATTCGAGACACGCTGCTACAACTCGGCGGCAAGCTGGATGTCAAAATGTATGGTCCGTCTGAGACCAACAACGAAAGCGGACGCCGCAGTGTCTATCTCCGTGTGAAGCGCAGCGAGTTGGTGCCTTTTATGACCATGTTTGATGCACCAGAGCCAAATCAAAGCATTGGCGACCGCGGCAATACCACCGTGCCGACGCAAGCACTCGCCGTGATGAATTCACCCTTCGTGCATGACCTCGCAGCGCAGCTTCTCAACCGCATCATGGCCACGAAACCAAGCGGCACCGAAGAGATCGTCAGCAGGGCCTATGAATACGCTCTTGGTCGCCTTCCAGAGGCGCAAGAAACACAGCGAATGAAGGCATTCATCGAGCAGCAAACCCAACTCCACGGCAATAAGCCCGATTCGCCAACGCTGGCGATGCGCGAGTTCTGCCACGCCTTGCTCTGCTTGAATGAGTTCATCTACGTGGACTAACCCTTTTCTCAACACGCACATGTTCAACGACCTCACCTCGAACGAATCGCTCCTGCCTTCACGCCGTCGATTCCTGCAACAAAGCAGCCTGGGATTCGGCTCCATCGCACTGGCTTCCATGCTCAATGAGCAGCAAGCCAAAGGCGCCCCTGCCACTTTGAATCCGCTGGCCCTGCGACCTTCATTGTTCGCTCCCAAAGTGAAATCCGTCATCTGGCTGTTCATGACTGGTGCCCCTTCACAGGTGGACACATGGGATTACAAGCCTGAGCTGCAGAAGCGCAACGGAGAGCCCTTGCCTGGCAGCGATTCCAAGACCGGCTTCTTCACTACAAGTGGCAAGATTTTGAAGTCGCCCTTTGACTGGAAACAGCACGGCGAGTCAGGCTCATGGGTGTCCAGCATCTTCCCACATCTCTCACAGCATGTGGACAAGATGGCCTTCATTCACTCCATGTATCTCAAGGCCAACAATCATGCCCCGGCGTCGATGGAGCTGATGTGCGGCGACAGCCAGCCTGGCCGCCCAAGCGCTGGAGCCTGGCTCACCTATGGTCTCGGCACGGAGAACCAAAACCTCCCATCCTTTGTCGTCATGCACGAGAGACGCCCACGCGGTGACGACCAGATCTGGTCTGCCGGTTTCCTGCCAAAATCGTTTCAAGCGCTCACGCTGGATGCTCGGCGCAACGGCGTCATCGACAATCTCTCACGTCACACCATGGAAAGCGCGGCACAGCAGCGTTCCTCGCTCGATTTGATCAAGGAGATGAACCAGAAGCACGCGCAATTGCGCTCACCGCAGACCGATCTGGCGGCACGCATCAACTCCTTTGAACTCGCCTATCGCATGCAGACGGCTGCGCCTGAGGCGCTGGACATCAATCAAGAAAGTGAGGCCACCAAAAAACTCTACGGCCTCGATAACAAGACCTGCGAAGTCTTTGCCCGCCAGTGCCTCACGGCGCGTCGCCTTGTGGAGCGTGGGGTGCGTTTTGTGCAGATCTTTGCTGGCAAAAACGCGGGTGGAGATGGTGCCGTAGATGACGTGCCATGGGATGGACACAACAACATTGAAACTAACCATCGCTCCTGCGGTGCAGCCACGGATCAACCCGCCGCCGCGCTGCTGGCCGATCTCGCGGGCCGTGGCTTGCTGGATGAAACGCTCGTCATTTGGGGCGGTGAATTTGGCCGCACCTCCGACTCGCAAGGCAGCGTCGGTCGCGACCACAATCCCAAGGGATTCACCATCTGGATGGCCGGTGGCGGCATCAAAGGCGGCATTCATCATGGAGCCACTGACGAATTCGGCTACAAAGCCGTGGAAGACAAAGTCCACGTCAACGACCTCCACGCCACACTGCTCCACCTCCTCGGTCTCGATCACGAAAAGCTCACTTACCGCCACAACGGCCGTGATTATCGCCTCACCGATCTCGGTGGTCGTGTGATCAACGAAATCCTTGCGTGATTTTTTGGGCACCTCTGTGTTCAGCGTCATGCTCATGAATCCGGTTAACAAAGGACCTTTCCAGCAACGCAGAGAAACCGGAGGAGGGCGTGTTCCGCAAGGCAGTGCATGACGCGAACGTGGATCTGGAGATGCCTCCCAAGGAATAGCTACCAGCGCGGCGGTGTGAAAGTGGACAGCTCAATGAGCGCTTCGAATCCAAGACCTCAAATCGCTTCACGCCGGAGTGATGCATGTCCCGTCCTTCGTTCTACATAAAGATGAGTCATTGATGAAAACACCAACCACTGAGATGAACGACCTAAAACACCCCAAGACCGGCCATGCTCCCATTTCCCGTGGGTTGTGGGCCATTTTGATCCTCATGGTCGTGTCGGTTGGCATCAACTATATCGACCGCACCAGTCTTTCCACGGCGGCACCGTTGCTGGAGAAGGAAACCGGACTTGGCATCACTCCAGCGAAGATGGGCGTGCTGTTGTCCGCGTTCTTCTGGACCTATGCTTTGCTGCAAATCGCGTCGGGTTGGCTGGTGGATCGCTATGGCGTGCGCTGGGTGATGGCGATCGGGTTTTTGATCTGGTCGGCGGCCACGGCGGCGACGGGGTTGGTGCATGGCTTTGCCGCATTGGTGGTGATGCGGCTGCTGCTCGGCGCGGGAGAGTCTGTGGCGTATCCATGCTACTCGAAAATCATCGCGGCCAATTTTGCCGAACATCAACGCGGACTCGCCAATTCGCTGATTGATGCCGGAACGAAGTTTGGCCCGGCCTTGGGCGTTCTCGCAGGTGGCATCCTGATGGAGCGCTACGGTTGGCGGAATGTTTTTATCATCCTGGGCCTTGGCAGCATGCTCTGGCTGCCGGCGTGGTTCAAATGGATGCCCGCTGGTCATTCCGGAAATGAGACGACTCAAGTGCAAGGCCCCGGATTTGCGAGGATCGCGGCGCAGCGACCGGCGTGGGCCACGTTCATAGGCCACTTCAGCGGGAACTACCTTTGGTATTTCCTCATCACTTGGCTGCCATCATATTTGGTGAAGGAACGCGGCTTCACGATGTCGGAAATGGCCTATGTGGGTGCGCTGGCTTTCCTCGTGACAGGCATCGCCACCATCATCACCGGAGCGCTGGCGGATCGCGCCATCGCGAGAGGGGCCACGCCCACCAAGGTGCGCAAGTTCTGCGTGATCACTGGACTCAGTCTGGCGACGTCGATTGTGACCGTCACAATGGTGAAGGGATCGACGGCGTCCATGGCTTGCCTGATGTTTGCCTGTATTTCGTATGGTGTGTTTGCCTCCAGCCATTGGGCCATCGCACAAACCATCGCCGGGCCGACTGCGGCGGGGAAATGGACAGGATTGCAAAACTGCCTCGCCAACTTTGCAGGCGTGGCCGCACCTGCCGTCACGGGATTTGCCGTGGAGAAAACCGGTTCCTTCTTCTGGGCCTTCGCGGTGTGTTCGGCGGTGGTGTTGATGGGCGCGGCGGCGTATGCGTTTCTACTCGGGCCAGTGGCACCTCTGGACTGGTCGAAGAAGCAAAACGCACTTACCTAATCGCCCCAACACACTTTTATCATGCCTGGATCTCCCAATAACTCGCCCGCTCTCCCACTCGATGCTG
>CANIBP010000082.1 GCA_947466075.1 Verrucomicrobiaceae bacterium
CAATGGCGGAAGAAGGGTGGTCGGTGGGACATGCCCGACCCATGCTCGCGGTTTCCTTCGCGAGCGCAAGCTGGAAAGTGGTCCGCACAGTCCTCTGTGCGGTTCCTCCAGATCAGATTCCGCACAGGGGACTGTGCGGACCACTTTAAACAATCGTCACCCGGCTGCGCACCAGATACGGCAGACCCATCGCCTCAATCCGCAGGCCGTGGCTGCTGTCCTCCGGCCCCAGGCTCACAAACAGCACCTGATCCTCGTCATGGTTCAGGATCGGCTGTAGCTCCGCCTTCATCTTGTTCACCCGCTTCTCATCCAGCGCGCATTCAAAGACGCTGTATTGCAGCCGCACGCCAAAGCCCTCCATCGCCTTCGCCACGCGGCGCAGGCGTTTCGGATGGCAGATGTCATAGCTCACGAGGTATCGCGTTCTCATGGTTGTCTCCTCTCAGCGTGTGGTGAATCCATGATAACCCGCCGCCTCCCCGCGCAGGTAGCGCCAGAGCTGCCGTGCCTGCACCTCCAGCATCCGGCGGTAGCTCATCTTGTAACCAAACTCCGGGTGACTCACCTCCGCATCCATGCGGCGGAAGTAGCCTTCCCAGAAGGCGCGCCTTCCCGCATCCTTCAGGAAAGTGCCGTTCGCACTCCGCACAAAATCATCCACACCCAGCTCGCCGCGATTGATCAGCGAGATCACCACGCTGTCAGCGATCAGCGGGCGGAACTCCTCCATCAGGTCCAGCGCGAGCGCAGGCCGCCCATAGCGCGGCTGATGCAGAAAGCCCAGGAACGGGTCTAGCCCCACCGCATGGCACACACCCGTCAGTTCCTTCGCCAGCATCGAGTAGGCAAGTGAAAGCAGCGCATTCACCGGATCACGCGGCGGGCGCTTGTTCCGGCCATGGAAGTCAAACTTCCACGCCTCGCCCTTGCCCTTCAGCATCGTTGGAAAATGTTCAAAGTACAGCGCTGCCGCCATCCCCTCATAACCCAGCAGCACGGTGCGGTCATTGACGTCTGCCACCCCATCCCGCAGTTCCGCCATCTTCTTCAGCACGCTGTCAGGCGCATCGCCGTTGCGCATCAGCAGCACCCGCTGATTGTGGATCTTCGCGCGGATGATCTCCCGCGCCAGCCGCAGGCGGATCACATCCTTCTGGAAAAACTCATACTGCCCCATCCGCGCATCCACCCCGCTCGTCGGCAGCCCGCGCAGCAGTCCCAGGAAGCGGCCCGCCGGTGAGAAATAGGACACATCGATGTCCATCTCCAGCGCCGTCTGCACCGCCTGCGCCGTCAGTTGCACCGCGCCATACAGGTAGATCGCCCGCAGTTGATGCCCCGGCATCTTCTGCACCACCTCACCCTTCACCGTCACCGTGAACATCTCCCCGCGCTGCCCCACCTGCGCCCCCGGCGTATGCACCACCAGGATCTCACCCGCATCCCCATCCGGCCTCGGTGCTTCTTTGATGGGAGCGCGGGCGCCCTCGTCCGCTTCGCTCGGCGTAGCACGGGTTTTGAACCCACCTCCCCCGCCTTGGGCAGCGGGTTGAAAACCCACGCGCCGTTCCTGCCAGCCATCAAACACCAGCGCCATCTGCTCATCCTCCCGCTTCTCCTCAAACCCCGCCGCCCACCAGCGGCTCTCATTCGGCAGGCAGATCGGATACGCACTGCAATACAGGCAGCGCGGATCCTTCACCAGCGGCGGCGGGCAGTGCCCGCTGGCCGCCTGCGCCTTCGCCGCAGCCAGGGACCGCAGCGTCTGCTGCCGCAGCTCCGGCATCAGCTCCACCGGCACCCGCCGCTTATCCTCCGCGTAGTAGATCCAGCCCCGCGTCACCCGTATGCCCTCCTCCTCCAGCAGCAGCGCATGCGCCATCACCTGCACCGCATCGCTCTCCTTCGCCACGCGCTCGCCGTTCGCCCCGCGCTTCGCGCTGCCCTTCTTGTAATCAACGACCTCCACCGAGCGTGGCGAATCCAAACCAGGGATATCATCATCCCCCGCGCCCTCGATCAGATCAATCACTCCCACCAGCCCCAGCGTGATGCTCTCAAGCTTCAAACTCCGCAGCCGCGCTCCTTCAGGCAGTCCCTCCGCCAGCGCCGCCTGCTTCTCATCCGCAAACGACGACGGCTTGTCCACGTTACGGTGCAGGTGGCTGCCCGCGATCGTGTCCGCGTTCTCCTCGAACAAGTTCTCCACCCACTGGTAGTAGAACAGCCTCGGGCAATAGATGAAGTTATGCAGTCGGCGCACCGGCAGCGGAGGTTGCAGGGACATCACATCATCCTGCGTTTGAATCGGGGCAGCGGCATTCATGATGCCGGTACTATAAGCCCACGTGTCAAATCCGGCAGGCTTTCACCACATAATCCAGCAGGGCACCCGTGAGCGGCTGCACCCGCAGGTCGATGGGAGCCAGCAGGCCGTCATCCATCAAGATGAGATTTCCCCGGTGCGTGTCAGAGATCACCACCTGCCGCTCCGGGTCAAAGTAGGCCACCTCGCCATTCGCCGTGAAGCGCCGCCAGCCGCTGCCCGTGAAGAAGTCATTAATTTGCGCCAGCGTCGCCGGCTCTCCCTTGATAGCCTGCTGCTGAATGATGAGCCGCAGCCTGCCATCCTTCTCCAGCGTCCCGAGAAACCGCACACTATCGCCGAACAACTCATTGTGCAGTTGCCAGCGTTCTAGATAAGCGATGGGCGATGCCCGCTCATCCTCGTCCTGCCGGTAGAGCACCAGCATCCCGAAGAAATCCGGCCACGTCACCTTCATGTAGGTGTCCGTCTCCGACTGAAACCACACCTGATGCTCGTTGCCCTCGTCATCGGGCGTGCGGCTCAGCTCCGGGAAGTCGCCTGATACACGGCCGAGTCCTCTTTCACCCGCATAGGCTCGGAAGAGCCGCACTTCTTCGAGGTAATGGGTAGAGCCGCCTTGAACACGCGCAACTGCTTCACAGCGTCGGCGTAGCTCTTCAACGTGTGCTTCGAGCGGGATTCCCGCAGTTGTTCCGAAAGGCTCATGGGAGGACATTGGGGGCAAGAGGAGGAAAGTTCAAGAAGGGAATAGGTACGTTGCGGTGCTTGGCAAGGCAGGGATCAAGTCATCGGAATCTCGTCGGAGGGGTCGGGCTTGGCAGCCTTCTTCTTCCAAACTGCGGTTCGGGCGGCATTCACGTTGGCCATTCGTTCCAAGCAAACCTGCTTCACCCGTCGCCAATAGACCTTGGTTACTGCTCCAGATGTTTCAGGGGCAAGCGGGTAGCGCTCCTCATCATGAATCGTGAAAGCTGGGGCACCGTGAACCTTGGGACAAGCAAACATGTATTGAATCCTGCCTGATTCAGCATCTTCATCATCGCCTTCAATACTTCCCTCCTGAGGTGATGCCCCCACTTTAACCTCTGGCGCTTTCTCTGGCTCAATCTTCTGCACCGTCGCAGCAAAAGAACCGCGTCTAGCCTGAATCTCCATCGCTCCACCGGCTCTTGGAATGGCTTTCAGCATGGGGAACACATCAAGACGATCTGGATGCGCCACAGCCCGCAGCCCGATGTTCACGGCAGCATTAATATCGGCGTTAGACTCCAGCCCTTCATGCCCCGCACGATGAGGCACCACCGGAAAGAAAGCCGGACCTCCATCCATCGGAAGAATCACGGATGCCTTGGCATCAGCGTCAGTAAGGAGAATCGCCGCTGCATTGATCATCGCCGCACGCTCCGAAGGAACACGCCCGCCATTTTTGCCGCTAGCACTGGCGGCAGTCTCCTCTTTCCAATGCTTCCAAGGATGTTCCAACTCAAAGCCCTTGGAAACCTCAATACAGCGGACGCCAGGAACACCTGTGCGGGAGTTAAAGCGCGAAGAGAAACGCGCATCGACTGTGAAGATCGGGATGCCAAACACCTTTGCCATGTCTTGCAGCTTCTCCAGCACCTTGCGGTGGGACCATTCCATGAGTTGCCGATTCTCAAACCTTGAGCGGTCTTGGCTGGTGCGGTAACGCGACAGGTCTTCCAGCACAATCGCAGCCACTCGGGGCTTCGTCGGGTTCTTCTTGTATCGACCATGAACGTCTCGCTCAGTTTTCAGCGCGGCTTTGTCCATGCCATCAATCAGCACCTCATCAGGATTCATCAGTTCCAAACCGAGCGCTTCGGCCAAGATCAAGTGCGCCGTCTGGTGGACGCGCTGATCTCTCATCTCGTTGATCTTATCAATCCATGCAGGGGCAGGTTCATAAATGCGGTCACTCTCCCGCACCGGGGATGGCTCCAAACCTTTGTTGGGATCGCGATAGTAACGCCGCTCGATTTTAGCGAGACTCTGGCAGCAGCGGCGGAACTCCTGCAACAGCTCGATTCGCCGCATGTTCAGTCCGCGCATCCCCGTAATGTTCTGCTCCGGTGCTTGTTCATCAGCCACACACTCAAGCAAGGACTGCTGCCCCTCCGGTTCAGGTTGGCAGGCACGCCACTGCCAACGCTTCTTGATCAGCGGCCAGACAAAATGAGCCGCCCGCGCGACAAGGCTGTTTTCTCCTTGGAAGGACTTCATCGCCTCATCAATCAGCCGCGTCACCTCTTGCTCAAGAGCCGTCCAGTTCCATGGCCCAGATGAATCCATTAGAGCCGCCTTGAGTTCGTCTTGCGCCTTCTTCTGAGCATCCTTACCGGCCTTGGTCCGCTGCTTTCCAAACAAACGCACAGCTTCGCCTTTCGGCGTGAAGGTGAGGCCATTCCATGTTGCGTCATCTGCCAAAGCAAGCCGGAGCTTCTGCATGTAGCCTTCTTCTTGGTCTTCAGGATCATTGTCACGCGGCTTGAAATCCAGCATGTCGATCACCCGAAGTCTTTGTTCCCTCTGGAATATAGCCAGATCATCCCCCTCATGTCTTTGGTAGATGTGTCCCTTCTTTTCCTCTCGTCCAGCTACCCGCCAGCGCAGATTAAACAACATGCGCAACTGCCCGAGCCGACGCGCTAGACGGAACTGCAAATGTCCGGCCAGTTGAGGGAAATACTTCCTCTCAGCCAAATCAGACAGCGGTGTCCTGACACTCGCTGGCAGGATTTCCTCCGCCAGTTTGGCGAACGCCTCCAGTTCTACCACCGTAGCCAGTCGTCCTTTGCTTCCGCATGGCTCCTGCTCAAAGGAATGCCCAGGCTGGCCCTTACGCTTCCGCCAGAGCTTCACATCCTCACCTTGCAGGCGGAACGTGCTGGCATGTTCGACACCGAACACAATCTTCCCAGTCTTAGCCTCATCGGTTGGCGATGAGATGACGCGCTGTCCATCCTTGGGTTCCCCTTTGAAAACTTTGGCTCGACACCATGCCCCCGCGAAACGCACACCAAGATCGACGCTGAGAAGATGAAATGGCTCAAACTCCTTGGCGCACCAAAACTTGGCAGGCGAGAGCTTTCCTTTCTTTGCTGCCTCGGTGGCTTCACCTTTTTCATCCGTAGCTGCCTCCTTGGATTTCTTCTCCGTGTCTGCATCAATCGGCCAGCGGAAATAGAGTCGCGTGTATTCGCCATTCAAAGGAGGGCCATATCGCACTGAATCCTCGCTTCTTTTGGCAGGATCAGCATGCTTCTTGTCATCAATTTTGGGCGTTCCCGCCATCAATCCGTCAATCTCCACCGGCACCGCCATGGTGAAATGAAATGCACCTCCTGGCTTAGCTGGAGGCAGGAGCGATGAACTGATCTCCATCGCCGTCTTCGGAGCAGGTTTATTGGCTTTTGCCGCCTTTTCTTTCTCCTCTCGATGAAAGTCAGGGGCATCTTCGACAACGAGCGGCGGCTGGTAGAACGCTTCGATGGACAGTCCCTTCCCATCTGTGATCCTGTCCCGCTTCAGACGCCGATAACTAAGTGTTAGCGGATACTCTGCACCTTCCGGCCCACCGTCCTTGAGCTTCTCTTTGATCAGCGCTGCATTCGTCCGAATGATGCAGTATTTCCCCGGCTCCGCCTCATCAAAGAGATCAAGATGCGGATGCGGCTCAATCTTGCAGTCAAAGTCTAGGGGGCGGAAACTTGTTTCGCCATGCCGGTTATCCGTTCCAGGCAGGGTAATCGAAATAGGTTTCAAGCGTAGCGCTACCTTGCTGCTTGGCTCAGCGGCCTCGTTGCCGTCCACAGGTTCCGGCTTATCCGTGAGCAGGGCCAGTTCTTCCAGTGCCTCTGCATAGCGGACATACCACGCCATGAAGTTCTTTGGGTGCCAGACCTGCTGCCCAATCCAGCTCTCCTGCCAAAGAGGAAAGTAGTCTGGCTCACAGAGCTTTTTGAAAAGCGCTGCACTTCCGAAGCCTCCACTGCTGTCAGCCTGTGCCTTGTTTACCAGCGTCTCCAACGCCTCTCCATCAGGCTCTTTGTCTTTCGATGCCTTGAGGAAGTCCTCTCGCAAATCACCCCATCCGCCGATGGTGCCACGACGCAGCCCGTAGCCAATACTTCCACCCAATTCATCCAACAAACGTCGCATCAGTGGAGCGCGGCAGTCACCAAGAATGCCGCCCAATTCTTTGGCGGAACCTCTCGCATCGTTCCATTGCCCATTTGCCTCCATCGCCAGCACCTTCTGTGCTTTTTGGTCATACTCAGCCTGACGCTTGTTCGAACGGATTCGGTATTTGAAGACTTCTTCTGCCGCTCGCTTGAAAGCGGACTTGTCGAAGTCCGCCCAAAGCGACCCGCTTGAATTGGGAACCGTCATTCCAATCAGATGCGTAAAGAATGGGAAAACTTTCCCATAGGCGTCTCTAACATCTTTGACAGGATCTTCTGAGGAACCAGCGACACGAGTTTTGAGATTGCCGAGCAAATGCTTTCTCGTCACCTCGCACGGCCAGAATTTGTAGCGCAACACATGCCAGTAGGTGCCGCTTGGCTTGGCTCCTGACTTGGCAGCAATTCCGTCAAACACATAATCCGGCGCAGTGGATTTCAGTGCAGCTTTATCAAGCTCTGAAATAGGCACGGCGAAATCAGTGGCTGGAAAAACCTCTTTGGATTTCTCGGTTCTATCAGTGTTCTGAATCGATTCAATGAAAGCACTGACTGTCTTTGGAACCTTCTGCCAAGGAACGGCATCTCCAGGAGCCAATGCAAATGCCCGCGCATAGTCGAGCAACGCATCCATGCCAGACAACTCGGAGGCAGGAGAATCAAAACACTTCGCCAATTCAATACTCGCAGACAGGGCGCGATCATCAAATCCGGCACCTGCCTTTTGGAGTTGCTCGCGGATCGTCACCCAATACCCGTTGTTAGAAGCTTTTGCAGCACTGCCCGCCTGTTTGCTGGCCTCATTAGAAAGCCGCTGCATCCAGTCATTGGCGAAACGTGCCATATCCCCCAACTCGTTGCCCTCGCCAGTGTTGGTGCCGCTCCCCTTCACAGGTTTAACTGCATTCGCCCTCAGTTGCAGATACACTTGGCTCAAAAGATCAATATCATCTGCTAGTGCTGCGCCATAAACGCCCTTGACGAAGTCACGCAGTCCCGCCTTATCACCCCACAGCGCACTCGGATAGCTTGCCATAAATCGTCGCACAAGCTTATCCGTCTTCTTGCCAATCTCTCCCGTCGTCAGAGTCCGCCAGAGAGGGTTGATTTCTGAATTCGAGTCTTTCTGTCCAGCCTCCTTCGCGCCACGAACAAGCCCGATCAAACAGAGCATGTAGTAACACACCGCATCCTGGAAAAGCCGGTGCGTGGTTTCCAAAGCCCGCCGCGTCTTCGCATTCTCCCGCGATGGTTTCGAGGTCTTCTGCCGCTTCGGATCGTTCGCCGACAGAGTCTCCTCAACCAGCACTTCATAAGTTCGATACACCGTGTTCATAAATTTGGTTGTCGTAGCCGATCCGTTTCCTCACCCATTCACCACTACCGCATCCTGAAACAGCTCATGATGCCGCCAGAGCAGGGCTTCCCCGTTCTCGATCTTCACCCACTCTGTTTCCGTGCCCTTTCGCCCGCCTGCAACGCCTGTGCTCGGCGTAGCACTGCGGGCAGGTGCCTTGGGCGAGCCACCCGCTTCTTCCGCTGGCTTTGCCTGCCGTTGCTGCACCTGCACGACTCTGCCTTGGTAAATCCGGTTCATGATGTTTCGAGGCTAGCGAAGGGGCCAGAAGGGGGCAAGCCTTTCACGCGGGGTATTTTTGATTATTTTCCCGCTTTCGGGATGAGGCGGCGGATGAGAAAAGTCATTTTTTATAGTCGAGTTTACTTTCCAAGGGCCGGGGAAGTGTGGTGAAATAGGCGGCATGAAAACGACTCTTTCCCCTCGTAAGGAAATGATGCCCACCACAAGTCATGTGGGGCCGGTGCTCAGACGGCACCGTGAGGAACTGGGGCTGACACTGGAAGCGGTAGCGAGGGCGGCGGGGATCACCGTGGTGGCGCTGCACCGGCTGGAAACGGGGTAGGCCTGCTCCAAGGGAGACACCTACGAGCGCGTGGCTGTGGCCATGGATCTGGACTATGACCTCATCGTCCATGAGGCCGCTTTGGAGGCGCGGGACGCCCCGGACGATTTATAGTCGAGTTAGCTCGTTTTTCGGGCCGGTTTCTGTTGGAATAGGCAGCGATGAAACCTGCGCTGTCATGCTGCCAACTGCCGAGAGTGAGGACGCTCCCGCGCCTTGGGGACAAGACGTTGAAGCACCCCAGCCGAAATCTTCGGCCAATCTGCCTGAGTCTCCCCCACCTCAGCCGAAATCTTCGGGCGGCTCCCGGCACCTTGGCATCTGCCCGCCGAAATCTTCGGGTGGCTCCCAGCACTCTGGCACCTGCCCGCCGAAATCTTCGGGTGGCACCCGGCACTCTGGCATCTGCCCGCCGAAATCTTCGGGTGGCTCCCAGCACTCTGGCACCTGCCCGCCGAAATCTTCGGGTTCCCGTCCCCACCTTGGTGCCTGCCAGCCGAAATCTTCGGGTGGTGTGTCCAAGACGGGTAAACCCTGCGCAGAGCGCTCCATTTCAATCATCCGGCCACCCCTCTTCTCCTTCATTTGGCTCGCTCTCGCCTCACGCTCGTCTCGAGCTAGGCCCAACGCTTCGCGTTGCCTGCCTTGGCTCCCGCCAGTCGCCTCGGCTCAAACACCCCTCGTCTCCCTGTCTTTCCTCCCATGCCTGACTGGGACTCCGGCACCTGGGACAGTGGTTTTTGGGACCAGCCTTCCACCCCTCCTGTTTTTCCCCCCGCACCCAAATCCAAACATCGAACCAACCGCCGCACCATGGCCTCCAACCCAACACCTGACAATCCCGACGTTCTCCGCGCCCTCGCCGATCGCATGTCGGACGGCTGCCACACCTACGAAGTCATCCTCAACATTCTCCAGAATAAAGAGGCCGCCATCCGCGCCGCCATCGCCACCGTGGTGGCGGCAGATCTGGATCTGGGGATCAAAAAACATGCCGTAAGCACGGCCTACGATGAGGCCCAGGTAGCCGACGACGCGGGTCTGGTGGTGCTGACGAACTGCAAGCTGCGTCTGGGCCAGAAGCTCGGCCAGCGCTGGAGCAGCGCGTGGGAACCCACCGGCTTCCCCTCCGGCAGCACGGCCATTCCACGCACGCAGGACGAGCGTTTCGCGCTGCTGGCCGCGCTGAAAGCCTACTTCACCGCCGTGCCCGCGAATGAAAGCGCCGAGATGGGTGCCACCGCCGCGCTGTGTGATGCGGCCCAGGTCACCCTGTCGGACAAGCGTCAGTCCACAGTAGATGCGGAAGTGGCGATGAATACGGCCTTCGCCGCCCGCACCGCCGCGATCGACGCCCTGCGCAAGCGCGTACGCGGCCTGATCAATGAACTGGAGACGCTGATCGCCGACGACGATGTGCGCTGGGAGGCCTTTGGCCTGAACATCCCGGCAAATCCGAGCGCACCGGAGGCGGTGACGAGCGTGACCGCCGCCGCGCTGGGCAATGGCCGCATCGAAGTGAGCTACCCGTATGCCACCCGAGCGATCCGCTACCGCATCGAGACCTTCATCGTGGCCGTGGATACCGAGTGGCAGAACAAGGCCAGCGCGAAGGACCTGGAGGTGATCCTCAAAAACTTCACCGCCGCGCAGGTCGTCAAGGTGCGCGTCATTGCCGGCAACGACGGCGGCGACGCCGCGCCGAGCCCCGAGACGCAGGTCACGGTGACGTAGTGCCGAAGGCGCTGTTTGCAGTGGTTTGCAATCGTTGAGGGCGCTTCGCACCGTTTGCGGTTGTTTGTCCAAACCATCGCAAACCATCGTCAACCGGCGCTCCGCGCCGCACGCCATGCCCTACGATCCCGCCATCCCAGCAAACAACTCGCCGAACTCCTCGGCGCAGATGCGCGCGCAGTTGCAGAGCATCGTCGATCTCATCAGCAGCATCCCACAGGGTGCTCCAGGCCAAAACGGCAGCGACGGCAGCAGCGTCACCGGCGCGGTGGTCGATGGCACGACCACGCTGAATCCCGGTGATGCGGCGCAGGCCGGCGTGACGTGGGACGGGACGAACGTGCGCTTCACCTTTGCCCTGCCACGCGGGTTTGACGGCACCAATGGCTTCAACGGCAGTGATGGCATCCCCGGCGTGATGGGGCCACCCGGCCCGCCCTTCAGCAACTTCGTCATCGACAGCGTGACGACGCTGAACCCCGGCGATCCCGCCACGGTGCAGACGAGCTTTGATGGCACGAACGTGCATTTCGCCTTTGGCATTCCGCGAGGGTTCATCGGCAACGATGGCAGCAACGGCAACGATGGCGGGCAAGGCCCACCGTTCACCAACTTCATCGTCGATGGCGTGAACATGCTGAACCCGACTGATCCCCCATCCGTGCAGACGATCTTTGATGGCAGCGCCGTGCGGATGATCTTCAATATTCCCCGTGGCTTTACCGGAAATGATGGTGGCACGGGTGCGCAAGGCGGACCGGGGCCGCAGGGGCCACCCTTTGCGAATGCCGTGGTGGACAGCGTGTCCACGCTGAACCCTGGCGACAACGCCACCGTGCAAACCAGCTTCGACGGCAGCAACGTGCGCTTTCAGTTTGGCATTCCCCGTGGTCAGAATGGCAACGATGGCGGCAGTGGCCCGCAAGGCCAGCCGGGTGAGGTGACCAACATGCAGCTCAACAGCGCGATCAATGGCACCAGCAACAACAGCAATGGGGTGAACACACTCGTCATGACCGTGAGTGATCCGCCGACTGTGGGCGAGGTGCAGGCGATTGCGAGCAAACTGGATGAACTGATCCTCGCGTTGAGGAGGTAAAGCTGTGGAGCGCCGGGGTGTGAAGATTTAAATGAGGAAAGCAAGAAGGCAGGAAATGAAGAGTGGAGTTTGATTCCTACATTCCTGCCTTTCTCATTAAAGTATTGGAGTTTGCTTCGACGACCTGACCAGAGGTTGGAATAAGGAAAGCAGGAAGGCAGGAAATGAAGAATGGAGTCTGATTCCTACATTCCTGCCTTCCTCATTAAATAATCTGTCTCACTTCGCCAGCCAATGGGCGGCGTGGATGATGCCGTGGCCGGTGGTGCCTTCGTTGCGGATTTAGAGCCAGCCGGTTTTCTCTGACCGGAGATTGGAATAAGAAAAGCAGGAAGGCAGGCACTTTGTACTGGATGAAGAAGGTGTGTTTCTGCTTTGCTGGCTGCTTCAATCCAACATCAACATGCCACTCGAACTCGCCCCACTCACGAAGCAGGTTATCGGAGCCTGCATTGCGGTTCACAAGGATAAAGGCCCCGGATTTCTCGAATCCATCTATGAGAACTGCCTGAAGATCGAATTCCGCAAACGCGGCATTGTTGCCGAGTTTCAGAAGGAGGTGAACATCTTCTACGACGGGGAGTTGGTCGGCACGCACAAGCTGGACATCCTGGTCAATGGAGATCTGGTGGTGGAACTCAAAGCGATCAAGGCTCTGGAAGATGTGCATTTCGCTCAGGTGCGCAGCTATTTGAGAGCCACGAATGTGAAGCATGGTCTGCTGATCAACTTTGCTTCGGCAATATTGACGGTGAAACGTGTGATCTGACCGGTGATTGGAATGAGGAAAGCAGGAAGGCAGGAAATGAAGGGGGAATTCTGATTCCTAAATTCCTGTCTTCCTCATTGATCTATTCAGGTTCACTTCGTTAGCAGCTACTGAGCGGTGTCGATGATGACGTGGCCGGTGGTGCATTCGTTGCGGACTTCTAGCTAGCCGGTTTATCTGACCGGAGATTGGAATAAAAAAGCAGGAAGGCAGGAAATGAAGAATGGAGTCTGATTCCTACATTCCTGTCTTCCTCATTGATCTATTCAGGTTCACTTCGTTAGCAGTGAGGTGCTCTAGATTTCTGGACCAAGGACAAAGCAACAAACGAAAGTCCTTCCATGAGCCAGAGAACCTATCAGCGTTACACACCCGAATTCAAGGAGCAAGCCCTCG
>CANIBP010000083.1 GCA_947466075.1 Verrucomicrobiaceae bacterium
AAGGCATCAACAACAAAATCGGCAGACTCACGCGCATGGCCTATGGCTACCGCGACGTGGAGTTCCTCCACCTGCGCCTCTACGCACTCCATGAGTCCAAAGCCATACTCACTGGCACCTGATCAACGCACCAACTTCCCGGATGAACCCCACCTCTTCCTCAGTGTAGTTGGCGATCACGTCGATGGTTGTGCCCTTATGCAGGTAGTTGTCAAACTCGCGTAGCGTGCCGTAGATACTACTGTTCCAGCCAATGATGAGCACATTCTCCAGTGTGGTGCGCGTATAGCGTCCGGTGCCCAGGTGCACGACTGGGGGGACTTTATGCTTTGGATTGCAGGTGACGGAGCCGTCTGCAGCCAGCAGGATCAGCCACTCATCTTTCGTGATCTTATGGTCCTTGGGCGGATTGATTGTCGGCAGGAAGCGCAGAATGCCGCGTTCGTCCTTCTTGGCGACGCTTACGCCCAGCGGGATCGCATTGGAAAAGGAGCACAAAATGTCACCAAAGTTCAGGCCGGTGCATTGCGGGTAGGGTCGGATGTAAATCTCGCTGCCATTGTAGCTGAACATCTCGGAGTAAACCGTGGCGATGCCACGCTGCCGCGAAGACTGCACCACCAGACGGCTGACGATGGCACCGCTGGAGACAATCGGAGAGCGGTGGCCACTCGCCACATTCGCGATGTGGACGTTCTGGTTCTGGGTGATTTCGCCCACAATCTTCGGCCTGACTCCTTTGGCCCAGTCCGTGAAGGAGTTGATCAGCATCAGCGTCTTGATCACCTCAATGTCATTTTGCGCGATCTTCCCGTCCTCCGAGTCCGGGGCCAGACAGGCGATGCTGTAGGCCTTGTCAAAAGCCACGCGTTTGAGTTCGCCGATGTTGTTGGGCGTCCCGCTGCGCAGAATGACCTTGATCTTGCTTTGCAAAAAACCGCCCGCACGGAGATGCTCGCGCATGGTATCTATCGCTAGCGGCGCGAAGATGACCACGGTCATGTGGGGCTTGCCGATGGCCAGTTCCTGAATCATGGGAATGACCTTCGAGTTCCAGCCGAGGATGAGAGCATGGCCCTGCTCCTTCACCGTGCTGCTGCCGCTTTTGAGCTGCTCGAGGCGCTGGCTCAGCATCCCGGAAATGAAGCTAATGAGCAAACCAAAGATCACCATGCTCGCCAGCGACATGAAAACCGAGATTAGCAGCACCGGTATCGTCGAGCCGTACATGCCGATCACCTGTCCCGAGTCGAAGATGTGCTTCGCCGACCACCAGAAAGAATCCCAAGCGGTGCTGTCGCTGTGATTGATGCTGCTGACTCCCTTGTTCTCCGGGCCAAAAAGACCGAAAAAGGCAGCGCTCATGCCGATCAGGATGACGAACACGGTGGCAAACATCAGCAGGCCGAACTGGGCGCTGGCACCGCGGGCAAATAAATTGTCCACACGGTATTGCAGCCGCTCCTTGAACTCACGGTACCACCCGCCTTCACCCTGGCTACTTGGCTTTTGCGCCTTTCTGCTGCGCTTAAAAAACAGCAGCTTGATGAGTACCAGGACGGCCAGTGCGCACACCACCACTATCCAGAGCGGCACAATCTCAAGTAGAGTAGAAATTAATTCGCGTAGTTGATGCTGAAGCCTTTGTTTGATTTCATCGCTCATAAAAGGGTGGAGAAAAAGACTTAGTCTTAGCAATGACCGGACAAGTCAAGCATCTGACAAAATTCAGACATCTCGCCCCGCCCGCCGATTGGGATAGCGTCTAGGTGATGAAGTCACAGTGAGGCACCTGCTTCAACCCGGCGCCTCAGCCACACCTGAAGGAACCGCGGACATTCCCGTCCGCTTTTTCGGCACAAGCTCAAAGACCGTTGGCGGTGGTCTGATGAACGGAACCGAAGCTGGAGGCAAGAGGCTGGATTTGGGTAGGACACCCCATGGTGAAGGGGTGGGTGGCTGGTTAGTTTGGTAATGAGGGCGGTGCGTTGCTGCCTCTCGATCCCCCCATCCTATGAAAACCCATTCTTTGATTCTCCTTGCGGCGGTGCTGGCCTGCCATGGCTCTGCCGCCGCCCAGACGGGCAGCCCACGCGCCCAGGAACTGCAGCCGAGGGCCCGGGAGACGGGCGTGGCGCGTGACGGCATTGTGTTCTATCGCGGCCAGACCTACCTCGTTCGCAACGGTCGTGCGGCGCTGGTGGATGCGACGCTGGTGCCGAAGGGTCAGGTGCTGACGGCCGAGGGGCGGCTGGTGGCGCTGCCGACGGATTTTGTCAATGATACCACGCCGACAGTGCGCGAGGGGCTCTTCGCCGTGCGCGGCCAGGCGTATCTGTTGCGCAACGGCCGCATGCAGCGGGTGGATGCGGTGCTGGTGCCGGAGGGCATGGTGCTGATGGCGGATGGTGTGCGCATGCCGTTGCCTTCGGACTTTAGCGGGTTTGTGCTGGATCGTGCGCCGGATGGCACGGTGCTGCCAACGCCGCCGGCGCAGTCGGGGCCGCAGGTGCTCTCGGGTCAGGCGGGGGTGGCGCAGGCGCCCAGCATGGTGCCCCAAGCCACAGAACGCCGACCCCTGCCGATGAGCCTGGAACTGCCACGGGTGGTGGCGCTCCCAGTCGTGGAGGAAGTCCGCACCGCACTGCCCTTGCCGACGAACCTCCTGCCGCCACCGCCGCCGACCGTGATCGTCAAGAAAACGCCGTGAGGCGTGATGAAGAGGGATGCTGGATACTCGGATCTAGATGGAACTCCGTTAACTCTGTTATCTCCTGTGAATCTGGATGGAAGGGAGGCAGGCCTTTTCCCCACTCAATCGTCCTCGGCCCACTCCTCCATCAAGCGTGCGAGTTTGCGCTTCATGCCGACTTTGGCGACGGCATTCATGCGGTCGATGAAGAGAATGCCGTTGAGGTGGTCGATCTCATGCTGGAAGGCGCGTGCCAGCAGGCCGTCGGTTTCGACGGTGACGGTTTTGCCGTCGAGGTCCATGTAGGTGACCTTGATCTCGTAGGAACGGCGAATGTCCGCGCGCAGGCGTAGGAAACTGAGGCAGCCTTCCTCGCCGATCTCTTTGGCGCTGCCGAGTTCGAGCTTGGGATTGATGAGGATGACGGGCATGTGCTGCGGCATCTCGACCTTCTCACCGTCGATCTTCATGTAACTGATGCTGTCGGGATTGTGCGCGAGATCAATGACCGCGAGCTGCAGGTCCACGCCGACCTGCGGTGCTGCGAGGCCAATGCCGTTCGCCTCATGCATCGTTTCCAGCATGTCGGCGACCAGGGTGCGGATCTCGGGCGTGATGGTGGTCACGTCGCGGCATTTGGCGCGGAGCACGGGTTCGGGGTAGCGGACGATTTTGCGGATCATGCGGGGTCTGTATCACCAGCTTTCCGCAGGCTCAAGTCCGGGTGTGATTTGTCCTTGCCAATCCGAAGGCGACTCCCTAGCCTCGCGGCCACTTATGACCGACAACGCCGCGCAATCGTCCATCAAGATCAAGCTGTTCCTCATGATGATCCTCGAGATCGCCATCTGGGGGGCATGGCAGATCAAAATCTTCTCTTACATGGGCATGCTGAACTTCACCCCGGGGCAGCAGGGGCTGGTGGGCAGCGTCTTCGGCATCGCCTCACTGGTGGGTATCTTCTTCAGTAACCAGTTCGCCGACCGCAATTTCTCCGCCGAGCGTTTCCTGGCTTTCAGCCATCTCGTAGGCGGTCTGGCGCTGATCGGCACCTCCATGGCGACGACCTTCACGCCCTTCTTCACCTGCTTCCTGATTTACGGACTGCTCTATGTGCCCACGATCTCGGTGACGAACTCGCTGGCCTTCGCGAATCTCAAAGACCCTGCCAAGGACTTTGGTTTTGTGCGCATGGGCGGCACCATCGGCTGGATCGTCGTGAGCTGGCCGTTCATCTTCCTGCTCAGTGAGAAAGCCGGCGCGGCTGAAACGAAGTGGGTCTTCATCGTGGCCGGTATCATCTCCTTTGTTCTGGCCGCTTTCAGTCTGACACTGCCGCACACCCCACCGCGCAAAGATGTGGAAGGCATGGACAAGGTAGCGTGGCTGAAAGCGCTCAAACTGCTCGGCACCCCGTTCGTGTTAGTGCTGTTCCTCGTCACCTTCATCGACTCGACGATCCACAATGGCTACTTCGTGGTGATCGACGGCTTCCTGCAAAAGGTGGGCATCTCAGCCAACATGAGCATGGTCGTCAGCAGCATCGGCCAGGTGGCGGAGATCGTGACGATGCTGATCCTCGGCACGGTGCTCAAAAAGCTCGGCTGGAAGACGACGCTCATCATCGGCATCTTTGGCCATGCGGCACGCTTCGGCGTTTTCGCCTTCTTCGGCACGCCCGACAGCGCCTGGCTGATCATCGCCATCCAGGTGCTGCACGGCATCTGTTACGCCTTCTACTTTGTGACGGTGTACATCTTCGTGGATGCGGTGTTTCCGAAGGACATCCGCTCCAGTGCGCAGGGCCTTTTCAACCTACTCATCCTCGGCGTGGGCATGGTCGTCGCCAGTCAGGTGTTTCCGCGTCTCGCAGCGCATTACACCGTGAATGGCGCGGTGGACTACAAGCAGCTCTTCCTCGTTCCCACCGGCCTCGCGTTGCTCGGCATCGTGTTGCTGGGCCTGTTCTTCCGTCCGCCGACGCATGGCCCTGAAGGCGAAGTGAAACACTAATCTCCCACGGTGAACGCCATGAAAATCATTCTACTCCTGCTGCTGTCTGTCGTTGCACTCCAAGCGGCCGACAAAAAACCGAAAGCCATGCGCACCAAGGGCGATGCGCTCTTTGCGGACGAGTTCAAGGCCGACAAGCTCGATGAGAAGTGGATTTTCCCCAAAGGCGAGGAGGCGGCGAAGTTTGAAATTACCGATGGTGCCCTGGTGCTGGATCAGGCCGGGTCAAAAGGGGCCGTCATTTGGCGGAACTTTGAAACGCCGGTGCAGGATGCCTCGGTGCAACTGCTGGTGAAGCCCTGGGCCTGTAGTTGGATCGCCTTCGGTTTCTACGGTCCGGGTGAGCGCCCTGGAACGCAGCGCAAGATCAACATCGCCGTGACCAAGAATGGTGCCGTCGCTGTGCGTGACATTGAGAAGCAGGACACGCTGAAAGCCGCGAACACAAAGAGCGCACCGGACGAATGGCAGCGTGTGTGCTTTGAATCGAAGGGCGACAAGATCACCGTCTCCGTCAACGATCGCGAGGTGTTGGAATACAAAACGGAGCTGACGACAGGCGAGAAGGCCGGACTGCTGCTCAATCTTTACGGTGGCAAAGGCAGCGTGGATGAGATCGAGGTCAAAGTGCTGAAATAGACGGGCTTTCGCGGGCCTCTCGCTTGCCGACGGCATCGCGCGCTTTAATTTCGCGCCATGAACCCACCCGGACTCGACCATCTCCTCACCTGCCTGCGCTTTCCTTCCGTTTCCACCGACTCAAGCCGTCGTGCCGATGTGCGTGCGTGTGCTGAGTGGCTCTTGAGCAAAGTGAACGGTATGGGGTTGTCCGGTGCATTGCACGAGACGCCCGGTCATCCAGTGTTGCTGGCCAAGAACAAGCACATCGCCGGACGCCGCACGGTGCTGCTGTATGCGCACTACGATGTGCAGCCGGCGGAACCGCTCGGTGAATGGAAATCGCCTGCGTTTGAACCGACGATCCGCGATGGCCGCATCTACTGCCGTGGCGCGACGGATAACAAAGGCCAGCTCATGGCGCACATGCAGGGTTTGGCCGAAACACTCGCCAAGCATGCTGATGTGCCGGTGAATTTGATCCTGCTGTTTGAAGGCGAGGAAGAGATTGGCAGCCCGAACCTCAAGCCATTCCTCGAACAGCATCGCGACGAACTGAAGTGCGATGTCGTGGCGATTTCGGATACTGGCATGGTCGCTCCCGGTGTTGGCACGTTCACGTATGGCCTGCGCGGCATTGCCTGCATGGAAGCCAAAGTGCATGGCCCCACGATTGACCTGCACAGCGGTATTTTCGGCGGTGCCATCGCGAATCCAGTCACCGCCGTGGCACGTTTGACGGGGACGTTGCATGATGCCGAAGGTCGCGTGAAGATCGATGGCTTCTATGATGGTGTGCGCGACATCGCCGATTGGGAACGCAAGGCCTGGGCGGAACTGGGCGACGGCGATGCCGAGATGCTTGAACTCACCGGATCGCCCGCGCTCTTTGGCGAACCGGGCTACACCGAGCGCGAACGCCGCTGGGCGCGTCCCACCGCTGAAGTGAACGGCATCGGCGGTGGTTATCAGGGCGAGGGCTCGAAGACCGTGATTGGACGTGAGGCGTTCGTGAAACTCTCCTTCCGCCTCGTGCCGGATCAAAATCCAGACGTCATTTTGAAGCTTGCTGAGGCGCATCTGCGCAAGCATTTGCCGCAAGGCGTGCGCCTTGAGATCAAACCCGGTCACACCGGCATGCCGTATCTGATGGATCCGCACTCCACCCTCGGCACCGCCGCCCAGCGTGCGCTGAAGAAAGTATTCGGCGATAAGATCGCGCTCATTCGCGAAGGCGGTAGCATTCCCATCGTGCAGGCCTTCAAAGACGTATTGAGTGCCGATACACTCCTGCTCGGACTCGCGTTGCCGGATTGCCAGGCGCATGCGCCGAACGAAAACTTCCCCATCGCGAATTTCGAGGCCGGCGTTCGCCTCAATCAGGCACTACTCGCGGAACTCGCGTGATTATTTTCACCCTGCGCGCAACCAACGCGCCGGGTGTTTGTTTGAGCCGTCGTGCTTCCACTAACCAAACGCACTCTCGACATGAAAATCAAAAAAACATTCATCTACGGCATCAGTATTCTGTGCCTGGCCTGCTTCGCCACGGCTCAGGACGCTCCCAAAGGCCCACCTCCTGAAGGTGGTCAGCCTGGCAGACCCCCAGGAGGAGGCGGTGGCCCACAAGGCGGCGGTGATCCTGCTGCACGTCTCGCTGAATTCATCAAACGCGCAGACACCGACGCTGACGGCAAAATCAGCAAAGATGAATTCGCCAACCTCGGCAAAAAAGAGAGCGAAGAGCGCTTTGGTAAAATGGACGCCAACAGCGACGGCTTTGTGGATCAGGACGAGATCGGCAAGATCTCCCAAATGATGCGTGCTGGTGGTCAGGGCGGACAGGGGCAGGGGATGCGTCGCCCTGAAGGCGGATCTCCTGGCGGTGAAGGCGGCGGTTTCCGTCGTCCCCCTGGTGGTGAAGGCGAGCGGCCGAAAGGCGCACCGGAAGGAGATCGTCCAAAAGGATCGCCTGAAGGCATGCGCCTCGGCGGCGCTCCTGGCGGTGAAGGTCAACGTGGTGGCGGCATGTTTGGCGACCCCAAAGAAGGCTTCAAGCGCATGGATGCTGATGGCAACGGCAGCGTCTCCGAAGACGAATTCATCAAAGCCACCGAGAAGATGCGCGAGATGATGCGCAATCGCGGCGGCATGCCTGGTGGTCAGCCAGAACAGCCAGGTCAAGGTGGTGCCCCTGGTGGTGCTCCCGGCGGCCCTGGTGGCGAAGGCGGCTTCCGCCGTCCTCCAACGGAGGGCGATGCGCCGAAGGCTCCTGCTCCAGACAAGCCGAAAGACGCGGCCTGATAAGTTCAGAACGTAGTTTCCAAAATCACATCGCGGGATGGCCTGAAGGCCATCCCGCTTTTGTTTCTAGGCGGCGGTGCTTGTGATACGCCGAGAGGGGCTTATTTGTGACGCATGGTCGCAGTTGCTGATTTCAGCCGCAAAAACGGAACCCATCCTCTATGGAAGTTGTTTTGCCTGCTTCCACTCGCGCTGACTGTCGTTTGCGTGACTACGCCATCATCACGCTCACTCGCGCAGGAGGTGTCAGTTGCGGGGTTTGTGCCAGGAACCGGCACGCGTACGGATGTGAAGCCCTTCTATTTTGCCATCCCGGCTCCGCGTGGGCAGATCTTGGATCGCAAGGGCCGCCCACTGGCGCAAAACACCACGGTGCGTCGCTTGCAACTGACAGTGCCTGCTCCTGAGCGCACCACGCTTGAGACATACACTGCCTGGCTCGAGAAGACCCTCACCGAACTTAGCAAGGATCTGCCTGCAGCCCACATACCGGACGCGGAGCAGTTGAAGCGTCATTATGAAGACCGCCGCGAATTGCCGGTGACAGTGAGTGATTCGCTGCTCAATGAGGCGGCCATCGATCCAAAGAAGCATCCGCATGCCAACGTGCACACGGAGTATGTGCGGCACTATCCGCATGGCGATATGGCGGCGCATCTCCTGGGCTATGTCTCGTCGGAGGGTGCTCCGCCTGCTGGTCCCATCTTGCGCAACGAGCCGCTCTGGCAGCGCACGCGTGGGGCAGCGGGACTCGAGGCGGCTTTTAACACGCAGCTCACCGGCACCGATGGCACGTTGTGCGTCATGATGGCGGATGCTGGCACCGTCGCGTATGAACAAGTCTTCGCCGCACCTCAGGGAGGGCGTGATGTTGTCACCACGCTGAATCTCGACACGCAACGCGCTGCTGAGACTGCTCTCAACCAATCCGGCAAGCGGGGAGCCGTTGTCATCGTGGACGCGAACACTGGTGACATCCGTGCGATGGCGAGCAATCCACGCTTTAATCCCAATACCTTCGCGCAGGGCATTTCCACCAACGACTTCGCCGCGCTGACGCAGAATATCGACGCCCCGCTTTTTGATCGCGCCGTGCAGGGCAGTTATCCGCCGGGTTCGGTCTCCAAGCCAATTGTTGTCATGGCCGGACTGCGCGCCGCGACGGTGGATGCCTTTCGCGTATTCGATTGTGGTCCCACGCTCATGATTGACGGACGCGAGTTCGACAACTGGTCCAAGGATGACCGTGGCTGGTTCGCTGCCCGCGCTGCCATCATCGTCTTGATGACATGATGCGCCAGTATTTGGATAATCTCGCTCCCAAGGATAAAAGTGGGCTGCAAGGTGCTGTGATCGTGCTGGACAATCGCACTGGTGCCATCCTCGCGATGCAAGGCGGGCGCGACTTCACCACCAGCCCCTTCAATCGCGCTCTTGAGGGCGTTCGACCTCCGGGAACTACCTTTCTACCTCTTGTCTATGCCACCGCGCTCACCTTGCAGCCGGACATCACCGATGCGCCCATGATTGATGGTCCCCTCGACAACAAGCAGGCCATGATCGGCGGCCTAGTTGGCACTCTCGGCGAGTGGGGCGCTGATGGCAAGCCGGTCACCTATACTGGTGGCACCATCACCCCCATGCAGGCTCTTCTCGAGAGTCGCACGGCGGCCACCGTCCGTCTTGGTTATCAAGTCGGCCTCGATCCGCTTCGCGCCGCCATCACTCGCTGCGGCTTCACTAACCCCCTGCGTACTGAGGCTGCTTTCACCCTCGGCCTGAGCAACGTGCATCTCATTGAGCTGGCGCGTGCCTTTACCGCCATCGCCAATGATGGGCGTCCGTGCCCTGCGCCGCATCTCCTCCTGTCATCCTCATCGGCTCGCAGTGAGGAAGTCATCACTCCTGCCGCAGCTTCGCATGTGCGCAACACCATGATCTCAGGCATGAGACGGCCGGAATACCGCAAGCCTCTCGTCGAGCGTAAACTCGCGCAAAAAAGCATCGCTGGCTTCGGCGGTGTCACCTACGACCGCACCGATGCGTGGTTCATCGGCTCTGATCACGCCCTCACTTGCCTCGTCTGGATCGGCCACGACAAAGACATCCCCATCGCTCCCAAGGCCACCGCCGCCACCGCCGCGCTTCCTCTCTGGGCTGCCGTCTTTGAGATGGTCACCGCCGGTCAGCCCAAAGGCTGGGATGCCAAAGCAAGCTCTCCTAAGCTCCTAGCTGTCCCCCTTCGCGCCCTTCCCGTGGAGGATGAAGTCCGAGTCCCTGCCATCCCGCCCGCCTCTGAAATCCTGCTCGGGTTTGACCCCTGCCGCACCACCACAGTCCCGGCTGCTCCATCGGCTGCAAACCGACGCGGTGGGAGCCTCACAGCCCCATCACCTGCTTCAGATAGCCAATGCTCTGTCGCGCAATCGTCGGCGCATCCGGTGTGTAATCGAATACCTCGACGGAAAGATAGCCATCATACTTCGTCTCGCGCAGCGCGGCGATGATCGGCTCATACTTCACTTCCCCTTGGCCGGGGCCGCGCAGATTCGGATCATTGGTGTGGAAATGTACGGTCCACTCCTTGCTGTCGCGGATGATGTCCGGGATCGGCTTCGATTCATCGCTCATCGCCTTCACGTCGAGATGCAGCTTGCAGGACGGATGATCCACCAGCTTGCACAGGCGGATCGTTTCTTCCGCTGTGTTCAAAAAGTTCGTTTCCTTGCGCCCCAGCGGCTCCATGGCGATCACCACACCGTATTTGCCGCATTCCTCGGCCACTTCGCGCACGCAGTCGGCGGCACGCTTGAAGGCATCGTCGTAATTCCACTCCGGCAGCACGTTGCGCGCCTTCGGACTGCCCCAGACCATGATGCGCCCGCCCGTGGCTCCACAAAACTGTGCCAGATGGCGACCGAACTTCACCGTCTCCTTCCGCTGCAACGCATCTGGCGTGGTGATGTGAAACCACGTGGGTTTTGTCAGCAGCCAGTGCAGGCCAATAATCTCCAGCCCGAACGACTTCGCCTTCGCGCACAGCGTCAGCGCTTCCTCCACCGTCAACTCCCGTGGATCATCCTTGAGCGTGAACGGCGCCAATTCGATGGCGTGATACCCCGCCGCTGCAGCATCCTCACACATTTTTTCAAAGGTCCAGTTCTGGTAGGTCTCGTTACAAATCGCAAATCGCATAGGCGATCAGGGTGGACGGTTGTCCCGCCACGTCAACACGCTTGCGCACCCCTAGCCCCCGTGTGCTATGTTTCCCCATGCAAGTCCCCCGCCTCATCCTTCTTCTGTTCGCCAGCAGTGCCATGGCCCATGCCGAGCTGGCGCTCGATGTTAAAGCGATCGAATTGAAGCCAAAACCCGAGGACGAAGAGGTCGAAACGACGTTTAAATTTCGCAACAAGGGCGACAAGACCGTGAAAATTCTCAGCCTCGAAAGTGCCTGCTCTTGCCTCAGTGCGGAACTCGACAAGGCTGAATACAAGCCCGGAGAGATCGGCACCGGTCATGCCTCCTTCAAGGTCTCCACCTTCGTTGGTCGGCACGAAAAGTTCGTTACCGTCAGCACCGATGATCTCAAGCAGCCCGAGTGGCAGGTGAACTTCATCCTCGATGTTCCTGCCGTCGTGGACATCAAACCCAAGCAACTTCAGTGGTTCATTGGCGATGAGCCCACACAAAAATCCTGCCTTGTGCAATTCACCGGTGATGAGCCGATGAAGATACTCAAAATCACACCCACTCGGGAGAACGTTGAGTTCGACTGGAAGGAGATCAAAGAAGGGCGCGAGTATCTCATCACGCTGAAGCCCAAATCCACGCAGGAAGTCACCATGGGTGCGCTCAAGATCGAAACCAGCAGCAGTATTGCCAAATATCGCAATCAGCTCGCTTTCTTCTCGATCAGTAAAAAGCCAGAGCCAATGCCCGCAGCAACCGAGGCCAAGAAATAACCCGGCTGCTTATGCTTTCCGCGATTCGACAGGCCAGTTTCCTGATTTTGCTCACTGCCATCGCAGCTGGGGCCACCTATACCTGGCATCCGCGTGCTCCTGTATTGTATCTGACTCAGGAACCATTGCGCGATGACGAGGTTTCGATGCAAGTCATCCAAGAACGCTGGAAGGGCGACGTCTTGTGGGTCGATGCTCGCATTCAGGAGCAATTCGACCTCGATCATATTCCTGGCGCTCTATTACTCAATGAGCAGGGCTTTGATCAGCAGTTGTTCAATTACCTCGACATCTTGCAAGCCAACAGCAAGCCCATCGTCGTTTACTGCAGCGCAGCCAAATGCAACGCCAGTCGCCACGTTCTTGAACGCCTCAAGCAGTCTTTGCCGATTGAGAACGCCTTTGTACTTAAAGATGGCTGGATGGCGTGGCAGCAGGCCGCCAAGAAATGACATGTCGCGTAGCACTCAAAACCGGACAGTTCTGTAGCAGTCAAAACCGGAATAGTTTTCTCAGTCGAGTTTGGGGCCGCAGTGGAGGAGGATTTTGGGGCGGGTGTTTTTTGTCGGGTGAGTTGGTCAGGACGGTGATGGAACCGTTGGTGTGCAGGCAGTGGACGAGACGTGTGCGCGGTGCGGCGGCGATGCGCATGCGCTGGCCTGCGATGGGCACGGTGCCGTCGTCGGCCACGCGGATGTTGGTGCGCTGGCTCCAGATG
>CANIBP010000084.1 GCA_947466075.1 Verrucomicrobiaceae bacterium
CGCGCCCGTGCACGCATGCCCACCATGCCGAGGCTGGGATTACTGCTAGGAAATTGCTTTTGAGGGGGCCGGGTCGAGTTGGCCCGTGACGTGGAGCGGAGGTGGGGTGTGAGGGGGGCTGGCTCGCGCAACGTCAACATCACTGGCAACCAGTTCTCCCACAACGACCTCTGGGCCATCGGCTTGATGCCTGGCGCGGCATCACATCCCGCCGTGGATGGCAAGCCCGAGACGGCCAATGCGGATGGCGGCAGCATCGTTGCGAACAACGTCATCATCGCCGGCGGTCCGAACACGCCGCAAGGATTGCATTTCTCCAACAACATCTTCACGCCTGGGACCAAGGGAGTGGCTAACAGGGACCTGCAACCTTAGCTCATGGTCATGAACCGAACCATCATCCTCGCGCTGGCCGCTACGCAAGAATGTCCTTCACCACGTTGCCATGCACGTCAGTGAGCCGGTAGTCACGACCGGAGTGGCGGAAGGTGAGGCGGGTGTGGTCGATGCCGAGGAGATGCAGCATGGTGGCGTGGAAGTCGTGGACGTGAACGCCATCTGCCGCAACGGCGTTGCCGTGGTCGTCGCTTTCGCCGTAGCTGTAGCCGCCCTTCACGCCGCCACCGGCCATCCAGCAGGTGAAGGCCTGGGCGTGATGCTCGCGGCCTTTGGAGTCTTTGGAGGTGTTGAACGGGGTGCGGCCAAACTCGGTGGCCCACACGACGAGGGTGTCTTTTAACATGCCGCGTTGCTCAAGGTCGATGAGCAGTGCCGCGATGGGCTGGTCAACGTTCTTCGCAAGCGGGCCATGCGTGGCCATGTCGCCATGCGCGTCCCAGTTGTCCGACGCGCCAGTGTCGATCAGCTCAATGAAGCGCACTCCGCGCTCGGCCAGTCTGCGGGCGATGAGGCACTGCCAGGCAAAGCCCTTGGTGCTGCCACGCGGCAGGCCGTAGAGCTTGTGTGTGTCGTCGGTTTCCTTGCTGACATCGAAGGCCTCCGGGGCGGCGGCCTGCATGCCATAAGCGGTTTCAAAGGACTTGATGCGCGCGGCGAGTTGCGGGTCGCTGCCGTGTGCGAGCAGATGACGGCGGTTGAAGGCAGCACCGAGGCCGAGTTCCATTTCCTGCAACTGCGCGTCCTTCACCAAAGGCTGGATATCCGGCACTGGCTCGGGGCCTGGCACCACGCGGGTGCCCTGATGACAGCCGGGCAAGAAATCCGCCGACCACAACTGCCCGCCCGCATAAGGCAGTGCAGGCGCGATGACCATGAAGCTGGGCAGGTTCGCATTCAAAGTGCCGAGTCCGTAGCTGACCCATGAGCCCATGCTGGGCCGCGTGAAGCTCACGGAGCCAGTGTGAATGCCAAGCGTGGCCTGGGCATGGTCGGCGTGATCGTTATACATCGAGCGAATGAGGCAGAGGTCATCGGCGCGAGCAGCGGTTTTGGGAAACAGCTCGCTGATCCACAGCCCGGACTGGACGCGTTGCTTGAACTCCCAGTCGGGCTTCTTGAAGAACTTCACCGCGCTTCGATTGCTCAAGGCGAAGGCTTCCAGCATTTTCTTCGGCACCTCGTAAGGCTGGCCATGGTCGGTGATCAGACGCGGCTTGTAGTCGAACGAGTCCACATGCGAGACGCCGCCGCTCATGTGCAGGAAGATGACGCGCTTGGCCTTGGCGGGAAAATGCGGCGGCTTCGGCGCGAGCGGATCATCGTTAGCGACATCACGTTTGGCGTCTGCAGCCAGCAGTTCGGAAACGATGCCGGGAAGCAGGAGGGAACTACCGGCGAGTGAGCGGATGGCGGTGCGGCGATGCATGATTCAGTCGAGATAGAGGAACTCATTCGCGCTGAGCAAGGCGCGGACGAGGCTGGGCCAGGCTTGGTCAGTAGGAAGCTTTTTAACAGCCAGTTGCGATCGGATTTGGGCGAGATAGTCGGTGGACATGCGGACTTCCTCAGGCTGTGGTGGCCGGGCATAGAGCATGAGGAAGGCACGATCCACGCGTTGCGCATCGTCGTTTGTCATCGCGGTTAGACGTGTGGTGAACTTGGCGGCCTCCTCATGGGCGAACTTGTCGTTCATCATGAAAAGCGACTGCAACGGCGTAGTGCTCGGCTCGCGTGTGGCCGTGCTGGAGTTCGTATCCGCGCCGTCGAAGAGCGCAAGGAACGGATGCTTCCGCAGCCGCTGCTGCATCTGATAGACAGAGCGCTGGTGGTTGTCGTAGAGCGCAAAGAACTGGTTGTGCTGGGTGAAGCCCCATGTGTGAACCGGCGGGAATGGATGGGCGCTGCCGGGTGTCGAATCGAGGTCGCCGCTGACGAACAACAGTGCATCACGGATGGACTCGGCATCAAGCCGACGGCGCTCGGCGCGCCACCATAAAGTGTTGTTCGGATCCTTGGCACTCGCATCGGGCGCAAGGCTCGAAAGCTGCCAGGTGTGCGAGAGAAGCATCAGTCGATGCATGGTCTTGATCAACCAGCCGCTTTGGATGAAGCGCTGCGTGAGGTAATCCAGCAACTCGGGATGAGTCGGCACCTGGCCCCGAGTGCCGAAGTCATTGGGCGTGGAGACGAGGCCACGACCGAAGTGATGCTGCCAGAGGCGGTTCACCATCACGCGTGCCGTGAGCGGATTGCCGGAGTCGGCGATCCAGTTCGCCAACTCCAAGCGACCACTGCCTGCCGTGTCCTTGGGCAGCTTTTGACCGCCGAGAATTTGCAGGAAGCCGCGCGGCACTTCCTCGCCAAGGCGCTCGGGGTCGCCACGAACCTGCAACCGCGTGTTCGCACCTTTGGCATCGGCCACCGCATAGGCCAGTTCATAGGGCACGGTGTCGGTGACCTGCTTCAATGTGGCCTTGGCTTTCGCGATGTTCTTAGTGGCCTGCGCAACGGAGTCTTTGTTCTCAGGGCTGTCCGGCTCCTTTGCTAGTTCGGCCTTGGTGGCTTCGAATTGCTTCACTTCAGCAGCCAGCGCGGCGATTTGTTCACTCCACGGTTTCGTTGCCGCTTCGACTTCGGCCTTGGCCACGATCGGGACGAGATCCGCCGGCCTGTTCAAACCCTCGCCACCGGGATGCGGAAACGTGGTGCTGCAGAAGATGCCATAGAGCGCGTAGTAGTCCGCCTGCGGCACCGGATCGAACTTGTGATCGTGACAACGCGCACAACCCACGGACATCCCGAGAAATGACCGGCCCATGTTATCTATGGCGTCATCAATGGTGAGGTTCACCGGTCCCTTGCCGCCGCCGAAGCGTCGAGAGATGGCCAGGTAGCCCGTGGCTACCGTATGATCGAACCGCTCTTGATCCGAGGTGGCAGGCAGAAGGTCGCCCGCAATCTGCTCGCGGATGAACTGGTCGAAAGGCAAGTCCGCATTGAAGGCCTTGATCACGTAATTCCGATACTTGTAAGCCTGGGGAACCGGATAGTCAGACGCGTTCCCACAGGTGTCCGCATAGCGCACGACATCCAGCCAATGCCGGCCCCAGCGCTCGCCATACTGCGGTGAAGCGAGAAGGCGATCCACCACGCGTTCAAAGGCCTTGGGAGCAGAGTCGTTGACGAAGGCCTCAACCTCATCGGGAGTCGGTGGCAGGCCGATCAAATCAAAGCTCGCGCGACGAATCAAGGTGCGGCGGTCTGCATCATTCACAGGCACGACGCCCGCTTTGTCCATCCGCGCTAGAGTGAAGTAATCCACCTCGGTGCGCGGCCACGAATCGTCGCTCACCTTGGGAGGCGAGGAGACTTTGACCGGCTGGAAAGCCCAGTGCTTGCGGCCCTTCTCCATGTCGAGTCCATAGGCTGGCTTCGCGGGTGCAGAGGCAGCAGCAACCGCAGGAGCCGTGCGTGGATCAGGCGCGCCGCGCTTCACCCATTCAACAAGATCGGCCACCTGTGCCGGAGCCAAAGGATTGTCGGCGGCATCGTGAAGTCCTTGTCCCAGTAGCGAACACCTCGAATGAGCAGGCTGTCATCGGGCTTGCCGGGGACGATGGCAGGTCCGGACTCGCCGCCCTTGGTCCAGCCTGCGCGTGAATCAAGACGCAGGCCGCCCTTGGTCTTCTTAGCCTTGCCGCTGTGGCACTCATAACAATGCTCGACCAGCAACGGGCGGATGCGTGACTCGAAGAATTCGACATCGTTGTCAGCGGCAGCACGAATCATCGGAGCCACCAAAATCAAACTCAAGACAATGCGATGCTTCATGTGCTCATGGGGCCGAAGTAGATGGGGTTGGTGATCAGATCACTTCACCCCACAATCCAAATGCAGAGGCGAATGTGCCTGCCAAGCAAACGGGCTGAGACGAAGGCTTTTGTCATGAAGTTTGCCTGCATCAGGCGAAATAGCGCTGCCATGCACACCACCGTCATCACCCCCGCAGCCCTGCACGTCAGCAAGATCGGGCTCGGTTTTCTGCTAGGAAATTGCTTTTGAGGGGGCCGGGTCGGATTGGCCCGTGACGTGGAGCGGGGACTGGGTGTGAGGGGGTCTGTCGTGTCCGTCACTTCACCAGCGCGCGTGCCCATCGCCTGAAACGGCCCCGCGGCTTCCGCGGCTTCGATGGTATGACTCGCGACGACAGTGCCGGCAACTGCAGCCGATGAGCGCGCGACGAAGGCGCGGCGCGTGATAGCTTGCGCGGGATGTTTCATGGATCAGCGTGGCGTGTCTTTGTTGCTGAGCGGAACATTGCAAAAGGTCAGCGCGGCGATGCCGTTGGTGCCGGTGAGCAGAGTATCCTGATTCCACTCGATCTCTTTGAGATAGGTAATCTTCGTGGCAGCGGATGGCTCCTTGAGCTTCAGCGTGAGCACGGCTCCGGCGACGCTGCCGGTGGCGACCTTGCCTTTCTCGCCGTCGAGATAGAATTGCCCCGCAAGCTTGTCGTCCCATGCGACGGGTTGGTCGAATTCCAGCACGATCGTGTCGCGCGCGGTGCCGATCGACGCGCTGCGAAGATTCGGCGCGGAGATCGGGCCGGCGGGCATTTTGCCATAGTGATCGCGCTCGATGAGCGGCTGGATCAAGCGTGCGAATTCCGCCCATCCGACGAGCGGAAAATGGCAGCCGCCCGGAGGACGCACGCCGAGCGTGGACATGATGCTCATTTTGGAAAAGAGCTGCGGCAGTGTGCGCTGGCTCTCGCGCAGCATGTCGCCGAAACCGAGGCGTCCGCCCATGCTGCATGAGTTCGGCCAGATTTGGAAAACGTAGTAGTGCTGCACATTCGGGAAGTCCTGCTTCCAGCCCGCGGCCATCTCGATGAAGAAGTGATGATACGTCTCCCAGCCATAGCCGCCGGTCGGGCCGTCGGCGCCCTGATCGTTTTCGCCCTGATGCCAGAGGATGCCGCGGATGCCGTGCGTGAGCTTCGCCTGCTGCACGCGCCAGAGCATGCGTCCATAAATGCTCGTGATGTCGGTCGGATCCGCCGGGTTGCGCTGGTGCACGTCGATGCGTGTCCCGCCGACTGCGGCGTTGATCATGAAGATGGGAATCTTCTGGCTTTCGAGCAGGCGCTTCGCGAGTTCCATGCCCCACCAGCCGAGTTCGGCCTTTTCGCCCTTCTGCGCTTTCCACACGGGGAGGACCCAAAGGTTGCCGGTGTTGTCCTTCGGGTTCTGCGAAGGACGTGCGTAGCTGCGGATCCACTCGCTCGTCTCCGGCGGGGACTTTTCGCCAGTGTCGGTCGCGAGCGCGTTCGACTGGCCGTCAATGATGTAGGCGTCGCCGCAGACGAGATTACCCACGGTCTCCAGCACCGTGTCCTTGCCGGTGCCAAACTCGACTTTGTATTTGATGAGCCCCGGCTTGAGTTTCACTGACAGCGCGTAGGACTTGTCCGCGGCGGGTTTCGCGGTCGCGGTGTGGATGAGTTTGTCGTCGGCGTAGAGTTTCAAAAACACCGAGTCAGCGACTTCCGCGAGGGTGCCGTTGTAATGGAGCGTGCCTTCGTTCTTGTCGTCGCGCGCGTAAAATTGGCCTTCCTCCGGCCTCTCGTCCTTCGCGGGGATTCGCGCCACCCACGGGTCGCTCTGTGGCTCGTTCACCGTGATGTCCACCGACTGCGAAACGGGCTTGCCGCCATTGCCGATGGTCGCGGTCACGGTGAGCCTGCCGCTATTCTGCGAGCGCTTTAGGATGAGCTTGCCCGGCGCGATTTCCTTGATCACCGCAAACGGTCCCGCGCTCCACTCCGTCTTCAATTCGGCCGCGCCCTTTGCCTGCATCGCGGCGAGATTCGTCACCTGCGGCACGACTTCGATCGTCGCGCGACCGTCCCACGCCTTTGGCGCAGCGAGCGTGAAAACAGGCTCCTGAATGTCCTCCTTCACCGTGATCGCAATGTCCTTTGTCTTCACGCCATCGGCAAAGACCGCCTTGCATCGCAGCGTCACCGACTTGTCGCCCGTCACGCGTCCCGCATCGAAAGTGAACGCAAACCGATCCACCGCCGCGACCGTCTCCTGTCCGTCGCTTTTCAAAATCCAATACACCTTCTGCGCGCCGCCCGCCTGCGCGGTGAAAGTCGCACTCCCTCCCTCGGCGACCGTCGCGGTCGCGGGCGAGACGGCGAACGTGTTGCCCGGCTGCACCACCGGCCCCACCAGCGTTTGCAGCGTCTTTTGGTTTTCGTGTTGCAGCCTCACCCAGTCCGGCGAGCGCACCACTTTGGAAATCCGCACCTCGTCAATGTCGCCCACGAAATCGTAGTTGTTATACCACCCCCCGATGTAAAACCGCGCCGGGGTCTTGATGGCCAGCGGCGCGTTCGGCGTCTTCGAGACATTGCTCAGTTCGCCGTTCACATAGATCAGCGAGTCGCCCTGCTCATACGTGTGCATGACGTGAATCCACTCACTCATCAGCATCCGCCCCACGCTCGAAACATCCGCGCCGGAAAAGTAGCACTCCATTTTCACATGCGGCGGACTTTGGAAATGCATTACCACCTTGCCCTGCCCGTGCTCGTTGCCCCACGCCAGCGCGCGGCCGTTCGACTTCTCCGCGCGGAACCACGCCTCGGTGCTGTGCGGACTCGCACCCACGGGGAAATTCGCAATCTTCTCCCCGCAGAAAACTCCCTGCTTCCCCGCGAGATGCCGTGCGGGTCCGATCATACCCGCAGCCGCCGTCGTGCCGACATCCTTCGTCTCCACCGAGCCCACTTCATCCGCCACGCCCTCACCCATGTGCAGCACGCTCAGATAGCCGTTCGTTTCATTGAAGACCGCCTTGCCCTTCGACTCACCCGCAACGTCCGCTTTGCCCCAGTGCATTTTGATTTCCTGCCGCGCGTTGCCATGGATCTTCGGCACCCGCACCCAGATGCTCGCCGTCCCCGCAGCCGCATCCCATTGCTCGATCTGATAAGCCAGCGCTTTCCCGTCGGCGGAAAAGCGCACGTCATCTCCGTTCGGTTTCGCCGCCGCGAAGTTGAAGAAATCCTTGTGCAGCCGCACGAGCAGGGGGAAGCCCTCCACGCTCGCATTCGCCGGAAGATTCGCGCCATCGGGCGTGGTGTTCAGGAAAAGCGAGCCGGTGTTTTTCCAATCGGGATACTGCGCGAAAGCGCTCCCGGCACAAAGTGCGAGCGCGGCAAGGCAGTGGAGCAGGTGTTTGATGTTCATATTGAATTATTCAGAAGCGTGTTCCTCATCATTTTGTTTTCCCGCCTTGTGGCGATAGTTTGAGAGGGAAAGCGGGGTTGCAGTCTTGGAAACTTACGGGGCGACGTTCAGGACACCGGTTCCGCTGATGTAATTGGGCATCTGCTAGGAAATTGCTTTTGAGGGGGCCGGGTCGGATTGGCCCGTGACGTGGAGCGGGGACGGGGTGTGAGGGGTCTGTTCAAAGAGCGATTCGCGAAGCGGCGGGAGGGTTGCAAAGAGACAGAAGTTTTAACCGCTGACAAGACGCTGATTTAACGCGGATTAAGAAAATTGGGCTGGGATGTCTGGGATTAGCGTGAGCGAAGATTACGGCTAGGGCAGGCAAAGCCCAGTCGTATTACCCCCCCCCCGTCCACCATACCTAGCTCATGCACTCTCTTCGCCGTATCTTCACCGCCTTTACCACCAGCCTGTCACTCCTTGCCTGCAATGCCCAAGTGCAAGCCACTGATGCGCCCGAAGCCGGCGACGTGTTGGTGTACATCGGCACTTACACCGGCAAGAAAAGCCAGGGCATTTATGTCTCGCGGCTCAATCCCAAGACGGGTCACATGAGCACTCCCGAATTGGCAGGTGAGATGACCAATCCTTCCTGGGTCACCATTCATCCAAACCGCAAGTTTTTGTTCGCCGCAGGTGAGGGCGGTCATCCCGGCGGAGGTGCTGTGGCAGGCTTCACCATCGGCGCAGAGGGTAAGCTTACGGCGATCAATTCGCAGCCACCCAATGGCAATGGCCCCTGCCATCTCGCCATTGATCAAACCGGCAAGACCATTGTTGTTTCAAATTACGGCGACGGCAGTGTTTCCTCCCTCCTGATCGACGTGGAGGGCAAGCTCTCCCCCTCTGCCTGGGTCGATAAGCATCCCTCGCTCGGTGAGAAACAAAAACCTCACGCGCATGCCACTGAGTTCGATCCGAGCAATCAATTCGCCGTCAGTTGCGATGCCGGCATCGATCGACTTTACGTTTATCGCTTCAACACGCTCACGGGACTGCTCGCGCCCAATGAACCGGCCTTCATCACCACCGCCGCCGACACGCACCCCCGTCATTTGACCTTTAGCCTCGACGGCAAATTCTGTTACGACATCGATGAGCACTCCAAGAGCGTCACGGCTTTTCGTTTCGATGCCAAACTCGGCTTGTTGAGCCAAATCCATAGCATCTCAACTCTGCCGCAAGGCTTCGAAGGCAAAGGAGGATCAACAGCTGAGCTGATCCTGCATCCTTCTGGCAAATTTCTCTACGGCTCCAACCGCGGCCATGACAGCATCGTCGCTTATGCAATTGACCCGACGACAGGTAAGCTCACCCTCATCGGTCACACATTGACGGAAGGCAAAACACCACGCGGTTTTGGCGTCGATCCCACAGGCGGCTGGCTTATCGTGGGCAATCAAGGCTCCGACAGTGTAGTGCAATTCAAAATCGATCCAAGCACAGGTTTGCTCTCCCTCACCGGCACCAAGTTCGAAGTCGGTGCGCCAGTGTGCTTCAAGTTCCTGGAGCTGAAATAATCAGCTGGCGGGTCACGCATCTGGCTTCCAGAACAATGGAGGCATCAGCTCAGCCCTCAACACCAGTTCTGAAATGGCTGCTCGGACAATCGTGAGTTGGTGTAGCGTGGGTCGTGAGAGACTTCCTCGCCGATCCAGTCCGGCAGAGTGAAGGGCGTATCTTCGGCGGGCAATTCAATCTCCGCTACGATGAGGCCTTCATTCGCACCGTGAAAGACATCCACCTCCCAAAGCATGCCGTCGTGAAGCATCTCATGTCGCGTTTTGTCGATCACTGGCTGAAAACAGAGTGCCATCAAATCACGCGCATGCTCAAGCGCGATGGGAAACTCGATCTCCGTGCGCGAGATGCCGGTACTCTTGCTCTTTACCGTCATGAAGGCTTCCTCTCCCAAGATGCGCACACGAACGGTGCGGTCGGGGTCACGTGAAAGATAACCCTGCGTCATTCGCCTTCCTGGTCCCTCGGGCTGCCAGCGGTTGCGTTGGATAAGAAATTTGCGTTCGATCTCGATGGTCATGTTTTTTGGTTTCTTCCATGCGCCGGGAGCTGTTCGCCCTTCATCTACCCAACCCAGATCGGGTGAGGGCTGATTACGCGGTTCTCGCGGAACATCACGCGGCCTCAGCGGTGGGGACATTTTGAATGTTTGCGTGAACGCGATTCATGCGGGGAGCGTAGATATGAATCCGGAGCGATGGGTTGTGACGCAGGAGATGCTGGAGCGGGAGATAGGGAAGGTGAAGAAGGCCAAGGCGGAGCACTCGGGGGAGAAGGGGAAGAGTCGGAGGAAGATTGGGTTTTGCGTTGGATGATGGAGCCTTCACTTGAGCGCCTTGAAGGCCAGCGATGCCTGCTCCTGCAGCGTCTGATTGAGAAAGTCCCAATAGGCCGGGTTTTCGAGTGTGCCACGCACGGTCGCGGCAGGCAGGAATCGCCGCATCTCTCCAATGAATTCACTCCGCATCTTGGGCTCTGTCGTCAATGCCTTCAGGCGCCCCTCAACAAGCTGCGTAAACTCATCCTTCGTCCGCTGATGATCTTGGATCTTCAACGGAATGAGTTGTGCGGGCAATGCAACTCCCTGCTGTACGAGCCAGACGATGTCCCATAGGTCGCGGTTCTTGACCCGGTTCTCACGAAAGGCCAGTGCGATGATTTTATCCGCAAGAATTTCCTCGCGACTCTGCGCCTGTAGAATGAGCCCCGAGGTGCCGAGGTCGATGCCGTAAAGGTTGCGCAACATCATCGGGCGCGGGTCGTGACTGGGGATGGCGCAAATGTCCACATGGATGCGCTGCGCGGGGAGGTGCTTTTTGTCCCCTCGCGTCTCGATGGTGAGTTTCCAGGTCGAAACCTTGCCTCCAGTTTTGACCGGATCACTGACATTGACGGGCAATCCGTACCGGGTCTGAAGCCTTTCAGTGAGCACTCCACCTAGCTTCGCCAGGTCACTGCGCTTGAAGCCATGACCGCCGGTGAAATCCAGATCCTCGCTGAGTCGTGCAGACCCATAGCAGGCTCGCAGGCAGGTTCCGCCAATGAAGGTCAATCCGGCCAACAGCCCAGCCTCGCTCATCTCTCGCAGGATGTCATGATGCAGGAGTTCTTTTTCCACCACCGGCCTCAGGATGGTGAGGTCGCTGCGTGACTTCAGCGCTTCATCCACCAGTTGATCAAGCAAGCTCATGAGCCACCTCCTGATCCACAAGTTCCATGCTTCGTCTCGTCGCTTTCATATCGCGCAAGGCCTGCTTCACCGAGGCACGCCACAGATGTTTGTCGGCGTCAAAGGTTAGCTCGCCAGCTAGGACCTCGGGGTGCTGCTCGGTATGCACAAACTCAATGTGGCCGTAGTCCCCGCAGTTCACGATGTGGCTGCGACCCGATGACATTAGCGTGATCCAATTCATCGGCACTTGGGAGATGATGCCAGCATCGCTGAACGCGGTTTCAAGGCTGATATAATTGAACTCTCCGGCCCGCAACCGTGCCGCCGCGTGAAACAGCAGGTTTCCGGCGGGATAATCCGGCACAGGATAGAGGTAGATGCCCCGGCAGACTCTCTTCAGCAGACCGGCCCTCGTAGCCCGCGAAAGGAGCACCGACAACTGATTGCAGTCAGGCACGGCTGCGGCGAGGTCAGAGGGCGCAAACACGCAGTGCTCGCGGTCAGCCAGCGAACCGAGAACCTTTGTGAGATACTTGATGGATTGCACAATGAGACTCTACAAAAGATTGCATATAGTGCAAGTGTATGTGCAGTTATGAGCGCCACATAAAATTGCACCTTACCAAGGCACTCCTTCCCGCAATGCGTATGAAATACGCATGAGCAGCAAGAACAATCAGTATCCTTCAAGCCTTCCAAGACTTGCCGATATATGAGTGGAGTCACCCTCTCAATAAAGATCAAAGCAACGCCAAACACATGAAAGTCATTCCCTACCAGATCACCGTCTCTTACAGCGCCGATGACGAGGGTTACTTCGCCCGTATGCCCGCCCTAAGCTATTGCTGAGCTTGTGCCGAAAAGGCGGACACGAAAACCAACCTGAACTAGGAACGGTGTCCCATGAACCGAACGATAGAACCTACTGAGAACCGAGTGCGCCCTGCGCAATAACGCTTCCCGTGCGCGGTGATCTGAGCGCTGCCGCACTTGGGGCAGGCGAGTGGCTTTGAGGCAGTACCCATCATGCGCTCCGTTACTTCATCAGCTCCGCGAGCTTCGGACCAATCGCATCGGCCCAGATCTGGTA
>CANIBP010000085.1 GCA_947466075.1 Verrucomicrobiaceae bacterium
AGCTCAGGCATGATGGAAGGCATCAACAACAAAATCGGCAGACTCACGCGCATGGCCTATGGCTACCGCGACGTGGAGTTCCTCCACCTGCGCCTCTACGCACTCCATGAGTCCAAAGCCATACTCACTGGCACCTGATCAACGCACCAGCTTCCCGGATGAACCTAAAGCAGAACAGCAGGAGATTCTGCTCGTCACTGCTTCAAACGATTCAGCGTATAATACGCCATGCGGTGCCAAAGCGGCGTGCCGTCCTTGGCTTTGAGCTGCGGCAGTTCAAACTCATGCACGTAACCTTCGCGGAGGTTGGCGATGGTTAGGTCGAGTGTGATGCCGTCGTCGGAGAGCTTAGTGGCCGTGAGCTCCAGCGGCTTGGCGTCGACTTCCTCACCGCCGTATTTGCTCTGGAAGGGGTAAGTGTAACTCTGGCCGGTCAAATCACTCACGCTAGCCTTATCCACGGGCAGTGTGAAGGTGAAACGGAAACCGGTCTTCGTGAGTTCCATCTTTTGAACTTCAAGTGGTGTCTTTTTCGTCCACACGATCTTCTGCAGGCCAAAGGGGCGATTGCCTTTGCTGTTCCAACCACGGTTCGACTCGCCGACGACAAGTGAGCCGTCAGGCAGCGTCGTCAAAGCCAGCGCGGCGCATTGCAGGCCGTCGATGAAGGGGAAACAAGCACCTTGATACTCACCGCCGACTTTTTCCAGGAACACACGGTTCACGCCACTAAGCACGAACTCGCCGAGGAAGAGCTGTTTCTCAAAGGGACCAAACTTACCGCCACTTTTGTCACAGGTGATCCCGGTGCCGCTTTGGCCCATCTTGACATACGGAAGCCAAACGGCGGGCGGTGTGTAGCCCTGCACGGTTTTCATGGCTTCGGCCACAGTGATGCCATCGGGCTGCTTGGCGCCGATTTTTACCGGTGAATCAGGCCGCATGGCGTCAGGAATCGACTCCGCATGCGAGAAGTAAGCGCCTTTGCGCACGTGAAAGAGCGGTGTGGTTGGCATCCAGTTGCCTTGTTGATCGGTGATGAAGATATCGCCCTCGAAATTGGTGCCGATGCCACATGGGCTGCGGAATCCGGCGCACCACGGCTCCATCTTGCCATCAGGCGAGGTGCGCACCACCCAGCCACGCCAAAGCGTGTCGCCTTTCACCATGGGCTTGCCCATGCTGCTATTGAGCGAGGTGTAAAGATTTCCCGCTGCATCAAACACCGGTCCATAGGCATACTCATGATAAGCACCCGAAACACCCCAGCCCTTTGCTGCTGCGAGATACTCGTCCGCGAGGCCGTCGCCATCGGTATCGCGGATTTTTGTGACCTCGGCACGCTGCGTGGCATAAAGCGTTCCATCATGCCAAGCGAGGCCCAAAATCTCATGCAGGCCACTGGCGAAGAGTTGGAAGCCCTTTTCTCCTTCGACCCAAACTTCACCTTTGCGCAGAGCGACGGCCAATTTACCGCTCGGCAGCACCGCAAGGCTGCTGGCCTCGAAATTCACACCTTGCGGCAGTTCGTAGGTCTCGATGCGGTAGTAGTCGGACTGCTGTTGCGCATGACAGAGAGAGGCGAAAGCCAAAAGGCTCCGTATTTGCCGCAGTGGAGCGGAGAGGCAGAGTGGCAGAGTTTTTTTCTGCTTCTCTGCTACTCCGCTCCTCTGCCTCTCTGCGGTAAAATCGAACGTCTGTTGGCTTACCATGACAAGACCTCCTTCGTTTGCTGTCCGTTGATGTTGATGATGTGCTCGAAGCCGTTCTTCGTTGGTCGAAGCGTGTCTTCGACTTGTTTGCCGTCTTGTTGATACAGGAAGGTCGGCACGCCGTCTTTGTCGAGTTTGTAGCCGCCAAAGACGCGCACGCCACTCACTGCTGGCAGTTCCTTCACATCCGTGCCGAGCGGTTTGATCGGTGGCATGGCGCGGTCTTGCCAGTTGCTCATGGCATCGAGGAAGCGGCCTTTCCAGATCAGCGCCCAGTGGCTAGTCTTCGCATCAAACGCCGCATTCAGCCCACCAGTGAAACCCACGCCAATGGCATGCGTGCCCACGCCTTCAATGAAGCTGCGGAAGACGATGGGCTTCTTGTCCGGCTTCAGTTCGAAATCCTCCGAGGACATCAGACCTTCCGGCAGCGGCTGGCCTTCGACCTCGCGTAGATAAGTCCAGATACTCTCGATTTCCTGATCGGCCTTTTTGCGACCCACAAACATCGGCGGCATCACGGTGCCAAGCTGCGTGGCCTGAGGGTTGAGCAGCAGCTCTTTGAAATACTCTGGCTGCAATCGCTCCGCAGCATGCGTGAGACGCAGCACGGGTGGCCCGAGCGATTTGCGATTCTTCAATCCATGACACGAAACACAGGCAAGGCCTTTCGCGCCCAACAACTGCCGACCCAATTCCGCGCGATGATGCTTCGCTAGTCCGCTGACATCGATCGTCACGGGCTTCTCGGCCACATCAGCCTCATTCAGCCAGGGAATCATCATCTCCGTCTGCTCACGGCCAAAATTCGGCATCCGCGTGTCCATGTAGGGACGCATGCTACCATCTTGACCCCACAGGATTTTCTCAAACCAGCCACGCGTCAGCTTGCGGCCGATTTTGTCGAGACTCGGCGGTAAATGCGCGAGTTGGCCCAGCGACTCCGCCGTCGAGTCATTCACGCCAAAATACTGCGCACGCGGATCTTCCGGCCCGCCTTTGCCATCGCGGTCATGACAGGCATAGCAATTGAGTCGCGACATCTGCCAATCCACTTTCTCCTGCGATGTTAGCTTTGGGGCGTCCTCCTTCTGAATCATCGCCAGAGCGATTTTCAGGGCGCGCTTCTCCAAATCATTCAAATCGAAGCGTGGCGTGCCGCTGGACTGTTTTTCAGCGAGACAACCGTTGCTGGCATTGAGTTCGGACGTTGGCTTCGCGGCTGTTTTGCGGATGGGGGCATCCGCACTCCCATTCGAGTGACATGCCACGCAGTTCATCTTCTCGAAGACTTCGCGACCCTTCTCGACACCCTGCTTTGGAATCTTCAGCGCCGCACGCGCCGTCGCTTTTTCGGCAACACGTCCCACATGCAGATACGCCGCAATGTCCGACGCCTCCTGCTCGCTCAGGCGCATGTCCGGCATGCGGCCAGATGGGCGCATGGAAAGCGGGTACTTCAGGAAATACGACAGCGCCGTGAAGCTGTAAGCGTCCGCCAGCGCGATCGGCACGGACGCATTGCCCGGCTTCTCAACCTCGGCATCCGCAGGTGCCTTCGGCGGTCGCACATCCTTCGCTGGCTCATGGCAGGCTACGCAGCCGACCTTGTGATACAGCTCCTTGCCACGCTCCACATCGCCTGCGGGCACCTTCGGCGCATCCCATTTCATCCCGCTCAAGTATTCCACCAGCGCCTCGACTTTTTCTTCATCGCCATCCTCACCCGCGAACAATCCCGGCATCTGCGTGCCCTTCTTTCGGCTCTGCGGGCTGCGAATCATGAGCCACAGCGTATCAGGATCGAGGCGCGACCCTACCGCACTCAAGTCAGGCCCCGGCTTCACCTTCAGTCGTTCCTGCCATGACTTCGGCACGGCATGGCAGGCCGTGCAGTTCAGTTCGGCCAGCAAAAGCAGTCCACCATTCACCAAGGCCTCATCCGGATCCTCCGGGATGTTGAACTGATCAAAGGTGTAAACAAAGGCATGATTGATCGGCTCCGCTTGAAGTGGATGTGCTGGCAAGTTGCCGACATAAAGCACGGAAGCCACAATCAACACCCATAGTTTCATAAGCTTCATTTTTTGCGCTTCTTGACGTGTTTCGACTGCCACTCTATCTCCATTTTCGAACGTTCAGCATCCAGCGCTTTGATCCAAGGTCCAATGAAGTGGCCGCTGTCATGATATGTGCGTCCTGAATACATGTGCTGGTCAATCACGCAGGGTTGATTCACATAGATGCCACCGCAGATTTCGAGGTCGAACTTGCATTTCGCCACGGTAGCCATGCTCAATCCTTGGACAATGCCTGCACGTGCTGGAATCTCGACGCCATGGCACACGCTGGCGCAGGGCTTCTTCTGATCCCAGAACCACTTGGTAATGCGTAGCAGATCCTCATCCTCACGGATGTATTCCGGCGCACGACCGCCGCTGAAGAAAATACCCACGTATTCCTCGGGTTTGATGTCTTTGAACGCGATGTCAGCATTAATCGAGTATCCCTCCCACTCCTTGGTGATCGTCCACCCTGGCTTCACTTCATGCAGTACCATCTGATATTTACGTTTCTCCGGCGCAGCGACCACAGGCGTGAAGCCGCCTTCGATTAAACGATAATAAGGATACAACGTGTCCACGGTTTCCGTGGCATCACCGACAATGAGAAGAACTTTAGCTTTGGTCATGGGATTGTGTGGAGTGGTGGAGTTTGGAAGTGCTATTAAAGAGTGGCGACAATGGCGTCGAGATGCTGCTTCGCACGAATGATCTCTGCCGTGGACTCGGCAAGTGTCGGCATGATCGGAATGCCGCGTGGTGTCGGATGCATGAAGATCTCCGTTGGGCCGGTGAATTTCGTGGCCTTCAGCGCTGCGAGGAGTGGTTTCCAGTCGAGTTTGCCTCTGCCTGGCAGTTGCTGAATCTCTTCCTCCTTGGGCATCGGCTTCATGCAACCCATGCCGTGCTCCCAGGTGTAAAAGAGCGTCATCTTCTTGTCGATGTGCTTGATGAGATCGCTCAGAATCTTCGTGTCCTGCGGCAGATGGTAAGGCGCAAGGGCGATGCCGATGCCGGGGGTGTTGCGGATGTCATCCGCGAGCCACAGCAGCGAGTCTGGCGTGTCGATGAGGTTGTTGATGTGATTCTCGATGCCGATCTCGACGCCATTCTCGGCTGCAAGTGCCGCATGCGGCTTCATCTTCTCTACAAAGGCTTTCACGCTGGCTTTGAGCTGCTCAGACGTCACTTTGTAGTCCCCTGCCCCACCCGTGACGATGAAAGTGCCGCCCAGCTTCTTCACCACCGCGATTTCCTCAGTCAACCCAAACGGCCCCAGATCATAACGCGTCGAGCCACCAAAGCCGATGCCATGCTCCTTGAGCATCGCGGCGAATTTATCATGCCCGATGGCATCCATCTCATCACGCTGCGTGCCATGCTTCTTCGGCCACAGCTCAATACCCGTCGCGCCCGTCTTCTTCACCTCCGGTAGAATCTCCGCCAACGGCAAACTGCCATACATGGCCGAGGCGAGCATGTAATTCAGCTTCCACGGCACTTCGGCGGCAAAAGCAGGCGCAGCCGTGGCTGCGGCGATGGATTGAAGGAAACGACGGCGGTTCATGGTGCCCGATTAAACGCGAGCAATGACAAGACTTCATTCAGACTTTGATTTCTCGTCTTCAGGTTTTGCGGCTCTTCCGAAACTCCCCCGGTGTCACGCCTGCCCGTTTCCGAAAGGCCTCGGCCATGTATTGCGGATGGGTGAAGCCGCAGCGGGAGGCGATGGCATCGAGGGTAAGGTCCGTCTGCGTGAGCAATTTCTCCACGGCGGCAAAGCGTAGGCGATTGATCTCCTCGCCAGGGCTGCGACCGATGAGGCACTTCATGCGGCGCTCGAGGACGCTGCGAGAAAGGGCGACTTCGCGGGCCACGCGAGTGACGTCGAGGTTTTCGGTGGCGTGTTGGCGGATGAAGCGAAGCGCGGCGGAGATGCGTGGGTCTTCGACAGCGACGATGTCGCTGGATTGACGCACGACGATGTCGCCAGGCAGGTGAAGGTGCTTCTCGCTGGGCTTGGGGATGCGTTTTTTTGTCATCCACTCATCGAGCACTCGTGCGGCATCATAGCCGACGGCTTGGCCGCGAAGGCGCACGCTGGAGAGCGGTGGCGTGGCGGTCTCGCAGAGCATGTTGTCGTTCTCGGCACCGACGACGGCGACTTCCTCCGGCACAGCGATGCCTGCGCGGCGTGCGGCATCGAGCAGCCAGAAGCCGAGTTGGTCGTTGACGGCAAAGATGCCGACGGGCTTGGGCAAATCACGCAGCCAGGCGACGAGATCGCTTTGATGTTGCTCCCAGTTTTTGCGCTTGGATTGAAACACAGGGCAGTCGAAGCCGAAGTCGCGCACGGCCAGAGCGAAGCGCTCGCTGCGCTCGATGAAGAATGCCTCGGAGGCATCCAGAGCGCAGGCGAAGCGCTGGAAGCCACGATGGCGAAAATGCTCGGCCACGCGGGTGCCGACGACGCTGTTGTCCATGCCGACAAAGGGGAACGAGTGCTTCAAGACCGTGGTGCGCAACTCGACGACGGGCAGCTTGGTGGCCTTGAGCTGGCGCAGCATCACCTCATCGACGGTGCGAGAGAGAATGCCGTCGCCTGACCAATTTTTGAGCCAATCCGGGAAACTGCTGCGCAGATCACGCGGCTCCAGATAGAGCGACCACGGCCCATGCTCGGCCACATATCGTCGGACGCCACGCACGATGTCACGGCCATACGAGCGCGAGGTATCCACGAGGACGGCCACTTGCGGGATGCGGGCAGGTTTTGCGGCTGTCGGTCGAGAAGGCACGACGCATCAAAGACGGCTTCGACAAATCATGCCAGACATTTTGCGGTAACACTTCGGGCTATTCAGGGTTAAGTCTGCCTGCATGAGAATCTCCCGCATTTCACCGCTCCCCATTTTGTTGCTACGCACGAGTGGCTGCATCGTCGTGACAGCGTGTCTGGCCGCTTCGACACAACTACCTCCGAATGAGGTCAAAATCACAGTCGATGGCAGCTATCGGCACATTACCGCGAACGGCATTCCAGATCACACGCCTGGACAGTTTCCGAACCGGCATAACCCAAACATCATCGGGCCACAGAGCTATGACTACAAAGTGCCGCTGCAGCCGAAGCTCGCGGAGAAGCCGGTGGCATATCATATGCAGCCCTTCGGCATCGCCGTGAATGGCGTCGTGCTAGATCCCTTCGCCGCTGAATGGTGGCAGGGTAATCCGGCGAGCGGCTGGCAGTATGAACCGCATGGCGGGGCGATTGACCTTGGCCTTGATTCCAGCAACGCACACGTGCAGCCGAACGGTGCCTATCATTACCACGGCATTCCGAATGGCCTGCTCGAAAAACTCGGCGGTGATAAGCCCAAGGTGGTGCTGCTCGGATGGGCGGCGGATGGTTTTCCCATCTATGGCCCGTGGGGTTTCAGCGAGGCAAAGAATACCGGCAGCGCCTTAAAAAAGCTGACTTCCAGTTATGCGATCAAACAAGGCGAACGTCCCGCAGGCTCTCCCGGTGGCAAGTACGACGGTGCTTTCGTGCAGGACTACGAATACGTTGAAGGCACCGGTGATCTCGATGCCAGCAACGGCCGCTTCGGCATCACGCCTGAGTTTCCTGAAGGAACCTATTACTATGTGCTGACCGCAGAGTATCCATTCGTTCCACGTCAATTTGCAGGCACTCCAGATGCGAGCTTTCAACGCCGCGGTCCGCCAGGAGGTGGTGGATTCGGCCCGCCGGGACGTGGCAGGCGCGGCGGTCCTGGCATGGGGCCGCCTCCCGGCCCACCCGGCCCTCCAGGCTTTCTTCCTCGTCCGCCGTTTTGAATGCCGTTCGTTGCTCGTAGCGGTATGTGTCAGCATGCCGAACCTCGGCCCCGCCGCGCCATGTTGGGTCGTAGGGCATGGCGTAGCACAAGCGTCCCGCTTGTGAGGGGAAGTTGACGATGGTTGACGGTGGTTGGCAGTGGTTTCGTCACCAAGGAGCAGGACTTGCCAAGTCCTGTGGGAGGTACGCCCCCACCGGCACTTGGCAAGTGCCTCTCCTTGTCTCGAATCACGGCGCACGCTTCGACGCTTCATCACTCCACGCGCCGGGACCGGTGCTGCCAGTAGCACGCGTGGTTCCGCCGGTGGCACGCGATTTCCTGCCGGTAGCGCGCGTGGTTCTGCCGGTGGCACGCGATTTCCTGCCGGTAGTGCGCGTGGTTCTGCCGGTGGATCGCGATTTCCTGCCGGTAGCACGCGTGGTTCTGCCGGTGGCACGCGATTTCCTGCCGGTAGCACGTGATTTCCTGCCGGTAGCGCGCGTAGTTCCGCCGGTGGCACGCGATTTCCTGCCGGTAGCGCGCGTGGTTCTGCCGGTAGAACGCGATTTCCTGATGGTAGCGCGCGTGGTTCCGCCGGTAGATCGCGCACATTCAGCGGTAGCGTGCACACAACCGACTGAAAATGAGTCATAAACGTGGAAAGCAGCATTTCTGCCGCCGAACTCAAGTCTGGGACGGCTTGAACTCCTCGCATAACTGTTTATATGAACAGTCATGAAGGCCAGCATCGCCGGAGGCGTTATCCACAGCGTGTGGTAATCAGACTGGGAGAATCGCTTCGCTCAGGAGCCGAGCACGAGAGGCATAGTGCGAGACAGACAACGCGAAGCGTTGGGCAAAGCCCGAGACGTGCAGGCGCGCGAGAGTCACAACCGTGAGACCAGGAGTTCCAGATCCCATTTCCCCGTCCCCTCTTCTCCCAGTCTCCTTGTCTCCACATCCCCCCGTCCCCTCTTCTCCCAGTCTCCAAGTCTTCTTCAAGCCCTGGCTCGGCGTGCAAATCCACGCCACCTGCCCGCTCTACCTCGTGCGGGACACTCGGAAGGGAGAGAAGCCGCAGGATCTCCAGCGCCGACTCAAACGCTTCCGCGAGCAGCGGCCCGGTGGGTTGTGATCAGACCTCAGTCTCCTCCACTCCTCCACTCCAAGTCTCCCAATCTCCTCCTCTCCAAGTCTCCACCACTCCTCGTCTTCCTTCCCGCGCTCTGCGCAATTCCTTGCCTTCAGATTCATTCCCCGCTTGGATAAGCAAAATACCCGCATGGCCGACGACACGAAGAAGACTCTGCAAACCCAGCTCTGGAACATCGCCAACACGCTGCGCGGGAAGATGGGCGCGGATGAGTTCCGGGACTACATCCTGGGCTTCATCTTCTACAAGTATCTCTCCGAGCGGATGCACCTCTTCGCGGATGAGATTCTGAAGCACGACGGCATCGTGTTCGCGGAGATCGACGAGTCCAGCAAGCAGGGGAAGGAAATGCTCGCGGCCATACAGGAGGAATCTGTCGGGCGGCTGGGCTACTTCCTGAAACCGTCCGAGCTGTTTCATAAGGTCGCTGAAAAGGGCGCGAGGAAGGAGGACAACTTCATTTTGGAAGACCTCACGGCCATCCTGAAGCACATTGAGGCCAGCACCATGGGCCATGCCAGCGAGGACGATTTCGAGGGCCTGTTCGAGGATCTCGATCTCGGTTCGTCGAAGCTCGGCAAGACTGAGAGCCAGAAGAACGAACTCATCGCGAAGGTGCTCAGCCACCTGGACAAGATCGACTTCCGCCTCGCCGATACCGAGGCGGACGTGCTGGGGGATGCCTATGAGTATCTCATCGGTCAGTTTGCCAGTGGCGCGGGGAAGAAGGCGGGCGAGTTCTACACCCCGCAGGAGGTCAGCATCATTCTGGCCAAGATCGTCACCACTGGGAAAAAGAAGCTCAAGAGCGTCTATGACCCCACCTGCGGCTCCGGCTCCCTGCTGCTGCGCGTGGCGAAGGAGGTGGAGGACGTGGGCCACTTCTACGGGCAGGAGATGAACCCCACCACCTACAACCTCGCCCGCATGAACATGATCCTGCACGGCGTGCATTATCAACGCTTCGACCTGAAGAACGAGGACACCCTGGAGCATCCCGCCCCCGAGCACGCCGACCTGCGCTTCGAGGCCATCGTGGCCAATCCGCCCTTCTCCGCGAACTGGTCCGCCAGCGCCATCCATGAGAGCGACGACCGCTTCAGCGCCTATGGCAAGCTGGCCCCCAAGACCAAGGCCGACTTCGCCTTCGTCCAGCACATGGTCCACCACCTGGACAGAGGTGCCACCATGGCCTGCGTCCTGCCTCATGGCGTGCTCTTTCGGGGCGCAGCCGAGGGGCACATCCGCCGCTACCTCATCGAGGATTGCAACTACCTCGATGCCGTCATCGGCCTCCCGGCCAATATCTTCTACGGCACCGGTATCCCCACCTGCATCCTCGTGCTGAAAAAGCAGCGCGAGAACCCCGACGACATCCTCTTCATCGACGCCAGCCAGGGCTTTGAAAAGGTGGGCAATCAAAACTATCTACGCCCTGATGACATCGAGCGCATCGTCAGCACCTATCGGAAACGGGAGAGCATCGAGAAGTTCAGCAAGGTGGCCGAGCGGAGCGAGGTCGAGGGAAACGACTACAACCTGAACATCCCGCGCTATGTGGATACCTTCGACCAAGAGGAGTCTGTCGATTTGAGTGACATAGCCACCAAGCTTACGGCGCTGGAGAAAGAGATGCCCGAGACCAATTCGGTTATCGCTGGGTTCTGTAAAGAATTGGGAATCAAGGCACCCTTTTGAGCACTGCGATGACTCCAGAAGGCAAAACAGTTCCACACTTACGATTCCCGGGATTCACGGGTGACGTGGAAACACATCCCTTGGGCACGGTGACCAAGGTCATCGACTGCAAACACCGGACGCCAGAGTATGTCGAGAAGGGCGTGCCTATCGTGTCGCCAGGAACCATTCGATGGGGTGAGATTGATCTCATTTCGCCAACCAAACGTGTGACTGAAGCCGAGTATGTACCGCTGATGGATCACTGCGACCCGCAGATTGGCGACATGGTCCTCAGTCGAAACCAGTCGTTAGGAATCGCGAGCCGCATCACCTCCAATGAGAAGTTTGTTCTCGGGCAAGACACCGTTCTGCTCCAGCAAAAGGACGGAAACGGCGGCATTGTGTTTTACCGGCTCCAAACTTCCGGCACGCAGGACTACATCGCGAAACTCTCAGGAGGTTCAACGTTTTCACGAATCAATCTGAAGGACATTCGGCTTCTGCCTTTGAGTCTGCCAGCGGATCGCGCCGAGCAGCAGAAGATCGCGGATTTCTTGAGGGCGGTGGATGGGCGGATTGGGCAACTGAGCCAAAAGAAAGCCCTGCTGGAGGACTACAAGAAGGGCGTGATGCAACAGCTCTTCACCCAAGCCCTCCGCTTCAAAGACGATCACGGCAACGCGTTTCCCGATTGGAAGGAGAAGACGCTGGGGGATGTCGGCAATATTGTGGGAGGTGGCACTCCCGACAGCACCAACGACATCTTCTGGAAGGGCGATGTGCAGTGGTTTACCCCGACAGAGATCAGCTCAAAATACGCGACTCGAAGTAAGCGGACTATCTCGACGGCAGGCCTCAAGAACTGCTCAGCAAGCCTCCTCCCAATAGGGACGCTGTTGCTGACTAGCCGAGCAACCATCGCTGAGGTCAGCATTGCAACGGAGGAATGCACAACGAATCAGGGCTTCCAGTCGATCATCGTGAACAAGGGCGTGAACAATGAGTTCATCTACTATTGGGTGATTCAGAGCCGAAAGGAGTTTCTGCGGAAAGCGCAGGGTTCCACCTGAGGTGCTCTAGATTTCTGGACCAAGGACAAAGCAACAAACGAAAGTCCTTCCATGAGCCAGAGAACCTATCAGCGTTACACACCCGAATTCAAGGAGCAAGCCCTCGGCCTGCTCAGCTTGGGAAAGCCCGTCGCAGACGTGGCGCA
>CANIBP010000086.1 GCA_947466075.1 Verrucomicrobiaceae bacterium
CGCCTGCCGACGCTGACCAACCGGCAGATCAAGGACGTGACTCCCGAAGGCTGGGCCAAGACCCGGCGGATCGACGGTCAGCGGAAAGCGGCATAGTTGTCGAAACCAAAAGGCAAGCTCAGACCGAGGGCACTCGGCGCACCGTTAACTCTATGTTAAACAAGAACAGCATTCAAGGGGCGAATATCCAAAATGCTTTTGGCTCATCCAAGGAGTTCAGCAAAAGAATCGAACATTGAAAAATACAACAATCTTATTCTGGATTCAGGTAAACAAGATAAACCACATCTGCGCTTAGCCCCCCTTCTTCCGGCACCTCTTGAATTCTCATTTGCGGATGTTTTTGCAGTTTCGTATCGCGGTCCAGTTTGTCTAGCCAACGTACAACCGCCGTTTTAATTGCGTCTGAGTTATAAAGGCCGATAAACTTAAGTGCCTTGTCACGGCTGAGTCTGTTGACCTTGGATTTTTTGGATAGTTCCTCTAGCTTCATGCCAATTGGCGGATGGCCACACATTTGAAGAACATCATTCGTTAAGTTGTCGAACTGAGCTGAGCCAAATTTGTCACTTTCGTTAATTGGGATGTTGCTTTTAACCTCACCAATGAAATTTGGATCTCCACAGTCTAGATCGAACCCGGATTCATTGGGATTCGTTCTGCTTATCTTATCCTCAATCGCTTTTCTTTGAAGGTCAGTCAATTTGAGCCGCGTCGCTATTCTTGCTGCTAAGGCTGCAGTAAGCTTGATGGTGATGATGTCATTGAGGCGGCTTAGTCCGCTTTTCATAATCAATAAACGAGCAAAATCTAATCGACTTGAGTAATCGATCGGGGGTAAGTCAAGCGATCTAATAATTGCTTCATTGAATCTGGCACGCAGATTTACCTCGGTTGGCACTTTGCTTTGACTTTTTTTGATTTTTTTTGGAATGCCTTCCTGCACGGCGTTTGACCAGGGTTTATGGCGATGTTCTTCCACTTTTGCTGGCTGAGTTTCGCTTAAATGCAAGTCATTCGGATAGTTTCCAATATGGCCATCATCAGGCCGTTTGCTGCGAGTCAGCTTCCCACGGTTTTTAAGTTTGTGGCAGACTTGATTAATTTGTTGATGGCGCACGCCTTTACCGACCGCAGATGTAATTTCGCCGTCGGTTATTCCAGGCTGCTGAAGAACCAAGTTCAGAATTTGAACTGATAAAAGTGTTTCACTCATGATGGTATCGTTTGGACGAGTAGCCGTTTGTGGGTTGCTTTTACCAATATGATTACAAATTATGCGAGTTGATCTTTGGCGGTCAATGAATTTCTTTGCCAAGGCACGATACGCCTCGGTTCCGCGACCCTTAGGATCGTACTCAACAATCGTCTGGCCGTAGCTGGGAGCCTCGGCCAGAGCGGTGGATTCGGGAATCGCCGTGGGGTAGGCCACATTGCAGGAGCCTTTAGGTGCCGAGGGGGCATGCAATTCGTGGGCGAGTTTATCGAGTTCAGCCGCATCGCCATTGAACCTGTTGATCACAAAGCCTCCCACATGCAGCCCCGGATTGACCCCACTCTCAATGACCTGCTGGATCTGGCCTAGCAAACAGCTCACAGCAGGCAACATCATAAATCCCGGCTGGAGCGGGACGATCAATTCATCCGCCACAGCCATGGCGGCGTTCGTCATGACGCCCATAGAGGGTGAACAGTCCAAGAAAATGTAATCAAAGTCCGGGAGTGCATGCAGCTCCGCCATGACCTCACGCAGTCGGGTCAGGTGTTGACCGCGCCGGACGAGGCAAACATCCACGCTAGCAAGTTCATAGTGAGAGCGAATGACGAACAGGTTCGGCAATCGCGTGCTGCGCACAACATCTCTGGCTGACGTGCCGTCCACCAGCGCCGAATACAGGCTGCCCCCGGGTTCCGTGGCAAGACCCAAGGCTGTGGTGGCGCAGGATTGGGCATCCAGATCAACGAGGAGGACACGTTTACCCAACTCGGCCAGGCTGGCCGCGAGATTGACGGCGAGGGTGGTTTTCCCCACGCCTCCAAGGGGGCTGAAAATGGCAATGATGCGCATGGTCGTATGATTCAGGGTGATGGTATTTGGTGATGAGATGAGCCGCTCAACCGCCCCGCTGCTGATGCGCGAGCAGGTCTTCAAGGGTGATCAACCAGTTGATCTTATGAGCACGTGCTTCCGGCCCTTCGGGGGCTTGTTTCAAGGAATTGATCACCTCCACCAAGTAGTTCCTGCCCTCTGGCGGGGTGTGGCGTGTGATTCTCTGGTCGTAGCGTTTCTTGTACTCGGCGCTGCGCTCCGGCAGGATGTCGCGGGTGATCAGGAAGGAATACACCAGCACCTTGCAACTGCATGGCTGGCAGCCCCGGTGCGTCTCACCCATTTCATCGATCAGATCCATCCATGGTTTAAGCTCTGCGGCTGGCAGACCCCGCAGCACCGGCAGCAAGCGGTTGAAGTCTCCCATGCCGGCATGGCCCGCCCGGAAGGCGTGGGGCGTGTGCTCCTGGTTTTGATTCGTGATAAGCCGGCGGATGGTTTCGGGGTCACGGGCGTGGAGTAGGGCGCTTTCAGAGGTGTTGGATGGTGTCATGCCCGAACTTCGCACATGGTGAGTGCCAGATCATGGCACTCCAAGGTCGAGGTCGAGAAATTTCTCGTATTCATGTGGGATGGCACCTGAGAGTCGCCAGAGCCGTAGTCCGTGATGACGTGTGGCCCATGTTTGGATGACAGTGCCTCTCCAGGAGTTCCCGGAATGCTGCAATTGTCCTCGATACGCTCCTTCTAGCAGAAACTCTGGCAGTCCCGCCGGGTTTTGGTGCAGCATCCGGCAAAGAATCCCGTCGGCACGATTGAAGTCGGTCCAATTATGACCAAAGGCAGTGCCCGGCTGGATCACCGCGATGACCTTCGGGCGGCAATGATTTTGGTTGAAGAGGTTTTGATATGTTTCGACTCCGTCCCTGCCAATATACAGAAGGCTGAAGCGCTCCGGTCCCCACGGCTCACGAAGCATCTTGGAGCCATCTCGTTCAAACACCGCCCACAGGATGAAGGAGGGCTTGAAGGCATCATCGTAACGATTCGGATCACCATCACGACGCCCAACCGCCAGCGGCAGCCACCCTTGCTGAGCCAGTGCCTCCTCCGGCAGGGGTCTTGTGAAGACCACACGGTAGCCCTTGAAGCCGAGTTTCGGATCATGGAGCTGTCTCAGCACCTCCGCCTCTCCGACCGCGTAGTCTGCATAGATGAAGCTGTGAACGGCACCCACTTGCGCCAGTCGCGGCAACTCCTGCACCGGATCACCATCCGTCCCGCATGCTGGATAATACAGCGAATCGCGAAGCACCTCCGCCAGTGGGAACCCGCCACTTCCAGAGGCTTGCATAAGCCATTTTGGCGAACAACCCCTCATAGAAATAGCGTCATGACAAGAAATGATCAGTTGGAATTTCAGCTCAAATCAATTCCTGCACTTTTGTAACGGGCAAAAAGATCAGCGTCCTCGTTCCGCCAGTCCCATCCATGTGGCATGGAGTTTCTCAACCCAGACGCATTCAATTTTGCATCCTCCTCTTTTGTGATCGCTCGCTGACCCGCTTGGGCATAGAGATCGAGAAGTCGCTCCAAACCGTCGATGCTCCTTGCTTCAAGCATGCGCATGATCTCTGAAACGATGTAGCCAGTTGGAATCACATGGTCCCACACATCCTTGTTTGTGCCGGTTCTCGGGGCAACACGCCGCAAGGTCTGAGTCTGCTGCCGGTTTAACATCCTCAATAGTGTTGCCGAAAATGTCAGGTCATTGACCCCGATGAGGAACTGAACGTATTGAATCAAAACAGTTTTCAGATCGGGCAGCCCAGTCATGCGTGGGACCGGCTCCTTGTAGTAAAGCATGTCCGTCTTCTTCTTGAGATCCTGCTTCATGGCATAGGCGATCTTTTCGGGCAGTTGCTGCTGTTGGATATGAAGCTCAAGCTGCTCCCTAAGTGCTTGGTTTTCCGGGCTCATCCGTTGCATCTCTCGCTTGATACTCGCCTTGCTTCTTTGAGCGCCGACATAGCCGGTCCAGTGCGCCCAGATCATCACCATCGCGGCGGTGTCGAGTTCGCAGTATTGCAGCAGCAATTGTTTGCGATTGATTTTGAATTCCTCGGTGAGCCCCTGAAGGAAGATGAGTTCCTGGTAGATGCGGATGGCCCCGGTGCCTTCCCTAACGGCATCTCCATCACCCTCCTCGTCTTCTTCTCCAAGAGGGAGTGGTTCGAGCGTCTTGTAAGGATCGAGCGCCTGACCGGATGCATCCGCCCGGTAATACTTGGCGAACCATGGATTCTCCCACAGTGCCGAGGAGTGTCGCCACACGGCCGGCAACACTGCCTTGATGGACGTGCGTCCTAGCATCTCGGGATGGAAGTAGTGTGCCAGAGCGAGCTTGTGAAGGTCACGGATGCGTGGCGAGTTTTTTCTCTTTTTATCTGCGTCTTCGGGACCGAGGAGATCCTCAAGCCAGACTGCCAGAGCTTTGAGTTCCTCGATGGTGGTAAAACCGGACACGCGAAGAGCCTCGGCTTCATCAGCGGCAATCCATTCGTTAATCTGCTTGAGCACCTTGCACAGAGTGGTTTGCTCGTAGTGCGACCACACATAAACCGTGCCCGTGTCACCGATGCAGTCGCGCAGTCTCCGGGCGAAGGTGAAGTTCGGAAAATCGCGCTCGGTGTTGAGCCATTCCTGATGGGACAGTTTGCCCTGCTGATTGAGAGTGTGGCAGCTCCACTGGAAGGCAACCCTCTCATAAGGCCGAAGCCCTGCGTGATGTGGCAAGACGACATCACAGGCTTCAAAGTCGAGAAAGTGAAAGGGGCGGCCGGGACCGGCCTCGTGACTCTTGAGTTCGTTCTTGAGTGCCGCAGGCAAGTGCTCGTTACCCTTTTCGAATGAGTTCGACCACTGCATCCGCCGACGCTTTGTGTAGGCTCCCTCGTTGCCGAGTTGATCTTCCTTGAGGTCAAGCAACGAGGCTTTTCCTTTGCGGATGAGTTCAGGCACGGGATCGGGGAATTTGGTCGTTCCGATCTGCCCAACGCGGTGCATATCAAGAATATGCGGCTGGACTGATGCCATGCTTCCCCAGCATTCAGCAAAGCCATGAGGTGTCCTCTCTTTGCCGGGTCCAAAGCGGAATTCGCATTTGCGGCAGGTGTTGTAGAGATCAGCCACCGACCCCTGAACCCGCACGACTTGACCATCGGGACTGATCAGAGCGGCCCGTTCGTCGGCCCGTTTCACCACGCGATCCATGAGAAGACCGGTTTCGTTCGTCACATCCCGCTCAGTTAGCAGCGACGTGCCCTTCAATTGCTCAAGATCGCCCGAGTAGTTGACCTTGGGGCGGGCCTTGGTGGGGGTATCCTTGTCCGGGTCGGCGGAGAAGTGGGCCAGCGTCTCGTTGGCCGTGGCCTTGCAGCCTTTGTTGATCACGCAGAGCCAGGGCTTCACTTCAAACTCAGGGAATGCGAGCCTCAGCACATGAAGCTGAAACGTGACATCCAGGAGATAGGGCATCCACTTGGCGGCGACATCTCCATCTTTCTTTAAGAAGGGGGAACCGCCGTCATCTTCCTCATCCTCCTCGTTGATCGAAGATGACTTCACTTCGATCAGGTGCAGGGTTTTGCCCTCGCGGCGCAGGATGTCGATCCGAGCATAGAATTTTCCAAACAACGCGGCGGCCTCGAACACGACCGCATTGTCGCTCGCCAGCAGGAGTTCCTGCGTCCGGGTGAACGCACGCTGTGGGTCGCGTTCATCCACCAAATCCACTCCATGGGGGTATTGGGCCTTCGCCACGGTTTCGACCATGAAGCCCGAGTTCGCGAGGAACTTCATGTACTCGTTGTCATCGAGCGTGGTGGGATACTTCTGTCTGCGGTAAAACAGTTTGGTGGCGCAGTCGTAGGCTGCCTTGAATTCGGTCTTGGTGAGATAGGGAGAGGGCATGGCAGTGGTTGCTTTACATGAAGAGGGTGAAGAGCCAGATCAGCAGGGCGATCACAATCACCGCGCAGACGAACCAGCAGGGCAGCAGGATGAGTCCCCAGCCGGCGGTGAATTCACCAGTGAGTTTCATGATGATGAGAAGCGCCTGCACACACAGGACAGCCACAGAGAAAAGAATGGTCAGCAGGTATTGCATCGGCGGGAGGAATGGATGGGTTCAACCTTAACCCCTGCCGAGTGCCATATCCTGGCACTCGACAGGGTGGTTCCTCACTCTCAGGCCGCGAGACCCAGAGTGGAGGATGGTGGAAGATGTTTATCCATGAGGTATCGGAATGAACGTTCCCCCACCTCCAGGAACTTTTGATCCACTTTCACGGTACTCAGATCCCATCCACCGAAGGATAAACGAAGATTCGGTTCCGGGTTCCAGGAACGGAATTCGGATCGTGTTTCGTTGATCCACAACTTAGAACGAAGGTTCATCAAGATTTCACCCAGTTGGTTTTCACCCTCCAGGGTGGTATCACTCCCTTTCACGAGAATCATTCCCCAGTAAGGATCCCGTTTGGAGAGTTCCACGATGGTTTTGTTTCCCGTTTCCAGGAGAAGGTTCCCGAACTTGATCCAGTTACACACCAGTTTGAGGTGGATCGTGGATTCCATGATGATTCCCTTCACCTCATCCCAATCACTCCGAATCAACGATTTGTACTTCTTCTGTTTGTTCTTCATCAACATGGGATTCTTCTCCCCAAAGATCTCCCTCTGAACAGTGGGATGATCCACGTACTTCATTGATTGATAAAAGTGTTCTGAGGTGGGAAACTCCAGAGATCCCACGGTGATGGGAAACTCCGGGGACATGTTCGAGAACCCTCCGAACGACTCCTTGGTTTTCGAGAAAACGACACAATCACTGATTTTGTTTGTTTTGATCATGTGCCAAAGATAGAGGTGGTTAAGTGCCAGATCTTGGCACCCAAGAGAAACCTCAAAAAAACCTGCACCATGCCATCTTTACCCGGCAAGTCCCCCAGGGCGCACCGTGGCGCACGACTATGAGACGGCGGAGAGATGGCTCCGTGAAAACGGCACACGATATGGCTTTTGATGAGCTTGTTGCATCATCTTGCAATGGGTCGCTGAGACGGAGCCGCTTTATATTAACGAAGCGCAATGAATGACCCACCATTCAACATTCAACTACAGCCACGCTGCCGGGAAGACCTAGACTGCGTGGTCGAAGCGGGTGTAAGAATCCGCCGCTAGGTTGCATGCACGCACGCCAGCAACTGCCTCGCGCGGCTGGCACCCATGAAGTAGGAGGACGTCTAATGAGGCTGGCCATGGCCTGCCGAATGACGTAAATGTTCATTCCCATCATGAAGAAGCAATTTGGCAGCGTAGTTTTCTCTCCGAGCGATCTCGTTCGCTACTTCACGTCGCCCTTTGCTTCGTGGATGGACCGATTGCACCTGGAACATCCCGGCACATTTCCTCCAGATGAGGAGACGGAGGAGCAGCGCTTGATTGCCGAGACAGGTAATCAACATGAACGCAACGTGCTAGCCGAACGGAAGGCTGCGGTCCCCGACTTGCTTGAAATACGCAATAAGGATTTTGGTGCCGCTCAAAAGGAGACCTTGGTTGCCTTGAATTCCAAGGTGCCCATCATCTTTCAGGCGGCATTGGCGCATGACGGATTTGCTGGTTATGCCGACTTTGTGATGCTTGGGGCTGATGATCAGTATCAGGTATGGGACACCAAACTGGCCCGTTCCCCGAGGCCCTACTATGCCATTCAACTGTGCTGCTACTCCGAAATGCTTGCGGCAGCAGCGAGAGGTCCGCTTCCTGAGAAGTTTGGCATTATCCTCGGTAGCAACAAACGCGTGGAGTTTCGAGTCGAGGATTTCATGCATTTCTACCGCAAGCTCAAAGCGGACTTTCTGGAAATGCAGAACGGCTTTTCCGGCGTGTTGTCCCAGCGCCCGGAACCGCTGCCTCGGGCGGATCACGGTCGATGGGCGTCCTACGCCGAGGCAATGTTTTTGGAATCAGACCACCTTGTCCAAGTGGCGGGAATCACTGTGGGGCAGATCAAGAAGCTGAAAAATGCCAACATCCTCACAATGGCCAAGTTGGCAGAGAGTTCCGGGAAAGAGGTCTCGAAACTCGCTGGGGACTCACTCGAAAAACTGGTCGCTCAAGCCCGCCTTCAGTGTCTGACCCGTGAAGACCGAAAGGTGGCCTCAGATTGCCCGCCACGTTTTGAGTTGCTCGCCCAGGAGGACGAAGAGGGGCCACCTCGGGGCTTGGCTGCATTGCCAATCCGTGATCCGGCGGATGTGTATTTTGACATGGAGGGCTATCCCTTGGTCGCCGACGGATTGGAGTATCTGTTTGGTGCCTCTTACCATGAGGGAGCATCCCTAGCCTTCATCGACTGGTGGGCGCATGACCGGGCAGAGGAGAAGCTGGCTTTCGAGGGATTTATCGACTGGGTCTATGCGCGGTGGCAATCGACACCGGCCATGCATGTTTACCACTATGCGGCCTACGAAGTGAGCGCCGTGCGGCGCTTGAGCACCCGCCATGATACCCGGCAGGAAGAAGTGGATCAGCTTCTTCGCAACCGGGTGTTCGTGGACCTCTTACAAATCGTCCGCCACGGCCTGCGCATCGGCGAGGACAGTTATTCCATCAAGAAGGTGGAACATCTCTATCGCACAAGTCGCAAGACGGAAGTGGCTACAGCGGTGGATTCGATTGTTCAATATGCCCGGTGGATTGAATGCGGGCAGTCCGCTGACTGGAAGGACAGCTCTATTCTCAAGGGCATTCGCGACTACAACGAGGATGACTGCCTGTCCACGTCGGAACTGGTGGATTGGCTGCACCGAGTCGCGGCGGAAAATGGATTCGCAACGGGCGATTCGAGATCGATTTCGGAGGTGGTGCCTTCCCCCGAGCTTTCCCCGGAAGTGCTGGCCCGTCAGGAAACGGTCAGGCAATTGCGTGAACAGAAGGACGCCCTTGCAATTACTCTGGCAGACCTCATTGAGTTTCATGATCGTGAGGCAAAGCCCATTCGGTGGAGGAAGTTTGACCGGGCAGAGGCAACACCCGAGCAGTTACGAGATGATTCCGGCTGTATCGAGGGAGTGCGTGCCCACGGAACCCCGAGACAAGAAAAGAAGTCGCTGGTGCAGACTTATCGCTTTGATCCAAGTCAGGAATGCAAGCTGGATGCCGGTGAGCAATCAAAAGTGATGTTCACGCACAACCTCGATCTGAAGTTCAATCTGGTGTCGATCAATCTGACTGCCGGGGAACTCGACCTTAAAGCCGGCCAAAAAATCCTGGATGGCAAATGCAACGGTGCTTTTCCTCAGGCAGGCTCGCTTCTGCATGAAGAGTTTGTGTCCCCTGATTGCATTCCTGACGCACTGCGGGAGGTGGCCTGGGGATACGTGGAGCGAGAATTGCATCCTCCTGTAACAGCCTTACTGACCCGACAGCCGCCCGCTTCGTCCATGAAGGAGCCATCCGAGTCTGTGCTGCAGGCCGCGATCCGCATTGTCGATAGCATGGACGGCGGCTGTCTTGTTATCCAGGGTCCGCCCGGCACCGGCAAAACCTACACGGCCGCTCATGTCATTGCGCATCTATTGTCCAAAGGCAAGAAGGTGGGGATTTCATCCAACAGCCACAAGGCCGTGTTGAATGTCTTCAGCGCCTGCGGCGATGCTCTGAGGGAATCCGGGGCAAGCCTTCGGGGCATCAAGGTGCGCGGAGATCCAACCAGTTCGGTTTATTCCGCCAATCCAGAGCTGGTATTTGTCGAGAAATCCGGGGACGCCCGCGATGCCTACAAACAAGGTGTAGTCGGCGGAACCGCCTGGTTATTTACCCGCCCTGAATGGCTGGGTGAACTGGACTTTCTGTTCATCGACGAAGCCGGTCAAGTGCCTCTGGCGAATGCGGTGGCGATGGCTCGCTGTGCCAAGAACCTCATCCTGCTGGGGGACCAAATGCAACTCGAACAACCGGTGCAGGGTTCCCACCCAGGTGTCTCTGGACTTTCTGTGCTTCAGTATGCGCTGATGGACCCGGCCACGAGTGAGCCTGATGCACCCGTTTTCCACGCCGTGGTGCCTCCAGACATCGGCCTGTTCCTTGGCGAATCTAGGCGAATGCATCCTTTGGTTTGCCAGTTTATTTCCGAAAGCATTTATGAGGGAAGCCTCCATTCCCACCCCGACTGCGCCCGGCAGAAAATCGTAGGTCCGGGGCGTGACAACGCTTTCATTGATCAAGAAGCGGGCATCGTATTCAGCCCGGTGATTCACGATGGCAACGTGCAACAGAGCGACGAAGAAGTGCAGAGGGTGAAGTCCATCTTTCAGGAACTGCTCGGAAGGCTCTATACGGACAAGGCGAACGTTACCCGTCCATTAGAACTGGACGACTTTCTCTTCATCGCACCTTACAACGCCCAGGTTCGCGCTTTGCAAGGCACCCTGCCCAATGGTGCACGGGTGGGCAGCGTGGATCTATTTCAAGGTGAGGAAGCTCCCGTTTGCATTTTCTCGCTGTGCTCCAGCTTTGGCGAATATGGCTCTCGGGGTCTTGGCTTCATCCTCGACCGCAACCGAGTCAATGTCGCCATCTCCCGCGCGAAGTGCCTTGCTGTAGTGGTCGCAGATCCGCGCATCGCACACTCCCCCACCCATTCCATCGCTGAAATGATGTTATTGAATCTCTTCTACAAGCTAAGTGATCAGGAAGTATTTTTTGTTATTCATTGATCCACTCACGAAGGCAGCCAGTAGCATCACCAGCAGCTTGAAAAGCTACGTCGCCAAATCTGATCAACAAACCGGTCCGTTCTCCGAGTAACAAATCTGTTCGCCATGTATTTTAGCAATCCAGGCTTTGATTTGGAGCCACGCATCTCGAGTGAGATTTGCCATCTCGTCTGCGCTGCATCTAAGTGGGTCTTTAAGCCCAATCGAGGCACTGAATGTTTTTTGGGCCGGTGGGCCAGAAACAGCAAATCCCTTGGGGCAGGGAACGGAGTTAGCGTGATGGCTGAAAATATCAAGGCATCTACCTTTGACGCCTGAGAATAGAGACGCCCGAACTGATTGTACCCCCAAATGGAGGATAAATTGCGCAGGTAAAAGTGGGGGTGGAACATTGCTATTTCTTCGAAGCCATGCCTTTTTGGCCGGGATGGATGTTAGTGATTCACCGAAATGGATAGCTTTAGCTATTGCTTCCTTATCCGTGGATTTAGAGAGGTATAAAACGCGGTTAAAAAGTGCGGCGGGTGCGCCGGGTGGCGTGGTGGTTTAAAAGTGCAGCACCTCTGGTTTAACCAGGAGGATGTTCACGAATATGGAGCAATGGAACGAGATACGACGCCGGGTATTGGTTGAGGGAGTGAGC
>CANIBP010000087.1 GCA_947466075.1 Verrucomicrobiaceae bacterium
GCCGGGTAAATGAGCGGCTTCAAAAGTTCCCTTTCTACATCACTCAAGTCGGTGTCGTAACCTGCTGGCCGGTAGGTTGTCGCTGCCATCCACCATCCTGCATCAGCTCTTTTCACTCGCTACATTCTTTTGCCGGATAGGCTCTTAGAAAAAGATATTCGCTTGATTTGACATCAACAAAAACGCAATCCGGCTGCGCGCTGAATGAAATTCACAAGCCATGAATTTTCTCTTGCGCAATTTCACATTGAACGCACTATCCCTCCCCGCTCAACCAGAGCAAAAGACCCCTTCGTCTAGCGGTTAGGACACATCCCTTTCACGGATGCGACACGAGTTCAATTCTCGTAGGGGTCGCCACTTCATTGGTCACAGATGAAGTTGAACCAAAGCTGGACACAGCAGGCACATCCGCTAGGCATCAACGCATGTCTTTATCAGGAGGTAAACTTTTCATCACCGGCCACCAAGGGTTAGTTGGACGCGCGCTCATGCGTCATTATGCCAATAATCCCGAATGGCAGATCATCACACGCTCGCGAGCAGAACTCGATTTGCGTGACCAGCAGGCCACGAATGCATTCTTTGCGGAGGAAAAGCCCGATCAAGTTATCCTCGCAGCTGCAACCGTCGGCGGCATCAAAGCCAGCTACACGCAACCCGTCGATTTCCTGCTAAACAACCTGCAGATACAAAACAGTGTCCTGTCTGCGGCTCATCGCTACGACACCAAGAAAATTCTCTTCCTCGGTAGCACCTGCATCTACCCCAAAGCTGCCGAAATCCCCATTCGTGAGGACAGCCTGCTATCCGGGCCGATGGAAGAAACCAACGCCCCTTATGGCGTCGCCAAAATCGCCGGTATTAAGCTCTGCCAAGGCTACCGTCAGCAATACGCTCGCGATTTTATCTGCGGCATGCCCGCCAATCTCTACGGCCCCTTCGACAACTTCGATCCCGAACATTCACATGTTCTTCCGTCACTGATCCGCCGCTTTCATGAGGCTAAACTGCACCACAAGCCCACGGTCACACTTTGGGGAAGTGGCAGTCCCACACGTGAATTTCTTTTCGTGGATGATCTCGCCTCTGCCTGTGCCTTCCTGCTCGATAACTACAGCAGTGGCGATATCATCAACATTGGCACAGGCGTTGAAATCAGCATCCGTGACGCAGCTAACGCCATCCGCGAGATCGTTGGCTATCAGGGTGAGATATTATGGGACACCACCCAGCCGGACGGCAATCCACGCAGACTCCTTGACGTCAGCCGCATGAACCAACTTGGTTGGACGGCGAAAACCGACTTCCGGCAAGGCGTCGCGGCCACCTATCAGTGGTTTCTCGACAATCGAGCCAGCGCCCGTGTCTGAACCACGTGTGAACTCCGGCTGGACACGTCCTTGCATCAATGCCATTTGAACAAATGGCAATTCAATCATTCCGCCCAGTACTTATTACTCGTAATACCTGCCGCATCTGCGGTTCACGTAGCCTCACGCCCGTAGTTAGCCTTGGCGATCAGTTCATCGGTGGCGTTCTCGCTAGCGCTGATGGCAGTGCGCTCATCAAACGCAAAGTCCCGCTCGATCTCGTGCGCTGCGATCCCTCGATTGATGAAAATGCCTGCGGCCTCGTGCAAATGCGCCATTCCGTGCCGCCGAAGGTGCTTTATCATCGCTACTACTACGAGTCTGGCATTAACCAGTCGATGATCGACAACCTCACCGGGATTACCCAACTCGTAGAGCAAACGGTCAGCCTCAAAGCCAAGGACATCGTCCTCGACATCGGTTGCAACGACGGCACGCTCCTCTCCAGCTACAAATCACAAGGCCTTCGCCACATTGGCATCGATCCTTCCGATGTTGCTCTCAAAGCGCGTGCCAAAGGTTTTCAAGTTGTGAACGATTTCTTCAGCGCACGCGCCTTCAAGAGCGTCCACGCCACGGAAAAAGCCCGTGTCGTCACCAGCATCTCCATGTTCTACGATCTGGAGAACCCGAACGCCTTCGTCCAAGACATCGCTGACGTGCTTGCCACCGATGGCATCTGGATTCTGGAGCAGTCCTACCTGCCAGCGATGCTCGATATCAATAGCTTCGACACCATCTGCCATGAGCACCTCGAATACTACTCACTGTCAGTGCTGGAGCGCCTCTTTGGCGACCATGGCCTCGAAGTCATCGATGTGCATCTCAATGACGTGAACGGTGGCAGCTTCCGCCTTGTCGTCGCCAATGCCGGCCAGGTCAAACCATCCGCAGAAGCTGCGGCACGCGTGCAAGACCTCCGCATCCGCGAGTTCGAAATGGCGATCGATTCCGATGCGCCCTACGCCATCTTCCGCGAAAACATCGAGCGTATCCGCACCGATCTGAACGCCTTCCTTACTAAAGCGAAAGCCGAAGGCAAAGTTGTCCACGGTTACGGTGCCTCCACCAAAGGCAGCACCACCCTACAGTTCTGCAACGTCTCGCCCGATCTCGTGCCCTTCATCGCTGACCGCAACCCCGTCAAATGGGGCAGCTACACTATCGGCACGCATATCAAGATCATTTCCGAAGACGAATCCCGCGCCGCCAAGCCCGATTACTACCTCGTGCTCCCATGGCACTTCATGCCCGAGTTCCTCAAGCGCGAGACCGACTTCCTAGCCCGTGGCGGCAAATTCGTCGTCCCGATGCCACAAGTTCATCTCGTTGGTTGAATCGAAGCCCGCGCTTGCGCGTCTAGGTCACTCCCATGGACGCCAAGCCCGAGCCAATGACCAATCGCGACGCAATGCGCCGCTTATTAGCCTTTGCACGCGGTCACTGGCGCATAGCCTTGGGGCAGTTCGCTCTCGCTGTTGCTGGAACATCACTCATCTTCGTCTTTCCCGGCATCGTGCGCTGGTTCATGGACGAAATCATTCCGCAAAAGCGTGAAGACCTCATCTGGCAGGCCGGCGGTCTTGCCTTACTCGCCTTCAGCCTGCGCGAAGGCCTGTTCTACTTCCGCACGCGTGTGAACTGCACCTTTGAGCAGCGCATGATCACTGACCTGCGCGGCGAGTTGCATCACAAGATCGAACTCCTTCCGATGAAGTGGTTCGATCACCAAAGCACGGGCGACATCCTCACCAAGCTCGCCGACGACGTGCCCGCCACGCAGCGTGTCATCCTCGAAGGCATCGAACAAGGCAGCACTGCCGTGCTCCAGATCATCGTCACCGCCATCGTCATGCTCGTGGCCGATACGCAACTCGCGCTCATCGTTCTCGCGCCCACACCGCTCATTGCCGCAGGTGGCTGGATATACTCTCGCTGGGTCTCCCCGCGTGCCACCGCCGCCCGTGAAGCCACCAGCATGCTGAACTCTACTTTGCACGATACCATCACCGGCATCCGGCAAATCAAAAGTTACACCGCCGAAGACGTGCGCCAGTCACGCTTCCTCGTCGCAAGCAACTCACTCAAAGACAAACAAACCCGCCTCATGGCCGCCTGGGCCTTCTACTCGCCCTCCATGACGCTGTTGGGCAATGCAGGTCTCGTGCTACTGCTCATGGCAGGCTCTTGGTGGTGCGTGCAGGGCAGCATGACAGCAGGGCAGTTGATGGAGTTCCTGCTTCTTGTCGGCTTTCTCTACGAACCCATCGCCCGGCTTCACGGCGTCAATCAAACCCTCCTCAACGGCCTCTCCGCTGCCAAGCGTGTCTTCGCCATCCTTGACAACGAAAACGAGGAAGACCTCGATTCTGGGCAAACTCCTCAGCACATCCGCTGCGACATTGAATATCGCGATGTCTGCTTCGCTTACCGTGCCGACAAGCCAGTGCTCCAAGAAATTAATCTCCGCGCAGACCGCCAGCAGACCATCGCCATCGTCGGCAGTACCGGTTCCGGTAAAAGCACGCTCTTCCAGCTCCTCACCCGCTTCTACGATCCACAAAGCGGCACCATAACGCTCGATGGCATCCCATTGCAGGACCTCAGCAAACGTTTCCTGCGCCAATCGCTCGCCTACGTCACTCAAGAGGCCTTCCTCTTTGCAGGAACAGTGCGCGATAACCTCCTCATCGGCCAACCCACTGCCACGGATGAACAACTCTGGACCGCTCTACGTGATGCCTGCGCCGAAGACTTCATTCGCCACATACCTGAAGGCCTCGACTCCGAAGTCGGCGAACGCGGCGTTCTCTTGAGCGGCGGAGAGCGCCAGCGCCTCGCCCTCGCACGCGCTTTCCTCAAAAACGCCCCCATCTTGCTCCTCGATGAGGCCACTTCCGCCGTCGATGTAAAATCTGAGCATCTCATTCAGGCTGCTCTCACCCGACTGCGCGCCAACCGCACCTGCCTGGTCATCGCCCACCGCCTCAGCACCATCATTGAGGCCGATGTCATTTACGTCATGCACCAAGGCCGCATTCTTGCCCACGGCACCCACGCTGAACTCCTCCAATCCTCCGGCTATTACCGAGAGATGGCAGCGCTGGCCTTCGAGAAATAAATCCGGCAGATCACATCCCCGCCTTGGCGATTTTCTCGCAGCTTTGCACATCGAGTTTACCTGAGGCGAGCACCGGGATGTCACTAACACGAATCATCTTTTTCGGAATCCAGAGAGGTGGCATGCCTTTATCGAGCAGGCGATAACGTAAATCGAGGATCTCTTGATGCTCAGGGCCACCGGGAATGCTGGTGAGAAGAATCAAAGCCTCGCCACGTTCCACATCGGGGACACCGACGACAGCAATCTTGCGCACGGTTTCGTTTTCGAGGCCCATGGCTTTCACGAGAGATTCTTCCACGGTTTCATGCGGCACCATCTCGCCAGCTATCTTGGAGAAGCGGCTGAGACGACCTTCGATGTAAAGGAATCCATCGAGATCGAGACGGCCGATGTCACCGGTGCGGAACCAACCATCTTGCAATACATCGGCGGTGCGTTTGGGATCATTGAGGTAACCCTCAAAAACATTCGGCCCCTTGAACCAAATCATGCCGCTCTGATGAATCGGCACAGGCTTGCCAGTGTCAGGATGCGTAATGCGCAGCGCCATACCAGGCACGACATGGCCAACTGACCCCTGACGGTGACTAGGCAGCCAAACGTAGCCTTTCTCCGGGTCACCGAGCGGTTCGGGATCGGGCAGATTCAAATTGGAGGCTGGCGATGTTTCAGTGAGGCCATAACCTTCGAGCACACGTTTGCCAAAGCGGGTTTCAAACGCATCCGCTACAGTGCGCGGCAGTTTTTCTGCACCCGTTACGCAGAGCTTGATGGAAGCCAGCGCCTCGCGATTGACTCCACGCAAATAACTCCGCAGGAAGGTCGGCGTGGCGATCATCAGGGTGACGCTGTACTTCTGGATCAACTCAGCAAGCTTCTTTACCTCCAGCGGCGAGGGATAGGTGACCAGATGCAGGCCATAGATGATGGGAAACCAAAGCGTCACCGTGCAGCCGAAGCTGTGAAACAGCGGTAGGCTGCCTAGAATGCTGTCGTTACTCTGCATGCCAAGGCGGCTACCAAACTGCATGACGTTGGAGATCAGATTGCGGTGCGAGAGCACCACGCCCTTTGGCTCGCCCGAACTGCCACTGGTGAAGAGCAACAATGCTTCTTTGTTGCCGCCTTTTTTAGCAATACCAAGCAGCGCAGCCAGCGCAGCAGTTGGCAGAAGCTTGCTGAGCATGAGCCACTTCGCGATGGCAAATTTCATTTTCGGCAGGATGCGCTCGATCAACACGAGTTGTTTACTCGGCGGCCAAGGAAAGCTCTGCATCTTGCGCACGAAAATATCGGCAGTTAGGAAGCGGTCGATCTGACCTTGGCGGATGGCGCTATCGATAGCAGCACGCCCGGCGGTGAAGTTGAGGTTCACTGGAATTTTTCCGGCCAAAACGACGGCCACGTTGCAAATCAGACCACCAATGCCGGGCGGTAAAATAATACCAACGCGCGGTTTACTCGTCGTACTGCGCACGACTCGTGATAGGGCCAGCGCAGTGGCAAAAATCTTGTCGAAGCGCAGAATTTTATCGTCCTTGCCATCGACAACACTGTTGCGAGTGCCGAATTTTTTGAAACCTTGAATCAGCGCATAGCCAAGACTGAGTTCCAAGGCAGGAGCTTCGCTGATGCTCTGCTCGGACAGTAACAGCAACACCTCTTGGTAGGTGGCAAGATTGACATCCGGACCTTGCAGAAGTTTGCCGAAGTTAAAGATCGTTTCGGCGTCGGTGTAACGTCGCTCCGTCGGTAGTGCAGTGTCCTGACGGCGGTGCACGTGGAGTGGCAGCACAGGCACTTCGGCTTTCAGCAGGAATTCGAGCTTTGCGCCGGGCACCGTGGTCATGGGTGACGTCATCGTTGCCGCCTCGGCGGGCAGATAAATGATCACGGCACCGCTTTTCGCCGCATCCTTCATGGCACCTTGGTAAGCAGACAGTTCCGTCTCGCCTGGAGTAAACTCCATCGCATGCACGCTTTCACGCTCCAGATGCGCCCTTAGGAGTGGATGCAGCGCCGCACCTGTTCTGAGTAGATAAATGATCTCACGCGGACCCAGCACAAGCTCCAGTCGCAACAGGTCAAAATATCCTAGCTGGCTGGGCAGGATCATGAATCCCCCACCTGAGGGCAGGTTCTCCTTGTGCAGGATAGTGAGATCTTTGAGAGTGACGGGCTTTTCAGAGGCCATGAGAGGATGCGCGGAATGCAGACCGCTAATTAAGCGGGGAGCACCTCGCATGCCAGCGGGAAAAGGACCAGTAGGGCGAGTTGACGACAGTTTGCAGTTGTTGACGGTGGTTGACCGTGGTTGAAGTCTGCAAACCATGGTCATCGCTCGCGCAGCGAGCCTTCAGCCACCGTCAACCACTGTAAACTTCCTTCATGCCCTCTGCCCCGCGTTATCCCCGTCGCGAATCCCCCGCCCCAAGCACCACGCCGCCTCCTGATAGTGAGACGTGGCTCCATCCTTGGGCGCAGATGAAGTATTTTTCGTTCAATCCGGCCGTGTATCCAAACATGATCCGCGCAGTCTCCCCGGACGCTGGTCCCGGTGACTTGGTAAATGTTTACGATAAAGAGGGCCAGCTCTTCGGCAGCGGTTTCTTCAATCCCAAGGCCCATGTTCCCCTACGCGTCATCCAGCATGGCGAGAATGTGCTCACCGAGGACGCGCTCGATGCCCGTCTCGATGCCGCACTTGATCTGCGCCTCAAAACGCTGCGCCTCAATGAAACCAGCGAGGCTTGGCGCGCAGTACATTCAGACGGCGACGGCCTCAGTGGCCTTGTCGTGGATCGTTACGCGGATGTGCTCTCCATTGAAGTCACCACGCTCGGCATCTGGCGGCGCTTGCGCCGCTGGTTGCCGAAGCTGCATGCTACGCTCGGCACCACGCAGCACCTCATCGAGGTCGATGCAGACATCGCCCGAATCGAGAATATGCGCTGGGCCGACGTGCCTGAAGCCGACGATCCAGCGCCGCGCGGCGTGCGTGTGCGCGAAAATAACGTGCGCTATCAGGTTAGCTTCGAAGACGGCCACAAAACCGGCTTCTTCTGTGACCAGCGCGACAACCGTCTCAAATTCGCTCACCTCGCCAAAGGCCGTCGCGTGCTCGACCTCTGCAGCTACACTGGCGGCTTTGCTCTCAGCGCCAAAGTTCTCGGCGGCTGCGAAGACGTCACCGGCGTCGATCTTGATGAGAAAGCCATCGCCCAAGCAAAAAAGAACGCCGACTTGAACCAAACCCGCATTGACTGGGTCCACGCTGACACCTTCACTTGGGGGCGCCAGATGCAGCAAAACGGCGCGCAATGGGACGCCATCGTACTTGATCCGCCGAAACTCATCTTCTCTCGTGATCCCGAGGAAAGTCAGCTCGGCCGCAACAAGTACTACGATATGAATGCCGTCGCCCTTGGCGTGCTCAAGCGCGGAGGCCTTTTCGTCACTTGTTCCTGCTCAGGATTGCTCGATGTCGCCGAGTTTGAAGAGATCGTCATGCGCGCCGCTCATCGCAACAAACGCCGCCTCCAAATCATCGACCGCACCGGCGCCGGAGCCGATCATCCCGTCATGTCCAACTGCCCCGAAGGCCGCTACCTCAAGGTACTCTGGTGCATCGCTTGGTAAATCCCCCCATTCATCCAGGATGCGTGGGACGCTGTTTTCTCACAAAAAGGCCACTCTCATTCAAGGAAACGCCTTTTCGAGCGCCGAAACGTTGGCCTGCATCACGGTCATGAAATCGCCACTTTCCGGCACATTCCCGCAAGGGTCGAAGACGACACTCTGCAAGCCGAGGGCAGCGAGTTTCTCCACGTTTTCCTTGGTAGGCTCGCCCTCCCAGATCATCCAGCGGGCACGATGCCCTGCGAGGATGCCATTGAGATCGGCAAGGTGCTTGTCATCGAGCACGGTGTCGGGCTCCCAGAGCACGGATTGCAAGTTCATGCCATAACGACGGGCGAGGTAGTGATAGACCGGATGGGAGGCGACAAGCGGCTGGTTGACGAGGCGACGACTGACAGCACTCATGCGCTCATCCAGCGCATCGAGTTCGTCTTTGAGTGAATCGGCATTCTTCTCCACCGCATCCTTGGCGGCGGGCACGAGTTTGACCAAAGCTTCGCTTACCGCACGCACTTGGAGTATTGCCTGTTTGAAATCAATCCAAGTGGTGAAAGCGGTGCCATTGTGACTGTGCTCTCCGCCTGGGCCATGGCTGTGGGTAGTGGCGTCTCGAACTTCAATGAAGTTGTTGGCAAAGGCACTGGCCGTATCAATGACCTTTGACTCTGGCAGCGTGACCTTGTCCGCCCACTTCGAGTAGGTGGCACCAATCATGAGGATGAGGTCTGCACCTTGAAAGGCGCTGATGGCGGCCTCATCTGGCTGCCAGAAGGCGGGATCTTCATCCTTTGGTGCTAGGAAGCGCACATCTACGGCATCACCCGCAATTCGCTGCGCGAAGTATTGCAGCGGGTAGTTGGCGACGAGCACCTGGGGCTTACCGGATTTCGCGGGAGATGTAACTGCCACCGACTCGGCCGCTTTCTCCGCAAGGGCATCCTTCGAGGGCTTACAAGCAGCGAGAACAATGGCTAAGCAGGAGAGTAAAGCGCGAGATTTCATGAGTGGTTTTGGCACCTGTTAGGGCATGGCCGGTCAATCGCAAATGGTCAATTCAGGCATCGAGCCGGAACTCCCCACGCTGAAGCAGTTCACGAAGCGCCCGACGATACGGAGCAGGCATGGGAGTGGACTCAAGTTCAGCAAAGGGGATGATGCGATGGGTATCAGGCCACACGTTATCCTGTGCATGCGGTTCATGCACCCAGAGAGTGACCTTGTAGCGGGTGATGCCGTATTGAGAGCGCAGCAAGACAGGCGGCGGTTGCGCGACATGCATGGGATGCAAAGCGGGCAACTTCCACAGGCCGGTGCGGCGCTTGCCGGTTTCGAGTTCCAGCAACACACCCTCGCTGTTGCGTAGATAAAAAACATGTTCTGTGACGGCGGTGACCTCGGGCCGAGCATGCTTCACAGGAAGTGCCTCGGGGTTGGTGGCACGGCATTGCGTGCGAACTGGACAGAGTTCACACACTGGCTTCGTCGGCGTGCAGTGTGTCTGACCGAGTTCCATGAGAGCCGAATTCAACGAACGCGGATCTTCGGTGGTTTTGACGAGCACTTTCGCACGCTCCCATAGCAATTTCGTTCCAGCGGTTGAATCAACTGGCGTGGCATCATTGTAGAGTCGCGAAAGAACGCGTGCGATATTGCCATCAACAATCGGTTCCGCTAAACCAAAGGCAAAACTCGCCACCGCACCCGCCGTGTAGGGGCCGATGCCGGGCAGCGCAAGGATCGCCGCAGGATCCTGTGGAAACACACCGCCATGCTTTGTAATGACTTCGTGGGCGAGCCGATGAAGATTTCGTGCACGTCGGTAGTAGCCCAAACCTTCCCAAACTTTGAGCACCTCGTCTTCCCGCGCAGCAGCAAGCATTGCAAAGTCCGGGAACCGATCGAGCCAACGCGCAAAATAACCACGGCCCAGCACAGTAGATATCTGCGTTTGCTGCAGCATGACTTCGGCGATTAGGATTGCATACGGATCGCGCGTTCGGCGCCAAGGATAGTCGCGCGCATGCTGCTGAAACCAGTTCACCAATTCATCGGTGATTGCTTGGGGATCAGGTTGAGCGGTTTTGGACGACATCGTCGTCACTTTGAACAGGTGGCCGCATTTTTCATGAGCCTTTCGACAACTTTATCGTTTATGTCACTCCAATGCCCGCCCTGACCAGCTACACCCATGCGCTCACCTCGTCTCAAGCGGCGAAGTTGCGCACGTTGCTGGAAGAACGCGGGTTTGAGTTTATGGCGAAGCCTTACTGCCTCTATGCAGCAGCCAAAACGAAGCTGAACGTGCTGGTATATGAAAAAGGGCCAAAGGTGGTCGTGCAGGGCAAAGAGACCGAGGATTTTGTCACCAATATCCTCGAGCCCGAAGTGCTGGGCGAGGCCAAACTCGGCTACGAGGAGGTGCATTATCCGGAAATGTTCCAACCACACATCGGTGTGGATGAGAGCGGCAAAGGCGACTTCTTTGGCCCACTGGTCGTTGCAGGTGTTTATGTCGATGCTGATGTGGCACGACGCTTGCGTGACATTGGTGCCGTGGACAGCAAACGCATTAGCAGTGATGAGCGCATCGCCAAAATCGCAGCCGATATTCGCGGCGTGCATGGCCTCGTCTGGGAGGTGCTCGCCATTCACCCGGAACGCTACAACGAGTTGTATGAAAAATTCGGCAACCTCAACCGCCTGCTAGCTTGGGGACATGCCAAAGTCATCGAGAACCTGCTGGAGCGTGTTCCTGACTGCCCACGTGCCATTTCCGACCAGTTTGCCAACCCCGCAGTGCTCCAACGCGCAATGCAGCAGCGTGGAAAAAACATCGAACTCGTTCAACGCACCAAGGCGGAAAGCGATCCCGCAGTGGCGGCAGCGTCCATCCTAGCGCGGGAAGCCTTTGTTGGCTGGTTAAAGTCACACAGCCAGCGTCTAGGCATCGAACTTCCGAAAGGAGTTTCGCCAAGTGTGAAACAAAACGCGGCAGAGTTGGTAGATAAGCATGGCAGCGATATCCTCCAGACTCTATCCAAGATGCATTTCAGGTTCATCCGGGAAGTTAGTGCGGAGAGGGGGGGGCAATAGGTCTGGATGAGCCAGAGTTTGCTATATCATGCGTTCGGCGTGCGCGAGGGTTATGAGTATCGCAGTACGAAGTATGTCGAAGGACGAATTGAGTTCCATCTGGTCGTCAAAGACCAGGAGTTGAGCTGTCCACAC
>CANIBP010000088.1 GCA_947466075.1 Verrucomicrobiaceae bacterium
CAAGATCAAAGCTTCACTGCGCAGCAGCGAAGCGCGCACACCTGAAGAACTCGATCACGCCATCAGCCACGCGTTCTCAAAAATCACAGCCAAAGATGCGGCGGGTTATTTTACCTCTTGTGGCTATAGTATTATTTAAAATGCTCTAGCTTTCCTTGGTCGGGCACACTCCACCAAAGAAAAAGCCTGCTCGAACGAATCCGAGCAGGCTCTGGTGAAATCCGATGAAGAAAGCTGGATCAACGACGGCGACGAAGTGCCAGCACACCGAGACCAATCATGCCGAGCAGGGCGCGGCTTGGCTCAGGAACACCGGCAACGGTGAGGGAAGCAACACCAGCACTCGGGGCTTGGGTTCCCGGAAAGTTACCGGCGTCGGAGGTGAACATAAACAGCTTGTAGCCACTGGTTGCATCGGCGGGCGTCACCCAAGCATCGCTACCATTAAGTGCTGCACCCGAGAAAAAACCGTAACTGTTTCCACTGGTTGCTGTAGTGGAAGCTGTGTTGAGAGTTGGAAACCACAGGAGAGCCAGCGGGTCACCGATGTCCCATCCACTTCCGTAGGTGATGCTCGGCGCTTCAAGAAGAAGCCCTGGGGTAATATTCTTACTCAAGTTAAACCTCCCCAACACTTTGTCATCAGTGCCGTTCAAAAAGGCATTCAGCGCTAAAGACGAACCATCTGAAAGGCTGGAGAATCCATTCTGAGTGGTATCAGCCACCAGAAGCACCAACCCGGTCGTAGCCATCGGGTTCCCTAAACTGTCCTTCAAAGCTTCTGCCTGAAGATCAAACAAGATGGTACCCGCCTGAACCGCGCTGGTAGCGGCGAGAACAGAGACGAATAACGAGGCAAGTTTGCGATACATAGGATGACTTAGGTTTGAGATCTTTAGAAGTTCGTTGGAAGCGTCCAAATAACCGTCGCTGGAGACGGAGTTGCCAGTTTGCGGATGATATATCCAGATCCGGGCTGAAATACAACTTCATCATTTCGAATTGTTGAAAGACCGCCTCCTGACAAGCGCCAGCCAGCGCCACCAAAACTTGCGCCATTGTAATAATAATATTGCTTCGCTGCTGACTTATTGGTGGCGACGGTTGTGTCATCATAGACAAAAAGCTTATCGCCACCCGTCCCGTTCGCGTTTGGTGCCGCTGTAAAAGCACCCGATTCAAAAAGTTTCGACTGGGCCAAGGTAAGCGGCACCGGCACATCGACCGCGATAGCGTTGTCCTGATCCACATTCGCACTGATCGTTCCAATCACATAGCGCCTGTTCCCCGTAGGAACCGTACCCGTCGCTGTCAGGATCGTAGAGGTGCCGACATTATCCTGACGAATCACCACGAACACATCTGGGGAGATGGTTTCGTTGTCGCGGATTGTTGACAAACCGCCTCCGGTTTTTCTCCAACCAGCCCCTCCGAAGCTAGCTCCCGTGTAATAGTAGTATTGGGAAATGGCGGCAAGATTGCTTCCCGCTGACGTGACATCCGGCACGAATACCCGGGTCATGGCGCCGGAGCCATTGGCAGCGGTCGTCGTCGTAATGCCCTGCTGACCTGGAAAAAGTGTGGAAAAAGTCCAATAGGGAATGACCGAAACCGAATCACCATTCAAGATTCCCGATCCGCCATCGAGCACATCGCCCGCTGCATCGACTGTAATCGTCGAGGTGTCAGGTGTGCCGGAATCAACCGAGTTACCGGTCACGGTGTAATACATGCCTCCTTTGTTCCCCGACCCCACCGAAACGTAGTAGGTGTTGGATTGGACGCCGGCGGAATAGACAAACTGATTCAGAGTCCAACCCGGCAGCCCCTGAACGGTGATCACGCTGCCAGCAACGCTCTGCACAACGCCTTGGAAGGCTTGCGGACGATGAAGTGGAACACTGAAGCGGGTGTCCGAATTGCCCAAGGCAGTGACGGTGTTGAAACCGACGATTGGGCTGTAAACCTGAGCTTGGGCAAGGGTGGACAGGGCGCACAAAGCAAATATCGAAAGGCGCAATTGGTTCATGGATTTGATTTTTCTGAGATTAGGAGGTTGGATTTTTATTGTCCAGCCCAAAATCGGGCTTGATGGTTCCATTGTTTATACCCCATGGACGGAGAAACGTTACATGAAATCTGGGGGTATTTTACCCGCCTGACCGCCGGTTCACCCCGGCAACTTCATGATTGCAGGATAGGGCTAGTGGCGATACCATCCACCCGTTGTGACAAGGACCTTCAAAAATTCGCTGTTTGTGCGAATCCAGACTCGTTCCTCACTGACAGCGCCGGATTGTGTGAGCATTCCGTCACTTGAGCATCTGGCCCATAGCATGCTTTATTATGTTGGTGAATAACCGTCTCCATCTCTGCCGCACTTCAGCGACCTCAGGCTCGGTGCTGCTGGCGGTGCTGTGCCTGGTGGCGGTGCTGTGCCTGGTGGCGGTGCTGTCGTTTCTCATCGTCTCGGCGGTGTCGGTTTCGAAACAGCATGGCGACATGCAGCTGGCGCGGCAGGGCGTGATGCGCGCACACCAACTGGCGGAGATGGGCGTGGCGGTGGCGGCGCACCCAATGATTCAGCCGGGCGATCCGCTGCTGCGGCGAAAGGTATCGGGCATCGAGCACTTTGAAGTGATCCTCAGCACGGAGGAAAGCTGGCTGAACCTGAATGCGCTGCTCACGGAAGAACGCCTGCCGGTGCTGGAGCGCATTTTTACCTCGTGGGGCCTTTACCCTGCGGATGCCCAGAGCCTCGTGGCGACGCTGATGGACTGGACGGATGCGGATGATCTCAAACGCCGGCCTGACAGTGCGGAGAAGCTCGATTACACCATGCTGGGGCTTTCCGACCGGCCGTTGAATCGCCAACTGGCCAGCCTTGATGAAGTCGATCTGATGCTCCGTGCCGGTGAAATCCAGGCCGCCCAACCGGATTGGCGCTCTTTCTTCACCTTGCGCGGCAACGGACAACTGGATGTGAACATGGCGTCCGCCGAAGTCCTCGCCGCTGCGACGGGGGCTTCGCTGGAAAATGCGCAACAGCTCGTGCAGCAGCGCAGCGGGCAGGATGAGCTGCCGCAAACAAAGGATGGTGCTCCGCTGGAAAGCCTGGAGGAGGCGCTGGCGCTGCTGGGCCTGGCCGGACAGCAGGCGGCGGAGGTCACACCCTTGCTGACGCTGCACGGCACGACGCTGCGCATCGAAAGCATTGGCACGGCGGGGGATGCGCGCTGCGGCATCGCGGTGCTGGTGCGCAAGAATGAGGGAACGCCACGCATCACCGAGTGGCGTGAATTTGCTGTGGAGGGAACGCGTCAGCTTTGACCCTCATGTCGTTTCAACGCCCATCGTTCGCAACACTCAGCTTCCCAGGTGAAGATGCCAGGGAGTCATGGATTACCGCTGCCGACGGCACCTGGCGGCGTGTCGAAAACGCCTCTGGCGGCATGATGGGCATCGAAGCCATCGCCTTTGACAGTGCGCCGTTCTGGTCTCTGAACCATGAAGCCGCGCCCGATGAGGCCGTGGCTTTGCGCTGGGAGGGATTTGGTCTGACCAACGCGGGCGGATCGCGTTTGTGGGCACACTGGCCGGTCACGCGAAAGGGAAAACAAGTGCTAGTGAGCACGGTGGCGCTCTCGGCGGAATCCTCCGGGCAGGGTTGGGAGAACTTGCGCGCCGAAGGCTTTGAACCCAGCGCCCGGATGCTGCCCCTGCCTGCCAGCGGCCTGACGGTATGGAAGGAGCTGGGGCGTTATGTGGTGGCGTTCACGCGTGAGGCGAAATTGCTGCATGTGGCCGTGCTTACTTCGCGCAGCCTGGATGTGGACGCGGCTTTTGAAGTGCGTGACCTGTGCTCCGCATTGCAAACGCACGGGTTCCTCGACGAGATCTCCGCCATCCATGTGTGGACGCGTTGCGAAACGGATTTTGCGCCGCAGCTTGCCTGTTTGTTTGAAGTTGCCGCCGTCATCAAGGAACCACGGCCTGACCCACGGCTTCCCGCAGATGCCAGCGGCCTGCTGCCGGCACAAGTGGCGGCGATGCGGCAGCAAAAGCAGCGCAGGCAGAGGCAGTTGCTGCTGATGGCGACGGCCGCGATGGTTTACCTGTGCTTCTTCGGTGCCTGGTGGTTGCGGCTGCAATGGCGTGAGTCGCGCTTGAATCAAACGGATGTAAAAATGGCCGCCGAGCAGCCGGAAATCGACCTCGTGCGCGAGGCGCAGGCACACTGGCTGGAGATGGAGGGCGTGATCAATCCCGACCTGTATCCAGTGGAGCTGTTCCATCAAATCGTGTCGCTGCTGCCGAACGAAGGCATTCGCCTGAAGGAATTTCAAATCGCGGACGGCCGGCTCATCGTGAGCGGCGAGGCGACGACCGTCAATCACGCGCTCGGATTCAAGGACCGGCTGGCCGCGTGCGAGCCGTTGCAGCGCTACCACTGGAATTTTCCCGTGCCGGCGATTCGTGAGGACAACCGCGCGGAGTTCCGCGCCGAAGGAACAGTTAGCGGAGGGGCTGCGAATGAAGGCCAGTGAACGCCGACTGCTCATGATTTTGGGCGTCCTAGCCGCCTTGGCTGGCGGAGCCATCCTGACGCAGCGCCTGCTGGGACGGCAGCATTCCATTGAACGGCGGGAACAGACGCTCGAACTGACGCAGATGGAGGCGCAGGCGATGCTGGCCGAGGCCGTGCTGTGGAAGCAGCGTCTTGACTGGCTGCAAGCCAATCAGCCCACGCTGACGAGCGAGAGCCAGGCTAGCGAGAAATTGCTCGAAGAAATGCTGGCCGCAGCGGCCAAGCACAATCTGGTGGTGCAGAAGAAACAGTTGCACGAAGCTTCCCATCAGGCCTTTTTTCATGAAGTGGCGGTGACACTCACCGTCCTGGGGGATCTTCCCGATGTTTTTCGCTGGATGCACGGCCTGCTGACGCCGGAATCCTTCCAACTTGTGTCCCAGTTGAAAATTGTGCCGGATGCCAAGGACAAGACCAAGGTCATTGCCACGGTTCGCATCAACCGCCGCCACGCGCCAACGATCACCGCCGTTGAAACGCCGAAGGATGGAGGGGCAGGATCATGAAGCGTGTCCTGCCCATGCTTGCCAACCTTTGCTACGGCGTTGCCGTCGCAGCGGATACCACGGTTTTCACCGCTCCCAAAGTGTATCCCGTGGAGCGCTATGAAGCCGGCTGGAGCAAGAATCCGTTCACCTTGAAAACCGCTCCAGTGGTGGTGGAAAATGCCCCGTTTGCCAAGGATCTTGCCATCGGCACCTACTATGGTGACGCCGAAGATCCTACTGTCGTGATCGTCAATACAAAGACGAACGAACGCATCAGGCTCAAAAAAGGCCAACCGGCTGCCAACGGGATGAAACTCGACAACGTGAAGCTTGGCAGCAGCCGCAAGGATATTGCCGCCGAAGTCACGCTCGGCGCGGAAACGTCCGAAATTCGCTACAACGACAGCTATCTCAAACAGGTGGCCGCCGCTGAGACGACCAAGGCGCCAGCAACTCAGCAGCAACTGCAACAGCAGCAGATGCGCCAGCCATCTGGCGCACCACCCCTCAGAGTTCCGATGCCACAGCCCCCGGTCCAGCCAGGCAGTGCTGCTCCGCCAGGCACCGTTCGTGTGGGTGCTTCTCCCGTTCTTCCAGGCCAGCAGGGCTCCGTTCCGCAGCCCGCCTTGGCGCAACTTGGCGTATCGCAGCCTGGAGCGGTTGATCTCGCAGTCACGCCAGCAGCCAATACCGCCGGCGGCAATCCGAATCTGACGGTTTCCATCGGCACGCAGCCGGGAACCGTGCCTTCCTCACCTCTTGTTTCACAGGCGGGCAATCCCAACGCCGTACCGGTGCCGGTTCGACGCCGTTTGATCACTCCCGCGGCCAATGATTCCACGATTCCGCCATGAACATTCGCTCCGCCGTCATCATGAAATTGACCTGCAAAATCGACCTGCTCTGCGCAGCCATCCTGTGCATGATACCCGGACTCCTGGCGGCGCAGAACGCTCCTGTCCCGCCGCAGCGGATACGACCGGCAAACGCACCTGCACTCCCGCCCGCGCCGGTAAACGCACCCATAAACGCGCCGGTTCCGCCAACAGCCGCGCCGCAGCCCGCCTCCGGCAAAAATGTCATTGGCTTCACCGCTACGCCTCTCGCTGAAGTCCTGGGAGAATATTATCGGGTGACTGGACGCCGTGTTCTCAAAGACCGCGGCCTCGAAAGTGCCACCGTCACCATCGAAGTGCCGGGCGAGTTCAGTGATGAGGAGTACCGCTCCATTATCGAAAAGGGATTGCTCATGCACGGCTATGCGCTGGTTCCCAGTGGGGCCGATCTTTTCAAGCTCGTCGCCGCCGAGCAGGGCACCTCGCCTTCGTCGCAGGGCGTGCCGATGATTCTGCGCGCCGAAGACTTGCCCGACAATGACCAGGTGGTCTCTCATGTCATTGAACTCAGCAATCTACAAGCTGAAGAAGCCTCCACCGCTTTTCAGCAGCTCATCCCGCTGCATCCGTATGGCAAAATCCTCGCCATGTCGAATGCCCGGGCCCTAGTCATCACCGAGGCCTCCCAGACCATTCGGGCCTACCTCGATCTCGCCAAGCAGGTGGACGTGCCACCCATGGAAACTGTCCAAAAGACCATCCATCTTGAGCGTTCAGAGGCCGCCGAAGTCGTTGAGCAGCTCAACGCCTTTTTGGGCCTCGGCGGCAGCGGTGGCGGTGGCGGTGGCGCACTCCGCAGTGCCTCTGGTCAAGCACCAGCGCCTGGGGGGGCTCCAGGAGCGGTGGCAGTCGGCGGGACGGCGGCTTCACTCGGCGGTGCTGCCGGGGGGGGCAGCCCCGAGGCTTCCAAGCCTATCATTCAAGCCATTTCGAGAATCAACAGCCTGTTGATCGTCGCACGTCCGGTGGACATGCAGAAAATCGAAAGCCTCGTTCTTGAACTCGATGCTGAATCCAGCTCCACACGGTACTTCTCGCGCAAGCTCAAGTATCTCGATCTCACCGTGTTTCTCGGCATCGCCGAAAAGGCGCTCCAGAGAAATGCCAAAGGCGCTGGTCAAAGCGGCATCCCCCAGCAGAACACCCCCGCGACACCAACCAGCAATACTTTTGGCAGCAACACCTCCAACTCTGCCTTCGGCTCCAATTCAGGAATGAGTTCCGGTCTCGGTGGTGGCTTTGGTTCCGGGCCGTCGGGCTCGAGTTCCTTCGGCTCAGGATCGAGCACTCCTTTGGAAGTCACCAAAAAACCCATCAGCGTGCTGATCGGCAACACGCTGGTCATTGCCGACCCTGTCAGCTCAAAATTCTTCGCCAGCGGCCCGCCGGAACAGATCAAGGCCCTCGAAGAACTGGCCGATGAGCTGGATGTGCGCCCGCGCCAGATCCTGCTCTCCGCCATCATCGGCGAATTTACCCTCGGCGATGATTTCAACTTTGGTCTCGACTGGATTCAAACACTCAAGCAGGCCGGTGGCGACGGTCTCGTCGGTGGTGTGCTTAACACGCAAGGCACCGCCTTTGCCAACCCCTCCAACTTGAAAGATATCGCGGGCTTCCTCGGCGCAGGCGGGCCTTCCGCGCGCAGCGGCCTCACCGCCTACGGCCAGATCAACAAAAACCTCAACGTCTTCCTCCAGACACTCGAAAGCACGCGGCGCTTCCATGTGCTGCAAAAGCCCACCATCACCGCGCTCAACCATCAGTCCGCCAGCATCTACATCGGCCAGCAGATCGCCATCGCCGGGCAGACCTACACCAACGGTGCTGGCGGTCTTGGCGGTCTTGGCTTCACCAGCACCACCCAGTATATTCCCGTGCGCCTCCAGCTCGACATCACGCCGCACATTTACAATGACAATGAGGTCATGCTCGAATTCAAACAACAGAACAACGACGTCTCCGGCTTCACCACCATCAGCGGCAACCGCGTGCCCAACATCTCCGAGCAAGGCATGCAGAATAGTCTCATCGTCCCTGACCGTGCCACCGCCATGCTGGGAGGCCTCATCACCGAGCGTGACACCAAGAACAAGAGCGGCATGCCATTCCTGGTGCGTATTCCCATCATCAAACATCTCTTTGGCAGCACCAATACCAGCAAGGAGCGGCGTGAGATGATGATCTTCGTCCAGCCACGCATCCTGCCGGATGAAACCTCCCATATGCTGGAGCAGGCCCGCATTGGCGATGGTAGTGAGAATTTTGACAAAGCCTTCCAATTCGAAACCATGCCCGAAACCATTGTCCCACGTGCCATTCCCGCGCGCGACAAGCCCAATGACCTCCTCCCACCGCCGGCAACGGTGGAGACACCAAAGAAGTCGCTCTTTGGCCGGATCAAGGGTCTGTTTCAAAGATCGAAAGCTGAGTAGAATGCGACCAGTCGCCGCAGGGCAACATCACCCGCCTCCTGCCCATCCACTGGCCTTACTCGACCACACGCCTCACCCAAAGAAGCAGTGGTGCCCGTCTTCATCGATCACGCGGAGGGCGTCGGTCAGTGACTTCACCTCCCGGCAGGGTGGATAAGCGTGCCACTTGCCGTCGGCACGTTTCCAGAACAGGCGCCGGACGTCCCTGCTGCGCATGTGCTGCACTTTGGCAATGGATTCCTCGGTGAACAGGCCCGGACGCTCGAATACCGGACGCACGAAGAACAACTCGATGGCCTGCCCATCCATCCTCTGGCCCTCACGTATCCGGTCACGCAGATGCAATGGCGGACGTCGGCGGGACCAGAACTTGTCTTCGATCACCTTAAGGTGCTCGGTCGTTTCGTCTTCGGTGAATGCCATGGGGAGGGAGAATGATTCAAGCATCTGCGACGTCAAGGACAGGCAGGGGAAGGGTGTCGCGCGAGCAGGGCTTACGCACCAAAACCGTGGAAAATGCGAAAGGTGAGGGAGGTCCTGAAAGCGGGGTCCAGAGCGCAGCGCTTGCGCTGGCTGCGGATGGAGCCTTTGACCTTGCTGCATCTGAGCACTTTGGCCGAGAGTTCGCGCATCAGGGTGAGGTTGTGCGCGGCGGCTTTGTCGCGCACCTGGCAGTGGTCCTCATGGTAGGTGACGTCGAGCAGATGATGACACTGATTTTCCACCGACCAATGATTGCGGATGAGCCGGCCCAGCTCGGCGGCGCTGACTTTGAGGCTGCTGAGGTAGTAGTGGGTCTCCACAGTGGGCTCTTCCGCAGCATGGCGCTGGCGCATCGTCTCGCGCCGCACGCAGATCACACTTTGCAGCCCCGCCCATTTCCAGGATTTGGGCCACCAGTCCAGCTCCCGGCTTACGACGACTTCCCGCTGCTCGTGGCGCCCCCGGTTCTGCTCGCAGCTCGTGCTTACTTCACTGCCCTGCACCCAGGCACCTTTGTCGTGGACTTCCTCCGTGGTTGCCGTGGTCCGCTGCGTCTCGTAGTGGGCGATGACATCCTGATGCGCTTCTTTTTCGTTGGCCTTGAGCGCGAGGATGTAGTCAGCCCCTTTGTCCTGAATCTGGCGGGCGGTGTCGGGATGACCGCCCATGGCGTCAATGGTGACGACGGCTCCGTGGAGCTGGAGTTTGGCCAGCAGACACGGCAGGGCTTCGAGTTCGTTGCTTTTCTCGGCGCAGACTTCATGGCCGACGCTCAGACCTGCCTCGCTGACCCAGGCGCGCAGGATGTGCAGGGAGCTTTTGCCAGTGACGCCGTCCTTGGCTCCACGACTGACTTTGCCGTCAATGGTGACTTGTTTGCCATCGAGTTCGCCGACCCACAGCTCCATGATTTCGAGCAAGGCGTCGGGCTGCAGGGCGAGGAAGACGTTGCGGAAGACATCGTGCGAGGGCGCGCCGTTGCGCAACGGCATGAACTGGCGCAGCCAGGCGAGCTGCGACTGGGCGAAGTGTCCCATGTCGGTGAAGTCCTCGCAGTCGCTGACCATGGCACACAGGGCGATCAGCAGCACCTCGGGCAGGGAGTGCAGCACGCGCCCGCGCACACGTGCATCGGGCAGGGTCGCAAAAAGCTCCTTGAGCCGAAGGATGTTTGGCAAAGCGGCCTGCTCCTCAGCGACCGGGTGTGTCGAGATGGCGATAGGGTCGGTTTCCATCCTCACTCTCATCAGTGGTTATGGAATTTTGTACAGCGGTTTCTTCGCCGTCTAATCTCCATGCTCAGTTGCTCATTTCATGCGTATGCCCTGGATGAATGCAGGCGTTTGGAGTTATAAAAGGTGGTGATGTAATCAAAGATCATGGTGATGGCGGCGGTGCGGGTGGCAGACTGCTAGGAAATTGCTTTTGAGGGGGCCGGGTCGAGTTGGCCCTGGATGTGGAGCGGAGGCGGGGTGTGAGGGGGGCTGGCCTCTTGATACGCAAGCCTCTGACCTGACAGCGCAAGGGCGCTCGGTTACTTTTGCCACAGTCCTTCCGACGCCTAAGTGTAAAAACCCATTTTCAACGATTTGTTTGCAATGATTAGGTTGGCA
>CANIBP010000089.1 GCA_947466075.1 Verrucomicrobiaceae bacterium
GAAATCCTGACTGAGTCTGATCCAAATCATTCCATTGCGCCCATTCCTTTGCCAATCCGTTTTTGATTCTTCCCAAATGACCTTCTTAACCCAAGGTTATGATAGACAAAGGACGGCATTTTCCACGGTTTTGGTGCGTAAGCCCTGGCGAGGAGGCAGCAGGCGAGCAGTTCGTCCTTGTGGGCGCCGCCGGGATGAGTCAGAATCAGAGAAAGCATGTATGGAAGAGGCAAAGAGGGGGACGATGAGCCTACGTCAGATTTGCGCTCCTGACGAATGCTTGGCGCGGCAGGTGCGCAGCATAGTGAACCCCATAGCGCGGGGATGAGGGCTAGACGGTTGGCTGTGTCTGCCTGCGTGCCCTATTTCTCCGCTGTTTGACCCGCCTTGTGGACGGCATCGATGGCTTCCTCAATGTTGTGAGCGGCCTTAGTCATTGCGCAGTATATGGAGAGAGGCCGAAAAGTACTGGCCGTGTGATTACCAGTTGTTGCGATGGTGGTGACCGTTGTAGCCGTAGCCGTTGTAGCCGTAGCCGTTGTAGCCGTAGTTGTTGTAGCCGTAGTTGTTGTACCCGGAGCGATTGCTCTGGCACTGCCTGTTGTTGTTATTGTTGCCGCCGCTGGCAAGGCCGTAGGCGACGAGGCCGACTACAGCAGCACCCAACAAAGCTCCGCCGGGTGAAACGACCTGCTGCGGACGCCCGTAGGCATCATAGGCGGTAGTGCAACTGCTGGTGAAGGAAACAAGGACGGCGGCGAGGATGGAACGGGAAGAGAGTATTTTCATAGCGTCGATTGGGACGCAGACCGCGCGGCGATATTCAGCGGATACAAAAAACACGGCGTCTTGGAGTCGTAGCGAGTGAAAACGGCACGAGAGGAGTGGAATGGTCACAACTTTCCTGAGTGTGCTTGATGGTGCGGTTGGCCCTGCCAGCGATCTATGCTACTAACCAAGAAGCTAACTCACATCGAATAAAGGCAGTGCAGCCCCCTCGGTCAAAGGTCAGAGTGAAGGCAAAGGAGACTCCAAATCACGTGAGCCGCGCACTTACACCTCCAACTGAATGCCCAGTTCGATGACTTGGCGGGGTGGCAACTCGAAGTAGCCGGTGGCAGGACGCGAAAGGCGGGAAAGCATGACGAAGAGTTTTTTACGCCATGCGGCCATCTTGCCAGGGCCGTTGGTGAGGAGTACTTCGCGGCTTTGGTAGAAGGTGATGCCGTTGCGTTTGACTTTGGTCTTCTCGCTCAGCGCCTGGCAGAGGTCATCGAAGACATTGGGGGACTCGGAGAAGCCGTAGCGCAACAGGACGCGGTAGAATTCATCGTGGTACTCGCTGATCTCGTGGCGCGTTGCATCCTCGACGTAGGGCACCGCCTCGAAGCGTACGGTGAGTAGCACGACCTGCTGGTGCAGGGCTTTGTTATGTTTCAAATGATGCAGCAGCGCGAGCGGGAGGCCATCGGCGCTGGCGGACATGAAGACGGCGGTGCCGGGTACACGGATGATGCGATCCTTCTTGATCTCATCGACGAGGAACTGCACGGGCAGGCGACCGCGCTGCATGGCTTCGAAGAGAATGGCGCGGCCGTCGGTCCACGTCTTCATGATGATCCAAATGCTAAGGCCGATGACGAGCGGGAACCAAGCCCCGGCGAAGAATTTGAGCAAGCTGCCGGAGACGTAGCCGAGTTCAGGAACGAGGAAGATCACCAGCGGGATAAAGGCCTTCCAGAACGGCCATTGCCAAACATACCGAGCCACCAGGAAGAACAGGACGCTCGTAAAGGTCATGTCCATGGCCACGGACAGGCCGTAGGCGGCGGCGAGATTGGTGGAGGACTTGAAGTGGAATACCAGCGCAAGGCAGGCCACCAGGAGGAGGTAGTTCACCTGCGGCATGTAGATCTGGCCGCGCACGTCGGGGTTGGTGTGAATGATCTTTAAGCGCGGCAGGTAGCCGAGTTGCACCGCTTGCTGGGTGAGCGAGTAAACACCCGTGATCATGGCCTGCGAGGCAATGATGGTGGCGGCTGTGGCCAGCAGAATCACGGGAATCAGGGCTACCTGCGGCACCAAGCTAAAGAAGTGATGATAACCGGGCTGCAGCGAGGCTTTGACGTCGGAAAGGACCAACGCGCCCTGACCGAGGTAGTTCAACATCAGGGCGGGCAGCACGATGAAGTACCAGCTACGCACCAGCGGTGGCCGGCCAAAGTGGCCGATGTCCGCATACATCGCTTCACAACCGGTGACCGCGAGCAGAACGAGACCCATGAGCACGAAGCTTTCATGGCCGTGATGCAGGAGAAAATTGACGCCGTGATGCGGCGATAGCGCTGAAAACACGCCGGGATAGCTGCTGATATTGATGATGCCAAGGAACGCCAAGGTAATGAACCACAACACCATGATGGGGCCAAAGGCCTTGCCGATGCGCGCAGTGCCATGTCGCTGCACGAGGAAGAGTCCGAAGATGATGACGCCGGAAATGGGCACGACGTAGTTCGCCAGTCCGGTGCCGAGTTTGGCATCCAGCAGCGCCAGGCCTTCAACCGCGGAGAGCACGGAGATGGCTGGCGTGATCATGCCGTCGCCATACAGCAGGCAGGCACCGAAAATGCCGATCAGCACGATGGCACCCGTGGTCTGCGGCTTGAAGCTGTCCTTGGCGGAGCGGAACAACGTCAGCAGCGCAAACATCCCGCCTTCGCCCTGGTTGGTCGCCTTGGTGATGAAGCCGAGATACTTGAAGCAGACCATCACGATCAGTGACCAAAACATGAGGGACAGTGGTCCCAGCACGCCGAGGGGATCATCCGCCGAGGGGTTGGCGTGATGCAGGCATTCCTTCAGCGCGTAAAGCGGACTGGTGCCGATGTCTCCGAAAACCACACCCAAAGCCACAAGGGCCAGGGTCCAACTGTTTGAATTTTGATGTTCTGACATGAAGTGTCTCCGAGTCGTTTCCCGGAGCCCTGTTTGAATCAGGGAATGACGTGGTTAGCTAGCGCCGGTAGGAATGCAAGGGACAGTTCGGCGCATTAGGCTGTGTGAATGAACAGTGAATGTGCCTCATTTCTGCCCCAGCTTCGCCACTTCCTCCACGCTCAGTGCACGGTCAAAGACCGCGATCTCATCCAATCGGCCCTCCCAGTTGGATTCGTTGTCGCTGCGTCCGCCGAAGAAACATTCACCCAAAGACATGAATGGATCGATGACGCTTTCGGCCTGGAGTTCGAGCGCGCCGTTGAGATAGGCACGCACGGCGTTCCTATCGCGCACGAGCACCAGATGCTGCCACTGCCAGCGCGGAATCTCGGTTTTGCCGGCCACGAGTGCTGTTTCATCTGTGCCGTTGAAGAAGATTAGCTTGCCTGTGTGACCGCTCTTGCCGCCGACGCCGAGGTGATCACCGAACACGCTGAGACCGTGATCATGACTGCGTGAGAATAGCCAACCGCTCGTGTCACGCCCATCATTGGGCATACCATTCCAAAACCACAACGAGACTGAGTAGTGATTTCCTAGACCAGCTAGGCGCGAGCGGATTCGAGCGCCGACGAGATGCGGTGCACGGTTGATGTTGCCATTGGCGCAGAAGTCTGCGGAATTCGGTCCTTCCAGATAGTAGGCGACATCTTTCTCATACACTGCGTCGTGCCCATGAACGCTCGCATCTGCGGCTACAGGGCCGGTGAATTCGTTCAAGCGCCAGTAGGCGACCGGTTTCATGGCCAGCACGGTCTTTGCAGCCACGCCATCGTTCAGTTTCCATTCGTGACGCGGTTTATCGGCGACCTTCTCGAGACATTCGATCGCCGCAGCGGTGATCTTTGGCTCCGCCATCACCTCCAGCCCAGCAGAGCGCGCTGCCCAGGTGTTGTAGCCGCCCCAGGCATGCATCTCCGGCGGCGGGATGTAGCCGTCGCCGCCATTCGCCAGTTCGATGACCATGTTGTAGGGCAGGGGACTCGCCGCTTTGATCTTCAAGCCGGTGATCGCATACGTTTCATTCGGCGTCGTCGCGATGCCGATGTCACCAAGGCGCAGCGCCTGCACCACGATCTCCGTCTGCTGCCGCTCATGCAGGATGATCTGCTCACGCGCATACACCTCGGTCGGCGTCTTTGCCAAACGATCGCCCATCTCTGCCACGATGCGCTGTGCCCATTCGAGCCGCTGCTTGTCCGGCACGCGATACTTCAAGGTCATGCGTTTCTCCGCCATCGCGATCACGGGCTGGTCACCGTATTGGATGCCCGCGTAAGCTTTCACTGCGATGTCGAGAAGTCCGTTCGTGTATTCATCGATCGTGGGCTTGGGGCGCTGCTCCGCCGGCACCGTGTAATCAACGCGATAGATGTCACCGCTGCAGCCATGGGACATGATGCCAACCAATTTGCCTTCCGGGTCGATGCGCTGCTTCAATCCGTCTGAGAACAGTCCGAAATAGTCAGCGCTGATGTCCTTGTCGCCAAAGTAGTGCATCGAGAAGTTCGCCAGCACCGCCAGCGGCTTGCCGTCCTGCGTTTGAATCGAAATCAGCGAGAGATCAGAATCTTCCGGTCCCGCTTCACCCACCGAATCATCCCACTTGGCTCCAGCGTGCATGTTGGCCCGCACCGTCTTGTTGCCGAAAGGGTCTTCTACCACTCGATCGGGCCTGCGAATCCATTGCCGCAGTGCCGTGAACTCTGCCGCGTTCGCCTTGGCAAATCCTAGGCGAGCTGGCTGAAGCGCTGCTTGAGCCGCTGCGATGGCTGCTACCAATTGTTCCTTCAAAAAGGGCACATAGTTCGGATCAGGATCGGTTCCGAGGCATCCCATCGAAGCTGGAGCCGAATGCGCATGCGTCGCCGAGATCAGGATGTGATCCATGGCGATACCCGTCTTCGCCGCCGCCATCTTTTTGACATCGTCGAGCAATTCGCGGCCCATCATGCAACTGTCTGCCACCACAATAGCGATCGGTGTTTTCCCATCCGTCGCAACGATGGCCCGCGCATGGATCTGCGTGTTGATCTTGTCCACATAGCGGCTGAGCATGCCGCCGTTGACCAGCACGGGCAGTTTCGGCGGTGTGATGTCGATGATGGCGGCTCCCGCTTTAAACTCGGCGTGGAGCGTGATCGATGCGAGTGCCGCGAATGCGGAGAGAAGTATAAGGCGAAGCATGCGCACCAATACGGACGCGAACTCCCCTTCTTCACGATCCCGATAGGATCATTGCTTCTGGGTCATCTTGAGGAATGCCTCCGCGTATCGCTTTCCAAGTTCACGAAACGATGCTGAATCGAAATGCACCTTGTCCCCTTTGTGCTTCAGACCCTCGGCGCTGACGAAGGCCGTGTGCGGCACTTTCTTTGCCAGATCTTGATGGGCACGATCCACAATCAGAGCCTCAGGCTTCCATGGTGCATCATCGAACTTGCCCATCTGTCCGGCGATGAAGGGAACGTTAGGCGCTTGCACGATTTCGCGCAGGCGTTTCACCAAATCGTGCAGCTTTGCCTCATACACTGGAGCGTCTTTGGCATTGCTGTCCGACTCGCCTTGATGCCAGAGGATGCCTTTGAGCGTGCCTGCGGGCAGCGCGATATCGACGCGCTTCACCATGTCGTCCCATGGATGGCTTTTCGTCGCTGGATAAAACACGCCCGGTTTCCAAGTGTCGATGGGTGAACCGCCGACGGCGCAGGGGATGAGTCCTACCGTGACGCCCGGATTCGCTTCGGCGATGATTTGACCGAAGGTCTTGCCCAGACCGACGCCAGCCGCCGGTTTGTCAAAATGCATCGGATCAATCGCTTGCACCCATTTGCCTTCCTTGCTCAGCATCAGCACCCGCGCATGCGGCGTCTTGTCCTGTTCTTCCAGCACACCACGCCCGGCCATGTTAGACTGCCCGACGAGAAGGAAGAGATGGAACTTGTCTTTGGGTGGCAGCGGAGCGTCTTGAGCGGCGGCAAAACCGATGAGCGTGAAAATGATGAGGATGAGTTTCATGACGGGATTATTTCAAGAGCCATTCCACCGCCGAACCTTCGGCATCTCCTTTGTCGCCTTTGATCCAGCGCCGGTTGGGATCGTAGAGCGACAGCATCCCAGGAAGATCTCGATACTTGGCACCACCAGGAAGGAACATCGGGTCACGATAGTCGAGCACCTTGCCAAAGCGGAAACCATGTGTGTCCACGGCAGCGAGATCCACGTGTCCACTGGCGAGTGCCAAGGCGGCAACTGCGATGGGACCGGTTTGTTCACCAAAAGCGGCAAGGCAGACGGTTTTTGGACTCGGATGTGAGCCGACCTTCGAGTTACGTAGGAAGGTGATGAGCGTCAGCACGTCGTGCGTGCGTTGTGCGAACAGCGCGTGGTTGTAGCCATGCGTAAAGCCGGCGAACTCACGTGGATTGGCTACCACACGAGTTTGTTTCACCGGCTCACTGCCTTGAAAAAGCAGATCGACCCCGAGTACGGCAGCACCGCCTGAGACGAGTTTCTTCACGTCGTCGTTTTGAATCCCGGATTTGCCTGCGTCATCGAGCCAGATGACCACACGACCATTCCATTGTTTTGGGTAAAGCCATGCGACATTCAATGCCTCGTTATAGGTCTTGTTCATCAACGTGCCGGTCATTTCGAGGTGATCACCACGGTCCTGTTTGTCTTTGAGCGCCCACTCGACCTCGCCTGCTTTGTCATAAGTGCGACCAATGACGACTTCGATGGCCTGACGGAGAACATTCGGGTCAGCATCACGCAATTGCTTGTCAGCATCGTCGCTGAAGTATTTGAGCAGTTTGCGCTCGAACTCGGGATCGGCGGCTTTCGGCGCAGGGTGTTTGTCGTCCCACACGCTGAGCTGTTCTTTGGTGAGTGGCTCGAAGTCCTGCTCAATGACGGGTGACGGTTGACCAAGTTTGAAGTGCTTGTTTAAGAAGGTGTAGAAGGCACTGCGTGTGACAGCATTGTAGTTGTGCGGAAAGTGCTCGCCGCGCAGGAGCATGACGTTGTCTTTCTTGCCGTGTGTCTCGTAGAGTTTCTGCAAGTCAGGAAAGCCCTTCGTTGCCATTTCTTTGGTCCAATCGTTCGCTGTGTTCATGCCCTGTGGCTTGGGTGCGAAGAGACCAGCGAACTCGACATTGCCGGTGCCGATGCGCAGCAGCGAGGCGTTTTCACAGGTGCAACCGCCCTGCATGGATGTGCTGACCATCACACAGGGGAAGGAAAGTTTGATGCGGTCATCAATGGCTGCGAGCAGCATCGTCTGCGTGCCGCCGCCACTCGCACCGGTGATCGCGGTGCGTTCGGGATCGACTTCTGGCAGCGAGAGGAGGAAATCGAGACCGCGCACGGCATTCCAGGTTTGCAGGCCCATGATGGATTGCAGATGCGACTCCGCCTGCGGGCTGTAGAGACCCCAATTCTCGACCGTGTTGGCTTCCGGGCGTTGTTTGGCGAATTTATGCACAATCTCACGCGAGAACTGGATGGAATCCGAATCACTGAGCATGTCCCACTGCCAAACGACACAGCCCATGCGCGCAAGTTGCACGCAGAGCGACTGGAAGATGCTCCTTCCGCCACGTTCGAAACGTTCTCCACCCGCTGCGATCTCTGCACGCACTTTTTCCGGTGTTTCGAGTGAGAGGCGTGCATCCTGCCAGTGACCATGGGCAAACATCACACCCGGCACCTTGCCCTTGATGACTTTAGGCTTCCACAAACTGCCCGTGACAAAAAAACCGGGGGCACTCTCGAAATAGACCTTCTCCACGGTGAAGCCATCGCCCTCGACCTTGCCGTGAATCACAGGATTGAGCGGTGTCTTCGTTGGCATCGGAAACAAACCTTCCGCCACGAGAATTTGGCGGCGCACCTGCTCCTTGCGCATGTCCCATTCGCTCAGCGACGAGGGCGGATTGAAGGGGAAATAGCCGTTCAGGTCTTTCGGCGGCTGAAGGCGAATATCATCGGCCTGTGCGAGTGCTGCGATGAAGAAAGTGAGGAAGAGCGTGTGTTTCATGGGTTGGAAAGTGACCGCAGTCTAACGGTGCGAGCAGGCGAAGTTCATCACGAACGCGATGATGTGACAATCACAATCCTTCATCCTTTGGCTTGCCTCGGCGACGGACTGTTAAAGCATCAGACCGAAGCGGGCCGTGATAGCGCGTAGCAGTGCAAACAAGACCACGGTCAAGACAGTGCTGCCGCCAAGGGCACCGTGGAAGCCCCACCAGCGTTGGAACATGGGAAAGAGCAGAAACATCGGCAGTGTGGGCAGCACGTACCAGAAGATGTAGAACATGTGGTCGGCAGTCTTCTGTTCCCGGACTGCGGGTGCACTCTCGTGATAGACCCAGAACAAAGTGATGATGCTCACAAAGGGTAGGGCAGCGAGAAGGGCACCGAGTTTGTCACTGCGTTTCACGATTTCACTGACGAGCGTTATGAGGCCGGCGCTGAGCAGGTATTTGAGGATAAGTTTGAGAGTCATGGCGTTGCGGAAGAAATATTGAAGCAAGCTTGAAACAATTTTGGTAACGATTTTCAGGCGGTGGGATTTCCCCAGACAACGAGATCACGCACAGGCGTGATTGCAGACAACCCCATCCTGTCATGAAAGCGATCCGCATCACCACTTATCTCACGCTTGTCCTGGCCTGTTCCTTCGGGATGCAGGCAGCGGGCCAAATGCCCCCCAAACATCCGGCGAACCGTCCACCGCACCAAAAACGTCCGCCTGGACCACCGCCGAATGCCTTAAAGCCACAATTGGGAGATCCCTTGCCGGGTTTGTCCCGCAAGGAGCTTGAAGAGTTTGTTGACGGCAAAGAGGACTTTGAAAGCTCTGAAACGGAAGCTGGTGGTCTTGGGCCGATCTTCAATCGTGATTCATGCGTGACCTGCCATTCCGCGCCAGCCACGGGTGGCGCTAGCGCGATCAACGTGACGCGTTTTGGAAAAACCACGAACGGGGTGTTTAATCCGTTGACCTCGCTGGGTGGGTCATTGCAGCAAGAGCAGGAGATTAACGCCATCTTGCACGAAGTCGTGCCGTCGGAGGCTAATGTGGTGGCTCAGCGCAATTCCACACCTCTGTTTGGTCTAGGCCTGATCGAAGCGATCCCTGATGGCGAGATTCTGCGCAATGTTCGGCGGCGTCCCGTCGATGGTGTCTTGGGCAAAGCGGCCATGGTCGCGGATCCGGCCACGGGAAAGACCTTGATCGGCCGTTTTGGCTGGAAAGCTCAGGTGGCGACGCTGCTGACCTTTGGCGGAGACGCCTATCTCAATGAGATGGGCATCACCAGTCGGCTGTTCCCAGTGGAGAACGCACCGAATGGCAACGCCCAACTTCTCAGCCAGTATGACACCGTCGCTGATCCCGAGGACGTGGTGGATCCTGCCTCAGGCAAGGGTGACATCGACCGTGTGGCCGACTTCATGCGGTGGCTAGGCCCGCCACCGCGCCTGCCACTGACGAATTCTGTCGCCGTGGGGCGTGGTGTTTTTCAAAACCTGGGCTGCGCGCTGTGCCATGTGCCGGTGATGTTTACGGGGCCAAATCGCTCTGCGGCATTGCGAAATCAGGAGGTTTGGTTGTTCTCCGACCTGTTGCTGCATGACATGGGCGCTTTAGGAGACGGCATCGCCCAAGGCCCCGCCGATGTACGCGAGATGAAAACCGCTCCGCTGTGGGGTCTGCGTGCCAGCGCTCCGTATTTGCACGATGGACGCGCTGCCACGGCCGATGACGCCATCAAAGCGCACGATGGTGAGGCGAAGGCGGCAAAAGATCGCTATTTGAAGCTCAGCAAGCAGCAGGTGCAGCAGCTGTTGGATTACCTGATGTCGATCTGAGAGGTGTGACTGGATGATGTGTAGGCGTGAAGCAGGCAGCAATGCCTGCTTCACTGCGTTTGGAGGTGGTCGATTGGCCCAGTGGGGGTGGGGTTTCAAAAATTGTTAACAAAACAGTGAAATACTGCTTGCGAGCAGAGTGGGACTCGCCAGAATGCGCGCTCCCAAGGCCCAGCCTCACTTGTGAAGTTGGTAGATCAAGGCGCTCCACGGAGCGCCTTCATTATCGGACCCAGAACCGGAAAAGTCTGTGTATGCTCATTGTGAGCATGGCACGCTGTCTTCCGAAACTGGCTCCGAAAAGCCAAGGATCACAGCTCTTTCACACCATGCCCACCATCAATCAACTCGTCAGACACGGCCGCAAAGATAAAGCGGTAAAGTCGAAGTCTCCCGCGCTCGCCAAGTGCCCGCAGCGTCGTGGCGTCTGCCTTCAGGTGATGACCCGCACGCCGAAGAAGCCCAACTCCGCTCTTCGTAAGGTGGCCAAGGTGCGCTTGACCAACGGTTTCGAAGTTATCGC
>CANIBP010000090.1 GCA_947466075.1 Verrucomicrobiaceae bacterium
AGTTGGGCGGCCTTACGACCGCCTTCAAGCAGCGCGACTGCGTCGCGCTTGAAATGCTCGTCAAAGGTCCGCTTTTTCGTTGGTGTGTTGTTCATGTCGGTTTGGGTTATTACCCAACTTTTGCTGTCCGCATAAACGAAGAAGGCTCACTCCAGCAGTATGGTGTCGCCCATCAACTCCTCTCCCTCACTGAAGAGGACATCCCCGCAATGCCGGGTTCTACGGCTCTCGACGCCAGCACGCTGACACCGAGAGAGTTTCTTGCCGCCATTGATGCCATCCCCTTGACCATTTTGGATGTGGGAACCGGCTTGGGTGAGTTTTTCAACAAATTCTACCAAGCCTGCGAGATGGATCAGATCCTCAACGAAACCGGCATCGCAGTATCGGTGGTGCTACCCGTCACGGCGGACCGCGAGAGCTTTGATTCAGTCATCGAGGCAGCAGAAGTCTTCTCCGACAACGCGGAATACCTCATCGCCCATCTCGTCACCAGTTGTTACGACGAAGACGACAAGGTTTGGGACACCAGCTACGCTGCCCGCGTGATGGACATGTTCGAAGCCGTCGAACTGCACATCCCGGAAATCACCTTCCAATTGGAGCTGCGCAACGAGCGCTTGAGTCTCGATAGCGCACTCCAGCAACAAGATGTCGAAGAACGCTTGGGCAAAGAATACACCAAGTGGAACCGCCGCGTCATGGGACAGGTGGACAGCGCACGCCAATACCTCTTTGGCGATGCATTCCGCCCCACGATGGCCCCCAAGCCAGCCAAGACCGTGCGCAAAGCAAAGGCCAAGCTCGCCGCTTAACCCCAAAACCACGTGCTACTCGAACAATTCGGGATAGCACCGCCCTGCCACAGCCCGGCTGAGTGTCAAAATCTCGGCCGGGCTGGTGCATTTTTCGGCGGCGCGTGCCAGCTCGGTACACTCCAGAACGGAGAGACGCCGCACGGCATGCTTCACCCTGGCGATCTGGGTAGTCGCCACACTAAGTTCATTCAAACCAAGGCCAATCATCAGCGGCGTGAGCCGCAGGTCTGACGCCATCTCTCCGCACATGCCGATGCGGATGCCCGCACCGTGGGCCGCTTTAACCGACATGCCGATCAAGCGCAGCACAGCGGGATGCGTAGGTTGGTAGAGCCCCGCCACACGATCATTCAACCGGTCCACGGCAATCGTGTATTGAATCAAATCATTCGTCCCAAGGCTCAGGAAATCGACTTCCGCAGCGATCAAGTCAGCCGACAACGCAGCGCTGGGAATCTCGATCATCGCACCTACCTCGACCTCTTCGGGCACGTCAATGCCTTCGGCTGTGAGTTCATCCGCGCAATTGCTGAGCACGGCCTTGGCATCGATCACTTCCTGCACGCCGGACACCATCGGGAACATGATGCCCACGCGCCCATGCGCCGCCGCACGCAGCAGAGCGCGAAGCTGACGCTTAAACAAATCAAGCCGACCCAGCGACAGCCGGATGCCGCGCCAGCCGAGAAATGGATTAGGCTCCGGTTCCACCGCGAGACGTTCATCCACTTTATCGCCACCGAGATCCAGCGTCCGAAACACTACACGCTTGGGTGAGAGTGATTTCACCACACGACTGTAGGCTTCTGTAAGTTCATCTTCTGTCGCGTCTGGGTTCTCCAGATGCAGAAATTCCGTGCGAAACAGTCCCACCTCTTCCGCACCGCTGTCTTCTACAATGCCCACCTCTTCGACAAACTCCGCATTGGCTCCTATGCAGATCATGCGGCCGCAAAGCGTCGTCGAAGGGCGGTGGCGCTCTTCTTGGAAAACATCCTCCCGCCGTTCCGCCTGCTCTTCACGCGTGCGATAACGCGCCTGCGTCTCCGGTGTCGGATTCAAGATCAATTGCCCGCCTTCGCCATCCAGCAGCACCGTGTCGCCGCTATGCAGTTCATCGCAGATACCGTGCAGTTTCACTACTGCAGGAAGCGCCAGCGAACGGGCAATGATCGCCGCATGCGAGACCGCGCTGCCTGTTTCCACCGCAAAGCCGAGCACCTTGGTGCGGTCTAGTTGTACCGTGTCCGATGGCGTCAGATCATGCGCCACGATGATCACCGGCTCATCAAACATCGGGTGCTGCATCAATTCACCACGCAAATGCCGCATCACGCGCTGGGTGACATCCTTGATATCTAGAAAACGCTCGCGCAGATACGCGTCTGCCAGTCCTCGCAGTGCGTCCATGTGCTTGCACATCAGCTTGTAGTAGGCCCAGTCCACGCACACCAGCTTTTCGCGCACCGTTTTCTCTGTCTGCTTTAGAATCGTCGAGTCCAGTAGGATCAGCAGATGCGTTTCGAAGATCTCACTCTCCGCGCTGCCCTGCTCGCCAGCCATCACACGTTGCAGTTCCTCGATCTCCTTGCTCGTCACTGCCAGCGCCGCATGCAGCCGCGCCATCTCGCTCTCCACCATCCCAGGCGTAATGCTATCCGCATCCGGCTCATCAAATTGATCCTTCAGCACATGCACCACGGCATGTGCCACCCCCGTTGACACAGGGGTGCCGGTCCAGATTTTTTCTTTGAGAGCAGTTGTGCGCGTCATCCACGCGCACCTTTCATGCGGAGAAGGCGTTTGGCAAACGCCACCATGCATCAAACCGCCGCTAGCGCTTTCTCCTGCCGCTTTTGGAAGGCTATCGCTTTCCCTTCCTCACTCAGAATGTTCAACATCGCGACGTAATCCTGCCCGATGGCCTCATAACTCGACGCTTCTTTCGGCAGTTGCGCCTCCAGGATGCTCAGACTCGTTTCAAAATGCTGCTGCGCGGCGATATTCTCCGCCAATTCATGGCATGCCGTGGCCAGATTGCAGTACGACTGCGCCACATCACGATGCTTCGATCCCAGTACCTCAATGCGAATCTTCAGCCCGTCTTCAAACATCTCCTTCGCCTGATCGGGAAACCCCGCCGCGTAATACAGACTCCCCAGATTGTTAAACACACAGGCCACCGACTCCGATCTGCGGCCGCGCTTGTTCTCCAATGTCTCCAACGCTCGCAGGTAATGCTGCTCAGCCAGCGCAAACTTGCCTAGGCACTTGTACGTCATCGCCAGGTTATTCCGCAGTTGCGCCGCTACCTCGAGGTTCTCACCGCCCAATGCCTCATGATTGCTGATCGCTTCCTCATAGTAGGGCAATGATTCTGTTTCACGCCCATTGAAGTCCAGCAGCGTCGCCAGATTCGTGCGCACATTCGCGATCACATCCGCCGGCATTTCCAGCTTTGCACCCGCCTCCAGCGCCTCACGATAGGACACCTCAGCACCCGCGACGTCCCCCGCCTCGCGCTGCGCATCTCCCAATGCCTGCAGCGCACGCACAAGGCCAGGAGCCTTGCCTGGATACTCCTTCACTGCGGCGCGCTCCGACTCCACGGCCGCACGGGCGGCTGAGATGGCAGAATCAGAGGATGATGCAGAAGGTTGGTTCAAAGTCTCGGACATGATCGCAATGGAAGCGGTCGGGGGTTAAAGTCGTACCTTCGCGGGCAGGGACGCCCCACGTCAAGTGCTGCCTTAGCAACAAGACACAAAACTCTCACAACCCGGTTCAGATAAACCACCCAAAATGACGCGATGGAGACAGAGTAGTTGAACATGTCAGATCAATCACCGCGCCACCACGAACTCCAAGTCGTGAGAGAGGGCTGTTCCTGGAGCGTTGACGACAGGTCATGGTCAAGAGTCGAATCTTCGCGTTCTGCCGGTGAGCTGATTGCCGCACTGGGATGTGCCAAGCGTGAGGTGACGTGCTTCGTTTTACTCATCACGGCAGCCTGAGTCGGAGCGCGTGGTCGGAGGATGATTTCAGCCTCGATCACGGGGCTGAGAGATGCGATAGGAAGTGGTAGCGATGCTTCGACTGGAGGTGCCCAAGGGTTATCTGGCGTGAAGGCAAGTGGCGGATCAAAGGAAGCCTCACCTGCGGCTGCTATTTGAAGCGGGATCTCAAGGACTTCAGCTATGGGCGCCTCTTCGAGCACCTCCTCCGGTTCGGGTGTCGGCCTTGGCTCTTCTAGCACTGAAGGCGTCAGATGTGTCAGCGGTTCGGGGTCAGGTGCGACTTCGATTTCATCCGGAAGGGAGCCACCTTCAAATACGGGAGCGGAAAAAACCGCCGATGATGCGAATCCAGCCATTAGAACGGGCTCGGAGGAAAACATGCTGCTGACCAACGAGGGGGGCGCGCCCGATTCGTTTAGACTGGGCAGTGGTTCGACCCCGAGAATCCAAGCTGCGTCAGAGGTAGGAGAGGATTCGGTGGCTTCGAGGGCTTGCAAAACGGGTGGAGCAAGATCGTTATCGGACCGAGGAGGTGTGGCATTGGGCAGGCGTAGCACCGGCTTAGTAAGAGACGCGAAGGTGTCGTCTAGTGGGGCAATTTCAGCCGTGTCATCAGACAGCAGGGATTGCGGAATGTAGTCATCCTCGGGCTCCGTGATCGCTGCTGGCACCAGTGCGACGACGGGGGCGTTTTCTTCGCGATGAATCTGTTGAGCGAGCCATTCTTCGATCTGGCTTTGCGGCTGAATCACGGGTGGCATCACCACAGAGTCGGTTGAAGTGTGGGGCGCGGTCGTGCTGGTTTTTTTTCGGTTCAGCAAGGCCAAAGCTGCGGCGCCCGCAGCAAGCACCAACGGCGTCTTGTTCATGCGTGAAACGAGGACGCCGCCAAGGGCGGTGGCAGCCATCATCGTCAACGCGCCGGGTAGTTTACCGGTGCGCGTTGCATGATCCTTAGGATTTCCCTCTGAAGCCGTGCTCATCCGTCAATTCGACCTTAGTCTAGTTCAACGTGACGAATGCGGCAAGACGCATCTGGTTCAGTGGTTACTTGTTGGCGTCACCACCACTGGCCGCGGCAAGACCCGCATCTTCAGGCGGCAGGAAGGCTTTGAAGCGGTTTTTATCGATGGCTTTCATGTAGGCCTCCATCGGCGTGACGTAACCGTCGCGTAGCTTCTGCCAGATGGCTTCGTCCATGAACTGCATGCCCTGCGCTTTGCCGCCGATGATGACGTCGTAGAGCTTCTGTGTGGCGCCTTCACGAATGATGGCACTGACAGCAGGATTTGTGACCAAGATCTCATTCACGGCGGCACGGCCCTTCCCGTCTGACTTTTTCATGAGGAGCTGGGCGACGACGCCCTTCAATGAGGCGGCAAGCATGGTGCGCACCTGGCTCTGCTGATCGGAGGGGAAAACGTCGATGATACGGTCAACGGTTTTGCGAGCGTTGTTGGTGTGCAGAGTGCCGAACACGAGCAAGCCTGTTTCCGCCGCCGTAAGCGCGAGGGCGATGGTTTCCAAATCACGCATTTCGCCCACAAGCACGATATCGGCATCTTCGCGCAAAGCAGCGCGGAGGCCGTCAGCGAAGGAAGGTGTTTGAATCGGCACCTCACGCTGGGTGATGATGCTTTTCTTGTTTCGATGCACGAATTCGATCGGTTCCTCGATCGTGATGATGTGGCGGCGGAAGTTGGTGTTGATGTAATCGAGCAGGGCGGCCAGCGTGGTGGATTTGCCGGAGCCGGTGGGGCCAGTGACGAGGACCAGACCGCTGCGCATGTGGCCAAACTCTTTCACCACTTGGGGAATGCCCAGTTGTTCGAGGCTGGCGATCTTCGTGGGAATGATACGGAACACGGCGGCATAGCCATGCTGCTGGCGCAGGTAGTTGCAGCGGAAGCGGTTGTCCGCATCCATCTCATAGGCGAAGTCGAGATCGCCTTTTTCCTTGTAGCGATCCCAGGCACGCGGTTCGCAGATTTCGCGCATCATGGTCTCCATGAGGCGCTCGTCGAGGACTTGGTCAGAGATGGGCTTGATGCTGCCATGCACGCGCACTTTAGGCGGCTGCTTCTGGCTGAGATGAAGGTCGGAACCGCCCAGTTCGATGAGCTTTTGGAAATATTGGTCAATGATTGGCATGAGACTTTCGCGGTACGCAGTTGAGGGGCTCAGGACTCGAAGAATTTCTTCATGATCACTTTATCTTCAGCGCGGGATTCACATTCCTCACGGCTGATCTGGCCGAGGGCATAGAGATTGCGCAGTGAATCATCCATCGTGATCATACCGACTCCTTTGCCGGTTTGCATGACACCCGCGAGCATGTAGGTCTTGCCTTCACGAATACAGTTTCCCACGGCAGGTGTATTCACGAGAACTTCGAGCGCCATGACGCGTCCATTGCCGTCGAGTCGAGGCACAAGCTGTTGCGATAGGATTCCGCGCAGTGATTCGGACACCATGATGCGAATCTGATCGCGCTGGTCGATGGGGAAGACATCGAGCACACGGTCGAGTGTGCGGGCGGCGCTGCCGGTATGCAGGGTGCCGAGCACCAAGTGCCCCGTTTCTGCGGCCGTGATGGCGAGTGATATCGTTTCAAGGTCGCGCATTTCTCCGACCATGATCACGTCCGGGTCTTCACGCAACGCACCACGCAGCGCAGCAGCGAAGGAAGCGGTATGCGTATGCACTTCGCGTTGATTGACGTGACACCCCTTTGGTTCGATGACGTACTCGATTGGATCTTCAAGCGTGATGATGTGATCTTGGCGCTCCGCATTGATGGAATCGACCAGCGCTGCGAGTGTGGTGGACTTTCCGCAACCGACGGGGCCCGTAACGAGAATGAGGCCGTTATGGAAGCGAGTGAGCGTTTTAGCCGTGTCTGGAAGGCCGAGTTCCTCCACAGACTTGATCTTCGTTTTAATAACACGGAAAACCATGTCGATGCCGAGGCGCTGCTGGACAACCGAGGAGCGGAAGCGCCCAAAAGCGGGCGAGTAGGCAAAATCGACATCGCCGCGTGCTTCGAGTTGCTTTGTCTGCGCTTCTCCAAGGAAACCATAGGCGAGGCGACGAGCATCTTCCGGTGTAAGGAGGGCCGCATTGTCCCAGATCGGCTGCAGATTACCGTAACGCCGCCAGACAGGTTGCGCGCCAGTGGCAAGATGAAGGTCGGACGCGTCATACTCCATGCAAAAGCGCAGGTAGTCATCCACGGAGCCAAGGACAGGAAGGAGATCTTGAGGAGGTTGGTTGGATTCGGACATGAAAGGAAAGGTCGCTAGACTATCCCGGCATCGTTGCCGTTCGGAGATATTTTCTGCTTAAGATAAGTTTCAAACCATTGCGCGCCGTAGTTCAGGATGGATTTGCGGCCTAGCGTGAGTAGCGGACTAAGCAACAAAGCCAACAGGCCGCGATTCTTAGCGGTGACGATCAAGTTGTCATGCTGGTTGTTGGGCCACATGAATTTCATCAAACCCAGGCCAGCGAGCGCGGCTCCACCAATCCACAAGGCACGATGTTTCACGATGCTTCGCGCGATCATTGCACGAGGACTCCATTCCTCTACAGCGAGGGTGGCATGCAGCGCCAAGGAGACGCGAGCGTCCTCAAGATCACGCAAGGCCTGTTCTTTCGGCGTCATTTCTGCTTGTTGCTGGCGAGCCATTCGCGATCCCGGCGGAATTGATTGAAGGTTTCCTCAAAGAACTGCACGCCACGCAGCCGATTTTTCAATCCGGCAAGCATTAGCAGTCCGAGAAATAGATGGACTGCCGCACCGATCAAAGCGACGCGGGTCCAAGGCCAGCCATTATACTCGGAAATGAGCCAAACCAGCGCTGGAGCAGCCAGTATCCAGCCCACAATGAGCGCAGTGAGAGCCAGCATGAACATGCCGACGAGGTTTGAGAGACGTGCACCGGCTTCCTGTCCCTCAATGTGCAGCAAGCGACCACGAGCCTCGATATACAAGGCGATAGCGCGCAGCAAACCAGGCGCGCTGGCGCTTTGTTCGGGTGCGTTCGACGTGCCTGGATTCATGGGCGGATGCGGCGCGCGCGGAAAAATCAACGACGCAGGATTGAGCCGACAACGAAGCCAATGCCGAATGCCGTGAGCAGCGCCTGCAGAGGTTTTTCGCGTGCAAATTTTTCCGCTTCCGCACGCAGATCTGCATAGCGCTCACGAGCTTCCGTGAACGTGTGGTCGGCAAACTCACCGGCCTTTTCCTTAATATCTGTGGCTGTTTGTTCGGCACTACTGCGGAACTGATGAGCACGGCTTTCGGCGGCAGTGCGAAATTCAGATGCCTTTTGAGCAGCTGCAGCGCGCAGTTCTTCGGCAGCTTTCAGCGCACTGGCTTTGGCTGCTTGGAACGGATCGTGCGGCGAGGTGACTCCGAATGCGGATTCTGCGGTGGGGTTCTCATTCATGGTGCAAAAAAGCTGAAGTAAGCGTTCAAACCATCCGCCCGATGCGCATGGCTATGTGAAGGCGAATAAAGACGGTCTCGTCACAATGGCGAGAGGAAAAAACAGTTCGCTGTTTTCTTGACTCAGGCGCTGCGAACCGTTCCCCGCGTGCCATTCTTCCGAACGGGCGAATGCCGACGCCGTGCCAGCAGCAACGTGCGCTGAAGCGAAGCGTTTTGCTGCCGATTGGCAGCGAGTTCGGCCTTGGCCGTGGCAAGTTCTGCCTCAAGCGATTGGAGACGCAAGGTTTCCATCGCGGGAAGTGCAGGCAGAGATGACTCCTCTGGCTTGGCGAAGGCCGGAGGCTTAGGAATGCTGATGGGAGATGGTTTTGCCGCCAGTCGAGCCTCTAATTCCTCAATTTTCGCGATTGCCGCAGCTAACGACTTGGTTTGCGCTGCATCGAGACCTTGCTGAGCATGCTGGTTACTCTGCTCAGACTGCAATAGGCGGTGGGAGAGATCGCCACGCAACGCATCGAACTGCCGCTGCGTTTTGGCGCGCCACGACATGGCATCGTGATGGATGGCAGTAAGTTCGATCTGCTGCTCGAGCGCCTACTTTTCCATCTTTGTGCATTCGCGCCGCATGCGACCATTGTCACGCAACAGCACAAACGTGCGAATCATCGAGATGAGAAACAGGCCAGCGAGAACCGTGAGACCAATGAGCAGAAGCTGAACGTCGTGTGGCAATGTCTGGGGCATAAGCATTTATGCAGCAGGAGGCGTTCCAATTCAATGACCCAAGCAGTCCTTCGCTTTGATGAACTTTTAACGCCACAGAAACGGCATCATGAGATCGTAATAGCCGGCACGGGAGCAACAACCGGTTCAACTGGCGATTCAAGCACCGTAGCAGAAGTCGGAGGAGGCGGTGGGGCAAATGACTTAACAGGAGCAGCAGTGGTCGTTGCCGCTGCCTGACGCTGTTGAATGTCTTGGTAGCGCTTCTCGGATTCGACGAGACGATTGGAGAATTCCGCACGGAAAGCATCAAACATGCGCTGAAGTTCACCGCGCCAGGCATTGGAATCCTGACGCACGGCCAGAATTTCCTGATGCTGGGTAAGCACCTGTTTTTCCATCTTTGCAGTGCTATCACGCAGTCTGCTATTGGTCCGTAGCAGGAAGATGATCCGGACCATTGCGATCAGCAGCAGGCCGCCAACGATGCAGAGAATAAGTTTCAGCGTAGGGGTATCGAGGACGATCTGTGGAAGGGACATGTAGCAACTGTGAGCACTTTTCGTTCCAAAATCAATCTGGCTTCTTCTAATCGTTGATCTCAAACGCGGATCACGACCTTGCCGAAGTGCCTGCCACTCTCAAGACGCTGGAAGGCTGAATGGGCATCATCGAAGTCGTAGATGGAGTCGATCACAGGCTTTAGTCTCACCCGCTCCATCACCGCAAGCATCTGTGCAAACATCTCCCGTGAGCCGACATAGATACCATCCAGCCGAATGCCCTTGCGCAGGATTTGCACCGTATGAATCTCGCCACTGGTGCCAGTAAGAACACCAATGAGAGCGATGTGCCCGCCAAATCGCGTGGCTTTGATCGATCGATTGAGCGTTTCGGCACCACCAATCTCGATCACTTTGTCCACGCCACGCATTCCAGTTTGCGTTAGCGCCCATTCATCCCATTCGGGGTTAGTCTTGTAGTTATGAACGACGTCTGCACCGAGTTCTAAGAGCCTATCCGGCAAAAGAATGTAGCGAGTGAAAAGAGCTGATGCAGGATGGTGGATGGCAGCGACAACCTGCCGGCCAGCAGGTTACGACACAGACTTGAGTGATGTAGAAAGGGAACTTTTGAAGCCGCTCATTTACCCGGCGGAT
>CANIBP010000091.1 GCA_947466075.1 Verrucomicrobiaceae bacterium
GACCCGGCCCGATGGAAATTGCCGCCGACAAATGGCGCGAAGCAAAAGAGCGGGCGGCGTCCAGCGCCCAACACACCACATGAAGGCGAACGATCCAAACTCTGACCGGGTCAGATTCACAACGGATCTCGCGCATCGGTTGGGTGTTTCGAGGCAATCCATCAACCATTGGCGGCGCAGAATCGATGCGCCGCAAAAGCAGGCGGATGGCTGGAACGTGCCCGCCTGGCAGGACTACATGCGGCACCACAAACTCAATCAGGCTGGCGTGCTGTCAGCCAGCGATGTCGCCAATGAGGTAGCTGCGGCGATCCGTTCACGTCTCCCACCGCAAGTCCGGCGGGAGCAGTTGGGACGTTATCTCCAGTTCGCGCTGCCCGTCATCCCAGTGTTCTTTGAGCCGCACCAGTCCAGCGCACGGCACGGGCAGTGAGACGACATTCCCACAGGCGTGCTTTACAGATATGGGTCAGTCACACACTGGCAGCAACTCGCCAATCAACTGGGCATCAACGCATTGTGAAAACGACACAGTGGCAAATCTGTAAAGACACCTCGAAAAAAAGTGGAAAGCACAAATTTGCGTTCTCATGGAATTTGCTTGGTGGGGCGCCTACCCAAGGACACAGACGCGCACGGAAAGAGATTCCCTGGCACGGAGCGGCTCACATCGGCACGCAGTTCGCACTTAGGCATCTGCCGGAACTACTCCAGCCTCGACAAGCGGCATGAAGTCGAATGAGCAGCCGTTCCACGACAGTAGAGTCTCTCTGGGCGCGATGGCACTCCATCGCGCATTAAGGCAAGTGGTCGAAACCGGCTAAACCCTACTTTGCTAAAGTCTGTCTTTCTCGCGGTATCATTCTCCGCATGACCGATTCCCACACCCAGCAGGTGCTACAGCTTTTTGTCCGCCATCAGCCGCGGATCAAAGGGTTCATCCTCGCGTTGCTGCCGGACTTCGCGGCGGCGGAGGATGTGCTGCAGGAGACGTTTCTCGTCGTGCAGCGGAAGTCGGCGGACTTTGATCCGGGCACGAACTTCCTGGCATGGGCCTTCCGGATCGCGCGCTTTCAGGTGATGAAAGCGCAGACGGCGCATCAGCGGCATGCGGAGAGGCTTTCGGAAGCCGTGCTCGAATCGCTGGCAGATTGCGTTCCGGTGGAGCCTTGGGATGACCGTCGGCTCGCGCATCTGCCGTATTGCCTGGAGAAGCTCGCCCCGCAGGCCCGCCGCATCGTGGAGCTATTTTATCGAGATGAGCACAAGCCGCAGGAGATTGCCACGCGGCTCTCCTGGACGCCTGCCGCCGTGAGCGTGGCCCTTTCACGTGCCCGCAAGGCACTGCGCGAGTGCATTGAGCACCAGATGACCCTTTCAAACCCTTCTGCATCATGAATGACGAACGCCTGGATCACCTCATCGCCGCGCATCTTCACAGCACGCTCACCCATGCCGAGCGATCCGAGTTGGAGCAGCGCCTTCAGCACTCAGCATCTGATCGCGAGCACTTTTGGCAGCAGGCGGAAATGCATGCACTGCTTCATCACACGCTTCAGAGCAACCTGGGTGCGGAAAGACAGCCCCCAAATTCCGTGCGCTGGCTCACCTGGCGTCCGCTCACCGCTGCTGCCGCAGGTCTCGTCATCGGCCTCTTCAGCGCCACGCTGGTCTTTGGCTATGCGATGCCCCGTGCGGTTGCGACGGCTTCGCGGTTGTTCGCGCTGGCTGATGGCGGTTTTGAAGGTCTGCGCGGTCGAGTGGCTTCGGGATTCCCTGCGGCATTTGGCGTCTGGAATGGCGATGGCGCGGAGGCCGCGAACGAAAAGGCGGTGGAGGGCCATCAAGCGCTGCGATTTGTGAAGGCGGAGCGTGAGCCTGCTTTGCCCAACTACGGCGCGGCTTCCTGTGATGTTTATCAGCTGGTAGATCTGCGTCCGCTGAAGGCGGATGCGGCGCTGGGTGACGCCACGCTGGAGTTATCCGTGCAGTTTCGTGATGCTCGGGAAGCGACTGGTGAGCCAGTAAAGTTCATCGGCAAGCTCTATGTGTTTTCCGGCACTCCGGGCTCACTAACTGCCGAATGGCCTCTTTCGCAAAAAGAGGCTCTCGCGGCTGGCTCTGGCTCTTCGGACAGCCTCGGTGGTTCACCGCAGGCCTGGCAAAAAGTAACCACAAGAGTGCTGCTGCCTGAGCAGGCTGACTTCGCTGTGGTGCATCTGGTAGCGCATCAACCCCAGACTCCCGCCGGCACCGAGGCCGCCTTCGGCGAGCAGTTCGCCGACGATGTGCGCCTCACCCTGAAGACTCAGCCTACGCTGCCGGTGCGGCTGGCGCAGCGTTGATAGCCTTTCCTATTTTCACCCGTACAAACAACCACAGATCCTCACCATGCACACCCGTCGCCACTTCCTTCGCAGCACATCCTCGCTAATTGCCCTGCCCGCGCTTGAGTCCATTGGCTTCAAAGCCTTTGCCTCATCAAAAACAGCGACACCGCCGAAGCGGATGGTGTTCCTCGGTTTCGGCTGGGGGGTGACGAATGAGACGTGGTTCCCCGATGTGAAAAAGACGGGAACGGCTTGGGAATTGTCGGAAGGGCTGAAGCCACTCGCCCGGCATCAAAAAGACATCACCGTAGTGCAGGGCTGCTCGAACAAGTTTGCGAACGAAGCGCACTGGGGCAGCACGTTCTGGCTCACGGGCGCGAACCGTTATGCGGAGCCCGGCCAGAGCTTCCACAACAGCATTAGCGCGGATCAGGTCGCGGCGGCGCACCTCGGCAAAGACACGCGCTTTGCCTCTATCCAGCTCAACACACCCGACGCGCAAAACTCCGGCCACGGTCCGGGTTTGTCGCTCGCCTGGGATATGCGCGGCAAGCCGGTCGCGGGGCTGGAAAATCCTGTCGCGGCCTTTCACCGGCTGTTTTCGAATGAAACGACGCCGCTGAGCGAACGGCAGGCGATGCTCGCGCAGAAGCGCAGCGTGCTCGATGCGGTGCTGGAGGATGCGAAACGGGTGCAAAACGGCCTCACGAAGACCGACACCGACAAATTGGACGAATACTTCCAAAGCATCCGCGACATCGAGGTGCGGCTCGGCAAGGACGAGCAATGGCTGAGCGTGCCGAAGTCCAAACCGCCCGTCGCCGAGCCGAAACCGGGCCTCGCGGGCAGGGATGAGATCCAGGTGATGTATGACCTCATCGTCGCCGCGCTGCAGACGGACAGCACGCGTGTGCTGACGTATCGCCAGCCGGTCGGGACGCTGTTGCAGAGCCTCGGCACAAAGGTAGCGCCGCATGACATGAGCCACTACTCGCCCGGTGATCGCATGGCGGCTTCGCAGAAGCGTGATGCGACTCAGAGCGAGTTGCTCGCCGGGCTCATCGACAAGCTCAAGGCTACAAAGGAAGCCGACGGCACGAGTTTGTTCGATCACGTCGCACTCGCGTATGGCAGCAACATCCGCACGATCCACTACCTCGACAACTGCCCCACTTTGCTCACCGGCGGAGCCGCCAAGCTCAAACTCGGCCACCACCTCGTGCTGCCGAAGGACACACCGCTCTGCAACGTCTGGCTGACGATGCTCCACGGCCTCGGGATTGAAGCCGAACGCCACGGCGACAGCACGGGCGTGGTGAAGGATCTTCAAGCCTGACGGAATCTGTTGGTAAAAGATTTGGGGAAAAAATTTGGAAACCAATTCTCTGAATCTTTTACCCCTAACCTTTTACCAGCCATCATTGCTGATGCCCATCCGCTGCCCAATCACCACGAACCGCATCTCGCAGGAGCAGTTCAAGCATCTTTCCAGCGAGGTCATGGATCATGTGTTCGCCATCCACAATGAATTCAGCCGCTTCTTTGACGAGATCGTTTACAAGAAGGAACTCTCTGACCGAATGAGTGGCGTGGTGCTGGAGTTGGAAATCATCGTCACGCACGGCACCTTCTCGAAGACCTATTACGTGGATGTGTTGATCAACAGCAGCGGTCTCTTCGAGTTCAAGGCGACCGACGCGATTCATCCTCGTCATCGCGGGCAGACGCTCAACTACCTGCTTCTGCTCGACCTCGCGCACGGCAAAGTCATCAACATGCGCCCCGAGTCCGTTGGGCATGAGTTCGTCAATTGTCCCGCGAGACTCGGCGATCTCAAGAATCCACGCGTGCAGGATGCACGATGGAATCCTCAGGTCGCTGGTGCCGAAGCTCTCCGCGACACTCTCATGCCTCTGATCGCAGATTCGGGCGCAGGACTCGAAACAGGGCTCTATGAAGAGGCCATCACTCACTTTCTTGGCGGAGAGGACAAGGTGCTGATGCCGGTGCCCGTGATGAGCACCAAAGGGTATCTCGCGGATCAGCGCATGCGCCTCGTTGCACCAGGAGTCGCTTTCAAAGTGACGGCTTTGCAAGAGAGGCTCGACGACTTCGAGCGTCAGGCGATCCGGCTGCTCCGACATACAAATCTGAATGCGATTCATTGGATCAACATCACGCAAACCTCAGTCCGCTTCACCACTCTCTCATGAACTGTCTTCCTGAGATAGCTGGTAAAAGATTGGGGGTAAAAGGTTTCAATCCATTCTCCAATCTTTTACCCCAAACCTTTTACCAGCCAAAAGCCATCCTCCTGGCCCTGGGCCTACTTTCCTGTCCATCCCTTGCCCAACAGCCTCAAGCCACACTCGACGCTAAACACCGCGCCTATTTCAAAGACAACTGCCTGAACTGCCACAACGCCGAAAAGCAGAAGGGGAAGGTGCGGCTCGATGACATCGCGTTCAGCGTGGACTCGGTCGAAAAAGCGGATCTGTGGCAAAAGGTGCTCAATTCGATCAACTCCGGCGACATGCCGCCGGAGGATGAAAAGCAGCCGGATCCCGCCGCGAAGACGGATTTCCTCGATGACCTCTCGCGCATGCTCGTGACGGCGCGCGCAGTGCTGAGCGATAGCGGCGGCAAGATCACGATGCGGCGGCTGAACCGGCGCGAATACAAGAACACGATCCGCGATCTGCTCGGCGTGGACATCAATGTGCGCGAACTGCCTGCCGATGGCGGCGCGGGGACCTTCGACACGGTGGGTTCGTCGCTTTTCATGTCGTCGGATCAGTTTGAGCAATACCTCGCACTCGGGCGGCAGGCGCTGGATGAGCATTTTGCACGCTACATAGCGCCGTCGGGTGCAAAGCCTCGGCTCATGCACGTCGAGGCAGAGGAACGGAATGCACGGATTGCGAAGTCGCTTACCGAGCGCACGGATGCGCATGAGCGCTACGTGAATTGGACGGCAGCCGTGGATGCGGCAGCGCAGAGGCCGGAGAACACAGACTCTGCGGCGAAGATCCGCGCGGAGAAGAGGGGAGATGACCGGCACTTCTATTCGCAGTGGCAACGCATCAAAAACGCGCCTTCACCGAAGGAGTTCGGTTTCACCGATGAGATCCATGCGGATGAACAAGGCCGTCGCAATTGGGTACGCAGCGTTCCTTATCAGCGCGCTTATCTGGAGCACCCGGCGACGAAGACCGGCTCCTTCCTCACCATCGAAGATGTGTTTGTGAATCCGTTTCACCCGTTTCGTCTGCCCGGTGATTGGCCTGCGGGAGATTACGTGGTGCGCGTGCGAATCGCGGCCACGTCGAACACGCCGACCTCGCGGCACTTCGTCGAGTTCGGCTCGCAACACGACAGCGGCGTGCGTGCCGTGGCGAGCAGCCATCAAGTCACCGGCACGATGGACAAGCCGCAGGTGCTGGAGATCCCCTTGAAGTTCTCGCCCGCGAAAGGCTTCGGCTTCTTCTTCCAGGAGAAGGGCACCTATGAGTCGGAGGATGTCGCACACCGCTTGTTCGCCGAGGGACAGAAGGCGAACGGCATCGGCCCGGAGTTCGCGCTGTGGATTGACTGGATCGAGGTGGCGAGCGCGGGCAGTGCTACAGGATCAACAATCGCAGGCCAGCCGCAGAAGCTCCGCAAAGACCCCGAGCAGTGGGCGAACAAATACATGCCCATCTATGCGCAGGGCTACGAGGAGAAATACGGGCGCTTCCAGAAATGGTGCGCGGCGATTGATGAAGCGGCGAAGAAGCCGGAGAACGCGGACATCGTGAAGAAGCTGCGCGACGACCCGAAGGTGAAGCAGTCGCCGCATCTGTTTTACAGCCGCTTCGCCGAGATCAAAGGCGCGCCGCCGCCCTCGCAGTTCGGCTTCAAGGATGTGGATGATGCACAGTTCGCGCGCAGCGAGTTCACCTATCACCACCAATACTATCTCGACTACGCGAAGCTGCCGCAGCGCGACACCGGCACCTGGCTTATGCTTTACTCGCTCGGTCGCTACACGGGCATCACGGCACCTGCGAATTGGCCTGCGGGCAGATACACGCTGCGGGTGCGCCTTGCCGCGAGCGATGAATCGCCGAAGGAGCGGCGCTTCATCGAGATCGGCACGGGCAAGGCGGACGCAGCGGATTTCAATGTGCTGACCTCACATCAAGTCATCGGCACACTGGCGAATCCGCAGACGCTGGAGATTCCCGTCGAGATCAATGCGAGCGGCGATCGCAACTTCGCCATCCGCGACAAACGCCCGAACACGCGCGAGGACGAGTATGCGATGTTTCGCGAGGCCTGGGACAAAACCGGCACGGGTCCGCGTCCGTGCCTCTGGGTGGACTTTGTGGAGCTGGAAGGACCGCAGAGTGCGAGCGCGACGAGTGCGCCTCTTTTAACCCAGACTCTCAAACAGCACATCGAACCCGAGACGCAGGCGAACAAGGAAGTCGCGCAGGCCATCACGTCGGCGGAGGATCAACTCAAACGCTACCAGCAGTGGGCAGCCGCCGTGGACAAGATCGCGGCATTGCCGGAGAACGCGGATGTCGCGAAGGACATCCGGGCGCTGCCCGTGGTGAAAGCGCGAGCGACCGCCTTCTATCAGGAGTGGGAGAAGCGCAGACCGCAGCCATCGGCAAAGACCTTTGGATTCACCTCGGCGGACGAGGCGGAGTTTCTTCGGGGCCAATATCGCAAAACACAATATGCGCGCGACTACCTCGCGCTGCCAAACAAGGATACCGGTTCCTACCTCACCACGTTCCATCTGCATCCGATGGAAAAGATCACGGCGGACGCCAAGTGGCCGCCGGGCACCTACACGCTGCGGGTGCGCATCGGTGCGCTCGCGGGCGCGCCAAAGGAGCGTCGCTTTCTCCAGGTCGGGCTCAAGGACCCGAAGAATCAGAATGCATCACCGACGACCTTCTCGCTGCTCTCCACGCATCAAATCACCGGCACGGTGGAGAATCCGCAGATCATCGAGATCCCCGTGACGGTGAACCTCGGCGACAACCGCATCTTTGCGTTGCGCGAGAAGGCCGACATCAAGTCGGCAAACTACGAGGTCTGGATTCAGACGCTTGAGAAAATCGGCACCGGGCCGAAGCCCGCGCTGTGGATTGACTGGCTGGAGATCGAAGGGCCCGTGAATGCAGCTACGCCTAGTGTGCCTGCTTTGACGAAGACGATTAAAGAGCGTCGCGAGGTCGAGCTGCATGCGAATGCGATGGTCGGCGGCACTTACAACGGCTACTTCAAAGGCGGCTACGAGGCGGCGAAGAAGTTCATGGAGACCAAGCAGCCGCAGAAGGGCATTCCCGACGAGCAGGAAGCGAAGTTTCGCATCCGTGGCTTCGAGCAGCACGGGCCAACGTTTGAGCGTTACCTGAACGATCCGCTGACGAAGACGGGCTCCTATTTGACGATCTACAACGTGCACACTGAGGAAGTCATCACGCTGCCGCCGGATCAGCCTTCGGGCTGGCTGAAGACGAAGCATGAGGTCGAGAAGGCCGAGCCGGGCGAATACAAGCTGCGCTTCCGCATCGGCGCGGTGAAGGGCACGCCGAAGGAGCGGCACTTCGTCGCGCTCGGCAGTCGCATGAAGCCGGAGGAGCGCGAGGACTTCACGTTGATGCAGACCTTCCAAATCAGCGGCAGCACCGATGCGCCGCAGGTGATCGAAGTGCCGGTGAGCATCACCGCGAATGGTCCGCGCACGTTTGTGCTGCGGGAGAAGCGCGATGTGAAGCTGGATCACGAGCTTTTCACCACGGCGCAGAAGGAAACCGGTGTTGGGCCGCCGTCGGCGTTGTGGATCGATTGGGTGGAATGGGAAGGACCTCTCGCGCCGCAAACGGCCATCGCGAAGGTGGAGCATATCGAGCCGGAGAAGCGCCGCGCGGAGGTGGAGCGTGGGCATTTGCGCTTCAAGTATCTCAACGAGCAATACGCCAAGTGGAAGGCCGCGGGTGGCGATGAGAAGCGGCTGAAGGAGTTCGATTTCACCGACAAATCGCATGCGGAGTTCGCCAAGGTCGTGTGGGACAGCAACAACCGCTGGTTTCAGCAATACCTCGACCGCCCGCTGTCCAAGACGGGCCTCTTTCTCGACAACACGGTGCAGGAAACCTGCGAATACGCCATCGACATGCCCGCCGACCTCGCTTCCGGCGACTACGTGATGCGCGTGAAGATCGGTCGCGTCCCCGACAAGCCGAGCGAGCGGGCGTTTCTGACCTTTGTCGAGGCCAGCCCCATCGACAAAGACGACCGCACCTTCCTCGCGAACAAACAAATCACCGCGACGCTCGACCAGCCCGAGATCATCGAGCTGCCATTCAAGATCGGCCCCGGTGGTCCACGGAAGTTTGTGCTCTTCGAAAAACGCCCGATGAAGAAGGAGGCGATCAGCCTTCCTGGTCGCACACGACTGATTACCGATGCCAAACAGCGCGATCCCGTGCTCTGGATCGACTGGATCGAATACGAAGGCCCGCTCGAACCCGCGAATGCCAAAACAACCGTCCCACCCGTGCTCGCGGCTGGTGAGACAAATGCACGCCAAGTGCTCGAAACCTTCGCCAAACGAGCTTTTCGCGGCAAAACGCCCTCCACGGCCTTTTTGGACAAATTGACGGCTTTGCACGCAACACGCCTCAAAGCCGGTGAGACCTTCGACAAGGCCATCCGCGAGCCTTTGAGCGTCATCCTGGCCTCGCCGGGCTTTTTGTATCTTCAGGAAACAGGTCCCCAATTTTTTACCCCGAATCTTTTACCAAAAGAAGAGGCTGGTAAAAAGTTGGGGGTAAAAGATGAAAGGCAGAGATCGCTGTCACCTCCCGAACTCGCCTCACGTCTGTCCTACTTCCTTTGGAGTGCTCCGCCGGATGAACAGCTTCTCAAAGCAGATCTCACGAAGCCTGAAGTCATCGACCGCGAGGTGGATCGCATGATTGCCAGTCCGAAGGCGGACGAGTTTGTCAGCGGCTTCGTGCATCAGTGGCTCGGCATGGACCGGCTCGATTTCTTCCAGTTCGACACGAAGCAGTTTCGCGACTTCGACGAAAGCGCGAAGGCCGCCGCGCGGCGCGAGGTGTATGAGACCTTTGCGCATTTGCTGCGGAGCAACGGCAGCCTCGCCAAACTGCTCAAGAGCGACGAAATCCACGCCAACGGCCTGCTCGCAACCTACTACGGCATCGAAGGTATCAGCGGCGATGAGTTTCAAAAAGTGAAACTGCCCAAAGACTCCCCACGCGGCGGATTGCTCGGCATGGCCGCCATCCTCGCCATGGGCAGCAACGGCGAGCGCACCAGCCCTGTCGAGCGCGGCGCATGGGTTCTGCGCAAGCTCCTCCACACGCCACCTCCGCCCGCACCTCCGAACGTTCCGCAGATCACGCGCCTCGAAAACAAGCTCCTCACCACACGCGAACGCCTCCTCGCCCATCAAGAAGAGCCGCAGTGCCTCCAGTGCCATCGCAAGATCGACCCCATCGGCTTCGGCTTGGAGAACTTCAACGCCGCAGGCAAGTGGCGCACCGAGGAGACCTATGAGAAGCGCGGCGTCGGCAAGAAAACCTGGCCCATCGACGCCAGCAGCAGCTTCTACAACGGCCCCGCATTCAAAGACTACTTTCAGCTCCGCGACCTCATCGCCGCCAAGAGTGAGGACTTCGCGAGAGGCTTTACCGAAGCGCTCATCGAGTATGCCCTCGGCAGGCCGTATGGGTTCACGGACACTGCGTTGGC
>CANIBP010000092.1 GCA_947466075.1 Verrucomicrobiaceae bacterium
ACGACGCGGGCGACTCCTATTCTCATGATTTCGAGATTCTCGACGGCACGCCACCCGAGGGTCTCGTTTCGGGTGGCGGTTCTGGAACCACTGACCCCTACGTTATCAACGGCGGCAATGGCGGCAATGGCGGCGCAGCCTATGCGAACGGCGGCAACGGCGGCTTCGGCGGCAACGGCGGCGATGGTCTCATTGTTTACGGTGGCGAAGGTCGCATTGCGACGTTTAACGCTCTTGGCGGCGTGGGCGGAGATCCCGGCCTCGGCGGGTCGGACGGATCTGCTACGGGCGGCGCTGGCGGTCTCGGCGGCATCGCAGGAGGCGCGGGAGATACCGCTTGGGCGGCCGGTAGCAATGGGGGCGACGGTGAAAGCATCGCGGCATATGGAAGCGCTGGCGACCCGGGAAGCTCGGGCAGGAATGGCACCTTGACTTAGCAGGTGAGGTTTGACAATCGCTTCGATGAGTGAGCCACGAAGAAATCGTCCACTATCAAAACGCCGCCGACATTACCAAAGGCATCATCGGCTGTGGCGCCACCATGCTCGGCATCATCACTTCGCATCTCGGTGAAATCGAAGCCTGGCTCCGCATCACCAGCCTCGTTATCGGCATCGCCGTCGGCATCGCTACCTTTATCTCCATCCGTCGCCGTAAATGAAACTCATCCTCGCCATCTCCATTCTCGCACTGACAAGTTGCGATCAGCTTCGCACCTTTGTCAATAACAACGAACCACTCATCGAAGAAGGCGCGGTCACTCTCTTCCGCAGTGGCTTCAAAGCTGGAGCTTCGAAGCTCCGTAAAACGGCTGCAAAAAATCCCGTTCAGGTTTTTCGATCTACCGACAATTGACAGAGCGATGCGAGGTATGAAGCATCCGCGTACCACCCTCCTCGGTATCCTCACCATCGTCGCCACCATTGCCGGTGCCGCCGTTGAATTCCTCAAAACGGGATCCTGCAACCTCATTGCGCTCACGACTGGCGTCACCGTAGGTGTCGGTCTCATCAAAGCCGCAGACAGCGCCAACGTCCAATAATGCGCCCGATCAACCAGGCCACGGTCGAAGTCGTTCGCAGCTTTGAAGGTCTCTACCTCGAAGCCTACCGCGACGAAGTCGGCATCTGGACCATCGGCTACGGCCACACCGGACTCGTGCACAATGACGGCACCGTCAAACAGGGCCGCATTTTGAAAGACGAAAACGAAGCCAAAGAACTCCTCGCCTACGACCTCGGCGTTTTCTCCCAGGGCGTCGAAAAACTGCTCCTCTCACGCCCGCGCGAGGAGATCAACGACAACCAATTCGGCGCACTCGTCAGCTTTGCCTTCAACCTCGGACTTGGCAACCTCGGCAAGTCCACCTTGCTGCAACGCATCAACGCGAGAGACTACCTTGGCAGCCTTCCCGAGTTCGCCAAATGGAACAAAGCCGGCGGCAAAGTCCTCCGCGGACTCACCCGCCGCCGCCTCTCTGAAACCGCCCTCTTCTGCAGCTTCCCGAATCCCATAGTCAAAGCCTGAGCGCTCAAGCATGCATGACAAATTTGTAGATGCGCGGCCTTCCTGCGATGCCCTTGTTCAGCTTTGTGTCTCTAATCACACGCCGCAGGAGCTAGCTCTTGGGTGGCTGCGATATGAGGCTGTCCGCAAGATGAACCCAAGGCAGTTTGGGGAGGTATGTAAGCGCAATCTTGGCGGCGAGTTCTTCGATGATATCGTGACTGAGTTCGTTCTTAGCACATCCCAGATTACCTTCGGTCTAACTAAAGAGCCTGCCACCCCACCCGCGACACGTACGATTGCTGGCGTCCTGTTGCCAAAACTGTTGCCAAATCGCCCGCCGCGCCCGTCCCAAAAACCCACTTCTCGAAGTAAAATTCCAAAAAGTGGAGGCGAGGGGAGTTGAACCCCTGTCCGAATAACCGTTGCCCGTAGCGTCTCCATGCTCAGTCTCATGTTTGGTCTCGGCGGGAGGCGGCTTGAGACAGCCTACTCTTCACCCAGCGTCCTGTTGTATCTCGTTAGTGACCCGGTCGCCCGATCAACCAACCAGCCTGGTAGTGGCATCATTCAGGCTACCAGACATTGCCTGAAGGATGTCGCGGGGCTTAAGCCGCGAGTGCTAGCTCGTTAGAGTTTGCATTTATGTTTTTGATCCGGTTATTAACGAGGCCAACGAATCATCCTCGGCATGCAGCTCCGAACTAAGGCTACCCGTCGAAACCAGTACGCCCCCGTTTTGGAGAGGACTCAGTGTATGGCTCCCGGCGCAAAGAGCAAGTGATGCTTCGCCTTGCCTCTTGCTCCACGCCTTCAGCCTGCCATCTTCGCGGCCCTCATGCCTGCCCATCTGACCCTCCACGACACGCTGACCCGCACCGACCGCGAAGTGACGCCGCTCGACGGCAAGACGCTGCGTTTCTACTGCTGTGGCCCCACAGTCTATGGTCCAGCGCATATCGGTAATTTCCGCACTTTTGTGGCCCAGGATGTGATGCGTCGTGTTGTTGAAGCCTCTGGCACCCCGACGTTGCATGTACGCAACATCACGGATGTGGACGATAAAACCATTCGCGACTCTCTGAAAGCTGGGCAGAGCCTCCTTGAGTTCACTCAAGGGTGGACAGCGAAGTTTCACGCCGATTGCGATGCTCTCAATCTTCTGCGCCCGCATACCGAGCCAAGCGCTGTCGCGCATATCCCGCATCAGATCGCGATGATTGAGAAACTCATCGCCAACGGTCATGCGTATGCCGCTGCCGATGGTAGTGTGTATTTCCGTGTCTCTTCCTACAAAGACTACGGCAAGCTCAGCCACCTCGAAGACCGCGAACTGCGTCTTGGCGCCAGCGAGGCGGCCAGCGCTACGGATAGCGACGAGTACACGAAGGATTCACTCACCGACTTCGCTCTCTGGAAGGCACGAAAGCCTGAGGATGGCGCAAATTTTTGGCCCAGCTCGTGGGGCGAGGGCCGTCCCGGCTGGCATCTCGAATGCAGCGCGATGATTCTTGAATACCTCGGCGAAGACTTCGATCTGCACAGCGGCGGCGTCGATCTCATCTTCCCGCATCACGAAAATGAGATCGCCCAAAGCTGCTGCAGCACGCATGGAAAGTTCGCGCATCATTGGATGCACGTGGCGCATCTCATGGTGGATGGCGGCAAGATGAGCAAGAGCATCGGCAACCTCTACACGCTCGAAGATCTCACCAAACGCGGCTACAGCGCTGTCGAGGTGCGCTACGTGCTCATTTCCGGCCACTACAGCACCCCGTTGAACTTCACCATGCACAGTCTCGATTCGGCAAGGCAGGCATTGCAGAAACTGGCGAAGGCTGACAAGGCGCTCGATCGCGGAACAGCGCCTATTCCCGCCGCTCCCGGTCCATTTGCCGAAGCGTGGGATACCTTGCTTAAAGACCTCAACGTCCCCGGCGCTCTCGGATCCATCTTTGGCACGCTGAACAAGCTCAAACCTGCGGCTCTCAGCGCCGATGAATCCGCAAACACTCGCAACGGCCTGCACTTCATGCTTCAGGCGCTTGGAATCACGCTTCCTGCCATCATGGATGAAGCGGCTACCGATGTTCCTGCCGCCATCCAATCTCTCGCGCAACAGCGATGGGCCGCCAAACAGGCGAAAGATTGGGCCGCTGCGGACACTTTGAGGAAACAGCTCGAAGCCTCCGGCTGGCTGATCAAAGACAGCAAAGAAGGATTCACCGTCGTCGCCAAGTAATACTCATCCAACCATGAAACACATCGCCCTACTCCTCGCCCTCGCCGTTTCCACCCTGCATGCTGAAGACTGGACGCCGGAGGTCGGCTTCACTTCGCTCTTCAACGGTAAAGACCTCACCGGCTGGTGCTTCCGTGAGAAGACCAAGAAGGATGATCCGAATCCCGGCAAAATCTTAGAGAAGCACGATGGCAAGACCGAAGCGGCTGACGCAGGACGTTATATCGTCAAGGATGGCGTGATCGCCGTGACCTTCCCGAACGAAGCGGACAAGCTCACCGGCCAGCTTTACACCGTGGCCGAGTTCCCGAAGAACTTCATCCTCAAGCTCGAATTTCGTGCCAGCGTCAATGCCGACAGCGGTGTCTTCATCCGCAAGCCGCAGCTTCAGTGCCGTGATTACCTCGTCGCCGGACCCTACAAGGAACTGAAGCAGTACAAGCCCCATGAGTGGAACCAGATGGTTGTCGAAGTGAAAGACGGTGTCGCTCATTGCACCTGCAACGGCGAAGTGCTCGAAGCTGCATTGCCGATGCCTGCCACAGGCCCCATTGGCCTCGAAGGCGATCGTGGAGTCATGGAATACCGCTACATCCAGATCAAAGAGCTGCCGTGAAGAGCTGTTGACGGTGGTTTACGGTCGTTGACGATGGTTTACAGTGGCTGGAGAAATCAACCGTAAACGCGACAGCCCCAACCACCGTCAACTATTGTAAACTGTCTCAAAATGAACCTTCCTATCCGTCCTCGCCGCAATCGTCAGTCTCCGGCTATTCGTGATCTCGTGCGTGAAACGGAGCTGACACCGGGTCATTTGATCTATCCGTTGTTTTTGCAGGAAGGCGGCGAGAACACGCCGATTTCATCGATGCCCGGCTGCACGCGCTGGAGTTTGGGTGGACTGGTGAAGGAAGCGGGTGAAGCACATGCGCTGGGTGTTCCGGCGGTGGTGCTGTTTCCACGCATCCCGGATGAACTCAAAACGCGTGGCGCGGAAGCCTGTTTTGCCGATGACGGCCTCGTGCCGCGTGCGATTCGTGCTCTAAAGGCTGCGCATCCGACGCTGACGGTCATCACCGATGTGGCGCTTGATCCTTACAATAGCGATGGCCACGACGGTCTTGTGTCGGATGACGGACGCATTTTAAATGACGAAACGGTAGCCGTGCTGTGCCAGCAGGCGCTTTGTCATGCGCGAGCAGGTGCAGACATCGTGGCTCCGAGTGACATGATGGATGGGCGCGTTGCTGCGATTCGTGCCGCGCTCGATGCCGCCGGTTATCAGGCTGTTTCAATCATGAGCTACACCGCTAAGTATGCCAGCGCCTACTACGGGCCGTTTCGTGGGGCGTTGGATTCTGCACCGAAAGCCGGAGACAAAAAGACGTATCAAATGGACCCGGCGAATGCACGTGAAGCGCTGCGCGAAGCGGCGCTGGATGAAGCTGAAGGTGCCGACATCCTGATGGTGAAGCCCGCAGGACCGTATCTGGATATCATCGCGAAAATTCGTGCTACCACCACGCTGCCCATCGCCGCGTATCAGGTCAGCGGGGAGTATTTGATGATCAAATCGGCCTCTGCGGCGGGTTGGCTTGATGAAACGAAGATTGTGCACGAATCACTTATCGGCATTCACAGGGCAGGGGCGGACATGATTCTGACGTATTTCGCCAAGCAGTGGGCGGCAAGATGGAGATGCTCATGATGGCTCAAAAAGCCAGCTCAGTGTGACGATGAGTCCCATCAACAGCAGGAAGAATCCAATGCCTAAATAAAGCCCTGTCGCTCCCTCCCCTCCCAAACCAGTCTTGATAGATGGAAGCTCTGGGGCTTTTGAAGAATTCGTCAGGACTTTTCCAGACTCGCCAGATGATAAATGCACCAAGCGCAGCACTGCCAAGGCCTCCTGCCAATTGCCCCCAAGTTTTGATCATGGTTTATTTTTTCTTGGCTGACTTCGACTTGGTGCTGCCTGATTTGGAAGGTGTTGTCTTGACTGCGCCCGATTTGGGTGTGTTTGGAACCGTTGGTGCCACGGCTGGGGCGGCGGCAGGCGCTGGTGCAGGCATGGTGGCCGGTGGAGATGTTGAAGTTGAAGGAGTCGTTGTGGGTGGTGTCGTCTCACCTGGAACTGGAATACCGGAAGTGCTTGTTGCCTCTGGAGGAAGCTCAGGCTTTTTGAACGGATCTTCCCAGGTGTGCAGGACATAGCCGGTGCCGACGCCGCCGATTTCGCCTAGCAGCGTCTGGCATTTTTCACGCCACTTCACGAGGTCGGGTGCACCTCGCGTTTTTTCGGCAGTGCCGGGAAAAATGAGATAAGTGACTTTGAGATCGCTCTCAGGTCGAATGTAAGGAGTGGCTTTGGGATTGACGGTTTTGGCCATCAGCAGCGAAGCCTCTCCCATTTTGAAGCTGGGACCGTAGTCGCCGCAGATGGCAGGATAGATTTTGCCTTCGTGGATGACGGCGGCGTAGTCGCCAATCTGCGGCGTGAACTTGTTCTGGTCTGCGTAACCGCGAAAGAGCAACGAGATGACGATGAAGGGATCTTTGTCTGCGATAAGGCTGCTGCGCACCTTGAAGTCGGCGATTTCAAGTTTGAGCTGGTCGATCATGGCTTTGAGCTCACGATTGCGAGCTGAGCTTAGGCCCTTTTGCCCGAATTCATCCTGCGCTTTTTTCAAACGCTCCTCCCATTTAGCGAGGAGTGGATTGGGGGTCTTCGTGGTCTTGGCCCAGGCGTAGCTGGTGAAGGGCTGGTAGTAGTCAGAGAGGTAAATGTATTCTTCGAGCGTGGGCATGCGGTCGCCGTCGGAGCCGTCTGCAACGACGTCCATCTCGGACTGAATCAGGAGCGTGCGGCGCTGAGTGGCGGGATGGGTGAGTTCGAGGATGGTCTCGGTGTCGTAGTAGTTGTGGCGATCGAGGATTTTGTTAAGGCGCGTGAGATCGTTCTGCACACGGCTAGTCTTGTTTTCGTAGAGCTTGTGGTAGAAGCCGGAGACTTTCGCTGCTGGCAACATGGCATCGAGATCTGGTAGAATCGCGGGGAGATTCTTGTTAATACGCGAGAGCTCTACCATCGTCTGATTGGCCTTTGGCACGCGAATGCTGAGTTGGAACTCGGCCTTGTAGGATTCGGGATCAAGGCGCTCAAGGCTGGCAAAACTGCCCTGCTCAGTAAGAAGGTTGGTTTTGACGGTGATACCGTTAAAGAGCGTGGCCACATCGACGTCCTTACGCGGAATGTACTTTTCGGGGAGCGGCGGTTGGACTTCGCGGATGACCTCTTTGGTTACTTCTTTGACGATAGGCACCTCTTTGATCACATCACGCATCACGTCTCGCGTGATGATGCGCTCTTTGGTGCTGCGGGCAGATTCGACGATGTCTTGAATGCCCTTTTTGATTTTACCTGCAAACGGTGTGAAGGGCAGTAGCAATCCACTGAGGAGGATGATCAGAAACAGCAGGCGTGTGAGGGAACTGAAGCAGCCGCGTTTGGGCTGTGGCTGCCATTGAGACGGTTGCTGTGGATCACTGGGTGCCGAAGACATGCGCGTGCGGGAGTTTAATTTCGTTTTGGCGGCATGGCGAGCACATCAGCCTTCCTCTAGTCGTCCTTCTTTGAGGATGAGTCGGCGATCGCCGCGTTTGGCGAGAACTTGATCATGCGTGACGACGATGAGCGTCTTTTTTGCCTCATCGACGACCTGCATTAGCATGTCGATGACACCGCTGCCGGTGCTAGCGTCGAGATTGCCGGTGGGTTCGTCAGCGTAGATAATGCCAGGGTTGTTGATGAGTGCGCGGGCAATGGCTACACGCTGTTGTTCTCCGCCGGAAAGTTCGGTGGGTAGGTGTTGGAGTCGCTCGCTGAGGCCGACCTTGTCCAAGAGCTCTCGGGCGCGGGCTTCGGCTTTTTTACCACCGATCATGGCAGGTAGGATGACATTTTCGAGTGCAGTGAGCTCTGGCAGCAGGAAATAATGCTGGAAGACGAAACCCATGACTTGGTTCCTCGTGCGAGCACGTTCGGCGGCAGCTGCTTTGTAGAGTGAACGGCCATGCACCATCACATCACCGGAGGTGGGTTGTTCGAGACCACCGAGAACGTAAAGTAATGTGGTTTTACCCGCGCCGGACTGGCCGCAGAGGAAAACCTTTTCACCTGCGGCAACTTCGACGTTCACTCCGCGTAACACGGGTAAATCGTGACCGGCGAGATGGTAAGTGCGATGCACATCCTGTGCGGCGAGTGGGGCGGCTTCCTGGCTCATGAATGAATGGTTGTACGCTCCGCAGATGCCATGCGACGTCAAGGTGTGATGCCGCCGCGCTGGCGCAGCGCTTCATACATCACAATGCCGGCCGCCGTGGCGAGGTTCAGGCTGCGTGTGCCGTGCATCGGAATACGCAGGCATTTCCCTGATGCGATCACGGAGAGAGGTATGCCCCGTGTTTCAGGGCCGAAAACGAGATAGACCTCGCCTGCGGTGAGATCTGCGTCCCAGTGGGCAATATCCCCGTGGCACTCGACGAAATAGACGGCGGCATCGGCTTTCACTTTCGCGTGCAACTCCTCCCACGATTCCCAGATGCGTACTTCCACTTGCTGCCAGTAATCGAGGCCGACACGCTTGAGTTGTTTATCCTCAAGGCTGAATCCCAGAGGCTTGATCAAATGCAGTCGTGCACGTGTGGCAAGGCACAGACGCCCGATGGCTCCCGTGTTATGCGGAATTTCCGGCTGATACAGAACGACGTGCAACATGCCGCTTCAGCCTTTGAAGACAAAGAACTTTCGGCAGACGTAGTTTACCAAGACTGATGAAAAGACTGTCATCAACTGGGCTAGAAGGGTATTGATGCCGTAGAGTTGGATCAGCAGCGGACCGAAAAAGAGGCCAATCCCAAAGCCAAGAGTGCTGATCAATGTAAAATAAATAAACTCCATTACCCGGTGGTGCCGTCCTGGTGTAAACACCCATAGTGAATTCGTGACGTACGCGAACAGATTGCCAAAGAAGAAGGAAATCATGTTGTTGTAGGTGCTGTGCAGTGCACGCACTTCCTTCGGTATGTCCGAGTCCAGCGCCGGATACACCCAGATGGAAAGTGCCAGCCAGATACCTTGGCCGATGATGAGCGATCCTACGCCGCAGATGCCATATTTCATGAATTGGATCAGCGGATGCGTGTCGCGCGCGTTCATGCGTGCGAGGATGGTGCGCCAGTCGTTGTCGCGGAAAAATTGGCGTGTTGCTGCCAGTGTTTGAAGCATATGGAAATCTACCCGCAAAAAAGAAAGCCTGTCTAACGAAGAGTTCGTCAGACAGGCTTTTTAGTCAGGTTTCTTGAGGCCTAGTAGTAACGGTAGTTACCGTTGCGGTCGTAGTAACCCTGTTGCTGCTGCTGTTGCTGCTGCGGGGCAGGGTGCCAGCGACCTTGATTGTCATAGTAGCCCTGTTGCTGCTGACCTTGCTGGTAACGGCCATTTTGCTGCTGGTCTTTGGAGTTGCCCAGGGCGTTGCCCCCGAGCGCTCCGAGACCAGCGCCAATGGCAGCACCTTCGAGGCCGCGACCGCTTTGATTTCCAATGATGCCGCCGATGGCTGCACCGCCGAGGGCACCCAGAACGGAACCCGTTTGGGCATTAGGCCCACTGGCGCAGGAAACCAACGAAACGGCTGACAGAAGAGTGAGAAGGGTGTTTTTCATGAGTATTGGGTAGAGCTGAATCTCAATAGTAGCGACGCTGACGGTCACGCGAGTTGCCGATGGCGTTGCCGCCTGCGGCACCGAGTGCGCCGCCGATCAGCGCGCCTTCGAGACCGCGGCCGCTCTGAGAACCGATGATGCCGCCGACGGCAGCACCGCCGAGGCCGCCAATAACGGCTCCTTGTTGGGCACCTGGGCCAGTGGCGCAGGAAGATAGAGATGCTGCAGTGAGGATGGAGAGGATAATGTGTTTCATAGGATTATAAGTGATGCAAAGCGGACTGCTTTGTCGCAGAATAGGCGCGGTTTGTTCACAAAGAAAAGAAAAATCCTGCGGTGCAGGGCTTCTATTTTCTCGAACGCAGTGAAGCGATTTTGATGCCAGCCCTGAATGGCACTCGGTTAAGACCATTCATCGTGGATTTTGAATGTTCGGGAGGACCTCCAAAAGCACCGTTCATCGCGAGCATTGATAATTCAACTTTGGTACAACGGCGTGCCGTGCAGCGGGTTCAATTCGCATGGC
>CANIBP010000093.1 GCA_947466075.1 Verrucomicrobiaceae bacterium
ATGGCCAAGGCTTTTTTTAAAATGGCGCGCTGGATGGTGACATGGCGCAACTCGGCCTGCAGGCGGGCGTTCTCCGCCGCAAGCGCTATGGGGCCGCGTGCGCCTTCGCCTGGTGCACAGACTCGCAAGCTCGTCTGCGCACTGCGCGCTCCGGCTGCCGCAGCCCCATAGCGCTGCCGCCAGTTACGCAAAGTTTTGTGGCTTATACCAAGCTCGCGGGCCAGCGCAGTGATACTACGCGTGCCTTCTTCCTGTAGGCTGACCGCCTGTTCTCTGAAGGCGGCGTCATACTGCGCAGGGCGCACTCGGTTCTCAGTAGGTTCTATCGTTCGGTTCATGGGACACTGTTCTTAGTTCAGGTTGGTTTTCGTGTCCGCCTTTTCGGCACAAGCTCACCCGTGGCGGTGCCACGAGGCTACTTCTTCTTCAAGATGACGTCGCCGAGGCTGAACATGGGGCCGTAGATGGCGTAGATGAGGAAGCCGACCATGATGCCGAGAATGAGCATGGTGAGGGGTTCGATCATCTTGTCCAAGGTGGCGGCGAGGTTGTCGAGCTCCTCTTCGTAGTCGTCGGCGATTTCGGCGAGCATTTCGGTTCCGGAGCCGGTTTCGGAGGCGAGTTCGATGAGGCCGCAGAGATTGCGGGCATCAGGGCCTAGCCAGTGGGACTCCATGAGGAAGGCTTCATGCAAGGTGCGGCCGACGGCGATGTGCTCGCGCAGGCGGATGAAGAGTTCCTTGTAGTGGTAGTGCCAACTGGCCTGGGCGGTGATGTCGAGGGCGTTGGAGAGACGGACGTTCGACTCCGTGAGCATGGAGAGGGTGCGGAAGCCGGTGGCGGCGGCGGATTTGCGCACGATGACGCCTACAGCCGGGAGTTTGAGGAAAAGGTCCTGCACGGCACGAATGGAACTGATTTTTCCCCAGTTGGAGAAGAAGAAATACAGGCCGACGAAAGGCAGAATGGCCATGTAGGGCTTGTGCATGAAGAGATCCGATAGAGCGATGAGGATCTTGGTGCCCATGGGTAGCTCGGTCTTGAAGGAGGAGAAGAGCTTTGCCATGGCGGGCACGAGCGTGAAGCTCATGACAATGACGACGACGACACCGAGCACGATAACGACGGCGGGATAGATGAGGCCGCCTTTGAGCTTCTTGATGATCTTGGAGGACTTTTTCTGCGAGACGGCGATGCGTTTGCACACTTTGGCAAGCTGACCGGCTTCCTCACCGGCGATGATGAGGGAGAGCATGTCATCGGGGAAGATCTTGGGGAACTTGGTGATGGCGTCGCTGAATTTGTCGCCAACGGAGATGGCGTGGACGACCTCGGCGATCATGCCTTTATAGATGGGAGACTTGACGCGGTTGGTCTGGAGCAAGAGGCTCTTGGTGAGGGTGATGTTACGCTCCAAGCAACGGCCTAAACCGGAGAAGAAGGCGGCGCTGTCATCGGTGTTGGCCTTTGGGCTGGTAAGGCGCTGGAGCTTTTCATCAACGCCAGTGATGGTCTGAACCGTGGTGGTTTCGTTCTGGGCCACGCCAGCACCGATGAGGGCTTTTTCATCGGTATCTGTATCCACCAAGGCTTCAGAAGACTTGCCGGTGTGGACGTTGGTGATTTTGACTTTTTTAAGCATGGCGGGCAGAGGGGGAAGGCGGAGATGAGAGAGGCAGACGGCAGAAGGCAGAAGGGCTGGCTTACGGCGGTGGTGGGCGGAGTTCGGTGATGAGGCGTGGGCGGTAGGCGGTGAGAGTGAAGGAAGCCCCAGCAGCTTTGATGGCGGGATTCTGCGAGCTGTTGACGATAGCGGTGCAGAGGGCGGTCTCCATGACGACACCGTTGACGGTGGTGGTGCCGCTTTCGACGATGGCAGGATTGCCAAAGATGGCTTGTTGCAGAATGGCGTTCTGCGTCATGGCGGGCATGAGCGCGGTGACCTGCACGGTGGAAAGACCCAGCTGCCAGAGTCGCACCATGTTCTCCTGATAATTGCGTGTGGTGGCAACACGAGTGCTGAGTTCCTCCTGCAGCATGAGGGTGGATGAGAGGCTGACCATGGCCGTGGTGCCGATGGAAATGATCGCACCGGCAGCGAGCACCTCGATAAGTGTGTAGGCGGCACGACGTGCGCGCATGATGTGCGGGCGCAGGTTCATGGCGGTGCGACGGGAAGGAAGTAGGACTCCAGCCACGCGTCACGCGGTAGGAAGGTGGCGAAGGCGGGGCCAACGTTGGTGGCGGCGGGGACGGTGGGATCACTGTCGCCGGAGAAGATCAGGCGACTTGGATTTGTGCCACCTGCTGCACGGCGTTTGACGGTCCAGTTGGTCATGACGCCACCGATCCAGCGAATGCTCTGGGTGAGCGTGGTGGGCATGTTGAACATAATGCTTTGGTACTCGTTGACGAGAACGCAGCGCCAGCGGAACTCGGTGCCCGCGATGGGATTGTTGACCCAGGAGAGTTCCACCGGGCGGCCATTGTCATCCTGAAAGGCGAGGACATGGCGGCGGTTGTTTTCGCGCTCAAAGCGGATGTCGCGGACCCAGCGCCCTTTGGCACCGTTGGGCATGATCGTGATGATGACGGGTTTCAAGGCTGCGGCACTGCTGAAGGCACTGGCGCTGCTTTGGCCGACGAAGATGATCTGATCGACGACGCCGTAGATACGCATGTTTTTGAGATACTGGCTGTCGAGCTTGATGAAGAGCACTTTCAGTTTGTCGTCGTAACCGGAAGGCCAGCCTGGCGGTGTATAAGTGGGAGTTTTTTGCTCAGCAATCCAGTAGGCCTCGGTGGCGGAGTTGAAAACACTGGCCACGTCGATGGTGATGGTGGGAGTGCGTCCAGCAGCAGCCTCGCGGTCTTGAAAGTGCCAGAGTGAGTTGTCTGGATTGCTGTCATTCTTCACGACATTGAGGTAGCCAAGTTGACTGCGGTTGCCGCTGCCGCCGATTGGACCGGTGGTGCTCGGGACAACGGGCATGTTGGAGGGTAGCAGCGCTTTGCTGTTCAAGTCGGTGCCATAAACCGGGTAGGGTATGGCAGGCGGTTCCGCAGCGGCATGCGACTGAATGTAGAGCGACTTGGTGAGGAAGGGTAACTGGAGCGGGCTGGGTGTGCTGCTGACGAAGAAGGAAGGCGGATGTCGCACAACAGTGCGCCCCTGAACGGTCCAGTTGGCATGATGACCAGCGCTGCCGGAAACGGCGTCGCGGTAGATGTCGAGTTCGGTGCTGACGCCGTCAGGTTTGCGATAGACACAAAAGACGTCGCCATTGAGCACCGGCGGCATGGTTTTGAGGAACTGCCAGGCATTGAAGTCGTCAATGTTGCCAGCGACGCCTGCTGCCGGGCGTGCGAACTGCTCGACGGTGAGATACGTTGCACCAGGGCGCAGGCCGGTGTGGTTGTAGGGAAACACGGTGCTCATGCCATCTGCGGTGCTGGTCGAGGTGTACACATTGAGATTGTTCCAGCCGTTGATGGTGTTGAAACCGCCGATGTTACTGCCGAGAACGGTGTTTTGACTGGCGGCGAGCGTGCCGTTGCGCTCAAAGGCCTTGGCGCTGACGCATTGCCAGCCGAGCAGTCGGGAGCTCTCGACACCAATGCGCCGTTTGGTGATGTCTTCCAAATAACTGACCTGCGCGGCACGGGTACTCATCAGTGTGACCCAGGAGGAAACAAAGATGCCACTCACAATCATCAGCATGAGCGCAGCGGCCATCAGGGCGCCGTGCTGCGTGCGATAGTGATTGTGACGTGGAATGTGCATGCGGTGAGATCAAAGCGCCGGAAACATGGGCACGGTGAACATGAAAGCCGTGCGACCCGCCATTTGATTGTAGGCTTGGCGCGGATCGCTGGAGGCGAGAGTGTTTGCCACCGGGCCGAGATGACGTGCGGCTGGATCCGGCCACCAGATGAAGTAGAAGGGGCGTTCTGAGGCACGCTTGAAACGTTCGATCGTGGCGGGTGTTTCCCTCAGCGCGAGACGCGAGGCACGCTCGAATGTGATGAAGAGCGGCGTGAAACCATCCGTTGCCCACTGGCTGCTACTGGTGGGATTGGGCACGGAGGGTGCGAAGAAAACATCGTAGCCGCCCATGTAGTTGAGCATGGAGGGTGTGGTGGTCGTGGCGGAGTCCGCGTAGCGTTTTACCGAAGCATAAATGCCATTGGGTTCAGTGGTGCCGGTGAAGCGAAGAACATCGATATCGTAAATGGCATTGACCTTGAGATAACCGGGATACTTGCTGTAGCCGAGCACGAAGATGCTTGCGTTCTGTGGCACAGTGGCGGTGTCATTGAGCGGATTGCGATAGTCGCGATAAAGCGTCGCTGGTACGCTGGCACGAGCGATGATGTGCGTGCGAAATTTCTGTGGCGTATCGAGTTCTTCATCCACCGCCGGGTTGTAGGCGATGACGGACGGGCGCCAGGTGTTCGTGCTGTCGCGTGGCAGGCAAAAAACGGCGGTGGCACTGAGCGTGTCTGTCACAAACTGCTCACGCAGTTCCTCCGCAAGCGAGAGTGCTCCATACTGGGGTGCCATGGCCACGTTCACCGTATCACTAGAGAGGCCATAAAAGTTCTGCATTCGAGCAATGCCCAGCGGCACTGTGACAGCGGAGGAAACACTCGGCTGACTACGCACAATGGTGCCATAAGAAACGACGGCACCGCCAATGACCACGGCAGAAAGCGCTAGCACCAGCAGGAGTTCCACGGAGGTGAAACCTCCTGACTGATGTGCGCGATGATTCATTTGGGAGCCGGGGTGGGATTGCCAAAGAGCATGCGCACCACAGACTCAACGGCGGGCGATGCTGGTGGTGTGGCGGGTGCTGCTGCCGGCGCTGGGGCTGGCGGCTGCGGTGTTTCAAGTTTTGGCGCTGGTGGCTTGGTGAATATCCTCTGTGCTGGTGCTGGCATGTTGGGGATCGGATCATCCAGAACGAGTTCCGCACGTGATGGCTGCGGCTCATCTACCGGCAGCGCAGATGGTGGGTTGTACTGCGGAGATTCGGCCACAAGATCACGCATTGGCAGATCCATCGTGGCATTTGCGCCTTTGCTGCTTTTTCCCTCTTCTTCTGTCTGCCCGAGCATTTGATAGCGGACTTTTGGGGCAATGTTAATTGGGATGATCATTAGTTTTGGCGGCAGGCCGGTGGCGCGTTTTTCCTGCCAGGCTAGTTCGATGTACTCCGAGGTGATGTTTTTCACCCGCAGTTCCACGAGTTGCTCCGGCAGGACGGGTGGCACGACACGCCCGGTCTCGAGCTTGATGTTCCCGAGCAGCACACTCATGCGACCATCTGGCATGCGCACCGTGCCGACCACGGTGAGATTTAAGAGCTTGTCACGCACGCGGTTTTCCTCAGTGTCACCGGGAGCTAGGCGGTTTTGTGCCTCGCTTTCGGATTCGAAGGGATTGTGTTCCTCTGGCTTGACGCTTTCTGGTGTCTTTTCATCCGGCAGGACGAGCTGATACTGCACGCGCTTTTCGCCTTCTTCACCGATGACCGCCTCCTGGGCATGCAGCCACGGCACCATGAAGGTGCAAAACAGGCCTGGAAGTAGTAGCAGTCTGTAAATGGTGTTCATGGACTAGGATTTTTTGGCTTTTTCTTTATCCTTAGCGGCTTTCTCCTTGGCCTTGTTCTTGTCGGCGTCAGCGGCGGCAAGATCAAAGATGGGCGTTTCAAAGGAGACCTCCATTTTCAACTGGCGACCGGTGCTGCCACCGGTGATCTGCACTACTTTCATGCGTGCTGTGGGCAAGCGGCGTTCGATGTCGCCCAGCCAGTTAAGTACCTTGGCAAACTCCTCTTCGATGGTCAGGGTGGTAAGGACGGATTTGGGAATGATCTTGTTTGCCGCAGCTGCTTTCAGCTCGGTTTTGCGTGAGCGCACCAGATTGATGCCGCGTTCGCGCAGGCTTAGTTCAATGGTCTGCTCTGCTTCCTGTTGAGTTTGCACGCGTTCGATGGCCGGCAGCCAAGAGCGTAGAAAGCGGCGCACTTCTTCAGTGTCCGTCTTAAATACACCGGTTTCGATCTCGGCGGTGGCGCGCTCGTTTTCAGCGGTGATGGCGGCGCTTTCTGCATCCTCTGCTTCGGCACGCGTAGTGGCCACCTTGTTGTGAATGATCTGCGCAGTATAGGTCATCGCGCCGATAATCAGCAGCAGGACGACACAGGCGAGTTGCTTCGGGTTCATAGCGGAAGTGGGCGTGGAAGTTGTTATTCTGTCTGGCGCACCAGTGTTGAGTGGTATTCGACGACATCGCCGTTCTTAGTTTGTTGCGGCGAGTAGGAGCGGTAAAGCAACTGACCAAGAGAGGACTCGATAGCGGCCAATTCGGTGGAAACCTTGGAGCCGTTCAAATGAATCGTGAGCGCAATGTTGGCCGGCACCTGTTCACTACGCTCCAATGCCACCTGAGTGATGCGCGTCTCTGTCTGCACAGCACGGGCTATCTTGACGGCGATGGGCTGGATGTTGCGAGCGCCCTCCATCCACTCGGCGACTTTTTCCGCTTTCATGGCCTCGGATTCGAGGTCGCTCTTTTCGTTCTTGAAAGAATCGCGCTGAGATTCGCTGAGTCCTTGACGCTCTTCGGCATCGACTTTTTGCTTGAGCGCACGCTTGTAGTTGAAGTAGTCCATAGTCATCACGTAGGCGCTGCCAATCAGCGCTACATAAAAGATCACAGGAATGGCGCGGAACGACGAAGGCAGGCGACGCGACGTGTCGTTGCGTGGCGTTTTGAAATCATGACAGAGGTATTCGTTCATGGGAAGTGGTGCGTTTAATGTTCGCCGAGGATCCTCCAGAGCAGGTCATCCTGCGTGAGATCGGAGGCACCGACCTTTTCGAGATGGAGCATTAATTCGGTGCGGAATTTGTTGTCATGACCGTCACCGACAAAATAGACCGGGCTGCCCTGCGGCACTTTAGCCAGCAATGGACTGATGATCTGCAATGCGGTTTCCACCGCCTCGGGGCCGAGGCCGCTACGGCAGCGAATATCACGCCACTGGCCCTCTTGCTGCACCAAGACACCCAGCGATCCTTCGCACGCGGCGATAAGCACGAAGTCCGAGGGAGTTCCGCCTGAGCTTGCGCGAAAAATGCTCAAGATCGCATGCTCAAGCATGGCAAACAGGCCACAACAAACCCGTCCAGGCTTGAGGTTGACTGTTCTGAGTGTGTCTTCGGTCACTTTGACCAATGACTCTTCCACTGCCAGCAGGAGACTAGCCGTAGTCTCGGGATGATGGCAGATAGCGTAGCGTTTGCCGCGGTCATACTTGGGGCCTAGCACGGCGCGCGGGTTCGTGCGCAGCAGGGTCACACAGTTGTCACCGCGCATCAGGTTGTTTTCGAGGCTGATGATGAAACGGTGGTTTACCGACACCGAGCACCAGCCACCTTCCACCATGGCGCGCCATTCTTCGGCACGTTGCGGGGCGGCGTCAGCAAGTTCGCCCTCCTGCACTCCGCCTTCCTCAAAGCGACCACGTTTATTGATGGAACGCCAGCTTACGGAGCCGCGGCTGATGTTGAGAAGAAGAGATTTGCGCGCTTCAAAGCGTTTTCCCCAAGGGACGGCAGAGTCGTCAGGGTCGGCTTTGAAAGCGGCGAAGCTCAGTACAGATTTTATTTCATCCAACAGCATAAATAGAAGTGAGTTGTTCTTTGGAAAGGAAGTCGTACACCTCATGTTCGGTGTAGCCGGTTTTGCGCGCGGTGGAAGGTTTCCAGCCGTCGGCCATCCGCATGTTCAGGCAGCGCTCAAAGCTGACCATGCCGCGTGTGAAACCCGCTTCGAGTTCCTGGTCGAGGTTCTTGAATTCGCCACGACGAATCATGCCACACACGGAGTCGTAAGGCAGCAGCAGTTCGTGAATGGGGAAGCGTTTGCCGCGGTTTTCATCAAACAACAGGCGCTGGCAGAGAATGCCGCGGATGGAGTCGGCGAAGGAGAGCATGGCGTTCTCCATGCGATCACTCGGGATGAGTTTGAGATAGCGTTGAACAGTCTGCGCCGCTGACGAAGTGTGCAGCGTGGCCACAACGACGTGGCCGGTTTCTGCCGCTTGCAGCGCGATCTCTGCTGTTTCGCCATCACGAATTTCTCCCACCAGAATCACATCCGGTGCCTGACGAAGAGCTGCGCGCAGGGATTTATTGAAGTCGAGTTCGTCAGTGCCGATTTCTCGTTGTGAAACGAGAGAAGGAATGCCTGAAGGATAGACGAATTCGATGGGGTCTTCGAACGTAAGCACATGCTCTTGACGGCGTTTGGCGCGTTCGAGAATCATGGAGGCAATCGTGGTCGATTTACCGGAACCGGTGGCACCGCAGACAAGAAACAGGCCGTTTTTGGCCTCCAGGAACGCCTTGATGGCCGGAGGCGGCACCATGAGTTTGCTGATGTCTGGAATGCTTTCTGGCAGCAGACGCAGCACCCAGCGCGGACGTCCACGCGTGACCATGCGGTTAACACGGTAACGTCGCGGGCCTAGCTGCAATGCATAGTCGATGCAGCCTGCGGTAAACTCGAGCGGACGTTCGGGCTGGTAGATGAATGAGTCATAAAACAGTTTACCGTTGCGTTTGTAGGTCAACGCTTCCCACGGAGTTACATAAAAGTCACTGACTCCCGAATCCTTCGACAGATGAAGCATCCGGTAGCCAAGTTGACTGCGTTCGTGAATGTCTTCCATGATGGTGGGTGTTAACGGTTGCTGGTGAAGCGCGCGCGGAGTTCCGCCTTTGCGGTAGCGCCTTCAAAAATGAGGAATTTATTGCCCTGCACGACACCAGCGCCCGGATCGAGCGTGGCCCATGAAAGTTCCAAACGGTATTCAACGCCGTCGATGGTGACGCGGACGTCTGTCGTGGGATTGTTGAGTTGGACGATGTCGGCGCTGGCGAGACGATCACTCGTGTTTTCGGTGCTGGTGAGGCCGAGATCGATGTGTGTGGTGAAATTCAGCGCGGGTTGTGACAGACTCAGATTCACAGACAGAGTGACGCCGGTGGCTTCGCTATTGTAGAAAGTAGTGCCGTTGAGCATCTGCACCTCGCCAAACTTGAACCAGGTGTTTGGCGTGACGGTGTCAAAGCTCGCACGTGTAAAGCTCAGCACGTTCTCCACGCCTGCGTCGAGGTATTCACCGTTGCCGAGATCAAGCTTCGTGTTGCCATGCTTGAAGGTGGAGGTCTCGGTTCCGTTTTGAATGTTGGTAACTAGGTTGGTGCCGCCAATGGCATTGCCCCAGTTACCATCTCCTGTGCCGCTAAAGCCCGTCGTGAGTCGGTAATAAGTCTGAGAAGTAGTCGAGCCGGTGGCGTATTCGGCTGGTCGGGTCGTTTCATTGCGCGCCTGGATATTCATCGCCGGAGTCAGCATAATCGATGAGCCGGTATATTCGATCCAAGCGCCGGAATTGATGCGATACATCAGTTTGGAAACGTCAGGCAGTGCGCCATTGCGGCTGATGGTGGCTGAAGTGGGAAAACTGGCGAATGCAAAGGTGCCGCCAGCGGGAGTAATGACGGGACGGGGCAGCAGAGTCAGAGTGGGCTGTGTAGGGGTGCCACCGCCGCCGCCTCCAGTGCCACCACCGCCGCCACTGTCAGTATCGGCTGGCGGATCGGATGATGATGGTGCTGTTTCGCTCGGGTTGAAGCCGTTTGCCGCAGTTGGAGTACTAACAGGCTGCGGATATAAAACGCGGATCAAAAGTGTAGCGGATCGCGGATCAAAAGTGAGTCACCTCTAAGCGATTGAACAGGTGTTGGGCATGTTCGTCAAGGCTGTGATGAGCTTCGTGCCTGCCTCGATCCTGAGAGGAGGCTGGAGCGGAGCGGAA
>CANIBP010000094.1 GCA_947466075.1 Verrucomicrobiaceae bacterium
GGCGACAACGCTGGCTTCGCGATCCTCATCGATCCCGCGACGCGCAAGATCGCCTATGAGGGCAAGGCTCCGTTCCACGTCCACGATTTCGTGGTCAACGAAGCCGCTGACCGCGTCATCGTCGCCGGTCACAACGGCTTGGCCGTGACCAGCATCTCGATGGGCTGATTGGCCGCCTATGCCCAAATTTGCACCATGTCTCTGCTACGCCTTCTCCATGCACAAGTTAGTTGGATCGTCGTGGCTTCATGCGAATGGGTGTGTCTTACACCTCTACTCGATGGGGGCGGACATTTGCGGGGGCATCCCGAAGAAATACACTATGATTCGCGAGCACCGAGGCTGATCCCATGAGATCGGCCACATCGCATGCGCAAGCTGGGATCGATCACGGCTGTCGCAGATCAAGACACACCACATCCCCGGCGTTGTTCCGGCACAGCAGGCGGTGCCGGGAGAGCACGGGCAGCACCCAGCATTTGTTTTCGAGCACCGGTGCCCGCGCCAGCACCTTGATGCCGGTGTCCGAGGGTTGGCAGAGTTGCAGTTCGCCGGTGGTGCTCAGCACGATGAGATGGCCGTCGCTGGAGATGGCGGTGCCCTTGGCCACCTCAGCGGACTGCCACAAGGCCTTCCCGGTGGTGAGGTCGAGACAGCGCAGGTCATTCACACCGCGCTTGGAATCGTTGAAGACCATCAGTGCTTTGGTGCCCCACGGCACGCCGGAATTGTACAGCAGGCCGAGGTCACGCACGTTCCACGCTGCATTCAGCGTGCTGCCATCAAAGTTCAATCCGGTGGAGCCATCGTTGCCGGTGTGCGAAATGAAAATCATGCCGCTGGCAGTGACAACTGGGGTGGCGCAGTTGCAGAAGTCGTTCGTCGTTGTCGCATAGTTGGCGATGGCGCTGCCTTTCTGAAGGTCGAGCACCGCGAGTTCCCGCCCCTTGAACATCACCAGCCTGTCCTGACCGCTCAGCGACGCCACCACCGGTGTGGAGTAGCCCGCTTCGCCCACACCTTGAGCCCAGATCGTATCGCCAGTGGCCGCGTTGAGGCAGACAGTCGATCCAACGTTTCCGCCGACATCGAGGATAAGCTTTGCCTGCCAGAGCAGTGGACTACCTGCGTAACCATAGACAGGTCGCTGGCCGTGGAAATCGCGCAAAAGGTTTTTCTGCCACACGATCTTACCCGTGAGTGCGTCCAGGCAGAACACATCCCCTTCGCGGCTGACCGTGAAGACTCTGCCGTTGCCAACACAGGGCGTGGCGCTCGGACCACCGGGTACGATGGGCATTTGATGAGCCGCACTCTTGCAGGGATAGTCATGCCGCCAGAGCGGCTTTCCGCTCGCCAGATCGAGGCAGAAAAGGGTGTCTTGGTTCTCGCCATCATTGCCCATTGTGAAGACACGCCCGTCCACCACGGCAAACGATGCCATGCCAGCGCCCACCTTCGCCCGCCACGCCACTGGCGGACCCTCTTTCGGCCACTCTTTGCGCCAGCCTGTTTCAGGCGTTGTGTTGTTGCGCGCCGGACCATGAAACTGTGGCCAGTCCACATCCTTCGTTGTTTCATCGGCCAGGGCGTGTCCGCGTAGCATTCCTACAAGGATCAAGGCGGAGGCGAATGCTTGGAGCGAACGTTTCATGCAGGTTCAGGGCGCGATCCTGGGTTGATCCAACGTCACGATCTCCACGTCATCCATCGGCTTGCCACCGGACGTGCCGCCCAGTGCCATCAGGTGTGTGTCATCCAGCGCGATGAGTTGATGAAAGTAGCGCGACTTGGCGAGTTTGCCGCACTCAATCCACTGCTTCGCATCCGCGCCTATGCGATAGATCTTCCCGCCTTCGGGACTCACATACAAGCTGTCACCCACCACACAGGCCGCGCAGCCAAAGGCCTTCGCTCGTTCTGTCTCACCCACGGGTGGAGCACTGCTCCAATGCTTCGTCACCGGATCATAGATATCCACGATCGACGACAGTTCGTTGTCCTCCGTCATCCCGCCGATGCACCAGATCTTCCCGGCAAACGTCACCGCTGCCAGCGCTCGTCGCTTCCATGGCTGCGGTAGTGTCTGCCATCCATTCTCCGGTTTTGACATGTCCAACACCGCCATCGTTTCATGCCACTTCTTCGCGGGTGGTGCGTCCGACTTCGGCTCTACTTTCGGTGCACCCACGCTCAACGGCCACCCACCCACCATGTACAGTTGATCGCCGATCACCGCCAGCGCATGACTCGACCTCGGTTCCGGCAGTGACGGCAGCTTCGTCCAAGTCTTCGTCGTTGGTCTAAAGAGCGCCGCATGATCCAGCGACATCAGCTTCTGATCCGCTCCCGGTGCATTCTGCGGCTGCATTCCGCCCGCGAGAATCACTTGATCCTGCCACGCCACGATCCCTGGGCTCTGCACCGGCGCATCGCCAGGCAACACCTCCCATGCATCCTGCTTCGTCAGCGAAAACCGCCACAGCGTGCCGCTCACCGACGCCTTCGAGTACTCATGTGCCTTCCCCGTGTGACCGCCATAGACATAGACGAATCCCTCGCACACCGTCGCTCCAAAACTCGTCACCGCCTTCGGCAGCGGCGCGGCCGAGAAGAGCATGGACGACGTCAGGGATAGGGTCAGCAGAAGGCTACGAATCATGTGCGGAAAGTGTGAGAGGATGACGTTGACCGCCAGAGATGGGTGGGATCGAAAAAGATCAAAGCCGGTATTTGATCAGCTGGCAAGGAAACAAGCGGAAGTCAGAACCGATGAAGCGCTCAATCACTTACTCGCGCATCCTCCCATTGGAGCGCCTCCAAGTTTTAGCATGAAGTCCGGAAAGCGTGGTATGGAATGCAGGCAAGCAGAGGTATCCAGAATCTCAGGCAACAAGGCCGAAGGTGCTGAAGCCGCCAGAGTTGGTGTGGTGGATGCGTCAGCCCCCCTCACACCCCGTCCCCGCGCCACGTCCAGGACCAACACGCCCCGCCCCCTCAAAAGCAATTTCCTAGCAGAAAGGCGGCTCCATGGCGTATCACTTTCACCCAATCATGACTTCCCGCTTTCCATTTCACTCGGCCTTTGCCGCGGCGCTCGCACTCCTCTTCGCGACGGCTGGCGGCATGGCGGCTGACGCGCCTGTCCCTTCGTTTCGACAGGTCGTGCTGCCGCTTCACGCAGCGAGTGATCTCATGCGCGATAAGGTGGAGCCGTTTGTCAGTAAGCACTGCCTGAGCTGCCACCGCAAGGACAAGACCAAGGGCGAACTGGACCTCACTCGTTACGCCACGGAGCGCGATGTCACGGCAGACTTCCGGCGCTGGAAGAACATAGCGGACTTCATCCGCAATGGCGAGATGCCTCCCGAGGGTGAGCCGCAGCCGAGCATTGATGAACGCCAGGCAGTGCTCGCTGCGATCGAGGCTATAATGCTCACTGAAGCAAAACGCAACTCAGGAGATCCTGGCGCGGTGCTGCCTCGGAGGCTGTCGAGCACGGAATACGATCTCTCCATCCGCGCGCTGACGGGCGTGGACATTCGTGCGACGGCCGAGTTTCCTGCCGATCCAGCGGGGGGGGAAGGTTTTGACAACACCGGCGAGGCCTTGGGCATGACGCCCAGTTTGCTGAACAAGTATCTCGGCGCGGCCCAGTTCGTTTCCGAGCACCTCGTGCTCAGACCCGAGGGCGTGGCCTTTGCGCCCTTCCCGGTCACCAGCTACAACGAGCGCAAGAAGCTGACCGAGCAGGCCATCATCGACTTCTATCGGCAGCATGAGGTCAGCATCGAAGACTATGTCGTGGCGGCTTGGCGATATCGGTATCGCGGCGAGGCTGACCGCGCGCTGAGCCCCGAGGCTTGGGCTCAGTGGCAGGGACTCAGCGGCAGCTATCTGGCCTTGGTGATCAAGACGTTGGCTGAGGCAAAGACTGGCCAGAGCTTCGTGCGCAAGCTCGGTGGCATGTGGGCAGCACTGCCTGCGCCGACATCGGCCACCGATGTTCCGCAGGCCTTGCGCGAGTTGACCGCGTTCATTGCTTTGATGCAAAATGGAGTCGGCTCGCGCGACCCAGCGCTCATCCAGCCGGGTGCGGGGAATTGGCCTATCGCTCACCTCGCTCTGCGTGCCAAGGCCGCTGCTAGCCGCGACAAGGTGGGTTTGGACACCATGAAGCCGCGGCGCACGCTGCGCATTGGTCGATTGCCGGCGGTCGCCAAGACAGCCCCAGAGGGGACCACGCTGTATCTTCGGCTCGATGCAGCCTTTGATTCAAAGCCGGGCCTAGTGATCCTGCATCGCCCCACGTTCAGCAAGAAGGACGGTCTTCCTCGCAATGACCAGGAGGCCAAAGAGCATGAGGCCGAAACCCTGCGCGCCGTGCTGGAGCGGGAGTTGCCCGAACTCGCCAACCAACTCGCCTTTGGCAAACATCCGCGCGGCGAGCCTCTCGATGCCGACTCGCTCGCCTTGCGAGTGCCCTGCGTGTTGACGATCCCGCTCGAGCCAAAGGCGCTCGCAGGCTTGCTAAACAAGCAGTTGCTCCTCGACTGCGAACTCGATGCCCAAGCCAGCACCGAGTCCGCCGTGTATCTGCAACAAGCCATGCGCCAACAACCCGGCGCGCCCCTCGGCACCGGAGCAGAGATCTTGATGCGCCCCGACAGCCTATTGGCCAAGGAGTTGGCAGCGGCTGCGGGTCCGTTTTGCCACGCATTCCCGAATCGCTTCTACTTTGCGGATGCGAACCGCGGACTGGCCGCAGGCTTCCACCTCGTCGAGGGCTTCTTCCGCGATGATCAGCCGCTGATGGGGAAGGTGCTCACCAGCGCCGAGCGCGCCGAGTTGGATTGCTTGTGGAAGTCGCTGCACTTCGTGACCCAGAGCGTCGAGACCATGTTCCGTGGCTTCGTGTGGTTCGAGCGCGCCGAGCGCCATGTGCTGCACGACAAGCGCTTCGACATCATCCGCTCGGAAGATCCGCAGCTCGTGAAGCCCGAGTTGATGGCCAAGTTCGAGCGTCACTACCTTGAAAAAATGGGCGTCACACTGCTCCCAGACGGCGTTCAGCCTGAGAAACCGAGCCCGCAGTTTGATCTCATCCACGGCTTCTTCGAGCAAGTCCGCGCTGGCCTCAGCGACTACGACCGCACGCTGCAACAAGCCGAAGCGCCCGCGCTGCACGACATCGAGCAACTCGCCGAACGCGCCTACTGCCGCCCCTTGCGAGCCGATGAAACCAATGCCCTGCGCGCCCTCTACCAGCAACTGCGCGAGCAAGGCGAAGGCGTGGAGGACTCCCTGCGCGGCATGTTCAGCGCCGTGCTCATGTCGCCCGACTTCTTTTATCGCAGCCCCGAAGCTCCCGAAGGCGGAGGCGTGCAGCCCCTGGCCCAGACCGCACTCGCACGACGACTCAGCTACTTCTTGTGGTCAGCGCCGCCCGATGAAGAGCTGCTCGCCGCCGCACGCGCAGGCAAGCTCCAGGACGAAGCCGTGTTGCAGACCCAAACTAAACGCATGCTCAAGGACCCACGCATCGAGTCCTTCGCCCGCGAGTTCTTTGGCCAATGGCTGCGCTATCGCGACTACTTGTCGAAGGATCCCATCCCGCCCGGAGCCTTCGCAGGCTACGACACGCCCCTGCGCCAAGCCATGTTCGAGGAGCCCACGCGGCTCATCACGCATCTGCTCCAGCAAGACCAGCCGGTAGGCGAGTTGTTGCATGGTGACAGCACCTTCGTGAACGCGGCTCTCGCCAAGTTTTACGGTGGCGACATCGAGCGCCAATACCACAGCACTGATGGCAAAGGATCGCCCCCGGACTGGCGTCGCGTCGAGGGCCTGCGCGGCATGGGCCGTGGTGGACTGCTGGGTATGCCGGTCATTTTGGCAAAGAACTCCGCGGGGAGCCGAACAAGCCCCGTGAAGCGCGGATTCTGGGTCGTGCATCACCTGCTAGGTCAGCACTTCCCACCTCCGCCAGCCAATGTGCCCGAGCTGCCCAAGACCGAAAAAGAAGCCAGCAAGACCATCCGTGAACTGCTCGCTGCCCACACCGCGAACCGTCAGTGCGCCATGTGCCATGTTCACTTCGACGGCCTGGGTTTGACCATGGAAGGCTTTGATGCCGTCGGACGCTCGCGCAACAAAGACCTCGCCGGTCGCGCCATCCAAGCCACTGGCCCCATGCCCGGTGGTGGCCAGGCGGAAGGCATCGCGGGATTGATCGACTACATCGAGCACCGCCGCCAATCCGACTTCCTGCACAACTTCAGCCGCAAGCTATTGGGCTACGCGCTTGGACGTTCGGTGACGCTATCGGATCAGCCCTTGCTCGCAGACATGGAGAAGAAACTACAGAGTGGCCAAGGCTTCTCCGTATTGTTTGAGACCGTTGTTTTGAGCCCGCAATTCCGCCAGCAACGCGGTCGAGACTTTGTCGCCGCCGCTCCTTGAACCCCGATTTCCCAAGCCCCTCGATTTTAATGAAACCAACAACCGCCCATCCCATGACTGCTCATCCTCCCTCGCGCCGCGTTGTCCTAAAAAGCCTCGGGGCCACCGTAGCGCTGCCATGGCTGGAATCCCTGTGCGCCGCCGCCGAGAGCCAGCAGAAGGGGCCGCCCAAACGCTTTGCCTTCCTGTTCTTCGGCGATGGCGTGCACGCGGAGCAATGGTGGTCCAAGGGCAACGGCTCCGCTCTCGAACTCGGCGGCGTCTTCGCCTCGCTGGAAGGCGTGAAGGACAAGGTCAACTTCATCCACGGCCTGCGGCACTCTGGCAACGTCTGCGGTGGACATGCGAAAGGTGCCGCCGGCATCCTCAGCGGCATCCAGCCCAATGGTGGCCGAGAGATCCGCGCTGCCGCCAGCTTGGATCAAGTGCTGGCCAAGCGCATGGGAGACGCCACCCCGCTGTCCAGCCTCGTACTCGCCTGCGAACGCCCGATCAGCGGCTTCCATGAGTCCGGCTACTCCATGCTCTATGCCTCGCACGTGTCATGGAGTTCGCCCGTGTCCCCCGTGCCCGCCGAGCTTTACCCCTCACTCGCCTTTGACAGCCTGTTCCAAAGCAAAGGCAGCCGCGCCCAGGCCAGCGTGCTCGATCACGTCGCCAGCCAACTGCGCGACGTCAGCCGCAAAGTCTCCCACGCCGACAAAGCCAAGCTCGACGAATACGCCACCAGCATTCGCGAAGTCGAAGCCCGCCTCGCCCGCCTGCAAGCCAGCAGCGACGGACGCATCACCGACGCCATCAAGTCGCAGCGTCCACCCGACGGCCTGCCCACGCAGCTCGACGCCCACGCGCGTCTCATGTGCGACATCATCGCCCTAGCCTTCCAGACTGACCGCACGCGTATCGCCACCATGCTGCTGACCAACAACCTCTCCGGCCAAGTCTATCCCTTCCTAGGCCTGCGCGACGACCACCACAGCTTCTCGCACAACTGGCAAGGCAAGGAGTTCGCCTCCATCACCCGCTTCTGGGTCGAGCAATACGCATACCTGCTCAACAAACTGGCCAACACGCAAGAAGGCGACGGCAGCGTGCTAGACAACAGTTGCATCGTCCTAGCCAACGAACAATGGACCGCCCACAACGCCGACCGAGTCCCCCTTCTCATGGCCGGCGGCCTCAGCGGCACCTTCAAAACCGGCCGCACCCTGGACTTCGAACAAAGCAACAACCGCAAGTTCTCCAGCCTGCTGCTCACCCTCGCCGACCGCATGGGGCTGCCGTTGGGTAGCTTTGGGGATTCGACGGAGCAGTTGGTCCTGTAGCGGAGATTTAGGGAATGCTTGAGATTGCGAGCGGGCCACGGCTTCGAAAAGTAGCTGCGTCCTGTTTCTGTTCACGCTGAGGGACCCACGCGCGATAAGGCACTGAAACTGGGGGCCGATAACGAAGGGGCTGAGAATGGAAAGTTCTGGTTCGAGCATGGTGACACCACGTGGCTGTTCGACTACAACGGCAAAGCCAGCCCCCCTCACGCCCCGTCCCCACGCCACGTCCAGGTCCAACCCGACCCAGCCCCCTCAAAAGCAATTTCCTAGCAGAAACTTCAGCCAGAGATGTCGTGCGCAGCACTCGATTGCCGAACCTGTCCGTCATTCGCTCCCACTATGAGCTTGCTAGCGTGGATGTTTGCCTCGTCCAGCGCGGTCAACACCTGACCCGGCTGCGTGAGGTCATGGCGGAGTTGCGTGCGCTCCCGGACTTTGATTGCATCTTCTTAGACTGTTCACCCTCTATGGGCGTCATGACGAACGCAGCCATGGCTGTGGCGGATGAATTGCTCGTCCCGCTCCAGACGGGATTTATGATGTTGCCTGCTGTGAGACGTTTGCTGGGCCAGATGAAGCAGGTCATTGAGAGTGGGGTCAATCCTGGGCTGCATGTGGGAGGCTTTGTGATCAACAGGTTCAATGGTGATACGGCTGAACTCGATAAGCTCGCCCACGAATTGCATGCCCACTTGGCACCTGACAGCTCCTGCAATGTGGCCTACCCCACGGTGATTCCCGAATCCACCGCTCTGGCCGAGGCTCCCTGTTACGGCCAGACCATTGTCGAGTACGATCCTCTGGGACGTGCAACCGAGGCTTATCACACTTTGGCAAAGGAGTTTATTGACCGGCATAGATCCACTCGCCTGATTTGAAATCTTATTAGTAAACGCAGCCCACAAACGGTAGCTCGTCCAAAAAAACTAACACCATGAATGAAACACCTTTATCAGTTCGTATTCTGAAATTGGTTCAGCAGCGCCCAGGAATAACCGACAGCGAAATTACATCTGCGGTCGGTAAAGACGTGCTCCATCAACAAATTAATCAGGTCTGCCACAAACTTAAAAAATGCGGGGAACTGATTCGCAGTAAACGACCTGATGGCTATAAAACGCGGATCAAAAGTGTAGCGGATCGCGGATCAAAAGTGAGTCACCTCTAAGCGATTGAACAGGTGTTGGGCATGTTCGTCAAGGCTGTGATGAGCTTCGTGCCTGCCTCGATCCTGAGAGGAGGCTGGAGCGGAGCGGAA
>CANIBP010000095.1 GCA_947466075.1 Verrucomicrobiaceae bacterium
AGCTTCTACAACGGCCCCGCATTCAAAGACTACTTTCAGCTCCGCGACCTCATCGCCGCCAAGAGTGAGGACTTCGCGAGAGGCTTTACCGAAGCGCTCATCGAGTATGCCCTCGGCAGGCCGTATGGGTTCACGGACACTGCGTTGGCCGATGACATCGTAGTGAAAGCAAAGACCAAGGAGTTCATGATGCGAGAGTTCATCGTCGCCCTTGTCACCAGCCGGGAGTTTGGCCGGAAGTGATTCGGCATGTCCGCATTTCCCTCCCAAGCTGCCCGCAAGCAGGCCCAGAACGTGACCCGTTTCCTACCAACACGCCCACACGAAGCGCTCGCCCGCCTTCCGCAGATCGAATGCACCGAGACACGCATGAAACTCGCCAACCTCATAGCACAATGCTGGGCACGGCAGGACATCAACGCCGCGTGGAACGCCGTCGCCCGCTCACCACTGAGTGCTGCTGAGAAACAACTTATGCTCAACGAACTCTGGGGAAGAGCCACCATGCCCACCGCGCCGGACAACCACGACGTCTATGACTACGCCGAGCGCATCCGCGAGTCGTCGTGGTGAAAGAGACTGCAAACGAGCTCACATCACCTTTCACAAAACCCAATCCTCCGCCTCGCCTTCCCCTTCTCTCCTGAGTGCTCCGCCTTCGCCAGCCTCACCTTGGCAATCTCCCGCTCCAACATCCCCTGCGTGATCTCCCACTTCGCCGGATTCGCATCCACGCTCCCTGCATGAATCGCGTTCACGCACACAGTAGAGACTAACGCTGAATAATGAGGTAACCCAAACGAGGCTTCAGAGGACCTGGTGATTTGCGGTAATAACTAAAAAGTTAAGCTGCATCTTGTATCCCGCGCCGCGTCTAAGATGAACATGACCCGGCACCCGCAAAAGTACTTTCCTAGCAGCTTAAAAAAAGGCGAAGATTAAAATCCTTTTTGGTAACCAGCTATATTTCCATCCTCATGCTAAGGCAAATCATTGGACAAATCGGAGCGCAAAAGGACGAACGGCACTCTTAGGCATCCGCTCCGCCCCCTCTGGGTGATCGGACGCCAATTCTTTCCGCAACATACCCTTCACAACCCCAACATCAGCATTCATCCCCCGACATGACCAACACCAAGAACGTTCTCGCCAAAGACGTCGAAATAAAAGGTTCTATCAAGTTTTCCGACCATCTCATCATAGACGGCAAGATTGAAGGTGAAGTCATTTCTGACGCTAGCCTCACGATCGGTGAGAACGCGCTGATCAAGGGCGAGGTGAAAACCCGCTCGGTAATCATTTTCGGCAAAATCGAAGGCAACATCACCGTCCAGGAGCGCTGCGAAATCAAGAAAAACGCCATCCTCGTTGGCGACATCGCTGCAGAAACGCTCGCCATCCAAGAAGGTGCCACCTTCATGGGCCAGTCCCGTGTCGGCAAGAACACTGTTTCAAACCCTATGCTAAGCGGTGATGCCATCGGAGGTGGTCCCACATCACAACCTTATTCTAGTGTTCTGGCAGCACTTCGGCTCGAAGTTCAGCATCCCACACCACAGGAGAATTAAATCTACTCCTCACACCCATTCCTCGCGCCACGTCCAAGGCCCACACGCCCTGTCACCCAAAAAGCAATTTCCTAGAAGTCTTGTTTCGCCCCCCTACTATACCGCGATCACACTTGCGCTGCTGCTAGCCCATTGCCTCTTAGCAGGAGCTGGAGATGCGCAAGCGGCCTTTACGATTCAGATCAATCCGGGGGCTGGCTTGTCTGGTAACAGTGCGGCGCTGGAGGCATTCAATCGAGCAGCGCAGGAGTGGTCATCACGGTTCGCGAACGACGTGACGGTGTATGTGAATGCGGATCTGAGCAGCGGGTTTGGCAATCCCAATACCATCGGCCAGGCCGGCCCCACGGCTTACACGAATCTGGATCTGAACCTGGATTATAGAATCGTGCGGACGGCGCTGGTGGCGCATGGCGTGGCTACGGGCAACGAAGTGCTGAATTATCTACCGACGACGCTCACCGGCATGGCGACTGCCCCATCTGGCAGCACGATCATCGGCAGCACGGTGGGAGTTCTGCGCGCCAATCAGCGCGTGCTGGGCCTGCTGGACGGCAGTGATGAGCGTGCAGATGGAGAGATCACCTTCAACTCGGCCTTTAGCTTCGATTATGACCGCTTTGATGCGGACGGTGTGGCGGCGGGAAAGATGGATTTCCAGACCGTGGCCGCACATGAACTGGGGCACATCCTGGGCTTCCTCTCAGACGTGGATGAGTTCGACGCGTTCTACTCCGAGACGAACCTGACGACGCTGGACCTGTTCCGCTTTGCCACCGCAGATGCACCGATCAGCTTTGAAGAATTTCAAACCACGCTGCGTGAAATGCGCCCCGGCGCGGCGAGCGTGTTCAGTGATTCAGAGAACGCTTACGCGTTCTCCACCGGCTACTATCAGGGGGATGGATCGCAGGCCAGTCATTGGAAGGATGATGCGCTTACAGGCAATCTAATTGGCCTGATGGACCCGAATCTGAGTTATGGTGCCTTCCGAGGCGTGACGGATGCGGATCTGCGCGCGATGGAGCTCATTGGCTACACGCTGATGGCCGTGCCAGAGCCTGGACGCATGCTGCTGCTGGTGATTGGGATGTTCACACTTGTTTTAGGTCGTCGGCGGTAAAGGTGATGCCGTTGAATAAGCCGCGGCATATGAGCGTATTTTTTTTGGCACAAACTGTCGCCCATGAGGTTATTGCAGTGCAGAAGCCTTTCCAAGTCCCGCCCAAACCAATCTTTCCTCGGCTCTTCCCCTTCTCTTCCGATTGAACCTTCTTTGCCTTTCTGATCTCCGCCAAAAGGATCGCCTGCATTACCTTCCTTCGCTCCGGATTCGCATCGGTGCTACCTCATGAATCGCCTTCAAACACATTGCCCATGCTGACACGCGAGCCACCAAAGGGTCTTTGACAAGGAGCGTGGATTAGGCACATTTCGTGTATGAAATTCGGCCTGCGCATTCCCTCGCTGAGGAAGCGCATCGCCGCCCGCACCTCGGCAAAGCGGTTCGTCCGCCATTCACTTGGATTGAAAGCCCCACGCGGCTGGGGTTGGCTCACCAATCCAAAACGTGCGCTCCATAACCGCATTTACAACCGCACCACACGTGGCTGTCTCATCCTCTTGCTGGGCCTTTGTGGAGCCATGTTCTGCATTCTTCTCATGTGCTTAAATTCCATGCCATGAACCGCGCTCACATCCAGGGCCAACATGACCGGCCCCTTCAAAAGCAATTTCCTCACAGATGATCGTCAAATCCCGCCAGCAGGCCGCTGGTGGCAAGCGCTGCCAAAGCCATGAGGCCACTGGGCATGAACTTACGACTCACCCACCAGCGGCAGCCAAAAAGGCAAAAGAGACACCCAATCATGAATCTCGCGACCGCGCGGGAAGTGGTTGCGCCAAAAAATCCCAATGCGGCGAACGCCAGGAGAGCCGCGATAAGGCCACTCGTAAGCAGCGACACACGGCTCCCAGCTTTGAAGTAACCGACCAGCCCTCCAGTGAAAAGCACCACGATAAAACCCCATAACACTATATCAAAATTGGCCATGATGGGGAGATTTCCAGTTTCACCAATTCATTGCAAGGAGAAAGGAATGCTGGCCGAAAGGGACTGAGGTGGATTAGCTGCCGTCAGCTTGCGGGTGTGGGTTCTTTGTCTTTCGAGCCGGAGCTGGCTTTGTCACAGCGGAGGCCCACTTTACGCCACAAGACCGCGCAGACGGCCCCGGAAACAATGCCGGGGACAAGGAAGGCCACAGCCATAAGGGCGTGATCGTAAGCAAGGACTTTCTCGGTGAAGAGAAAAGCCCAAGCCGCCAGAGGCAGGCACGAGAGAAAACCCGCAACAGCTCCAACCTGCGCAACGGAGACATTGCGATTGATGACATGCGGATGGCGGCCCACGACCCAAGAAAACATCCAGCCGGAAACCGCCGATGGAATGAGACCATAAACATAGGCCACGAACAATGCAGCCACCGCGATGCCGATCCCCTGGGCGTCGCGATGGAAGGCGGCGAGAGTGAGGATCGTGAGAAGAAACGGCACGACTGCGGCAGCCGGTCCGATCAATGCGAAGAAAGCGATGGTTTTTGCGCGTGTCATAACTTTTCGATCAGGGGCTGAAGCATCTAGCCTTCAGCCCCATACACCCCGTCCCCGCGCCACATCCAGGACCAATTTTGCTAGCTGTGAAACCCAATCCTCCTCCGGCTTCTCCCCTTCTCCCCCGAGTGCTCCGCCTTCGCCTTCTTCACCTTGGCGATTTCCCGCTCCAACATCCCCTGCGTCACCAGCCACTTCGCCGGATCCGCATCCACGCTCCCCGCATGAATCGCGTTCACGCATACATTCAGAATGTCCCCACCGCTGAGACCCTTGGATAGCTCCGCGATAACCGCGTAATCAGCCTTCACCCGGTCTGGGTTAGGAAGATGAAGGGCGAACAGCTCCCTGCGCATGGAGGCGTCGGGAAGGCGGAATTTGATGTGGCGCTGGATGCGGCGAAGCAGCGCAGAGTCGTAGTTCTCGAATAGGTTCGTCGTCACGATCACCACGCCATCGAAGCGATCCAATTCCTGCATCAGACAGTTGCGGTTCTGGTTGATGCTGGTGGAGCAGGATTCGCCGGTTGATACGCGCTTGGAGAGCAGGCTGTCGGCTTCATCGAAGAATAGCACCGCCTCATGTTCTCGGGCAGCGGCAAACGCGGCTTTGATGTGCTTGGCGGTGTCCCCCAAGTATTTGGAAATCACCGACGAATAGTCCACCTGATACAGTGGCTTGCCAAGACGCAACGCGATGCCGAGGGCTGCGCGCGTTTTGCCCGTTCCCGGCGGGCCGTAGAAGTTCAAAATGCACTTTCCTTCCTGCGGCTGGATGGCGCTGAGGTTCCAGATACGGTCCAGGTCAGCGCGGATCTCCAGCGCTCGCAGACCGGCCAAGATGTCCGTCTTCACTTCTGCATGCAGGATCAGCTTGTCGAGTTCATGGCGCGGCTCTGGCTGCAACAGCAGCCCCACGTCGGGAACGGGTTCCTCTTCATTGCGCCTCCGGCGGGGCGGGTTGCGGTGATCATCGGCCGTGGCCGCGTCAGGCGGCAGTTCGATCTCAGGGGCTTCAGCGTTTCGGTTCAGGGTGCGTGTGGGCATGGTGGTGGGGTGTGGGTTCATGAAGCAGACTGGCTATCCGCAGTGTGCGTATAGCAGGTGCCGCAAAAGGCGTGTTCAAGGCGGGTGGTGTCCGTGCATTGCACGATCTGCCGCGCATAGGCCGGCATGCGGCGGCGCAGGATGATCATCTGGCGTTCGGTCAAGGAGCCGCGCCGCTGATACTGGCGTGCGAAGCTGGTGAGGATCTCTGCATCAGGTCCGGTGAACCCGATGCCGTTACGCTCGATGGTGGTTTCACGGCATTGCTCATCAGCCGTCTGGTTCTGGTAGATGCGCATCAAGGCGCGCAAGGCCCAGCGGTCGTTGCTGGCGAGGCGATGGCGCAGTTGTTCGATGAGGTCTTTCTTGCTCATGGGTGGAGGGATGGGTTCAGGTTCATGAATCGGCATTGAGCCGATCTCCCTTTGGCCTCGTCACCGTGGCCGCGTGTGTCGCACCGTTTTGAGCACCATATTGGCGCTCGAACACGGCCATGAACCCTTGCTGCAAGAGGTTGCAGTCCCACTGATTGGCGAAGTCGCGCAAATCGCGCATGAGCGCGGGATCGCGTGCTTCGATGAGTCCCGCTGGTGTGACGCTTGCCACCACCTGATAGCAGCCAAGGTAGCTGTTCTCGAAGGTGAGCGGTGTCCATGTCGTGCCTTGTTCCGCAGGGGCCACAAGGAACGTGATCTCCGGATCACGCATGGCGTCGCCGTTCTGCTCGGCGTAGTGCGCCACGCTGAGTTCATAAGCGCCGTTGGGGTAAGGGCCGCCGATCACCTCAATGACCAGCCGCATCAGCGGCGGGTTCTCGAGGCGGAGGTAGCGAGTGCGGACGGCCTCAAAGCCTCCGTGTTGATCAATCATTTGTTGGATGTGTTGCATGGTCGTTCGTTGGTTCGGGTTCAGGGTGTGTGGTCGAGGTAGGATTCGAGATCGGCGAGTGCGGCCCGCACGCAGCCGCCGCTGCCCACGGCGATTTGTGAGGCCGTGAATGCAGGCACAGCCCAGTGCGTGCTAAGGAACGCCGCCAGCTCCTCCGTGGTGGGCGGCAGCAGCTTGATGGCTTGGAACCGCGTCTGGAACCGCTCGGTGAGCAGATCGAGCTGGAGGTTGCTCGTGCCAAGGAACGCTCGGCCCGGAGGCAACCGGTCAAGGTAGGTGAGCAGCAGGTCCTGCGCTTCCCGTGAGCAGCGGTCCAGTTCGTTAACGATTTTCACCGACCATGCGCTGAACAGGCTGCCATACGGCAGTTGCCGCATCCACTCGCGCACAAGGTCTACCGTCACCTCACGCCCGTTGTAATCTTCGATGGAGAGCGGCGTGCCTGCTAGCTGCAAGGCCACCAACTCCACCACGCTGGTCTTGCCCACGCCCGGCGGGCCATAGAGCAACAGCTTCATCGTGGCGCTGGGATCACTGGAGAGACGCTTGGCCTTGCTCGCCTGCGCCATCGCCACACGCCGCGCCTGGCCGATCAGATCCTCCGCTGTGCGCGGTCGCCAGTTCATCGGGGAAGCCGGAGCTTGTTTGAGCGCACGTTCACGCGGCTTGGATGCCATGATGGACCTCCTTCCCATGATGCGTGGAGAGCGTCGTAATCGCAGCCGTGATGGCCCGTGCGCCCTTCTTGTAGAGCGTGACGGCCAGCAGTTCGCCGTCGAGCCACACGGCCCAGTACCGCGAGCCATACTTGGTGATGGAGAGACGATCACTCATGGGTCCAGCCCTCCCGGCGAATGCGCGCCTTCACGGAGTTGATCGACAGTTTAAACTGCGCCGCCGTCTGCTTGATGGAACCGGTTCGGCGATACAACCGCTTCACCGCCTTCCAATCCACCAGCGTGCCGTTGGTGGTCACGCTGGTGCGTTTGCGCCTTGGCTTTGGCAGTGTGGGCGTGCCAATGATTTGCTCAGCGGCAGGCGTGAACACATCGAATCGCTGCGGTGGTGGCGGAGGATCATCCGGCGTGATGCGGGCTTCGCGCAAGGTGGCGAGTTGTTCTCTGACTGCTTCGCTGGCGATGGGCCGCAGCATCTGCTCCACCGTGGCGGGAGCTTGACCACCTCTCAGTCGTTGCAGAGCTTCGACGAGCCGCGCATCGACGATGCTTTGAATGAGTTCGACGGGGATTTCGGTGATGGCATAGACCACGCCGGTCAGCGAGTTGAGCCCCATCAGGGCCTTCATTTGCTCACGGGCTTCACGCGGGGAGTCAGCCTCCACACGGTCATCAAAGAGCACTTGGCCAGCACGGCTGGCGATCAGTTTGAACAGTTTCATATCGGTTTCGTTTGGTTTTGGGTTTGGGTTGAGTTGAGTTTCAGACAGCAAAGAGGCAGGACTGGTGGCGTGGGCGGTGATCCGCAGGCTGCGTCGCCTTGCGGCGTGCTTGAGCAGACCGCAGCCGTGGCACGAAGAACGTGTTGCTCACCTGCATGCCGCCCCACGCCTCCCATGGACCAAACAGCCGCGTCTCCGCGTGGTTCATCCACACCCAGCGCCCTGGCAGGTTGTGCAGCGAATCAGGACCGGTGGTATGGACCACGAGCGCCGCCGCACGCGTGTCGCTCATCGGCGCAGTGGGAATGGGTTCCTTGCGGTGCTGCGCCAGCCGCTTGAGCGCATCTTCATACCCGCTCCACGTGCCGTTGTGGAACAGCACCGTTTCCGCCATGCCGCTCAGGCTGGTGGAGGCCTTCGGGGTGACAGGGAACGGATGGCAAAGCCGCGCATCCACCCCGCCCACGCTGGCCCAGCGGAAGTGGATCACCACTTCGCCCTCAAGTTTCTTGAGCAGGCTGATGAGCTCGCCGGTATTGAGGTTCTTCTGCCAGCGCACGCGGCCACCTTCGCGCCATGCCACGCCCGCGCCGTGCGGGTTGGCTTCATGACAGGCATACAGCACCTCGGCTTTGGGGCGCACATTTTGAGGACATATCAGGATCACACACATATCAGTTTCAGTTGGGTTCAGGTTCGTTGTTCTTGGTTTGGCCCGTCTATCCGCAGTCTGCGTATAGCGTGGGCAAAGGCTTAAAGGTTAGCATCGGGGTAGCGTTCATCGAACTGCTGGCAGAGCCGCTGCGCATGCTTGCGGTAGTGGCGGAACTCCGAGTGCAGCTTGCCGAAGAGCCCGAGGGCGACGGGCCGCGCACTGCCGGTCCACCCGAGGTAGTCCCAGAGGAAGCGCAGCCCATCGGAGGCGGTGGCAGTGCGCTTGGCTTGGATCTTGTTCTTGCCGAACCCGCCGAGGCATTGGACCTCGCAGGCGCGGCGACACAGGCCGAGCACGCTGGCAAGGTGATGCAGTATCTTCTCGATGTTCACCGTGCCGGCAAAGACGCGGAACTCCACCACCCCCACGAAGCGTCCGTTGCGGTCACGCTTGAACGCCTTGCGGAAGTTCACCATGCCGCGTCCGCATTGCTCGGCGCACTCGGCTTTCACGCGTTCCTGCTCGCAGGTGACGATCTTGCGCATGTGCTCGGCGGTCTGCTCATAGAGCGGGTGGCTGTAGTGGTTGAGGTGACGGTCCGTCCCGGTCTGGCCATAGAGGCTGCGTGCGTGCCAGCGGGCAATGTGGGCAAGCTTGCGGATGAACTCGCTCACCGCCTTGGTGTCGGACGTGCCGATGATGGATTCAATGCCCACGGTGATGTGGAAGCCGCAGGAGCGCTCCACCGTGGCACCGAGGGCGTTGAGCCATTCAACGAAGGCGATCAGATGCTCCACGCCCTGTTCGCCGTGGAGGATAGGGGAGACAAA
>CANIBP010000096.1 GCA_947466075.1 Verrucomicrobiaceae bacterium
GCCATGCGAATTGAACCCGCTGCACGGCACGCCGTTGTACCAAAGTTGAATTATCAATGCTCGCGATGAACGGTGCTTTTGGAGGTCCTCCCGAACATTCAAAATCCACGATGAATGGTCTTAACCGAGTGCCATTCAGGGCTGGCATCCATTTCGTTCACGATACTCAGCAGATCGCTCTAAAGCGTCGTCACAAAGGTCACATCATCACACTGCGCTTTCATGAGCGGTGCTCCTTTGGCGGGACGCACACTGAGCTGATGATCCCCAGCAGGGATCGAAGTGGTGCTTTGGCCATTTTTGAGTTCGAGAGGTTTGCCGTCGAGCCAGGCGGCTTCGATGCCGGTGAGGATGAGTGGCTTGGCGGTAGGCTTGGCAGCGGTGAAGCTGGCAGTGGCGAAGGGTTTATCGGGGCGATCTTCGGCGCGCAGGTCACCACTGACGAGGGTCATGGCATAAGCGGCGGCTTCTTGAGCGGGTGGCTCGCCGGGCGGTGTCACGTGAAACTTCCACATGCGGGCGACGTTGAGCTTGCTGGCATCGAAGGGACCTGGGCGGCCGATTTGACTGAGGAAGGCAAAGAGGTTGCGCTTGTCGTTCGGATTCAGGGCATCGATGAGGCCCGGAGGCATGAGACTGCCGACGTTGTCTTTTTTGACGAGGTTCGCCTTGTCCAGCGGCAACTCGGCTCCGGGTCCGATTTTGATGATGATGTCGGTGGCGGTTTCACGTGAAGGAATGCCGCTCATGACGGTGCCGTCCTTCATGGTGAAGGCGAAGCCGTGGTAACCTTCCTTCACTTTCGAAGCGGGTGTGAGTGTGCTTTCGATGAGGTAGTCGAGCGGGGCGCTGGCACCGATGCTGGAGAAGTCAGGACCGAAGTTTCCGCCAACTCCGCCGATGGCATGGCAGGCGGCGCAACCGATGCGGCGATAAACGAGCTCTCCATCAGCACTGTTGCCGCCTTCAGGCACGGATTTCATGAGCGCTGCGATTTCACCGGCATAGTCACGTGGCGCGGCCTTGGCACCGACAAAGGGTTGCAGCGCGGTGACGAGCGCATTGCCACCGCGGCCCATGCCTTTGGCGATTTGCAGTGCATCAGCATACGCGGAGGGTGGCAGGTCTTTTGGCACAGCGCTGGCGAACTGATTGGCAAAGGGCGCGTGTTGGAAAAGTTGGCGCCAAAGTGCCTGTGCCTCGGGTTGTGAGGGTGTTTGCTTCAAAATGGATGGCAATGCAGCAAGTGCATCGGCTCGTCCGTGCATGGCCAGTGGGATGAGTGCCCCTCGACGCACATCTGCTGGCTGATTTTCGGCAACGAGCTTCTTGAGTGCTTTCAAGGTTTCACCGCCGCCGATGAGGCGCAGCGCAGCAAGCGCTTCACTACGCAAGGCTCCGTCTTTTTCAGAGGCGGCGTACTCAGCCAGCGTGGCGATGACTTTTCCCTGCTGCCACTCACCCGCGAGGCGGATGGAGGCGAACTGCATGTCACGCGCAGTCGATTTCAACAGCGGGGCGATGACGCTGAGGTCGCCCTGTGGACGCAGGCGACGTTGTTTCGCGGCCTCGGCCAGTGCATTAGCAGCGCGGAGTCTTGCGGCTGGCTGGAGCTTGCTTTCCTCGATGAAGGCGGTGTAAAGCGTGTTCACCTCAGCTTGGCCACCGGATTTGCCGATGAGTTCGATCCATGGGCCGCTGCCTGCGGCGTCGATGCCGCGTCCGGCAAAGAGCCGCTGCATGTAAGGCGCTGCGATAACGGGGTCGGCCATGTCTGCGAGTGTGGTGAGCTGTTTTTCGCGACCTGCGACCTTCTCGGGATGCGCGGCGAGTTCTTCGAGCCATGGACGCGCGAGTTCGTTCACGGTGGTCCATGCAGCAAAGTCGAGATAGCTGTCGCTGGCATCGGTGGGCATGTTTTTGAGGACCACTTCGGCACTTTCAAAGGTGCTGATGCGTCCAAGTGCGCGGAAAGCCTCAAGGCGAGTGCGCGGATTGCGACCCGCCTCCGCCCACGGCGCAATGGCTTTGATGTCGGTGATGCCGCGATTGCCGTAGGCCTTGCCAATCTCACGCAGTGCGACCTGCACGCTGGTGTCGTTCCACGGCTGGGCGTTCAGCATAGCGACGAGGTGCGTGACATCAGCGCTGCGACCGCTGAGCAACCACGCTGCGTGACGGCGTGTGACATCATCTTTGACCCAAACGGACAGCGCCTTTTGCAAGTCAGCGAGCGGTGTCTTCGCGAGTTCACGACGAGCTTGCTCAAACTCCCAGCGATTGGGCGAGAGCAGCTTGTTAAGCAACACATCGACTGGAAGGCCTGCGACAGGCTCCCAAGCAATTGGTTTGCTGCCCTGCGGTGCGATGCGCCAGATGCGGCCATGCTGCTTGTCGCGGCGTGGATCGCGGAAATCGACTTCGCCATGATTGATGATCGGGTTGGTCCAATCCGCCACATACAAGCCTCCATCGGGTCCCATTTTCAAAGCGATGGGGCGAAAAGCTGCGTCACTGGTGCGCACCACGTCGGCCTGCGTTTGCGTGATGTAGCCAGATTTAGCAGCTGCCTTGTCCGCTGTGAAGTCGGTGAAATTAAACCGCACGATGCGGTGAGCTCGGAAGTCGTTCGTGATCGCGCTCCCTTGCCACTCCGGCCCAAACAGCGGGCTATTCACCAGCTCAAGTCCGGCGAACTTCGGATACGATCCAGGGCTGATGCTGCTGATGAAACGACGTGCGCCTTCGCTCGGCGGCAGCACGGCACCAGGGAAACTCCAGCTCACACCATTGCCGTCAGCGCCTGATGTGAGGAAAGTTTGGCCGTTCAGGTCTTCTTGTTGGCCCCAGCAGTTCACGAGGCCTTTTGAGTGCACTTCGAGCCGCTCGGTGTTCGGATCATAAGCGAAAGCCACACCGCTGTTGGCTCGCACGAGGCCCCAAGGCGTTTCGATGTGCGAGTGGATGTAAATCGTCTGCTGGAAGTAGAGACGACCATCAATACCCCAATGCAGACCGTGGATGATGTGATGCGTGTCCTCCGTGCCAAAGCCGCTGAGCACAATGCGGCGCTCGCTAAGCAGACCATCCGCGCCCGGCTTGCTGAGCTGAAGCAATTCGGTGCTCGCTCCGACAAAACAACCACCATGATTGTCTGGTGCGACACCCGCTGGGATGAGCAGCTTGTCCGCGACGATGCGTGAGACATCGGCCACGCCATCGCGATTCGTGTCTTCGAGCAGGATGATGCGATCATTGCCTGTCGAAGGGCCAAACTTGGCGCTGTTGCCTTCCATCTGCGCACCGAGGTCATCCGGGTTCACCTGCGGGTAAGTGTTCGACGTGGCGACCCACAACCGGCCTGATGTATCCCAGTTCATGCCGACCGGCTTTTCGAGCAGTGGATTCTCGGCGAAGAGCGTCATTGCAAGGCCATTGTCGAGAGTGAACTCCGGCTTGGTTAAAGAAGCCAGCACCGGCAGCTTCGTCGTGCTCGCAGGCTCAGGCGGCAGCGTGCTCGGCTTGCCTGCGGCGATGCCGATGATGTTGGCCTCGGCTTTATCAACAAGTGGATCAAACTTCGGAATCTCCACCGCATTGCGCCCCTGCTCACGTTTGCGGAAGCCGAATATGTACGTGTAGTTCGCCGGACGGCTGCGATGGAAGAAGAGCGAGTTCTTGCGCAGAATGGCCTCACGCAGCGTGTGCTGCTCAGGTGACTCCGTGTCCCACTTCGCCGTATCGGTCTTCCAGCCGAGTTGGGCCGCAAAGCTCTCGCTCAATGCCTGCAAACCACGCGGATTGAGGTGAATGCCGTTATCCGTGCCATGCGCCAGATCAATGCCCGCCGACTTCTGCCATTCACCACGCACAAAGGGCGACTGCTTCTCTGCGGCGAGCTGCTCCATCACCTTTTCATACTCCACCAGCAGCGCATTGTGCTCCGTAGGATCAGGCAAGCCGGGGCGTGATGCACGCATGTCCTCATGCTTGATCGGTCCCACGAAAACGAAGCGCACTTTGCCCTCTGGACTCGCCGCTGTGATCAAATCCATCAGCGCGAGCAACTCCGTGCGGAACTTCGCCGGACTGTGATCCAAGCCATAGCGCACGGGGTCGGGATTGAGCACGGGATCATTCTTCCGATACGTCAGCTCATCCAGACTAGCCGCCATGCCATAGCCCAGGATGGCCACAGTCGGCTTCACCACTGCGAGCTGTTCCTTGAGCGCGTCCACACCTTTGTCCACGGGATCAAAACTCGCGCGTGAGGCACCCAGCGGGCTGTCACCGCTGTAACCCAGATTTCGCACCGCAAAACTCTTCCCAGCAAACTCACGCCGCATCTTCGACTCGATGTAGCCGTAGTTGTTCTCACGCTCGACCAGCACATCACCGATCAGCAACACTCGGTCACCCTCCTTGATTTCAAGTTTTCGTTCAGCAGCGCCTGCGATGGAGGCGAGGAAAAGTAGAGTGAGAATATGTCGAAGCATGGTGGTTGGGAAAATGGACTGGCGAAATATACGCTGCCACGAGAGAGCGTTTGGTAGCAAATTTGTGTCACATCCGGCAATTTAGCCAAAAGCCAGATCACTTCGTCAAAAAAGCGATCTCTACATCCCTGAGCACGCAATCCCAAAGTGCAAACTCGTCCAAGGCACCGCTTAAATGACGAATGGCGACGCCGCTTGGTTGCGACGCTCATTCCAATTGCCGAGCTCCGCGATGCCGATCTTGAGTAGTGTGACATCCTTGAGTCTGGAGCGCGTCAACAAGACGCCGTTTGCGTAATGTAGGGATTCTTGAGTGAACGGATCAAAGACAACGGCAAGATGCGTCCAGTGGCCAAAGCGCTCAGGACTGAAAAATACAGGCCTATCGTGGTCTGTATGTCTCAAGTTATCTTGTCATCGCGATGTTGTTGTTCCTGATGGTTGTCGCAATGCGTCGATGAGAGCACGTCGTGGGTATTTTGGAAATCATCCGGATTAAGTCGTCGTCGCCGCGCAAATGAATCCACTCGGGTGAAATTCGACCGCATGATGTCGGTCGCTCGCATCGTTAATTGTGCGCTTAGCATGCGATCCCGTCCGTTCATTATGGGTTGTGCCTTCATCGTCCTTCTCTCCGGACGATGCCTCGCGGCTGTGCCGAGTTTGGAAGAAGGCAGAAAGCACTGGGCGTTTCAACCGCTCACGAACGTGACGCCGCCTCAGGTAAAGGATGCGAGTTGGGTGAGAAACGATGTGGATCGCTTCATCCTCGCGAAGCTGGATGCGGCCGGATTGGAGCCATCGCCCGAAGCTGAACGCGCAACATTGATTCGCCGCGTATCTCTCGACTTGATTGGCCTGCCACCGTCGCCGGAGGAGGTCATCGCCTTTGAGCAAGATCGGTCCCCTCAGGCTTACGAGCGCGAGGTGGATAGGTTGTTGCAGAGCCCGACCTATGGCGAGCGCTGGGGGCGTCACTGGCTCGACCTCGCACGCTACGCGGATACCGGAGGCTTCCACAACGACCTCGATCGACCCTATGCGTGGAAGTATCGCGACTACGTCATCCAGAGCTTCAACGAGGACAAACCATATGCGCGCTTCGTTGCGGAGCAGCTTGCCGGAGATGAGGTGAAAGGCGCGAACGATCAGTCACTGATCGCCACCGGCTTCTGCCGCAATGGCCCCAGCAACGATGACAACATGGGCAAGACTAGGGAGGCGCTGGAACAGTATTGGGTGGATCAGATGGACGATATCATTTCGACCACGAGCAGTGTCTTCCTTGGTCTCACGCTCGGTTGCGCGCGTTGCCACGATCACAAGACCGAGCCGCTTCTGCAACGCGACTACTACAGTCTTTTCGCCATCTTTAACGGCACCGAGAAGCTCGGTCTCGGCAAAGGCGCGAAGGACGTTAACGACAAGGATCTGAAGGACGCCAGCAAGGTGATGGCGCTGGTCGAAAAGTCAGCAATGGTGCCGACGGCACACATTCTTTTGCGTGGAGTCGCTGCAAACAAAGGTGATGTTGTCCAGCCCTCTGTTCCCGTGGTGATGAACGCGAAGTTGCCAATGTTTTCGACTTCGTCCGACAAGAAATCCTTGCGTCGTCGTACGCTCGCGGAATGGATCACATCGCCCACTAATGCGCTCTCGTGGCGTGTGCTGGCGAACCGCGTCTGGCAGCATCACTTTGGCACTGGTATTGTTGCATCACCGAGCAACTTCGGCTTCACCGGTGCGAAGCCGACGCATCCCGAACTTCTCGATTATCTTGCCCATGAGCTGATCACGAATGGCGGCCAGTGGAAGCCGCTGCACAAGCTCATCGTGATGAGCGCGACGTATCGGCAGGCACGCAGCGAGCCGCATGCGCTGCGCTTCAACTCGCTGCAGCGCATGGAAGCTGAGGTGCTGCGCGACAGCATACTCGCAGCAAGCGGCAAGCTGAACCTCAAGCCCGGTGGCCCCGGCATCAAGCCTCGCATCCGCGCCGAATTGCTCGATGCCAGTCAGCGCAACAAGTGGCCCGTGCTAGTTAAGGAGTCGCCCGAGCAATGGCGTCGCAGTGTTTACATCTACGTGAAGCGACAGCTCCTCATGCCAAGCATGGAACTGTTTGATGCGCCGACGACCACGGACAGTTGTCCGCTCCGCCTTCAAAGCACCGTGCCTACGCAGGCGCTCGTGTTGATGAACGATGATTTCGTGGAAGACCAGGCGCGTTATTTATCCGAACGCGCGACGCGTGAAATGGGCGCTCCCGTGAACAAGATCGTTGAGCGCCTGTTCAGCATCGTCACGTCACATTTTCCCGGCGAAGCTCGCTTGCAGCAGGCGCTTGATTTTGTAAAACAGCGGGAAACGCAAAGTGATCGCAGCACGGCGCTCGCCGATCTCGCGCATGTGCTTCTTAACAGTAGTGAGTTCGTTTACATCAAGTGATGCCCATGCTCACCCGCCGCCACATTCTTCAACAAGCCGGAGCCGGTTTCGGCGGTATGGCATTGCAGTCTCTGCTTGGCGCGGACGGCGTGCTGGAGAACACGAATTCGATGGCGCCGCGCGCGCCGCATTTCGCACCGAAGGCGAAGTCGGTAATCTTCCTCTTCATGTATGGCGGCCCCTCGCACGTGGACCTGTTTGATCCAAAGCCAGCACTCGCGAAGTGGCACGGTCGGGCGATTCCAGTATTCAAAAAGGAGGACGCGTTCATGGGGTTGAAGACGAAGAACGTGGCGATGCAGAGTTATTACAAGTTCGCTAAGCACGGCCAGGCTGGCATTGACATGGCGGAGGTGTATCCAAATCTCGCGCGTCATGCCGACACGATGTGCGTGATCCGATCCATGCACGCGGAAAGCAATAACCACGGCCCCGCAATCTTTCAGATGAACACGGGATTCATGCAGGCGGGACGTCCGAGCATGGGCTCGTGGGTGACGTATGGCCTTGGATCCGAAAGCGAGAACCTGCCCGCTTTCGTGGTGCTGCTGGATCATCAGGGCGCGCCCGTGAACGGAGCGCTGAACTGGTCGAACGGGTTCATGCCTGCGACGTTTCAAGGCGTGCCCTTCCGCAGCAGTGGCGAACCCATCGCTTATCTCACGCCGCCGAAGAACGTTTCGCGTTCCCAACAGCGGGAGCGGCTCGATTTGCTCAAGCAATGGAACACCGAGTTCGCCGACGCCAATCCCGCCGAGTCATCGCTTGAGGCGCGCATCAATGCCTATGAACTCGCCTTCAAGATGCAAATGAGCGCCAGCGAGTGCACAGACCTCAGCCGCGAGCCCGAGAGCGTGCGCCAAATGTATGGCCTGGACAACAAAGTGACCTCGCACTTCGGCAAGAATTGCCTTCTCGCGCGGCGACTCGTCGAGCGGGGGGTACGCTTCGTTCAGGTTTACAGTGGCGGCAATGAAGGCCCGAAGGCGTGGGACGCGCACGACGATCTCAAAAAAAATCACGACCTGCACTGCGCCGAGACCGATGGTCCGATCGCCGCTCTGCTCGATGATTTGAAGATGAGCGGCATGCTGGACACCACTCTTGTGATCTGGGGTGGGGAGTTCGGCCGCTCGCCCGTGGCTGAGAACGGCAAGGGGCGTGATCATCATCCAAAGGGCTTCACCATGTGGATGGCTGGCGGCGGCATCAAGCCGGGCATGACCTACGGTGCAACCGATGAGTTTGGCTACAACGCCATCGAGAACCGCGTCTCTGTGCCCGATCTTCACGCGACGATCCTGCATCAACTCGGATTCGATCACGAACGACTGACCTATCGCTTCGATGGTCGCGACTATCGCCTTACCAACGTGAGCGGCGATGTCGTGAACGCGCTGCTGGCGTAATGGACACCGCCGGATGCCTCACGCGCCGCCAGCATCAGGTCAAACTCACGATCCGTTCCTGATCTGTAGGGATGTCCGTTCCGGTTCACAACCAGCTTCCCAGTGGCGATGCTGTGGGTGTTGCTGGGGTGTGAGTTCATGGCGCGGATCATCGCGTGGCGGTGGGGATGTCTGGCCGACTATGGCCAAGGCTTTTTTTAAAATGGCGCGCTGGATGGTGACATGGCGCAGTTCGGCCTGCAGGCGGGCGTTCTCCGCCGCAAGCGCTATGGGGCCGCGTGCGCCTTCGCCTGGTGCACAGACTCGCAAGCTCGTCTGCGCACTGCGCGCTCC
>CANIBP010000097.1 GCA_947466075.1 Verrucomicrobiaceae bacterium
CAAGCAGCGGATCTTTTTTCATTTTGGCTGCTCTCGCGATCTTGGCCGATAGCGGAGGGCTGCTGGAACAGCCGGCCGGCCGGACCGAAGGACAGAGAAGCGGGTTGGCCGACTTCCTGGCCTCTCCGTCCCGCGGGACGCGTCGCGGGAAAAGCAGAACACCTCACCCGATTCAGTGCTGCCGCCAATTTATGGGCGACTGAACACTTTGCCTCGAGTGAGGTGTGAAGTCCGCAGACCGTTGTGGATTGGGCTTATCTTCCGAATCGTGCCTTCTCCGGAGACTGCAACAAACGGTTGTCCTGAATCCGATCTTCCTGGCGTTCGAAATTGCGGAGCGTGTCCTTGAACGCATTCCGCGCTGTCCAAGCTTTATTCGCGAACTGGATCATCGGCTGACTGTCGAAAATTGCTGATTCAAGTTTCCCAATGTCGTTCTGGTCCGCGATGGCAGAATACTTGACGATGAACTCCTGACCGCGGCGGATGTAGTAGCGCCAGCTCGCCTCATACTCGTTTGCGGAATAGAGCTCGGAGCCCTTTTTGAGCGTATCCTGCACGAATTCGATGGCATCCACGCTGGAGATATCTTTCTCCGGCAACTCCATCGGATCGGGGATGACACCATCGATTACGTTGACCAGACCGTTGTATCCCTCAATGTCGGTTTCACGGATGGAGACCCCGTTGATCGTGCGCTTGTCACCGTCACGCAGCAGGTAAATAGGCGCTCCGTGGATGGTGCGGATCTTGTTATACGGCTTGGAGTTTTCCGACACGTGTTTGCCCACAATCACGTGTCGGGCGAGGAGCCCAAAAATCACCTCGCGGTTCTTCCCGGAAGGGTTGGCGATGATCTCCGCATATTTTCCGGAAGCTTTCCAAGCGTCGTCGGTGGGCGCGAAAACCGTGAACTCCTGCGATGAAGCCACGTTGAGCGACAGTCCGCTTGAATCCAGAAGTTTCACCAGAATACTGAAACGGTCGTCTTTCCGGAGAATGTCGAACAAGTCTCTTTCCACGGGAGTAATCACACTGTCGATCACGTGCACAACGCCGTTCGCACAGGGCAGGTCGGTTTCTTTGATAACCGCTCCATCGATCGTCGCTCCGCCAGTGGTAGCCTTGAAATTTAGTTGCTGACCGAAAACGGACTGTGGCGTGACATCGGAGACGCCGAGGCTGCGAACTCCCGGCACTTTTCCGGCAGCGAAGGTTCCCTCGGTGATGTGATGCTTGATGATGTCTGCAAGACGCTCGTCATTTTCCGGAAGGAAGAGCGAATCGACAAAATCGGGCGGCAGTTTTTTGAACGCCTCATCGGTCGGCGCGAACGTCGTGTAGAGTCCGTGCATATTTTGGAAGGTTTTCCCCTGACGACTCGCCGTGATGGCTTTGGTAAAGATCGTGAAGCGTCCATCTTTTTGGAGATGCTGAAAAAGATCGTCCGTTGTCGGAGTCAGCACTGTGTCGATCAGATAAATCACGCCATTGGAACAAGGGATGGGCTTTGCCGTAAATCCGGCCCCGCCGATAATCTTCTTCTTGTAGTCGATCGAAACGAACTGGCCCGTTGCGGTTCTGAGCAGAGTGAATTGTTCCAGTCCGAATTCCGGCTGGGAGCTGGAGAGCACATGGAAGTTGAACACCTCCTCGAGTCGCTCGTTGTTCTGAGGAACCAACAAAGTCTCGAGGGCACCCTTCGGCAGCTTCTTAAAGGCCTCATTCGTCGGCGCGAACAGGGTGAAGCGGGAACCCGTCTCTTTTGAGAGATCGGATCCGAGTTTGGTCTTCTCCAAAAGCGCCTGCAGGCTGCTGAGGTCATCCCTCTCGCGAACGATTCGGCCGATGGTCTCGGCTTCAGCCGGATTGGCTGCATTGAGACCTTGCGGCGTGACAAGTGACAGGAGCAAGGCGGCTCCCCGGACGATTACATGTTTTAGTTTCTTCATAGCGTCGAGGTCTTCGCAGCATATCCGGAATTGGATTCAATTAACGCGATCAATATTTCAAGGAAACCGTCTGCAAGGAATTCGCTTTCGCGCCCGCCGCACCGTGGACGGTCAGAACGGGGACGGGCGTCTGGGAGCGAGGGGGAGGGCAGCATGAGACCAAATTGCGCCATCCCGCAGCAGTAACATTATTTCACGGCTGCCCAAACCCGATCACCCTCTTCCCCCTCTTCGCCTTTCCCGAGTGCTCCTTCCTCGCCGCCCGCGCCTTCTGGATCTCCCGCTCAAGCATGGCCTGCGTGATTCGCCACTTCGCCGGGTCCGCATCCGCGCTCCCCGCGTGAATCGCGTTCAGGGCGCATCCTCTATCCGCGATCCACAAAAAGGGAGCGGCAATTCGCCTTCCGCCCCCGAGCGCCGCACCCGCCCCGGACGCGCGTCGGGGGCGGGGTGACAGAGGGGGTATGACTTTTCAGCCCGAACGCCGCGATTCATTGTTCGTTTGGTGCGGTGTTCTTGCCCAACGCGCTGCGCAGTCCATGATAAGTCAAACACGCCCCCCCCTCGCGAAGGCACAATCCGGTAACTGGCGCGACCTACTTTCCCGCTTCCAAACTCGCCATAGTCGTGTCGATCGCTCCGCGGAGAATCCACGCTCGCTGGCAAGCGGATGATTCCGCGCGGGCGGCCTTCAGCGCTTTGGCGAGCACTTTGCGGGATTCTTCCGGGACGCTTCCCGTGGCCCGCAGTGCTTCGCATGTGACTTCGTAAATGGCGGCGCATCCAGCGACGTCGCCGTTGTTGAAAATGGGCACGCCGCGGTGGACTGCCAACTCGATCAATTCCGATGCCTTGAGCGGGGCGGTCTCCGTCTTTAAGGGAACCAAAACCTGGTCGATGACGTGGATAATTCCGTTAGAAGCCGCGATGTCGGCTTTTACGAGCGCTGCGCCGCCGACGATCACTCGGCCCTCTTCAAATTTGAACGTGATCTTAGAACCCTCCAATGACGCGGCCTCGCGGACTTCAAGCGCCTTTGCGAGAGTTACGCGGCCGGCAAATACGTGATTTTTGAGGATGTCGGTGAGCATCGCCTTGTTCTCCGGCTTGAGCAGATTCTCGACCGTTCCAGGCGGAAGCTTCGCAAAGGCTTCGTCGGTGGGAGCGAAGACGGTGAACGGGCCACTTCCCTTGAGGGTATCCACCAGACCCGCGGCGCCGAGGGCGGCGGTCAGGGTCTTGAAGGAACCGGCGCTGACCGCGGTCTCAACGATATTCTTTTCTTCGGCGGCATTCAGAGATGCGCCAGAGAAGGCGGCAAAACTGAGGGCGACCGCGAGTCTTTTGAACAATGATTTCATGATGTTTTGTTTTGTTTGTTTTGTTGTGAGGTAGCTCGGTTGGGCACTCATCACAGCCTTCGCTGAGTTCCAAATTTCGGATTCAAGCAGCGGATCTTTTTTCATTTTGGCTGCTCTCGCGATCTTGGCCGATAGCGGAGGGCTGCTGGAACAGCCGGCCGGCCGGACCGAAGGACAGAGAAACTGGCGGGTCGATTTTGCATCGTCTCCGCCCTGCCTGACGAGTCGCGGGAAAAGCAGAACACCTCACCCGAATCAGTGCGCCGATGCGGCGACCGCGAAGGCGAATTCTTTTCTGCAACTCAAGAAGCCTTCGCGATGGCGACGACAACCTGCTGCTTGGAAACCACGACGCCGCCGGGTTGCTCCATGGTAATGACGAAAGCCTTAGGATCGCTGACCGCAACCGGATTCCGAATTGGAACCACAACGGTGCCTGTGGCCGGGATGTCGAACACACCGCCATCGACCGGCTTCTCGTCCCGCTTGGGATCGACGATCCATAACTGATACTGCTTCACCGCCGGATCGTTCACCGGAAGATTGGTGAGGGTCATGTAACCTTCCTGAAGCGCATCACTCCAGATGACTTTGCCAGTCATCTTGCCGTAATCGGCGAGGCCACCGAAATCCGACTCTTTCAAATCGCTCAAGACGTTGGAGATCATCGGCTGCTCCAACCTAACTGACACCGCCATCGCCGCCTTCCAGAAGGAGAGGCCGGATGTGAAGGTGACGAAGTAGCGGGTTGGGAGGAGCGCACGCGTCCACGCGGAAAGTTCCAAGCGTGGGAGGGGATGTCTGCTTAACAGACTGTCGCGCAACGATAATCGCAGGTTCGATCCGAGTGTTTGCAGTCGAGTGCCGATGTGAGCCGCTCCGTGCAAGGGAATCTCTTTCCGAGATCGTCCGTGTCCTTGGGTAGGCGCCCCACCACGCAAATTCCATGAGAACGCAATTTTCTCGTATCCCACTTTTTTCGCTGTGTCCGTCCTGCCAGATGGCGCATGCGTGAGCAAGGCTCTGTGTGCGGGTGCATTGATGCGCAACGAGAGGTTGGCGGACAGGCGTGCTATCAGTCAAGTTGCGGCGCGTTATGTCCCACGTAGCGGTTCTTTGTGGGACATAAGCCTGTGCGCCATGCACTGGCAGTTGACGTGACTTGCATGGCATGAATGACCTCCCTGCCCAACTTGCTCAGAAACTGCTTCAACGTGACCTTGCCAACCTCGCCCAGCGTGTCCAGCGCGGTGATAACCTGAGCCGTGCGGAACGCTCATTGCTTCAGGGCATGGCGACCGCACCAGCAGATGCAGATGCGTCACCTGCCGTGGCCGGCAGCTACGTTGAGCTTGCTGCTCTTCTGGGCGTGACGCGCCGCACGCTCCAGCGCTGGCGTGCCCGTGGAGATGCTCCGAAACCCATGGCAGAGGGCGGCCATGAGGTGGGCGCATGGAGAGAGTTCATGCGCAGCGCCAAACTGGCGGGGCATTGCAGCGAGGAGGAGGCTGCGCTGCGTCTGCGGCGGTTGCAGGCTGAAACCGAGGAGCGCGAGATGCGTCTGGCAGAGCGCAAAGCCGCCTACGTTTCCGTGGCTGAGGTTAAGGCGGAATGGCTCAGGATGACGGCACGGGCTGCAAGAGTGTTCCGGCACAAGTTCGAGGTGGAACTACCCTCGCTGCTGGTTGGTTTGGGAGCCGCAGACATTCAAGCCCGAAACCAGCGGGCGATTGATGAGGCGCTGACCATGCTGCACCGGGGAGAGTGAGATGGTCCGCTTTGTGCCGCAAACAGCCCTCTGGCGCGTCTGTGGCTGGCGCGAAGGTGGATAGAGCGGAGAGTGGCCCGGAGGCATCCAGCGTCACGCAGATAGCCTTTAAAAACCACGCTGAAATAGCTCAGCCAAACGCGCCACATTTTCAAGGGTGATCTGATCGGGTGATGATTCGACCGTTGGGCATATCGGCCATTCTGGGCATTACCTCCTCTCCGGCTGTACTGAACTCTTTTTTATCATCTCCATTTTCCTTTTTTCATGGGTAATTATTTTCTCCCGTGTTTGGCAGAGCTACGAAATGCCCGAAATGCCCCATATGCCCATCCGAGGTGGTTGAAGGCGGGGTTTGAGTGGGTCCAATGGCGGCAAAGAGGTCGCCAATGATCTCGGTTGCCTCAGGCGAGGCTGCCTGGGTTTTTGTGGTGGGGTGGGGGTAGTGACTGACGTTGGGTGGCTGCCACCGGAGGCGCTTGCGTTAAGTGAAACGTTACGCATAACGCGCGCGAATTCAGGTTGAGCTGATTCGCGCTCTCTCTTTAGAGAGATAGGAACTTGTTCCTGAGTTCCCATGGAACTCCGGGAACTTTTCTCAAAAACTCGTTCCCTGGGAACGAGTTTTGAATGCACAGTACTGGCGTAAAAAGCCATCATAACTCGCCTCCTTGGTCGGTGGTCGTGTTACCAAATTTAACCCCTTGCCAGCAATCATTCTGGAACTGCAGGATGCGGTATCGTGGATTGCGCAGCAGGTCGAACACGCTCATGGCACGAGCACTTCAGAGCAGATCGAACTTGGCGTTGTGGGCGATGATTTCGACGGATTCGAGAGCTGTCTTCAGCTCGCCGAGATCATAACCGATGGCACGCAGGTCCAGGAGCCATGGCTGCCGACCATCGACGCACAGCGCGAGTAGGCGAATGTCGCCTTTCCACGGGCCAAGGCCATCGCCTCTCCGTTCGCCATACGTTTCGATGTCCAGCGCCACCCTGCGAGCTTCGTGCATCTGTGCTGCGATGGCTGTCAACGTGCGCCGGTCGCCGATGATCTCGGTTGTCGCAGGGGAGGTGGCCTGGGTTTTGGGTTTGGGCCATTGTTGGTAGGCCGGGGCAGGCAGGCTAAGGCGGTTGGGGCGACGGCCAATGGCGCTGGCGCGAACTGCAAGGTAGCGCACAGCGCGCGCGAACCGAGTTGTAGCTCGTTTGCGCTCTCTTGTAGAGAGTTAGGATAATATTCTGGTTTTCTAAGAAAGGTCGGAATAATGGCCAAAAAACGTTATCCCTGGGATAAAATAAATCGCGGGTTATTCCGGCACAAACGGCAGTCAAATGCGTTGCCTGAAACGTGTTGTGATGTGCAATCATAACACACCTCCGTCGTAGTTGCGGCCCTGCCAGAACCCATCTTTGAATGTGATAATCGAGTAGAACTTCTGCCGCAGATTGTCGAAAATCCGCTGAGCTTTCTTGTCGTCGCAGGTCTCGCCAGACTCCTGGACAACCTTCATGATGTGCGAGAGCACCTCGCTGTTTTCGCGCGGCATCTCGTTGTTCAGGGGTGGCATCCTCTCAAACATGGGGCCATACTTCTCCGCCACGCTCCCCTTGCGGTAGGTGGCCTTTGGCGGCGCATCCTTCGTCGGCTTCCTGGGCTGCTTCACCTTCGTTGCGTCCGCCCGTGCATCGCGTTCAAACTTCACGCCCTGCCAGCGCACCACGAACGGATCCACCTGCGGTAATGCTTTAGCTAGTGATCGCCGCTCACCACTTCGTTGCGCAACGAGCAGTGCCGTTCGGTTGACACCGGCACAGGGTTGCAATGAACGATTCCCCTGCCCTCCCCTCACCTGCTTCCTCAACGCGCACCGAATCTCCTGCCGAAGAAACGCTTTGGACAATCGACGACGTGGCCCGCTATGCGCGATGCAGCGTGCGTCACGTCACCACCTTGCGTGAACAACAAGGTCTCCCTTTTCGCAAACTGGGTCATCTGGTGCGCTTCAGCCCCGAGGCCGTGAAGCAGTGGTTTGAGGATTGAGGGCAGTGCGATGGACGGTTTGCATGGTTTCTCTCAGTTGAGAGCATACAAGCAATTCCGGATCAGTCGGATCTTAAAACCGCCTTGCCCAGGCCACAGCCGCATGCACATGCGGCTGTCTGATTTGCAATCCCGCAATGCGCCCATCCTCACACCCACTCCGCACAAAGCAGCTCGGCTTGGGCGAGCACGGTCTTCAATGCTTCCTCCTGCAAGTCCGGCGAGAACCAGATCCTGATGCCCCTCGTAGTTTGCGAGGAATGAGGGGGCTGTGACGTAGAATGGTTGCTTTTACACCTCTCCATATGATCCGATTCACTCTAACTCCATTCATTCTCGCTGTTACAATGGCCTCCACTGCACTCTCAGAGCAAACTGGGATCGCTCGGCGCGTCTTCGTTGCCGACTCCGACACCAAGGTACTCGCGATCGTCGGCGCGGATGGCAAGCCAGAGTGGGAGGTGAAGGTGGGGGCGATTCATGACGCGCATCTTTTGTCGAACGGCAATGTTTTGCTCCAGCAAGGCTGGACGAAGGTGCAGGAGATCACGCCAAAGAATGAGGTGGTGTGGGAGTATGATGCAGGGAAGACCAATGCTGGGAAAAAGGTAGAGGTTCATGCGTTTCAGCGACTCGATAGCGGGCTCACGGTGATCGCCGAGTCGGGGCCGTCGCGAATCATTGAAGTGGATAAGGATGGCACGGTGAAACACGAAATGAAGCTCAAGGTGGCCAAATCCAATGCTCACAGCGACACGCGGCTGGTGCGCAAGCTTGCGAGTGGCAACTACCTCGTCGCGCATGAGAAAGACGGCTTCGTCCGCGAGTATGAACCGACAGGCAAGGTCGTGTGGGAGTTCGAGGTGCCAATGTTTGGCAAGGAGAAGAAGGGCGGGCACGGGCCGGAGGCCTTTGGCAACTCCGTGTTCAGCGCCACGCGTCTGGAGAACGGCAACACCCTCATCGGTGCGGGCAATGGTCACAGCATTCTCGAAGTAACACCCGCGAAAGAGATCATCTGGAAAATCGAGCAGAACGACCTGCCTGGAATCACGCTTGCATGGGTCACGCGAGTCGCGCGGCTGCCGAATGGCAACACCATCATCGGCAACTGCCACGGTGGACCGAACAATCCGCAGATCATTGAAGTCACACCGGATAAGAAGGTCGTGTGGACGTGGAAAGACTTCACCAAGTTCGGCAACTCGACCACGGTGGTCGAAGTCCTCGGTGACAAGAAGTAGGCACAAGCCATGCGTGCTCGATTTGGCCTATTCGTCTGCGTCACGCTCACAGGCTCATGTCTTGATGCCGCAGAGCCTTCCGCGGCAGATGTCGAGTTCTTTGAAAAACGCATCCGTCCTGTGCTGGCGGAGCGGTGTTACGACTGCCACAGTGTGAGCGCGGACAAGGTCAAAGGCGGGCTCTTGCTGGATAGTCGTGCGAGCATCCTCAAAGGTGGTGACACGGGCCCGGCCATCATTCCTGGTGATACCAACACGAGTTTGCTCATCCAAGCGGTGCGCTGGTCGGACCAAGACCTTGAGATGCCGCCA
>CANIBP010000098.1 GCA_947466075.1 Verrucomicrobiaceae bacterium
ACCCGTTACGTCCTGATCGACGCGAACCGCGCGCCAAAAAACGAAGGCCGAAGTCCTATCAATTACTAACTGCCCCGCGCCACAAGTTCCAAGAAATCCCCCATCGTGAACGCTACCGTGCTGCTGCTTAACCGAGTGCCATTCGGGCCTGGCACCTTCTTCTCGAACGGCACGGTCATCGGAGCAGGCGGAAACGGCAATTTAGGGTCTCCCTGTTTTGCCATTTTGCTTTTTCACGATCCGGGTGAACCCTGAAGCATTTAAGGCGTTCATTCTCAGAAAGAAAGGTGTCATTCCCCAGCCACAAACTCTTGGTGAGCACCTTCTCAATCGCAGGTTGGTGCTGGGGTTGCGGCAGGAGGATGCGGCTGAGCAGCTCCGCACCCTACGCGAGGTTTACGAACGCTGGGAACGAGACGAACGACAGCCTGTGGTTTCTGAATGGCCGTGCATCCTTTCGTTCCTTGGCTACTACCCTTTCAGCCAAGAATCCGCTGCCGATCTTATTCTCAAAGCCCGCCGATGCCAAGGGGCGGATCAGAAGCATTTCGCAAATTTGGTTGGGGTGATCCACCAGCAGCTACGGCGATGGGAACATGGTTCCGAAATTCCAGATCAGGACGCCGTGCATTGCCTTGCACGACTGGCCCGATTACCCGGTGCATGCCCTTGACCAAATCCCCTGCTCAGGATCGTTGTTGGGGCGCTGAAAAAAAAGCCCCTGTCATCTGAGGGGGCTATGTGCCAGATTCCTTTTTCAACATGGCCCATCTTTCCAGTTCCATTGGTGTCGCCCCACCTTCCCGATTCATCGCCTTCTTCGATGAATGCGGTGACCACTCGCTAACGAAGATCGACCCGGACTTCCCTCTTTTCGTGCTCGCTATGGTGGTGGTCCAGAGAGAGGCCTATCAGGACGAGATCTTACCAAAAATGAACGCCTTCAAGCTTCGCTATTGGAATCACGAAGGCATAAACCTCCACAGTCGTGATATTCGTCTGGCGCAGGGGCCATTTTCGATTTTGCTCAATGCCCAAGTGCGCACACAATTCATGAGCGAGATTTCGGAACTGATGGAAACCCTGCCATTCACTCTTTTTGTGACGGCGATTCGGAAGTCAGCGCATGTGGATCGCCACGGTGCGGAAGCCACCAACCCATACGATCTCGCGCTGGAGTTCACCTTGGATAACCTCCTTCATTTCATGGAGTCTCATGGTGAAACTCAACTGCCGGTTGTTGCAGAAGCGAGAGGTCGCAAAGAAGACAATTCCCTGGAGCAAGTGTTTTACCGCGTTCTCTCATGTGGAACCGAAAACGTGCCTGGCGAACGGTTCCGACGGCTTGACTGCCCGTTAACCTTCCAGTCGAAGAAGAACAATATCGTGGGAGTGCAACTCGCGGACCTCTCCGCCTATCCATGTGCCCGACACATTCTGAACCCTGCCAAACCGAATCGCGCATTCGAGATCGTGAGTCGGCACTTTTATTCCGATGAAGGTGCAAGCGGTTGGACCGTTTCCCCCAGCATTTGAAAATCAAATGGGCGCTTCCGGCTTTCGCCAGAGAGCGCCCACCGACCGAGCAATCTCAGTCCTGTCTCAAGAGTAGCAGCAATATCGAAAATTTGCAAATTCTCAATGGACACCGCCAAAGCACATGAGACCAATCGGTCGAGATCGGTAAATTGGGCTATGGCGATTAACAATGTGCATCGGGATTGGGGTAAACCCAAAGCCATCAGGCAAGGATTACTTGAAAAACACGTCTGCCTACTTTGCCCAAGCCTGGAATGGTAGTACGAGAGCCGCTCTCTCGTTCGGCTCCGACCAATTGAACAAGAACATCGCCTTCAAGACGACTACCAACAATTGGGGGTGGGCCAATGTGAGCTGGGATGCCACCGCGAAAGCGCTGACGATCAACTCCGCCTACGTCGAATCCATAGAAAACGCCGCAATCACTGTGGGTGATGTCGGAGCCGTCCCCGAGCCCAGCCGGGCGCTGCTGGCGCTGGCAGGTTTCGGAGCCGTGGCCCTGCGCCGCCGCCGCAAGCAGGCGGCTTGAACGTCGCTCGACAGCATCGCTCAAGCATCCTTCTCCATCGGGCCAATGTGCCCGCCCTTTTTTTGATGCCATGCCGGATTCAGACTTTAATCAGTGTCGCGCTGGGTTAATCCAAATCTGTGATGTGATTTGTTTTACTTGGCCCGAATGATGCAGAAATTAAGCACTGTTTCTTGTCCTAGAATATCAGCCGCATTTGAATCCTTTGCTCAAGCAGTTCATTGTGGCTGCCAAGCGTTTGCTTCCCTCACCCTAAACCCATGAAATCAAAGTCCACCCTTCCCGTTTCCCTTCAGCCCATGCCCTTAGCGGCTTACCTGACGGGTGCTGTCGGCAGCACCTTCCTCATCAGCGCTCCTCAAGCCGAGGCCGCTGTCACCTCCGTCACCTTCGGTTTCGGCTCGGTGTTTAGTGATGCCGATGGTATTGGTCAGTTCCAAACTACTCCCGCCTTTGGTAGTTTGTATGGTTATAACGGCGGTGGGGGGGGGTGTTAAACTTGGAAGAGAACCTTATTTCTCTATGGGTTCGGTCTATCATCAGGCCCAAGTTAATGCCGGGCTCTACACTATAGGAACCCCAAGCTTCTTTGCATCCGGCACCGTCATCGGTAATGGCAGCAATGGTGCTTTAGGGGCCAGCTATTTTAGTCACTCGTACTTTTCTTCTGCTAATCTCCCAACCGACCAGCTCAACAAGAACATCGGCTTCAGAACCTCGACTGGCAACTGGGGCTGGGCCAATGTGAGCTGGAATGCTTCAGCGAAAGCCTTGACGATTAACTCCGCTTACGTCGAGTCTGTGGCAAACACTCCAATCACCATCGCAGCCGTGCCTGAGCCAAGCCGTGCGCTGCTGGCGCTGGCCGGTCTGGGCGCTGCTGGTCTGCGCCGCAGGCGAAAGCAGGCGGCTTAAGCCTCGGCTCCGCAGCATCGACTCAACCATCACGCAGGTGCGGGCAGCAGTGCCCGCACCTTTTTTTTGTGGCGACCGAACCGGGAGGTGAATCACAGAGAGCTGTGAACCCATTGGCAACAGAATGAAGGCAAAAGAATAAAAACATTCTGCTGTCTTCATTCTGTTGCCAAGAATCAGAAATTAGGAAGACGCGAGGCTGATGAAATGACGCCTGAATCAGAAATCTCTGTGTCAATCGTGGTTCGCTTTGCGGCTTCGCAACTGTGGTTTAAACCATTCCCTTTTCCCCAAGATCATGCCTGACAACTCACACCCTAAACCCAGACTCCTCCTCGTCGGTTGGGACAGCGCGGACTGGAAGATCATCCAACCGCTCGTCGATGCCGGGCAGATGCCTGCGTTGCAGCGCCTGCTGGAACAGGGCACCTCCGGCAATCTGACCACGCTGGACCCGCAGCTCTCGCCGATGCTGTGGACGAGCATCGCCACCGGAAAACATGCCTACCATCATGGCGTGCCGGGCTTCACGGAGGTGAATGAAGCTGGACAGGTGGTGCCCGTGTCTGCGGCCACGCGGCGCTGCAAGACGGTGTGGGAGATGCTGGGAGAACGCGGGCTGAAATCCCATGTGGTGAGCTGGTTCGCCACGCAGGGGGAGCAGCATCCGCAGGGCTGTATCGTCTCGAACCTCTACAACAGCTTCAAGCACCGCGAGGAAGACGCGCCGGAAGACTGGCCGCAGCCTGCGCCAGGCACGTATTGGCCGGAAGACCTGGCCGAGCACCTCAACGAACGCCGCGTCAGCCCCTGGGACATCGATCCGGATGAAGTGCTGCGTTTGTTCGTGCCGGATGCGCCGACGATTGATCAAGCCAAGGACAAACGCCTGTGGCATCTGGCGGAGCGTCTGGCGGAAGCCAGCAGCGTCCACTCCGCCGCGTGCTGGCTGATGGAAAACCGGCCCGACTGGGACTTCACGGCGATTTATTACCGCGCGATCGACGAGATCTGCCACGAGTTCATGCCCTTCCACCCGCCGCAGATGCCGGGCGCGCCGGATGCTGACTTCGCACTCTACAAAGACGTGGTGAACAGCGCCTACCGCTTCCACGATCTGCTGATGGCCCGCCTGATGCAGCTCGCCGGTCCCGACACCGCCATCATGCTGGTGAGCGACCACGGCTTCCACAGCGATCACCTGCGGCCCACCTTCACGCCACGTGTGCCAGCGGGCATCACCGTGTGGCATCGGCCCCAGGGCATCTTTGCCGCCGCCGGACCGGGCTTCAAACAGGATGCGCTCATCTACGGTGCGCGCCTGCTCGATGTGACGCCGACGATCCTGACCTACTTCGATCTCCCCGTCGGCCAGGACATGGAGGGCCGCGTGCTGCGTGAGGCTTTTGAAAACGCCCCGGAGGTGAAGACGATTCCGACCTGGGAAAGTGAATCGAAGCCCCGGCCTTCCCAAACCTCCCCGCTCACCGACGCCGACAGCAAGGCGCTGCTGCAGCAGTTCGTCGATCTCGGCTACATCAACGAAATCTCCGACGATCCCGGCGAGGCCGCCGAGGAAACCAACCGCGAGAACGCCTGGAACATGGCCCGTGCCTGCATGGACACCGGCCGCCACGAGCAGGCGCTGCCGATGCTGGAGGACATTTATTACCGGTACCTGGAGCGCCTCGACTACGCCCAGGTGCTCGCCCGTTGCTACCTGCGCCTCGGCTTGCTCAATGAGGCGGAGAAGACCGTCGCGACCATCCTCGAAGGATTTGGCGACAAAACGGGTGCGCACATGATCCAGGCGAACATCGCCATCGAGCGCAAGCAAGCCGTGAAGGCGCTGGAGCATCTTGCCATCGTCGCCGAGCAGCGTCCGCGTGATCTCGCCTACCTGAGCCTACTCATTGAGGCTTTGCTGAAGCTGCACCGCTGGGAAGACTGCCAGCAGACCTGCCACACCACGCTGGAGGTCGATCCCCACAATGCGCTCGCGCACATCGGTCTCGCCCGCTCCGCGCTGCATCTCGATCAACCGGAAGATGCCGTCGATTACGCGCTGGCTGCCACCGGTTTCCAATACGGCAATCCACGCGGTCATTTCCTCCTCGGTGTAGCTTTGGTGACGCTGAAGGAATGGGATGCTGCGGCGCAGGCCCTGAGCCTCGCCACACAACTGGCACCGCATTTTTATCCGGCGTGGCATTATCTCGCCACCGGCCTGCGTGGCCAGGGCAATGCGGATGCTGCTGAAGGAGCCGTGCTGAAAATGAAACTGCTGCGCACAGAACACCGCAAGGCCGAGCGGGAACGCACCGAGCGCGTGCGTGCGGAAAGCGCCGCCCGCGTGCCCGCCCTGGCTGCGGCTGGCCAGCGTCGGCTCGATGAGAAACGTGAACGCGCGGCCGCGAGCACGAGCGACATGCCGGCGGATCAGGAGTTTGTGCTCGTCAGTGGTCTGCCCCGCAGCGGCACCAGCCTCATGATGCAGATGCTGCGTGCCGGCGGCATGGAGCTCATGCACGACGGCAAGCGCGAGGCCGACATCGACAACCCCGAAGGTTACTGGGAGTGGGAGGACATCAAGAACCTGCCCAATCGTCCGCTGCTCATCGAACAAGCCCATGGCAAGGCCACCAAGGTGGTTAGCGCCCTGCTCCCTGCCCTGCCGCCGAAGCACAAGTTCAAGATCATCTTCATGACCCGCCCCGTGCAGGAGATCGTGGCCAGCCAGTGGAAAATGCTGGAGCACAAAGGCACGAACCCGAAGACCGAACGCGAGCATCTCGAAACCGCGCAGCAAAAGCACGCGCTCGAAATCCTCACGCTGCTGCGCAAGCACCCGCGCGTCAGTTTGTTGGAGGTCGATTACCCCGCACTCGTCCGTGATCCGCAGGCGGGTGCCAACCGCATCGCTGACTTCCTGGGTGACGAACGAGTGCCACAACGCCAGGCGATGCATGGGGTCGTCAAACCGCAGCTCCATCGTCAGCGCAGCGCATGAAAGCATTCTATGGGCGGTTTCTTGACTCGTAAAAGATCCCTGATTCCGCCTTTGACAGAGGTTAGGAGGCGTGTAGTTTCGCGCCCCTTTTCCCCCAGGGAACCGTCGCTATGCCAACCACACAAGTCATTCTCAAAGAAAAAATCAAAGGCCTCGGAGCCGAAGCCGATGTCGTTAAGGTCAAGCGCGGCTTTGCCCGCAACTTCCTGCTGCCCCAAGGTAAGGCTTATGAAGCCACCAAAGGCAATCTCCGCTACACCGAGCGCCTCAAAGCCGTGCGCGCTGAGCGTGAAGCCAAGGAAACCCTCGAAGCTGAGAAGCTGGCCGCCAAGCTCAAGAAACTGAAGCTGAAGCTCACTCTCTCCACCGGTCAAGGCGGCAAGGCCTTCGGTTCCATCACCACCATCGACATCGCCAAGGCCATCACCGAGGAAACGAAGCTGGAGATCGACCGTCACATGATCGTGCTGGAAAAGCCGATCAAGAGCACCGGCAACTTCGAAATCGTCGTCAAGCTCGGCCACGAAGTCACTGCCACCGTCAAGCTGGCCGTCTCCTCCGCAGGTGCTCCGGCTCCTGCCGAAGACGATGCCGCTGCCGAGTAAGCTGCCTGCCATCATCCTTCTCACGAAGCAGCACCTCACCGTGCGGCTTCGTTGTTTTGGGATGCTCGCAGCAAAAATCAACGCCTGATGGCAAAGACTCGAAAGAGCGAGGTTGAAACACGGTATTGAAACAGACATTCTCCGCTTCGCTTGGAGCATTCCAATTCTACCACCATGAAGAAATACAACGTCGGGATCATCGGTTACGGCTGGGCCGCCAGCGCTCACATTGAAGCCATCAACAAAACCAAGCAGGGCCAGGTCACGGCGATCTATTCCTCCCGCAAGCTGGACGATGCCGAACTGAGCGCGAAGCACGGCACCCCGATCAAGAGCTACCAGAACCTCGACGACATGCTCGCCAATCCCGACATCCATGTCGTGGACATCTCCAGCTACCCCAGCCAGCACCGCAACCAGGCCGTGGCCGCTGCGAATGCCAAGAAGCACATCATCCTCGAAAAGCCGATGGCGAATTCTCTGCAGGAAGTGCGCGAGATCGCCGCTGCCGCCAAAGCCAACGGCGTGAAAGGCTGCGTCTGCTTTGAGTGCCGCTTCTCGAATCAATTTCAGGTCACCAAGGCGCTCATTGATGAAGACCTGCTCGGCAGCCTGCATTACGGCGAAGTCGATTACTACCACGGCATCGGCCCTTGGTACGGTCAGTTCCGCTGGAACACCGGCAAGAAAGACGGCGGCAGCGCCCTGCTAACCGCCGGTTGTCATGCGTTGGATGCCTTGCTCATGGTCATGGGCAACGACGTCGAAAGCGTCAGCAGCTTCTCCACCAAAAGCAGCAGCGACATCTTCAAGCCCTACGAGTACGACACCACCAGCGTCACCCTCATCCACTTCAAGAATGGTGCCATCGGCAAATCCGCCGCCGTCGTGGACTGCCTGCAGCCCTACTACTTTCACACCCACCTCTGCGGCAGCCAGGGCAGCCTCTTGGACGACAAGTTCCACTCCATGAAGCTGCACACCGACAAGCACGCCTGGAGCAAGCTCTCTATGAAGATGCTCGACTCCGGCGACGTCAGCGACCACCCCTATGAATCGCAGTTCCAGGCCTTCTTCGACGCCCTCGATGAAGGCAAGGACATGCCCCTCACCAGCTTCCCTGAATCCCTCAAGTCCTTCGAAGTCATCTTCGCCTCCGACAAAAGCGCGGAGCAAGGCGGCAAGCCGGTCAAGATCAGCGACCTAGGCTAAGCCTCATGCCTCTTGCCTTCTGCCCCCTGCCTTCAGTCCGGCATCTCCTCGACGGGCAACTCCCCGCCCAGATCTTCCAGCATGGAGTCAATCGTGACCTTCATTCCCGGAAAATCATCATGCACAGCCTTCCACAGCACACGGTGATCTACCCACTCATAACCATGAGCGATCTTGTCCCGCGTGCCTGCCGCACCGCGCCAGTCGTGCTGCGCGTAGCGCGCCCGTAAATCGGCTGGCAGTCGCTTGATCGCCTCTCCGACAATCTCAAAACAACGCTCTAGCGCCAGGGTTCGGATGCGGTCTGCCATGAGTTGCTCATAGGACAGACCCCCGCACATGCCCATCGCCTCGATCGCGGTATCCCGGAGTTGTTGCAGTGTCACCCTGGGATCATGCTTGCTCATAGATCGGCATGAGTTCGGGTTTCACCAGCGGCCAGACATACTTGTTCAGACGGCTCATCAGATCCACCTTGCGGCCCATGATCGGCTCCAGGTCCTCCCCCCAGCCAAAGAACTCCCAGCCCGGCACCCGATCCG
>CANIBP010000099.1 GCA_947466075.1 Verrucomicrobiaceae bacterium
GCAAGCTCCAGCCGATGCATCAAACCGAATCCGTCTTCAAACACTGCCACGATCTCTACGTGGACAGCGCCGGCGACATCTACGTCGGCGAATGGAACGCCGACCGCCGCTACCCGTGGAAGCTGAGTCTGGTGAAGTGAAGCGCGGAGCTATTTCACCTCCGTGCGAAGCTGCTTCAGCAGCGTCTTGATGGTGTTGTCGCGGATGCTGATGGTCGTGAAGTCCGTCTTTTCGTTGAAGGCCATCTGTCTGCTAGGAAATTGCTTTTGAGGGGGCCGGGTCGGAGTGGCCCTGAGCATGGTTCAGAGACAGGGGAGGAGGCTGACGACGTGAACTCCGTGACCAGTTGCGCGTTCTTCCATGCTGCATCAACCAGCACGCCATCGATCTTCGGTGGTGTCGTGGCCCAGCGGCATTCGCAGTCGGCAGCGAATGATGCCGAGCAAGTCAGGTGCAAAATCGCCAAGAGGACGGAGCAGGAGGCGCATGGCTGCTAAACGTTCAACTGGATCCCAACTTTGCCGATGATGGCATCTTGATTTCCTTGGTTAGCTTCCGCTGGTGACGACGTTTCACTTCCTGCCCGCTGTGTTCTTTACTGGGCTCTCCTCTCCCGTCTCTTCCGCCATGAACCGTCTTGTCCTGCTATTCATCAGTATTGCCTCCCTGCTGCGGGCGCAGGACAGGATCGAGTTCAATCGCGACATCCGGCCCATCCTCTCCGACACCTGCTTCCTCTGCCACGGTCCGGACAAGGCACGCCGCAAAGCCGATCTGCGGCTCGACGTGGAGAGCAGCGCGAAGGCAAAACATGAGGATCACTTCACCATCGTGCCCGGAAAGCTGGATCAGAGTGAACTGATCCGCCGCATCACGACGGACGATGCAGATGACAGAATGCCACCGCTTGATTCCGGCAGACAACTCACCAAGCAGCAGATCGATTTGCTGAAACGCTGGGTCGCTCAAGGCGCCTCATGGCAGGCGCACTGGTCATTCATTGCGCCGCAGCGCCCCGCCTTGCCTCCCGTGAAAGACTCCGCATGGCCGCGCAATGCGGTGGATCACTTCATTCTCGCGAAGCTGGAGCACGAGGGCTTGTCGCCATCTCCCGAAGCGGATGCCGCTGCCTTGCAAAGACGCGTCACGCTGGATCTCACCGGCCTGCCTCCTGCGCCCTCGGAAACCTCCGAGCCCTACACCGCTCTGGTGGATCGTCTGCTGGCGAGTCCCCGCTTCGGCGAGCGCATGGCCATCCGCTGGCTGGATGCCGCGCGCTACGCTGATACGAGCGGCTACCAGAGCGACGGTGAGAGATGGATGTGGCGCTGGCGCGACTGGGTGATCGACGCCTACAACGCGAACATGCCTTTTGATCAATTCACCATCGAGCAAATCGGTGGCGATCTTTTGCCAAGTGCGACTCTTCCGCAGAAGATCGCCACTGCGTTCAATCGCAATCACCGTGGCAATGCCGAGGGCGGCATCGTGCCCGAGGAGTTCGCGGTCGAGTATGTGGTCGATCGCGTGGACACCACCTGCACCGTGTGGATGGGCCTTACGATGGGCTGCGCGCGCTGTCATGATCACAAATATGACCCGCTCACGCAGAACGATTTCTATTCGCTTTTCGCCTTCTTCAACAATGTCCCGGAGAAAGGCAAGGCCATTAAAGTCGGCAACAGCGTGCCCTGGATCCCCGCGCCGACGACCGCGCAGCAACGCGAACTAGCTCAGCTCAACGACCGTATCACGAAAGCGGAAGCGCATCTCACAAAGCTGGAGCCCGTGATCGCGGCCGCGCAGTTGGCATGGGAAAAAACGCTCGTCGAAGAAGCCACACCGCCGTGGACGGTCACGCGATCATTACAAAAGCGTTTCGACAAGACAGAGGACTTCGACGGCCGGCGCTTCGTCGATGGCGGCGACGTGGGCGACTTCGGTTACTTCGACAAATTCTCGTTCACCGCCTGGATCAAGCCGCACGCTGGCAAGGATGGTGCCATCCTATCACGAATGGTGGAAGATCAAAGCGACTCGGCCTTTGCCTCCATCGATGAAGGCTATCGCGTCTTCTTGAAGGATGGTCGCGTGCAGCTGCACCTCACGAAAAGGTGGCTCGATGACGCGCTGCGTGTCGAGACGGAAGAGCAGGTCCCTCCAGATCAGTGGCGGCACATCACGGTCGTCTATGACGGCTCACGCGTGGCGGCGGGCGTGAAGATTTTCATCAATGGCCAGCCGCAAAAGCTACGCGTGCACCTGGATCAGTTGAACCAGACCTTCGCCACGAAACAACCCTTCCGCATTGGCGCTGGCGGTGGAGCAGCGAATCGCTTCCAAGGCCAAATGCGTGACGTCCGCGTCTATACGCGCGCGCTGGCCGACGAAGAGTCAACCATCCTCGCCGCAGCGGAATCCGTGACTGATATTGCGAAGCTGCCTGTCAGCAAACGCACGGATCTGCAAGCGACGAAGATACGCGCCTGTTTCCTCACCGAACACGCTGAACCGGCGCAGCGCGCAGCGCAGTCGGAGCTGAACACCCTGCGTGAACAACGCGCCGTCTTTATCGAATCCATCCCGACCCTGATGGTCATGGAGGAGATGCCGGTGCCGCGTGAGGCGCACATCCTAAAGCGCGGTGTGTATGATCAACCTGGCGAGCGCGTGTTCCCGGGGGTGCCTGCGAGTCTGCCGCCGATGCCTGCTGACGCGAAGGTGAACCGGCTCGGTTTTGCTCAGTGGCTCGTGAGTGAAAAGAATCCGCTCACCGCCCGCGTCGCCGTGAACCAGCTCTGGCAGATGCTCTTCGGCACTGGTCTCGTGAAGACCTCGGAGGATTTTGGTTCACAAGGCGAACCGCCGAGCCATCCCGAACTGCTCGATTGGCTGGCCACCGAATTCATGCGCGACTGGGATGTGAAGCGCTTGATGAAGTTGCTGGTCACCAGTGCCACTTACCGACAGTCGTCGCGCATCACGCCCGCAGCGCTCGGTCGCGACCCTGAGAACCGTTTGCTGTCGCATGCGCCGCGCGTCCGTCTCTCCGCCGAGATGGTGCGTGATCAGGCGCTGGCAGCCGCCGGGTTGTTGGTGGAAAACATCGGCGGTCCGTCGGTGAAACCCTACCAACCTTCCGGCCTTGGCAAGGAACTTAGCGGCACCGACCTTGAGTTGGACCACGGCGACAAGCTCTTCCGCCGCGGGCTCTACACCTTCTGGAAACGCACCAGCCCGCACCCGACGATGACGGCTTTCGACGCGCCGGGCCGCGAAATGTGCTGCGTGCGCCCCTCACGGACCGACACACCGCTGCAAGCGCTCGCGCTGATGAACGACATCACTTTCGTCGAAGCTGCCCGCGCGCTCGCCCAGCGTGTGATGCATGAGATGCAAACCCGTGAAGACCGAGTGTGCCATGCTTTCCGCCTCGCACTCAATCGCGCACCGAAGGCGCAAGAACTGAAGGTGCTGCTTGCTGATTACGATCTGCAACTGACCCGCTTCCGCAGCGACCCAGCTTCCGCGCGCTCACTCATTACCACGGGTGAGTCACTCCGCGACAACCTACTCGACCCCGCCGAACACGCAGCCCTCGCCGCGCTGTGCGGGCTGATTTTGAATCTCGATGAAGCAGTCACGAAACAGTAAGCCATGAACTCATTCATTGATCACTCACTTCAAGTGACCCGCCGCCACTTCTTTGGCCGGGCGGGCGTCGGTGCGGCGGCGCTGGCTTCGATGATGAACGAGGCAGCGGGCGCGGCAGGCGGCACGCCTCTTCCGGCGAAGGCAAAGCGAGTCATTTATCTCTTCCAGTCTGGCGCACCTTCGCAGCTGGACTTGTTCGATCACAAGCCCGGACTCGCCGCGCGCTTTGGAGCCGATCTGCCGAACTCCATCCGCCAGGGCCAGCGGCTCACGGGCATGACGGCCGGGCAGGACCGCTTCCCTACCGCGCCATCGCGGTTCAAGTTTGCACAGCATGGCAAGAGCGGCGCGTGGCTGAGCGAACTGATGCCGCATACGGCGCGGGTGGCTGATGAGTTGTGTTTCATCAAGTCGATGCACACCGAGGCCATCAATCACGATCCGGCGATCACGTTCTTCCAAACAGGCGCCCAGCTCGCGGGACGGCCGAGCATTGGCTCGTGGCTCAGCTACGGACTCGGCAGTGAGAACCACGACCTGCCCGCATTCGTCGCGCTGCTGTCGAACGGCACGGGCAATCCGATGGACCAGCCGCTCTACGACCGACTGTGGGGCAGCGGCTTTCTCCCGACGAAGCACCAAGGCGTGAAGTTCCGCTCGCAGGGCGATCCCGTGTTGTTTCTTTCCAACCCGCCCGGCTTGGACGCGGGTGCTCGGCGGAGGATGCTCGACGATCTTGCGAAGCTCAACCAGATGGAGTTTGCCGAGGTCAACGATCCTGAGATCAATACACGCATCGCTCAGTATGAACTGGCGTATCGGATGCAAACGAGTGTGCCGGATCTGACGGATGTATCAAATGAACCCGCCAGCACCTTCGACCTTTACGGTCCAGACTCACGCACGCCGGGAACCTTCGCGGCGAACTGCCTTCTCGCACGTCGCATGGCCGAGCGCGGTGTGCGATTCATCCAGCTCTTCCATCGCGGCTGGGATCAGCACACGAAGCTGCCAAAGCAAATCGAAGGCCAATGCCGCGACACCGACCAGCCAAGCGCAGCCCTCGTGGCCGATCTAAAACAGCGTGGTCTGCTCGACGATACGCTCGTCGTATGGGGCGGCGAATTTGGCCGCACAGTCTATTGCCAGGGAAGGCTCACGCCGGACGACTATGGTCGCGATCATCATCCCCGCTGCTTCACCATCTGGATGGCCGGCGGCGGCATCAAGGGTGGCATCACGCATGGCGAGACCGATGACTTCAGCTACAACATCACGCGCGATCCCGTCGATGTGCACGACCTGCACGCGACCATCCTCCACTGCCTCGGCATCGATCACACAAAGCTCACCTTCAAGTTCCAAGGCCGACATTACCGGCTGACGGATGTGTTCGGCAAGGTGGTGAAGCCGGTGCTGACGTAAAGCTACGGCGCCGTCTGTCTGATAGGAAATTGCTTTTTCGGGTGCCGGGTCGTGTTGGCTCTGAAGGTGGCGCGGAGAGGGGATGTGAGTGGTGCTGATCACCGAGCCGCAGTCACGCTTCATGCATGAGTGCCGTTGGTTGCAACGTGTTGTCCCGCCTGCTTACGCGCCATCTTCGCGCGAGCGAACTGGCGCAGCTTGGCATAGACCTGCGCGAGCAGAGCGCCGGGCGCATCAGGCTCGCCGCGCTGGATTGCATCGAGGAGGAGAGAAAGGTCGGCCATGGCGGTCGTGAATCCTTCATTTCAAAGATGTGCCACCGACGATCATGGCGATAGGTGTCATGAATCCTCAGTCCACATACATTGCGAGGCGATCCAAGAGCCAGAGGTTGCTGCGTTCTTGATGCATTGCGGTTGGAGTCATGGTTTTTTGCCTGCCAATGGCACCCATGTGGTCGGTGTATCGAAAATGATCTCGACGAGCTTTGTTTTTCCGGTGTCCGCACTGAGGTAAACTCTAAACTGATCCATCTTGCCGCCATCCCTGGGATTGTAGGCTTCAAGACGGGCTTCCCCGGTCGCCTGAGAAAAACTGGGGGAGCCGTTGGTAGATCCACCCATCATGCGGTTGCCGTTCAGCAGGGGAGTTCCGAAGACAAAACACCGTGGCACGGATTTCATTTCATAGGCCACTCGCACGCGAAAGGTCGTTCCAGCCTGAAGAGTGGGCGGCAGTAGGGGTGGATCGTAGCCAATCAGTGTGAGCTTGTCTCCAGCAGGGCCAGTGGCCGTGGGGCGATCAGCAATGGCCTTGGCGCACTCGGCGCTGGCAGTGCCTGGGCTGCACTTTTCCATGGCCCACGCGGCGGCCCAGCGCACGGCACGTTCTGGATCGCTCAGGAGCCGGGCAAGCGTCGGGGCGGCTGCCGCTGCGTCCTTGCCGATCAGCGCCAGAGTGTTCGCTGCGCGGCAACGCACTTCCGCATCAGTGTCATCCAAGGCGTGCTGAAGGGCAGGCAGAAAGGTGGGCGTGAGTGCAGGGAGCCTGGATTTCATCGTCATCCAGGATTCGAGGTTCATGAACGGCATGAGGTAGCCGTTTTCGACGAGAGCAGCAGCCCGGCGGCGGGTGTTGACGTTGTCACTGGTCAATGCTTCAACGAGAGGCTGAACACCGTCCTTTGATGCTCCATTGAAGAAGGCATAGCTAAAGCCTTTGCCTTCCGCCAATGGGTCCACCAGAGCGGCGCGAAACAAATCTTGTTTAATGGTCTCATCCTTGGTCCACACGTTGCACAAGGTTTTCAGGGCAAGCGGACGCAGTGCTGGCACCTTGAAGGCATCTCGAAGGAATCTGGCGGATGTCTCCGCTGGCTTTCCCTGAGTGGGCAGTGCGCGTGCCGCCTCTTCAGCCAGAGACGCATCTTGGTTTTGCATCAGCGGCAGCAGTTCGTTGAGCACGTCAGCCACGTGGTGTTCGGCTTCCAGCAGCACGTAGGCTGCGGCAATCTTCTCAACAGGCGGTGCTTTGGCGAAGCAGTCCCAGACCTCTGGGGCCACCAGCGGTGCGAACTGAGGCTGCCGGACAAACAGCCGCATCGCACCCGCCCGCACGGCGCTCGATGGGTGGGAAAACAAAGGCTTGATCTTGGGCAAAAGGGTCTGCAGGTCTCCCTCAGGCAACCATTGGTAAGCGCCGACGCCTCCTGGATAAGGATCCCGCCAGTCCGTCCACGCGAGAACGCAGGCTGCCAACACCATGGCTTTCTCATCCGACCCCGCTGCGCGCTGCAGCCCGGATGCCATGTCCCGGCGCAGTTCCCAGCTCAGAATGTCGCTGAATCCCGAATCTCTTCCCGAGGCATGGACTTGATCCCGGCTTTGCCTCGCCAGATCGACTTCAGCGATCAGCACCTCTGCAAGAGGCGGCACCGCGAAGGCTCCCTGTTGCGTGATCAACTCCAGCGTGCGGATGCGCTCGGCAGATGGTCGTTGCGCGTCACGCAAGACGGCCAATGCCTCGGCAGGAGTTGTGGATGGTGATGTCGTGGCAGAAGTCTTCGGAGGAGCCGTGGCTGGCGGTTTCGTGGAAGACGAGGCACTAGATTCGGGGGGCGGGCCAATAAGGGTGAAGACGATGTCCGGCTGCACGGGCTGGCCTCTTTTGGGCACCCACACCCGCTTCAGCCGACCAGCGCTCATCGCTTTGTAAACATAGTTCCAGCCATCTTTGCGGGAGACAAAAAAATCTCTTTGTCTGACCCTGCTTTCCAGACGCCAGGATAATCTTTGCCCTGCCAGAACTCGTGGTATTTGCCAGCTTCACCGAACTCGACCGAGAGCCCCGGAGTTCCCGACCACTTGGTATTGGCAAAGCTTTGATTAGGAGCGGCTGTCGACTTCGGCTGCGGCATGATCGGGGACGCGTTCGATTGCTTCAATGCGTTGCCAGACGCAAGCTCCCAGAGGCATACCTCCATATCGGGACGGCTGCTTCCACTCGCGAGCAGCCTGCCATCCGGGGAGAATGCCAGCGCGGTGACGGGGCTCGTGGAAGTGGGGTTGGCGAGCGCTCGAGAGACAGGAAACAGGTTTGAAATGGTTTAAGCAGTCTCGAGCAGGTGTGAAATGGGTCTAGCCGCCTCGGCCTGGGCAATTCCGAAAGGGTCTAGGCGCCGGGTCCTCATTGCAACCCATTCCACGCGCCCGCCGCGAAGGCCGACTCGATAACCTCGGCGGCCCGAGTCGGGTCCTAGTCGCCAAACGCCGCCAAAAGCCGGCGCTCGGCCTCCTCGGGGGTCGAGCTCGTGAGCAGGATCTCGCGTGCCGGCGCGAGGGTCCCGCGATAGGCTTGCGAGATCCTCGCGGCCGCCCTGCGGGAGATCAACGAGGTTGCATTTTCGGGCGTCGGGATCTCGAGCGGGGCCGAAAGAGTCCGAACGCCTGGCAGGCCTGGGGCGCCGGCGGTCCCCGGCTCGGCGCCTGGGGCGAGCTCGCCGGCCGCGGGGTCGCGCTCGAGCTCGAGGCCGACCCGCTGGCTCAGAATCGGCAAACTTTTATCCGAGATCCGCACGCCGGCGGCCTTGAGATCCTTGAGGACCGTCGCCGTTGCCGTGTTTTCCTCGGCCTCCTCGCCGCCGAATGCGATCCGCGGCACGGCGCCGGCAAACTTATTCAAGCGCAACCACGGCTTGAACAAATGGGTACGCAGGGTTTGCGCGAGGCGCTTTTTATCAA
>CANIBP010000100.1 GCA_947466075.1 Verrucomicrobiaceae bacterium
ACATCCTCCTGGTTAAACCAGAGGTGCTGCACTTTTAAACCACCACGCCACCCGGCGCACCCGCCGCACTTTTTAACCGCGTTTTATAGGAGATCGTGAAGCAAGAAACGCGTGACGGCATCTTCAGCCGGGACTCCTACATCAGCGCGTATGTGCTGGGCGAGGAGATTCGCGTTTACTGCCGCTACAAGGTCAAGACGGGTGTGGAAAAGGCTCCCGGTCTGCTGGTGGTGCATGGCTGGATGGGCGCTGCAGAGCCGGATCGGAAGTTTGTCGAAGATGGCTGGGCCGTGATGGCGCATGACTACTGTGGCAAGACGGGGACACGTCCGCACTTCACGAAGTATCCGGAGAGGCTGCGGCATGGGAACATGGATCGAACCGTGGCGGGACCAGCGAGGGCGCAGGATCTGGACGGAAAGCAAATCACCGATCCGAAGCAGACCTCCGACTACCTTTGGTATGCGATCCAGCGGCGGGTGCTGAGCTATCTGGAGCAGCAAAAGGAGGTGGATCGCACGCGGCTCGGAGCGACGGGGTATTCGTATGGCGGCACGTTGATGTGGAATCTCGCCACCGATCCGCGCGTGAAGGCGGTCGCGGCTTACTTTGGCATCGGTTACAACGACTACTACCGCGACAAGCAGGTCTGGCTCTACAATGTGCCTTACGTCGAGCCGCCGAAGTCGTCGGGTGAAGAGATCATCCTGGCTTCGATTGTGCCTGAGGCTCATGTGCCGTTCATCACGGCGGCCACGCTGTTTTTGAATGGCTCCAACGATCATCATGGCGGTCACGAACGCGGTCTGGAGAGCTTCAAGAAGTTCCCGAAGAACGTGCCGTGGTCGTTTGCGATACAGGCCCGCGGACATCACGACACCGAGAAGATCGGGCACAACACCAAGTTCTGGCTCGAAAAGCATGTGCTCGGCAAACACGTGGCCTGGCCGGAGCATCCGAGCTCCGAGATCCGTCTGGATGCCGAAGGCGTGCCGGAACTCGTCATCACGCCGGCGTCACCCGACACCGTGCACAAGGTGGAGATGTATTATGCGCTCAAGAACCCATGCAGCTACGCCCGTGCCTGGCGTGATACGTCGAGCGTGCGGCAGGGACAGCAGTGGATCGGCAAGATGCCAGTGCTCAATGTGGACGACTATGTCTTCGGTTACGCCAACATCACCTACGACACGACCATCGTGCGCTCGACTGACTTCAACGCGGCCATCCCTCCCAAGCTCGGCAAAGCGGTGGCCACTGACAAGCCATCAAGCGATCTTTCCGGCAGCGGTTACAGCGCCTGGAGCAATATCGCCGAGCTGGAAGGCCCCAAAGGCATCCAAGGATTTCGTCCCACGAACAACGGACGCGGTTCCGGCACCGAGCAGCTCCACGATCCCAAATGGCAGGCTCCGGCAGGTTCGCGGCTGAGCTTCAAGTTCTACTGCACCGAGCCGCAAACGCTGATCTTCACCGCTGCCGACCACAACTCGGTGGAGCTTGAGATCACCGCCTCCGACGACTGGCAGGAAATGTCCATCGCCCCTGAAAGGCTCATCAACCGCTTCAACCAAAAGCCCATGTCGCACTGGTCGAGCGTGGGCAAAATCCACTTTCTACCCAAACCAGGCTCTGACCTCACCAAGGTGATTTTTGCCGATTTCAAATGGGTGCCGTGAACCGGCTTCTCGATCACGTTTTTATCCAACCAATCACCGAAGCGATTCGACCTATGAAAGCCATCGTCTCCGCCCTTTTCCTTGTCTCACTCACAATACTGTCAGCCGCCGACGCTCCGCCCAAGGAACAAAAACTCGCACCCGAGCACCGGAAGTATGAGCTTCCCGTCGAACCCGACGAAAACGTCGCCTATGGCCCGCATCGGATGCAGGTGATTTATTTTTGGCGGGCCAAGTCCGACCAGCCCACGCCGCTGCTCGTTTACATCCATGGCGGCGGCTGGCAGGGCGGGGATCGCTCTGTGGCCCGAAGCATGATCCTGCCAGCGCTCAATGCCGGCATCTCGGTGGCCTCTGTGGAATACCGCACCATCAAAGACTCCACCGCCGACGGACTGGTGCCGCCCGTGAAGGGACCGATGCTCGATTGCGCTCGTGCGCTCCAGTTCTGCCGCAACAAGGCCAAGGAGTGGAATCTCGACAAAACCAAGGTCGCTCTCTCCGGCGGTTCTGCGGGTGCCTGCACGAGTCTCTGGCTGGCCTTTCACGATGAGATGGCGGACCCAACTAGCCCCGATCCCGTCGCCCGTGAGTCCACTCGAGTGCTTTGCGCGGCGGTGTCCGGTGCCCAGACCACGCTCGACCCACATCAGATGCGTGAATGGACGCCCAACAGCAAATACGGCTCGCACGCCTTCGGCATCGCGTGGGATGCGAAGAAGAAAATCTCCTCCTTCCAAATGTTCTACGACGCCCGCGAACGCCTCCTGCCTTGGATCAAAGAATACTCGCCCTACGAACTCGTCAGTCGCGGCGATCCGCCCGTGGGCCTCTTTTACAGCAGCCCGCCCAACCTCGGTCACGACGAAAAAGACCCCACTCACACCGCGAACTTCGGCGTGAAGCTCAAGGAGCACCTCGACGCCCACCAAGTCCCCTGCGATATCGTCTATCCCGGTGCGCCGAACGTGAAGCACGCCACCGACAGCGACTACATCAAGGCCTACCTGCGGCCTGAACGGAAATGATGCCCGCCACACCAGCATTGCCACTGCCTGAAGAATGAAACATTCCCACGCTGCCCTCCTGTCGCTTGTCGCACTCACTCCACTGGTCTCGCTCCTGGCCGCTGAGCCAGCCGCCAAGCCCAAGCCCAAGCCCGTCAATCCCAACACCTGGATCAAAGCCGAGACCGATCACGCGGATGCCATCTACAAGTGCGGCGAGAAAGCAGTGTTCCGCGTGATCCTGGCAGATAAGGCTCCGAGCGTGCCCGCTGAACTCACGTGGTCACTCACGCTCGATGGCGCGAAGGTTTTGGGACAAGGCACTGTCACGCTTAAAGACGGCTCGGCCACGGTGGAGGGAACACTTGATCAACCCGGTGTTTTGCAATTCAAGGTCACGCCGACGGAGAATGCGGAAGCGCTCGGCATTGGCATGGCGGGTGCAGCTTTCGAGCCTTTCCACATCGCGCCCACCGCGAAACTTCCGGCGGACTTCGAGTCGTTCTGGACCGCACAGAAGGCGGAACTGGCGAAGATTCCTCTCGATGCAAAGATCGAACCCGTCGCGCAGGACAATGCGACCATCGACCTCTTCGAGGTCAGCTTTGCCAACATCAACGGTCTGCGCTCGCATGGGTATCTCGCCAAGCCGAAGGGCGCGACCTCGCTGCCCATCATGATTTCACAGCCGGGCATGGGCGTTCATCCGAATGGCTTGAAGGAATCGCGCTGGGTCATCGGCAATGCAGCACTGGGCTTCCTAGCGCTCGACATGAGCGCTCACGACATACCGATGGAGCGGACTCCCGAGGACGAGGCACGGTGGAAGAAGTTCATGGGCTATCCCTACATCGGCAGCGACGACCGCATGACCTATTACTACCGGCAGGTCTTCACCGGCATGGTGCGCGGCATTGATTACATGACCTCGCGTCCCGAATGGAATCACAAGGCCATTATCAGCTCCGGCGGCAGCCAGGGCGGCGGCCTCGCCATCATCGCCGCTGCGCTCGATCCGCGCATCACCGCCGTCGTGAGCGTCGCGCCCGCGCTCGGCGAGCACACCGGCCCGCTCCACGGACGGCCCGATGCCGCACCGATCAACCTCATCATGGGCCGCGACAAGAAGACTCCCGATCCCAAAATCATCGCCGCCACCGCCTACTACGACACCGTGAACTTCGCCCGCTTCGTGAAGGTGCCCGTGCTCATGAGCAGCGGCCTCATCGACACCGCCTGCCCACCGATGACGGTGCTCTCGATCTACAACACGCTCACTTGTCCCAAGCAGCTCGATCTCGTCCAGCTCCTCGGCCACAACCAAGGCCCGCGCTTCAACGAACTGCGCAACCGCTTCTTCATGGAACACGCGGGCATTACCAACCCCGCAGGCAAAGCCACCGCTCCGACCAATCTTGGCGCACCTATTGAAAAGAAATGAAAACCATCCTACTCACCACCCTGTTCCTGCTGCCGTTCGCCTCACTGCAATCTGCCGAATCAGGGCTCAAGCCCAACGTTCCCGCCCCGCTATTGCTCATCAACGAATGGACCGAGCCTCGGCTTAAGCCCGGCGATCCCGCTCCGAAGCTGATTGCAACCGAATGGATACAAGGCGGACCGATCAAGGAGTTCGCCAATGACAAGGCCTACCTTGTCGAGTTCTGGGCCACTCCCTTGTGGACTTGTGATGACAACATCACGCATCTCAATGAGCTGTTTCAAAAGTTCAAGGATAAGGGGCTCATAGTTGTCGGACAGAACGTCAATGCCAAGCTGGCGGGAGGCGATCCAACAAACGTCAAATCGCTTGCCGGGAAGAAGGCCAACACAAGGATCTATCCTGTCGCCTTGGATAGCGTGAACAAACTGCAAGGCACGATGATGGATACTTGGATGAGCGCTGCGGGTCAGACCTGCCTCCCGTGTGCCTTCCTCGTTGGCAAGGATGGCAGGATAGCGTGGATCGGCAATCCTGCTGAAGTGACTGAAACGAAGATGACCTATCCAGTTGCCTTGGATGAGAAGATCGAAGAGCTTCTAGCAGGCAAATTCGATGTGGCGAAGGCGGCTTCCGAATTCCTGGCGGAACAGCAATCGGAACGTAAGGGCCATCTAAAACGCATTGCCGAAGGTCTGCTTCAGAATGAGTCGCTTACCGGTCAAGCGCTCGACAACGCCTATGAAATAGCCGTGAAGGCAAATGAAGGCGACTTCAACAATGACGAACAGCGGGCAAATCATCTCGCGGTTCTCGCGCGTGCAACGTTCATGAAAGGCGAGAAGGGAAAGGCCGTCGAACTGCAAGAGAAAGTGATCGCCTTAATGGTGGATGCCAAGACAGACAAAGCGGACATGGCCCCCTACCAAGTGACCCTGGAGAGCTACAAGGCGGGACATCTCCCGGCCATGTCCCCACAGGAGGCGGTGATCACGCTCAAAACGGGCGACGCTGCCCCAAAGCTGAACTGCGGAGAGTGGATTCAAGGAAAGCCAGTCACGGAGTTCGCGAAAGACAAAGCCTATCTGATCGAGTTCTGGGCGACTTGGTGTGGACCTTGCGTGGCTGGAATTCCTCATCTCAACGCCCTACATCTCAAGTTCAGGGACAAGGGATTGGTAGTGATCGGTCAGAACGTCGAAGGCAAAGATCAGACACCGGTAAAAGCCTTCGTCAAAAAGATGGCAGACAGGATGACCTATCCTGTCGCCTTGGATAACATGAGCGCCTCCGGGCAAGGCTCGATGGGTAAGACGTGGCTAGACGCTGCCGGATTGAATAGCATCCCGTCCGCCTTCCTAGTCGGCAAAGACGGCAGGCTAGCTTGGATCGGCCACCCCAATGAACTGACAGAGAAGATGATCGAAGAGGTTTTAGCGGGCAAAGCTGATAGCTCGAAGACTCCCATCGCCGACCCGACCAATGCTGGCGCACCTATCGAGAAGAAATGAAAGGCTGCGATGCACTCCTCACCGACCTCCTGCTTGCGCCGACGGCCGCGTGCCACGCCGCATGAGCCACCATGCCCACCGCGCCGGACAACCACGACGTCTATGACTACGCCGAGCGCATCCGCGAGTCGTCGTGATGAAAGAGACTGCAAACGAGCTCACATCACCTTTCACAAAACCCAATCCTCCGCCTCGCCTTCCCCTTCTCTCCTGAGTGCTCCGCCTTCGCCTTTCTCACCTTCGCAATCTCCCGCTCCAACATCCCATGCGTGATCTCCACTTCGCCGGATTCGCATCCGTGCTCCCCGCATGAATCGCGTTCACGCACATTGCCCCTCCTGATACACGAACAACAAAAGGGGCTTTGACTGTGAGCGTGGATTCGGCTCATTCATGTATGAAATTCGGCCTGCGCATCCCCTCGCTCAAGAAACGCATCGCTGCCCGCACCTCGATAGCACGTGTCGTCCGTCACTACCTGGGGCTTAAAGCGCCGCGTGGCTGGGGCTGGCTCACCGATCCAAAACGTGCGCTCTATAACCGCATTTACAACCGCACCACTCGCGGCTGTCTCATCCTCTTGCTGGGCCTTTGTGGAGCCACGTTCTGCATTGTGCTCCTGTGTCTGAATTTCATGCTATGAGCAGCCGGCTGCTTGTCGATATGGTCATCAAGAGCCAGCCCGACCCTGCACCCTCTAAAGCCATTTCTCCGCCAATCAACTCGGCTGAAACCCAATTCTTCTCCGACTCTTCCCCTTCTTCCCAGAGTGCTCCTCCTTGGCCTTCTTCGCCTTCGCAATCTCGCGCTCCAGTATCGCCTGCGTCACCAACCACTTCGCGGAATCATCATCCACGCTCCCCGCATGAATCGCGTTCACGCAGATGTTCAGGATGTCCCCGCCGCTGAGTCCGCGTGATTGCTCCGCGAGAACCACGTAATTAGCCATGGCTCACTTGAAGTAATGGCCGCAACTAACGCCCGCCTGCATCGGTCAAGGTCCAGTCTCCCAATCTGTCGTTATTCGAACGGTGTCAGAGTGTCTTTTTACCCACTCGCCATTCACAAAGGGCAGGCCTGAAGGGCTGCTGACCAATGACACTTGCCAAACGTTGCTTAGACACGTGCGCGTGCACGTACGCATTTTTATATTTTGTGTGGCGATTCGTATCGCCATTCTTCATCAACTCTCAAAATGACTCGAATATGCAAATGACCCGATTCTCTAGCGAACCGTTACCAACAGACTGGTCCACACTACTTGGTTCTGAGGAAATTTTGTTTTCAAGCGATATCGCTGTTTCCCGGAAATCGACGCTTAAAGCCAAGGTGCTGGTTTTTCGTGATTTGGTTGCCCTTCAGCGCTTTTGGCGCTTGGGGCTCTGTCGCCGTAAGCCGGATGACGGGTCGTGTGCAGTTGTTAGTGACGTATCCAGCATTATCACTTTCCAAGTGCCTAGAGAACTTTCAAAGCGTGAACATGTTTGGGAAGTCGACCCCACCTATTTTTGCGTCATGGGATTCATTCTTGGCAATTTGAGCATGGAATATATTGCGCACGAAAGTGTGCACGCAGTTGCGGTTCTGGTTGATGGAGGTGACGGTGACGCCAGGCACCGGAGCCTACATAGGCACCTTTGAGCTGCTGGACCTGATGGAGTTGCGGAAAGTGAGCTTCAGTGGTGTGCTGAGACAAACACCAACGACCACGGATGAACTGATTGGAGCCGGGCACTACCTGCTGCCAGCCTTGAAAACCGCGCCAAGCACCGAGCAGAAATCAGGAGCCGTGCTTTTCTGGAGACCGAATTGAGAGTGACGCGCAAGAATGTGTTCACCCTATCCGGATCCATGCTGACGCCATGAGCCAAATCATCCCAGTCCAAAACCCATCGCTCGTCACCTACACGCACGTCATTTACGCGCTTCACCTGATCTCCGTGCTCATTGGCGTGACTGGCGCGGCCACCATCGTGGGAAGTTTCATCTTCGGCGTGCCCTCCATCGTGGCCGTGGTGATGAACTACGCCAGACGTCGTGAGGTGGCTGGCACATGGCTTGCGAGCCACTTCGGCTGGCAGATACGCACGTTCTGGTGGGCGCTGCTCTGGAGTGTTCTGGTGCTCGCTGTTTCCGCGCCCCTGACGCTTCTCTTGATCGGCTTTCTGACTGCACCTCTAGGAATTTTCATGGTCGGCATCTGGGTTCTATACAGAGTGCTTCGAGGCTGGAGCGCTCTGCGTTCAGGTCAGCCATTACCATGAATGTCCTGGTGGATTGGTGAGCATTTACTATCTCACCCACAAAACCCAATCCTTCTACGGCTCTTGCCCTTCTCCCCTGAGTGCTCCGCCTTCGCCTTCCTCACCTTGGCAATCTCCCGCTCCAACATCCCCTGCGTCACCTGCCACTTCGACGAATCGGCATCCGTGCTGCCCGCATGAATCGCGTTCACACACACATTGAGGATGTCCCCACCACTGAGGCCGCGTGATTGCTCCGAGAGAACCGCGTAATCAGCCTCCACCCGATCTGGGTTGGGGAGATGAAGGGCGAACAGTTCCCTGCGCATGGAGGCGTCTGGAATGCGGAATTTGATGTGACGCTGGATGCGACGAAGCAGCGCAGGGTCGTAGTTTTC
>CANIBP010000101.1 GCA_947466075.1 Verrucomicrobiaceae bacterium
ATCCGCCGGGTAAATGAGCGGCTTCAAAAGTTCCCTTTCTACATCACTCAAGTCTGTGTCGTAACCTGCTGGCCGGCAGGTTGTCGCTGCCATCCACCATCCTGCATCAGCTCTTTTCACTCGCTACATTCTTTTGCCGGATAGGCTCTAAGCGAGGCGCTACTCTTGTATCCTGAGCTTCACCTGAGCCATGCGGGCCGCGAAGTCGCCATGCTGGAGGGAGAACATCTCACCGCCCGCGAGCGCCATCTCTCTGCCAACCGTTACAAACCATTACACGGGGCGTTCAGCATGTCACCTTTTGCCCCCTCATGGCCGGACTGCCGCTGGCGAGCCCACCTATGCGCCAGTCAACGCGGAGCACCATCCCATGAACCATGGACCGGTGACTCCCAAGGTGCTGGCAGCGCGCAAATTTAACCCCAAGACGGATGCCTCAGTGGATTATCTGAGGCATGGGCGACGACTGCGTGAAGTGGATGTGATGAATTCGCCCCAAGGGGTGAATAAAATGGTCGTTCAGACTTTCCTGTGGGATTTCGTCCGGTCCCTGGGGACGCTTCGCCAGGGATCAGATGCACGCTTCGCGCAAGGGCAAATCCGGCATAACTCGCTGCGCTCGGCCTGCGGCACTTATTCCGGTTCGCCCTTGCACTGCGCTCTGCATCTGAAAGACAGTCATTATGATGTTCACGAGGCGCGAACCATGTAAAACATAGGCGTTGTGCCCGTGCTGGAGCCACAATTCATCACACAGGAAAACCCGAAGAACCAAATAACTAAGCATATTGTATATCAATGTGTTAGCCCATTATTAGCCTGTCAGTAAATTAGGGGTCCAGTTAACTTTTTATTATTGAAAGTAACTGGATCAGTCTCTTCCTTCTGGAACCTCATCTTCTTTTTTGTACTCTTTGCCACAAACGGGCTAGGCCAAGTGTCCTACCGGGAGGCGGTGAGTCGTTATTACCAGCACGCCATTGAGGCGACAAGAGCGGCCCAATGGGCTGACTATCATTCCCGCAAGGCCTGGCAGAATCCATGGCAGCAGGACCTCGTTGCCCTTGCCTGGCAGTGGAAGGCTTACGAAACCCAACAGCGCCAGTGGGCCGCCTACTACCAGCAGTTTACGAACGAACAGTCCGCCATGCACTCCCAGCCTCCTGCCTCGACGCCCCAGCCCCAGCCCCAGGCCATCGGCGGCGGCCAGCCACCTATCGTCATGCGTGGCAGCCAGGCCTATGGCCATGTCAGCCTGCCCACCGCCCTTCTCCGCATGATCCAGGCCGGCAACGCTCTACAAAACAAGCCCTACATCCTCGGCGGCGGCCACCGCCAGCTCGAGGATGTGGGATACGACTGCTCCAGCTCGGTGTCTTACCTGCTAATCAAGGCCGGGCTGCTAAGCCAGGTACTCAATTCCAACCGCATAGCCAACTATGGTGTATCCGGGCCCGGGCGCTATGTCACCCTATGGGTAAAACCCGGGCATCATGTTTTTATCACCATATGCGGACTGCGGCTTGACACCAGCGGTGGTCAGGTGGCAGAAGGGCCCCGTTGGCGCACGACGGACCGCAGCCTCAGCGGATTCATGCCACGTCATCCACCCGGGCTGTGACCGCCCTCCAGCCTACATGAGACTTACTTCGAAAAAGACAGATAGGAGCGCCGCCTCTTTCCAGCAGGATGCCGGCCTGCTACTCCTTCGGCTTGGCCTCGGCCTACCCATGCTGTTGCAGCACGGGCTGCCCTACTGGAGGCAGTTTCAGGAACAGGCTCCGAGCTTTCTCAGCGTCTTCGGCCTTGGTGCCCATACCACTCTCGTCCTTACCATCGCCGCCGAAGTCGGCGCATCCCTGCTCATGATCGCCGGGTTATTCACTCGTGCTGCATCTCTCCTCTTTGCTACCACCATGGCGGTGGCCTTTGTCGTCGTCCACGGTGCCAGCTTCCAAGGGGAGCAATCCGGAGAGATAGCCTTCCTTTACTTTGTCGGGGCGGCCGCCCTTATCATCATGGGGCCGGGGCGCTTCTCATGGGATTGCTACAAGACCGCCTAGGGCAGCAAAGACGTCCCTATTTCTTCACCGGGCTAACGCATAAAACAGCCATATGAATGAATTCGACTCGCTACTTGAAATGCCCTTTAAAAGATAGCGAGTAGCGAATGTGTGACGGATGCTTTAAATCAGCGTCTCGCGGGTCAATCAATCCATTGCATCGTCATCGTCTTGGAATAAGTTCGAAGTTAGACTTCTTTGGAAGCATTTACCCGAGCTGTTTTAGCCGAGAGAGCACTAGCTGGCGGTGGTTCCAGCCTTTGCGGGTGGCTGCATTGCCCGCTCGCCCCTCTCCATAGCAGAGGGCAATCTTTACCACTCACCTTGAAACCGTAATGGTTTAGTAATGGTTTTTCCTTCGTTTTGGTGCAATTTGGCGCAAAATTGAGAAAGCTTTATTTAACCCTCCATCGCCCAGCTAGTCATTGATGATTAACGTTTTAAGATGGTATCGAGTGGAGCCAGCAGTCGGGGTCGAACCGACGACCTGCGGTTTACAAAGCCGTCGGTGATTCAATGTTTAAGGGCTTCTGGATACGTCGTCATCCTATTATCATCTTATACGCTTGCTTTCCTCCCAGTGCCATGAGAGTGTCGCCTCATGCCACGAAAGCTAAAACAAGGTAGGAACCCCATCAGCCGTGCGCGGATGGGCGGTGTCACCATCTCAATCCAACGCTTCACTCGCCCGCCGTATGTGTGTCGGTTGGTGATGCGGGAAAACGGCGAGATCACCCAGCAGCAGTATCTCAAAACCAAGGACGAAGCGGAGACGCTCAAAGCCGCGTGGGTGGCGAAGACCACCAGCACAGGGGCCAAGGCGGCGTCCAGCATCACGAATGCCGACGAACGCAACCTGATGGGCTGGCGGGAGAAACTTGCCCCCTATGGCAAAACACCCGCAGACGCTGTCGCCTACTACCTCGCCTATCTCGAACGCTGCAAGACCAGCATCAGCGTCCTCGCTCTCTGCGACAAATTTCAGGCGCTCAAGACAAGCGAGAGCAAGAGTCGTCGTTATCTCGACGACCTCCATTACCGCCTGGGCATTTTCTGTGCAGACTTCGGCACCCGCACTGCCGCCGATGTCACCACCGACGAGATCAGCAAATGGCTTGCAGGCATGAAGGGTGCGCCACAGACCAAGAAGAACTACCGCACCATTATCCGCTCCGTGTTCAACTACGCTGTCAGCCTCAAGGCCTGCGCGGAGAACCCAGTCGATGGAGCCTTCAAGCCCACCAAGGCAGACACCGAGGTTGGCATCCTCAAGGTGAAGCAAGCCGCCGCCCTGCTCTGTGCTGCTCATGATCGTCCCGAAATCCTGCCTGCCATCGTCATCGGACTTTTCGGGGGCGTGCGTGATGCAGAGGTTCACCGGCTCGACTGGAGCGAGATCGACTTTGAATCCGGCTTCATCACCATCAAACCCTCCAAGGCCAAGAAAAAGTCCCGCAGGCTGGTTGAGCTTCGCCCTGCGTTGCGCGAATGGCTGGAGCCGCACCGTCAAATCTCTGGCCCGATTTGGCCCGCAGGGGAGCGTGGGCGCATTCTCACCGAAGCGGCACGCGAAGCCGCAGGAGTCACCCCGTGGCCACACAACGCGCTGCGCCACTCCTTCGCCTCCTATGCGCTCGCCAAGTGGCAGAACGCCCCAGCCCTCGCACTGGAGATGGGAAACAGCGCCCCCGTGATCATGGAGCACTACCGAGAGTTGGTGCTGCCCAAGGACGCCGAAGCCTTTTGGAATCTCACACCGTCCAAGGTGCTCCGTGTCGATCACATCGTCCCCCCCGAGACAGCGCCTTCAAATTCATCAGAGCGCCGCAAAAACGCCAAGGCCGCATGAAAACCAAGAGCAGCAAACCGGACCCAATCAAAGAAGCAGAAGCTCTAAAGTCGCTCCGCAATCTTAGCCGTGAGGAGGTCATGGCTGCTGCACTCTGGGAGCTCGCGCGCTTCGCCTACTTCCAAAACATGCTGCCTGAATTCTGGCGGAAAACGGCGGAAAAGTGCAGGCCTGAATCCACCATCGCCAGATGCTCTGAGGATGATCTGCTAGGCCATTTGAATTTTCCTCACACACGCTGGGGAAAGCTTGATGCAAAGGCGCAAGCCGCCATCGTGAGCCACCACTATGGCGATCAATCCACTGGGGCGGAGTTCATGAGCGGTTTGGACGCGTGGAATCAGGCATCCCGTTTCGTGAAGGACTATGAAGATCGGGCAAAAGAGCCATTGCCTGAGAGCGGTAGTCGCCAGATACACAGTCCATCGTTTTTCAAGATGGAGGATGATGGGATCGTCGTCCTCCTTCGCGTTTTTCCAAAGTGTGGATGGAACAAGATCGCCAGCGACATCATTGCAGAGTTAAAGAAATTGAATGTTTCCACACTCCCACAAGACGGCAGGCGCAATGCCAATGACAAGGCCACGAACGAGGTGATCTTGGACGGATTGGCCTCGCTTTGGCTAAAAGAGGCGGGGAAAAGCAAGAGGGATAGGAACAAAGCGATCTATCCCACGCAGGAGAAAAAATCGGATTATGGTTCGCTGCGCAAAGCGGAGAAACGGGCGGAAGATGAGCTGGCTTCATTCGTAGAGAAGCTCAGCTCCGCCTGTGAACCATGGACGAAAGCCAAAAAGGAAGAAATGAGGAGAGATCGGGCACGGGATAGAAGACTCGCCCGCATTGGCGGTCCCAAAACGAAGCCGCGAAAAGATCGAGCCTAATCCCCTATTTCAGGTTTTTGACCGGATAGGTATTCGAGTGCAGCACTGGAGCGAGGGTGAGCTCCTCATGAAGCTACCCATCGCACAACAAAGCAATCACGCCGCCCTGCTCAAACCGTCGCAGTGTGCCGCCCTCATCAACGTCAGCCGTCGCACCCTCACCAACTGGGACAGGTCACGCGTCATTCCATCAATCAAAATCGGACGCCTCCGGCTCTACGACCTGACCAAGGTCAAAGCGGCATTAGAGAAGTTCGAGCACGTCGAAATCACCCGCTAACCCACACAACAACAAACCCGCTTCCGATGCCGGAATGCGGGCTGCTGTGTGAGGAACTAGAAGACTTCACAGGTAGCCATTTTTCGGCCATTCGCAAGCGGTACAAACACACCTGTGCCCCATGCAATCGAACACCCATCCCCCGCTCCCAGCGTGGCTGATTCAGCACCTCAAAAACCGTCCCGCTCAGGGAAGCGGACTGCACCAATGGATCTGTCGAACCGCTTGCCTTATCAGCGAGCACGTCACCCAAGACGAAGCCGCACTCATCCACATCCTCACCGAGGCTTGTCAGGGAGCGGCTCGTGACACCAGCCGTGAAATCCGTGATGCTGTGCATTTTGCTCTCCATCGTGATCCCATCACACCGCACGCGCCCAAATGGCCGCCACGTTATGATGCACAGATCGCAGCTATCCTGAGCAGCGGCTACACCGAGGCGCAGCTCATGAAGGACTCCCCTCAGCGGTTTGAGGGAAACGCCAAGGACATGCTGGAACTCCTCTTCCCCGGCGACCCGCTGCTGTGCATCGGTTTTCATACCAACGAATTCGACACCCTCAGGCGCTCCGCGTGGACCAAGCTCATGCGCACCCGAAGTCGTCCCCAGTTCATCGTTCCCTCTCCCATGAGTGCGCGAACCGGCACCACTACCAGTGGCAAGCCAAGCGCCAAGACCAACGCCAACACGGGTCCGCGCCAATACCTCGTCGTCGAGTTCGACTTCAAACCCACCGACAATCCAGCGGACGCTCGATTGCTTCAGCATGGAAAGAAACACGGCCTCCACACCACTCGCGATATGTGCGCCGCGCTGGCCCATCACCTCGCGCAAAGGGCACCACTGGCGCTCGTCATCTGGTCAGGGGGAAAATCGCTGCACTGTTGGTTTCCCGTCCTCGGAGTCCCTGAGGAGACACTCATAGACTTCTTCCGAGAGGCCTGCCGGATCGGCGCAGACCGCGCCACTTGGACGCCATCTCAATTCGTCCGCTTCCCCTGCGGCTTCAACACCAAACACCACCAGCAACAACCCGTCATCTTCTTCAACCCTGCAACCCTCAAACCCACCCCAAAACTATGATCGAACTTAAAAGTACAACCAATGACTCGTCCGCTGGCGAGAATGTTTTGAACGTGAATCAAGACCAAACACCACCAGCAACAACCCGTCATCTTCTTCAACCCTGCAACCCTCAAACCCACCCCAAAACTATGATCGAACTTAAAAGTACAACCAATGACTCGTCCGTTGGCGAGAATGTTTTGAACGCGCACCCATCACCCCCTACCAGCGAATCATTCACCACATCATCGCAAGGAATAGAAGTGGATGCGAAAACAGCATCAGGGGGCAGCGAATCCGAACCGTCTCAGCGGGAATTCGCCCAAGACTGGAGTGATGTGAAGATGCCCAAAGCCGTGGACTTTGCGCTACTCGATGCACGACGCATTGATTTGGACAAGCCGCCGGAGAAACCTGTCCCAATCTTTGAACTCTTAGGGCAGCAGATATGCACCGCCGGGAACCTCACCGTCATCTCAGCACAGGCGAAAGCGGGTAAAACAGCCGTCATCACCGGCATGCTCGGAGCGGCTCTCCATGTTGAGCCTCTTGCGGGAGTGCCAGCGGATGAGCCGGACTACCTTGGATTCTCGGCTCGTCCCCATGCGGGAAAAGCAGTCGTTCTCTTCGACACCGAGCAGGCCCCATACGATGCCTGGAGCCTGATTCACCGCAGCCGCAAGCGTGCAAAGGCCAGCACCCTGCCGGAGAATTTTCGCTGCTACTCCGTAGCGGATGTATCAACCAAACAACGGCGGGAGTATCTCGCAGCCGAACTCCAGCGTGCCAGTGCCGCGTGCGGCGGCATCCACTGTGTCTTCATCGACGGCATCGCGGACCTCTGCATCGACCCCAACGACATCGCGGAATCCTTTGGCCTCGTCGAAGAGTTGGTTCAGCTCGCCATTAAGCACGCCTGTCCCATCATCATTGTGCTGCATGAGAATCCCTCCGGCACCGGTCAGGACTACTCCAAAGGGCGGGGGCATCTTGGCAGCCAGCTTGAACGCAAAGCCGAGAGCAACCTCCGTGTCATCAAAGATAAGGAAGGAGTCTCCACGATCTTCTCTGACCGCTGCCGTCGGGCCAGCATTCCGAAGAACAACGGGGCACTCTTTGAGTGGAGCGATGCGCTGGCCATGCATGTCACTGTCGTGCCGGAAACCGAGGTGGATAAAGACGACAAAAAGCGTGCCGACCAGCTTCCCGCTGTGGCCGAAGTCTTCGGCAAGACGCGAACTCCCCTAAGTTGGGGAGATTTGAAGCAGCGTATCAAGGATGTTGTCAGGGTGAAGGATCGCGCAGCCGAACGCCGCATCAACGATTGGAAGGCACTCGGCATGATCAAAACCCACCCGAAGGGAGGCTACGTCCAGTCCTAACCGTCAACCGTCATCAACCGTCAAATCAACCGTCTCCGACGGAAACCGTCTTCCCGTCGGCGGCTATATAGCCGCCGACGGTAGATGACGACGGTTACGGCGAGATACAACCGTCACAAAAAAACACCACACACACATGCCCACCGGATTTGACCAACTCATCAAAGACACCGCCGCAGGAGAGATCTTTCACCTCAAGGAAAACCATCTCGCTGTTCAGGTGCTCCGCCACATCCAGCCGCAGTTGCTGGACGAACTCCCTATGCTGGCCGCAGACCCCGCCCAGCCAGTCGGTCTTGCCTCAAGAACCTTCTGGGCCGAGACGCTCGGTGTCGCCGTCAACGCGAAATACTTCGGTCGCGGCTTTCCGCCCAACGACAACGGCTGGTTTCTATCCTTTCACCCCTGCCATTCGAGAGAGGCATTCGACCGTCTCGCGAAGAACCACCAAATCGCAACCGAACTGCTGCGCGAGAGTCACCAAAACTTGAACCCTCCGCCATAGTAAGGTCGCGACGCCCCCCCCCCCCCCCCCCCCCCCCCCCCCCCCCCCCCCCC
>CANIBP010000102.1 GCA_947466075.1 Verrucomicrobiaceae bacterium
CGCCTCCACGTTCACAGCAGCCTCAAATTGCGGAGCAAAGCCCTTGCGCAGCCGCCATCCAAGAACGAAACAAATCACACCCAAGCCGTGACCAAGCTAACTTAACTTTGCGTTTCCCTAGCCGAAGAATGGGGTCCACCTTAAAATGCAGGCCAATTTAAGTCGGCCCCTTCATAAGTAATTTCCGAGCAGCTTGAAAAGGCGACGATCAATACTCTATTTCATAACCCGCTAAAGTTCCATCCTCATGCTAAGGCAAATCACTGGACAAATCGGAGCGCGAAAGGACGAACGGCGTTCTGAGGCATCCGCTCCGCCCACTCTGGGTGAGCGTGCGATTCATCGTTTATTCCCCCGAGCAGGTAAAGCGATGCGGGTGATGCAAACACTGATGTTTCAGCGCGCTCAGTGGCAAAGTTTCCAGACTGGATTTCCAACGGATGCGAAGGACCGCCCGATTCCCTGGATCACTTATCCGGCGCTTGATTACCTCAGCCAGCTGGATTTTTCACGGGCCAAAGTGCTTGAATATGGTGGTGGGCAAAGCTCACTTTGGTGGGCGGAAAGAGCCGAATCTGTCACCACCGTCGAAGGGAAGGGAGAATGGGCTGAGAGGTTAAGACGGCTTGCTCCAGCTAACCTGACCGTCATTGGTCCAGTGGAGCCAGCTGCCTACGCGCATGCGCCATTGGGCGATGGACAAGCCTATCACGTGATCATCATTGACGGACTGATGCGGTTGGAAAGAACCCAGGCATCACTGCCTTTTCTCGCAACAGGAGGGTTGCTCGTCCTGGACAATGCCGACTGGCACCCGCACATTTGCGCATGGTTGCGCGCCCAAGGATTGGTGGAGATCGACTTTCACGGCTTTGGACCGGTGAACGACTATACATGGTGCACTTCTCTTTTCATGCGTGCGCACAGTAATCTACCCCACTCAGGAGGAAAATGGCCGACTGCTGTCTATGGGAGCTTGGAACAAGAATGTTAAAAATGGACAATCTTCCATACAACTCCGTTTCATCCAGACGGTATCATCTGTTAAATCTGCTGAGGCCCGTTTTTGAATTCCTTGGCATTTCTTGCCTTTCACGCCCCTCTTTGAACGGGCTCGACGCCGCGCTCGAACGTCTGCTGCCTCGCCATGGCGGATGGTTTGTCGAAGCCGGTGCCTATGATGGATTTCAGCAGAGCAACACCTACTATTTTGCGAAGATAAAGGGCTGGCGCGGCGTGTTGATTGAGCCGCTGCCGCAGCTTGCCAAGCGCTGCCGGCAGCGCCGCAAAGAATCGGTGGTGGTCTCTTGTGTTCTCGGCGCTCCCGGAGATTCCGGCCGCACCGTCCGCCTGCGTCATGCCGGACTCATGACCATGGTCTGCGGTGCCCTGGCAGATGAAGCTACGGAGCATGCACGTGCTGACGCTGGGCTCAAAGGACAGGGCCTGCCGCCGTTGGAGCAATTTGTTGAAGCCCCTGTGCGTACTTTGACCGATGTGCTGGCGGAAAGTGGTACTCCGCCAGTTTTCGACCTGCTGAGTCTGGATGTGGAAGGTGCCGAGGTCGCGGCTCTGCGTGGGCTGGATTTGCACCGCTTTCTGCCGCGAGCCATCTGCGTCGAAGTCCGACATGAAAATCTCGCGGCAGTCCAGAGCCTGCTCGCTGACCACTACGAACAGCCTGTGACGCTGACCACGAATGCGAGTTATGCAGACTGCTTTTTTGCCCTGAAAAATCAGACAGCTTTCTCTGCTGCGGCATAACGGGACAGCAAGGCCTCGGCAACAGCCGACGGCGAAATGAGGGTCATGCAATAGGGCTCAGGATGCATGCAGTTCCAATGGCATTGATAGCAGTTCATCGGGTGATTCAGCCAGACCTGCCGTGAACTGCGCCGCCAGGGGGCAAACATACCGTAATGCCCGCCCCCAAGCAAAAACACGCCAGGCTTGTTCATAGCAGAAGCCAGATGCGCCGGCGCTGATTCGGGTGCCAGCACCAGCCGCGCGGCACTGATGACCTGCAGCAGTTCTTCCAGATCCTCCGGCTGTACCCAGGCTACCACCGGTGTGATGCCAGATTCCTTCACTGCCTGTTTCCAAGGCGCTTGATCAATTCCCGGAGGGATGCAAAAAGTCACGCGCATGCCGGGTGCGGTTGGCAAAAACAATGCAACCGCTTTGACCAGGCTCACGGGCGGATACTGCCGGATAGCGCTGCCAGTCATCGGGCATACCAGCAGCGTTGTGCTGGCTTCAACTTTTCTGGACTGTAGAACAGGCAAAATGTCATGAACCATCACGGGATGCCCGAGTACGTTCTGCACCACCCTGCGGTGCGCCTCCAGTTCCAGACACCCATCCGCCGTTTGCTCCGGGTAGGGCAACCTGCGGCCATGGGGATAGCTCAGGCAAACTCGTTCCGAGGATTTGGTCCAGTGGGTGGCATGCACCTGCCGCGCCTGCACCAAGGCTGCAATGGCATGCAGATAATCGGATGCCTGATGACGCAGACAGACCAGATGCTCCGCCTTGATCGTGCGTAATTCCGGCGCATGCCGAGCCATGATTTTCACGAAATCAGGCCAGAATCGTGCGCAAAAAGGCGGCATCACCAAGAGTTTGACCTCTGGAAATTCGCGTCGAAACAAAGGCTCGGCCACGCTGGAAACAATGAGCAAAGTCTCCGAAGCCCCGAACTCCCTGACCAGGAGACGCACCGCCCCGAGCGCAAGCACGGCATCACCCAGGCGGTCGAGCTTCATAATGGCCAGACGATAACCACGCCCCCTGCCCTGCGGCAGGAGCCGCAGCACCGCCAGCGTCAGTCGATAGAGCAGGAGTCGAAGCCAGTGCATCATGCCAGCAAGGTGGATCGCAGCAGTTCCAAATAGTGCGATCTTGTGGTTTCGATCCATTCCACGGGTGGCGCCGCAGCGGGTGCGAGCAGCAGTTCTGCCACCCGCTCAGAGAATGAGTCAAGCACCTCAGATAGTGGCAGGACGATGAGCCCCGGCACTTCGGCCGCCGCGAGCAGACGAGAATCATTGCCGGTCAGCAGCACCTGCCGGCCCATCGCCGCCGCGACCACGGCCCCATGAACGCGATTGACCACCGCGATGCGACAACGCGAATAAGCCTCCAGATACTTCCGCCAGTCCAGGCTGTGAAAGCGCGGTATCTCAGGCAGCAAGCGCTCCGCTTCCGCCTGCTCCTGCGTGTCATGACAGATCAGCAAACAGGCATGGTGCCGGGCCAGTTCACGCGCCGCCTTGCAGAAGGCGTCCTCCCAGCGCTGCCGGGCCTGTGCTCCGTCTCCTGCGAGATCGTAGTGCCCCGCCTGAGGCATGTAATTGAGCGCTATGTATTCGCCCGGCCCGGGCTGTAGGTGCAACGATCCAGGCGTAAAGATGGACGGGCAAGGCAGCAGCGGCACCTGATGGCCGCACTGGCTCACAATGCGCTGCGCCAAAGAATCACGCACCGTGGTCAGGGCGCTCCAACGGGTAAAGCGATCAATGAAGGCCCGGCACTCCGCGTCCTCAACGATTTCCGTGCCATCACTACCCCAAGCCTGGCAGGAACCAGCCCCCAGGTTCAGCAGCGGCACTCTTCGTTCGGTCTTCCTCCACCGCTGTTCAATGAGGGGCTCGAACCACTCCGTCTGCGCGCATGTGGACCACGCATTTTTCCAATACACAGGAGCACCGCACTGCACAACCAAGTCACTGCTCAGCACCAGGTCCGCCGCAGGATTCATGGGCAGAACATCCGCCGCACGTGAAAAATGACTGCGCCAGGACAACCAATTCGGCACCCCCCGTGTCAGTTGATCGACCTGCGACCACGGTTCACCACGTGCTGTGACCGGGAAATGTTTGTGAATGACACTGGCATCGACCGGGCCGAGCACTGCACGCAGCAGGCACAAGATGCCTTCACGCACAAAGTCGTCGCCGACGTTGTGATTCACTGTCGAAATGAGACAAGCGCGTTTCATCGGTGAAAAAGTGTACGCAGGCAGCGACGCATTCCTTTGAGCGACCAGACGCTTTCGGGCAGTCCCACGGTCTGGGTTAAATAAGCACGGTCTGCCGACTGCCATGCCATAGTCCTGTCTGCATGGTGCCAGGGCGCGGAAAGTTCCTGCGTCGCCATGTCTGCCCGTGGGTCAGCGGAGTTCCTGGTGTGGGTGGCATCCGGTCCAAAGCCAATGTTTGACACCAGATTGACCGCAGGAACGATATTCAGGCCTCCGCAGCGCAGTTTGGCAAAGGCCCACTGGTAGTCCCAGGTGTCCACTTCTCCTCGATACACCGCGTCCAGCACCTCACGGCGCCAGCCAGCTTCAAAGGGCTCGGGACAAAGCTGATCAAGCTGCGCGGAATTTCTCAGTGCGCTCCATGCTTTCATTTCGACATCATATTCCTGCCAGGCGCGGCGCCAGGAGGCCCAGCCCCAGATGGGACCAAACCGCGAGGAAAAATAACTCTCCTGCGCCGGCCGCATGCCGGTCAAATTGCAGCCACAGATCTGCATCACTTCGGGCTGATCTTTGAACCGATCCAGCATGGCCGCACAAAACACAAAGAAACTCGGATGAGGCACACAGTCGTCCTCCAGAATGATCAGCTGTTCATGCAAACCAAAGGCCCAGTCCAAAGCGGAGGAGACGGCTCTGCGACAGCCTTGTTGTTCATCCAGAAAACGCGTTTCCACCTGACATGGCCAGTCAATGCTGTTGACCACCCGTTCCCTAACCTGCTCGCACTTTTCATCACCTCCTGGCCCGTCTGCGGCGATCAGCAGCACTTCGGGCTGCGCAAGTTTCAATGCCGCCATGACCCGGGTGGCAGGCCCAAGACGACGGTGGATCAAAAAAAGCACGGGAATGTGACATGGGCTTCCGAGTGACATTGGCAGCCACTATTCTACCGGATGATCTAGGATGGACATTGCTCACGACTACCATAAGCCAGCGGGTGCTCTAAAATATCGATTGGGTTACCACATTAAATATAACCTTTTACGTGGGTAATGGAGCAAAATCTTTTTTTCATTCTGAAATCCACCTGCACCCTTCCTTAATTTCTCAACCCCGATCCTTGATCGTGAAAACCGCACTTCCGATCAAATCGGAATCCGCACCAAAGCAAAGCATACAGCTTGGACATGAAGAATTCAGTTCGGAGGAGTAACCATGGCTTGTAAGGCAGATCTTCATGCGGGCGGAAACGATCTGGCTGTCGTCCATGCTGGGTTTTGGAAGCCCTAGAGCCTGTTATTAACTTTTTCCGAATAGAGAAGAGAGCATGAGGGTTGCGAAGGCCAGCCAGTGCATGCCGGTCAAAGTCGAAGCCGAGCCTGTCAGAAAGTTTGTGTGGCGGGTTCAACCCGAGGACAGGAAGACATGAGAAGAACCAAAACAAAGGAAGACAAAGCGTTGGACGAAGCATTGGACGTGTTGATCGCGCAAAGCGGGCACACGCCGGAGGCGATCATGGGAGAGCAAGGACTACAGGCAGAGCTGACCAAGCGATTGGTCGAGCGGGTGCTGGGAGCGGAGCTGACGCATCACCTCAAAACGGGGCGCAGCCCCACTGAGCAAGAAGTCGACGAGCAGGGCCAGCGTGCGGAGCCTCAGGGCAACTGCCGCAACGGCTTCAGCGCGAAGACGGTGCTGGGCGACAGCGGCGAGATGGAGATCGCCGTGCCGCGCGACCGGCACAGCAGCTTCGAGCCGCTGCTGGTGCCCAAGTGGCAGAAGCAGCTGCCAGGCTTCGAAACCAAGATCATCGCGCTCTACGCCCGCGGCATGACCGTGCGTGACATCAAAGCCATGCTTGAGCAGCAATACCGCATCGAGGTGAGTCCCGACTTCATCAGCAGCGTGACCGACGCGGTGCACGCCGAGGTCACCGAGTGGCAAAATCGACCGTTGGAACGGATGTATCCGCTGGTGTTCTTCGACGCTTTACGCGTGCGCATTCGCGATGAAGGCACCGTGCGCAACAAAGCCGTGTATCTGGCGCTGGGCGTGGCTGCCGACGGCACACGCGAAGTGCTCGGTCTGTGGATCGAGCAAAACGAAGGCGCAAAGTTTTGGCTTAAGGTCATGAACGAGCTGCGCAATCGCGGCGTCGAGGACGTGCTCATCGCCGTCGTCGATGGACTCAAAGGCTTCCCCGAAGCCATCACTGCCGTGTTCCCTGAAGCCCAGGTGCAGACCTGCATCGTGCACCTGATTCGCCACAGCCTGACCTACTGCACTTGGGACGACAAGGATGCCGTCGCCGCCGCCTTGAAACTCGTTTACCGAGCGGAGAGCGCAGCGATGGGGTTGCGACGATTGGAAGAATTTGAGGCTGGAGCATGGGGCAAAAAGTATCCCACGATCGCCGCGAGCTGGCGTCGCGCCTGGGAGCAGGTGATCCCCTTTTTCGTCTATCCAGCAGCGGTGCGGAAGATCATCTACACGACCAACGCGATCGAGAGCCTGAATATGCAGTTGCGCAAAATCATCAAGAACCGCGGCCATTTTCCAAGCGATGAAGCCGCGACGAAATTGCTGTATCTAGCCTTGCGTGACATCACCGCGAAGTGGAAGGCACCACCGCAGACTTGGAAGGCGGCAGCCAACCAGTTTGCCAACCAGTTCGGCGAGCGATTTTTTGATCCGCAGTTAGCTGCGGATCAAAAAACGCAGCCCAAAACCAAACCATAACCCAATCCCCGAAACACAAACTTTCGGACACGCCCTCGAAGCCAGACGCTCGTAGTCCCTTGATAGGAGCTTGAATAGCGCCGCCCAGCCAAAACTGCGTTCCACTAGCCAGCCTTTTGACAGCAGAACAAAGCCCTTCTTGGCTTCCGAGAGTTTGACCACTTCCAGACGTATCCCATGTGCCTGTGCCTGCCGTGCAGGTTCTTCGCCGGTGTAACCTTGGTCCAAATAGGCCAGTTGCACATTTTCTCCTGTCGCCTGCTGGATGTGCTCTGCAAGTTCGCCGATCTGCGCGCGCTCCTGCTCGTTGGCAGCCGTCACTTTCACCTACAGCAGATGCCCTAGGGTATCCACCGCAATGTGCACCTTGCTGCCTTTGCGGCGCTTGTAACCATCATAGTCTGCCCGTCCGCCGCTCTCGGGCGAGGACTGCAGGGTGCGTCCGTCCATGATGGCCGCTGTGGGCTGGGCCTTGCGGCCCTTGGCGAGGCGTGAGAGTTCACGCAGATCATGGGCCATGGCTTCGAAGCAGCGTGCCTTCATCCAACGCTGCGCTTGCTGGTAAACGTTCTGCCAAGACGGCAGGTCATCGGGCATCATTCGCCACTGGCAGCCACAACGCACGATGTAACGCAGGGCGTTGAAAAGCTCGCGCAGCGGATGCTCGCGCTGGGGTGCATCCTCCCTCATCAGCACCAGGTAGGGACGGCAAAAGTCCCATTCTGCATCGCTTACTTCACTGGTGTAGATGGCTCTCGTCTTGTTGGTCGCGGGTTACATCCCAAGCTGATTGCTTGGAGCCTCACAGATGTACAGCGCTTTTTAAAGTTAATAACAGGCGAAGCAAAACCTTGCTGGGTCGAGTCTGCGGAGATGAAGGGGAAAAAAACAACCGCCCGAGTTTTTCCAAACGGTTCAACTGGAGCATTGACGTTCCCCGGTCAAACCGGTGCACACGATTTCATGCAACCAGTAATACCAAACTGACGATTTAATCGTAGTTTAGACTGGATACGACACGTTTACTTGATCCCGCAGCTAGGGGCGACCAACCAAACGGAGAAAAGCGTCAGCATCGTCCCAGAAGCATTTTAAGGTGGACCCCATTCTTCGGCTAGGGAAACGCAAAGTTAAGTTAGCTTGGTCACGGCTTGGGTGTGATTTGTTTCGTTCTTGGATGGCGGCTGCGCAAGGGCTTTGCTCCGCAATTTGAGGCTGCTGTGAACGTGGAGGCG
>CANIBP010000103.1 GCA_947466075.1 Verrucomicrobiaceae bacterium
CGCGCCCGTGCACGCATGCCCACCATGCCGAGGCTGGGATTACTGCTAGGAAATTGCTTTTGAGGGGGCCGGGTCGAGTTGGCCCGTGACGTGGAGCGGAGGTGGGGTGTGAGGGGGGCTGGCTCGCGCAACGTCAACATCACTGGCAAAGGTCTGCTCGGAGCCCTCATGAACGACCAGCGTCTGATGACCGACTTTCGTGACTTGATTTATAACTTCAAAGTCAACGGACCGCTTTGGTACAAGGACACGGCGGAAAAACTGCGTGCCGATGAATTGAAAAAACATCACGAAGAAGCACCGCCGAAACGCGGCATTTTCCGCTGAAGGTTTACTGGGCACCAAAAATCAGGTGCATGAAGCGCCGGGTTGGATTGCCGCTGGTCAGGGGATCACGGGCACGCACCGTCTGCACGGGACCATCAGTGATTACTTCCAGCGTGACAGGGCTCCAACTCGTCAGGCTGTCCGTGGATTCCGCCGCGTAGGTGACGTTCGGCAGCGCCTTGGGCCGGGTAAAGATGAGCGTCAGGCCGTTGGCGTCGTACGTCGGCTGCGGCGCGGTGTTCCGGGCGAGAGGGTCGGTGCCCAGAGCATATTCGGCCAAATTTTTCAAGCCGTCGCCGTCGGGATCGGAATTGTCGGCGGCCGCCCCGGAGGAGATCTGGCCGGCAGTGAAGTGCTGTGATTTCCAGCTGCTGGAAGACTGCCCTTGAATGGTAAGCGTGCCGCTCTGGGTGCCGGTGTAATTGGTGTCTGTGATGGTGGCGGCAACCGTGTAACTGCCGAAGTTTGACGGTGCAGAGGATGAGCCGTTGTAAGTAAGGCTCACGGTGAGACCCGCAGGACTGGTCGTGGCGGTGACGGCTTTGGCACTGCCGTCATAGGTTTGGGTGGTGCCGGTGAAAGTGATGGTGGCAGCAGCCTGTGCAACGACCAGAGTGCCACCTGTGCTGCCGGTGTAGTTCGTGTCACTGATCGTACCCACGACGGCGTAACTGCCAGCATTCATCGGCGTCGTGGACGAGCCGTTGTAGGTAAACGTCACGGTTTTCCCCACGGGTGTTGTTGTCGCCGTGGCCATCCGTGCCGTCCCATCATAGGTCTGCGACAAACTTGCGAGCGACACACTTCCAGCAGCTTTGGCTACAACCAGGCTGCCAGTCGTTGTCCCCGCATAGTTAGTATCGGTGATTGTACCCACGACCACATAGCTGCCGGCGTTCGTCGGCGGTGTGCTTGAACCGTCGTAGGTGAAAGTGACCGTCTTCCCCACGGGTGTCGTTGTCGCCGTGGCAATCCGCGCCGTCCCATCATAGGTCTGCGACAAACTGCCGAGCGACACCGTCGCGGCCGCCTGGGCGATGACCAAGGTGCCATTGGCTGTGCCTGTGTAATTGGTGTCAACGATGGTTCCAACAACCGGGTAGCTGCCAGCATTCGTCGGCGCTGTGGATGAACCATTGTAAGTGAAGGTGACGGTTTTTCCGGATGGCGTTGTCGTTGCCGTGGCAACCTTCGCTGTGCCATCATAGGTCTGTGACAAACTGCCGAGCGATACTGTCGCGGTCGCCTGGGCGATGACCAAGGTGCCATTGGCTGTGCCTGTGTAATTGGTGTCAACGATGGTTCCAACAACCGGGTAGCTGCCTGCGTTCGTTGGCGCTGTGGATGAGCCATTATACGTGAAGATGACAGTTTTTCCGGATGGTGTTGTCGTCGCCGTGGCGACCTTCGCTGTGCCATCATAGGTCTGTGACAAGCTGCCGAGGTTCACTGTCGCGGTGGCCTGGGCAATGACCAACGTTCCAGTGGCACTGCCGGCGTAATTGGTGTCGTTGATCGTACCCACGACGGTGTAGCTGCCTGCGTTCGTTGGCGCTGTGGATGAGCCATTATACGTGAAGGTGACGGTTTTGCCTGCGGGGGTCGTCGTGGCTGTGGCAGGGTGTGTGTTGCCGTCATAGGTCTGCGCCAAACTGCCGAGCGATACTGTGGCGGAGGCCTGAGCAATAACCAACGAGCCCGTGGCGGTGCCGGTGTAGTTCGTGTCGTTGATCGTACCCACCACGGTGTAGGTGCCTGCGTTCGTGGGTGCTGTGGATAAACCGTTGTAGGTGAAGGTGACGGTTTTTCCGGCAGGCGTCGTTGTGGCCGTGGCAGCGTGTGCAGTGCCATCATAGGTCGGTGTCAAACTGCCGAGCGATACTGTGGCGGAGGCTTGGGCCACAGTCTCCGTCCAGGTCGCGCTGCCCTGATAATTCGCGTCATTGATCGTACCGATGACGGTGTAAGTGCCTGCGTTCGTGGGCACCGTGGACGAACCGTTATAAGTATAGGTGACGCCCAGACCTGGAGGAGTCGTGGTGGAGGTGGCGGGTCGCGGCGTGCCATCGTAGGTCTGCGACAGGCTGCCGGGCGACACTGTGGCGGTGGCTTTGGCGATCGTTATGCTGAAGGCTTGTGAATTGGTGCTGACGCTGTTGGTGGCGATCACGGTGCCGGTGAAGGTACCTGCGGTGGTGGCATTACCGGAAATAACGCCAGTGCTGCTCAGACTCAGCCCGGGAGGCAAGGTTCCGGTTTGCGAGAAGGTCGGAGCGGGAAAACCGGAGGCGGTATAGCTGAAATTGTAGGCTGCACCCACCGTGCCACTCGCGCTGGGCGCGGCGCTGGTGATGGCTGGTGCCTGGTTCACGGTCACCGCGAAAGTCTGCGAGGTCGTGCTTCCATCCAAATCCGTCGCGGTCACCGTCACATTGCTCTGGCCGCCGGCGACGCCATTGATCTGGACATTGGTACCACTGATGCTGGCGGTGACGGCGGATGGATTCGTGTTGCCGGTGACACTGTAGCTCAGCACCGCCACCGGTGCGGCGGAAGTGATGGTGACCATTTTCGTGGTGTCCATCGTCGTGCCGCTGGTTACCGGCCAGCTCGTCAGGCCGGTGTTGGCGATGCCGTCCACATTGACGGTGGCATTGACGGTGGCATTGACGGTGGGCAAAGCGGCCATGGCATCAGCCGTGGTCATGCCGTTGCCGGCTACGCGCGCGAAAACGGTGAAGCCGCCATTCTGATTGTCCAGATTGCTGCTGTTGTCCGCCAGATTGACAAAGAACTGGTCGGTGGCGCTGTTGGGATCAGAGCCCACCTTGGCCATGGCCACGGTGCCGCGCAGATTGGAGATGCCGGGTTCGTTGGTCGGTGAAGCGGTCGTTACGATCGAAGTGAAATTATTGGGCGCAGACTGCACTTTGAATCCGCCTCCCTGCACAATGAATCCTGAAATGGAGCGGTGAAACACGGCTCCATTGTAGTTGCCGGTGCTCGCGGCATTGTTCACGTAGCTGAGGAAATTCGTCACCGTCTGCGGCGTGGCCGTGTTGTAGAGGATAAAGTCCATGGTCCCCACGTTGGTGACGACGCGCACGGCGGATTCCGAATCAGGATCGGAGAATTTGTCCGTGAGAGTGACCGAGGTGTTGCCGCCGTTTGCCAGTGTCTGGCCGCTGATGGTCGTGGCGTTCACGGGAGCTCCGGCGGCGCGGATGACGCGCAGTTTCAGGGTGTTGTTTGAGGTCCAGCCATTGGCAAACGTGGCGGTCATCGGGCAGCTAAACACTCCCGTGACGGTAGGGGTGCCGGAGACAATGCCTGTGCTGCTGTTGAACGTGAGGCCAGTCGGAAGGCCTGTGATGTTCCAGGAAGTGCGCGCCGAAGCCGTGCTGACGACCGCCTGACAGGAGAACGCCTGGTTGTAAGTGATCGGCTGGTAGGTGCGGCTGGTGAACCCGTCCTTGGTGGTGACACTGGTCGAAGGAGTTGAGTAAGCGGAGTAAGTTCGTGCATTTCCTGCTACCGCAGGCTCCTGATAAGCCCGTAGTTTCACCTGATACGGAGTTCCGGCCGTCAAACCGGGGATGTTGATCGACTTAGTCTGATAAAATAAAACATCCCCGAGATAGGTGTAGGCGCCTCCGTTTGCGCTCAGCCAGAGTTCATCGCCATCCGCTGAGGTGGACGCATCTGTCCAGGTGACATTAATGGCAGTCTCACCGCTAACGGTGGCGGCCACCGAGGCCGGTACTGACATCTGCGCCGTCTGCACCGTGGTAGTGGAGGCGGCTGTGATGGCTGAAAAGGTGGAAGTCCCGCTGGCGTTGACGGCAGCCACCTGCCACTGAATAACCGTGCCCACTGCAAGGGCGTTTGTGACTAGAACAGAAACACCCGTGCTCCCGGTGGTGCTTGTGGAGCCGGACGTGACCGTTGTCAGGGTGCCAGAACCAATAGTCGCTGAGGTATAGTTGATGATAAAGCTTGTCTCGTCCGTGGAATTGTCGTTCCAAAGAAAAACATAAGTGTCGTTCGTCGTATTGGCCTTGTTCGCGGTAGTTCGGTCAAGATAGACACTCAGTCCGCTGGGTGCCACGGGTGCGGCGAACGCAAAACCTGACATGCACAAGAAGCTGGCGAATGCCAAAGCTAAACGCCTGAATGGGAAAGTGCGACCACCCGTACGGGGGGGAGAGCTGGAGCACATGGTTGGTGGGTCTGGCAAAAAGAAGTTTGCGAGCGTGGGTGATGCCCCGACACTCGTCAATCTAAGAATAGCGACAGACAAGGGGCCGGGGGAGGTGCTTTGACACTCCTAATGCCGTGAATGTTCACCGCCTGCTCCCAGCTAAGCCAAATCTTTACGCCAGAACGGCGTGTAGGACGCTGGCATCGTCGCTGCATTCCGCCAGGATCAGCGTCCGCAGGCGGCGTTTGGCACGGTGCAGGGCCGTGCGCAGGGCACCGCTCTGCGGACGCGCTGCGCGGCAGCCTTGGACGATGCTTTCCTCCAGGCTGTTCCAGACTTCGCCACGTCCATGCGCGCGCAGTTCCTGGCTGCAGGCATGCAGCGCGCGCTCGATCACTCCACGGGACCAGTCGTCTGCTAGGAAATTGCTTTTGAGGGTGCCGGGTCGAGTTGGCCCTGGATGTGGAGCGGGGACGGGGTGTGAGGGGGGGGGCTGACTCTGAAAATCTCTACGACGCTTCGTTTATTCAGCGGTTCCCGGTGCTATTTCGCGGGAGTGATGATGAGGGTGACCTTGGTCTTTTCTGCGGGAATGTTGGCGGGCATGCTGATCCAGAGGTCGTCGCGCTGGTTGCCTTTGGCGGCGGAGATGATGATGGCGGCGCTGTCCACGTAGGTGGAGATGATGGAGCCGGTCTGCTCGGCGGCGAAGCCGGATTCATTGATGATCTTGCCTCGAAAACGCGGACAACGGTGTAAGCCGCAAATCGAAATAACCCACTTCGACAGGCGGAATGACCCACTTTTACCTTTTCGATGATCTCTGAAGGCCCTCTGAAGCGATAATAAAGAGGCTCAGGCTAAGCCAATTCAGCCAGCTTGGACGGCAGCCTGCGCACGCGCACGCGCACGCGCACGCGCACGCGCACGATTGGTGCCACTGGTTCATCAGTCCAATGATCAACGCGCAGCCCAGCGGCCTGCATGTCTGATGATGAGTCTAAGGTGTAATCAACCACCTCATCTGGCGCGCTGAGGTCGTCATTACCTGCCAGCCAATAGGCCACAGCGAGTGCGCCAGGGACGTTTCCAGGCAGCGCGGTAATCAACCACTCAAGCACGCCAGAATCAGTGTAATCATTAAAGTTGGGCGTGCCAACGTCTGGCAGATCAAGCTCAGGGCAATCAGGCCACCCCTTTGGCACTCCATCTGTGTCTAAGGCAAAGGTAAACCATTCATCTGCGCGCGGCCAAGAAAGTAGCAGATCAAGCACCTCATAATCATCGCCAGACTCAGGCCGCACCTGCGCCACGGCCACTAGGGTGGTGCGCTGGTTCCACATGCTCATGCGTTGGTGTTATAGGAGATCACAGCGGTGCCATCCAGCGCACCTGCATCACCCACATCTGCGGTAATGTTTCCAGTGGCAAATTGCTCAATTATATTGTCTGCCAGTACGCGGCCAATGAGGCACCGCCCCTCTGTGCCATCATCCAACTCAATAACTGAGTCTAAAATGGAGGTGCTGCCAGTGAGTGCAGGCTCATGGCCAGCATCTGTGCGCAGCGTGGCGCTGTACACGTGCTGGCCGCCCCATTTAACCAGCGTGTACTCAGGCTGAACCAGCACCGCGTGCGGCCTGGTTGCGCCAATGTCCACCGTCTGTGCGCTGATGGCCTGGCCATCATAGGTGCCAGCCTCCACTCGGAACACATCACCCGTGGTGCCAATGCGCGTGAGTTTGAACGGGTGCACGGGTGCACTTGGCCCTGCGCTGGCGCTGGTGTTGGGCGTGAAACTTGGCCCCTGCTGCGTGATCTGCTCACCTCCTAGCTCACCGCTTTCACGCTGGCCACTGTGGTTGCCTTCGGCCAGTTTTCTCTGTTCATGCAGTAGCTGAATAAAGTCCTGTGGAGCCAGATAATCAGGTCGCCCAAATTCCAGCGCAATCTGGCCAGCATCAAACTGCCATTCCACCTGCTGCACTTGCGCGGCTGCGGTGCTCAAATCTGCGTTGTCTGTGCCGGTGAAATTGATCACATCACCAGGCTTGATCGTGAGGTGTGGCACCTCGCTGGCGATGCGCTGCCAACGGCCTTGCCATGGCAGGGGGTGCAATGCGTTATAATAGCTTTCGGCAATGCCAGAAGGTGTGGCCTCATCTGGCACGGCTGCGGTGCCTGCGGAGCTGGTGAGATTCGTGTAAGTGTTGGTGGCCAGCGTGGTGCTCACACACTGCACGCTGAGCTTTTGATTGATCACAGCCTCACCATTGATCAGGCCATTGAACAGCGCTGTGATTGTGATCAGCTCCGTGGTGCCACTCATCCATGGCTGAATGACACCAGATAGCAGCTCCTTGTGCGCGGTGGTGGTATCGCCTGCGCTATCTTTGACGGTGATCTCAGACAGCTCAGCGGCCTCATTTCTATCCACCAAATGCGGCAGCAGTTTTTCCCACCATGCCAGTGAGGTCTGATCAATACTGCGCGTCACAATATCCTGTGTCTGATTTTGCTGGAGGTGGCCACCGCTGGCACCTTGCAAAGCCAGTGTCTGGAATAGCACGCGCTCACCCGTCTGCGTGGTGCCTTCGGGATAAATGTCATACTCCAAGTTTAGATAATCCGTGCCATCCAGCGTGCCGCGCTTCTCATAGGCCAGATACACGCCTTCGATGCGCTGATCATAGAGAGGATTAATTTCAAACCCTTCGGCAGAGTCCAGCACTGGCAGACTGTGTGCGGTGGCATCTGCGCGCCTGATAAAGTGCAAAGTCGGCGGCATGGTGGTGTAATCCACCTGTGTGCTCACATCGGGTGAGTACACGCATGCGGCCTTGAGGCATTCCAGAAAGCTCATGCCTTTCACATCGAGTTTTCGCGGTGAGATCGTGAGATATAAAACGCGGATCAAAAGTGTAGCGGATCGCGGATCAAAAGTGAGTCACCTCTAAGCGATTGAACAGGTGTTGGGCATGTTCGTCAAGGCTGTGATGAGCTTCGTGCCTGCCTCGATCCTGAGAGGAGGCTGGAGCGGAGCGGAA
>CANIBP010000104.1 GCA_947466075.1 Verrucomicrobiaceae bacterium
AGCGACAGCGAGCAGTGCTACGTCTGTTACTTCCGCCGCTTCATCAAAGGCTACCGCGGCATCGCCCGCACCACCTCGACGGATTTCATCACCTGGACGCCGCTCGTCGAGATGCAGGCAAACCTGCCCAACGAGCATCTCTACACACCCTGCACACAGCCTTACTTTCGCGCACCGCACATCTACATCGCGATGCCCACGCGCTTCATGGACAAACGGGGCGCGGCCACGGACATTCTCTTCATGAGCACGCGCGGCGGCGACCATTACGACCGCGAGTTCACGCAGAGCTTCATCCGCCCCGGCCTGAGCAAGGACGGCTGGCTGAATCGCGCGAACTATGCCGCCATCGGCATCCATCAGACGAGCGACACCGAGCTGTCCATGTTCCTCACCGGTGGACGGCGCTACACGTTGCGACTCGATGGCTTTGTCTCGGTGAATGCACTGCTCGCGGGCGGCGAGTTCATCACCAAGCCATTCACCTTCACCGGCAAGCAACTGGAGATCAACTACGCCACCAGCGCCGCCGGCCAGATACGCGTGGAGTTGCAAGACGCCGCAGGCAAACCAATCCTCGGCCTCACGCTCGACGACTGCGAGCCTATCTGGGGCGATCACGTCTCACGCATCGTGAAATGGAAGGCCGGCGATGATGTGAGCACTTACATTGGCAATCCCGTGCGCCTGCGCTTTGAGATGAGCGACGCGGACTTGTTTTCGATGCGGTTTCTATAGTTACAAAGATAAATCTTTAACCATCACATCCTTCGCCAACTTTTGGATACAAAAATTATGCAACTCCCATCAACTCGTCTCACTTTCCTCCTCCATGCGATGTCAGGGCTGGCTCTCGTTTCAAATCTCCAGGCACAGCCGCAGAAGTATCTGATGCTTGATACGCGCGTTGTTGAGCGGGTGGAGAATGCGAAACTGGTGCTCGGCGCGCCGGTGAAGCATGAGGGCAATCCTGTGATCCAAGCTGACAAGCCGTGGGAGAACTCGATGAACAATCTCTATCCCAATGTGATCTGGGATGAGCAGGAGAAGATCTTCAAGCTCTGGTATAAGTGCGTGTTGGCTGACAAGGATGTCATCGCGCAGATGGATCGGCCCAGCACGGTGCATGACGTGGGGTGGTATCTGCTCTATGCCACGTCAAAGGATGGCATTCACTGGAGCAAACCCGAGCTTGGGCTTCACAAGTTCGCCGGTAGCGCAGCGAACAACATCGTGGCGCGTGATTGCCCGAACGTGGGTGTTTTCAAAGACCTGCATGATGCGGATGCGAGTCGCCGCTACAAAATGGTGAGCGATGTCGGTCTCGGGAAGCCGCAGGTGCGCTTTTCGGCTGATGGCATCCACTGGGGCGATGCGATGGATGTGAAGGGCTTCAGCGCACAGAACGGTGACACGCACAACAACGCTTTTTGGGATGAGCGCAGCGGCAAGTATCTCTGGTTCACCAAGCTCTACCTCGGAGAGCGGCTGGTGGCGCGCTTTGAGAGTGATGACTTCATGTCCTGGAAGAACAACGGACTCGTGTTGCGCTCCAACATTGAGGAAGGCCGCGACAGCCAGACTTACTGCATGCCGGTCTTCCGTTACGGCAGCATCTATCTGGGCTATGTCATGATGTATAACGTGGGGCGCGGTAGCAGCGTCGATTGTGAGTTGAGTTGGAGCCATGATGGCCTGCAATGGCAGCGGGTGGCCCCAGGCACGCCCTTCATACCACGCGGGGCGAAGGGCAGCTACGACAGCGAGTGCATCTATGCCATGGCCGGAGAGCCGATCATCAAAGACAACAAGCTCATGATTTTCTACGGTGGCGATGACTTTCCGCACACTGGCTGGAAGCGCCATTGCCTGCCGTCCCTAGCCACACTGCGGGTGGATGGCTTTGCGGGCTACGAGGCGATGGATGCGGCCAAACCGGCCACAGTGATCACGAGTGCTTTGCGGGCCGAGAAAGTATCCGTCAGCGCCGATGTGTCCCCTGGTGGCAGCATTCACATCAAAGCCCTGGATGATCAAAATACTCTCGTGGACGAAGCCGAGGCGATCACCACGGAGGTGACGGATGCCCCGCTCCGATGGAAGCGCGGCGCGGTGGCGGGCAAGGCGGTGCGCTTTGAAGTGCGGCTCAATCATGCGCGGCTTTATGCGATCAGTGGCGTCGAGTTGGTTCATCCAGAGATGAAGAAGCCGTCCCAGTCATCGGATGCATCGGGCCGCACCCCGCACCCGATTTCGAGCAAGAGTCTTTCGTTCAATGACGACGTGCAGGGATGGAAGGGCGTGGATAAGATCGAGCATCACCGCGATGGCGGAGCCAAGGGCGGTTTCGTGCGCATCTCCCGCAGCGGTCGTGCGCTGCCCATTGCTTTGTCGCCTGCCACCGCGAAGGACTCTCCCCTCGCTGGCGACTGGAGGACGCTGGTAGGTGGAAAAGGCGCGAAGATCACCTGCCAGGTGCGTTCCGCCAAAGCGGCCGGACGTGTCGTGATTGAGATCTTTGCCCGCGACATTTCGCAATGGTCGATCGAGACCACCGCACCCATCACCAACGACTGGACGCAGGCCCTCGCCACGCTGCGCTACGACTGGAGTGATGAGGAAGCCAAAGCCGCCGGCTGGAAACGAGCATCAGGTGCGTTCTCGTGGTCTGACACGATCCAAAACATCGGCAAGCTCGTGATCCTGCCCACGGCCGCCGGTGCTCAGGAGAGCTTTGATCTGGATGAAATCACGGTCACGGGATCAGATGAGTGAAGCTACCGGTCCGTTGCAGCTGCATCCATCGCCGCGCTCAATCCTCCACGACCTCGGTCAGGCGCTTCACTCGAGGATCGGTGAAGACATCCAACTCATCGCGACTGGTGCTGCTGAACTCGGAGACGATACAGCCTTCATCGCCTGCTTGGAACCAGTGCCAGGTGTTGGGCGGGATGGTGTGTTGCTCGCCGGGAGTAAGCTCGATCTCATGCCACACATGATAGAATGCCTCGCTGCCGGGCGGTGGCTGGCAGTGTGGCTGCGGCGTGGGCGGCCCTTCCACATAGAGATAGACCTTGCCCCAGCGGCAGCGGAACGTTTCCATCTTCCCCGCTTCGTCACCCACCGGCGGATGCAGATGCTCAGGGAAGGACTGCCGGGGAAAAAGAATCAGCTCCTTGGCGCAGTAGCGCGGGTTGTTCTCATACACCACGAGTTGCAAGCCGGTGCGCTTCAGTTCCCCCAGCCCCACTTCCGCTATCTCGATATTCTCGCGTTCCTGTGGAGTGATGACAATGCCCGCCGTGGCGAGCATTTCAGCAGAGCGTGCCTGAGCCTGGCGGAGTTCGGTGCGGGTGATCATGGTTGATGCGAAACGATGGCTGGCACCAGCCCCTTTCGCCTCTGGAAGTGGCGCCCCCGTTTACACCGTCTCGCCGGGCATGAACACGGGAAGCTGTCGGGCGCGTCGGTGGGAGCCGAAGCCGCTGGCCACCACCTCGGCTAGGCCGTCTGCTAACTGACGACCATAGACCGCCGCCTCGGCGCGATAGCAGGAGATCCTAGGCGTGGCAAAGTCGAGCATGGGATCGTCTGAGCGGGCGATCAGGGCCATGTCCTTCGGGATGCGGCAGCCGGATTTTTGCAGGTAAGTCAATGCTGCCAGCGCATAGGATGGGCGGGCAACGATGATGGCATCGGTGGAGCTTTCGCGTGAAAGCAGCGCGTCGAGCGAGCGCATCACGCCGGGGACAGATTCTTCATGGCGAATGACGCGTGATGCGATCGCTCCACGGTGCGCTTTGACTGCGGATTGAAACTCCATTTCACTTTCGATGTCGCCGGGTTGCGCGCGTTTCGGAGTGAGCAGGGCGATGTTTTTGCGCCCGGCTCGGGCCAGGACTCCAACCGCGTGATGACAAGCCGCCCCATGATCAATGTCCACGGATGGCAGCAAGGTGCTCGGTTCACACGAGCCGGCCACGACGCACGGAACATGATTCCGAGCGAACCAATTCTGCGTGGATGGAGGCGAATGCACGAGCAGCCAGGCATCGACCCGATGGAGGGAAGTCAGCTTCTCCAGCGCCCGGTCAGGCCGGCCGCTGAAGCAGGGTGCGCTGACATGAGTTTCGACGAGCAGCCCGAGTTTTTCGAGCCGGTCCCGCATGGTTTCGAAGATGCCGCTTTGAAAGGGCAGCCGCACGTAGCCGGGTTCAGCCAGGAGCATGCCGATGATTCTTTTTGCCGGACCTGTGCGAATTGCGACGGATGGATGGGCGATGATGCGCCGCCGTTTGCCGTGAGTCACTTCCACGAGGCCGTCTTTTTCGATCTGCTCCAGCGCCAGTCGCAATGTCGGACGACTCACCCCGATGCAGTCGCACAGCTCGCGTTCGCCCGGAAGGATTCCGGTCCAGATGCGATCCGCCAGCGCCTTGCGCAGCCATTGCACGGCTTGCACGGTGAGTGAGCTGGCGCGGCTGAGCGCGGGAGGTGCCTTGGATTTGGTCATGAGGTAAAGCGACTTTACCACAGCGTTGCCCTTTCATGCATGATTTCATAAGGCATGGTTCTGTAATGCCAGCACCAGATACATCCCACTCAACTCCAGCCTCGTTGTCCGACTCGTTCCGGCTCGACCAGTGCGTGTCGCTGGTCACCGGTGGCACGCGTAATCTGGGGTGGAACATGGCGCTGGCGCTGGCTGAAGCCGGGAGCGCGGTCATCGTGACCTCGCGCGATCTCGATGCGGCAAAGTCAGCCGCAGATGCCATCCGTGAGCGCTGTGGAGTCGAGACGCTCGGGCTTGAGCTGGAGGTGTCACGCTTCGACTCGGTGGCGGCGATGAGCGCTGCGGCCATCGCGTGGAAGGGCGGCGTTGACGTGCTGGTCAACAATGCACCCGGACACCTGGGCGGGAGACCGACGGATCTCTTCGAGCGCGCGCCCGGCTCCATCGTGGAGATGGTGCATGGAAATGTCTGCGGCACGCTGTGGTGCTGCCGTGAGCTTGGCCGCCACATGCGCGACCGTTGCCGGGGCAGCATCATCAATATCGCTTCCATCGCGGGTCTGCTCGGGCGGAATCGCCGAATGTATGACGACCATGGCGTGCCGGAGCAGCCTGTGGACTACGCGGCGTCAAAGGCGGGCCTGATTGGCCTGACGATGGATCTGGCCGCCAAACTCGGGCCGCATGGCGTCCGGGTGAACGCCATTTCGCCGGGTGGTTTCGACAACGGCAAATTGGAACGCGGATTTGTCTCGGCCTACGGCGCGCGAACCGCGCTCGGGCGCATGGGTCGGATGGACTCGGACCTGAAAGGGGCGGTGGTATTTCTCGCGTCCGCGGCGTCTGCCTACATCACCGGTCAGAATCTCGTGGTCGATGGCGGCTTCTCCATTTTTCACTAAAGCGATGATGACGAACCAACGGCGCAAAGTTCTCGTGGTGGGCGTCGGCTCCATCGGTCAGCGGCATGCGCGGCTTTGCCGTGAGAGAGATGACCTCAGCGTCGAACTCTGTGACAGCCGCGCCGAGAGCCTGGAAGCAGCCCGCCGAAACCTCGGGGATGTGGTGTGCTGGACGGATTTGCACAAGGCGCTCGACCAGGCCCCGCATGTGTTCATCGTAGCCACGCCTCACGACCAGCATGAACGGGTGGCCACATTCGCCTTGGCGGCAGGAGCGCATGTGCTGTGTGAAAAGCCAATGGCACACGAGCTGGCTTCGGCAAGGCGGATGCTCGATGCGGCGGAAGCGCAATCAAGAGTCCTGCGCATTGCGTTCATGATGCGCTTCCATCCCGGAGTGCGGCGCATCCGGGAACTGATCCACAATGGCACTCTGGGTGCCGCCATTTGCGCCCGCTACTCGGTGGGGAGTTACATCACGCTGGAAAATTCCGTCTCCCGTTACCAGGAGACCACCTTCGGTGCGGCGGTGATGGACTATTCCCACGGGATCGATTTGGTCGGCTGGCTGCTGCAACGTCAGCCTCTTGGAGCCTATGCGCGTGGCATTCAGGCGGGCAATGTGGAGTTCACCTCCTCGCCCAATCTATTGTCGGCGATCCTCGATTACGAAGACGCTTTGCTGAGCGAGTTGCACATCGACTACCTGACGAAGCCACAGGCCAACACGCTGGAAGTCATCGGCGATGCCGCCAGCGCATCACTCGATTTCGGCACCCGGATTGTGACGGTGAGGCACCGCCAATCGGATGAACTCATCCACGAGGCTTTCGATGGACCGCGGGACGATATTTACCGCGCGCAGCTCACTAGTTTTCTCAGTGCCATCGATGGACAGCCCGACGAACTGACAACACCAAGCGAAGGGCTCCAGTCTGTCGCCTGCTCTGACGCGATCATCAGCTCACTGAAAACCGGCGCGCGAGTGGAGGTGCAGGATTTATTCAATCCAATGATTAACCAGAGAGACCGAAAAGGATGAACAACTGCCGCCGCTATACCACCGCTCTCGCCATCCTGCTCTGCACACAGTTCCCCACCTTTGCGGAGGAACCCATCGCCATCGGTTCGCGGCGGGAGCTATTCGTGGATCGCCTCCTCGTCGGCGAGATGAAGAACACCACGCTGAAGCTGCACGAACCCATCCTCGCCGAGCCGCTGAAGGAACCGCGACCGAACGGGCATTACGCGACGGTCTTGAAGGCGGCGGACAAGTTTCAGTTTTACTACCGGGGCGACAAGGATCCGAAGGTGACGTGGAAGACGCACGGCATCGAAGCCTATCACGAAGGCGAGGTCACGCTCTACGCGGAGAGCAAGGATGCGATCTCGTGGACAATGCCAAAACTCGGCTTGTTCGAGCATCCGTCGTTCCCGGAGGGCAACATCGTCTTGATGAATGAGATTTTCGTGAACCACAACTTCACGCCCTTCATCGACACGAAGCCCGGTGTGCCTGCGGAGCAGAAATACAAGGCGCTGGGCGGCATCGCGTTTCAGCCGCATCAGTCGGCGGTGCGCGAGAAGCGCGGTCCGGGCGGCCTGAAGGCATTCGTCTCACTTGATGGCGTTCATTGGAAAAAGCTGCGTGATGAACCCGTCATCCCCGAGGATTGGGGCAAATACTTCGACTCACAAAACTACGCGTTCTGGAGCGACAGCGAGCAGTGCTACGTCTGTTACTTCCGCCGCTTCATCAAAGGCTACCGCGGCATCGCCCGCACCACCTCGACGGATTTCATCACCTGGACGCCGCTCGTCGAGATGCAGGCAAACCTGCCCAACGA
>CANIBP010000105.1 GCA_947466075.1 Verrucomicrobiaceae bacterium
AAGTCTCCACGCTATGGCGAGCAGTGGGGGCGGCATTGGCTGGATCTCGTGCGCTTTGCTGAGACGAACAGTTACGAAACGGATCACGCGAAACCGAATGCCTGGCGCTATCGCGACTATGTCATCCGCGCCTTCAATGACGACAAGCCGTACGACCAGTTCATTCGTGAGCAGCTTGCAGGTGATGAATTTGCCGATGTCACAACCGACAGCATCATCGCCACGGGTTACTACCGCCTCGGCATCTGGGATGCAGATCCGGCAGACAGGGAACTCGCGCGGTATGACATGCTCGATGACATCGTCGCCACCACCGGACAGGTGCTTCTAGGGCTCACCGTCGATTGCGCGCGCTGCCACGACCATAAAATCGACCCCATCGCCCAACGCGACTACTACTCCCTGCTCTCTTTCTTCCACAATGTGAATCACTACCGCAATGGCGGTCCCACGGATGAAGTCCCACTGCCGAAAGTGGCTGAAGTCGTGGACGATGCGCAGACCAAACGCGAGACCAAGCAGAAGGAACTCGAGATCGAAGCGGAAGAGATCGAAGAGCACTTTCGACTACTCACGAAGCGCGAAAAGACACCGCCGAAGCAAATCCCAGGCATCATTCGCAAAGAGGGCGCGGAGTTGCTCGGTCCCAAGGTGTATGGTCGCTACATGAAGCTCAGAGCTGAGCTGCGAGACATCGAGAAAGCCGTCACGTCCGCAGGTGCCGCGCTTGCCGTGACGGAAGCTGGCGCGAAAGCCCCCGAAACATTCATCCTTGAGCGCGGCAACACCTCCAGTCCCGGCGCACCAGTCACGCCGGCCTTCCTGCAAGTGCTCTCGCCGCCAACGCCAAACATCACGCCGCCCCAGTCCGGCAAATCCACTGGACGTCGCAGCGCATTGGCCAACTGGATCACATCATCGCAAAACCAGCTCACCGCGCGAGTGATGGTGAATCGCATCTGGCAGCATCACTTCGGACGCGGCCTCGTGCGCTCCAGCAGCAACTTCGGCACGCAAGGCGATGCGCCCACGCACCCTGAGTTGCTAGATTGGCTCGCCTCCGAGTTCATCGCCAGCGGTTGGAGCATCAAGGCCATGCATCGGCTCATTTTGACCTCCAACACGTATCGCATGTCATCACGCCCGAGTGCTGATGCTCTGAGCAAAGACCCTCGCAATGATCACCTCTCGCACTTCGACATGCGGCGCCTCACCGCGGAGGAGATTCGCGATTCCATCCTCGCTGTGTCAGGTGCGCTCAACGACCAAATGTTCGGCCCCGGCATCTACGTGGACATTCCAAAGGAAGTGCTCGCCGGTCAGTCGCGACCTGGCAGCGGTTGGGGCAAATCAACGCCGCAGGAGCAATCACGCCGCAGCATCTACATCCACGTGAAGCGCTCACTCATCACGCCGATCCTCGCGTCGTTCGACGTTGCCGAGACAGATCACTCCACACCGGTACGCTTCACTTCCACTCAGCCCACGCAAGCCCTCGGCATGCTCAACAGTGCCTTCATCAATGAACAAGCGAGCGCTCTAGCCATCCGCGTGCAAAAAGAAGCCGGCAACGATCCCACCGCACAAATCCGCCTTGCACTTGAGCTTGTCACCTCACGCCCGGCTTCCGAGAGCGATGTCCAACGCGGCCTCAAGCTCATCACCACGCTGCGCGAACAAGAACACGCCTCCCCCGAAGTCGCGCTCACCTCCTTCTGCCTGCTCGTGCTCAATTTGAACGAGTTTCTCTACCTCGACTGATCCCATGACACCGAACTTCTGCCAACGCACACGCCGCGAGTTCCTTTGGGAAACAGGCGCTGGATTCACCGGGCTCGCGATGACCGGGATGTTGTCCGCGAATCACTTTTTTGCCTCGCAAGCTCATGCCGCGAGTGATTTCGCGAACCCGCTCGCAGCCAGGAAGCCGCCACTGCCTGCCAAGGCCAAGAGCGTCATCTTTCTCTTCATGTATGGCGGTCCCAGTCATGTGGACACCTTTGACTACAAGCCCAAGCTCTACCCGCTCGATGGCAAGACCATCGACGTGAAGACCTTTGGTCGCGGTGGCAAACGCAGCCAAAGCCGTGTGGTCGGGCCGAAGTGGCAGTTCAAACAATACGGCCAGTGTGGCAAGCAAGTGAGCGATCTCTTTCCGCATCTCGCCACCTGCGTGGATGACATCGGATTCATCCATTCGATGACCGCCGACTCGCCCATTCACGGCTCGGCGATGTTGCAGATGAACACGGGTAAAATCCTCTCCGGCAGCCCCTGTCTTGGCTCTTGGGTCAACTACGGCCTCGGCAGCGTGAGCGAGGATCTGCCCGGATTCGCCGTCATGCTCGATCCCATCGGCGGCCCGATCAGCGGAGCCAAAAACTGGTCCAGCGGCTACATGCCCGCCAGCTATGAAGGCACCGTGTTACGCAGCGCAGGCGATCCCATCCTCGATCTGCAACCGCCCGCAGGCATGACCGCGCCGATGCAGCGCCGCATCCTCGATACGCTGCGAGATTTCAATACCGAGCACGCATCGACTCGTGCTGATAACACCAGCCTCGCGGCACGCATCGCCAGCTATGAACTCGCCGCCAAGATGCAGATGCACGCGCCTGAGGCTGTCGATTTGAGCAAGGAAAGTGAAGCCACCAAAGAACTCTACGGCATCAACGACGAGAAGACCGAGGAGTTCGGCCGCCGATGCCTACTCGCGCGGCGCATGGTCGAACGCGGCGTGCGTTTCATCCAACTCTACTCTGGCGGCGCGCACAACGACAGCAACTGGGACGCGCACACCGACATCGAAAAGAATCACAACCACCACTGCGGACGCACCGATAAGCCCATCGCTGGTTTATTGAAGGATCTCAAGCAACGCGGCCTTCTCGACAGCACGCTCATCATCTGGGGCGGCGAGTTCGGCCGCCAACCAACGGCTGAATATGCCAAAGGCACAGGACGCGATCACAACGCCTACGGCTTCACCATGTGGATGGCTGGCGGCGGCGTGAAGGGCGGCGTGAGCGTCGGACAAACCGATGAACTCGGTTCCGCTGCCGTGGAGGACAAGTTCCACGTCAAACACCTCCACGCCACCGCTCTTCACCTCATGGGCCTCGATCCCGACAAGCTCACCTACTTCTACGGCGGCCTCGATCAAAAGCTCGTCGGCGTGGAAGGTGCCAAACCGATCAAAGGCCTCCTCTAACCGTCCAATTTATCAGATATACTAGTGTGCTGATTCATATATAGCTATACAAAAAACGGCAACCGTATTATCTTGGCGGATGGCCCGCCCCATTCAACCACTTGCCGTCAGCCCTGCGCAGCGCCAAGCGCTGCAGAAAATCCTCCGCAGCCCCAGCGCCACGCAGCGGGAGGTTCGGCGCGCCCGCATCGTGCTGCTGCGGGCCGACGGCGTGGGCCAGCAGGCCGTGGCCCAGCAGGTCGGCGTCAACCGGCCCGTGGTGGTGCATTGGGAGAAGCGCTTCAAGCGGGGCGGCCTGGAAGGGCTGCATGAAGCCCGCCGCAGCGGGCGCAAGCCCACTATCCCTCCCGAGATCAAGGCGCAAATCATCAGCGAGGCAACGCGCCCGCCGCCTGGGCACACCCAATGGTCCACCCGCAAAATGGCCCGCGCCAAAGGTGTCAGCAGCCACACGGTGCAGACCCTCTGGAGCCGCAACGACATCAAGCCGCATCTCAAGCGCACCTTCAAACTCTCCAATGACAAGGAGTTTGAGACCAAGTTTTGGGACGTGATCGGACTCTATCTCGACCCGCCGGACCGGGCGCTGATCCTCTGCTGCGACGAAAAGAGCCAGTGTCAGGCGCTGGAACGCACCCAGCCCGGGCTGCCGCTGGGCGCCGGGCACATTCGCACCGCCACCCATGACTACAAGCGCCACGGCACGCTCACGCTGTTTGCGGCGTTGAGCTACCTCGACGGCAAAATCTTCCGCCAGAGCGCCGCGAGCCACACGCACAAGCAGTGTCTCGCCTTCCTCAAGAAGCTCGACAGCGAAACGCCCGGCGACCAGACGCTGCATCTGGTGCTCGACAATTACGGCACGCACAAACATCCGAAGGTCAAAGAGTGGATTGAGCGGCGCAACCGGCAGCAACGCAAAGCGCACGGGCTGGAGCGGATAGTGCTGCACTTCACGCCGACATCGTCCTCCTGGATGAACCTGCTGGAGCGGTTCTTCCGCGATCTGACAGTGGACTGCGTGCGCGACGGCAGCTTTGGCAGCGTCAAAGAACTGGCCTCGGCGATTGAGGCCTACCTCCAGGAGCGCGACCTCAATCCGGTGCGCTACACCTGGAGGGCGGACGGCGCGGAGATCCTGGCAAAAATCAAACGAGCCAGGGAGGCTTTAACTACAACCCCTTGATTATGTATATCTTTTTAAGTATCATCACACTAGGCCAGCGACGCCGAGGCTCCTTCGCGCCGCATCCATCAGCTTGGGTCTCGTCTGCCTGCTCGCCTCCGCGCAAGATAAGGCGTCGCGCTCAAGTAGGTAGTTGGTGACTCAAACCATGAGATACCTCTCCCCTTCACTTCACCTCACCAATGGCAAGTCATCTGCGCGCAGGGCGTGGGTGCTGTCGCTGGCGATGGTTTGTGGGGCGATGGCTTCGGCGGCGAATGCGGCTAAGCCCTGGTGGGAGAAGATGGACCCGGCCACACTGCCTGCGGCGAACCTGCCGATGGCGGAGGTGATCGATCGCTGCATTGATCAAAAACTGAAGCAGCGTGACATGATGCCCGCTCTGACGGCGCCGCTCGAGACGCGACTGCGGCGGCTGATGCTCGACCTGCACGGGCGCGTGCCGACAGTGGGTGAGCTGGATGCGTTCATTGCCGAAGGCGACTCGCCGGAGGCATGGGCTCGCCACGTGGACCGGCTCATGGCAAGTCAGGCTTTTGATCGCCATCTGTCGAATGAGTTGAACTGGCTGTTGATGGACGGACAGGGCTCGGAGTTTCAAAAGTATCTCGATCTCGCCGTGACGAAGAAGAAAGGCTGGGACGTGGTGTTCCGCGATGCCATCGCAGGACAGGTGGACACAGAGTCACGGCCCGGTGTGGATCAGTTTTTGCGGCAGCGGGTGATGGACACCGACCGCATGGCCAATGACGTGAGTGTGCGCTTCTTCGGCGTGAACATCAGTTGCGCCCAGTGCCACGATCACCCGTATGTGAAGGACTGGACGCAGGACACCTACTACGGGATGAAGTCCTTCTTTGCCCGCACCTTCGACAACGGAGGTTTCGTCGGCGAGCGGGAATACGGGCAGATCAGCTTCAAGACCAGCAAGGGCAAAGAGAAGCCCGCGATCTTGAGTTTCCTCGGCGGCGCTCCTTTGACTGACCCTGCTTCGATGGAGCCGACCGAAGAGCAGAAGAAGGCCGAGCGTGCACTGCTGGAGCAGTTGAAGAAGGACAAGAAGCCGCCGCCGCCAGCGCAATACAGCCGCAGGGCACGGTTGATCGAGACGGGACTGTCAACAGAGCAACAGCATTGGTTTGCCCGGGCCATCGTCAATCGCATGTGGGACCGCTTGTTCGGCTGTGGCCTGGTGATGCCGCTCGACCAAATGCACGGCGAGAACACCCCGAGCCATCCGGAGCTGATGCAGTGGCTGGCGCGCGACTTGGCGGCCAATGGTTACGATCTCCGGCGCCTGATCCGCGGCATTGTCACCAGCAAGACATGGCAGCGCGACAGCCGTTGGCAGAGCGACACGCGCCCGGCGCGCAACCTTTTCGCAGTCGCCCATCCGCGGCCGCTGACTCCGAGGCAGCAAGCGATGTCGTTGCGGTTCGCGGCGATGGAGCCGGCGTATCTTGCGCCAAGCAAAGCGAAGCCCGAGGAGATCGAGCAGCGCATCCTCAACACCGAGCGCGGTGCATCGGGATTTGAGCGCTGGTTTGAGCGCCCGGGCGAGGACTTCCAAGTGTCTGTGGATGAGGCATTGTTCCTCAGCAACAGCAACGACGTGCAAGGCCAGTTGCTCGACGGCAGCGGCTTGGTGAAAGCAATGGAGGCGCTGCCCGAGGTTGCGGAGCGCATTCGTCTCGCAGGCAAAGCGATCTGGCAGCGCGAGCTGAGCGAGGAGGAAGTTTCGTTGCTGGCCAGCTATCTCGACGCGCGCAGCGATCGCCCGCAGGCGGGGCTGCGGCAGATCGTGTGGGCGATGCTGTCGAGCGCGGAGTTCCGCTTCAACTACTGATCCATTTTTTCAAACACCAACGGCCATGAGCACCCCATCCAACTACTGCGGCACCAACGCTCATCACATCAGCCGGCGGGCCTTCTTGAGCCAGGCGCTAGCGGTCGGCTCCGGCTCTCTGCTCGGCAGCAGCGGAGCGATTCACGCGCTGGATGAGACCTCCATCAATGACGCGCTGCGCAAGACTGGACGCAGCGTCATCCTGCTCTGGCTGGCCGGTGGATCGAGCCAACTGGAGACTTGGGATCCCAAGCCAGGCCGTCCCACTGGAGGTCCGTATGACTCTATCCCCA
>CANIBP010000106.1 GCA_947466075.1 Verrucomicrobiaceae bacterium
AGGCCAGGCTTGGCCAGCACGCCGAGGATGTTGGTGACTGAGGGCAGGGCGTTCACTTTGCGGGCATCACGCAGCGTGGCGGAGCGGGTGCCGTTGCCGTCCGCCCGTGGCACGTCGTGATACGGCGTGCCATCGGGCAGATACCAGTGGGAAGGGGATTCGCGTTGAATGAGGATCATGGCGGTGAGTCGGGTTCGGGGTTTGCAACTCAGTAGGCGATGTCATCTGCCTGGGGTGCGGGCTGAGGGATGCCCATCTCGGAGGCGGCCTGTTCCAGTGCGGCCATCAGGTCGCGGTCGGCCTTGAGCGGCTTGGTCATGGCTTTGGCAATGGGCAGCCAGTTCTCGCAAAGACTGCGCACCGCCACCTGGTCGAGTTCGCAGAGTTCGAGTCCTTGATGCTTGCCGACATGGACTTTGGTGAAACGCCAGTCATCCGCAGGCTGCGTATCATGCGACGCAGGTTGGGAGACGCGGTTGTAGGAGGAGTCTTTGTCCTGGCGGTCCTTGACGCGGGTGTATTTGCCGGAGGGCTTCAAGCCTGCGCCGCTCTTGTCGGGACGGATGAGGCCGATGTTGGCGTAGGTTTCGCCGTTGCGGCCCTGGTTGTGGACGATGACGATCTGCGCGGTGCGGCCGATGAGCGTGTCGGTGTCGAACTCCTGCTGCTCGGCGGTGGTGAGATCGCGTCCGAACCACTGCTTGAGGAAGGCACGCAGCGCGGACTTTTCGCCCAGCGTGGTGTTGAAGCCGCGCGACCAGACAAGGTAGGGTTTGCCGTCATCGCGGAGCTGGGTGGTTTCAAAGACAAAGCGGAACTGCTCCTTCGGGCCGTAGTCAGTCTGCACGGTTTTGGGCGGCGTGACGTCAACGCAGACGGCGTTGCCGTTGTATTCAGGGTGAGTATCGAAGGGTTTGTTGGATTGAGCGGTGAGTTTCATGGGATGTAGGATGCGTGTTGGGTTGTTGTGGGTGTGTTGATGGGAAAGAGATGGATCACTGTTTCGTTTGGCCGGGATATTCCCCAGCGAGGAGGCGGTCTTCGACGCGGCGGAGGGCTTCGAGATCGAAGAGACGGCGCTGGGGGCCGCGTGGTACTTGTTTGAAGCAGCAGGGCTTCAGCCAGCCGTTGCGGAAGGCGTCATCAGCCGTCTGCCGGCCCAGCAGCCGATAGACATCGGCCTGACTGAGAATGCGGGAGTGGGGGAGAAGTTTAGGCATGAGGTTTGTGTCGGGTTCGGGGTGTCAAATGCCGCTGATTGCGACGCCCCGATTTACTCACGCCAACCAGTGTCATGGCTATGGGTTCGATATTGGAATCGTGATCCCATATGGGCACCATGTTGGCCCCACATGGTGCAATGACACCGGTGTCACTCACCCATATGGGATGTGATACTGGTCACTTCATTGCTCGCCATTCCTGCTATGGCTGCAATGTATGCAGGGTATGAAAGCCAACCGCATTCTCTCCCTCCGCGTTATCGGCGGATTTCTTGATGGACTGACCCTGTCCTTTGACACCGGTCTGACCTGCATCATTGGGGCTCGTGGCACCGGTAAAAGCACCATCTTGGAACTGATCCGCTACGCGCTGGACCAGTTGCCACGTCGTGATTTATCGCCCACGGCCCGCCGCCGCATCGACAATCTCATTGCCGGTAATCTCAACGGCGGCCGCGTTGAACTCGAAGTCGAGACTACTGATGGGCTGCGCTACATCATCACGCGAGCAGTAGGCGAAGAATCCCTCGTGTTGGACAACGAGCGCAACCCCACTGCCATCAAACTCTCCACTGGCGGGTTCTTCCGCGCAGAAATCTTCAGTCAGAACGAGGTGGAGGGCATCGCTGACCAGAAACGTTTCCAACTCGATCTCATCGACAGCTTTGCACCAGTGGCCGTGCATGAATACGACTGGCAGATTGATGAAATGCGTGAGTCCATCGTGGCCGCGGCAAGGCAGACGGAACCTGCGCGCCTGCGTCTTCAAACTCTTCAGGAAGAACTCAAACAGCTGCCTAATTTGGAAGAAAAGCTGCGTGCGCTGACCGCAGGTGGCAGTGATTCCGCTGAGGAGGTCAACAAAGCGCATGAGGCCAAGGCATTGCGTGATCGTGAAGCGCGTGCTGCACGTGTGGCCACTGAGGTGATGACTCGTTTTCGGCTCAGTGTGGAGGAGTTGACCGGGCGGTTGAAGTCGGAACTCACCGGCAAGTTCACCAAGGAGATGCTTGCCGGAGCCAATGGCCCGCTGATGCAGCAGATCGTGGACAATCTGAAACAGGCATCTCTTCATGCGGACGAACACCTCACATCGGTGGTCGCCACAGTGGACGCCTCACTGGCCGCCCAGAGTGGCCTCCAAGAACGCCTGGCCGAAATGCAGGCCAGCCAGGAACTCGCCTTCCGCGAAGTGATCGAAAAGCACAAGCAGTTCCAAGAGCAGTCGGCGGAACGCGCCAAACTTGACCGTCGTCGCAATGAATTGATCGACGCGGTCCGTGTGGGTGAGGAAGCCAAAACTGAGATCACACGCCTGGAACAAAAACAGGCGGCGCTGATGCAGAAGTATTCGGAGCTGCGAGATGCGCGTTTCAAGATCCGCAAGGACATCGCCGACCGCCTCAATCGCGACCTGGATCCTACGATTCGTGTGACGCTGGTGCAGGACGGCGACAATGAGTGCTATCGCGAACTGCTTGAGGAGCATCTCAAGCCAATGAACATGCGCCATGGCGTCGTCGCCCAGAAGTTGGTGCAAATGGTCCCACCCGCACAACTCGCCAACTTCGTTCGTGCTGCGGACAGCAATGCTCTCATGGAGCATGGGGATTTGAACGCGGAGCAGGCTGCCAAGGTGATCCAGGCATTCAATCAACCGGTGCGATTGGCTGAATTGGAGTCAGTGTCTTTGCGAGATCAGCCAACCATCGAGTTGCAGGATGGTTCGGGCTACAAGGATTCCAGCACACTGTCCACCGGTCAGAAATGCACCACGATCCTGCCCATTCTACTGCTCGACAGCATCAATCCGTTGCTCATCGATCAACCGGAAGACAATCTCGACAACCGTTTCATCTTCCAGACTGTGGTCAGCAAGATTCTTCAGGCGCGACAAACGCGGCAGCTTGTGTTCATCACGCACAACCCCAATATCCCGGTGCTTGGTGATGCAGGCTGCGTGGCGGTCATGGAATCCGATGGCGACCACGGTCGGGCCGCCAGCACGGGGGGCGTGGATGCCTGCCGTGATCAGATCATCACTCTGCTGGAAGGTGGTGAGGAAGCTTTTATTAAGCGCGGAAATCGTTATAGCGTCGGACGCAAATGAACCTCACCGCTGTCTGCGCTCAACTTCAAAAAACCCCTGATTCGCTCCCCTGGAGTGAGAAGGTGGCGCTTGCGGCCAGGATCAGCGCAGGCATGGGCCGTCGTGACAAACTGCCAGCATCGGCCGTACTCGTTCTTGGCATTTTGGCAACGGATGGCAAGTGGGAGGTGCGCAAGGCTGTGGCTGATCTTCTTCATTTGGTGCCCGATACGCATTTTCATGGGCTGGCCGGACAAATTGGTGCAGACGACAATCACTATGTGCGCACTGCCACTCAAAAAGCGCTGGAACGTCGTAGCCGTTCGCAGGTAACCAACCGCAGGCATGGGCGGGGATTGAAAAAGGTGGAGAGCGAGATCGAGCGTGTCGCCCGCACACATGGTACTGAAGTGGCCAAAGTGGTGCGGGATCAAGCCGTGCGTTTGTATGAGGGGTTGGTCGGTGCCAGTGTTCATGAAATGCGCGCTGTGCTCACGGCCATGCGCAGCAATATGGACAGCCTGCTGACCGAAGCAGCCAAGGGCAATGGCGAGCAGGCTGCGGCCAGGCTCGGGCCGCGTCTGCGCAACAGTCTGCAGTTCATTGAGCAACTGCTGGCCGACATGCGCCTCTACAGCCAGGTTCCGGCGAAGGTCAGGCACACAGAGCTACTCGCTGGCATGGTGCAGGAGGCGTTGACCATGGTGCAGAGTGAATTTAGCGCCACCGGCTGCAATACGACTGGCATTGAGATATGCCTGACTGTTCCAGCCGAACTCGCGCTGCCGGCATTCCGCGCTCAGGTCGTGCTCGCGTGTCGAAATCTCATCAAGAATGCACATGAGGCGATCCTCGTGGATGATGAAAGGCATGGCAGGGGCAGCATTCAGATCGGTGCCGCACAGAATGGCACATGGCTGGAACTGCGTGTGGTGGACAATGGCATGGGACTTAGTGAGCAGGAATTGAGCGATGTGCGCCAGTTCATTCCTGGAAAGACTTCCAAGCCGGGAGGCACGGGCTTTGGCCTGCCCATCGCACAACGCTATGTCTCCTTCCACGGTGGCACGGTGGAAATCGAAAGTGTGGATGGCAAGGGAACCACCGTGCTGGTCCGACTCCCGCTTGAACCCAATTTAGCAGTATGAAAAAGTCAGTGCTTATCATTGATGATGATCCCGCCATCCGGCAGGTGCTCGAAGACCGCATGGATTCAGCGGGCTTTGATCATGACTCGGCAGATTCCCAAGTCGCAGCCGTCGAATGCCTGCAGAAGCATCGCTATGACCTGATTCTGCTCGATCTCGAACTGCCTTCGCGCAAAGGCAAACCCACTTCCACCCAGGTCGGGCGCAATCTGCTTGAACAGATTCGAGAAGATGATCACAACGAGACCACACCTGTGATCGTCATCACTGCCCACGGCGGTGATAAACCTGACACGGCGGTCACTTTGATGGCAGCAGGGGCGAACTACTTCATTCACAAGCCCTCGCTGCATCAGTTGGAGGATACGGTCAAACTGGTGCTCAATCCAAAACCGAAAGGAAAGAAAGCTGTCGGCTCGTCAAAGCCAGCGGAACTGAAAGCCTATGCAGGTGGAGAATTGGAATTGAAGGAGATTGGAGTGCTGTTGGATGGCATCCAGCTCGCCAGCCAATCAGCGACCATCTTCCGCGTGCTCGAAGTCCTGAGCGAAGAGACGGAAAGGGGGCGTCGCAGGGCTTGCTCCAGCCAGACATTGGCAGACCTGCTCAAACTCCGGCGTGGTCAGAATGCAGTCATTGAGGCCATCAGCGACTTCCGTTCCAAGGTCGTGCAGGAACTCAAGAAAGCCGGAGTGAAAGCGGACGACGATGCGGTGATTGTGACCGGTCGTAGTGGCTATGAATTGGCGGGTTGGATTCGTGCGGCAAAGAAGATCGGAGTGGTACCCAACCAATCGGTGGAAATCACGCCAGCACAGAGGCAGGCGTGGTTCCTGGAGCAACTTCAGAAGGGGCGAAAGCTTACGCGGGCCGACTTTGAGGCGCATTACGACATTCACTCATCCACATCCAAACGTGACCTCAAAGCCTTGGAAGACAGAATCGAGTTCACCGGCGTGGGCAGAAAGGGCTGTTACCGGGTGAAGAAAAAGAACGCCAAAACGTGATGGTGACATTTTGCCAGATATGCCCCCATAAATGTCCGACCCCATGTAATAAGATCGTGTGCATTACCCCATGAAACGAAACGCCCGCGAATTCATCCGTTCCACCACGACCCTGCTTGATCATGTCCTTGCGACACTCACGCCGGAGGAACAGCATGAACTCCTTGATGCGCTGGCAGGCGAAATCGAGGAACGGCTGGATACTGTCGTTGAAACCGCCGATTCATGAACCATCCCATTTGCCCGATACTTCTCTAATGCCCCTGCCTATTTCGACACGCGCTTTAAACTCGGTGTGCTGCTTATGGAACTGCCTGACTCATTCGTCATCATTCCTTTTCCGGTCCAAGCCGCTTTGGATTGAAAATTAATCCTTGTTCTTTAGCCCAGCGGATGAGGCGTTGGTATTCCTCGGCAATGGCTGCTCGGTTTCCGTGGAGAGTCTCGCTTGGCGGTTCCTTTTGACGCCCTCCCCGATTTGTTCAGCGGACAATCCGCGAGACGAATTCCGGCGAATTTGCAGAGTTTGCTCGCGTGTCAAAGGTTGGCCGTTGGCGTCGATCATCGGGAGGAACATTACCATCGTTTGGAGAAGATTCAACATTCTTCGTCGCCATG
>CANIBP010000107.1 GCA_947466075.1 Verrucomicrobiaceae bacterium
AACCAGTTATGGCTGGAGCTTCCCTGACCTCATGTTTGATGGCGAGAAAAAGCATCTCGAAGTCTTGCGCTTCTGGGATCTTGCGCTGAGCAACGATACCGCTGAAGACGTGAAGGGCCCCAAGGGCACTGAAATCATCGGGACTTTTGTGAAGCTCGTTCTCAACCGTAACATCGAGCCGAAAGCGACCACGACGATCTTCGCCACCCGACCAAAACGCACCGATCAAGTATTGTTCATGCAAAACGAGTGCCGCCGATTCCTGAGCGCGCGCATCGCGAAAGCGATGCAGAAAGACAAGCTAATGCTCACCAATCATTCCGGTTTTCGCTTTGCCAAATGGGGGACGAACTTCGACGAGACCGCGAAGTTGCTCATGCCCTTCCTTCTGCATGACGCCCCGGATTCATTCATTAGCAGCCGTCTCACGCCGGATATTCGCATGCTTTACAGCAAGCATTTGGCAACCACCGAAGCTGTCGCGAAAACCATCAAATCCGATCTATGGCCCTCTATTCTCAAGTTTCAAGTGCAGCAGATCACCGATAACATGGCCGAGCGAATCGGCATTTCCATTGCGACTCATTCCTTCACAGGCCGGCACGATATGCTGACCGATTTCATTGAGACCACAGGCATTCCTGTGGCACCAAACTTCGACTACTGGAGCTACGCAACGTCCGCTGGACGCTACACTGCGTGGTTCATCGACGACCAGTTCTACGCCATGGACATCGAACCCTTGAACGACACAGCCAAGCATATCGACGCGCTCATGGCCGACTTCACCAAACGTTACGGCGAATTCACTGACAAGCCTGGCAAACTTGGTAAAAGTCATTTCATCCATGAGGATGCCGACGGGGGCGCCCTCGTGATGTATGAACCCCGAGGTAACACCAAGGAATTAAAGCGCATTTATCATTACTCGCTGAAGATGCGCCCCATGGTGAGCGCAAAACTTGCAGCACTGAAGGATGAAGCAGACAAGAAAGCTGCCGACGACAAGGCAGCGACCGCGAAGAAAGCGTCGCAATTTTAGAAGTACGATTATCATTGTGCTAACAAGCGGCAATCAACGAATGCCTAGGCACCTCAAATTCACGGACCTTAGTTCATAGCTATTTACAAAAAATATAACTCATGTAAGCCTCACTGCGAAGAAGGCGGAGTCCGCGGAATTGACGCCGAGCGGGGGAATGATCAGTCCCCGTCCCCGCGCCACGTCCAGGCCCAACACGTCCCGGCCCCCTCAAAAGCAATTTCCTAGCAGTCAGCCAACCGCCATGCTCAGCCACTGGCGAAGCAGGCCAGCTCAAACAGAATGCCCAGCACGATCACCACCGCGTTCCAGGACAGCAGACCGACCAGCGGCAGCGCCAGCAGGTTGAACTCGTTCGATTGACCCAGATCCGAAAGCCAGTAGCCCGTGATCAGCACCAGCGCCCAACCGATCAACGCCCAGGACCAGCGCCCCTGCGGCACGCGCAGCAGTTCCAGCACGCGGATCAACTCGCCACGCCAACCGATGGCCTCGCGCTCCAGCCACTCGGCCCGTTTGTCCAGAAACGACTCGGAACGCTCGTCGAGCGCATCGCCTTTGATCTCCTCGGAGGCCAGCCCGGCCCGCGTATGCGCCGTCGCCTCGCGCCGTCGCCTCGCGCCGTCGCCTCGCGTTGACGAGAACGCCATCGGCATCGCCATCTTCGAGTGCGCGCCATTTCAGCACGCGCTGCCATTCGTTCCATTCCATGCGGGGTTATTTTGGAGCACACTAAACGCGGCTTCGGGCGGATGCCAATCGCGGGCTGAGTTTTCGCCAAGGATTCAGTGGATCCTGGTCTTTTCACCATTGCCGCCTTGTCAGCCACACTACTGTTGTGGCATGATTTAGGCATGTCCTGCCACTTCCGCACCTCTCAGGAATTCTTTTTCTCGATCATGACGACAGTGCTGCTTGTTGTTTCATGGTCACAGGCTTCCTCATTGGCGCCCACCACGGAGGCAGACGACGTTCGTGCGGCTTTGGGCATCTGCCGCGGCAGGGTCGCCAGCATCGAAGCCTTCCAGCATCCGCAGCGCGGTGGCATATTCACCCGCGTGCAGATCACGGTCCTGGAATCGATCAAGGGTACTTTCCCTGCCGCTATCACAGTGATTCAGCGCGGCGGCGTGCTCAATGGTGAAGGCGAATCGAACGGGCTGGCCGGCGCTTTTAGCGTGGGTGATGAACGTTTGTTTCATCTGATCCGGCGTGCGGATGGCTCACTTGAACTGCTGCGTGGTTTTGCCGGAGCCGAGGCCATTGGCACTGCACGGGTGGGAAGACGCTTTGCCAGCGAGCAGAAACTACGCCGGGTGCGTCAGCTAGCTGCCAGCGCCAGTCCGGCAACCACCACGCCGATCACGGGCAACGATTTCAGCATCGCCACTGGCAGCCAGCAGGCAAACTCCGGCACGCCCTCAAACGCCACCGGCCTGCTGGTCGATGGCAACGGCATCCCGGCCCGGCTGGTCGTGCCTGATCGCGGTGAACCCATCGGCTATCTCGTCGATGCGCAAACTTTGCCGGCAGGTATCTCGGAGGCACAGGCGCTGACCGCAGTCAGCCAGGCGCTGGCGGCGTGGAGTGCGGTGACGGGCCTCACCTTTCGCTATGACGGCCTGCAAAATTTTGGCATCTCCGCTGCGTCCGTCAGCACGAATGACGAGCGGCTGCGCATTCAGCTGCATGACCTGTTTGGCGAGATCACCGGCGGCACCACGCTGGGCATCGGCGGGCGTTCCTTCACCAATGTGAGCTCTGACTTCTCCGCCACGGGCGGTGGCGGTGGGCAGGTGAACGGTCTCGAGTTTCATAAAACAACCCGCGGCTACATCGTGCTCAAGCACACCGCCACATCTATGCAGACCCTAGCCACCTTTGCCGAGGTGCTCTGCCATGAAGTCGGCCATGCGCTGGGCATGGCGCACTCAAGCGAGAACAGCGCTGAGGCGGACACCACCTTGAAGCAGGCCGTCATGTACTTCCAAGCGCACGCCGATGGCCGTGGCGCTGCGCTAGGCAGCTATGATGGCCCTGTGATGCAGAAGATTCACCCCCTCACGGATACTCCGCCCTACTCCTATGACCGGATCATGTCCCTGGTTTCCGCCCCCACCGCAATCACCACCGTGGCGGGTATCAACGAAATCCAGCTCTTCGGCTGTGATCTGCAGACGGCCTCTGCTGCGCTCACACTTGTCACCATGGGCCCGTCAAGCAATCTGGTTGGAACAGAGAGTTTCACCGGCAATACCCTGAAAGTGGCTCAGGCTGGATACTTTGGTGAGGGTAGCGCCGACCCTGCTAGCACGTCATATTACATGCTCAAATGGGTGCGCTTCTCCGATGGCGTGAACTGCTCCCCTTGGTCACGCGTGCGCATCACCTCCATTTATGGCGACTCCAAACCCAACGCTGCCGCAGACGGCCTGCCGGACAGTTGGATGACCAACTACTTCGGCTCCACCACTCCATCTGCGGGCGCACTCAGCCGCGCTAGCGATGACAAAGACGGCGACGGCTTGAGCAACATCACCGAGTTCCGCCTCGGCACCAGTCCGATTGACCCTGCCTCGCGACTCAAGACGCTGTCGTTTAATGCGACCACGCTGCAGTGGTCCGCCACCCCCTATCTGCTCTACTACATCGAATCCTCGACGGATCTGATCAACTGGACGCGCTTTGGGAATCCCACGCTGCCCACGACGAGTACCGGCCAAGCCAGCGGTAGTTTCATCCCAGCGGCCACGGCACGGAAGTTTTACCGCGTGCAGTTCGCGCCTTAGGCTTTCATCACTTCCAACCGTCCTCCGGCCATGCGCAGATGCAGGTGCCCTAGAGCCGCCGCCTCGCTGCTGGAGTGGGTGACGTGCAACACGGTGAGCGCATGCTCGGATTGCACGCGCTGGAGCAGCGACACCGCCTCGGCACGCATGCTTTCATCCAGCGCCGAAAGCGGTTCATCGAGCAGCAGCAGCTTGGGCTGTGCCTCCAGCGCACGGGCGAGGGCAACGCGCTGCTTTTCACCACCGGAAAGCATGTCAGCCCCCCCTCACACCCCGTCTCCGCTCCACATCCAGGGCCAACTCGACCCGGCCCCCTCAAAAGCAATTTCCCTGCAGCCGAGAGCAAGAATGAATAGCAGCAGGGTATTTCAACAATCTGTTAGACGGGCAGTTCAAAGCCTTTGCGATACGTCTTCCTGATCAAAGCATCCGCTTCGGGGGCGTTCGTGGCCTTCATGGCGGCGCTGTCCCATTCAATGCGTTTGCCGAGGCGGATCGGCAGCACGCCGGTGAGCAAAGCTTCGGTGTAGGGAGCGGCGTAGGCGAAGTTGGCCTTGGCCTCTTCGGGTTTGCCTGCGAGGCAGGCAGCCACCCACTCCTCGCGATGGCCGGGACTGCGGGCAATGGTGTGAGGCGGGAGTTTGAAGCTCTGCATCTGGCTTTCTGGAACGATGCGCGGGGTGCCACACCAGCCGGGAGCGATGATGGAGCCGTTGTCGCCGAGAAAGAGGATGCCGTTGTCGCCGATCTTGCGTGCGGGATCAAATCCGGCTGGTGGTGTGGGTAGTTTGCCGCCGTCATACCAAGTGAGCTTGATGGGGCCGCGATTGCCTTTGGCGGCGAAGTGCCATGTCACGATGCTCCATACGGGAAAGGAATCCGCATTGGTCTCCGAGCACTCCGCTTCCACGGCGGTCGGTGCGCCGAGATCGAGAGCATACCATGCGGGATCGGCATTGTGCACCATCATGTCGCCCAGAGCACCGCAGCCGTAGTCAAACCAGCCACGCCATTTCCGTGGCACGTAGAGCGGATGGTATTCATGCTCGGGGGCAGCACCCTGCCATTGATTCCAATCTAGCGTCTCCGGCACAGGCAGCTTCTCCGTGGGCCGTGGTTTGCCCTGCGAATCCCAGAACTTGCCGGGACGATCCGACCATACATGCACCTCCTTCACCGCGCCGATGGCCACCGCGTCGATCCACTCCTTTGTGAGCCGCAGCCCTTCGCTGGCGTGACCGGTGTTGCCCATCTGGGTGACCACTTTCATCTCAGAGGCCACTTTGGCCATGATGCGTGTCTCCTCGATGGTGTGCGCCAGTGGCTTCTCGCAATAGACATGCTTGCCCAGTTTCATCGCCGCGAGGGAGATGGGTGCGTGCCAATGATCCGGAGTGCCCACCATCACGGCGTCGAGGCCTTTTTCATTCGCTAGCATCTCGCGGTAGTCTTTGTAAAACGGCCTGCCGGGATAGGCCTTCGCCATCGTGGCCTCGTGCTTTTGCTCCACGTCACAAAGTGCTGCGATCTGCACATTCGCAAAGCTGGCGAGGTCACGCGTGACGCCGCCGCCTTGGCCGCCGATGCCCACGCAGCCGATGTTCAGCTTCTCCGAAGGCGCAGGCACACCCGGCGCTCCCAGCACATGACGTGGGATGATATTGAAGCCGAAAACGGCAGCGCCCGTCGCGATGAAGTCACGGCGGGAAGAAGTGGGCTTGAGGTGCTTTTTCATGAGGTTGGTAAGTTGTTGGGAAAACGAAAGGCGTTGCACACTGAACGTGTCGCTGTTCGACTTTGTGCAAAGTCCCCGAATCTTCGTGGGGAAGGTCATGACAGCACCCATCTGGATTTCTCGCCAGCACTTCTCCAGTTCAGAGGACACCATCACACTCCTTGTGCCGGCGTGCACTGCCTATAGATCATCGAGCCGTGGTCCTTAGAGCCTATCCGGCAAAAGGTTGAACTGGCTGTAAAGAGGTGAGCCTCCGGGTCATGATGCCGATGAAAGCGAGATAGACGAAGGCTTCGTGGTGGCGTGGATTTTTCTCGTGATCACGGGTCAGTCGCCGTTGCTTAACCAGCCTGCCGAAGCTTCGTTCAATGACCCAGCGGCGTGGCAGCACGATGAAGCCTTTCTGATCTTCGAGCTTCTTGATGATGCCCAGGCCAAAGCTCGCCCCATGGCCGAAGAGCCTGCCCATACTCTGCACGAACTGCTCGAGT
>CANIBP010000108.1 GCA_947466075.1 Verrucomicrobiaceae bacterium
AAGGGATAAGCGCTGAAAGCATCTAAGCGCCAAGCCCATCCCAAGATAAGCTTTCCCTGAAGGATCGTGGAAGACTACCACGTTGATAGGCCACGGGTGCAAGCGCAGTAATGCGTTCAGCTCAGTGGTACTAATCATCCGTTTGTCTTACATTGATCATCTCAAACTGAAGCCTGGTTCTAAGGCTCAATTCGAATTCAATTCACCCCGTATGCAGTTGTCAGGGAACAATTCCTGAAAGTGTCGTCAGACCTCGGTTCACACATCTAATCCATGTTCGTGAATCGCAGTCTGGTGACCATGGCACAGTGGTACCACCCGTTCCCATTCCGAACACGGAAGTGAAACGCTGTTGCGCCGATGATAGTATGGCGAAAGGCTATGCGAAAGTAGGACGTTGCCAGATTAAACATCACCCCGCATCTCGTAAGAGATGCGGGGTTTTTTGTGCCTTCGGATAAACGGTGTTTTCGAGCTCATTTGCAGCCGCTTTTGAGCCGCTGCTCTCAACAGAGGCAGGAGCTATCGCTGCTACTTGCGATCAAGTGACAGCACGAAAATCAAACGACCTTCTTTCCATGGCGGACCACCGATGAATAGGGGGCTGCCAGCGCGCAAAACGGCCTCGCTTTTGACGAGCACTTGCTGCTCGCGCCAAACCTGTAAATGCAAATTGACCCCACCCATGTCCGCAGGGCCTTTGGAATCAATTTTCATGAACAAATCACGCGAGGGAACGACCCACGATTCATACTCTCGAAAGATGTCCTGCTGATGCTGCCCGAGAATCTCGAAATGCTTGAAAGGGAATACCTTGGCCAGTCGCTCATTCAGCTTTGGCAGGTGAGTTGGGGCCTGTTCAGCCGCGCCAGTGAGTTGTGCGGTATTATTGGTGGCAAAAATTAATGCCCCCCAAACGCGTCCATCTGTTGCAGGTTTTACTGTGGGCAGCGGTTGAACTGGGACAGTTTTTTCCTGGGCTTCTGCAGTGACGCAGAGCGAAAAAAGGAAAAAGGCTGACAGGAAGTTTTTCATCCGCGAGGTGTTTTTGTCCAGATCAACGGAGAGCCAGTAGAGTCGCGTGAAATCATGAGCAGACGTTCACCTGCTGCATCGAATAGCGTGGTGGAAGCGAATTCAGGCTCCATTTCACTGCGCTGCACTGTGATGCCTGAGATTTTCTTCTCTGCCGGCACCTCATCTAGGCCATCGAGCATCAAGACAGTGGCGTCAGCTTCCTCGTCATGAAATGTGTGGGCGCGCACATGTGTATTGGGTGTGTATGAGCTGAGAATGGTGCTTTGGCTCGGAGCGTCTTGCGCTGGACGCAACAACACAAAGCTCAGGACTGCCAATGCTGCGGCACCTGCTGCCACAAGCCATGGTTGACGTCGCCAACGGAACACAGCGAACCAAATTGGTGCTGCTGCTACATTTGAACGTGCATCGTCGGCTTCCATTTGAGAAATACGAACTTGGATCTGCGAGTTAAAAAAGTCCGAGTGCGGCATTTTCATTTCAGCAGGCATATGCAAGCGAATGGTCGCGCTCAAAGCCCGCAGTTCTTCAGCCTCCTTGGCCAGCAAAGGATTGTTTTTGAGCTGCTCATCAAACGAAGCGCGCTCGTTGTCGTTCATCTCGCCATCCAGCCAGCGGATGAGATCGTGATTTTCAGAGGGTGGTTTCATAAACGTCTTTGAGTTGTTCTTGAAGTTTCTTGCGTGCGTAAAATAGGCGCGACATGATGGTGCCGAGTGAACAAGGAATAATTTCGGCGATTTCTTCATACGCGAGTCCTTCGACTTCACGCAAAACGATAACTTGTCGATGTTCAGGCGATAACTTGGCAATAGCAGCTTGGATGCGCTGCCCGACTTCGGCATTGCGCATGGCCATATCAGGAGCGGGATCACCTTTCGGGGCGGTCTCGGCACCGGCCGCAGCACGGTGGGAGGTATGCTCATCATCAAACTCACCATCGCCTTGGATTTTCTTCTTCCTCAACCAGTCGTAACTGACGTTGTGAGCAATCCGGTACAACCAAGTGTAGAAACCAGCATCCAGCTTGAAATTGGGCAGCGCGCGCCATGCCTTGATGAAGGCCTCTTGGGCGAGGTCCCATGCTTCGGTTTCGTTCTGGATGAGGTGGTAAGTCATAGCATAGATCCTCCCACGGTAGCGCGTGACGAGAATATCAAAGGCCCGCGTGTCTCCTGCTTGGCTGCGTTTGACCAAGTCGATGTCTGAGACTTCGATAGGGTCACTCACGGCTGAGGCAGGCATGGATAGAAATGGCGGAGGATGGACGGCGTGAACCAAAGATTTATTCGAGTCAAAGTCCTGTTTGAAGCAGAAAAACGTGCAACGCTCTGAATTAAGGGATTTTCAGACTTTGGCCGAGGCGGATCAGATCACCACTGAGTCCATTGGCACTCTTGAGTTTGGCTACAGTGGTTCCCTTCCTTCTCGCGATTCCGGATAGTGTGTCACCTTTAACAACCGTATATTTCGAGCCGGTGGACTTTTTTGCGGTCGATTTCGTTGGTGTGGACTTTTTCTTCGCTGAATTACTGGAGGCGACCGTCTTTTTAGGTGTTGCGGAGGTAATGGCAGGAGTTGTCTTCTTCGAACCAGCGAAAGCGTAAGGGTTTGCGGTTGGTTCAGGTTGCACCGGTTCCACCTGGGCTGGTGGCGTCTGATACTTAGGAGTGGAAGTCGTCGCATAGCCGGTTTGGCCTGGGTACGGATTGTAGTGGCCGTCGTTTCCGTAGTTTGAGGCATAGGGATCGCTGCTGCCGGACTTCTTGATGTTGTCACAGGAAGTTAAGGCTAGACACGAGGCGGCAAGGGCAATGAAACGAAATGCAGTCATGATAGAGGGGGGTATATTCCGGCCTGCGAACCGCATTGGCAAGCGACCGTCTCACTAATGAAATCGAGCGCTCCCATTCTCAATGCCAATTTTTCCGCTATTGCGTCCGCTTTGCGATTTAGGCACTCAGAAGAAACAGAGTGCAGCCGGGCTTCGTTGTCCCAACGAAGGCAAATCTCCTGACACAGACCTTGCCAATTCGCTCGCTCTTCCCTAGCTTCGCGTCCCACCCATGAAAATCGGATTCAATCTTCTGCTTTATACCGGCCACGTCACCGAGGCGAACTACCCTGTCATCGAAAAACTCAAAGCCACTGGCTACGATGGCGTCGAAGTGCCGATCTTCGATGTCAGCAACCCTGCGCATTTCAAAAGCATCGGCCAAGTGCTCAAGGACAACGGCCTGCAATGCACCGCAGTCACGGTACTGCCAGATGAAGCTCACAATGGGATCAGTCCCGTCGCGGCAAATCGCCATGGTGCCATCGACCATCTCAAGCGAGTTCTGGAATGCGCCCACAATGCCGGAGTTCAGACGTTGTGCGGTCCTTACTACCAAGTTCTTGGCCAGTTCACAGGTGCGTTTCCCTCCGAAGCCGAACTTGCCGGTGCTGCCGAAGTTCATCGAGCCATCGCTCCGATCGCTCAAGCCGCAGGTGTAAAATGCGCCATCGAAGCCCTTAATCGTTTCGAAGCGCACCTGCTCAACACCATGGAGCAGGCCGCTGCCTATGTGAAACGCGTCGATCATCCGAATTTCGGCACGATGTATGACACCTTCCACGCCAACATCGAAGAGAAGAATCCCTTCAAGGCCATCGACACCGTGTTTGCCACCGGGAAGCTCAACCACGTTCACATCTCCGAAAACGATCGCGGCACGCCCGGTCGCGGCCACATCAACATTGTTGACCAGATCAAGCACCTCAAAAAGATCGGTTACGACGGTTGGATGACCATCGAGGCATTTGGCAGCGCCCTGCCAGATCTCGCCGCCGCCACTCGCGTCTGGCGCGATTTCTTCCCCAGCACTGAGCAGGTTTACACCGAAGGTTTCGCCCTCATCAAAAACGCACTCGCCTAATTACGTAAGTCATCAATCAACCCACTCCACCATGAACACACCGACAACCACTCCGGCAGCGCCTACATCGCGCCGCCAATTCATCGGCACCACTGCCGCCGCCAGCGCTCTCACCGTCGCACAATCCGCCTGGGCCGCAGGCAGCGATGAAATCAAAGTTGGCCTCATCGGTTGCGGTGGTCGTGGCACCGGTGCCGCAGGCCAGGCGCTCAGCACCTCGCAGCAGGGCATCACCCTCCATGCAGTCGCCGACGCCTTCAAAGAAAAGGCCGATGGCGCTCTCAGCAACCTGCGCAACAAGAGCCCCGACAAAGTTAAGGTCGATGACTCACGCATCTTCGCCGGACCCGATGCTTATAAGAAGGTCATCGAGTGCTGCGATCTCGTCATCCTCACCACACCTCCCGGCTTCCGCCCGTATCACTTCGAAGCCGCCGTGAATGCCGGCAAAAACATCTTCATGGAAAAACCCGTCGCCGTCGATTCCCCCGGCGTGCGCAAAGTTCTCGAAATGGCCAAAATCGCCGACGAAAAGAACCTCAAAGTCGTTGTTGGTCTCCAACGTCGTTACCAGAACTGCTACAAAGAAGCCCTCACACAAGTGAAGGAGCAGGGCATCATCGGCGACATCACCGGCGGCCAGGTTTACTGGAACGGCGGCGGCATCTGGTTCCGCGACAAGCGCCCCGACCAGTCCGAACTCATGTATCAGATGAACAACTGGTATTTCTTCACTTGGCTCTGTGGCGACCACATCAACGAGCAGCACATCCACAACATCGACGTCGCCAACTGGTTCCTCGGTGGCCATCCCATCAGCGCCCAAGGCATGGGCGGCCGCATGCAGCGTGTGGAAAAGAAATTCGCCCAAATCTACGATCACCATTACGTCGAGTACACCTATGAAAACGGTGTCCGCATCAACAGCCAGTGCCGCCATCAATCCGGCGTCTCCAACGCAGTGCGCGAAGAATTCACCGGCACCAAAGGCAAGATCTACCTGGACAACAGTGGCCGTTGCTATGCCAACAACCACAAAGGCGAAACCATCTGGAAATACCGCCCCGGCGGCAAAGACATCGGCGACGCCAAGGGCAAAGGGGCCAAGAAGCTAGATCCAGATCCATATCAAACCGAGCACGACACCCTCCAGGCCGCCATTCGCGAAAACAAGCCGCTCAACAACGCCTACTACGGTGCCGAGTCCACCATGACCGCCGTCATGGGCCGCATGGCCACCTATTCCGGCAAGGATTTGAAATGGGATGAAGTTCTAAACTCCAAAGTTCAGCACATGCCCAACATCATCACCCTTGAATCCGAGCCTCCCGTCAAACCAGACGCCGAAGGCGGATATCCCATCGCCATCCCCGGCAAAGACATCCCCGGCGCTCCCGTCGTCTAATTCAAGACAACTCCTCATCAGCCCCGGCTCACAGCAATGCAGCCGGGGCTTTTTTGTAGCTTCGATTGGCAATGGAGAAAGCCGTGTTCCGATTCTTGCGCTTTCTTGCTATTATTCAGGGAAGAAGTCATGTCTTTGCGGATTTGGATTTCATGGGTTTGGCAGGCTTCTGCGTAATTTGGAAGTTCTGCTGTCATAATCCGT
>CANIBP010000109.1 GCA_947466075.1 Verrucomicrobiaceae bacterium
GCATTCCGCTCTGCCAGCTCACGTGCCGCACGTTCCACCTCACGCTGCGCATGCTGCTGCATCAACATCTCGCGATTCGCCTCAAAATAATCATGCAGCGCCTCCATCGCCGCCACCGCTTGCAGTTCCGCTGGCGTCTGCCCCTTGCTTACCTGCGGCATCACAAACCCAGGCCTGCCATCCGCAGGCAGCCACTTCGCTAACGCTGCAAACTCCGGAGCCAGCGGCTGCGCATCCGGCCCGATGCCCATGAACAGGCTGTAAACGCTCTTCTCGGTCTCAAAGCTGCCGATGCCGGCAAGGAAACGGAAATCCACATTGCTGACCGCTTCCAGCCGTTCACCCCCATTCGCCGGCCACCAATGCAGCACCGACCGCCCATCCTTCTGCACTGAGGCTGACACACTCAGAAAGGAATGCACCTTACGCTCCAAACGCTGCACCCGCGCCACCTCAGCCGTTGTTAAGACCGGTTGCTTCATCGGCACCGCAGCCTCCACCGGCAGCACCGGCGGCTCCACCCGCTTGAACGTCACCGTATCCCCATTGCGCTGCCGAATGACGGACTCCTGTAACACGCGGAAGACGGCCTTAGCAGCAGGCGCACTCGGGCTGAAGTCTTCTGCCTGCAAATCTTGTCCGGCCAATACAAATCCCAGCAGGCAAAGCCAGCCGCAGAGGTTTCGATGCCGTCCTTGCTTCAACACAACGTTGATGCTGCCACACCCACACCCATTGCCAAGTCGGAAACCTACTGGCTTGCGCCGGGCGGTGGGAGCATGAGGCGTGACACGGCAGAGGCGGGAGCGGGCGGAGCATCCCTGCGATTGGCAACGGTGCGGAGCTGGTGAGCTACGCGGGCCACACTTGCCGTTCTCGATGAAATTGCAGGCCGATCACTTCGTTCGCCGCTTGAGTAACAACCACAGCAGGCCAATCGCTGCCACGATCAACACGACCACCACTGACCACGGTGTTGATGAAGTCGGTTCATCGCTCGTAACCGATGGCTTTGCTTCGGATGAAATCGGCACTGGCAATGGTTTCACGCTTGGCAAACTGCTCGCCGGTAAAGTGCGTGGGGCTTTGACCGCAGCGGATTTGAGAGGAATAATTTTGGCAAGCTCTGCATCAATGGCAGCTAGGACCAGCTTGCCATTATCGGAGGCATAGAGCGCCGCAAAGTCGTCTCTGATTTTTTTCGCTCTATCACCGCCAGATGGATTGGCGCTCCTTGCAAGGCTCTTGAGGATTTCAACAAACGAACCAAGAAGATCGTTCCGCGCTTGCCTCTCATTTTCGTCTTGGGTTTGTATCAATGTCTCGCCCAGTTTCTCAAGACGATTTCGAGCCAGTCGCTCAATGAGACCAGCTGCATGGTCGTCACGGCATGTGGCCAGAGCCGCCACGATATCCATTTCTTCGGTTGGGCTGATATTGCCAATCCCGTCTTGGAAGGCATCAAGGATCGCCTGTTCATCGCGAATTAAAATGAACGCACAGGCTGCCTTGCTGGCCAAACCGATGCTACTCGTTTGCGGCGGCTTGGCGAGTTCATCCCTGACAAGGTTAACAAGATTATTAATGAGAGCCTGACGTCTATCCGGGGTCGACTCGTTGATGAGCTTAGCCACGTCCGTGTAACCTCGTCCCCCAGGCCGAAGCATATCCTGCAACTCCGCTAAATTTTGGCCCCAGGCGATGGAAAGACCGCCAAACAACATCATCATGATAAGGACGGTTTTCATTTCGCAAATGGGCTGGCGTGGATTTTCGTTTCTTGAGTGGAATGAATATGCTTTGTGTCGTCGATAGAGTCGTTTTTTTCGGTGTCGCTGATTCCAATGTTGATGCGGCTGTTGACATCGCAGGCCCATCACTTGCGGTTCTTGAGCAGCAGCCAGAGAAGACCGATTGCGGCGACGATGAACACCGCCACCAATGACCACGGCGTTGAAGAAGTCGGGGCCTCGCTCGGAGTTGGAGACTTTGCTTCTTGTTCCTTTGGTGTTGGTGATGGTTTCTCGCTCGGCAAACTGGTCGACGTCGAAGTGCTCGGAGCACCGACCGCAGCGGATTTGCGAGATGTGACTTTGGCAAGCTCAGCATCAATGGCGGCCAGGACGAGCTTGCCATTCTCCGAGCTGTAGCGACTTGCGAAATCATCTCTCATTTGTTTCGCTAGCCCGCTGCCAGATGGATTTACGCTGGCTGCGAGTTCTTTGACCAACATGAAGAAAGGCAAAAGGGTTTCATTCGATCTTAGTTTGTCATCATCGGTCAGAGGCGTGATTGCCCGCTCCAGATTAGGCAGGCGTTGCTTGGCCAAGGCATCAATGATCGCAACTCCAGCAGGACCCTTGCAAGCTGCCAGTGCAAAAGCAGCATCAGGTTCGGCCGAACCAAATTGCGAGAGGTTGCCAAAAGCAGCGAGGATCTGATCGTCTGTCCCAGTCTCGGACAGGAGCCGAGCGGAGTTGCTAACGTAGAGGAATGAATCGTTTTTTATCGACTGCGGTTCTCGACTGATTGCTTGGATTCTGTGAACGACAGATTGGAGCACCTGAGATTGCTGATTGAGAGGCAAGAGGCGAACTGTCTGAACTACCTCATCGCCGCCCCCCTCGCGGTTTAGTTCGGTGGTGAAATCGTTTGCTGCTGGTTGGGCGACGCAAATGCTAAAACTCAGCAATGGCGTGAGTAAAAGAGTTTCGAGCTTCATTTGGCAAGTGGGCTTAGTAGAACTTTCTGCATCTGATTTGAAGGGATGCGCTTTGTCGCATCAATCGACGTATTGGGAGTGGTCGGGGCATGCCATAGCATCTGCGCATCAGCATGCTCGGTTGGGTAGTCGGCGTGTTCAGCATCAAGCAGGATATGCAGCAACTCGTGCGCAGCGGTGAAGATTTGGGCGTAACCAGCCGCGACGCTGCTGACCAGTGCCTTGTTCCCGTAACCAGACGCCTTGTCACTCGCGCTAAGGTATTTTAACGGGGTGCTGGCTCCGCTGGAACCGCTGCCACTGGCACCGAGACGACGAACCAGATAGATCACAGCCTCATCTGCACTCGAAGCTGGGACGGCGGCGAAAATATTTTTGGCCTCCTGGGGTATGTTGATCGTTCCGCCAATGAGTTGCGGGTAGTTGTCAACCCAGCCAGACACGCCGATGTCGGGGCCAGCAACGTCTGTTATCTCCAGCTTTATGCCAGCCTGTGCATACCGTTCCTTCATGGCTTTCTTAGCTGTGGCCACTTCGCCAGCAGACCAGCACGGATCATTGATGAACAATCCATGCACGCAGTTCACGAGTTTCACCTTCACCGTCTTCTTCACTTTTACAGGCACTTTCATGTCCATCACCTGCTCGGCGGTGGTGCCAATCTTGATGGCGGATATTTTCACCTTACCATCTAGCTGTATTTTGTGCGTGCGGTCGTTCTTTGCGTCATCAGCAATGCCATCGACAGGAAAGTTGTCGTCCACATCATCGGACACAAGAAGGAGTGATTTGGAAATCAAGTCTCCGCCCTGCGGTGTGAGTTCAATCTCGGTGGCGTTGTCGTTGTAGTTCGTCGTGTCGGGGTTCTCGACGGTTTCAAGCTTCACCGTCGAAGTGCCGAGGCTTGCAGCTCCAGGAATGCGAATGAAGAAGCGGTCTGAGTCTGAGTCGATGGTTAGAGTGCCGGTGTTGGATAGCACGCCTGAATCTGCCATCTTGCCGACCTTCAATTCACTGACCGCAGCCTTGTCTTTGTTGACTATCTCCACCGGCAGCACCACCGCCGCCAGCGTGCTGGGCAGCAAGGCATCGCTCACGTTCTTCGCTCCCAGCTCGATCTGCACGCTCGTCGTGCCGCTGGCCTTGCCTTGGATCGTCTCGATCTTCACGATCGCCACCGGATTCAGCCCCAAATATGACGTGCCATTCGTCGCCGACTGCTGCCACTCTCCATGCAGTTCATTCACATGCTTCTCTCCCTGTATCACCGTCCCGCCCGCTGGAGTGATCTTCCAGTCCACCAGATCATCAAACTCTGACTGGTACCCAGTATACTGCGGATACTCATCACTCGTCGCAGCGATCACCACCATGTAGCTCCGCTCCCCCTCCGGCAGCGTGATCGTGAGCTGCTTCGTCTTGCGCACGCCTGCCGTGCCATTGCCCACCACCTCCACCGATTCAAACGCTGGGCGGCTGCTCGCATTGTTGGCATTGGTGCCCTGTTTGATCTCACTCTTGTCGGTAATGCCATCGTTATCACTGTCTGCGGCGTTCGGATTGGTTTGATGCGTGTTAATCTCCGCGTCGTCGTTGAGTCCGTCGTTGTCACTATCCTTGCTCAATGGATTGCTCAGGTGCGTATTCACCTCCGCGCCATCACTGAGCGAGTCGCCATCCGTATCCCAGTTCAGCGGGGCGGTGAAATAGATGAGCACCTCAGCCGCATCGCTGAGCCCGTCGCTATCACTATCCGCTAAATTCGGATAGGTGAAGTAAACGTAAACCTCCTCATAATCAGACAGCGTGTCATTATCGGAGTCAGCATCATGCGGATCAGCTCCATAATACCATTCATCCATATTGACCAGCCCATCACTATCCGGGTCGCCCTGCGCACCGTTCACACCCGCTGCGCTTTTTGCATCCAGGTTATTTGCCACCTCCCAGCCATCGTTCAATTCGTCACCATCCGTGTCCACATTGAACGGATCAAGCCCCAGGCTCAACTCCGCTTGGTTTGAAAGACCGTCATAATCAAAATCCGCATCCGCCGCAGACAGGCCATAAGTTGAGTCATCCGTGTAGCGCAGCCGCCAGAACTGGCGTGAGTCCGAACACGAAAAGTTCATGCCCGTGACCACTGCCGCACCGCTCATCACCACCGGCACATACTGCCAGCTCATGAGATCAAACGACTGCTGGATGAAATACGACCGCCCCGCCTGCCCCCACCACGACAGTGTGAACACCCCTGTCGTCGCGCTCTTCGTCACGCGGAGGCCTTCATTCAAATCCGCCGCCGTCTGCGCCTGCGCAGACATCACGCTCATCATCAAGACCGCCAGCAGAGTAAGCACGTGCTTCATGGCTTCAGCCTTCCTTCGCGTGTCGCATTCATCTTCTCAGCATCCGCCGCCGCGCGCTTCTCACGCTCCGCCTGCTCGATGGCCGCCCGCTGCTCCGGCTGCAGCGGCCAGAAGTGAATCACCGCATTGCGCGGCCCCGGTGGCGGCGCATTCCGCTCTGCCAGCTCACGTGCCGCACGTTCCACCTCACGCTGCGCATGCTGCTGCATCAACATCTCGCGATTCGCCTCAAAATAATCATGCAGCGCCTCCATCGCCGCCACCGCTTGCAGTTCCA
>CANIBP010000110.1 GCA_947466075.1 Verrucomicrobiaceae bacterium
CCGCTCCATGGTCTTCGACTACATCGAGACCTTCTACAACCCCGTGCGGCTCCACAGCGCTCTGGGCTTCCAATCCCCTGTCGCCTTCGAACATTCCATCCAAAACAACTAAACCAACTTTTCGCGTCCACGTTTTCGAAGAAAGATCAAGACCTGGGTGATGATCTTGAACTCGTTCCCATCATTGCCAAGGCCGTAACTGGCACAGACCGCTTTGAGGTCGTCGATGAGGGTGATGGCTTTTTCTTTAAACTCTTGGGAGGTCATGCGGCTTGGTGTCCTTGGAACTCAGCCAGATACTCCTTCATCACAAGGCTGTTGATGAAGAGAGTGTTCTCGGCGGTGAGGGGAAGTTGATGCTTGTTTTTGATCTGTTCGATGATGAGACGGGTCATCTCCTGCTTAGCGTAGGCTTCGTTGTTCAGGATTTGGGCGTTTTGAGAGATGCGGGCATCTGCCTCGGCCTTGAAGGCGCTGAGGGCCTCAAAGAGTTTTCTCTCGTTGGCAGTGGGCTCGCCCTTCTCCAGCAGGCGCTTGTGCAGGCGGGCATATTTCTCGTCGTTTGCATACTTGGCGCGGATGAGCTGGTTCTTCCGCTCCAGTTCGCGGGAACGGGTCTGGATGTCCTTGAGCGTCTTGATGTTTTCCACCATCTCGGCCTGGGTGATCTCGGAGAGGTTCTTCTTTTTGAAGAGGCGTTCGAGTTCCTCCTTCAGCGTGACAAAGGCGGGGTCGCCTTGGTCGAAATTGCCACCGAGCCCTTCACGCGTGCGGCGGAGAGTTTCGCGGAGTTCATCGGCGATGATCATCTCCGCCTGGGAAACCTTGCGGAAAGTGAAGAGCACGTCTTCGAGGGCGATGTTCAGGATGTTGACGCTGTCATCTGCATTCTCCAGCGCCTCGCGCTGATTGAGCAGGGTGAGGTGATTGTTGGCCTCGGTGGAGAGCTGGGTGATCTTGCGGAAGTCGAGCTTGGCGAGCAGCTCGTATTGGCCCGCGAGGCGGATGAGGTTGTAGAGGCTTTTGGCGTCGTTCAGTGCTTTGACGATCTTCCGCATCTCCGCGCGGTCGGTGATCTGCGTGACCTGCTGGGAGAAGACTTCGGCGTTCTCGGTGTTGAATTGGAAGAGTGCATCCTTGATGGCCTCGATGTCGGCGGTGATCTCGGCTTCAGTCTTGAAGAGGTCGGAGTAGCTCTGGAGTTCATCGCCCAGCTCATTTTGAAGTTCGTCGAAGTAGTCTTTGTTCGTCTTCGCGAACTCGGCCTCGATATTGACGAAATCAACGACGTTGCCGTAGCGATAGCCAGGGTATGGTCGGTTCACACGGGTAAGCGCCTGAAGGAGGTTGTGCGCCTTGATGATGCGGCCGAGGTAGAGCTTCTTCAGCCGGGCGGCATCGAAGCCGGTGAGCAGCATGTTGAAGACGAAGAGGATGTCGATCTTGCCTTCCTTGAAGGCTTCCACCTGTTCCTTGCGCTCGCTCTTGGTGCCGACGTCATGGAGGATGAGGGCGCAGGTCGCCACCGTGCGTTTGGGCACGACATAGAAGCTGGGGGCTTCTGCGGCAATGGAAGCCGTCTTGACTGAGGGAGTCAGCGGCGTCACCGGAGCAGCGGTCTTCACCGCGTATTTGAAATCAAAGAGCCGCGCCATCTCTTTCGCCTGCTCGGAGGAGTCACAGATGACCATGGCCCCGGTGGTGTAGTCATTCTTCATGACGCGGGAGTTCTCGAAGTCCTCAACAATGTAGTCGAGCATGGGCTCGGCGAACTTCGGGTGCGAATAGACCATGGTGCGATTCTTCATGTCCTTGAGCACCTTGATCTGTTCCAGCGTCTCCTTGAGCTGCAGTTTGTATTTGGTCTCGATCTCTTCGCGGATGAGGCGCAGCGTGTAGCCGTCGGCAATGGAGCGGTTGTAATAATATTTGTGGATGTAGTCGCCGAAAATGAGCTTCGAGTTGTAGGTCACCCGAGGCGTGGCCTTGCCGTCTTCGTCTCGTGAACCTGCGAGCGATCCATTGAGCAAGGGCGTGCCGGTGAGGCCAATCTTGATGGCCTGGCTGTCCGACTGGTTGAGATTCGCCAGGAAGCTGCCTTCGGGGTTGTAGCTGCGGTGGACTTCATCCAGGAAATAGACGCGCTGAAGGCCGAGGGCGTAGTCGGTGTTCTTCACGACATCGGTGTCGTCCTTGAAGCGCTGGATATTGACGACGGTTATCTCGGGCAGGCCGGCGTTGTTGTGAACGGCGAGGTTGGATTTGATGTCTTCCGCGAACTCATCCCGAGAACTGATGGTGTGAACATGCAGGCCACGGCTGCGAAACTCACGACTGGCCTGATCCAGGAGATCAATGCGATCGACGATGAAGTAGAATTTCGGGATGACGCCCTTCTTCTGGTAGTAGTCGGTGAGGAAGTGGACGCAGTAGAAAGCCAGCGCCGTCTTGCCGCTGCCCTGAGTGTGCCAGATGATGCCTTTGCGGACTCCGTCATCGAGTTTCTTCTCGATAGCCTTGGCCGCGAAGATCTGGGGATAGCGCATGACATGCTTCTCCAGCCGCGTCTCCGTCTTCACATAGGCGATGCCAAAGCGCAGCATGAAGGCAAGCCGAGCGCGGGAGAACAGAGAGGTGCTAAGCCGGTTCGTCGGGCTGTCCGGGTTCTTGTTGGTAGCGAACTCGGGCGCGTGCTTGATGCTGGTGAGGTTGTTGTCAGCAAGGACGAAGTCTTCCGTTTCCGGGTCTTCGGGCCGGAGCAGCTCGGCAAGGTTTAGCTCTTCCTCTTCGCGGAAGTAATTGAACACGGGCTCGCCGTATGACGCGGAGGCATAGAACGCACCCATGAGAGGTTCGGGGGAGCCGTCGTCATATTCCATGTTGTTCGAGAACACCATGAGTTGCGTGAGGTTTACGAAGCGCCTGAACTTGGGGTTCTTGAACCGGGTGATGATGCGCTGACGCTCCGCGAGAATGCCGTCGCGGTTATTCGGTTTCTTCACCTCAGTGAAGACGAGCGGCAGGCCGTTGATGAGGAGGGTGATGTCAGGACGAAACTCCTCGTCGTCCTTCTTGCAGGTGAACTCGGTGACGACGTGGAAAGTGTTTCGATTGAAGTCCTCAAAGTCGATGATCTTCAGCCCGGAGGTGGCGGTGATCTTCTCGTAGAACTGCTTGCCGAGGTCTTCATTGTCCAAAGCGAGGTCCAATTGACCCAGGGCGGCTTCGATCTCGACGGGCGAGGCTGTGGGATTGAGTGCGGCAACACTCGCGCGGAAAACCGAGGGAACGATGTTGCTCGATTCATCCCAATCGAGGCCTTTCAACGACAGGTAGCTATATCCCAGCCGGGTGAGGTGGAGAATGGCGGGGATTTTGACCCTGGAGTCTTCGTTGAACTTCATCGGGCGAAGTTGGAGACGGCCTGTTTGCTGGATGCTTGGCGTGGCATGCGGGTATTTTGCTCATCCAAGCGGGGAATGAATCCGAAGGCAAGGAATTGCGCAGAGCGCGGGATTGAAGACGAGGAGTGGTGGAGAGTTGGAGAGGAGGAGATTGGGAGACTTGGAGTGGAGGAGACTTGGAGACTTGGAGCCGAGCACGGTGGCGACGTGCGAACCGGAGCGCAGCGGAGATAGCCAGTCGAAGGCTGCCCAAAGGGCGAACGGAGTGAGGCAAACAGGCTGAACGAAGCGAAGCCCTCGGGCGAGACGAGCGTAAGGCGCGAGCGAGTCAAACGGGGAGAGGAGGAGACTGAGGTCTGATCACAATCCGCCGGGCCGCTGCTCGCGGAAGCGCTTGAGGCGGCGCTGGAGATCCTGCGGCTTCTCGCCTTTGCGCGTATCCCGCACGAGGTAGAGCGGGCAGGTGGCGTGGATCTGGACGCCAAGCTGGATGCTGCCAAAAAAGGACTGCCCGGCTCCGGCATGGGTTTCGCTGGCGTAGAGGGCGAGGGTGCGCTCGGAGATGGAATAAGGATCAGGCAACATGGGCCGGAGGCCGATGATCTGGCGGCGGGGCAGCGGGATGAACCAATCCCCCAATTCCAAGCGCCAGCGCCAGCCGTCCGGCTCGTGGCAGTCGGTCACAGGCCGTGCATGCGCCACGGTGGGTTTGGGGCGGCACAGATCAGGCAGGAGGACATGCCAGTCCGTGAGGTGCATGACCAGCCACGCCCGGCCTTCGTCCCGGTCGCGGGAGCTGAAGTAGTCGGTGCTGTGGATGACGCCTCCGGCGATGCTGGCCTTCATGGACTGTTCATATAAACAGTTACGTTGGGAGTTCAACCCCTCTCCGAGGTCAAAAGGGGGCCTTTTGCCCACGAAGTGGGGTCAATGTGCCCGCAAAGCGAGGTCACTCTGCCCACGGAGTGAGGTGAATGTGCCTGCCAAGTGGGGTCACTTTGCCCACGAAGTGAGGCCGGTGTGCCTGCCAAGTGGGGTCACTTTGACCACGGAGTGAGGTCGATGTGCCTGCCAAGTGGGGTCACTCTGCCCACGAAGTGAGGCCGGTGTGCCTGCCAAGTGGGGTCACTCTGCCCACGGAGTGAGGTCGATGTGCCTGCCAAGTGGGGTCACTCTGCCCACGGAGTGAGGTCGGTTTGCCTGCCTAGTGGGGTCACTTTGCCCACGGAGTGAGGTCGATGTGACCGTCAAGTGGGGTCACTCTGCCCACAGAGTGGCGTCAATGTGCCTGCCAAGCGGGGTCACGGTGCCCGCGCACCGGGCTCTAAGAGTCCGCTGGTTGGAACGTTTTTAGGGAGGGCCTCACTTTGTACGCCTGACACCCCCAACCAACCTTTGCCTTGATACCCATGCGTATGAAGCTGAGCCGCGCTGAAATGGATGCCGAAGAACAGCTGCACCTGGAGGTGCTGGGCTGGTGTGTGAAGCAGCGCCGTCTGGCACGGCATCTGACGCAGGATGAACTGGCGGACTTAGCCCACATTTCCCGAGGGGAAGTGCAGCATGTGGAGCATGCCCGGCATGGCATGCGGGAGGGCACGAAAAAGCGGCTCTGCGTGGCCTTTGGTATCTCCATCATCGAGCTGGATACGGAGGTGGACCGCGTGACGCAGGAATGGAAGCAAAACGGGCGGCCCAAGGAATGTGGCGAGGCCTAAATCACTGGCGGTGAAGCGCGGTCGCTTCTGTGTTGAACTTGGCGCTGCAATGACGCCACCGCCATGTCCTTGAGATTCGAC
>CANIBP010000111.1 GCA_947466075.1 Verrucomicrobiaceae bacterium
CAAGATCAAAGCTTCACTGCGCAGCAGCGAAGCGCGCACACCTGAAGAACTCGATCACGCCATCAGCCACGCGTTCTCAAAAATCACAGCCAAAGATGCGGCGGGTTATTTTACCTCTTGTGGCTATAGTATTATTTAAAATGCTCTAGGCAGAGCAGAATCGTGCAAAGAATCAAACATTCATGCTTTTTCATTTTTGAGGAAATTAAGGTGAGTGATTTGTGCCTGGATTAGCCCAATCTTGACTGGTATCAGCCGCTTTTATGGCATTCTCTTCAACCGGTCCACCAGCATAAACTTCCGAATCTAGCTCGCCATTGATATACAAAGATACCGCGTCTTTTGAAGCACTGATATTGTCATTGGGATCAGTAAAACTTATGAGGCTCTCGAATGTGTTGGATAAATTATCGCCATCAGGGTCATTTGCGCCACCTGCAGGAACCTCGTAATTTGCATGTTGCCTCTCGTGCGCCAAAACGCCTATGAAGTGTGCATAGTGTTTATTAATTTCAGAAACGCCTGCAGCTTTTAGCTGGCCGGTCGAAATTGATGTTTTTATTACCATCGCTATCCTGCCTAGTTTCATGCTGGCCTGCTATCTTGGCATGCTCTTCTGGTTCAAAGCCAAAGGCGGCTACAAGCCCGTAGATATGGCAGCACACACTGAAATCCGGATCTAACCTCACGGCTTCACGTTCGGATCGAATGGCCTTGATGACGGCAAAGCGGTGCCAGCAGGTGCAAGGCGGTGGCCAGGGAGGCAAGGCCACCCGCTCAAGCATCGCTGCCGCAACTTCATCCACATGACGCTGATGCTGCCACACGCACGCCTATTGCCAAGTTGGAAACCCGGCTGCTTGCGTTCGGTGTGATTCAACGCAAATGAACACCGCCACATCGTCAGGATAGTCGCACGCCTACCGAAGTCGTGGCGCAATGCATCCCAACACATGCTCTGGAGGAAGAGGGCCGGTGATCCGGGAAAGTGCTCCGAGGCGGGCAAGGCATTGGCGTGTTTAGTCAGAGTACGTCAACTTAGCTCCAGCAAAATCGACGTAAATTCTTGGGAGGAACGCCCGCCACCAGTGTGCTAGCGCTGGCGGGTCGCTCCCCAAGGGCTGCTTCAACATGAGAGCGTTAGTCACCGAGCTGCGGAGCCCGACACAGGAGGAACCTGTCTTGATTTCAAAGCACTAAATAGGCTGGCATGTCTCGCGCTATTGGTTTGCGCGTGGGTTCATTTCCACACTTGCCGCTGTTGATGACGTGGTGCTTGACCGCTGTTCCTACTCCGACTTCGGGCGCAAGAGTTCCGCCACCCTTCCATCGCGAATCACAAACTGATAGAGCGAAGCATAACTTCCATTGTCGAATGCATACAGCAAAAAGTCGCTCTCCTCTTCCTTGGGCTTGCCCAAGATAACTTTCAGATCCTGAGGCGTCTTCCCAATTGGATTCCAATTCTTGAGGAACGATTCCATCGCCACTTTGCCCAATCTTGCCAGCTTAGCACGTTCCCTAGCATCTTCATTTTCTAAAGAGCGCAGGCCACTCCCGATTACTTTTAGTGCCTCAAGGTCGGCAGCAGTCATATTGACGGGTTCACGAGGTTCCTGACCGTTTGCAACTTGAGCCGAAAGTGAGGGGGGCTGGAGAGTTTGTGATGGCGAATCCATGCTGGATGCTGTTGCTCCAACCGGGGTGCTTGTAGTGGAGTGATACAAGCTGACGACGGCCACAGCCGCCGCAGCACCGGTTAAGATCACGATAATCGCCTTGTTTTTCATGGTAGTGTTTCAGCGTTGGTTCGCATTGTCGTGGTGTCGCCGTCACCGACATTTGCTGCGGTTGATTGTGGGTAGGGGCCGATGCGCTTCTTTCCATAAACCGCTTTATTAAGTGCAGACGGGCTGTAAAACAAAGCGGTAACCGGTTCAAGATTTCGATGCCCCCGATTGAGGAGAACGTGCATGATCTCGTGTGCCATGGTAAATGGGCGCGCGCCGTTGCACTAATGACGATGAAATTGTTAAAGACAAGATTTCCCGACATGTTCCTGACTGGATAATAGGCCATCGCAGCTCCATCCACGGTGTCTTTGAATTGCTTGATGAAGAAGATGTCGATCGTGTTTGAATCACCATCTTTCGAGCGTGAAAACGCGACTTCATCCTCACTCGGAGGCTCTTGATTAGGCGTGTCCTGATATTGCTGATCGTAAGTGTATGCCGGACCAACCTCGTCAGCAGGTTTGCTCGGTGGTTCAATGATTTCAACTGTGTCCTGTGTGCGCTTCAATCGAATGCCGGATTGTGCAAGACGCTCGTTAGCATTGTCCACCAGCTCGTTTACTTTGGTGTCAGTGACGCATGCATTTCCTGCCTCGTCCTTCACCACAACAATGCGGACATTAACCTCACGGATGTCGTGTTTCCAAGGTTTGTCTGCCTCGTTGTTTTCCTCGCTCGACGGACGGCCCACTTGGATTTCCTGCTCGACCTTGCTGCCTGCCGTAATGTCGTAACTGGCTTTTATTTTGTCACCGAGCTTGACCAAAATGGTCTGGTCACCTGATTCAGCATCATCGTCGGTGTCTGTGACAAGCCGCAGGAACTCACCGCGCAGGAAGTCGCCATTTTTCTTGTCGAGCGTGTATTCACGAGTGGAGACTACCACAGAGCTCGTCTGACCTCCCTCAAGGACATCACGCTTCACCTCCAACTTCATTTGAATTGAGTTCGTCGTGGAGATGAGTAACCGGGCTTGGAGTCGGAAGTTTTCAGGGTCTGCGTTCACATCGCCAAACAGACTTTCTGTGGGCAGCTCGCTGGTCGTGACGTAGTTGCTGACACCGAGCGCTTCGCTGCCTGGTTTGTAGGCGATGTTGTTGTTGTCTAGGATTACATCCACCGGCACCACCGCCGCCGCCAGCGTGCTGGGCAGCAAGGCATCGCTCACATTCTTCGCTCCCAGCTCGATCTGCACGCTTGTTGTGCCGCTCGCCTTGCCTTGGATCGTCTCGATCTTCACGATCGCCACCGGGCTCAGCCCCAGATACGTCGTGCCATCCGCCGCCGACTGCTGCCACTTCCCATGCAGTTCATTCACATGTTTCGATCCCTCGATCACCGTCCCGCCCGCTGGCGTGATCTTCCAGTCCACCACATCATCAAACTCTGACTGGTAGCCCGTGTACTGCGGATACTCCTCGCTGTACGCCGCGATAACCACCATGTAACTCCGCTCCCCCTGCGGCAGTGTGATCGTTAGCTGCTTCGTCTTGCGCACGCCTGCCGCGCCATCTCCCTCCACCTCTACCGATTCAAACGCCGGGCGGCTGCTCGCACTGTTCGCATTCGTTCCCTGCTTGATCTCGCTCTTGTCGGTGATGCCATCGTTGTCACTGTCCGCCGCGTTCGGATTCGTCTGGTAGGTGTTGATCTCAGCGTCGTCGTTGAGTCCATCGTTATCACTATCCTTGCTCAATGGGTTGGTCAGGTGCGTGTTCACCTCCGCCCAATCACTGAGCGAGTCGCCATCCGTATCCCATTTCAGCGGGCTGGTGAAATAGATGAGCACCTCCGCCGCATCACTGAGCCCGTCGCTATCACTATCGGCCAGAATAGGATTGGTAAAGTAAACATACACCTCCGCATAGTCCGAAAGGGTGTCAGCGTCAGTGTCCGCAGCGCGTGGGTTGGTGGCGTAGTTGTACTCTTCCACATTCGTCAGCCCATCACCATCGGGGTCTCCTTGGGCGCCGTTCATGCCGGCCGCGCTTTTCGCATCGAGATTATTCGCCACCTCCCAGCCATCCGGCAGGGCATCGCCATCCGTGTCAGCATTGAACGGATCAAGCCCCGCGTCCAAGTCCGCTTGGTTCGAAAGACCGTCATAATCGAAATCCGCATCCGCCGCAGACTGGCCATAAGTCGGGTCATCCGTGTAGCGCAGCTTCCAGAACTGGCGTGAATCCGAACAGGAGAAATTCATGCCCGTGACCTCTGCCGCGCCGCTCATCACCACCGGCACATACTGCCACGTCATCAGATCAAACGACTGCTGAATGAAATATGTCCGCCCCGCCTGCCCCCACCACGACAGCGTGAACACCCCTGCCGTCGCGCTCTTCGTCACGCGCAGTCCTTCATTCAAATCCGTCGCCGTCTGCGCCTGCGCAGACATCACACTCATCAAACCCACCGCAAGCAGAGTAAGCGCGTGCTTCATGGCTTCAGCCCTCCTTCGCGTGTCGCATTCAACTTCTCGGCATCCGCCGCCGCGCGCTTCTCACGCTCCGCCTGCTCGATGGCCACCCGCTGCTCCGGCTGCAACGGCCAGAAATGAATCACCGCATTGCGCGGCCCCGGTGGCGGCGCATTCCGCTCTGCCAGCTCACGTGCCGCACGTTCCACCTCACGCTGCGCATGCTGCTGCATCAACATCTCGCGATTCGCCTCAAAATAATCATGC
>CANIBP010000112.1 GCA_947466075.1 Verrucomicrobiaceae bacterium
CGCGCTGCGAAGAAAGCCTGCACATTGAATGCGCAGCAATTACTTCGGCAGATGCCTCTCGATGAATGCGATCATCTGGTCGGTGGTGGCCGGTTTGGCGAGAAAGGGGAAGCCGCTGATGATGCCGCCATGTGCATTCAACTCGGCCTCGCGCACGGTGGCGGTGTGGAAGACGACAGCGATGTGCTTGAGCCGCGCATCATTCTTCAGGCGGTAGATGATGTCGGCACCGTCGAGGTCGGGCATCATGACATCAAGCACGACGAGGTCGGGAACGAAGTCCATGATGGTTTCGAGCGCCTTGAGCGAATCGTTTTGCTCACGCACCTCGTAGCGGCCTGAATCCTCGAGATTCATGGCCATGAGGCTGGTGATGAAGGGCTCGTCATCGATCAGCAGGATTTTTTTCTTCACGGAATCGGGGGAATCGTTCATGGCAGTGGTTGGGAATCAAAAGTGTTAGGTCCGGCGGCAGAATTTAATGTCAGGGCGGCCATAACTCCACCTTCAGGCCGGTTGCTTATCTCTAATCGTCTCTGGTACAAATCACCCCCCCCTGGCAGCGGCATGGTGAAACTCCGACGTATGCAACTCACGGCCAACCTTTATAATGGGTTAACACTAGTATCAATATAACACTAATACCGCCACCCAGCATACATACCTCTAAACGGACAAATCAATATCTGGGGCTACTCTACCGGTTCTGCGGGTCCTGACAAAGCAGCGCCTCATTCAGAGCGGTGCCATGGACTGGATGCGGCTGCTCGGAAATCCACGTATTCAGTTTCGCATCGATATTGCCGAAATCATCTTAACCGAGTGTGAGCTGCCGTCCTTCAACCTCATCGAGAATGCTTTCCAGATGCCAGACAGGTCCATGGCCGGTCAGTAGTCAGTCAATGACGATTTTGACATCAGTGTGACTCCATCTTGCCTCCTGTGGTTGTGTGTCTATGAAAGTCCTCCGCTTTTCATGCAACCAGCCCTCTCATCGTCCTTTTCCCCCGCTGCCAACCTCCTCGGCACCATTACCACTTTAGTGCAGGACACTCAGGTGGATGTCACGCGCTTGATCTACATGCTTTATCAGGACGTGGAGCAGCAGATCAACCGGGCTGATTTGAAGGCGCAGCTAACCCTGAGCACTTCCGCTCTCTTGATGGCCATGATTGTGAACATGGACCCGGGTTTGCGCCTGCATAGGTAGAGATTAGGATGACGATTGATGTCCGAGGCTTTTTTTACGGCGCGCGGAAAAGCCGCGGCGATGCCGCATCCAAAAGCAAAGCTCATTGACACGATGAACAGCGAATATAATGCCAGCACTGCATATTCGAAAATCTGCATCCCCGCCCAGCGCACATTGTGCAGCCTGGCCTCAAGTACGATGCATTTCGAATGAACCTGCCCAGGCCAAATCGCCAAAATTCCGGGGGATGATTATTGTGGATCGCCGCGCGTCTCGTGCTTTTGATTGCCAGCGGCCTGCAGTGATTTGGTTACTGGAGATGTGGCAATTGGCTGTGTCAGCCCGGGTGTCTGCTAGGAAATAGCTTTTGAGGGGTGTGGGTCGAGTTGGCCTTGGACGTGGCGCATGGATGGGGTGTGAGAGGGTCTGTCCAGCCTATGACTTGCAAGGAAATGTCGCGGTACCTGAACGCAGCTCAGATCGCCATCGTCGGCACATCAATCAGAGAATATACCTCAACCGGATCGGGCTGTCCCTTGATGTGGTGTATGCCGACATTCTGGTAAAGCTGGTGGCCCTCCGGCCAGTCCCAGAGGAAACTGTCGCTGGCGAGCACGGGCACCTGCAGCTTGCGGGTCAGACTCTCGATGCGGAAGGTCACGTTTACGGCTTCGCCGACTGGCGTGGTATTTCCTCGGCCCATAGCGCCCAGAGCGACATCACCGATGTTCAAGCCAATATGGCAGTGAACCTCGAGGTTCATGTTGTCCCGCAGCCATTTGCGTTTTGGGGACTCGTGGGCTTCCGGGCCGCTGAGCAGCTTAGCGGCTTCGGTGGCCTTTTTCCGAGTGGGTGGGTCGTCGCCGGGCCAGTAGGCAAAGACACCGTCTCCGATGAACTTGTCGATGATGGCATCTCGTGACTTGAGAACGTCCTCGCATTGCGCATACCATTCGCGCAGCATTGCAGCGACCTCCTCGGGACTGAGTTGGGCGGAAAGGGCGGTAAAATTGCGGAGGTCACCGACGAGCAGCGTGGCCCGGACGTTTTTCACGGGTAGGTCAACGGTGTTAAGCAAATGTGTGTTGTTGTCGCCGGATTCGCTTGGCGGGTGTTCTTCTTCCTCACTGTCGAAAATGAAATTGCTCGTGCCAAACTGCACGCGGTCGCCATGGCGCAGAGCACGGGCAGTGGAGACGGCAACGTCGTTGATGAAACTGCCGTTGGCACTGCCGAGGTCCGAAACCCAGAAAAGCTGCCCGTCACGGCGGATGGTGGCATGCTGGCGCGAAGCACCCCCGTCCACCAGCCGGATGGATGCATCGGGGCTGCGTCCGATCAGGTTGAAGTCCTCGAGGACGATCTCGAGTTCCTTCTCCAGTGATTTCAGTTTGGCTCTCATGCGGGTAGGTCAGTCTGCTAGGAAATTGCTTTTTGAGGGAGCCTGGTCGAGTCGGACGTGGATGTAGCCCGAAGAGCGTAGACTGCCTTAGCCAATGATTTACCATAAATCAGCTGGTGCTCTGAGGTCTCGTTTGGGTTACCGCATCGCCCAAGAGGCCGCGAACAATACGATTCGTCACGGCAAACCCACCAAGATCACCCTCATCTAGCAGCGCCCAACACCGACTCAGAAGTGCCTGCAACACTTCTCCCTTACTCCCCGCCTACATACTTCTCCACCAGCGCTTCGAGCGCGGTCCATAGGGCATCGGTGTCCATCGTGTCGCGATTGCTGAGGATGACGGTGCTGCGGTTGGTGCCGAGTTGGCGATAGTAAGAATTTTCAAATCCGGCCCAGGTGCCTTCATGGCCGTAGCCGTTGACGGAGCCGTCGTCATCGGCGTAGATGAACCAGCCTTGGCCGTACTCCAGCACCTTACCTTTGCGGGTTGTGGAGGGTGTGAGTGCTTCCTTCCAGGTGGCGGGTTTGAGGAACTTCTTGGCGCGCACGGCCCTGTCCCACTTGGCCATGTCTTCGAGGTTTGACCACACGCTGCCGTCTCCCACAACCATGACCTTTTGCGGCCACTCGGGCGGGGTGCCCCAGCTGGGCTTCCAGCTTTCCTTTTTCTCATGCCATTCGTAGCCGAAGGCGCGGTTGTATTTTTCATCATCTTCCTGCGGCACGGACTGCGGCCTCTGGCAGATGAACGTGTGATTCATGCCTGCGGGAATGAAGATCTCATCGCGCACGAATTCGCCAAAGGGCTGCCTTGCCACACGCTGCACGATGCTGGCGAGCAGGAGGAAGTTGCTGTTGGTGTACTCAAACTTGCTGCCGGTGCGGAACTGCAAAGGGTAGTCTTTTTTCACCTTGGCGAACATGCCGAGGTAGTCTTCGTTCACAGCGTAGGTCTTGTGACGCATGGGCACGCCTTCATTATCAAAGTCGAAGTACTCGGGCAGGCCGGAGGTGTGCTGGAGGAGATCGCGGATGAGAATGGGATTGTCGCTGTCGTACTCGGGCAGTTCTGGTATGTATTCACGCACGTCGTCATCGAGTGTGAGCAGACCACGATCCACCAGGATGAGGAGGGCGGTAGCGGTGAAGGGCTTGGAGCAGGAGGCGAGCTCAAACAGGGTGCTCGGGGTGATGGGGGTGGCATCCTTCACGCTGGCTAAACCGTAGCCTTTTTGAAAATGCAGATTGCCCGGCATGCGGATGAAAATGGCCACACCGGGGCTGTCGTCATCGATGCCGTTTTTGATCACGAGCTTGTCAATGGCCGCGACGAGTTCCGCGCTGGGGCGAGGATCCTGCGCCAGGACATCCGTCGCTACTACGAGGCCTAGGAACGTAGCGATATAGCTCACAATACGGTTTAGCATGAGGTATGGTTTAGAGTATTTACGTGCCAAGAAAAAAGTTTGCTAGGAAATTGCTTTTGAGGGGGCCGAGTATAGTTGGCCCTGGATGTGGAGCGGGGACGGGTGTGAGGGGGGCTGGAACCTGGGACCTGAAACTCGAAACACCTCACGGCACCCACAGCCGCACAAAGCGGCGGCCCAGGCTCCCGGCGGGCAGGGTGGCCTTCACTTGCTGCACCGTGCCGTTATCAGAGAGCACCTCCTCCGCCACTCCGCTGTATAAAACGCGGTTAAAAAGTGCGGCGGGTGCGCCGGGTGGCGTGGTGGTTTAAAAGTGCAGCACCTCTGGTTTAACCAGGAGGATGTTCACGAATATGGAGCAATGGAACGAGATACGACGCCGGGTATTGGTTGAGGGAGTGAGCC
>CANIBP010000113.1 GCA_947466075.1 Verrucomicrobiaceae bacterium
ACCACGGCGCCAGCTCTGGAGACTCGAAAAGCGCCGCGATGCGAGGCCCGGTGGCGACGACCACCCCGAGCAGCACGAGCGCAAACGCCGCCGTCAGCCCGACTGAAAGATACACGAGCGCCACCGCCTCCGCGTCCTTCTTGGGCAGGAGTATTGCGCCTTCGTATTTCCCGCTGGCCAGCAGAGCGCAGATGCCGCCGATCGCCGACCATAAAGCGAGCACTCCATAGTCTTCTGGCCGGTATAGCCGCGTCAGCAGCGGCGCGGCCAGAATCGTCAGGGACTGCGCCGCCGCGGTGCCGCTCGCAAGCGTAATCACGTTTCGAGCGAAACCCGACCGGACCGAAAAGAAACGCCGCAAGCACTCCAAAGTTCCCGTGGCCGGCCTGGTCACGCCGTGACGGAGTTCTGTTGCAGCCAATTCTCCAGCACGAAGAGCGCCAGCACGCGAGTCCACGCAATCTTCCCCCGACCGAAGTCCGACCAGATGCTGCGAAACACCGGCTCATTCCAAGGGGCATGAAGCTTTTTCGAGGAGAAGCACGCGGCGACCGTGGCTTCCAGATCGCGCCGCAACCACTGTTCAAACGGGAGCGTGAACCCTCGCTTCTGGCGCAGTCCGACCTCGGGCGGTATCAACCCTTGCATCGCATCGAGCAGAAGGCGCTTATTTAGCCCCTTGCCGGTCTTGATCTCCGAGGCGATCGGAAACACACACTCAACTAATCCCGGATCAATCAGCGGCACACGCAACTCGAGCCCATGCGCCATGCTCATCTGGTCCGAGTCGCGGAGGAGCGTCGAAACCATATAGCTTTGCAGCTCGAAAAAAGACACCCGGTCTACTGGCGCGAGAAACTCCGCTTCGCGTGCCAGCAGTATCTCGCGCTGCTCCCAGGGACTAAGCGACCGGTTGGCCGAACGCACCGTGGGCGCGAGAAGCCGGTCGATGTGCCTCTGGCTGAACAAAGTGCGGCTCGCGAAATACGCGGCGGGCAGTCCGGGTTGGAGCATTTCCGAAAACGCCCCAAACATCGCCGAACCCGGCCGACTGAACCGCCCTATGCCTGCGCCGATGCCGCACCGCACGTCGTGCGGCAGCAGCCTTAGAACGCGCCCGACCTTTTCCGTCATCAGCCCTTTTCGAAAACCGGAGTAGCCGACGAACAGTTCGTCCCCCCCGAGTCCAGACAGCGCCACTTTGATCCCTGCCTGCCGGACCAGAAGCGAGATGAAGTAAGTGTTGATTCCATCGGAGCTCGGCTGGTCGTAACTCGCTAGTGCGTGCTCCAGACTCTGGTGCACCAACTTGCCTTCGAGCACGAGCGTGGTGTGCTGGCAGCCCAGAAGCTCGGCCGTCCGCGCCGCTTCCCGGCTCTCGTCAAAACCCTTTTCTTCGGACCCGATGCAGAAGGTCCGTACGCCGCCCGGCTGCGCCCGAGCCGCCAGCGCCGCCAGCGCCGTGCTGTCGATGCCGGCGCTGAGGAAGATGCCTACCGGCACGTCGGAAACCATCTGGCGGCGCACGCTGGCGTCTAGCTCCCCCCTCACGTCCTCGACCGTCGGCGGTCGCGCCAAGTTTCGCACGACCCCTTCAGCCACCTGCCAGAAAGGTCGAGGTGTCACCACGCCGTTCGGCGCGCAGGTCAAGTAGTGCCCAGGTGGCACAGATTCAACGCCCCTCACTAGCGTGCACGGTTCCTGCACGGAACCGTACTTTAGAAACGAACGTAGCGCATCCTGCGACAGCCGCCGCTCGACCCATCCACTCGATAGCACCGCGCGCACTTCGGAGGCGAAGGCCAGACCCTGGGCCGTCTTCGCGTGGTAGAGTGGCTTGACCCCGAGATGATCGCGCACCAAATACAACTCTTGGTAGTGCGCGTCCCACAACCCGAACGCAAAGATCCCCCGTAATCGCCGCCAGCAGCCGACACCCCACTGGCTGTACGCCTTCAAGATTACTTCGGTGTCGCAACGGGTGCGGAAGCGGTGTCCCCGCCCTTCAAGCTCAGCCCGCAGTTCCACGAAATTGTAAATTTCCCCATTGTAGGTGATCCAGTTTCCCGTCTCTGGATCTCGCATCGGCTGGTGCCCTGCGGCAGAGAGATCGAGAATCGAGAGCCGCCGGTGGCCGAACACTACGCGTGGCTCCCGCTCGCCCGCATCCAAGCGAGAGACCGTTTCAATACCCGAGTCGTCCGGCCCGCGGTGCCTCACCGCGTCGGTCATTGCGCGGACACCAGAATGGAGGTCGGCATAGGCGAGCCGCAGGCTCCAGAGTCCGGTGATACCACACATTGAATAAAACCTGAGCTTCTGATTAGACCGATGACATCCGCCACTCAACCAGCACGCGTACCAACCTCTCTGCATACTTTGGCGCACAAAAATGTGCCAAAAACCGCTCGCGACTGGCCAGGCTGAAACGTGTGCGCAGATCTGGAGACTGAAAAAGTGTCTGCAAAGCGTAAGAGAGTGCCGTGGAGTTCCCCGCGGGAATACAAAACCCGGTCTCTCCATGCGCGATCACCTCTCTCGCGGCGTCGCGATCGCCGCCAATGCACGGCAGCCCATAGGCCATCGCTTCGACATATACCAAGCCAAATCCCTCGTTGCGGCTGGGCATTGCGAAAACGGTCGCGGATTCGTAGGCTCGGCAGAGATCATCGTCTGACACGCGCCCTCTAAATTCAACTATATCAAGTAGTTCGCGGGCGCCAGCTTCACGCTTCCATTCGTCTAGATTGCGACCGCCTCCAATAAACACGAGCCGTACTTCCGGGAATCGACGGCGCAATAGCAACACTGCGTCTAGCAACTCGTCCTGTCCCTTATAGCGCTCGTCCATTCGGCCCACAAAGAGGATTTGATTTTGCCCCGTGGATTCTGTCGAGAACTTCCTGTTCGGACATGGATCCGGAGAACCGAGGTGCATGACAGTAATCCGGTCCGCATCCACGCCCATTTTTACTGCTTTCGCTTTGCTATATTCAGAGATAGCCACGATGTATCCCACACGCCGCAGTGCGAACCGCTTTAAGAACGTCATCTCGACATCCAACTCGGCCGCATAAATGAACAGGCAAACCCGCCTCCGCCGCCAGAAACTGAGCAACATTCCCAAGAACGCGTAGTTTATGTGCGTGCAGAGCCAGAGGTCGTTGGGTCGACGCAGTGCGTGCAGCGCAAGGACCAACGCGCATTTTATCCGCAGAAGCCCGAAACCTCGCACCACGCCTTTTTTGTACATTTCGCGCCCCTCGGTGGTTGCTGAGCGTTCGTCATCCCAGAGAAGAAACGCCTTCCGGAGCATCCCTGCCTCAATCGTCTGACGAATAATGAAGCGATTAAGCGCCTCGATACCGCCGGTTGCGCTGTAGGCATATCCTCCGATTACATTTATGAAGGGGAGTTGGGACACGGAGGAAAAAAGGCGAAAGCTGAAAGATGAAACTGGAAATCTAAATGCTGAAGTCGGAGGGATTGAGCGAGGAGGCGGGGCTTGGATATGGGAGATGGAGGGCGGACGGCGGGGGATTGAGCTTGGAGCGAGGAGACGGTAGCGGGGAGACCAAAGTTCTGATGTCAGAAGTCGGATGTCAGGGAGTTGAGAGAACGGAGCTTGGAGGCGGGAGCAGGGAGCGAAGGCTGAGGGCAGGCAGAGATCAGAAGGCGGAGGTCAGAAGTCAGACTCCCTATCCCCGGATTTCTTGTCGTACGAGTTCTAGATCGGAATCGACCATAAGCTCAGCAAGCGCTTTCATTCGCGTTTGTGGGCGCCAACCCAATTTCCGCTCCGCTTTCGAATAGTCGCCGATCAAGAGGTCGACTTCGGCGGGACGGAGGAGACGGTCGTCGAATTCGACGTGTTTCTGCCAATCGAGTCCCACGCGGGCAAACGAGGCGTCGAGAAATTCCTTGATCGTGTGCGTCTCGTTGGTCGCGAGGACGTAGTCATCGGGTTCGTCCTGTTGCAGCATAAGCCACATGCCTTCGACATACTCCTTGGCAAAGCCCCAGTCGCGCTGGGAATCGAGATTGCCGAGGTACAGCTTTTCCTGTAGTCCCAGTTTAATACGAGCCGCGGCAAGGGTGATCTTGCGGGTAACGAAATTCTCTCCTCGGCGTGGCGACTCATGATTGAAGAGAATCCCGCTGCAAGCGAACAGACTATACGATTCGCGATAGTTCACCGTGAGGTAATGCGCAAACGCCTTGGCGCATCCATAGGGCGAACGCGGCCAGAAGGGCGTGGTCTCGGTCTGCGGAACCGCTTGCACCTTGC
>CANIBP010000114.1 GCA_947466075.1 Verrucomicrobiaceae bacterium
GGGCAAACTGGCAGGTCAAGGCGGGTTTTGCTTTGCGGAATTTCGTAAGTGCGCGCGATTACATCCTGGCGCGGGCGAAACGACAGGGGAAACAGCGGTCCTTGCGGCAGAGTTTGGCAGATGCGCTCGGTTGCCCAGAGGCGACGATTCGGGCGCAATTCCACTCGGTGGAGCACCATCAAGCCCATGTGGCCAGTGGGCTACCGGTTTCTCCCTTTGACGATGCTGCGGTGTTGTCTGTGGACGGCATGGGCGACTTTGTTAGCACGATGATGGCGGGAGGCGGTGCCACGGATTGGCAGGTTTTTTCCAAGATCTACTACCCGCACTCGATCGGGCTGCTGTACAGCGCAATGACGATGTACCTTGGGTTTCTGAATTATGGGGACGAATATAAGGTGATGGGCCTGGCCCCGTACGGCAAACCCAACTATGTCGACCAGATGCGGCGAATGATTCCACTGACCGCTGACGGTTTTCGTCTCAACTTGGATTATTTCCGCCATCACCGCGAGGGCATCCGCCTCGGCTGGCAGGGCGGCTCGCCCGATGTGGCGCCTTTTTATTCTCAGCGATTGGTGGCTGAACTCGGACCCGTCCGCGAAGCTCGGGCGGAGGTGACGGAAAAACATCAGGATATCGCGGCTTCATTGCAAGTCGTGACCGAAGATGTCATCATGCAGTTGCTGAAAATTCTCCACCGCATGCACCCATCCGACAATCTGGTGATGGTTGGCGGAGTGGCGATGAATTCGGTGGCGAATGGCAAGATCACGTCGCGGACGCCGTTCAAAAACGTCTATATTCCCCCCGGCGCTGCCGACAACGGCGGCTCCTTTGGCTCTGCCTACTACGTCTGGCACCGGATCCTGGGTCGGAAAGAGCGTTTTCATCTCGACCATGCGCTTTGGGGTCCGGGCGTGGACGATGCAGCCTGCGAGGCCGCGATCCGCGAGGCGAAATTGCCGGTGCGGAAATTGAGTGAAGCGCAATTGATTCAAACGGCGATCGACACGATGGTGCGAGGCGAGATTATCGGCTGGTTTCAGGGCCGGATGGAGTTTGGGGCGCGGGCACTGGGCAGCCGTTCCTTGTTGGCCGATCCGCGGCGCACGGACATCCGGGACATCGTGAATCTGAAGATCAAGTTCCGGGAGAAATTTCGCCCCTTCGCTCCCAGTATCCTGGAAGAATATGCCGCCGAGTATTTTGAGCGCGACGAGCCGGCGCCTTACATGGAGAAGGTGTTCAAGATCAAACCGGAAAAACGTGCGTTAATTCCCGCCGTGACCCACGTCGATGGCACCGGCCGGCTCCAGACCGTGAGTAAGCGGACGAGTCCGCTCTACTGGAAGCTGATTGATGGGTTCCGCGTTCGTACGGGCATTCCGCTGGTGCTGAATACCTCGCTCAATGAGAACGAACCAATTGTGAACACCCCAAAGGAGGCGTTGAGTTGTTTCCTCCGGACGAGAATGGATGCGATCGCGCTCGGTAGTTATTGGGTCACCCGGGAGTGAGGCGGGATGGGAAACGCACAACGTTTAACCCTCAACGCTCAACGTTCAAGTGCGGAGGGCCTCGCGCAAACACGTGAAAACGCGAAACAGACCATCTCTAGTCCGCTGATCACCGTAGCGCGGTCAACCTGACCGCGCTTGTAATCCGAGTTGAGCGGGTTTCATGTTTTTGACCCCATTTTTCTGACTTATTCACTCCGTAAAACCGGCCGCCTCAACTTCCTTGGTTCGCGCCTTTCGCGGCTTCGCGTGAGCCAAGCCTTGGTTTGGGGCGGCCCAAGGTTTGTTCAGCGTCCTGTGGCCCAATTTCAGCATTCCCTTGTGCTCAATTGATACAAGCGCCAGTGGCTCACGCGAAGCCGCGAGGGACGCGAAACCCAAACCAGACGTCAGCGGTCAGATTTTTGTGGTCGGCAATTGGCAACCCCTTCTCGAGGGCGTTGGTATCGACTTCGCGCTTGCGGCGCTCTCGCTTGACGAGTTTGAACGCAGACGTCATCTTACCGTCCATGAGCGCTAGTGAAATCATTGCCGAACTGCCCCGGCTAAATCCGGACGAACTGAAGTTGGTGCGGATCAGTCTCGAAGAGGTATGGCAGAAGCGCCGACCCGCCCCGGATCTTTTCGGTGATGATTTCTTGCTTCGAAATGCAGGTACCGCTGAGGGACTCCCGGCGGATTTGGCGCGGAATCATGACCACTATCTCTATGGTGCTCCACGCCTAAGTGCAGTATGAAGGCGGTTTTCGGTGACAGTTTCTACTTCCGGGAAAAGTTTCTCGGTCGTACGCCACGAATGTTGACCACACTTCCCATCGGCAAATAGGTTTTCGCGTCCCTTGTGTTGTCTGCGCTCTTTTGCGGCTAAAAACCAGCAGGGGTTTGAACGCTAATCTGCGCTAATTTTTCGGATCAAGGGCGGTCAGATCACGTGCGTGCCCCGCCTAATCGGCGAGGCGCGAACCCTTCACCGGCGGTTTGTATTAGCGACGTCTAGCGGTTAACCTAACCTGTCCGGGGAATTTCCGCGTACCGCGTGGGGATGCTGCGAGACCGCAGAACGAAGGCATTTTTCCCAAGCAGCGCCTGCGGGATCGCGTGATACAATGGCCAAGCACCGAACCCAGCAGACACGCGCCTTTATTCCTCTATCCCGATTCCTCTGTCCCGGGTTGAGCCTTTTGGCAAAGTGTTCCCCGTCTGACCCGCGGAGATGACTCTGAAATTTCAAATCTGGCATTTTTGATCACGCGAAGCCTACTGAACGCCAAAGGCGGGACCAAAATCCAAAGCTGACCAAAGCGTGCTTTGACACCACGGTACAAGTTCTCCACCTTCCAACCATGCTAACGGCTGAGCCAATTACCCACATTTTGCGAGATGCCGCTGGCCTTGCGTGGATTGATCGTACTCGCATAAAGGTTTTGGAGGTTGCGTTAGATCATGTCGCATATGGTTGGAGTGCGGAGGAAATTCATCGTCAACACACGAATTTGTCACTGGCACAGATCCATGCCGCACTGGCTTATTACTACGATCATCAGGCTGCTTTTGACCAACAGATGACGGAAAGCCTGATTGAAGCCAACCGTTTGGCCGCGGCGACGATTGATTCCCCGCTACGCCGTCGCCTGCGACTTCTTCAACCTCCGGTTTGAGCCTGAAATTCTATATGGACGTTCACGTCCCCCAAGGCATCACCGATGCATTGCGGGCACGAAACGTGGATGTTACGACTGCACAGGAAGACTCCTACGCGCAAGCTGAAGATCCCGCCGTGTTGCTCCGTGCCACCGCGCTGAATTCGGTACTATTCACCCGTGATCAGGATTTCCTGCAAATCTGCGCTGCTTGGCAACGCGAAGGAAGATTCTTTTCCGGTGTAATCTACGCCCATCAACTGCGCGTGACAATCGGCCGGTGCGTCCAAGACTTGACCGTGATTGCCGAGGTTGGAACCTTGGAAGACTTGGCAAATCGAGTGGAACACCTTCCCCTATGAATGCCAGTTGTGACACACATGGCCATTCGCTTTTTAGCGTGAGTATATCCTTGGCGCATCCTGGCCATTGAAATCCGGAGCTAACCGGTTTTATGTTTTTGACCCCATTTTTCTGACTTATTCAATCCGTAGAACCGGCCGCCGCGACTTCCTTGGTTCGCGCCCTTCGCGGCTTCGCGTGAGGCATGTCTTGGTTTGGGTCTTTATTCGCCGTCAAATTCAGCGAGAAGGTGGCTCACGCGAATGCGCGAAAACGCGAAACAGACCA
>CANIBP010000115.1 GCA_947466075.1 Verrucomicrobiaceae bacterium
TCGGCAGACTCACGCGCATGGCCTATGGCTACCGCGACGTGGAGTTCCTCCACCTGCGCCTCTACGCACTCCATGAGTCCAAAGCCATACTCACTGGCACCTGATCAACGCACCAACTTCCCGGATGAACCGTGAGATGCCGTCCTTCAACCTCATCGAGAATGCTTTCCAGATGTCTGACGGGTCCATGGCCGGGCAGTAGTGAATCAGTGACGATTTTGACATCAGCGTGACTCCATCTTGCCTCCTGTGGTTGTGTGCCTATGAAAGTCGTCCGCTTTTCATGCAACCAGCTTCCTCATCGTCCTCTTCCCCCGCTGCCGACCTCCTCGGCACCATTACCACCCTGGTACAGGACACTCAGGTGGATGTCACACGCTTGATCTACATGCTTTATTTGGACGTGGAGCAGCAGATCAACCGGGCTGATTTGAAGGCGCAGCTAACCCTGAGCACTTCCGCTGTCCTGATGGCCTCGATAGTGAACATGGGCCCGGGGTTGCGCTTGCATAGCTGGGCGGGCATGCTGGTTTTCGAATATGTCGTGCTGGCATTGTATTCGTTGTTCATCGTGTCCATGAGCTTTGCTTTTGGCTGCGGCATCGCTGCGGCTTTTCCTCGCGCCGTAAAAAAAGCCTCGGACATCAATCGTCATCCCAATCTCTATTTCTCAGGCCAGATCGCCAAAATTCCAGGGGATGACTATGCGGATTTGTTCTGCCAGCAGTCGAATGATGGGGTCAAGCGCTCTGTGCTGGGACAGGTTCATTCGAAATGCATCGTGCTTGAGGCCAAGCTGAACAAGGTGCGCAAGGGTATGTCCTGCCTGGTAATGGCTCTCATCTTGTGGATTGCCGCGCGTCTGGTGCTGTTGATTGGCAACGGCTTGCAGTGATTTGGTTGGGGGGAGATGTGGCAATTGGCTTTGGCAGCCCGGACTGTCTGCTAGGAAATTGCTTTTGAGGGTGACGGGTCGGGTTGGCCCTAGGACGTGGCGCGCGGATGGGGTGTTAGGGGAGGCTGTCGGCTCATGAGTAGATGCTGGCGTCCACCATAAGAGGGACCATTTTTTAGTGATGGATGTCTTAAAGGCTGCGAACTACCCGAAAGCCGACATATGCTGTGGGCAGATCTCCAGGCAGACTAAAACGGCTCGCGCAGCGGGCATCAGCGGCCGAATGCCTCCAACTGCCACCTCTGACGACGCAGTTTTTGCCCTTGTCAGGACCGTGGGGATTGTTCTGCAATGGTTCTGCAGTCCCGTAACTTGGATCATAGAAATCCCAGCACCACTCGGCCACGTTGCCAGCCATGTCATAAAGACCGAATTCATTGGGCTGATAACTGCCAATTACAGCGGTATAGGGTTTGCTGCTCATTAGGGCGGTCGCTGTTCCTTCACGCTGACATTTATCATATTCAATGAGGGGCGAGCCATGGTAGTTGGCCTCCTCATGGTTGATTTCATTGCCCCAGGGAAAACGTTTGTCTGCGAGGCCACCACGAGCGGCAAACTCCCATTCGGCCTCCGTAGGCAGGCGGTAGCCATTGGATTCCCAGTTGACCTGCTGGTTGCCGATATCCGCCATGCCTTTGCGTGCGACATTCTGCCAGGTGGTTTCGGTGTAATAACAAGGCGTGAGCCCTTCCATTTCACTGAGTGCGTTGCACCATTTCACAGCGTCCCCCCAGGAGATACCATAGACAGGGTGGTCGTGCGCTTTACCGCTGCCATTAGGGAGATCTGGGTAGCCATGGTCTTGGCCCCAAAGCATGACTCTCTCCCAAAGCTCCAAGGTCACTTCATGTTTGGCGACCATATAGGGTGCCAAATTGACCTGGTGAGGTCGCGCATCTTTCAACTCATCCCTAGCATCCCCCATGTGAAAGTCCCCAGCATTGAGAACGACAAGCTCAGTCTCGGGTTTCGTGGCAGACAAAGCTGAGGGCTTTGCAATTGGCAAGGTGGGCCGCTCAGCCAGATTTGGCGAAGATGCAGGGTGGCCATGGTTGAGGCCGAGCAGATAGCCGAAAACGGGGGCCATAAGGAAGCCAGCTACAAGGAACCATTTTTGAAAGGGCATTAAGCGCCGATTGCGTTGCAATGGGCGGCAGTAGAACGGCCTCTCATGGCCCCATGTGGCTTCAGCTGGCGCAATCTCGGGCACCTGTTCTGCATCCTCTCCCAGATCTTTTAGATAAGGTGTTCCGTTTTCCCTGTTTCTGGCATCACCTGTTTTATGAGGTGGATAAGAAAAGGCTGCATCCTCTCGAAACAACATGACAGCTGGGTAATTGCTTTTTTTGGGGGGGGGCGATTTGGCACTGGGCGTGGCGCAGAGAATCTGCGCCGGAGCGCATGTGCTCGCAGGTGTGTTCGCTCTATTTGTGAATCCAGAAAGGCCCGTGACGCAGGAAACGCATGGACAGAATCGGGTTACTCCAAGTTCTTTCTCGACCATTCTATCACCATTGTGATAAAAAATTTTGCTTTTTGGATATCACCAACGATGCTCCGATAATCATCGTCTTATTGTATTATGCGCAAGTTTATCTTCTTCCTCGTCACTGGACTAATTGTTCAACAGGCTTCGGCGACAGTTGTCTATTCCGAAAACTTTGATGCCGCCGGTATTGGAAGCACTATTGCAGGCTGGGCTTATGAAGGCACTAACATCTGGCAGGTAACCACGGACGCGACACTTGATCCAACAGCCCCGAACCAAGTCTTTAGCAATACAGGCAACGGCCAGCAGAATGTGGGTATTAACTTTGCGTCAGGCACGCCAGTCATGCTCGGCGGCACTGGTGACTGGATCAAAGTGAGTTTCGACTACCGCTATTTGGCCACGCCCACCAGTCCCGGCCTTCAGCCGTACAATTTCTTCCGCTACGGCCTCTACAACAAAGGCTCCAACACTACCTTCAGCGACGACATCGGTTACCTCGCAGACGTGAACTACTGGGACAACGCCTCCGCCAGCAAGGATGGCGACTATAACATACGCAAGGAGATCAATGTGTACAACGCCTTCAGCAACGGCATCCTACTGGACAACCTGTCCAGCACGGATCCCAGTCCCAGTGGCGACATGCTCAGCCTGATCACGGGCCCCGCGCCGACCAAGAGCTTCGATGACGGTGCCACCCCTCGCAGCACCAGCCTGCTCATCACCCGCAATGGCTTCAATGTGGACTTGGCACTTTATCAGGATGGCGTTCTGCGGGCCACTGGCAACGACTCAGCCAGTGCGCTCATGATCTTTGACACGCTTTATTTTGAATCGCCCTCCGACTCCACGGGGTTTGCTCTGGACAACCTTTTGATTGAGACATGGGCAGCGCCCGAGCCTTCGCGCACGGTGCTTCTTGGTTTGGCTTGCAGCGGGCTACTTATGCGTCGTCGTCGCAATTGCTTTTGAGGGCGTGGCGGGTCGTGTTGGTCCTAGACGTGGCGCGGAGACGTGGTCTTGGGAGGGGGCTGTCTGTGTCCGTGTTGAGCATCACGCCATGCGGTGATCTTGCCTCGATAAAGCGGACAGACATGAATGGCACTCGGTTAAGCAGCAGCACGGTAGCGTTCACGATGGGGGATTTCTTGGAACTTGTGGCGCGGGGCAGTTAGTAATTGATAGGACTTCGGCCTTCGTTTTTTGGCGCGCGGTTCGCGTCGATCAGGACGTAA
>CANIBP010000116.1 GCA_947466075.1 Verrucomicrobiaceae bacterium
AGCAGCACCTTGCCCATCTGGCGGGTCTTTTCATCCACGGGCTTTGGCGGCAGGAGACCGGCAAAGCGGCCACTGAAACTGTCGGCGGGCATGTCTTCGGCGTCCCCGAGGTTCCAGAATTTGCCGTTACCGAGCCGATGAATAGGCAGAAGGTGGGTGATGTTGCCTTGCGGAGCCTGACCGATCAATACCACTACTTCTTCGCGATCGTAGGATTCGGACGGCGGCGTCTCTGTGTCTAGCTTTTCACCCGGCCTGGCCTTGGTGATCCAGGATTCGAGGATGAGCACGACGGCAGAAGCACCATACGATCCCGTGATCAATCTGACCTTGTTGGCAAAATCATCCTTGGCTCCCGTGTCGCTCATTTTGTCCGGGCTAAAGAGGATGATTCCCTGCTCCGTGGCGGCCATCATGATCGGAGTCAGGCACCCGCTCGTCTTCATGGTGAAGCGGGCGTAACGAGTGGCTTCGGCGATGAGTGAATCGAGAGACATATTCGAATTCGCGGTTTCTACCACAATCATCCGGACTTATCCATCCACGAAGAAAAACCAGCCTTGTTCAAACCATGCCATCTCTCCCCGAACTGTTACAGCGCGATGTCGCAGCCATCTGCTACCCGCAGGGCCGTATGGTTGGCTCTCAGGGGCACAAAGATGCCCGTCATCACCTTTCTGGGCGGCTGAAGGAGATCGGCTGCCAACCGTTCATCGATGATTCCTTTGAACTGCCCTACCGCTCCGGCAGGAAGGACTTCTGCAATCTCGCCGGCCGCATTCCTGGCAGAAACAGTGCTCTCGCTCCGCTGCTCATTGGCGCTCACTACGACAGCGTCATTGCCCATCCATGTGCCGATGACAATGCGGCGGCGGTCGCCATTGCCCTGCAAGCCAGTTCCATCTTACAAAAGGCCGCCACGCTGGAGCGCGATCTCATCGTGGCCATTTTCGACGCTGAGGAGCCCCCGTATTTCCACTCCGAAGCGATGGGCAGCAACAGATTCTACGAGGACCACATCCACGGCAGTCGCGAGATCCATGCTGTCCTAGTCATGGATTTGGTCGGGCATGACGTCTGCCTGCCGGTGGGGCAACTTGGTCCACAGGCAGAGCCCAGCCTGGAACAGGCCGTTGCCGATTTGAAGTCACTGCTGTTTGTCACCGGCACCGAGAGCCATCCCGAGTTGGCGCAAGTGATCACCACCCTCGGTCAGGCGCAGGACCTACGCGTGATCCCCACCCTCAACAGCTACGTGGGCGACATGAGCGACCACGGCATCTTCCGCCGCCATGGTGTGCCGTACTACTTCCTTTCGTGCGGCACGTGGGAGCACTATCACATGCCCACCGACACGCCCGACCGGCTGAATTACGCCAAGATGGCTGCCATCACGCACTACGTCGTAGCGCTCCTCTCCGGTCAGGATCTCGCAGCATTCGCAGACCGCATCGGTTCGGCACAGATCCATGACACCCTGGCTTTGGAGTGCGGGTTCCTTCGTGATGCACTCGGCAGCCTGCACCAACCCATCCTGGATCTAGCCAAACTGAATGGCTTGACCACACGCAAGGACATGGACCGGTTTACCCGAATGCTGCTGTCCATGGGACTCGGCTGAAGTCTGTTCTCAATTCACAAACGCTTCGACCACGCAACCGCTGCCCGTAGATGAGGCACCTCTGCCTTCACGTCGGCGGTGATGCGGGCGTGGAGTTTGCGGTATTCGTTGAGGACACGCAGGGCGTCTTCGCCCATCTCTTGTCCGCCAAAGAGTTCCGGGGCGGTGTCGGCGAAGTTGAGGCCCAACTGCACACCTTTGCCATGGACCTCGGCTCCGAGTTCGTAGTTGGCCAGCAGCAACCGGCGCTTCGGATGCGTCATCGCTCCGCAGGAATCGAGAAACCAGGTGGGTGATCCGGTGGAGTCGGCATGGAGCAGCACCAAGAGCTTCTTCTCGATGTGCCAGAGATCCCGCAGCGTTTCTTCGGTGATCGAGAGGGTGCGCAGATGCACCACCGTCTGAAGAAAGGCGAGATAGGCTTCCGAGTAGGCCGCTCCTTCAATCACAGGCAACTCAAAGCGCGATTGCAGGCCGGAGAGATACACCGTGGACCGGTTCAAGGCTTTGGCGAGATCGGCGAAGGTGTGCATGGCGGTATCTTTCAGCATCTAGCCAGCACCTCATCCAGCTTCGTCGCTTTCACGAACCGGGCCGCAGGCGTATTGTGCGTGGCGAGTTCGGCGAAGTGAGCTTCGCCGCATTTGATCTTGGCGCTTTCTTTGTCGCGGAGGTCGTCGGTGAAGAGGCTGCTCTTGGTTTCGACGACGAAGTAGAGACGCTCGGTGCCGTCTTTATCTACGAGCACGGCCCAGTCGGGGTTGTAGGTTCCAAGTGGTGTCGGGACTTTGAACCAACCGGGGAGCTTGGCGTAAACCCTGATGGCTTCGTTCTTCTCCAACTGCTCGGCAAAAGTGCGCTCAGTGTCCTTTTGGTAAATCACTTGTTCATGGACCGACTTGTTGGCGTCGATCATGGACTTGATGTAGCCGGAAAGCTCTTCGGTCTCGAAGAGTTGCTGGGCATAGTATTCCTCGGCTCCGATGCGCTGGTATTTGATGCCGTCCACGACAGCCATGCGCTTGCTGCGGTTGATGATCTCGGCAGCAAGTTCGATGAACTGCTGCGGGTTGCGTTTGAAATCATCGAGGCGTCCGCTGTCCACAAGGATGCGGTGGATGCTGCGACGTGTGAGCGAGGTCTTGTCCTGGAGGTCGGTGAGGATGTCGGGGATTTCGATGTCTCCTTCGTCGAGGGTCACAGGGGCGGAGGAGGCCGTCTCTTTGGTGTCCACGCCGGAGCGTCCGATGGATAGGTCGGCCTTGCGCCATTGCAGGCGCGTCTTGGCGATGGGTGGTCCGTCTGCAAGCGACTTGATGCAGGTTGTCAACAGGGCCTCGTTGTCGAACTGCACACGGTAGGTTGTCTTGTGCTTGATGCGATCCCAGAGAGCCTTGAAATCCGATCCTTGCAGCACGGCTTGGCGGGTTTTAACCTGCTTGCGCTCGTCTGCGTTCTTGATTTCCAAACGTCCGCACAGCTTGCGGAGAATCTCTTTCACCTGCGGCAGTTGGGCGGCAAAGGGCTCCGGCAGAGTCAGCGTGCCGTTCTTTAGCGCGGTGCGGAGGGCGTCCTGCACCTTGCCCTTGGAGTCCACTAAACCGGCAGTTTTCAAATGCTCCCACAGCGACTTGGATTGTTCGAAGCCCAGCGGCGCTGGTTGGCCGTTGGCTCCCGTGGAGGAAATACCTGCAAATTGATGCGTCTCCACGATGCCGAAGCGGATGCCCGTTTCATCGGCAATCTCTTTCTATAAAACGCGGTTAAAAAGTGCGGCGGGTGCGCCGGGTGGCGTGGTGGTTTAAAAGTGCAGCACCTCTGGTTTAACCAGGAGGATGTTCACGAATATGGAGCAATGGAACGAGATACGACGCCGGGTATTGGTTGAGGGAGTGAGCC
>CANIBP010000117.1 GCA_947466075.1 Verrucomicrobiaceae bacterium
CCGATTGCTGGCCTCCTGCCGCGTCTCCGCCGAACAAAAGGTAGTCATGTTGCGGGTGGCCGCCGAGGGGCAGCGCCAGCTCTGCCAGGGACAGGGCGCCGAACTGTGCTGGGCGCGTCAGCCCAAGCCGCTGAAAGCCACCGAAGTCCTCGACATAGTCCGTCGCAAGACGGCGCCGGCCTTCGAAGTGGCCCTGCGGATGGGGGCGATCTACGCCGGTCTTGAGAGCTACGAGGAAGTCTCTGACGTCATCGGCACCTATAGTGAAGCGCTTGGCATCGCCTACCAGATTCGCGACGACCTCAGCGACCTCGGATTCGGCGGGGACACCAACGACATCGCCGCCATGCGCCCGAACCTGCTGTTGGCCATCGCTCACGAAAAGGCCAAGGGAGCGCAAAAGGAATTGCTCGCTTCGATTTGGCGGCGCGTCTGGCCGGCAGGCGTGACGGCTGAGCAGGTCGAGGCTCTCTACGCGGAACTGGGAGCGACCGAACGCGCCGACGTGTTGCTCGGCACCTACAAGGAGGAGGCGATCCGATCCCTCCATGAAGTACAGGATCCCAACTTGAAGGGCCTGCTCCGGCGCACGATTGGGAAAATCTTCAACGACGTCGAAATCAAGGGCTGGTGCAAGGAGCACGAGCAGGTCAATCTGACCCAGCTTGCGCAGACGCCCGCGTTGGTAACGGCTTGAGTCTTCGTCTTCAGCTGTTGCAGGTCGCACGACTGTCGCCGCGTTTGTTGGGCGACTCGACCGACTTGGTCCGCGAGTTTTTCCAGCGTCAGATCACGGCCGAGGGCGGCGGGCGCAACCGGGACGGCCGGCCAGATCTGTACTACACGATCTTCTCGCTGGCCGGAATGCAGGCGCTCGATGTTCCCGTACCCGCCGAGCAGGTCGAACGGTACCTGCGGACCTTTGGGGACGGCGACGGCCTGGATTTCGTCCATGTGTCCTCGCTTGCCCGCTGCTGGGCCAGCCTCGGAACCTCCCGGATGCCCGACGGCCTCGACACCGCCCTGTTGAACCGGGTGGAATCCTTTCGCACCGCTGATGGTGGCTACGAAGGCAATCGACAGGCGTCATACGGCACCGCCTATGGGGCGTTCGTCGCACTGGGAGCATATCAAGACCTGGGGAAAACCCCACCGAACCTACTTAAACTCATCCAGGCGCTAAAACGGCTGGAGTCTCAGGACGGCGCCTGGAGCAACATTCCGGGCGCAAAAACGGGCGCGCTCAACGCCACGGCCGGGGCAGTCACGATGATTCGGCACCTCGGATTTCCCGTCAATGCCGCGGTCGGCGACTGGATTTTCGCCCAAGCACATTCCCAAGGCGGCTTCCTCGCCGTCCCTGGAGCCCCCCTGCCCGATTTGCTTTCAACGGCAACCGCGTTGCACGCCCTGGCGGCCCTGGAACGTCGCCTGCCGAGCGGGATTCACGAACGATGCATGGATTTCATGGATTCGCTCTGGACCGCGGAGGGAGGCTTCCACGGCCACTGGGCCGACGAATTTGTCGATGCCGAATACACCTATTACGGGCTGCTCGCATTGGGCCATCTTTCCCTCTGAACCGATGCGACGTGCGGCTTCGGTCGCCGGGCGATGGATAACCGCCTTGCCCGAACCATCGGAAATTCGTCGGTCGCGCGAATCTTTCCACCACCGCGAAACGTCTAATTACCACTGCTCCCGACTCCATATTGGATGACAATTTCTTCCCTAAAAACGCACAAGAGACTTGTCCTCCCCGAGTCGGCGCGATGCGATATCCTGCCATGTAGAAGCACTTGAGTGCTGTTTTGCTTCCCTAGTGTCGTCGCTCCATACTGATTTTTCTCCCGCTCCTCTTTTAAAACCTTTCGGTCCCATGAGAATTGCAGCCCGCCTCGTTCCACTGCTTGCCGCTCTCGCCGCTGGCCTGAGTGTTTCCACCTCCCAAGCCGCCTCCGGGTGGCTAACTTGGCGCGGTCCTGACCAGGACGGCGTTTCCAAGGCCAAAGTGAAGCTGCCCGACAAACTCGACGTCAACGGCCCGAATCACCGCTGGTCTTACAAGGTCAAGGGCGCCGGTGCCCCGGTGATCGCCGATGGACGGGTGTACGCTTTCGGGTTTTACGGTGAAACGACCGACGTCGAAGAGACGCTTATTTGCCTCGATGTGAAGACCGGGGCAAAGCTCTGGGAGCATCGCTTTCGCGACTACATCAGCGACACGACCTACAACCGCTACGCCATTGGCGCCCCGGTAATCGACGCTGAAACCGGCAACGTCTACCTTGAGTCAACCTGCGGTCTCGTCATGGCGCTCAACCGCGATGGCAAGCTACTCTGGGAACACTCCATGATGGAGGAGTACGGCCGCCTGACGTTCCCGAACGGACGCACCGGTGCGCTCGTCGTCGAGGGAGATCTGGTCATCACCGACGGCATCACCGCCAATTGGGGCACGGACGGCCCGGCCCGGAACCGTTTCTATGCCTTCGACAAGCGTACCGGTGAACTTTGCTGGTTTTCGACTCCTGGCATCGAGCCGATCGACAGCACCTTTGCGACTCCGGTCTACGGCAACATCGGCAATCAGCGGGTGATTTACCAAGGCACGGGCTGCGGGCACGTCGTCGCCGTCAACGCCCGCACGGGCGAGTCCATCTGGCGGTTCCGCCTCTCTGGCGCCGGCGTAAATGCCGACGTGATTCTGGCGGGGCCCGGCCGCCTGATTGCCGTCCACGGCAAGGAAAACATGGACTCGACCAGCCACGGCCGGCTGGTGTGCCTGAAGATTCCCACCGAATATCCGACCGCGGCGAAACCCGTAATTCTCGGCAAGGAGTCAGAGCTTTGGCGCAACGACGACTTTGTCGCCTTCAGCAGTTCGCCCGTGATGGTGAACAACCGCGTCTATTGTACGATCGCCACCGGCACGCTTGTCTGCGCGGACGCGACCACCGGCAAGACCATCTGGAGCGAAAAACTGGCGCCGGATCAATTGCACGCCTCGCCCGCCTACGCCGACGGCAAACTCTACGTCCCGACCTTGCACGGCACGGTCCACGTCATCAAGGACGCGGGCGACAAGGCCACGATTCTCTCGGAGAATCAGATGGGCGCCCCCTGCCTCGGCGCACCGTCCTTCTACGGCGATGCGGTCTTCATCTTCACGAAGGAGGCGCTGCATTGTTTCGGGCCCAAGGCCTCGGCGGCGAGCGTGCCGCCCTCGGTGGCAGTTAAGCCCGAAGCGGCATCGACCGAGCCGATC
>CANIBP010000118.1 GCA_947466075.1 Verrucomicrobiaceae bacterium
ATGTCGATGTCCGAGGCACTCTGCGCTTCGGTCCCGGAATTGGAATTGAAGGACAGGCCACGACCGACCACAAAGCTCAAGCCCGTACCCGTGGCGATGGCGGGCAGGGTGAGGACAATCGTGGTCGAATTCGTGACGCTGGCCACGCGTGTCCCTGGGGTGAGATTGGCATGGACGAGCAGCATCCCGGCAGCAAGGCCGGTGGTGGAAGTCATCGTGGCCGTGGTGCTCGTGTTTGTGGTGGCACCGCCGGAAAAGATGCTTGAGATCAGGCCCTTGTACTCGCAGTCGAGCGCCCACACATTCCCGCCCAGCCGTGAGGGTTTGGCAGCAGTCAGCCAAAACTGTTCAGATCCGAAGCGGGAGCCGATGGGAAAGACACCTGCGACCTCAGCCGCTGTTTTGACTGTGCCGCGAAAGTCGCAGACCCAGCGCGCCGAAAGCGTGTCCCAGCCTTGCTCACCTTTGGAGGGCACGCTCGACAGCAGCACCCAGGTCGAGGCCGGGAGGGAGCTGAGAACGGCGGTTTTGGCACGGTGCGTGATGGACATACAGGCGGAAATTAAGCGACAGCGATTTTGCCGAGCTTGTCATCGAGCGACTTGATGAGCGCGGCCAGCGGGTGACTGCCCTTTTGTGAGACAGCAGCCGCCACAGCGGCAGCCTGGCGCGCTTGGGTGTTTTTGGCGGCACCTGGGGGCGCGACTCTGGGGGCACCGATGGGCGGGCGTTTGACGCCATTGAAAAAGTCATCGTTGCCACCCATCATGCGTTTTTTCATGCCGCCTGGCGCGGTCACTTCGCCGGGTGTTTTGGCATCGGCGATTTCCTTCGGCATCTTAAAGGCTCCATCGGCGAAGGCTTTGTTGACGTAGGCTCCGCCGTAGCGTTTGCCGTTATCCACTTTGCCCGTGTGCTCCTGAAGTCGCTTGTACTCGTCGATCCCGCCAAAGCCCGCGTTCGCACCACTGGCCTTGTAGCTGAAACCCTTGATCTTTTTGCGGCCCTTCTCGGCCTCGTCGATTTTGTCAGACTTGGTTTTAGCTTTGGTCTTAGCCTCGCCTTCTGTCATGCCCTCAGCCACGGCCTCAGAAAGTCCGTTTTTAGCAGCGTCAGTGCCTTTCTCGATGCCTTCCTTGGTGGTATCGGCCCAGGCCCGCCACATGCCCGCAAAGGCACTGCCGCCCATGGCATCGGCCATATCTTGCAGTGGGTTGCCAAACGCGCCACGAATCTTGTCTTGTCCGCGCTGGCGCAGGTTGTCATTTCCCTCGCCAGCGTCGAGGGCTTGCGCCTTGTACTCTGCGTGTGACAGCGCCTTCGGCCCTCCCATCAGTTCTTGAATTTTTCCCATCCCCACCGCCATGGAGGCGATCCAATCGGCGGTGATGTTGTCAAAGGCTCCGCCGATTTCGGCGCGGATCACGTCGGCGATGCCGGAAAAGAAATTAACAAAGCGGTTTTGACCCTGTCCCACATTGCCCGACAGGGCCGTGCTAAACAATACCGCTGCACCCTGCGCAAGCTGGCCGAATGATTTTGCCGCGAAGATACTGAATTCAGCCATGCCAACTCGCAAGGTAGCGCTCAAGGCCGCGCCGAGCTTGCCGCCCTCCAGCGCAGCGCGAAAGCCCGCAATGCTTGCCTCCAGCGCCACCGCCAGCTTGCCAGCGTAGTCGATGGCCTGCCTTAACATGGGCCTCATGAAATCATTGATCGGATTTCCCAGCACGATGAACATGCGGTTGATGGTGTCACTCAAGGTGCTCCACAAGCCCTGGGTGCTTGCGGCTTGATCAGACATGGCATTGGCTAGTTTGCCACCTGCACCTCCCACCATATTGAAGGCTTTAGCCAGGTCGGATGCAGACAGCTCGCCGGCCGTGCCCATCGCCATAACTTCAGCGGTGGTCTTTCCCAAAGCGTCGGCCACTAGCCGCAGTGCTGGCACGCCATTCTCGCCGAATTGTTGCAGCTCCTCGGCGTAGAGTTTTCCTTTGTTGACTACCTGCGCATAGATCGTCGCCACGGCACCGAGATCAGCCTGATAGCCCGCCGTGACATTGCCCAACACCGAGAGGCTGCCAGAAAGGTCCGTGGCGGCCACGCCAGCGGCCATGAGCTTGACCGCCGAGCTTTGCACCTCGGGCATCTGAAACGGGGTGTCAGCAGCGAAATCAAAGAGTTCTTTGAGTGTGGTTTTGGCTTTGGTCGCGTCGCCAATAAGGCTCTTAAACGCTATCTCACTGCTCTCCATCGCCGCCGCTGATGAGCTGGCCTTCACGCCGCCCATGATGCCTGCCAGCGCCCCTGCGAACATGCCGCCTTTGAGCAAACCCACTGCGCCAATGCCGCCAGCGGCACGGCCTGCGCCACCTCCCCCTGATGGATTTTGCCCACCGCCTACCTGACCACCCCCGCCACCGTTGGCGCGAAAGACCGCCAGCACACCCCCGCCGCTGTGATTTTTGCCCCCCATGCCCGCCAGAGTTTCCAGCTTGGAATTCATCCGGTGGGCGCGGTCCTCGACTGCTTTGAGGCTGTCGCGATACTTAGACATGGCGGGGATTTGTCGGGCAAACATCGCGCCAAGCTGCGTTACACCACCACCCGCCCGCAGTACGCGCGCTGTACCTCCTACGCCACTTTCGACAGCGTGAAACAGGCGCTTGAATACGCCCTCGGACTTGGCCGCAGAGCCTCCCGCCAGCAGCATCCCGGCCCCCAGGGCCGCAAAGCCTGCCGCGCCCTGTTTGCCGACGTTGACAACGCTGCTATTGAGCGCCTCCGCGTCTGACTTGGCTCCGCGCATGCTGCCACGCGCCTTGGACATCGGACCCTCAAAGGCTCCGGCGTCCAGCTTGAGGAGGTATTCCAGCGTGTTGCCCATGACTCACGATGGCGGGCCGGTGAGGTGACTCGACGTGACGAGCGGCAGTTACCCAAGCACGCGGCCATTCGGGCCGCCGAGGGAGCTGTCAAAGATGACAATGCCCGCCGCTTCAGCGGGCTGGGCAGCGACGGCGGCAGCGGTGGCGTTGAGCTTCAGCTCACCCGCTGTGATGGCGGCGAGCATTTTGCGGAAGCTGTCAGCCACGCCCTTCCAGGGGTTGTCTTTGTCCGGCGTGGAGCGGCGGCGGTAGCACAACTCGCAGGCGAAGGCCACGGCGGCGCGCTTGATGATCTTGGGCAGCGGATTGAGGGTCAGCGGCACGGTGAACCGGCCTTCCAGGAGCGAATCAATGGCCTCCTGC
>CANIBP010000119.1 GCA_947466075.1 Verrucomicrobiaceae bacterium
GCTCCTTGAGGACGTTCCGGTCTTTCTCAAGAACCAGCTCGATCAGTCGATCGGTGCTCGCGACCGCGTCGAACATGGCCCGGTAGTGGGAGTTGCCCCGGTTGACGACGCCCGTGCTCGCAAGCGCTTTGGTGTCTTTGCAAATGTATCCGGCGAGGTCGTGGTCGAAGTAGTCGCGGAAGAATTGGAGGATTCTCGGTTTGCGGGTGCTGTCCTCCGCAAGCAGGCGGGTCACTTCGCGCTTCACGTCTTCACGCGTTTTCATGCGGCCGTCGATGATCGCCCGGCGCAGCGGCTCGTCGGGCTTGAGGTAACGCAGGGCGTGATTCACGGCCAGGCCCAGCTCCCAGTCCTGCAGCATCACCCGACCGTGATTGTCGGGCAGGCCGGCTCCGGCCAGCTCCGGGCGAAAAAGGGCGTCGCGATCGAGAAAAATGGACGACAGGCCCATGAAGACGCCGTCCTTCCTGCCCACCTTGGCAATGGCATCCTTCACAATCCCCAGGTAGCTGTCGGATTCCGTCGCGGTCGCCGGGCGGAAAGTGAGGGCCTCGAAGAGAAAGTCCACGGCGGCGCGCAGCCGTTCGTCGGTCACCTCAGACTCCTTCATCAAATCGAAAATCGGGGTCAGCGGGCGCGTGACTTTCGTGCTGTAAACAATAGCCGTGGGCAAACCGCGGAGATCGCCCCGTGGCTTGACCTTGTCGTAGGTTTTTGGGTCGTCCGTGATTTGCTCCGGCTTGGCGATGCTGAGCGCCCCGTAGGCCATGTATTTGAGGATGTCCTCCGCCATGCCGAGGATCTGCGTCGCCTCGGCGCTGTTGACGGTGGAGAGGTCGGGGTAATTCTTCAGGCCACTCTTGCGGGCCGAAGCGAGCACCTCGGGCACGCTCTTCACCGACGTGGCGTAGGCCACGGTGCCGCCCTCCCACCGAAGGATCTCGTCGGTGCCGAAGTACAGCTTCAACTCGCCACCGTGGTTCGTGGGAACGGCATCGCCATGGGTTCGGAGGCCCGGCTTGGCGGGGTCGAACTTGGGTTCGGTATTAATCAACTCGTTGAGCCGCGTGATGTGCTCCTGCGGCGTCACGCGCCAGAGGCGGGCAGGCGAGGAGGTCGGCACCAACACGATGCCTTTGGGCAGCGGGCCGAAGAGCAAGCCGTGATTAATAAAATTACCTTTTTTCGGATCCAGATGGGCGCGAAACCCGCCCTTGTTCTTCATGGCGCCCTGCAGTTCCTCGACGATCCAGTCAGTGAAACGCAACCGGTCGACGACCTCCGGCTGGGGCTCTTTTTTCGGCGGCATCTCCCCGAGCGCAACCTGCGCCCACACGGTTTTCCAGACGGCGGCGTTGGTCTCGTCCACGGGTCCAAGGTCGTGCAGGGAAAGGTCACCCTTTTTGATGTCGTCGCCGTGACAGTCGGTGCAGTGCCGCTCAAGGAAGCCCTGGCCGAACGATTTAAAATCCACGCGAACGGGCTCACCGGGCGTGTAGGAATCGGCGGCACCGGCAGTCGCGCCGAGCATGGCAAGGACCGCCCCGGTGAGAGGGAGGAGTCGTCGCCTCACGAAAGGACTTCTTTCAGGGGTCCGGTGCCGGAGTCGAATTTTGCGGCCATCTTCTCACTCATGTTGAAGCGGTCGCACGGGACACCAGAGGCATTCAGGAGCGTCGAGTAGAGGGCATTGATCGGACGCTTCCCATCGAGCTGCGTGAAACGGCCGGACTTGAAGGTGCCGCCGCAATTGCCCAGCAACATCACCGGCCAGGTCGTGCCGCTGGTGTGCTGCTTGTCGGCATTGTTGCTCGTGTAAACGATCAGCGTGTTGTCCATCATCGTGCCGCTGCCTTCGCGTACGCTTTCCAGCTCCTGCATCAGCTTTACCAGCATGCGACAGTTGTATTGGCGGATCTTGATCCAAATGGGATTATCCGGCTGCGGCATGTGCCCGAGATTGTGCCCCTGCTGCTCGATGCCCAGGCCTTTCCATGCGCCGAAGATTTCGCCTCGTCCGGAACCGATCGTGAGGACGCTGGTGGTGCCCGATTTGAGGGCCGAGATGCCGAGGTCGAGCAGGACGTCATGCCAGTCGGTCTCGAACTCCGGATTTGTGTAACGGCCGTCCACCTTCGGCGCGAAACGACGAAGCTGATCGGAGACACCGCCGAGCCGCTCGCGCAGGCCGTTGATGTCATGAAACCCTTGCACGTACTGTCCGTAGCGTTGCGCGTCCGCCGTCGGCAGGCTGCCACCCTTCGCGGCGGCAAGCTGCTCGATCCGATCAAACATGCCGGACCTCGCCTCATGCTGGTTGCGGATGTCCCCCTGGGAAATGCCACCATACAGCATCTGGTAGAGGTGGTTCGGGTTCGAATGCATGAAGATCGGCTGGCCCGCGCCGCTGGCTGACAGGTTGGCGACCGTGGGCTTGCCCTTCATGTTCTCCATCGAGTCCATGCCGATGCAGAGATGAGGCAGCAGCGTCTCGGGAAGCACCTTGCTCAGCTCGTAGTCGATCGTGGGTCCACTCGGCGGCACACCGTCGCCGCCGCGGTAACCACCGAGCGCACCGAAAAAGGGGCTGTGCGAGGGGCTGGTGTGGACGCCATGGAGTCCGTTGATGATGTGCAGGCGCTCCTTGAATGGCTCCAGCGCCGCGATGGGTTCGGGCAGTTTCGCCCTGGCCAACGAACCGCTGTTCACCATGCCCGACGGGATGCAGGTCGCCGGATCGAACCCCTGGTTCTGCAGGAAAAAAATGATGCGCTTCGGGCCCCCGGACAGCTTGGAGGCAGCCAAGCCAGCAGCCCGGCTGATTCCGGGGAACATCGTGGAGCCCAACGCGACACCGAATCCGGCCGCGAGGGTTTGGAGCGATTCTCGTCGAGTCATCATTGTCGTTGCAGATTACCAGCGGTTGCTACGCCAAAAGGTTTTCACGCTTCTCTCCACCGAAGCCACAGGGTGTTCCGGTATTCTCGACGCCGAAGTAGGCGAGCGGCGGAAATTGGGCACGCGTTAAGGTTATCTTGAGCATGAAAAATGCAGGCCAGGAAACTGATTGGCCGGAGGGAGGGGTTTTAGCAGGGCGAGGCAGGCGTTTGACACGGGCTAATTGCCCGACTTTGACGAAGCATTTGGTTCCGAGGCAAGCATTACGTGATCTACGCGGCGGAAAGGCAGCTCGGAGCTACCGATTCCGCGATAGGGCCGTCCAGCCC
>CANIBP010000120.1 GCA_947466075.1 Verrucomicrobiaceae bacterium
CATTCTGCTGCCCGCTGTTAGGCGTAATCTCGTCACAAACTGCTCAAAAATTAAGATGAATAAAGCACGAACCGCTAAGTTATCCCTTCGCAAACTATTTGTTGCGATGCTGGCTGTAGGGCCGATGGCCATACTGCCGAGTCAGCTCCTCGCGGTAGTCCCCGCAGGATCCACCGCTCCGTTTACCCAGACCAACGGCACGGGTGCCTCTTGGTTTGGCGACACCGGATCTGCCACTGGTACAATCACTGCTCCCGACCGCGCCATCTTGGTGTGGAACGCCGGCGCATTCCAGATTGCCGCCAATGAAAAATTTAGCTTCGTGCAGCCTGCGGGCAGCGCCGTGCTCAACAAGGTGGGCTACAACACCAACGGCACACCCGCGACGTTGCAGGACAACGCGGTCATCAACGGTCAGCTGACCTCGAGCGGTCGCGTGTTCATCCTCGCCAACGGTAACATCACCGTCGGCAGTGGCGCAGCAATCAGCACGCTCGGCGGTCTCTTCCTCTCCACGCTGACGGAGTCCTCGGATTTCACCTTCAGCACCAGCGGAAATCTCGCCTTCAATGGCGGCTCGACGGGTACCATCACCGTCGGCGCGACCAACGGCGCGCTCAATCCGGCCAACAGTTCGGTCGGCATCTTGGGCGGCCTCGGTCTGTGGAGCCACGCGGTCGCGATCAACAATCTCTCGGTTTCGGGAGACATGATCGTCAGCCAGAACAACACCAACACGACCACGTCGCTGAGCGGAGCGAATCAAACTCTGACCCTCACCGGCGCAAACGGTGCGACTTCGGTCACGGGTAATTTGACCGCGGTCAGCAACAACGGTGTCATCACCCAGAACGGCGCCCAGCGCGTCGTGGTGAACGGCACCTCGACCTTTAACACGAACGGCAACGTCGCCGTTACGCTGACCAATGTCGCCAACACGTTTGGCGGCGCGGTCTCGGTTGCTTCCGGAACCGGCTTCGGCGGCAACGCCTCGCTGGTGTCGGGTGGCGGCCTCACGCTCGCTGCCTCCACGGTCGGCGGCGACCTCTCGGCCACGGCGGCTGCTGGTAACGTCACCACCAGCGGCACGGTCGCGGTGGTTGGCAACGCCACGTTTAGCGCGGCTGGCGGCAACGTAAATGTTGCGAACAATAGCTCCGTCGGCGGCTCGGTTGCCGTCACCGGTTCCGCTGGCGCCGGCGGCGTCTCCATCGCGACGGTCGGAAATCTGACCGTCGGAGCCATCACCTCGACCGGAACCGCTCCTGGCGTTTCCATCGCGAGCACAGGCAACGTCACGCTGAATGGCACGATCACCCCGAACAACGGAAACGTCTCCGTCTCGGCTCCCTCGGTTAATTCGAGCACGGCTGCAGTCGTCAACTCCACGAATTACGCCACGTTTACCTCCACGAACGGAAACTTGGTTCTCCCGGCCGTGACCACGGCCGCTGCGGGCGGCTTCACCGCTTCCGCGACGAACGGCAGCATCACGCAGAACGGTACCCTGACGATTCCGTCAACGTTCGTGGCCAATGCCGGCACCGGAAACATCACCCTGACGAACAACAATTCCCTCACCAGCACAACTTCGCTGACGGGTAACAACATCTCCCTCTCGGCTGTCAGTCCGTTGACCATCGGCGTCACCGCCGCTGGCGATGCGACCTTCAGCACGGTCAATGCGACCTACTCCACGACCGGCGCCAACGGCGCGGTGGTCATGGGTGGCGGCGGTGGTAGCTCGGCCTTCCCGTTTGTCGTCGGCAAGAATCTGACCATCACGACCAATGGTGGCAGCATCTCCCAAGACCAATCCAGCATCGCGCGGGTTGAAGGTGCGGTTAACCTCAACACGTTCGTCTCTACGGGTGGTCTCCTCTCCGTCCCGGTCGCCGCTGGCGGCACCGGCTACACGGCCGTTCCGACCATCACGTTCTCGGCTCCGACCACCGCGGGTGGTGTCACCGCCACCGGCACACTCGTGATGTCGGGTGGTAGCGTTACGGGCGTCAAGATGGTACTCCCTGGCTCCGGTTACACTGCGGCTCCGACGATCACGTTTAGCACGGTCGTCACGGGCGGCACCGGCTTTGCCGCTGGTACGCCTGTTGTTGGTCTCGGCACCGGCAATATCACGTTCGACAGCCCGAACTCGTCTCAGTCTCTCAATGCCCGCTTCGGTCAGTTCACCGCCAACGGTAACTCCGTGGTCTTGATCGAAAGCACCGGTTTGAACCTCGGCAACATCACCGCCAACACCTTGAACGGTGTCAGCTGGAACGGTGAAATTGTCATGACCGGTAACGTCCTCTCGCTTTCGAGCGTCACCCTCCGCGCCGACCAAAACGAAGGCACGGGTGAAGGTGGTACGATTACCCAGCGGGACGCAGGCACACTGACCAGCCTCGGCACCACGGCCCTCCGGGTTCGTGATAATGCCCTCGGCTTCTACAACCTGAACAGCACGACCAACGTGTTCCAGGGCGCGGTCACGATCGTCAACGGTGGCGGCGCGAACATCATCACCTCGAATTCGAGCATTTCGTTCCGTCCGGGTAACACCGCGACCGGTTCGTTGACGATTAACGCCATCAACACCGACCCGACGAAGGCCCAGGTCAGCATCGGCAACGCCGGTGCCACTCGCGCCACCAACCTCGTGGTCAACACGAGCGGCCAGATCGTCCTCACGGGTAACATCGACACGAACCGTCTGACGCTGAACACCACCAGCACGACGGCGAACTCGATTCTCCAGACCTCGGGCAACTTGAGCGTCAACGGTACCCTCACGATCACCAACGCGGGTACGACCAACATCATCAGCAAGGACAACAGCAACGGTAACATCAACGTTGTGTTGGCCAATGTCACCGGGCCGGAAACCACCATCTACGGTGGCAAGAACGTCACGATCAGCGGTAACAGCACGGGCAATGTGACCGTGGTCGCTGGTACGAACGGTTTGGCTGCAGCGGGTGGCTTCTCCAATCCGTGGAGCCTCATCCTCGGCAACCTGAATGTCGCCGGCCTCAACGGCGTGGCGATGAACGGTGGCACCGCGCTCACGGGTACGGTTTCTGCCGCGACGATCAACACGAACGCGGGTGGCTTGCTCAACGG